>NZ_JADJKN010000005.1:0-577803 GCF_016705985.1 Candidatus Aalborgicola defluviihabitans
CAAAATGTCGACAAGCAACAAATAGCGTCCTTGCGACAGCGTCGCCACAGCATTCATACCAGCCTAGTCCTTCCGGTAAGCAGCAGCGTTTGCTTTTCGATTTGATCGACGGTACTCATGGCTGTGCGTTCCCTGATGACATTGGTGTTATGTGCTTATTTTCGTTAAAATGGAGACCGACAAATCAACACCACCACCGCCATGATTAAGCCCACCCAGAACAACCGCAAACAGCCCAGCTTGGCTGCGCTGCGTCGTGCTGTGGCCAGCTCGACGGCGGTGGAAACCGGCCAGAGCATCCAGCAGCTGGAGCAAAAGCTCAAAGAGTCCGCCAAACATCGCTTTGCCCATCTCAAGCTGGCGGCGTAAGGCCGTTGTCGGCCAGCCCCATGGCCACACGAACCCAATGTTTCATGGGTTCCCAATCCATACTGACGCCTTGGTGAATGGCCGCTATGTATTGCGCCTTGTGCGTTTCCCACGCGGTGTAATCCAGTGGCTCACGCCCGGCTTGTACCGCCATCACGTCGGCCAATAGGCGCGCAAGGCGGCCATTGCCCTCGCGGAAGGGGTGGATCAAAATCAGCTCGACATGGCTCACGGCAATCGCCTCCACCAGCGCCTCTAGGCTCAGACCGTCGCAGGGCGTCCAGCGGCTCAGGCAATCCTGCTCAAACGTGGCCAGCAGCCGAGGAATCTGGCCTGACGCCGCAAACGCAAAACCACCCTTGCCCATGTTGACCGAACGCTCCTGCCCGGCCCATGTGTACACATGGCCCAGCCAGCGGCGGTGCCATGTCTTGATGTCTGCCACCGTCAGCACATGGTCGGGCAGATGGGTTACCAACACCTCTTCATATAGCTGGGCCAGCAGCCCAAGCTCCACCTCGTCCATCTCCTGCGCTGAGGTGATGCCCAACAGATTGCGCAGTACCAGCCCGTCGGAACCCGGCTCAAATTCCCCCTCGGCACTGTGGACGGCGTAGCGGTTCATACCAAACGGATTCTGCCGGTCAGCAGCTCTTGCATCATCCCCTGCTTGAGCGCACGGGTCTTGTCGCGGCGGGCTTGCAGGGCGGCGAGTTCGGTGTCCATGTCGGAGAGGACGGTGGCGATGGCGGTTTGCTCTTCTTGAGTTGGCTGCGGAATGGAAAGTCGCATGAAAGCACTCTTGGCAATGTTGTAGCGGGTCGCGCCTTGGGCCAGGACTGACATGACCGTGCGCCCATCCGCACAACGGAACCAATAGGCAAAGTACAAACCGTTAACTTTTGCTTCCGAATTGAATCTAAACCCGAAGCTGAAGCTGTTCAGATACAAGCCGGGTATTTCCACGAAGCACAGAACAGAAACCAACTTCCTCTGGTGTTTCGGATGAGCCGTTGAAGAACAAGTCACCCTTCTTTGCCAAGTTTTGGGCTTCGCTCGGTGCGACGTCCACGGTCTCAAGCCAGTCTGGATCGATCACCGTGTCTTTCATGACGTTCATGAACGGGATGTACTTCGACGAACCGTGCCCAAAGTCTTCTTTTGTTTTGCCTGTCAGTCCGCCGTAGGTCTGCCCCAGCGATTTCATGGTCTTCACCTCCCACTCCCCACTGAACCCGGGCAGGCGGGTTTGGCCGGTGAGGAGTTGCTGCATGGCGGCCTGTTTGAGGTTTTGCTTCTTGACGATGAGGCTGTCCAGCCCGCTCAGCAGCGCATCCACATCGCTCAACGCGGTTGCGATGGCGCGTTGTTCGGGGAGAGGTGGTGCTGGGAGTAGGTACGGTCGCAATTTCTCCAGATTGATGTTCAGCTGTGCGCCTGGTGATGCCAAGTTTTCAAAGTCTGTTTTGCGGCTGGACAATTCGTACAGAAGCCAAAACTTATCAGTTTGCGAATATGGCGCAATCGCAACCAAGCTATCGGGACAAGCAGCTTCAAATTGAGCAATCCCAACGTCGCCGATATTGGCCGCAATCGTGAAGAACAGAGTTTCGATCGGAAAGAGCCGACTCACTTTGAGGCCCTCGCTATTCAGCGATTGCGTAAAAGTCGTGATTGAGCCATTCGAGCGAGCCACGTCACCCGTCTGAATGAACGGAATATTTCCCCCATATAGTCTTGGGTCGTTACGGGGTCTGGCACTGAACTTGCCGCGCTCAATTGAGGCCAGTTCACCCATTGGGGCAACACCCCAATCCTCCGGAATCACCCCCACGTCCGTCTGCTTGTACCCCGCCCACACACCCGCGTTCATACGGCACCCGCCCGTGGCGCAACCGTCCGCAACGCGCCCAAACACTGCCCACGCCAGAGATTTATGTCAAATCGGCCTCCAGCCCTCGTAGAACGTGCGCAAGCAGCTACTAAAACAATAGTATCACCCGCATCAAACCGCCTCAGTTCCATGTAGCCCCCATGCGTTTGAGGTGCTCTTCCACCTTGGCAGACAACGCCGCCACGTCGATGGTGAGCTGGGGCAAGGGGGTGGCGTAGCGGTCGGTCAGTTCGCGGATGCGGCCTGTGAGGGCTTGCGACACGCGGTCCAGCTCGCCCTGCACGCGGGCGGCCAAGGCGGCCAGCCATTTGTCGTGCACCACCAGCGTTTGAATGTCTGGCAGCGTGAGCCGGGCGTATTGGGCAGCTACTTTGGCATCCAGCGCTTTGGTGGCGTCTTTCACGGCCTTGCTGGCAGTGGTTTCTTGCTCGGTCAGCAGCAGGTAGCCTTCCAGCAGCTTGCGCTCGTCTGCCGCGTCTTTGTCGCGCTTGATGTCGGCCAGGCGTGCCTTGGCGCTGACTTTGGTGAGCTTGCCTTTGTCGTTTTTGGCGTCTTCCAGCAGGCCGCCCTCCCCACCATGTTCTTCGTCCAGCTCTTCCATCTGGCGGGTGATGGCGTCGCGCGCAGCCTCTCGCTGGGCGATGGCCGCTTGGTCTTGGGCAAAGTAGCGATTGACGATGAGGGTGGCGGGGATCAGGTCTGAATTAGGGGGCGCGTGGGGCTTGCCGCCTTGCAGCGCCTGCCAGCCGTCGCTGGCAATCATCCATGCGTCGTCTTGCATCACCTCGGCCCAGTAGTCCATCAGGTGCTGGTACACGCCATAGGGGTCGATCAGCGAGGCCACGGCTGCGCCGCTGCGAAAGGTTTCCAGCAGGTTTTCGGCCAGCGCTTCAATCAGCGCCTTGGGCCGGTCGCCCTGGCGCAGGCCGGTGAGCAGCGGGGTGTTGGCGGCCACCCAGGTGGCATACAGGGCGGTCACGGTCTGGTTGAACGCTGTGAACTCGGGGTGGGCAAAGATGGCCGCCTTGACTTGGCTGCCGGGCACGGTGGGCTGGCTGTAACCGGGGCGGTCAGCTGCTGCAAAGATGTGTTGCCGCACGGTGGGCAGCACCTGCCAGTAGGCGGCCAGGCCGTCGATGTCGGCATTGGGGATGCCGCCGCGCAGGTGGGCGGTGATGTCTTGCAGGTCTTCGGGCTGGGCGCTGTCGATGTAGCGGGGCAGGTTGAGGTTGAAATCGTTGGCCTCAATCTCGGCCAGCGGCACCAGGCGTGCGTATTTGGGGTTGCTGCGGTCTTGCCGGGTGAAGGTGTCCACGATGCGGTGCAGGTCTTGCTCGCGCAGGCGGTTCTTGTTGCCGTCTTTGATGAAGCCTTTGCTGGCGTCCACCATGAAGATGCCGCCCCGCCCATCTTTAGCCATGGTGCGCCCGGCAGCGCCTTCTTTGTCCAGCACGATGATGCAGGCCGGTATGCCGGTGCCATAGAACAGGTTGGCTGGCAGGCCGATGATGCCCTTGATGAAGCCCCGGCGCACGATGTTGGCACGGATGCTGCCCTCGGCCCCGCCGCGAAACAGCACGCCGTGCGGCAAGATGACTGCGCCCTTGCCGGTGCTCTTGAGGGTTTTGAGGATGTGCAGCAAAAACGCAAAGTCGCCATTTTTGTCAGGCGGAACGCCATATTCAAAGCGGCCAAACAGGTCGTTGAGCGGATCGAACCCATTGCTCCAGGCTTTGGTGCTGAATGGCGGGTTGGCCACCACGTAGTCAAAGGTTTGCAGCGCGGTTTTGTCGGTGGCGTGTAGAAAGTGCGGGTTGGCCAGGGTGTTGTCGCGCCAGATTTCGGCGGTGGGGCAATCGTGCAGCACCATGTTCATGCGGCTCAGGGCTGCGGTGGCGTTATCCATTTCCTGGCCGTACAGGGCCAGGTCCAGCCCGGTGCGGCTTTTGGCTTCGTCATGGGCCTTGAGCAAGAGCGAACCCGATCCACATGTCGGGTCAAAAATGCTTTGGCGCGCATCGGTGGCGCGGCCCAGCTCGATCACCTGCGCCATCACGCGCGAGACTTCGGCCGGGGTGTAGAACTGGCCTTTGCTCTTGCCGCTCTCGGTGGCAAAGTGGCGCATGAGGTACTCATAGGCATCGCCCAGCAGGTCGTCGCCCTCGGCCCGGTTGCGGCCAAAGTCCAGCCCCTCAAAAATGCCGACCAGCTTGGTGAGCCGGTCCACCATTTCTTTGCCCTTGCCCAGCTTTTCTTCGTCGTTGAAGTCGGCCACGTTGATGGCACCCTTGAGGGTGTCATTGGCATCGGCCAGGCGGCCCACCAGCTTGTTGATCTTGTCGCCAATTTCCTTGTCGTTCTTGAGTGCCACCATGTCGGCAAAGCTGCCGCCAGCGGGCACGTCGATCAGCGCATTGGGGTTGCCCGCGTATTTGTCGCTCACGTATTTTACAAAGAGCAGCACCAGCACATAGTCTTTGTACTGGCTGGCGTCCATGCCGCCGCGCAGCTCGTCACAAGATTTCCAGAGGGATGAATAGAGTTCGGATTTTTTGAGGGCCATGGGTGCATATTTCCTTGTACCGGCGCAAGTATCACCCCTAAAACATTAGCTTCGACCCTAGATCAAGCGAAAAATACCTTTCGGGTCGAAAGGAGCCAAAACCTCCGAAAACGCTGTAGCTACGTCAGCAATTGCACGCTGCGTCAGCTCAATAGGCCATGCTGCATGCAAGTCCAAATTCCCTAGGCTCACGGTGTACGGCATATATCCCATGTTGTGAACAATTGCATTCCGTACCTTGAAGGCTGAAGAGCACAAATCCCAGGTCAACTCTGGGATCTCAAATTCAAATTGGAATTGATTCGCTACTTTCATGCTCAGAATATGAGATTGAAAGAACTGTTGAACTCTTGGCAAGTCACCGTCGGTCTGACTCCACTGTTGGGCAATTTGCCTTCGAGCGACCGTCAACTCTTTACTGGGGACTTTCACCTGCACCTTGAGATTTGGTTTCGATGAGGTTTGAGCCAGTAGAAACGCCACGGCGATTGCCTTTAGGCAGTTCTCAAATGCTGTGCAGTACGAGGCGAGTGCCTCGTGCCAAATAGGTTGCCCACCCTCTACTCTCACCCAATCTATATATTGTTGCGCGGAGCACGCATACTGCTCCACCCCCTCAACATAGGCCGTATCTTCAGCGCTGAGCTTCCTTCGACGATCCATAGTGGGTCGAGCTCTCGCAATGTATGCTTTCATTGCGCTCGCCTGGTCAATATAGCCACCAATCAGCAGCACTTTGGTGCGAGTCGACAGAATGGTGTTGGAAAAGCCCTCGAAAGCATTGTTGACAATGAATTGCAGGCCAACCTGCTCGTGAGGAGTTTGGGCATCGGTGGGAGTCATACTTGATTAAACCCTACATGGCCCGTCACTCCATCAGCTTTACGTCAACTTCTTCAGCCCGTCAGTTTCTCTGTCTCTGCCAGCAATTTCGACGGTTTCAGGTTGAGTGCACTTGCCAACTTGAAGATCGTAGTGATAGTGGGCTTATTCTGGCCGGTTTCAATAAGGGAGATGAAATTGCGCTGCACCCCCGACTCCAGCCCCAATTGCTCCTGGCTAAACCCTGCTGCAAGCCGATGCTTGCGCAGCACCTGCCCAAAAGGCTTCGTGTGGACTGATTGGAGCGGTTCCCGACATATGGGGAGACTGTCCAGTTTCCGGTAGGATTGGTCATCCCAATATATGGGGAATAACCTATGGAATCAGCCAACAACGATCTTGACGAGCCAGTCCAAGGGCCGTTCAGCACGTATCTCAACATGGCTGAGGTGATTGCGGCCAACGAATGCCAATTAACAGGCTTCTTAATGATGTCCCAGGCGGCTAATCGACCATTGTCGATTCCAACACCGTATCCACCCTCGCTTCTAAACGAAGATGCACTTTCTGCATTGAAGGATCGACTCCGCCTTTGTAAGCCGGACAACATAATTTCGGACCTTCATAACTGGGACATCCAGATCGAAGATGAGCTATCAGAGGATTGGTATTTCAACGCCGTATTCGGCGACAAGGACAGTATGGATGACTGTGCTAAAGAACTGGCCGAGTTCTTTTTCGAGAAGTGCAAAGAATACGACATGGACTATGACCAGTTCAATGAACCTGAGTGGTTTGAGCGTCATGTTCGGGAAAGCGCCTCCGATTTCATCTTTTTCTGGAGGAAGCAAGTACTGCTCAAGTACGGACCAGGCCTGACACTTTCCGAGAGGTATGGTGGGCCCACCGCATGAACCTTGCCAGCATCTCTGTCGCGTTAGGACTGATCGCTCTTGCACGCTTCTGCCCGTATCCTGCCTCTTGGGAAATTAAATTAAATGCACGTTGTAGTCGCCAGCGCAGAAGTCGAGTCATACGACTTCCGTACCTATGTTTACTACATCGGATACGAGAAGCAGAACTTCAACTTCTATATGCCGCGCCCCATGGGCGACGATTGGCTGCAACGCATCAATCACAAACCCTTGCCACTGCCAATGATTGTGAGAATTCAGGAGAAGACGATGTTCGTACTCTTCCATTCGCGCGCATCTGCCGAAAAATTCTCTGAGTGGCTCGTTCGCGCAGAGACCGAAGCCCAAGAAGGCTATCGAACGATGCGCGGCTGACAGGAACCGGCATTCCATGGGTGTAACGGCCGATCACGCACAGGTCCGGTTGCCGTTTGCGCAGCCCTTTGGGCGCGTCCGTTGGGCACTGTGTGCATTTTTGCGAAACAGATTCACCGATCCAGTAGCTTGTCCAGAAACCCTAACTTGAGCCCAATGTCATGAAAGCTGATCTGCACCAGCCGGTCATATTCTGCTTTTAGCCGCCGGTAGGTTGCCCAGTGCATTCCTTTCGGCCTACCGCCTTCACCATTCAAGATGCCCGCCTGCCAACCAAGCCGGTTGCGAATCTTGTCAGCCTGACGACTGGAACGGTCACCCAAGCCCTCCTTCTGGCTGGCATAGCCCAGCCCACAGCAGCGTCGGCAGGCAAAGTATTTGCCCGGCCCATAGAGCACCGCCACCCGCTTGCCGCAGCTTGGGCAGGTAAACCACTGCCGTGCACCACCCAACTGGCAGGGCGTACTTTGCAGGTGAACCCACTGATCAATGGATTCGCCGGTGCTTCGCTTCTGGTAACAGAATTGCACGGCCTGAGCAGCGACGCGAATGGTGATGCCAGCGACTTGACGGTCGCCCACCGTCCACTGCCAACTAAAACTGCGTCCGGGCACCAGCAGGCCGGAACGTGCCAGCTTACGAACGTCTAGCGGCGTGGATTCCTGGGTCACGTCCTTGCCGCAATAGGCGGCTTGCCTGCCGCTTCCACGTCCGCCCATTTTTGTTCTCCTTGGTTTCTATCGAAATCATTTGGCAAATTCAGCATGGCCTTGTCGCAGTTAATCGGGTGAATTGGCCGCTAACCCGCATGAATGCTGGGTTTATGCCTGTTTTTGGCGTACATCAAAGGTTGCTAATTTCGGGTGGCTTTTGACGCCGATTCAGCCTGTTTTGACAGCACGGAGGTCTTTTAGCTTGATCAACATGGCCAAAGTGCGCTCAAATTTTCGGTCCAGGTGTGTTTCGTAGCGGGAAAGCTTCTCAAGCCGGTAGGCTTGCAGCCCTTCGCCAATGGTTTGGTTCACGATGGCGTCGTGGTGGCGGGCTTCTTTTTCTAGTTGGTAAGCAAACGGCGTGATGCGCTCGTTGATGAATGCAGTCAATCCACTGGCGTCGGCGGTGTATTCCTCGTCATTCACATAGTTTTGCCACCACTCGCGGGCTTCGGGTAGCAGGGCGCGTAAGGCTTTTTCATAAGCCCGACCGCCACCCTTGCGCAGGATGGCGCTGGCCTTGTTGGTGGCATCAATGTCGTGCCGCGCAGACTGCTGGCTTTCTGCCACGTCCGCCGGTTTCAAGTCCATCAGATCGCGAATGTCGGTGTTCTCGCCTGACAAGCCCATCTCGAACGGTGCCGCCGCAGGAATGACGGTTTTGGCACTGCGGGCGGATTCTTTCAATCCCTTATTGATGGTGGCACCCTCGGCTTGCAGCACGCGGCGCTTGCGCCAGATTACGCTGGCCAGTTCTTCAATCAAATGCTGTTCGGTGGCACCGGCAGGTAGGTGTTCGTCCATCAGCGAATTGACCAGGCTTTCGTAGTCCGCATGGTTTTCGTGGCTGAGCACTGTGTAGCGGCTCAGGATGCCGTGCTTGAGGGCGTTGAAGCGGACGACCTCATAAGGTTGTGGGCTGAGGGAGGTCATTTGGTTGGTTTCGTCGGTTTTGTCAGTGGTGGTCATGGTCATCGCTAGGTCCTTTTGGTGTTGAGACAAGTTGGGCAGTGAATCCGTCGCATCGCTGTAGCTGCACCACCAGATCGGCAGGCAGTTGCGCATCACGCGACTGAATAGCGACGCCGGCGGCCTGCCAGTTGCCGCATCGCCAGCCACCAGCGCCTGCAAGATGGGCGCATTCAAAACACGAATGCCGGTCGTCCTGCTCACGATCGCGGCTGACCAGCTTGTCGGCCAAACCTTCGCCGCCGGCAATGGATAAGCCCTTGCCGGTGAACCGTGACAGCCGCGCCGTAAAGATGTCGATCTCCACCGTGTTCATGGCGGTGCTGTGCGGATAGCACCAGCGGTCGGGCTCAATATCAGGCTCCAGGTGTGCGGCCTGCAAGGGTGGTGAATCGTTCGCCGCTTCCTTTTTTTCTGAAATTTGCAGGGGTAGGGTACTGACAGAACCGACAAAACCCGGTTTTGGTAGTTTTGGCGGTACGGGGGTGGGCACTATTTCAGAATTTGCGCCCTCTCGCATGGCCTGCACCTTGTCGCGCCAGCTCATGCTTTACCCCCGCCCAGCACCGCCGGATTGATGCGGTACTGCTCCGACGGTCTGCCACCCGCTGCACTGCCGGGAACCAGCTCACGGCGCAACCAGTCATACTCGACCAACATATCAGCCGCACCGCGCACCGCGTCCACATCGCCGAGCCCCTGCCAACCCTTGCGGTAAACGTCCCGCGTTGTGAAGGTTTTTGCGATCACACCGTCCTTGTCAACCATTGCACCGGCCCTGATGCGCTTGAGTAGCAACGCCGCGCCCTCAATCTCCGGCTTGATGCCAGCGGCATAGATGCGCGTGGCATGGGTTTCCAGATATTCGGCCCAGCCCAGCGCCCGAATCAGCTCAGGCTCGCACACCTGCCCCGCCTCGGGCGTGTCGATCAGGGCAAATAGCAGCGCCAGTGCCGGAATCGTTTTGCGGTTTTTTGACAAGTGCGCTTCCATCACGGGGTGCAGGGTGTCGCTGCGCAAGCGCAGTTCTAGTTCAGTGCGCCATTCTCTGAATAGAGCTTGCGCCGCATCATCAAACCTCCACACGGGCGCGTCACCTTCGGGTGTGGGTAATGCCTCCAGTCGATCAAAGACCGCATTCGCGGCCTGTCGTGCCGGGGTGTCTGGCCACTCGTCAACATCCTGCCATTCGGGGGAACTGTCGGGCCACACGGCCATTTGAAACCGTTGAATCAGGCCATCGTCTGCACCGCCCCCGGCCATTGCGCCGCGCACATACTCTGACAACCGGCCCGGCTGAATGCCGCCGATCATTGCCGCGCACAGCCTGGGAATGTGCAAGTTCAAGCCGCGCATGATCCTATCCACGGTGTAGGACTTGTCACCGTCATACGCCGTCAGGTAAAAAGCCCGGTCGCCTTCTTTGCCCTCGCGATCCATGCTCTTGAGTAGCCCATAAATTTCGTCACGTTCTACCAACAGCCCCCACGGATTGACCCGCATTATTTCGCCCAGGGCTTCAATCGTGGTGTCATTCACGATCAAGCGCTCAGGGATCGGCTCGGGTTCAAGGTCCGCTGCCCGTAGCAGCTCACGCGCTGCCTCTACGTCGTTGCTCTTCTTGAGTGTGGCTTTGGCCCTGGTTTCACTGGCCGCATCTTGCAGCTTGCGCAGCCGCTGGGACACTTCCCATTCCCCGCATTGAGCTTGATAGGCTTCGCGCTTCTTTGCTTCGATGCGCTTGAGTGGTTTCAGCACTTCATTCAAGGCCGGGCTTTTCATGGCCCCAGGCCTGCCTATGATGGCTCCCCACAAATTTGGGGTGACCAGCCAGTTATCCCGCGCCTTGGGCTGGATCACAACACGCGCACCGACAAGCCCAGATATAGCCACCATCACGCCCGCAGCCAAAAAATCAGGTGGACATTGCATCCGTTCTGCCATATCAGCCACCCACGGACGCATTGAATCCGGCAATAGTGAGTAGTTGAACGCCATTACGGGCGGCAACGCATCCGGTAGTGGCGCTGGAACTGGCCATGTTTCGCTTTTGCCTTTTGCGCGCGTATTAGTATAGTCAACAGCTATTAAAGGTATAGCAGCATCAATACCGCGTTTGACCGCATCCAGCCCCGCAATCTGGTGCAGGTCGTTGAAATCAGTCGCCTTTTCTGGCCTATTGGCTCCGAAGTCAGGGACTGCAAGATAGCCTCCGATGGCCAGTGCTGCCGCGCGTGCGTGCTCGACACCACCGTTGACGGCATTTTGATAGTCGTCGTCTGCCGCCACGATGATTTGAAGATCAGGAAACTTGAAGCGCATCGTTCCGGCCACTGCACCCAGGTTTCCATCATTGAAGGCCACAGCAACCGCGTCACCCGTCGCTTCATGGATGCTGGCGCAAGTTGCATAGCCCGATCCAACGATCAGTCTGTTCTTGGGCTTGCCGCCGATGGCGTGATAGCAACCAGTGCGCCGCCCACCAGACAGCCCCCGCTTGTCCTTGAAATCTGTTAAGTTGATGCGCTCCACATTCCACAACTTGCCGTCGTCGCGCATGGGCACTAGGAGCGTCCCGTCCATCTCAACCTTCACGCCATAGGGTTTCACACCCTTGGCATCCAGGTAGGGGTGCTGGGTGCAGACGGTCGCCGCATTGACCCGGCGGGAAGCCTCCAGGGCCGCTGATTCATTGCGTTGCGCCTGCTCGCTGTCGCGCTGCGCTTTCATGGCCTGCACGCGGTTCTGGTGGCTTTCCCGGTCTACCTGGGTCATTTCGGTGTTGGACTTGCTGCACCAGTTTTGCGTAAAGCCCTCGCGCCAGTCACCAAACGCACCAGCCGCCACACCATCGCTGTGCAGAACATACCAGCCGGATTCGTCACGCGGTTTGCCGTTGGAGCTGAACCGGTGAATCTTGCCGTCGTCAATGATTTCGTCGGGTGGAGTCAGGCCAGCCGCTGCAATGGCATCGCGGAATTGGTTGATGATGTCACTCATTCGTTCACTCCCAATTTGCGGGCGAATGATTGCAGTGCATCAAAGTCCTGGGCGTAGTGGCTGTAGCCGTACTTGCACACCAGGAAGTCACCGCAGCGCAATGGGTGCACAGCATGACCAACCAGGGCCAGTACCGCAATCTGAGTGGCGACGGCTTTACTGTACTGGGCGTCGGTGGCAGAATCTGCCTTGATAGTGTCGGTACCAAAGCCTTCGGTGTTGCAAGCGACGAGGGCTTTTTCAATGGTGGTGTCGGTCACGGCCAAGCCTCACTGCGTTGCGCCAGTAGAGCGTGTGCGCTTGTCCAGCCAAGCCAGCAGATCAGCATGCCGGTAGCGCACCTTGCGACCGACTTTCAAGAATGGCAGTGCATAGCGACCAGTGGAGCGCCACACGGACAGGGTGCCCGGCGTAACGTCCAACACAGCCGCAGCAGCCTTGTCATCGAGCAGCTCCTTGCTGGCTTTAACGATGGTTTGAAGAGTCATGATTCGCTTTCATAGAGACCCGCTTTGCTGGATTGCGTTGCAGGAATGAAAGCGAGTTTCTGGAAAGCGAAGCGTTCTGTGACTGAATTCGGTTTGCCATTACCGAATTCGGTTTGCCGCTATGACTGGCGTGGCTTTGCGGGCAATACGGCATCAGCCGCCTGTTTCAAATACTTGCGCACCGTGTCATCGGTGATGGTGATTCCCAGCCCGGCAAGATCGTCAGCTATCTATTTTGTTGCTGCGTTTTTTGATGCCGCCGGGTCATAGCGGTAGCCCTTCACTGCCATTCCGATCACGAGCTTTAGCAGAGTGTTCCGCTCGGTAGTGGATAGTGGCTTATTCTCATTGTTTAAAGACCCATTCACCAAATTAATGAAGTCAGTTAGTGAATTTTGGCGTATCACGTACGAGCAATCATCTGGAATATGTTTCAAGTAGCAATACTTAGAAGTTCGCCTCATTAGGCGCAGGCGCTTTTGGAAAAAATCCAACAATTCATCGGACTTCAAACCACTCTCAGCCATTGCTTTTATGAGAAATTCAGGCGTTTCGAGTCCTCCGAAATTTTCAAGGTCATTTGGCTCTTCAAACTGCATTTCAAAACTGCAGAGTTGTTGATCTTCTACTTGGAGCATTGCTCCATCCTCCTCTATATCAGCTAATAGAGGCCCACCAACAGCACTGTGATAGCGACGTTCAATTTTCAGTCGAGAACGGTCATCCAATGTAAGGTCACAAACCCCACGAAGCGTGTAAATCGGATCATTCTTATCGAAAAGGTAAATTTCCCCGTCCTCTGCTTGATGCTGCATTGAAATGTATCGACGGAAATGTTGGCCATTTTTGCCCAGCACCGTCTCGTAGGGTATTTCAGTCTTAGGTGTCAACGTACCGAGCAAAACTTCGACTGGATTTACGAAATTGACTGAAAGCTTTAACTGCCCATCAAGTGCAAGCTGGAGGATATCCGCTTCGCTAACAGTCTCGGTGAAGGCGCCCTCTAAATACTTAGCAGCATCAGACAGCGTCACCCAGCGCCTCAATTTGAACAATTTACTCATCTCGCTCCATTTCTTCCCAAAAAATGCGGTGCTCGACCTGTCTGCTTTGGGTAAACAATATTTTTTGACGATCGCGAAAAATTAGCGCGAATAGTTTAATTTCGTACTGTCTGCAACCGAACAACCTCGACCTTTTCCTTCATGCCGCCCGCTTCCATCATTGCCGTTGTCGCGGTGTTGACGGACTGCCGTACTGGGTCAAGGTCAAGCCGAGCATAAATCGCCGTTGTGGCCTGATTCTTGTGGTTTAGGCTTTTTCCAATGATGGCCATACTTGCCCCAGTTTTTGCCTGCCAACTACCAAGTGTGCGGCGCAGATCGTGAATTCGAAGGTTGGCCATTCGCGCGCTCTCAACATCAATCCCCAGCTTGACCGCCTGTGCCCGCGTCTCAATCAACAGCTTTTCAAGAGCGGCTTCGGACATATTTAGACGGACGTTGGTCTTAGGTGATTTCGGGTTTTTCGGTTGGATAAGCAACTCAAGTTGGTTTAGTTCATCACGGTCAAAGATGCGCTTCCACCCTTTTTTTGGCTCCACCAAATGACCACTTGCGCCAGTTCCCGGAAACACATATGCCGATTTACTGGCAAGCACCTTGCGCTGCTCCAGCAGCATGACGGCTTCCGGGCTCAGAGTGACGTTCTGAGGATCGTCGTTCTTGGTACGCGGTATGCGCCATGTGGCCTCAGTTAGATCGACTTCTGCCCAGCGCATTTCGAGTACGTTGGCTCGGCGGGCACCTGTGAGTAGCGACAACAATAGATAGTCACGGATTGTCGTGTTGGGTTCATCTGCCAAAGCAGCAAAGAAGCGAGGCAACTCATGCCCCAGCATAAATCGATCTCTCTTGACTGTCTTTCTGGTCTTGATGCCACGGACCGGGTTTTCAGTGACATAGCCCCATTCGATGGCCTTGCCAAAAAGGGCTGAGGCCAGCGCCCGCACATTGTTAACGGTGGCTCCAGCTTTGTCGTCACGTTCCATGTCCGAAAGGATGCGGCCCACCATTTCTCTGGTGACAAGTGAAAGCTTGCGGCTGCCCAATGGATCTTTGAGGTAGTCGCGGAACCGCTGCTGGTCGTCCCGCCAGGACCGCTTCTTCTGTCCGTGGCGCTTGCCATACTCGATGAAGAACTCCGAAACAGTAGGCATTCCCTTAATGCTACGACGAACTTCTGCTGGATTTTCCTTCCTGCAAACCCACCCAGCGCCACGTCCGCAGCTAAACGTGCCTGCTCAACTGTCATTTCTGGAAAACTACCCAGCTTGAACCAAACCATGTCTGGTCCTACCCGTTTGATGACGTAGAAGGTTGTGGTTACGGTTGATGTCACACGTATGGCCAGTTTGCTAACGTCCTGGTCGTAGAAGGTTGCACGGACACCCGCAGCAGGGGAGGGGAGTCTCGCCAATGAAGTCTTGGTAAATCGAAAACGATTCTCCACAATGGGTCTCCTGTTCGGGCTAGCACCAGGCTAGCATTAAGGGTAAGATTTGATTTGAATAGGGCGGTAACTGTTAAGGTCATGATAGCCCGTTTATAGAGCTAAGTACAGGATAATTAAGCTCAATAAATCCGAAGGTCCATTTAGACCCTGGAACTCTTAATCCGTAGGTCGAGAGTTCGAATCTCTCAGTTCCCACCAGTTGAATCAAAGACTTAGCCAAATGGCTGAGTCTTTTTTTTTTGTGGCGCGACAAAAACGTACTTGGCGCTGCCCTGGCTGCAAAACATGCCGGGACTCGGCAGTGCGGTCATGGCCTCGGCGATTGCGGTGTTGATTGCTGCAATTGCCGGCCTCGGCGTCTGGGCAGATCGGTTTGGAGCGCCTCGGCTATCGGGTAGGGCGCGGTAGTTGGGGGCTGCGCAGACCCATTTAGTGCGCAAAAACAGTGTCCAAATCGGCAAAACCTTTGACTTCAATCGGGTTGCCCGATGGGTCGCAAAAAAACATGGTGGCTTGCTCTCCGGGTTGCCCCGCAAAACGTATACCGGGGGGCAAAACAAACGCCACGTTGTTTTCGGTCAGCCGGTCCGCCAGCGCTTGCCATTGCGCCATCTGTAAGATCACACCCAGGTGCGGCATGGGCACCATGTGCTCTCCCACTTTGCCGGTGTTGGTGGTAGCAAAGGGCGTGCCCAGGTGCAGTGAGATCTGGTGACCAAAAAAATCGAAATCAACCCAGGTGTCGGTGCTGCGGCCCTCGCGGCAGCCCAGTACCGTGCCGTAGAAGTGGCGAGAGGCATCCAGGTCGTGCACGTGAAAGGCCAGGTGAAAAATGGATGGCATGGAAGATCCTTTGTAGTGTGGTGCCAATGGGAATAGGACTGCGAATCTGGCGGTCGCCCTCATCATGCAACATGACGCCGCCGCAGCATCCGCGAAAGGCCACGGGCACTTGAATTGTGTGTCCTCATGGCAGCCTCGATGACTGGAATGCTGCGTTAGCGGTTCGTCAGTTCGGCGTCATCTGAGCCCGCTTCCGACCCATTGCTGACATCCGCCGGGCCAGATGGGGCGCCGAAAAGCTGACTTTCCCAGCGCTGAACTCTGGATCGCAGCTGTTAGCCGAGATCTACGTCCCAGCAGAAGCTATGCGGATCGCGTCTTCCAGGGGCAACCTGTCCCGACGCGAGGATCAGGCTCTGCCACGCCTCCTTTCCCGCAGGCCCAGTCGTCAACCCCGCATCTGCAAGAGGATGGTGCGCTCGAGGCCTGCGTAGCGATGGATGAGCGCCTCGCGATACGCGGCGTTGGCCATCATCGCGAGGAAGTGCTGGCGGCTCGGGTAGCGGACCAGCAGGCACTTGTCCCAGTCGAGGCTGGGATCGCCAATGAAGGTCCTGTCGATCTTCCCTTCCCACACCACCTCGGCACTACTCACGTCGCCCACGGTTTCCACGAAGGCTGTCTGGTATCTGCTGTAGGCCTCGGCACCCGAGCAGGGCGCGTGGGGGGACCCTGCGGGGTAGTTCGCTTGCACGCGGAACTTTAGAAGATTGAGCATCACCACCGGGCCGTCGGGACCGGCATCACGCAATGCGCGCACTTGATCGGCCGTGGGGTCGATGGACGAGTCGAAATTGACGGGGAGGAAGCTCATGGGGTCGGACCTTGCTGATGCCGCGCGGTGCATGCGCGAACCGAATTGTAGGCGCTGGCAGGGATTTCAGCGATGCCATTGGCCCGTCGGAAAACGGCCAGCAGTAGACGACGGCGGGTGTCCGTTATGAATAGCTATCCATAACGACCAGTGGCCGTCTTTCGCTTTCGACCCCAAAGGCGACGTAAGCCTTTCAATTTCCGCTGACCATAAGCGGTCATTGACTAACCAGACTTTTGAGGCGAGTGACGTCCAAACCGAAAATCGGCACCCAGGGTCAACGCATGGTTGGCGCCAACCCTCATGATCTGACTCAGACCTTTCAGCCCAATTCACCGGAGGTGCTCAGAAGCTGGCCGCCGCCGTCGCAATCAAGGATAGTTCCGGTGATATAGCCCGCAGACTCGCTGCTGAGGAAGAGCGCCATGTCGGCAATCTCTGGAATGCGCCCATAGCGACCCAAAGGAATCTTGGCAATCAGGGCCGCTGTTTTTTCCGGGGTTGGCGTCAGTCGCGCCATGCCTTCCGTTCCATCGATAGGCCCGGGTGAAATGCCGTTGACCCGCACGCCATCGGCGCCCCATTCCATCGCCAAACACTTGACCAACATATTGATTCCGGCCTTGGCTGCGCAGACATGTGCCTGGCCCCGGTGCGGGTGGGTGGCCTGACCTGCAGTAATGGCGATCAGCGACGCCCCGGGCCGCTGCAGATAGGCATAGCAGGCGCGAAACACATGGAAGGTTCCAACCAGATCGATATCTACGACCGTCTTGAAGCCGTTGGAAGAAATACTTAAAGCCGGCGCAACAAAGTTTCCCGCCGCGCCGGATATGACGATGTCGATTGGGCCGAACCGTTCAACCGTCTGCTTAAAGGCTGCATCGACAGCAGCAAAGTCGCGTACATCGGCAGCGATGCCTATTGCATTGGCTCCCGCAGGGTCAATGAGAGCGGCTGCCGAAGCCGCCTTTTCCGGATTTCGCCCCAATACTGCGACCTTGGCGCCCTGCGCCGCAAAACCCTTAGCGATACCTAAGTTGATGCCACTGGTACCTCCGGCCACGAATGCCACTTTTCCTTTTAGTTGTCCTGCTGCGAACGTAGTCATGCTGGATTCCTCTCTTATATCGTTGAATACTCAGGTGTGGTCGCTGATGCGGATTTGACGGTACTGTCGCAGTAAGCCTTACCTGACAATCTTGGCATGACCACGACAACTCAAGCAGCAATGATAGGCGCGCTGCGCACAGTGCTCACGTGGCTGCATTAGCGTTGACCATATACTCCGATCCAAACCGGCCACTCGCAAATGTCAGCTTCTGACCGGAACCCGCACTCGACCCAAGGGCGACCTGCGCCCAATAATTTTCGCTGCCCGTTACCGGTAATAGATTCCATCTACTTTTGAGGCAGTTCCATTGGCATAGTCAGTGCCGATGGTCAGATAGATCAGTTTTCTCGAAACACCCGAAATGTCCTCTGACTGCAACTACTTCCAGATCATTTCACTGAAAGAGCGGAAGAATCGACTGGAGACTCATAAAAGCCAATATGCCAGACCAGCCAGACCGATCATCCAGATACCAACGATGAAGACGGCTGCTGATTGACTTCGCGGCCGCTGAAGTATCTCGGCTGCCTTGACACGTGAGTCAATCAATACTTTTGGCGGCAGCATGCGAATGACAAGCATGAGACCCAGCAGGACCAGCAGCAAGTCATCTAGGTACCCGATGATCGGGATGAAGTCCGGAATAAGATCGATAGGGCTCAGTGCGTACGCGGTAACCGAAACAGCGAGCAACCGCACAAGAAGCGGAGTCCGTGGATCACGGGCGGCGAAATAGACTGCGACGACATCCCGCCTAATCTGCCGAGCCCATGATTTCACGCTAGCAATTCGCTGCAAAGAAGCCTCGCGTGGTGTGAAGCTGGACATTGTACGAAGCGCGGGCCAGTCTCAGCAGTGCCAAAAACTTTTTCTGCATATTGTTGAATAGTTGACTTTTCAAGGTTGCAATATTCGAGCCTCTAAAACCCAAACTTAGAGCCTGCACCAAGGAGCGTTGCGAGGCCCAAAAGCGCAAATATGCCGGCTGCAATTGAATGGACCAGGGGCATCGGAATCTTGGATGCCAACTTGTCGCCAGCGAACACGGCGGGGACGTCTGCTAACAACATGCCTATGGTTGTACCGACCACGACCATGAAGGCACTGGTGTAATGGGCTGCCAATGCCACAGTCGCAATTTGGGTCTTGTCACCCATCTCCGCCAAGAAGAAGGTAATGAACGTGGCACCGAACACGCCAAGCTTGTTAGCAATCAGCGTTTCTTCATCTTCAATTTTGTCCGGAATCATCGTCCAAATGGCCATGCCGAGGAAGGAGGCACCGAGTACCCACCGCATGATTTCAGGGGAGACTATCGACGTTATCCACGCGCCGAGAGCACCAGCGAGGCTGTGATTGATGACGGTCGCGCATAGGATGCCTGCGATGATGGGCAAGGGTTTTTTGAACCGTGCGGCGAGAATAAACGCGAGTAACTGAGTCTTGTCGCCGATTTCGGCCAGTGCGACAACTCCAGTTGAGACGAGGAGAGCTTCCATGAAATATTCCAAGCCGGGCAAAACACGAATGACCACAACGTCTCCCCGGCCAATGCGGAGGCGAAGTGGTCAAAGGTCTTGCCAAGCTCAGAAACCGCTTACGCCATGACCGACAGGTCAAGTATGTTGACGTAAGCCTCTTCAAGCGAAGAGCGGCTACTCCCCAATGAGTGGATCAATCATATCGCACCACAAGATGGCGACACTAAGAAGCACTTCTCGTAGCGGGAAATTCGATAAATGCATTCGGGATAGCGGTCGTTGGTGAGTGTCGGGACCGGGCCCACAGCGGGCATAGCCAGCCTAACTGGGAACACCAGCTTATTGCCATTAGTTGACCGTGACAAACGTGCCAAATACTAACGTAACCTAACGAAGCAAGACGGGCTAAGTTGTTGATAAGTATAGGCTTTTTAAGCCACTCTTAATCTGTAGGTCGAGAGTTCGAATCTCTCAGTTCCCACCAGCTTGCCCTCATTGAATATATAAAGCCTGCTACCTAATCTGTAGCGGGCTTTTCTATTTGGTGGATATGACACGGTATCTGATATGGTTTGGGTCACGCATACGGAGATATAAAAACATGACTAACCGGTTTTTGAAATTGGCGCTCGTTTTAATGGCGTCGATGGCCGCAGCGACCCATGCGCAGGACTACTCCGGCTCTGCCGCACCCAGTGATCGGGTACGTCCAAACTACGTTCTCGGTTCCGCACAAGAGCACTGGTCGGGCGGTGTCATTCGCTGGTATTACAACCCTGCGCAGCAGCCCAGCAACCTGTCGGCGGCCGAAGTATTGAGTTCGATTGATACGGCGTTGGCTCGCTGGAGCGGTATGTGCAACCTCACCTTTACCTACATGGGAATCACCGCCGCCATCCCTGATGTGCGCAGCACGTGGCAGACCATCGACAACATGAGTGTGTTTGGTTGGGGGGAGTTGACCAATGAAATGGCGCAATACGGTGCCTATACCAAGTGGTGGTATTCCTCCGGCCTGATGGTGGATGCAGATGTGGTTATCAACACGGCCTATGCCTGGACGGCGCGGGATGTGGAGTCGATCATGACGCATGAAATTGGTCACGTGCTGGGGCTAAACCACTCCAATGTGCAGGCCTCGGTCATGTTCGCCAACCCCTACAACAGCTACAGCTACCAGCGCACCCTGCGCGGTGACGACGCCAATGCTTGTGGCGCCTTGTACGGTGCGGCCGCCAGCGCGGATTCGAACCGGGCCATGAACTGGGCGGAACACAATTACCCGCAGTTATTCACTGCCAGTCCGGCCGCGTCGGCCACCTACAGCGGCTACTACTACCGCTATTACGGTGCAACCAACAAATACCTGGGCTCGAAAGATGGCAATGCGTATTTGATGGAGGCCGACAACGTCATTCAATATTTGGGAGTGCTGAATGACTACATGCCTGTGGTGCGGGCAGCAGGCTTTTAGCGGCGTACCGCCTACGGCCTGGCAATCAAGCTGATTCCATGAGGGACGACAACTCCAGCCAGCGCTCTTCCAACTGGGCGAGTTCGTTGGTCACCCCGTTGAGTTTTTTGCCGATATCGGCAATCTCATGCGGGTGCGTGTTGGTGGTGAGTTGGCTCTCCAGCGCAGCACCTTCGCCATTGAGCACGGCCATACGGGCTTCTACAACCTCCAGCTCTTTTTTGAACTTGGGAGAGGTGTCGCCCTTGGACTTGGTGGGCTTGGCGGTTACCACGGGCACTGGCTTGACCGGTGCCTTGGCGGCCTCCTTGGCTTCTTCGCGCTGGCGTTTGACCTCGTCCAGCAGGTAGCGCTGGTAGTCATCCAGATCGCCATCAAACGGCTCCACACCGCCGCGTGACACCATCCAGAATTCATCGCACACGGCGCGCAGCAGGGCCCGGTCGTGGCTGACCAGCATCACGGTGCCTTCGAACTCGTTGAGCGCCATGCTCAGCGCCTCGCGGGTGGCCAGGTCCAAGTGGTTGGTGGGCTCGTCCAGCAGCAAGAGGTTAGGGCGTTGCCATACGATCATGCACAGCACCAGGCGGGCTTTTTCGCCGCCACTCATGCTGCCCACGGCCTGCTTGACCATGTCGCCACCAAAGTTGAAGGTGCCTAAAAAGCTGCGCAAATCCTGCTCGCGGGTTTGCTGGCCGGCAATCTTGCCTGCGGCGGTCATGTCTTTGACCAGGCGAATCATGTGCTCCAGCGGGTTGTCGGTTAGGCGCAGCACGTCAAGCTCCTGCTGGGCGAAATAGCCGATGTTCAGGCCCTTACCTTCGGTGATCTCACCGCCCAGGATGGGTAGATCGCGCGCAATGGTTTTTACCAATGTGGACTTACCCTGGCCGTTGGCACCCAAAATACCAATGCGCTGACCAGCCAGCACCGAGCGGTTGATGTTGCACGATCACGGTGGGCGGCGTGCCCTGGGCGGCCCTCAGGGGCGGGGTAGCCCACGCTGATGCCGCCATCGACAGCATGGGGTTGGGCAGGTTCTGCGGCTCCTTGAACTCGAAGGTGAATTCGGCATCCGCCAGCAGCGGCGCGATTTTTTCCATGCGGTCCAGCGCCTTGACCCGGCTTTGCGCCTGCTTGGCCTTGCTGGCCTTGGCCTTGAAGCGGGCGATGAACTTTTGCAGGTGGGCAATCTTGTCCTGCTGCTTGGCAAAGGCGGTTTGCTGCAGCGCCATCTGCTCGGCGCGCATGTCTTCAAACTTGCTGTAGTTGCCGCCGTAGCGCACCAGCTTGGCCGCGTCGATGTGCAGGGTGACGTTGGTCACCGCGTCCAGAAACTCGCGGTCGTGGCTGATGACGACCATGGTGCCTTCGTACTTTTTGAGCCAGGCTTCCAGCCAGACCAGGGCGTCCAAATCCAGGTGGTTGGTGGGCTCGTCCAGCAGCAGCAATTCGCTGGGGCACATCAGGGCGCGGGCCAGTTGCAGGCGCATGCGCCAGCCGCCGGAGAAGCTGTTGACCGGGTTGTTCAACTCACTGGTCTTGAAGCCCAGGCCCAAAATCAGGGCCTGCGCGCGCGCCGGGGCATCGTGGGCGCCCGCGTCCTGCAGCGCCATGTAGGCGTGGGCCATGCGGTTGTAGTCGTCGGTGGCCTCGGCGGCAGTCACTTCCTGGCGGGCAGCCAGCAGCACGGTGTCGCCCTCGACCACAAATTCGGTGGCGCTTTGGTCTGTCTCAGGCATGTCTTGGGCCACTTGACCCATGCGCCATTGACTGGGGATGTAGTACTCGCCAGCGTCTTCGTGCAGGTTGCCGTTGAGCAGGGCAAACAGCGAGGATTTGCCGGCGCCATTGCGTCCGACCAGGCCGACTTTTTCGCCGGGGTTGAGGGTGACGGACGCACCATCGAGCAACACCTTGGCGCCGCGGCGCAAGGTGACATTTTTCAAAGTAATCATTGTTGGAGCGTAGTCATCGATTCGCGGGTGACCAATAAAACCTGGTCTTCCCCTGCGCTGGTTTCCAGCCAGACCACTTCCAGATGCGGAAATGCGGCTTCAAAGTGGTGGCGTTCATTGCCGATTTCCAGCACCAGCACGCCACCGGGCGTCATGTGGTGCGGGGCATCGGCCAAAACCGTGCGGACAAAATCCATACCGTCATTGCCACCGGGCCAGGGCTAGCGTGGGTTCAGCACGGTATTCGGCGGGCAACTCTGCCAAGCTCTGGGCATTGACATAGGGCGGGTTGCACAGAATCAGATCAAATGGGCCGCGTGACTGCAGGGCAGGGGAGCGCAGGCCGTCGGACTCCAGCAGGGTGATGCGGTCTTGCAGGCCATGTTTGTCCACATTGATGCGGGCTACCGCAAGGGCATCGGCCGACAAATCCGAGCCGGTCACTACGGTATCAGGGTAGGTCAGGGCGGCTATCACGGCCAAACTGCCGTTGCCGGTGCACAAATCGAGCACAGTGTGGGTGGATTCCTGCAGCCAGTAGTCGATGCTACCTTCAACGATCAGCTCCGCAATCAACGAGCGTGGCACGATGACGCGCTCATCCACGTAAAAGGCAACGCCCTGCAGCCAGGCCTCGTGGGTAAGGTAGGCTGCTGGCTTGCGGGTTTGGATGCGTGCTTCCAAAAGTGTAGCTGCCTGCGTACTATCCACGAGGGTTAGAGGCATATTTCCTTTGGAATCAGGACCGTCCAGCGCGCTATCCAACGGCAAGCCCAGGGACCATAAAACCAACCATGCGGCTTCGTCAAAGGCGTTGGTGGTGCCGTGTCCGAATGAAACCTTGGCATCCGTGAGTTTCTGCGCTCCGGATTCGATCAGTTCAAGCAGCGTCATGCGCGGGCCAGGGCGTCCAGGTTTTCCAGGACGCGGCGGTAGATGTTCTTCAGCGGCTCAATGTCGGCCACTTTTACATACTCGTTGATCTTGTGGATGGTGGCGTTGGGCGGGCCCATTTCAATCACCTGGGGACAAAACTGGGCGATGAAGCGCCCGTCACTGGTGCCGCCAGTGGTGGAAAGCTCGGTGCGGATACCGGTTTCCGCCAGGATGGCGTCTTGCACAGCGCCAACCAGGGTGCCGGGCGTGGTCAAAAAAGGCAGGCCGCCCACGGTCCAGGACAGGTCGTATTCCAGCTCATATTTTTCCAGCACGCGGGTCAGGCGCTTTTGCAGTGACTCAGGCGTGGATTCGGTGGAAAAGCGGAAGTTAAAGTCAATCACCACCGCGCCCGGGATGATGTTGCTGGCACCTGTGCCGCCATGGATGTTGCTGATCTGCCAAGTAGTAGGCGGAAAAAAGGCGTTGCCCTTGTCCCACTCCACCGCCACCAATTCGGCCAGGGCGGGCGCTGCCAAATGGATGGGGTTCTTGGCCATATGCGGGTAGGCAATGTGGCCCTGCACGCCCTTGACGGTGAGCTTGCCGCTCATGGTGCCGCGGCGGCCGTTCTTGATCATGTCGCCGGTGCGCTCCACTGCGGTGGGTTCGCCCACAATGCAATAGTCCATCGTCTCGCCGCGTGCCTGCAGTGCCTTGCAGACGACTACCGTGCCGTCGGTGGCGGGGCCTTCTTCGTCGCTGGTGATCAGCAGGGCAATGGCTAGCTGAGGGTTGGGGTTGGCCGCCAGAAACTCTTCAATGGCCACTACAAAGGCGGCGAGCGACACTTTCATGTCTGCGCTGCCGCGACCGAACAGCTTGCCGTCTCGGTGCGTGGGGGTGAAGGGCGCGCTGTGCCATTCGTTCAACGGCCCGGTTGGCACCACGTCGGTATGGCCTGCAAACACCACGGTCTTGGCAGCCAGGGTGTTTGCTATCGTATTGCTAGTGGACTGTGTAGGTTTGACGAGGGCTACAGGCCGTTTTGCCCACAAATTGGTAACCGAAAAGTCGGCAGGGCCGCTGACGATGGTTTCACACTGGAAACCGACCGCTTGCAACCGCTGGGCGATCAATTCCTGGCATCCGGCGTCCGCAGGGGTGACCGAGGCGCGGGCAATCAGTTGCTCGGCCAGGTGCAGGGTAGAACCGCTCATTCGTGCTTCACGTCCAGGGTAATTTCGGTAAACGATGCTTCTTCGCGTTCTTCCTGGGCCGCAACGGGCTGGTTGGTCTTGGAAAAGTCATTCTGCATCCGCCACATCAGGTTGGTGGGGGAGTCCGCGTTGGCCAGGCCTTCCTTGCGGTCGATCACGCCTTCCACAATCAAGCGGGCGATGTCGTATTCGAAGGACTGCGAACCCTCGGCCATGGATTTCTCCATGGCCTCCTTGACGCCGGAGAAGTCACCTTTTTCGATCAATTCCGCAACCAGTTTGGTGTTCAGCAGCACTTCGATCGCCGGAATGCGCGTTCCAGCAGTGTTGCGCATCAGGCGTTGCGAGACGATGGCCTTGAGCGCAGCGGCCAGGTCGCCCAGCATCGTTTGGCGCACTTCCACCGGGTAGAAGCTCAGGATCCGGTTGAGGGCCTGGTAGCTGTTGTTGGCGTGCATGGTGGCCAGGCACAGGTGGCCCGACTGGGCATAGGCGATAGCCGCCGACATGGTCTCGCGGTCGCGGATTTCGCCAATCAAAATGACATCGGGAGCTTGGCGCAGCGCATTTTTCAAGGCGATATGCAGGGATTTGGTGTCGGTTCCTACCTCACGCTGGTTGATGACCGAGCGCTTGTTCTTGAATAAAAATTCAACCGGATCTTCGATCGTCAAAATGTGGCCAGATACCTGGGCATTGCGGTGGTCAATCATGGAGGCCAACGTAGTGCTCTTGCCCGCGCCAGTGGCTCCCACCATCAGGACCAGTCCGCGCTTTTCCATGATGAGGTCACCCAGGATAGGTGGCAAAAACAGCTCAGCCAGTGGTGGTACATCGACAGTGATGTAGCGGAAAACCGCTGCAATGCTGCCGCGCTGGCGCATGGCGCTGACACGAAAACGCCCCACGCCTGCCAGCGGGAAGCCCATGTTGAGCTCACCCTCGGCGTCCAGTTCGGCCATGCGTTCTGGTGGCAGGATTTCTGCCAGCAGGCTGCGGGGCGCGTCAAAAGGCAGGGACTGGTTGTTGATGGGCACGCATTGCCCGTTGATCTTGATCAGCGCGGGCGAATTGGCCGACAAATACACGTCAGACGCCTTCTTTTCGCTCATCAAGCGAAGAATGCGTTCCATGGTGCCAGATGGATTTGTCGTTGCCATAGTTCAGCCTCGGTTCAAAGAACAAAAAAAATCAATCGCGCAGCAGGTCGTTCAGTGACGTCTTGGCACGCGTCTGCGCGTCCACGCGTTTGACGATCACAGCGCAATACAAGCTGTATTTGCCGTCGGCACTGGGCAAGTTGCCCGACACTACCACTGAGCCAGAAGGTACACGCCCATAGGTTATGGTGCCCGTGGCTCGGTCATAAATTTTGGTGCTCTGGCCAATATACACGCCCATCGAGATAACGGAGTTTTCTTCGATGATGACGCCTTCCACCACTTCGGAGCGCGCGCCTATAAAGCAGTTGTCTTCAATGATGGTGGGGCCGGCCTGCATGGGCTCCAACACGCCGCCAATACCCACGCCACCGGAGAGGTGCACGTTCTTGCCGATTTGGGCGCAAGAGCCGACCGTGGCCCAGGCGTCCACCATGGTGCCTTCGTCCACATAGGAGCCGATATTGCAGTACGAGGGCATCAAGATCACGCCCTTGGCCTGGTAGCTACCACGGCGGGCCACGGCAGGCGGCACTACGCGCACACCGGTCGCCTTCATTTCGTCGGCACTCAAATCGGAGAATTTGGTGGCCACCTTGTCATAAAAGCCCAAGCTGCCGGCTTGCATGATTTCGTTGTCCTTGAGGCGGAAGGAAAGCAACACGGCTTTCTTGATCCACTGGTGGGTGGTCCACTGGCCCACCGATTCGCGGGTAGCGACGCGCAAGCGGCCGGCATCGAGTTCGTTCAGCACGTGTTCCACCGCGTCGCGTACTTCGGCCGGGGCAGAAGCCACGGATATGTTGGCGCGGTCTTCCCATGCGGCGTCAATGGTTTGTTGAAGTTGTTGTGTCATTCAGGCTTCTTTCTACGGTCAGTTGGGGACAGAGCTAAAGGTCTGTCCTACAAAATTTCATGCACGGGATTTCACGAACTGGACGATGCGTTCGGCGGCTTCCACGCATTCGGCCGTTTCGGCGACCAATGCCATGCGAATCCGGTTGGCACCGGGGTTAAAGCCCCGTGCCTCGCGCGCCAGGAAACTGCCGGGCAAGACGGTGACATTGTAGAGAGCGAGCAGGTCGCGCGCGAAGTCGGTGTCACTCCCCTTGACCTTTGCCCACAGGTAGAAGCCGGCATCGGGCAAGGCCACGTCCAGCACCTCTGCCAGCAGGGGGGTAACGCGGGCGAACTTGGCGCGGTATTGCTCACGGTTGTCGCGCACGTGCGCTTCATCGTCCCAAGCGGCAATGCTGGCGGCCTGCACCACGGTACTCATGGCGCTGCCGTGGTAGGTTCGGTACAGCAAAAACTGTTGGATCAGGGCGTCATCGCCAGCCACAAAGCCGCTGCGCATGCCGGGCACGTTGCTGCGCTTGGACAGGCTGGTCAGAATCAGCAGGTTTTTGAAGTCTGCACGACCCAGGCGGGCTGCAGCCTCCAGGCCGCCCAAAGGTGGTTCTTCTCGGAAGTAGATTTCGCTGTAGCACTCGTCGGAGGCAATCACGAAGCCAAAGCGATCACTTAAATCGAACAGTTTTTCCCACTCGGTCAGTGGCATCACCGCGCCGGTGGGGTTGCCGGGTGAACAGACGAACAGCAGTTGGGTGCGCGCCCAGACGTCGTCGGGCACGCTGTCCCAGTCCTGGCCAAAGTTGCGGGCCGGGTCGGAGGGTACGAAATACGGTTGCGCGCCCGACAAGAACGCCGCACCTTCATAAATTTGGTAGAACGGATTGGGGCAAACTACCAGTGGAGGCAAATCGGGTGCCACCCGCCTGGATGGATCGACTACCGTCTGCGCAAAAGCAAACAGGGCCTCGCGGGTGCCGTTAACCGGCAGTATCTGGGTGTTGGTATTGAGTTCGAGCCCGTAGCGGCGTTGCAGCCAGCGCCCAATGGATGCGCGCAAGGCTGGCACTCCGGCAGTTGCCGGATAAACCGCCAAGCCGCCCTGCGGATCGTTGATGGCCTTGCAGTAAGCATCCTTGATGAGTGCGGGTGTAGCGTGGCGTGGCTCCCCAATCCCCAAGCTGACGGGCGCATAGGCGGGATTGGGCGTGACTGTGGCAAACAACTGCCGCAGGCGCTCAAAGGGATAGGCCTGCAGGCGGGACAAATTCGGGTTCATGGGTGAGTATTATCCCTTAGCAATTGCTGCACTGCGCAGCCGGGGACTTATGCAACCCAGCGATCCGGTATTACTTTTTGCGCTTTCCAGAAGCCTTCGCTGGCGTTGGCGGCGATACGGGTTTTACGTCGTCGCCAATAACGCCTTTGAGTGGACAAATTTTGAATGCCGGGCATTTTGCGCAGCTGCTCACAATGGCAATGGGGCACAGGGTCATGGATCAAACTTTCAGTAAATGAAGCAATGCGTGCCAGTATGCGCGCCGCAATGGCGCTTTTCAGCGTGTGGATTCGTAATAGACTGGGTTCACCAGACTGAAAAGTCCAGTTGCGAGTTGCTAGCCTTGGGTGTTGCCGGTTACGTGTTGAAGCGTCCCTGGGTTCCTGAGTGGCTCCAAGGCGCACCCGCACGGTATCATTGCGCTTCTTCGTTGGCGGTAATGCCCGGCAAATACCAATGAAATCAACTGCTTAGCCACTAGTTTTCTTCTTCTGTGCGTCTTAATTCCATCAAGTTATCCGGGTTCAAGTCTTTTGCGGAGCCCACCAACTTCCTGTTGCCAGGCCAACTGGTGGGGGTGGTGGGGCCCAATGGCTGCGGAAAATCCAACATCATGGACGCCGTGCGCTGGGTTTTGGGTGAAAGCAAGGCCAGCGAGTTGCGGGGTGAGTCCATGCAGGATGTCATCTTTAATGGCACCACCACCCGCAAGCCGGCTAGCCGCTCCAGCGTTGAGCTGATATTTGACAACGCCGACCACCGCGCAGGTGGGCAGTGGGGCCAGTTTGGCGAAATCGCGGTCAAGCGCGTGTTGACGCGCGACGGCAATTCCAGCTACTTCATCAACAACCAGCCGGTGCGCCGCCGCGACGTGCAGGACGTTTTTCTTGGCACCGGCCTGGGGCCACGCGCCTACGCCATCATTGGCCAGGGCACGATCAGCCGCATCATTGAATCCAAACCCGAAGAGCTGCGCCTGTTTCTGGAAGAGGCTGCCGGAGTTTCCAAGTACAAAGAGCGTCGCCGCGAAACAGAGAACCGCCTGTCCGATACCCGTGAAAACCTGACGCGGGTAGAAGACATTCTGCGCGAGCTAAGCACCAATCTGGAACGCCTGGAAAAACAGGCGGAGGTCGCACAAAAATACAACGCACTGCAAGCTGATGTCACGCTCAAGCAGCACCAGCAGTGGTTTCTCAAGCGCGCCGAAGCGTTGGCAGACCAGTCGAAGGTGCAGTCCGAAGGGCTGAGTGCCGTCAATGCACTTGAATCCCGTATGGCCGACTTGCGCCATATTGAGGCCGATCTGGAATCCGTGCGCCAAGCACACTACTCCGCTGGTGACCATGTCAATCAGGCGCAGGGCCTGTTGTATGAGGCCAGCACCGATGTGGGCCGCCTGGAGGCCGAAATCCGTTTCGTGGTGGAAGGTCGCCAACGCGCCGAGCAGCGCTTGCAAACGCTGCAAGAGCAGATTGGACAATGGGCCAACCGCAAAGAAGACGCCCAGGCCGAAATTGAACGTCTGGCCGAACTCGCCCTGCTGGGCGATGAACAGACCGAGTTGCTTGCCGCCCAGGTAGAGGAGCAAGCGCAAGCGTTGCCCGATCTGGAAGATGCGCTCACCGCTGCACAATCTGCTGCCAACGACCAGCGCGGCGCGGTCATGCAGGTGCAGCAACAAATCCAGGTGCTGGCGGCCGAGCAGCGCAGTATTGAAGAGCAATCCCGGCAGGTATCCAACCGCCGTGAACGCCTGGATGTGGACCGCAACGCACTGGCCGCGCCAGATGAAGCGCGACTGGAAAGTCTGGAGCAGCAATTGGCGCAAGCGCAGGAGGCCGCAGCAGTTGCCGATGCCCGCCTGCAGGAATTACAGGAAACGCTGCCCCAGCGCGATGAAGCGCGCCGTACCCAACAGCAAATAGTCAACGACGAGTCCGCCCGGCAAGCCGATTTGTCGGCCCGACTGGAAGCCCTCAAAGCCTTGCAGGAAAAGGTCAAGACCGACGGCAAGCTACAGCCCTGGCTGGCCAAGCACGGCCTGGGGCATTTGCAAGGGCTGTGGACCCGCATTCACATTGAACAGGGCTGGGAAAACGCGCTGGAAGGCGCGTTGCGTGAGCGCCTGGCGGGGCTGGAAGTGTCGCGCCTGGAACTGGTGCGCGCATTTGCCCAGGACGCACCGCCGGCCAAACTGGCGTTTTTCAGCCCGCCTCAGGCTTCAACCGCTGAAGGGATCGCACCGCTGCCACGTCTGGCAGACCTGTTACGTGTTAACGACGCCGGGCAAAAGGCTATTCTGGTGGACTGGCTGCATGGCTGCTATACCGCGTCCAGTTTTGACGAAGCCCTGGCACAACGGGCCACACTGAAACCCGGCGAAAGCATCTACGTCAAGTCCGGCCACGTGGTGACGGCCCACAGCGTGAGCTTCTATGCCCAGGACTCCGAACAGGCCGGCCTGCTGGCCCGCGCCCAAGAGATAGAAAATCTGGAAAAAGAACTGCGTGCACAGATCATGATGGCGGACGAAGCCCGTATGGCTCTGGTCCGCGCCGAGGCTGCTTACGCTGACGCCTCACAACGCATGGTGAGCGTACGCCGCGAAGCCACAGAGGCACAATCTCAATCCCATGGCCTGCAGGTGGAGACCTTGCGCCTGTCGCAATTGGCCGAACAGGCACGGGCCCGCAGTGCCCAGATTGATTCCGATCTGGAAGAAGTGCAAGCCCACCTGGATGATTTGCAGGAACGCCGCACGATGGCAGAAGGGCGCTTTGAGTCGCTGGACATGCAGTTGGCTGACAGCCAGGAGCGCCACGCACAGCTGGACGAACGGGTGATCGAAGTGCAGCGCAAACTCAGCCAATGCCGTGAGCAACAACGCACCCTGGAACGCCAGGCGCAAGAAGCCGTCTTTGCCCAGCGCAGCCTGCAAGCGCGTACGGCCGAATTGGCCCGCACCATAGCCACCGCCGACCAACAAGCGGATGCAGTCCAGGCAGAGACGCAACGCGCCCACGATGAACTGTCCCGGCTGACCGATGCCGCCGCCCAGGCTGGCCTGCAAACCGCACTGGCCCGGAAGCTGGAGCGGGAACAGGCTCTGGGTGCCCGGCGCAGCGAGTACGACGATCTGACCGCCAAACTGCGCGCCAGCGATGAACGACGCCTGCAGTTGGAACGTGAACTCGACCCCCTGCGCCAACGCATCACTGAATTTCAGCTTAAAGAGCAGGCCGCCCGCCTGGGCTTTGAGCAGTACGAACAGCAGTTGCAAGATGCCCAAGCCGATCTGGCGGCCATTGAGCAAAGCATCAAGGACGGTAACGTACGCCTCATGGGCATGCAGGGCGATATTGATCGCCTGCACCGTGAAATTGCCGCCCTGGGGGCCGTCAACCTGGCCGCGCTGGAAGAACTGACAGCATCCCGGGAGCGCAAGCAGTTTCTGGATGCCCAGAACAGCGACCTTGCACAGGCCATGCAGACGCTGGAAGACGCCATCCGCAAGATCGACGGCGAAACGCGCGAAATGCTCTCCGGCACCTTCGAGCAGGTCAATCTCCACTTTGGGCGCATGTTCCCGGAGCTGTTTGGTGGTGGTAATGCGCGCTTGGTGATCACCGGTGATGAGATTCTGGATTCCGGCGTGCAGGTGATTGCACAACCACCGGGCAAGAAAAATCAGACCATCCATTTGCTGTCGGGTGGCGAGAAAGCACTGACCGCCATTGCGCTGGTGTTTGCCATCTTCCAGCTCAACCCTGCACCATTTTGTCTACTGGATGAGGTGGACGCGCCGCTGGACGACGCCAACACCGAGCGTTATGCCAAACTGGTGCGCAGTATGAGCAAAGAAACGCAGTTCCTCTTCATCAGCCACAATAAGATCGCCATGGAAATGGCAGAGCAACTCATTGGCGTGACCATGCAAGAGCAGGGTGTTTCGCGTATCGTGGCGGTGGATATGGAATCTGCCATCACACTGGCCGAACTGGCCTAGAAGACTATGAGCAATTTACAGATTGGATTGGCTATTGCCGGCGGGGTTGTTCTCGCTGCGGTGGTGGCGCATGGAGCCTGGAGTTCGCGCCGCAATACTCCGCGCCAGGCCCAGCCCGAACCGAATAGGGATGCCGCAGCCGACGGCCCCCGCGAGCCAGTAATGGGTGACATGGTATTTGACAACCAGCCGATGAGCGTGCCCAGTCTGGCCCGGCGCTCGGCCATGGACTCGCTGATCGACGTCATTGCCACCGTGGCGCTGGACGGTCCCACCATGGTGGTCTCAGGTGAGGCCGCCATCGCTGCTATGCCGGCAACACGCCGTGCTGGCAGCAAGCCTTATGCCATCGAGGGCTACAACGTCCACACCCAGGCTTGGGAGGCACCGATGCCGGGCCAGCGCTACAGCAGTTTCCAGGCCGGCGTGCAGTTGGCCAACCGCTCTGGTGCCCTCAATGAGATCGAATACTCCGAGTTTGTGGTCAAGACACAGGCCTTTGCGGATGCCATCAATGCCACTCCTGAGTTTCCGGAAATGCTGGAAGAAGTGGCCCGCGCCCGTGAGCTGGACCAGTTTGCCAGCGCCCATGATGCCCAATTGGGCTTTACCATCCGCGCCCGCAACGCGTCGTGGAGCCCCGGTTACGTACAGCAAAATGCCGCCCACCTGGGCTTTGTGGCCGGCGGAATACCGGGGCGCATGGTGCTACCAGCCAGTGCGCAGGGTATGGCTCCGGTGCTGGTGCTGGGTTTTGATTCACAAGCGGCCCTGGCCGAAGATCCGGCCCAATCAGCCATTCGCGACATCGCCTTGCACCTGGACGTGGCACAAGTGGACCGCGCTGAGCAGCCGTTTGAGCGCATGCGTGAGGTGGCCGCTGGCCTGGCGCAGACCATGGACGGCGTAGTGACCGATGACAACGGCCAGTTGCTCACCGCACAGACCATGGACCAGATTGGCGTCGAACTCCAGACGTTGTACGACACGCTGGAACAGCGTGATTTGGCCGCCGGCTCGCTGTTGGCGCGACGCCTGTTTGCCTGAGTACGGGCGGGTCACGCCATGACCAACCTGGATCTATTCGCGTCTTCCGGGCCCGGACTAAAAGTTGAGCAAGCGCGGCTACTGGAATTGCACCGGCTGCTTCACACCTACGCCCACCAGTACTACGTGCTGGATGCGCCCCAAGTGCCAGACGCGGAATACGACCGCCTGTTTCAGGAGTTGCAGGCACTAGAGGCCCTGCACCCCGAGTGGATCACGCCCGATTCACCCACCCAGCGGGTGGGTGGCAAGCCACTGGACCAGTTCGCCTCCGTGCGCCACGCCGTGCCCATGCTCAGTATTCGCACCGAGACCGATACCGAGGCCAGCGGCGCGCAAAACTTTGATGCCCGTGTACGCAAAGAACTCGGATTGCTGGAATCCGATCCTGCGGTGGAATACGTGGCTGAGCCCAAGTTCGATGGCCTCGCCATGAACCTGCGTTACGAGCACGGTGTGCTGGTGCAGGCTGCCACCCGTGGCGACGGCGAGACTGGCGAGGATGTGACGCAAAACATCCGCACCATCGGGCAAATTCCCCTGCGTTTGCCGTCCGATGCGCCGCCGGTGCTGGAGGTGCGCGGTGAAGTCTATATGCGCCGCGACGACTTTGAAGCGCTGAACGAACGCCAGCGTGCGCGTATTGCGGCCGGTGAGAAAGGGGAAAAGACCTTTGTGAATCCCCGCAATGCCGCTGCAGGGGCGGTGCGCCAGCTCGACCCTGCCATTGCTGCCCAGCGCCCTTTGAGTTTTTTTGCGTACGGCCTGGGCGCGGTTACGCCCGTAGAGCAGGGTGGACCCAACTTCGGCACCCATTACGAACTGCTTCAGACCATAAAGCAATGGGGTTTTCCGGTTGCAGCCCTCGTGGAGGTTACACAAGGCGCTTCTGAATTAATAGCGTATCACCAGCGCATCGGTGCCAGCCGGGATCAGCTCCCTTATGACATCGACGGCGTGGTCTACAAGGTCAACAGCCTGGCTTTGCAGCAGCAACTGGGCTTTGTCACCCGCGAGCCGCGCTGGGCCGTGGCCCACAAGTACCCGGCGCAAGAGCAGCTCACCACGGTGCTGGGCATCGATATTCAGGTCGGGCGCACTGGCAAACTCACACCGGTGGCCAAGCTGGCCCCCGTGTTTGTGGGCGGTGTGACCGTTACCAACGCCACGCTGCACAATGAAGACGAAGCCCGCCGCAAAGACGTGCGGGTAGGCGACACCGTGGTGGTGCGCCGCGCCGGCGATGTGATTCCCGAAGTGGTCAGCGTCGTGCTGCCCGCAACAGTTGAGGGTGCCACGCCTGCGCTACGCGGCCCGGTGTTCAGCATGCCCCATAGCTGCCCGGTGTGCGGCTCGGCTGCGGTGCGTGAAGAAGGCGAAGCCGACTACCGCTGCACCGGTGGCCTGTTTTGCAGTGCGCAGCGCAAGCAATCTATTCTGCACTTTGCCCAGCGCCGTGCAGTAGAGGTGGAGGGCCTGGGCGACAAGCTGGTGGATCAGTTGGTGGATGCCGGCATCGTCAACACCTTGCCCGATCTCTACCGCCTGGGTCTGACCGCGTTGGCTGCTTTGGACCGAATGGCTGACAAGTCCGCGCAAAACCTACTGGATGCACTACAAAGATCAAAGCAAACCACCTTGCCACGTTTCCTGTTTGGTTTGGGCATTCGCCATGTGGGGGAGGCCACAGCCAAGGCGCTGGCTCGGCACTTTGGCACACTCGACGCCGTCATGGATGCAAGAGTGGAGCGGTTGCTCGAAGTGGCCGACGTTGGTCCGATCGTGGCGACAAGCCTGCGCACCTTCTTTGATCAACCCCACAACCGCGAGGTGGTGGAACAGCTGCGCGCCTGTGGCCTAACTTGGGAAGAGGGCGAGCCCGCCGTGCAGGCGCCCAAACCTTTGGCCGGCAAGACCTTTGTGCTGACTGGCACTTTCCCAACCCTGAGCCGCGACCAGGCCAAAGACTTGCTGGAGGCTGCCGGCGCCAAGGTGGCCGGCTCGGTCAGCAAGAAAACCGACTACGTGGTGGCTGGCACAGACGCTGGCAGCAAGCTGGACAAAGCCCAATCGCTGGGACTGGCTATTCTCGATGAAGCCGGTATGCTGGTCCTGTTGGAAACTCAACCTGGAGATACGCTTGGCCATCCGTGACATTCTTAAGATGGGCGATCCGCGTCTGCTGCGCATGGCCCAAGCCGTGCATCTGGAGGGGTTTGATTCCGATGCCTTGCACCTGTTGGTCAGCGACCTGCTGGACACCATGTTGGCTGCCAACGGCGCTGGGCTGGCGGCACCCCAGATCGGCGTGGACCTACAGGTGGTGGTGTTTGGCAGCCGCGACTCTAACCCGCGTTACCCGGAGCGCCCCTTGGTGCCGCCCACGGTGCTGATCAACCCCGTCATCACCCCGTTGACCACCGATGGCGCAGTGGTTGGCGATATGGCCGAGGAGCTGGATTGGGAGGGATGCCTTTCCGTGCCAGGTCTGCGCGCCAAGGTGCCACGCTGGTCGCACATTCGCTACACCGGCTTTGACCAATATGGTGATCGAATTGACCGCGCCGTACACGGTTTTCACGCTCGCGTGGTGCAGCACGAATGTGACCATCTGTGGGGAAAGCTCTATCCCATGCGGGTACGCGACTTCACCCAATTTGGCTACACTGAGGTCCTATTCCCGGAAATCGCACCATGACCATGAGTCCCGAGCTCACGACGAGACTTGCCAGATCACAAAAAAACGCCTTTGTGGTGATGCTGGAAACAGCTTGGTAGATGGTTTTCTTGCTGCTGTGGCACGGCGTCTTTGGGCCAATCTCCAGACATGACTACAAAACCCACTGAACCTGCCGTCGATGCCACGCAGCGCGCGATGCAGGCATTTATGGATGGCCGCCCCGGTGTGGCCATTGCGCTGCCACTTAAGGATTCCCTGACCCAATCCGCCGCACTGGTGCAGGCGGTAGCTCAACGCGTGCCTTTAGTCTGGGACGGGCAAAGCCAGGACCGCAGCATGCGCTACCGGCTGGTGCCTGTGCCCGACCCCGATGGCAGTGTGCGCAGAGTGGTTGCGTTCGCAGAGGACGTCACCGAACAAATGGATGATAAAAACACCCTGCGCAGCGCCCAGGAGCAGTTTGGGTTTGTTTCGAGCCAAAGCAAGGACGTGGTCTGGCAAATCGACGGCAAGATGCGCCTGACCTATATCAACGATGCCGACTATCACCTGCGGGGTTGCCCGCGCGAAGCGGTTATCGGACAGTCCCTGGTAGATTTGTTCACCGAGGAAGGGCGCTCCATCATTGCCCAGGTTCTAGCCCGGCGCCGCGAAAGCGTGGCTCGGGGCGAGAAGAACACGATTCTGAAATTTGAAGCCCCCCAAGTGTGTCAAAACGGACGCTTGCTGTGGGTAGAGGTTCACGCCGCACCTTTTCATAACCAAAGCGGACAAACTGTGGGCTATATCGGCATCACCCGACCGGTGGGTGAACACGGCCGCATGGAGTCACTGCTGGAAGAAAACCAACGCGAGGTTCACCGCCAACAGCAGGAAATAGCACAACTACGGCTCAGTCTGCAGGAGCAAGCGCTTCGAGACCCCTTGACCGGGCTGCATAACCGCCGCTATCTGGATGAAACCTTTCCACGTGAACTCTCCAGGGCGCGGCGCGAGGGATACCCGCTCTCGCTCATTTTGGTAGGTGTGGACCATTTCAAGACGATTAATGAGTCCCACGGCCACGCCGGCGGCGATGCGGTGTTGCAGGCTTTGTCCTTGATCTTGAACCTGGGAGCACGTGACAGTGATATTTTTTGCCGCTATGGGAACAAGGAGTTCCTGGTGGTCTGCCCCTTGATGGGCCTGGACGACGCGCAGCAGCGGGCCGAAACCTGGCGCCTGGCCCTGAGTGAATCGGCCGTGGAACATGGCGGGTACACCATTCCGGTAACGCTGTCGGCCGGCATTGCGGCTTTTCCGGACAATGGTGCTGATGTTGGCACTCTGCTGCAGCGGCTGCACCAGGCCTTTTACCGTGCGCAGCAGGGCGGGCGCAATAGTGTTGTTCGAAGTCCGGGGCAAACCGGCGACTGATTTCCCTGGTGGCTGCGGCGCGCAGTCCAATGGAAGTATTGCAGGTTTTTCTGCATTATCCGGACAGCGCTTCGAGCAACTCGGTTTCGATTTCGATCTGCTTCCTGTTGCTTTGCAGTTCGGGACCATCGATCAAAAAGGTGTCTTCCACCCGTTCGCCTAGCGTAGCGACCTTTGCCAGTTGCAGGTTGAGATGGTGGCGCGCCAGTACCAGGGCAATGTTGTAGAGCAAACCGACACGGTCGCTGGCCGAGACGTTTAGCAGCCATCGCTGGCCCTTTTCGTCCGGCGTCAGTGTGACGCGTGGCGCTATAGGAAAACTTTTGACCCGGCGTGACACCCGGCCCCGGCTGGGTGCAGGCAAGGGGCCGGCCACGGTAATTACTTTTGCCAAATCGTTTTCCAGCAAGCTGGTGATCTCGCGGTATTCCTCCGGAGCGGCCGATGTGATGACCTGGAAGGTGTCGAGCGCGTAGCCATTCCTGGCGGTATGGATGCGCGCATCCAGAATGCTGAAGCTGCGTTGGTCAAAGTAGCCGCAGATCCGGGCCAGAAGGTCACTTTGATCCGGGGTGTAGACCAGCACCTGCAGTCCTTCTCCGACGGGCGAACGGCGTGCCCGTACCACGGCCTTGCCGGTACCCACCAGCCGGGAAAGTTGGCGCGTATGCCAGGCAATATCGGACGCATCGTGGCGCATAAAGTAACCCACGTCCAGCGTGTCCCACAGCGGCTTGTGGGCCTCAAAGGGCAGGGAGTGCATGTTGACCAGTACCAAGGCCTCGCGCTTGCGAGCCTCCACTTCAGCGTCTGGATCGGGGGCGTGGCCACCGAGGGCGCGGCTGGTCAGGCGGTATAGATCTTCCAGCAACTTGCCCTTCCAGGCGTTCCAGACCTTGGGTGAGGTGCCGCGGATGTCTGCCACGGTTAGCAGGTAGAGGGCGGTCAGCTGGCGCTCGTTACCCACCCGCTTGGCGAAATCGAGAATGGTTTGTGGATCGCTCAGATCGGACTTTTGGGCGATGCGGCTCATGGTCAGGTGCTCGCGCACCACGAATTCAATGAGTTGGGTGTCTTCTGCCGCAAAGCCGTGCTGTTTGCAAAAGCGCCGTACCTCTACCGTACCCAGTTCTGAATGGTCACCACCACGGCCTTTGGCAATATCGTGGAATAGGGCCGCCACGTACAACAGCCATGGCTTGTCCCAACCACTGGCGAGTTGTGAGCAGAATGGGTACTCGTGCGCGTACTCCACAATGAAGAATCTGCGCATGTTGCGCAACACCATGAGGATGTGTTGGTCCACCGTATAGACGTGGAACAGGTCGTGCTGCATCTGCCCAACGATCCGGCGAAACACCCACAAGTAGCGCCCCAGCACCGAGGTCTGGTTCATGAGCCGCATCGCATGCGTAATGCCTGTCGGCTCCATCAGAATTTTGTTGAACGTCTCACGGTTGACGGGGTCGCGTCGAAAGCCAGCATCCATCAGATTGCGAGCGTTGTACAGGGCTCGCAAGGTACGTGCGGACAAACCCTTGAGGCCCAGGTTGGTTTGGTAAACCAGAAAGGTTTCCAAAATGGCATGGGGTTCACGCTCGTACAGGTCGTCACTAACCACATCAACCATCCCGGCCTTTTCATTGAAGCGGTCGTTGATGCGGTGTGGTGTGTGGGTAGACGGGTAGAGCCGCTCCTCGATGTTGAGCAACAGGATCTGGTTGAGCTGGGCCACGGCCTTGGCAGCCCAGTAGTAGCGCTTCATCAGAGCCTCGCTGGCGCGCACGACCGGGCGACCGTTGGATGCGCCCTTGCCCTCGCCAAGGCCGAAGGATTCGGCCACAGCAGTCTGCATGTCAAAGATCAACCGATCCTCACGGCGATTGGCAATCAGGTGCAGACGGGCACGCACCCGGACCAATACGGATTCATTGCGCCGTATTTGCTGCACCTCAAACTGCGTAGCCAATCCGTTGGCGGCTAGTTCATTCCAGTTGTTGCCGTAACCTGCTGCCTTGGCAACCCACAGAATGATTTGCAGGTCGCGCAACCCGCCGGGCGACTCCTTGCAGTTGGGCTCCAGGGAGTAGGGTGTGTTTTCGTACTTTGTGTGGCGCTGGCGCAGTTCCAGCGTCTTGGCCACAAAAAACGCCTGTGGATCCATGGCTGCAAAGTAGGCCGCTTGAAATTGCTGCATCAATGCAGCATCACCGGTGACCAGACGACACTCGAGCAGTGCGGTTTGTATCGTCACATCCCGGTGGGATTCAGCCAGGCAACTGCTCAAAGTGCGAACGCTGGAGCCAATCTCCAGGCCGGCGTCCCAGCAACTGCCAATAAAGGCTTCAATGCGGGCCTTGAGTGTCGTGTCTGTTTCGGGGTCATACCCGTCCGGCAGCAAGACCAGCACATCCACATCAGAAAAAGGAAACAGTTCACCGCGCCCGTAACCACCGACGGCCAGCAATGCAAAGGGGGCGTTCAGGCCGGCTTTGTCCCACAGCCGTTTGAGCACCCCATCTGCCAACTGCGCAAGTCGCGCTAGGGTCTTGTGCACATCGCGCCCCGTTGCGTTGGTGCGGGAGATGCCCTGCAACAGCAGTGCTTTTTGGCTTCGGTATTCGGCGCGAAGTGCCTGTAGGTCAGCCATGGTTGAAGGCTGTGGCGAAGTCGTTGTCAGGTGCTGGCTTGTGCCGGCACAAACGCGGGTGTTGGCGGTGTGCCGGCCGATACGGTCAGAACCTCGTAACCCGTGGGGGTCACTAAAACAGTGTGTTCCCACTGGGCTGACAGTGAATGGTCTTTGGTCACGATGCTCCAGCCATCCTTTTCGGGTCCCTCTTTGATGTCCTTCTTGCCCGCATTGATCATGGGTTCAATGGTAAAGGTCATGCCTTCTACCAATTTTTCCAGCGTTCCGGGGCGGCCGTAATGCAACACCTGCGGTTCTTCATGAAAAATACGCCCAATGCCATGCCCGCAAAACTCCCGCACCACGCTAAAACCGTGGCCTTCAGCAAACTGCTGAATGGCATGGCCAATATCGCCGAGGTGGATGCCTGGCTTGACCATTTTGATGCCGTGCCACATCGCGTCATAGGTGATGGCGCACAGACGCTTGGCGGCAATGGATGCTTCGCCCACCATGTACATGCGGCTGGAATCGCCATGCCAGCCGTCTTTGATCACCGTGACGTCGATATTGACGATATCGCCCTTTTTGAGTGGCTTGTCGTTCGGAATGCCGTGGCAGACTTGGTGGTTAATCGAAGTGCACACCGATTTGGGATAGGGCGTGCTGCCTCCCCCGGTGTAGTTCAGTGGTGCAGGAATGCCGCCTTGCACTTGGGTAATGTAGTCATGGGCCAGTTTGTCGATCTGGTTGGTGGTAATACCAGGCTTCACAAACGGAGTTAAATAGTCCAGCACTTCGGAGGTCAGGCGACCAGCAATCCGCATGCCCGCGATGCCTTGTGCGTCTTTGTAGGTAATTGTCATGGGTCAATTATCCCCGAGGGCGAAGCACTGTACGCAAACACGGTTTCTGACGGTTAGGCAGCACCCTCTAAGCTAATGACCAGTTGGTCGGTACCATCGCCCTCAAAGGAGATTTCGATGACTGATTCATATCTGGGTTTTACCAGTTCGCCTCTGGGATCCCGTATTGCGGCCATGCTGGGTTTGCCCCAGCCGGTGCCACTGGAACGCTACCAACCAGGCCAACCGTTGATTCGCGGCAGCGTGCTGGTGGGCGCTGGGCCCAACCCCCAGTTATTGGGAGCACTGGCCCACGTATTCAAGTCTATCGGCGTGCAAACTGTGGCCCACCGCGATGTGCCGCAATGGATGGGTCTTGCCAATCCAATGGGCATGATGACCGGCCGTTGGGGCACAGATGACCAGCCCGGTGAAAAGGTGAAAGCACTGGTGTTTGACGCCACCGGCCTGACCGACAGCAATCAGTCTGACGCAATTTACAATTTTTTCCACGACGCTGCGCGGTCCATCCTGTCTTGTGGCCGGGTTGTGGTGCTAGGTCGCCCGCCAGAGGCATGTGTGTCACCGCGTCAGGCTACCGTTCAGCGTGCGCTTGAGGGACTGACCCGTGCCTTGGCGAAGGAACTCAAACGCGCAATTGCCGTGCAATTGGTTTACGTTGCTGAAGGTGCCGAAGACCAGCTGGAAGGTGCACTGCGTTTCTTCCTGTCCCCCCGCTCGGCCTATGTGTCAGCCCAGGTAGTACGCATTGGTTTGCCTATCAGCCCGGCTACGCAAGCGATGGACTGGAGCCAACCCCTGGCCGGCAAGAAGGTGCTGGTTACTGGCGCGTCGCGCGGTATTGGTGCATCGATTGCCGAAGTGATGGCACGTGACGGCGCTCAGGTGATTTGCCTGGATGTTCCCCAAGCGCAGGCCGGGTTGGATGAAATTGCCCAGCGCCTGGGTGCCAAAGCCTTGGCACTGGATATTGGCGCACCCGAAGCGCCCCAGGCGTTGGTCAACGCAGCACTGGCCGATGGCGGCTGGGACGTGGTGGTGCACAACGCGGGTATCACCCGCGACAAAACCATTGCCAACATGAAAGACCACCTGTGGCAAGCGGTTGTCAATGTCAACCTATCCACGCAGGAGCGCATCAACGACGCACTGGTGGAGTCGGGTGTGCTCAAGGCTGGCGGACGCATTGTTTGCGTGTCGTCTATCTCCGGCATTGCCGGCAACCTGGGGCAGACCAACTACGCGTTCTCCAAGGCCGGCGTCATCGGCATGGTGCAGAGCATGGCACCGGTGCTGGCACAGAAGGGCATCACCATCAATGCGGTGGCGCCGGGCTTTATTGAAACACAAATGACTGCCGCCGTGCCCTTTGCGATCCGCGAGGCAGGTCGGCGCATGAATTCCATGGGGCAGGGCGGGCAGCCCGTGGATGTGGCTGAAACCATTGCCTGGTTTGCTTCGCCCGCATCGGCGGGCCTGACGGGCAACGTGGTGCGCGTGTGCGGACAAAGCCTGTTGGGAGCATAACGATGGCAACCATTGAAGTAACCGATACCCCGAGTCTGGCTGCCACATTCTTCCGCGCACTGGGCACTGGCGCCAAGCGTCCCGGATTGGTCAAGAGCCTGCCGCCGGTAGAACTGGTTTTGCCGCGCGTGGAACTCAATGCCCAGCATATCGGCCAGTACTCGGCCCTGTGCGGTTTCAAGTTGGCTCAGGGTGTGCCGCTGATATACCCGCAGTTGCTCACCTTTCCGCTGGTCACGGCCTATATGTGTTCACCCGAATGCCCCTGGCCTGCCATAGGCACAATGCATTTGGCCAACACCATTACCCAACGCAGCGCTTTGCATGCGGGTGACGTGGTGCGGGTGGAGATGTCTCCTGGACAGTTGTTGGCCCACGAAAAGGGACAGGTCTTTACGTTGGACTTGCGCATTCTGCGCGGTGACGAATTGGCGTGGTCTGCGACCCAAAGCCTGTTGCGTGTCGGTGTCAAGGAGACCACCGGCGCCCCGTACGCCAGTCAAATTGTTGCCGACGCGCCGCTGTCCTGTCAGACCGAATTTGGTGCCACCGCGGACATCGGCCGTCGCTACGGTGCAGTGTCGGGCGATCGCAACCCTATCCATATGTCGGCGCTTTCGGCCAAGCTGTTCGGGTTTAAACGTGCGATTGCCCACGGCATGTGGACCAATGCCCGCGCGCTGTCCTGCTTGCTGCCGTCTACGCCGTTGGAGCAAGGCACCCTGGCAGTGGAATTCAAGACACCCTTGTACCTGCCAGGCCGCGCTTCCTTGTGGAGCGCCCGCTCTGACGATGGCGCCTTCTTTGAAGTGCGCGATGCCAAGGGCCAAAAACCCCATTTGCGTGGCCAGCTCAGCTACTAACCCCTTTTTGTTGAAACGAATCCCAACCATGAACTCCACTATTCGTCGCGTCGCCATTCTGGGCGGCAACCGCATTCCTTTTGCCCGCTCTAACACCGTCTATTCCCAGGCATCCAACCATGAAATGCTGACCGCCACGCTGCAAGGCCTGGTAGACCGCTTCAACCTGCACGGCGAGCGCATGGGTGATGTGGTGGCTGGTGCGGTCATGAAGCATTCACGTGATTTCAATCTGGTCCGCGAAAGCGTGCTGTCCACCACACTGGCCCGCGAAACCCCGGCGTTTGACATTCAGCAGGCTTGTGGCACGGGTCTGGAAGCCGCCATGATCGTCGCCAACAAGATCGCCTTGGGTCATATCGAATGCGGTATTGCTGGCGGTGTGGACACTACGTCTGACGCACCCATTGCCCTGAACGAAAAGCTGCGCAGAATCCTACTGGATCTGTCCCGCGCCAAGACGGCTGCCCAGCGCCTCGCCGTTGCTGCACGCATCCGCCCCGCCATGCTGGTGCAACCTTCGTTGCCGCGCAATGGCGAGCCGCGCACCGGCTTGTCCATGGGCGAGCACGCCGAACAAATGGCGCGCGAGTGGGGCATTCCCCGCGAAGCCCAGGATGAACTGGCGTTCAAGAGCCACCACAACCTGGCGCAAGCCTATGACAACGGCTTTTTCACCGACTTGATGACGCCGTTCAAGGGTGTCACCAAAGACAACAACTTGCGTGCCGACCTCAGTATTGAGAAGCTGCGCAGCCTCAAGCCGGTGTTCGACAAAAAAGTTGCTCCCGGCCAAGGCACGTTGACCGCCGGCAATTCCACACCGCTGACAGATGGTGCCTCTGCCGTGCTGCTGGCCAGCGAAGAATGGGCCGCCGCGCACAACCTGCCAGTGTTGGCTTACCTGACCTTTAGCGAAGTGGCTGCCGTGGACTTCTTTGACAAAAAGGAAGGCCTCTTGATGGCACCTGCCTACGCCGTGCCGCGCATGCTGGCGCGCGCGGGCCTGACGCTGCAGGATTTTGATTACTACGAAATCCACGAAGCCTTTGCCGCCCAGGTGCTGTGCACCCTGAGCGCCTGGCAAGACAAGACCTTCTGCAAAGAACAATTGGGCCTGTCCAAACCTCTGGGCAAGATTGACATGAAGAAGCTCAACGTCAACGGCAGTTCGCTCGCCGCTGGCCACCCCTTTGCTGCCACCGGTGGGCGCATTGTGGCCACGCTGGCCAAGATGCTGGCGCAAAAGGGGTCGGGCCGTGGCCTGATTTCTATCTGCGCAGCTGGCGGGCAGGGTGTTGTGGCCATCATTGAGAGGTAATCCCCATGCACCAGTACAAAGCCCCCCTGCGCGATATGCGCTTTTTGATCAATGAGGTGCTTGACTACCCAGCGCACTACAGCAGTTTGCCCAATGGCGCAGATGCAACACCTGAAATGGTGGACGCCATTTTGGAAGGCGCTGCGACCTTGTGTGAAGAGGTGCTGGCGCCCCTGAATGCATCCGGCGACAAAGAGGGCTGCCACCTGAACGATGGTGTGGTCACAACGCCCAAGGGTTTCAAGGAGGCGTACGCCCAGTTTGTGGCAGGTGGCTGGCAGGGCCTGTCGTTCCCGGAGGAATACGGTGGCCAGGGCCTGCCGATGTCGTTGAATTTGTTCAAGTCCGAAATGATGGGGGCGGCCAATTGGGCATTCACCATGTACCCCGGCCTGAGTATTGGCTGTATCAACACGCTGTTGCAATACGGCACTGACAGCATCAAATCGCGGTACCTGCCGCACCTGGTGTCGGGCGAATGGTCGGGCACCATGTGCCTGACCGAACCGCAATGTGGTACTGACCTGGGGCAAATCAAAACCCGGGCCGAACCGCAGCCAAATGGCAGCTACGTGCTCACTGGGACCAAGATTTTTATCTCGTCCGGTGATCACGATCTGGCCGAAAACATCATTCACATCGTGTTGGCGCGTCTGCCTGGCGCACCGGCCGGTACCCGTGGCATCTCGCTGTTTGTGGTACCCAAGTGGGTGGTCGCGGCTGACGGCACTGTGGGTGCGCGCAATGGCGTGAACACCGGCTCGCTGGAGCACAAAATGGGCATCAACGCGAATGCCACCGCCGTGCTGAACTTTGATGGCGCCATCGGCACCCTGATTGGTGAACCCAACAAGGGCCTGGAGGCCATGTTCACCTTCATGAACACTGCCCGCATCGGAACCGCCATTCAGGGCGTGGCCCATGCAGAGTTGTCGTTTCAGGGGGCCTTGCCCTACGCGCTGGAGCGCCGCTCCATGCGGGCACTGTCCGGCAAGAAAGAGCCGGATCAGGTGGCTGACGCACTGATTTGGCACCCCGATGTGCGGCGCATGCTGCTCACACAAAAAGCTGTTGCAGAAGGTGGGCGCGCCATGGTGTACGCCGCTGCACAAATTGCCGACAAGATGTTTTTGGCCGGGCAGACCGGTGACCAGGCCGCTTATGCCAAATTTGACAATGAGTTGGGTTTCTATACGCCCATTCTCAAAGGCTTTTTGACAGAAATGGGTCTGGAGGCGGCCAACCTGGGCATGCAGGTTTTTGGCGGGCACGGCTACATTGGCGAACACGGCATGGAGCAAATTGCCCGCGACGCCCGCATCTCCACCCTGTACGAAGGCACCACCGGCATTCAGGCGTTGGATCTGCTGGGCCGCAAGGTTCTTTTGGGTTCCAAAGGCAAATGCGTACGTGATTTCAGCGGCACGGTGCTGCGTTTTGCCAAGCCACATGCGCTCAATCGGGGGCCGATCGGCGGCATGGCGCGCACTCTGGTGCGCCGCACGGCCCAGTGGAACCTGCTGACCACGCTAATCATGCTGCGCGCCTCCAAAGACCGCGAGCAGGTGGGTTCGTCCAGCGTGGACTACCTGATGTACAGCGGTTTTGTGATGATGGGCTATTTCTGGGCACTGCAGGCCGCCAAGGCCACTGAACTGCTGGCGAGCGGCACAGGCAAAGAGTCGGCCGAGTTTTACACTGCCAAAATCCAGACGGCAGAGTTCTACTTCGCACGTTTGCTGCCGCGCGCCGACGCCCACTACAGCGCGGCGCTGGCTCCTGCCCGCAGCGTGATGCAAATGAAGGCGAGCAGCTTTCTGATGGCGTAAGCACCGTCACTTGCTCCTGAAGCCCCAATTTGATGGCGGGGCGTTAGGCACAGGTGTTGTGGGGGCGTCTTGCAGGGGGTGGCTGGGCGGGTAAAATCGGCAGGCTTTGAACGCTGCCCATTCAGCGCAGCGTTTGAAAAATGGTTTTGCTTCACCGTCCTTTTTCTCAGCCCAACTTCAGGCCGCCCCTGTGACACTGCATATCTCCACTTTCGAGGGCAGCAATGCCCTGAGCAGCTTCCGCGTTCAACAACTCCTGCCGGCCCTGCATGCGATCAACGACAAGATTGCGTCGATTGCAGCGCGCTTTGTGCATCTGGCTGGCAGCGACACCGCCCCTGTTGCAGCCCTGAACGCCCAACTGGCGGCCCTGTTGACCTATGGCGACCCCTACACCGGCCCCATCGACGGGCCGCTGATCGTGGTATCACCCCGCTTGGGCACCGTGTCGCCCTGGGCGTCCAAGGCTACCGACATTGCCCACAACTGCGGTCTGGCGGTGCACCGCATCGAGCGCCTGGTCGAATATCGCCTGACGCTCAAAAATGGCCTGCTATCCAAGGCTGCGCTCAACGCAGAGCAAATGCAGCAAGTGGCAGCCCTGTTGCATGATCGCATGACCGAGAGCGCCATGTTGGAGCGCAACCAGGCCTATGCCTTGTTCAGCGCACTGCAAGCCGCACCCATGGACCATGTGGACGTGCTGCGCGGTGGCAAGGACGCACTGGTCAAGGCCAATGTGCAGTTTGGCCTGGCCCTGGCGGCCGACGAGATCGACTACCTGGTTAACGCATTCAATACCTTGGGGCGCAACCCCACGGATGTGGAGCTGATGATGTTTGCCCAAGCCAACAGCGAGCACTGCCGCCACAAAATCTTCAACGCCCAGTTCACCATTGACGGCGTGGCGCAAGACAAGAGCATGTTCGGCATGATCCGCAACACGCACCAACTGGCACCCCAGCACATGCTGGTGGCATACTCGGATAACGCCTCCGTGATGGAAGGCGTTGCCGTAGAAAGGTTTGTAGCAAAATCAGCCTCTAGCCCTCGTGCAATATGCGCTCCCAGCTATGAAAAGCATAGTGAAACAAACCACATTCTGATGAAGGTGGAAACTCACAACCACCCCACGGCCATCAGCCCATTCCCCGGTGCCTCCACTGGCGCGGGTGGCGAAATTCGTGACGAAGGTGCCACCGGGCGCGGATCAAAACCCAAGGCCGGCCTGACCGGCTTTACCGTCTCCAAACTCTGGCCCCAAGACGGCGTGCCCGCTTTTGGCAAGCCTGAACACATTGCCAGTCCGCTGCAAATCATGACGGAAGGCCCACTGGGCGGTGCAGCCTTCAACAACGAATTTGGCCGGCCCAACCTGCTGGGTTACTTCCGCGAATACGAGCAAAGCGTAGCCAGCAATGTGGACACCGTGCAGCGCGGCTACCACAAGCCCATCATGATTGCCGGTGGCCTGGGCGTGATCGACGCCGGTCAGACCCACAAAATTGCGTTCCCGGCTGGCAGCCTGCTGATCCAACTGGGTGGCCCCGGCATGCGTATCGGCATGGGCGGTAGCGCAGCCAGCTCCATGGCCACGGGTGCGAATGCGGCCGAGCTGGACTTTGATTCGGTGCAGCGCGGCAACCCCGAGATCGAGCGCCGGGCGCAAGAGGTCATCAACCAGTGCTGGATTCAGGGTGACGCCAATCCCATTCTGGCGATTCACGACGTGGGCGCGGGTGGCCTCTCTAACGCCTTCCCCGAGCTGGCCAACGACGCAGGCCGCGGCGCGCGCTTCGATTTGCGCGCCATCCAGCTCGAAGAGTCCGGCATGGCGCCCAAAGAAATTTGGTGCAACGAAAGCCAAGAACGCTATGTGCTGGCCATCGCCCCCGAGTCGCTGGAACAGTTCCAGGCATTGTGCGAGCGCGAGCGTTGCCCATTTGCGGTGATTGGCGTCGCCACGGAAGAGCGCGAACTGGTGGTGTACGACAGCGACGCCGGGCCGCGCGGGGGGCCGGGGGGGGGGGGGGGGGGGGGGGGGGGGGGGCGCCCGAACCGGGGGGGGGGGGACAAGGAGGGGGTACCAGTTCATATGCCCATGAACGTGCTGCTGGGCAAGCCGCCCAAGATGCACCGCGATGTCAAGACCGTGGCGCGCCAGTTCAAGCCCTTGGACCTGACCGGTGTGGACCTGCAAAAAGCCGTCATCGACGTGCTGGCCCACCCCACGGTGGCGTCCAAGCGCTTCCTCATCACCATTGGCGACCGCACCGTGGGTGGCTTGACCCACCGCGACCAAATGGTCGGCCCCTGGCAGGTGCCGGTGGCAGATTGCGCCGTGACGCTGGCCGACTTCAAGGGCTTTGCCGGTGAGGCCATGTCCATGGGCGAGCGCACGCCGCTGGCCTCTCTGGATGCGCCCGCATCGGGCCGCATGGCGGTGGCTGAGGCCATTACCAACTTGCTGGCCGCGCCGATTGAACTACCCCGCGTCAAGCTGTCGGCCAACTGGATGGCCGCCTGCGGTGAAGCGGGCGAAGACGCCGCGCTGTACGCCACGGTGAAGGCCGTGGGCATGGAGCTGTGCCCCGCGTTGGGTATCTCGATTCCCGTGGGCAAAGATTCACTGTCCATGCGCACGCAGTGGAAAGATGCGCAGGGCGACAAGAAGGTCACATCCCCCGTGTCCTTGATCGTTACCGCCTTCGCCACGCTGGCCGATGTGCGCGGCACGCTCACACCCGAGCTGAACCGCACGGACGACACCACGCTGGTACTGATCGACCTGGGCCACGGCCAAAACCGCATGGCCACCAGCATCCTGGCGCAAACGCTGAACCAGGTGGGTTGCCCCCAAAAGGATGGTGTGCCCGATCTGGACACCGCGCAAGACCTGATGAATCTGGTCGAAGCCATCAACTTCCTGCGCGCCAAGGGCATGATCCTAGCCTACCACGACCGCAGTGATGGCGGCCTGTTGGCCACGGTAGCCGAGATGGCGTTTGCCGGCAAGGTGGGCGTGGCGCTTAACGTGGACATGCTGGTGCTCGAAGGCGATGGCATCACGGACAGCCGCATGGACGCGGGCGATGCCAAGAACTGGGCCAGCCAGGTCGGCGGTCGCCGTGATGAGCTCACGCTCAAGGCCCTGTTCAGCGAAGAGCTGGGCGTGGTGCTGCAGGTGCGCACCACACAGCGTGGCGACGTGATGCAGGTGCTGCGCGCGCACGGTCTGTCGCAGCACAGCCACTTCATCGGCAAGACCCGCCCTGAGTCCAGCAAGATGGAGGCCGGCAAGAACGAGCTGCACATCTGGCGCGACGCCAAATCCATCTTCAAGGCCAGCCTGTCCGATCTGCACCAGGTCTGGGACGCGGTGAGCTGGAAGATTTGCCAGCAGCGCGACAACCCGGCTGGCGCCGATGCCGAGCACGCCGCCGCTGGTGCGGTGGGCGACCCGGGGCTGCATATTTATATGCCAAATCAGGCTCTAGCCCTCGTCGAATCTACACAAGCCACTATCAAAGCAGGAGCATCTACAACAATAGGTATAGCCCCTGCGGTGCTCACCAGCCGCCCCAAGGTGGCTGTATTGCGTGAGCAGGGCGTCAATTCCCATGTGGAAATGGCCTACGCCTTCACCGAAGCAGGCTTTGAAGCCTATGACGTGCACATGACCGATTTGCAAACGGGTCGCGCAAGATTAGCCGATTTCAAAGGCGTGGTGGCCTGCGGTGGGTTCAGCTATGGCGACACGCTGGGTGCTGGCATTGGCTGGGCGCGCAGCATCACCTTCAACGCTGCGCTGGCCGAGCAGTTCAAGGCCTTCTTTGGCCGGGACGACACCTTTGGCCTGGGCGTTTGCAACGGCTGCCAGATGTTTGCCGAACTGGCCGACATCATCCCCGGCGCCCAAGACTGGCCACGCTTCACCACCAACCAGAGCGAGCGCTTTGAAGCGCGTTTGTCCATGGTGGAGGTGCTGGAGTCGCCCAGCCTGTTCTTCAAGGATCTGGCCGGCATGCGCATGCCCATTGCCGTGGCGCACGGTGAGGGCTTTGCCAACTTCAAGTACCGGGGCGATGCGACCAAGGCGATTGCCGCCATGCGCTTTGTGGACAACATGGGTGCGGCCACCGAAGCCTACCCCTTTAACCCCAATGGCAGCCCGGCCGGTTTGACGGCGGTGACCACGGCAGACGGGCGCTTCACCGCATTGATGCCGCACCCCGAGCGGGTGTTCCGCAACATCCAGATGAGCTGGAACGGCTTGGATGCCAACGCCCACAGCCCGTGGATGGAACTGTGGCGCAACGCAAGACGTTGGGTGGGGTAGGGGATTTGCAAAACACCCACAATGGCCGCATGAAACACCATAAATCGTTCCTTGTCACCATTTTGGGGTCTATTCTGGCCTTGTGCAGCGTGCCTGCGGCCATGGCGCAAACCCCGCCTGCCGTGGCCGCCGCAACGACAGCCGCCGCGCCGGCTGCCTGTCCCGCCATTTTGAAACACGATTTCCCGCGTTTGCAGGACGATGCACCGCAGAACCTGTGCCAATACGCGGGCAAGGTGCTGCTGGTGGTCAACACGGCCAGCTACTGCGGATTCACGCGCCAGTACGAAGGCCTGGAGGCCTTGCACGCCAAGTACCTGGACAAAGGCTTGGTGGTGCTGGGTTTTCCAAGCAACCAGTTTGGCAAGCAGGAGCCGGGTAACTCCAAGGAGATAGCGGACTTCTGCTTCAACACCTATGGGGTGAAGTTCCCCATGTTCGCCAAAACCGATGTACGCGGTGACGCGCGCAATGCCTTGTATGCCGATTTGCTCAAAGCCACCAAGGTCGAGCCCAAGTGGAATTTCAATAAATACCTGGTGGACCGCAAGGGCAATGTGGTGTCGTACTACCCCAGCGATGTAGAGCCTGACAGCACCAAACTGGTGTCCGCCATTGAGAAGGCGCTGAACCAGAAGATGTAAATCTGATGGGCTGCGGGGACCTACAGCAGGAAAACCAGCGCGGCCACCGCCGTTGGCGCCAGTGCACCCAGCAATAGTTCGCCAGCGCCAATGGATTCATCATTGAAGCCCCGGCGCAACAACGCCACACCTGCCGGGTTCGGGCGCGTTGGCAATTACCGTCAAGCCCCCCCCTGCCACGGCACCAGCTACCAGCGCGTATTTGGCGGGGTCGGTCATGCCTTCAATCAATGAGCCCAGGTAGGTGAGCGCCGCGTTGTCGGTCAGCGCCGTTAACCCCAATGCGCCAAAGAACAGGGCCGTTGGCTGCAGGCTGCTGACGATGGGTTGCAGCCACCACTGCTGCATGCCGCCCAGAACCACCAGCCCGGCCAGAAAGAATCCCACCAGCAAACCCTCTTTGAGGATTAACGGACTTTGGAAATGGGCATAAGCTTGGGTGAACCCCAAAAAGAACAGGAACAATCCAAGAAAAATGACCGGATGGTGGGCAAACACCACCACGCCGGCCAGAAACACCAGGTGAATAACCCGCACCGTCAGGGGCACGGGCAGCTCTGCATTGGCTTCTGCCGCAATTGGAACTTCAGTTACGTATTGGCGCAGTACGAACGTCATCACGCTGGCATTGAACAACACAGCAATGGCCGCGCGCCAGCCGAAGGTGCTGGCCATGAACGCACTGTCCCAGTTCCAGGCGCCAGCCACCATTAGCACTGGGGGTGCGGCAAAGGATGTGAGTGTTCCGCCAATGGACACATTGACAAACAGCACGCCCAGGGCGGCATACTTGCGCCACTCAGGTATGCCAGGCCGAAATACCAACGGTGCCAGCAATAGTGCGGCCAGCGTCATTGCGGCCGGCTCAGTGATGAAAGAGCCAATCAGCGGCACCAGCGCCAAGCACAACCAAGTCTGGGCCAGGGCCGAAGGCACCGGAGCCAGTCGTGCAAGCATAACGACCAAACTTTCAACAGTGAGCAAAACTGGGCGCGATGCTGCCACTACCATGATGACGAATACAAACAAGGGCTCGGTGTATTGCAGCGACTCGGCATAAGCAATGGCCTGTTCGCCACCACGCACCAAAGCCATGGCCACGATCATTACAAAGGCCCAAAAACCGAATACCACCTCCACTTCACCCAGCAGGTGGAATAGCCCCGAATGCCGCTCGCTACGGTGTGCAAGTTGCTCAAACTGTTTGGCGCAAAAAGTGTGTAGCAGCGCCAGTGCAAACAGGCCCGCGGCCACGTACTCCATGGACATCATGGCGCGGTCAGGGGGTAGTGTCCACGCCAACCAGCTCAGCCAGTTCAGCCGTGGTCATGGCACCATTGTGGGTAATGGTCTGACCAGTGCGGACGTTCTTCACGATGACAAAGGGAACGGATTCAGCTCCAAAGCCATTGAGCAGTTTGGTATTGGCCTTGATGGTTTGCTCCACGTCCGACGGCACGCTGGAAGGTGCTGATATACCCCCTCGACCACCCAGCAGGGAGGCTTCATGCTCGGTCATCAGTGCCAGCGGGTCAGCCGCACCCAACATGGCGGCGCCCTGGGTCAGGCTGGACGCGTTGATCCAGGCCACCGGAATCCACTGGAACTTGATTTTTTTGTGCAAGGGCAGCGATGCTTGCCACAGGTGCCCGCAGTGCGGACACTGGGGATCAAAAAAAACGTAGACCGTGTTGGCACTCATCAGTGCCCCAACGGTGAAGCCCTTGGCTCCCTTGGTCACGGCTTGGATGGATACTTCTGGGCTGGTGGCTTTGGCGTCGTCTTGCTTTGAACAGCCGCCCAGTAACATGGCTGACAGTGTGAGAGCGAAAAATATTGATCGATAAAAATTCATGACTGAAAAATACAACCTATGCAATGTCTAGCTGCCACTAGGTTTGCGAGGCGTTGGCGGCATTCTAATGAGCAGTTCTTCTGCGAGGGACATCGGCACGGTTTCCGAAAAGTCCGGTTCAGTGAGGGCCATCGGCACGGTTTCCAAAAAGTCCGGTTCAGGCAAGCGGGGTACGTCGGAAAACAGGGCCCAGGTGGACTCGCTATTTGCCTCGACTGCCTGCGGAACCGGAATAGGGTCACCGGGCATGTAACGATCCTGCTCGGGCGTTGTTGGTGGCGCTGCCGGCTTTGTTGGTGGCGCTGCCGGCTTTGTTGGTTGGCTTTTCACGGCAATTCCTATATTGAAAATGACTTTTCAACTGTAGCGGATTCGCTGTCTCCCTGCAATTTGGTATGGGAAAGCACCATCATGGGGCAATATTGCACTCTCGACGCAACAGTGCCAATGCGTCTTTGAGCGCGTAGTCATGGTCGCTTTGCAACGTGGCTTGCGCCTCGTCAACAAAGGATTCCCACAGATGCAGGTAGTCCGCTTGGTGTTGTTGTGGTGCGTGGTGCTGAATGAACTGACGCGCCAATTCGGCGTCCAGCCCACTCTTGCGAATCTTGCGCAGCAAGGTGACGGCGTTCTTTTCGCTCAGCACGGTTTTGCCAGTGCTGGCAGCTGATAAGCACAGAAACAGCGTTAGCAGCGAGCAGTCGTCATCGTGCCCACTGGTGGCCTTGGTCCAGTTAGCCGAGGCAGTGCGGTCAAAGTGTTCCACTTCAGCTAGAGCGTCTTCCTGCCAAAAATATCGCCCCAGAAAGGCCGGCGTTTGGTCAAACAGCTTGCGCACGGGCAAGGTGGCATCCAGAATTTTGGGCAGGTCGGTCAGTACGGACTGGCGTACGCGCTCTACCTCACCCTGGAAGGCTTGGGGTAAGCCTTTGGGCACGGGCAGCGGGAAAGCTGCGGGGGCGGCGCCATCGACGAGCGGATATTTCTTGCGAATGCCCAACACCATCTTCTCGAAAGCCACCCAGTCGGGCATCGCGTTGCGCTTGGTTGCATGGGCCAGCAGGGCGGTGCGAATGACGGCCTCAGCGTCTTTACCGGCCTCTTCCAGATCAGCCGCGTCCAGGCCCAGTGATTCGGCCAACCAAATGGCGGCGTCCACCAGCTTGGCTACTTGCTGACGTACGGCTAGTTCGGCCTGGTATTCGGGCAGGGTACGCAGGGTCCATTTGGCCAGTAGCGGGATCTGCTCATCGCGAAAACCACCAGTACCCTCATGCATGCCAAAGTGGCTGTTCTGCGGCATGGCAATCAAGGCCTTGAGCATGTCCGATCCAGCCTTGGAACGTGACAGAAAGGAGTGATCACGCAGTGATTCGGCCGCTGCGTGCAGATCGCCACCACTGGTGTACTCCAGGTGCAAGCTGACCAGGTTGACCATCCGGTCCCTGGCCTTTTCGAGCTCGGGGCGCAGGAACTCCGAGCCAAAGTAGCGGGCGATCTGCACCATGCCTTTGGGGGCGTCGTTGCAGATCGAATCGAGCTTGTCCGGGTGGAGGATGCCGTGCTGTACGCCAAAGGCCACTGCTTTCTCAAAGAAGGGGCGGGCGTCGAACAGTGAGACGGCTTGGGGTTGCTGCGCTGAGGCTTTCATCGGTTAGATGGCAGATTCCTCGTCATCGTCACGGGCCGCAGGTGTGGCCTTGCCGCGGTCGGTGTCACCGGTCTCCACCTTGCCGTCGTCTTCCTCAGATTCGTCCATGCCTTCTTCGTCCTCGCCCAGATCATGGGCGCGGGCCTTGGCACGCAACACCAATACGGTCTCGGTAAACAAGTCAGGACACTGGTAGCGCAGCAGCCAAGCCATCTGCATCCAATCCTGGTCAGTTACTTCGTCCAGCTCCAACTTGGGTGGAACATAAGCGCAGGCCAACAGTGCGGATTCCGACAACATTTCACCGTCGTCTTCCACCGAGTCAAACGTGCTGGTGCGGGCAAAGCTTCGATGCGGCTCCATTTTTTCGAAAAATAGTCGGCCAAGGCTTCGGCGCCGCCTTCGAGGTCACCAATGGCGGTGAGGAACTCGACGGGGTCGGCGTCTTCGCGGAAGATGACCGAATTCATCATGCCGCGCAGGTGCGTGCGGGTCAGGTCTTTGTATTGTTTTTCGATAACCACGGCACGGGCAAACATCTCTGGCGTGACCATCAGGTTGATGACCGATTCACGGGAATTGTCGTATTCGCGAATCACCGCCAAAATGTCCTTGGGCGGTAATTGCTCCAACACCACCATCAGGGCGCCATCGCCTTCGGTGTCGGCCAGTTCCACCAACGCGGATTCAGCGCCTACGATGTCGCCAGCGGCAATCAGACTTTGTGTCTTGGCGATCAGGGTCAGATGATTGCTCATGGTGGGTTTCACTCCTTGCGGTCAAAACCTTGCGAGGCCATCCAGTCGGCTCCGGCTTCGTCGCGGAGGCGGGCTTCCTGCTCTTCGGCATCTTCATCCTCGGATTCTTCACGCTCGTCGGCGTCTGCAAAGTGGGGGTGCTCGGGTTGGTGGTAAAGGTATTCCAGTGCGACAGCCACTGCCAGGAACCAGTCGCCCATGGGCTGCTTTTGCACGGTTTCGACTAAATCACGGGTCCAGGGCTCCAGGGCAATCGAATCTGTGAGGCTGTTCCACTCGGGCAATTCGTCCGCATCCAGGCTGACCAGGTGGTCCATCATTGCCAGTTCGGTAAATCGAAAGCCTTTGTGGAAAACCACGGCTACCATCTCAGGGCTGATCTCCAGCATGTGAACCAGAAACTCCATCTCTTTTCGGCGCTGCAACAGGCGTTTGCCCAGGATGTTGTTGCCTTCGGAATCGGAGGTCAGGTCATCGAGTTCCGCGACGTAGGCTGTGCGCAGGTTACGAAAGTAGGGGGAAATGTTCATGCGTTGTGGGCTCTCTCAGATCAATCGGTTGAAATAGTGGTTCCAGATATCGCGGGCTGTGTCAATCGGACTGTCCAGCAGGTTCCGCCGGCGGTTGTCGTCATAGGCCTGGCGTTTACTCTCGTCTGACAGAACGTCATAGGCTTCCTGCACAGAACGGAACCGCGCCGGGGCCTGTGGGTCTGGGTTACGGTCGGGATGATGAAGAGAAGCCTGTTGGCGAAATGCCTTCTTGATATCGGCAAGGGTTACTGCGCTATTGACCCCCAAGGCCGCATAGTGGTCTTTCATGAAGCGCCTTTCACGGGAAAAACCCTTCATTTTACCGGAATGGCCGTGACTGTGCTTTGTGTCCCTGGCTAACGGCATTTAAGCTTAGCAAGTCATGCGCATGTTGTTTGGCCCAGGGGAGGGTACCAATGGCTACAGGGTCATGCTACTCTGTGAAAATCAAAGCACTTATATCCTCCTAGGTCAGGTTCATCGCCTAGCCAACCATGTACAGTGCCCCTGGAAAATATTGAAGTGCAATCCGGTGCATATCTGGGCGGGTGAAAGTTACATAAAGGTAGGAAAAATATGACCAAAGGAATGATTCTGGCTGCAGGGCAGGGTACTCGGGTACGCCCGCTGACCAAGGATTTGCCCAAACCCATGGTGCCTATTTTGGGCAGGCCGGTGATGGAATACCTCATAGAGCACATGGCCCGCCATGGTATCCGCCAGATCATGATCAACGTGGCCTACCACCACCGTAAGATTGAAGAGTATTTTGGTGACGGCAGCCGCTGGGGAGTGGAAATTGGCTACTCCTACGAAGGTGCGCTGGAACATGGCGAAATCGTGCCACGCCCCCGTGGATCGGCCGGGGGGATGCGCCATATTCAGGATTTTTCTGGCTTTTTTGATGAAACCACGCTGGTGTTGTGTGGCGATGCACTAATCGACCTCGATATTGGTGCCTCCGTGAGCGAGCATCGCGCCAAAGGTGCGGTGGCAAGCGTGGTGTCGCTGGACGTGCCCCGGGAACACGTCGACTCCTACGGCATTGTGGTGGCGGACAGAGAGGGGAGGGTGCAGTCATTTCAGGAAAAACCCAAACCCGAGGACGCACTTTCAACACTGGCCAGTACTGGTATCTATCTGTTTGAACCCAGTGTGGTGGACTTGATCCCGACAGGAACCAATTTTGATATTGGCTCGCAATTATTTCCCATGTTGGTTGAGAAGAAGTTGCCGTTTTTTGTGCAAAACCGGTTCTTTAACTGGATCGACATTGGGCGGGTTAGTGACTACTGGAGCGTATTGCAACGGGTGCTGCGCGGCGAAGTGGCTCACATGAATATGCCGGGCCACCAGGTGCGTCCCGGTATATGGGTTGGGCTAAACACCAAGATCGATTGGGACACTGTGCAGATTGAAGGGCCGGTGTACATCGGCTCCAGCGCGCGGGTGGAGTCGGGTTCCCGCATCATTGGCCCTGCCTGGATTGGTCATGGCTGCCACATCCGTTCTGGAGCCACCGTGGCACGCAGCATACTGTTTGAGTACACACGCATTGGCAAGGACATGCAGTTTATCGACATGGTTGTATCTCCCCAATACTGCGTAAGTAAAACTGGGAAAACCAACTATCGCGGTGACGACAATTGCGAACTGCGGTGGAGTGATGCGAGGGGTTAAAAGCGCCCTTGCAGATAGCTGATGATTTCTTTCGATCCATTCAGCCATTGCACATGACCGCTCTGGTCGGCAATCTTCAGGCAAGGTACCTTGGTCAGGCCGGAGCCAATTAGCAGGTCTGCGCGGTTCTTTTCGTCATGCTGCGCATCACGATGTTCAATCGGAAGCGATAACCGGTGCATTTCACGGCGTACCTTGAGGCAAAACGGACAGGTTCTGAACTGGTACAAGGTGAGGTCTTTGCACTGTTGATCTATTTCAGTTTGAAGCGCTGGCTCCCGTTTTAATCCACGTGGGCGACTGACAACCTCCCACAGCAACATGAACGGGCCAAGCACGATGCGCAGTGTTTTGAAAAACAGTCGTATGAAAGATTTCATCATTGAGATGGGAAAAGAAAAAACCCCGCAATCTTGCAACGGCGGGGTTTTTTTGCCTTGCGGCTAATCTGGCTCCTCAACCTGGGCTCGAACCAGGGACCTACGGATTAACAGTCCGGCGCTCTACCAACTGAGCTATTGAGGAATGAAGCCTCAGATTATAGCGTGAGAATTTTGCGTTTTCTAAGGCGAGAGAAGTTTTTTGAGGCTTTCTAGCTCGCACATCAGTCAAACACTGGGGATTCCACGCCCAACAACTTGTGCAAGTTTGGACTTGTAGTGGTGTACTGCAACATTACACGTTTATCTGGGTAAATGATGGGCATGGCACCAAAGGCTGCCAGGGCACATTCGTGAAAACCACTGAGTATCAACTTCTTTTTGCCAGGATAAATGTTGATGTCACCGACCGCAAAAATTCCGGGTATGTTAGTGGAAAACTTCTCGGTATCCACCATGAGTTGCTTGCGTTCAATATCCAGGCCCCAGCCAGCAATGGGCCCCAATTTGGGCGACAGGCCAAGGAAGACCAGTAGCCTGTCCAGCGGCACCTGGCGAATCAGCCCATCAGACCCTGTGACCTTGATAGCGGTGAGGCGATCATCGACTGCCTCACAGCCGGTGACCTGACCCGCCAGGAATTGCATTGCATGAGCATCGCACAGTGCACGTATTTTGGCCTCATTGGCGGGCGCCGCATTGAAGCCGTCCCGGCGGTGGATCAGGACAACACTCTGCGCCTTGTTTGGGTTTCCGTCCTGATTGCCCGCGCAAAAGCGCAGGGCCCAATCCAGTGCGGAGTCACCACCACCCACGATGACCAGGTTTTTTCCGGCAAAGTCAGCAGGGTTCATTACGCGATACGACAGTTGGCTGCCTTCAAATCGGCGCAGACCTTCAACCTTGAGCGTGCGAGGCTGGAAGGCCCCTACGCCAGCGGCTATGAATATGGTTTTTGTCAGGAATCGGGTACCCAGACTGGTTTCAACCAGAAAGCGGCCATCATCCTGTTTTTGTACGAGGGAGACTACCTGCCCGTAATGAAAGGTCGCTCCAAAGGGGGCAATTTGTTGTAGCAGGCGGTCAATTAGCTCCCGTCCGGTGCAGACTGGCACGGCAGGAATGTCATAAATGGGCTTGTCCGGGTACAACTCCACACACTGGCCACCAGGGTAGGGCAGTGAGTCGATGACATGGGCCTTGATTTCAAGCAGGCCCAACTCAAACACCTGGAACAGGCCCACAGGGCCTGCACCTATGATGACGGCGTCGGTCTCAATCACACCGCGTAGCGTTAACGGATCAAGTACTGTAATTTACCTTCCTTGTCCTTCCACTCCTCAGCCTCTGGCAACTCGCCTTTACGTTTGGTAATGCTCTTCCAGCCGGGTAGCTTGGCCAACTCGGCGTTGAGCTTGGTCATGTGGCGCTGATCAGCAGGCACGTCTTCTTCGGCGTAAATGGCGTTGACCGGGCACTCGGGGATGCAGACGGCACAGTCAATGCACTCATCCGGATCAATGGTCAAAAAGTTGGGGCCTTCCCGGAAACAGTCAACGGGGCAGACGTCGACGCAATCGGTGTACTTGCACTTGATGCAAGCTTCTGTGACGGTATGGGTCATTTTGTTTTCTTGGACGGGGTATTACAACCCCCCGATTTTATTGGCAATTGTTGACGCCACCTGCGATCGGGTTATGACAGGAGGGGCATTACAGTGACATTGCTTGCTCCAAGTCAACTTTGAGACGTATCTCTCACATGGACTGCGCCAGCATGTCCCGGTAGTCCTGCGCTGTGGCCAGTCGCGGCCCCGTCTTGTGGCAATGGTCGGCCAGCGCGCCGGCGATGATGGCGTCGAACTGCGATTCCTGTACGCCCATTGTGGCCAGTCCGGTGGGCAGTCCCAGGCGGGCATTCATGGCTTTGATCGCCGGCCCGATGTCATTGGCAGATGCGAGACCCATGGCATACGCCATGCGTTGCAGGCGTTTGTCCTTGACCATGGATTCAGCGTTGGCGTTGAAGGCAATCACGGCAGGCAGAAACATGGCGTTGAGCGTGCCGTGGTGCAAACGCGGGTCCACACCGCCCAAGCTGTGGCTAAGCGAATGCACACAGCCCAGACCCTTTTGGAAAGCCATAGCACCCTGCATGGAGGCACTCATCATGTTCAGACGCGCCTCGCGGTCGCTGCCATTCTGGGTGGCGCGGGCAATGCTGGCCCAACCGCGTTCCAGCCCGTCGAGGGCAATGCCGTCGGCCGGTGGGTTAAAGGCAGGAGCCATGAAGGTTTCCATGCAGTGGGCTATGGCGTCCATGCCGGTGGCGGCGGTCAGCGTGGGCGGCAAGCCCAGAGTCAGTTCGGGGTCGCAGATGGCGGTCTTGGGCACGATGTGCCAGGAGTGAAAGCCCAGCTTGCGGTGGTCATCCACAATAACGATGGCGCCCCGCGCGACCTCACTACCAGTGCCGCTGGTGGTGGGTACCGCAATGAGTGGAGCCACGCGATCAGTGATGCGGGGCGAGCCACCCTCGATCGTGGCGTAGTGGGTTAGCGGTCCTTCGTGGGTGGCGGCAATGGCCACACCCTTGGCACAATCGATGGCCGAGCCTCCGCCCACGGCAATCAGGCCGTCGCACTGGTTGGCGTGGTACACCGCAACAGCGGCGCGCACGGCTGCTTCTGTCGGGTTGGATGGTGTCTGATCAAAAATGGCTACCGGCAAACCGGCCAGGGCGTCCAGTGCCTTTTGCAGCACACCCGCAGCCTTGACGCCAGGGTCCGACACGATCAAAGGGCGGGTGATGCCCACCCGGTCACACTCTTGCTTGAGCAGGCGCACCGCACCGAATTCGAACTGAACCTGTGTCACGTAGTAGATAAATGCCATGGTGTTCTGCGGTGTAGGATTAAAAATTGCACTGTATCAAGAATTGCCGCAACGATGAGTCTCCACCGTAACCCGAAAGCCCTGTTGACGCCAGCTATGCACAGCGTCCTGGAGCGCATGACCCGTGCGGGTCTCATGCCTTTGCACGCGTTGACACCTGAGCAGGCTCGCACGGCCTACAACGCAGGGGCAGGCGTGTTGGAGCTGCCGGTGCGGCCAATGGCTCGTGTGGAAGACTTTCACGTTACCACCCGTGACGGCTATGCGCTGCCTGTGCGGCTGGTGGCACCTAGCAAGGAGGTTTTGCCAGTGCTGGTGTATTTCCATGGCGGGGGTTTCACCATTGGCAACATCGAAACCCACGATGGCCTGTGCCGCCAACTCGCCCACTACGCCCATTGCGCAGTTCTATCAGTGGACTACCGCTTGGCGCCGGAACACAAATTTCCTACGGCGGTTGAGGATGCCTGGGACGCCGTGCAATGGGTTGTGCACCACGGCACCGAGCGTGGGCTCAATGTCTGCCAGATAGCGGTGGGTGGCGACAGTGCAGGGGGAACCCTCTCGGCAGTTTGCGCCATCCTGGCGCGGGACGCGGGCGTGTCAGTGGCACTGCAGCTTCTGTTTTACCCTGGCACTATGGCACGCCAAAACACCGATTCGCACCGCAGGTTTGCTCATGGTTTTGTGCTGGAAGAGGCGCACATCACCTATTTTTTTAATCACTACATCCGCACCCCAGCCGACCGCGACGACTGGCGGTTTGCGCCGCTGGACGGGCATGACGAAACGGGTTATCCGGTTGATCTGTCGGGCGTAGCACCAGCCTGGCTGGGCCTGGCGGAATGTGATCCCCTGGTGGACGAAGGTGTGCAGTACGCCGATCGCCTGCGTATGGCTGGCGTGCCGGTGGATCTGGAAATCTATAAGGGCGTGGTGCACGAATTTATCAAGATGGGCCGCGCAATACCCGAGGCCGCCCTGTGCCACGCCGACGCGGCGCGCGCACTGAAGCACGCATTCAAGGAGACCGAACGATGACAACACCCCAACGATCCAACTTTCGATGCTGGCACCGCTTACGGGTGCGTTGGGCTGAGGTGGACATGCAGAAGATCGTATTCAACGCCCATTACCTGATGTACATCGACACTGCCATGTCCGACTACTGGCGCGCACTGGCATTGCCTTACGAGTTGGCGATGCAGCAGTTGGGTGGGGACGTCTTTGTCAAAAAAGCGGTAATGGAGTATCACGCATCTGCCCGCTACGACGACCAACTAGATGTTGGGCTGCGCTGCGCGCGCATCGGCACATCGTCCATCGTGTTTGAAGCGGCTATTTTTCTGGGCGATAGGTTGGTGGTTTCGGCCGAACTGGTTTATGTGTATGCAGACCCGACGACGCAAACCTCACAACCGGTGCCGTCCGCTTTGCGTGCCATTTTTGAAGGCTTTGAGGCAGGTCAGCCGGTAGCAACCGTTGCCGTCGGCGATTGGGAGTCATTAGGCGACAACGCATCCGCATTGCGCACTGAAGTGTTTGTGCAAGAGCAAGGGATCGCTGCGCACATGGTGTGGGATGACGCGGACGCTGAAGCAGTACATGCCGTAACCCATAACCGACTCCACCAGCCGGTGGCAACGGGGCGCCTGGTACAGCATGCGCCGGGTGTTGCACGCATTGGCCGTATGGCGGTGAGCCGTGGCCTGCGCGGTTCGCAACTAGGGCGGTTGGTGCTGTTGGCCCTCATGGAAACGGCGCGCCAACGGGGCGATGCCGAAGTAATGCTGCACGCACAGTGCAGCGCTGAAGGGTTCTATCGCCGCCTGGGCTTTACCGCGCGTGGGCTGGTGTTTGAAGAGGCAGGGGTGCGGCACATTGAGATGGTGCTACCGCTGATATCAAAAGAGGCGGAGTGATTTGCTAACAAAATGTTCAACGGTATCGCGTGTATTTAGACCTCAGACAGCAGTTCGTAAGGCAAAGGCAACAGTTTCAATGTTGGGCCGTTAGCGGCGCCCAGATGTAGGCTGCCGTTGTCTACTGCGGACAGTTGGGCGGAGATAATTGCATCAAAACCACCTTTGGGGGCTGCTGCGGCCTGGACCACCGTGGCAACGGGTTGATCGGGATCAGTAGCCGAAAAAACTTCGCTTCCGGCAACCATAGCCGTTTCGGCATGCACCACAAAGGCGCGGCGTTTGAGCGTGCCACGAAACTGGCTGCGCGCCACAACTTCCTGACCGGGATAACAACCCTTTTTGAAATTCACCCCGCCAACCGACTCGTAATTGAGCATTTGGGGAACAAAGGCTTCCACCACCGGTGTAGTAATGGTGGCCACCCCGCTGCGGACCTCGCCCCACATCCAGAGATCCAGCGCCAAGGGTATGCCATCAGGCGCTGGGTCAGCTGACGGTGCAATCCAGAGTTGGCGTGGGGTACCTTCTGCTGGGTACAACTGTACCAGGGAGCATGCATCAAAATCGGCCTTAACCCACGCCGGCATTTCGCGAGTAGCTATCGGTTTTGTAGCATTTCCCGCCAGACCGAAGAGTGCGAATTCCTGGGACGCATCGCTCAGCCGCGCCTTGGCGCGTAGCACAAACATCGATAGGCGCTTCAAAGTTGCGCCCAGGATGTCCTTGCTGCATACCAACAGGACGTCACCATTGAGCCTTTTCAACCCGATAAAGCTAGCCTGCATGCGTCCTTTGGCGGTGCAAAAGGCGGCCAGGCGCGCACTGTGCAGGTCCAATAAGGAAAAATCCTGGGTGAGTTGCCCATGGATGAACTTGGCCGCGTCTTCGCCTTCGACCTTGATGATGCCCAGGTGGGTGAGTGCTGCCACTCCGTTCAATATTGTGGTGTTCATGCGGTGAATTATCATTCCTTCCAAGATTTCACAAGGCTGGTAAGGCTGTGCGTTTATTTCTTTATGTCGTTCTGGTCGTGGCCCTGCTGTTGGGGGGGGGCTCCTATGTCTGGGTGAACCAGCCGTTTGCCTTGTCTTCGGCCACCGTGGACCTATCCATTGAGCCAGGCACCAATGGGCGGGACGCTGCTGCTGCGGTGGTGGATGCAGGTGTTCCGGTGAACGCAACACTACTGTACCTCTGGTTTCGACTCTCTGGGCAGTCCCGCCAGATTCGGGCGGGTAGCTATGAACTAGATCGTGAAACCACGGCGCGCAGCCTGTTGCAGAAGTTGGTGCGGGGCGAGGAAGCCTTGCGCAGCGTAACCCTGGTGGAGGGGTGGAATTTCCGCCAGGTGCGTGAAGCCCTGGCGAAAGCCGAGCAACTCAAACCGGATTCCCAACTACTGGCGCCCGAGGCCATCATGAGCCAACTCGGCAAGCCCGGTGTGCCAGCCGAGGGGCACTTTTTTCCAGATACCTACACCTACAGCAAGGGCTCCAGTGATATGGCTGTTCTTAAGCGTGCACTGCACGTCATGGACAAGCGTTTGGCTGCGGCATGGGCGCTACGCACGCCCCAATCACCCATCAAAACGCCGGAAGATGCCTTGATACTGGCCAGCATTGTGGAAAAGGAAACGGGATCACCCAAAGACAGGCCCAGTATTGCGGCAGTATTTTGCAACCGGCTCCAAATCGGCATGCGCTTGCAGACAGACCCCACCGTAATTTACGGGCTGGGTGCGTCGTTTGATGGCGACTTGCGTAAGCGCGATCTGCTAACCGACACCCCTTGGAACACCTATACCCGAGTCGGCCTGCCGCCCACGCCGATTGCCATGCCGGGAAAAGCGTCTTTGCTGGCTGCCGTCCAGCCGGCACCGATCAAGGCCCTGTATTTTGTGGCCCGAGGAAATGGCAGCAGCCAGTTCAGCAATTCGTTGGACGAGCACAATAGGGCTGTCAACAAATACCAGCGCGGACAATAGGCATCAATGACTTCGGCAATGAGCGGGATTTTTATCAGTTTTGAGGGTATCGATGGTGCCGGCAAATCCACCCATGTGGAGCGACTGGCCCAGGCTTTTCTGCAGCAAGGAAAGGTCGTCACTCGGACCCGCGAGCCAGGTGGCACGCCGTTGGCTGAACAATTGCGGCAATTGGTTTTGAATGCGCCTATGGACGCCATGACCGAAGCCCTCCTGGTTTTCGCCGCGCGGCACGACCACCTGCAGCAGGTCATCCTGCCGGCACTCAAACGGAGCGATGTGGTGTTGTGTGACCGCTTTACCGATGCCACCTTTGCCTACCAAGGCGAAGGGCGCGGCTTTGATTGGCAGATTTTGACGGTGCTGGAAAGCTGGGTGCAGGGTAGGGTGGGTGACGGTAGCGGCGCCCGAACCTTGATTCAACCCCACCTGACCATCTGGTTTGACCTGCCCGCCAACATTGCGGCACAGCGGCTAACCGGCGCACGCGTGCCGGACAAATTTGAGTCCCAGCCCGTTGCATTCTTTGAAAAGGTTGCTGCCGGCTACGCCAGACGCCAGATGGCTGATCCGACCCGCTTTGCTCGCATCAATGCCGACCAAACACCCGAAGCCGTTTGGCGCGACGTGGAACTGTCGGTGCGCAACCATGGGTTGCTGCCATGTTGAATGACACCACAGTGCTGGAGGTTGCACCCTGGATACGCAGCCAGGCGCGCCAACTGCTTGCCCAACGTGGTCACGCTTGGCTGGTGCAAGGTCCCTCCGGCCTTGGGCAATACGACCTGGCCATGCAATTAGCGCGGGCTTGGCTCTGTGAGCGGCCCACTGAGGCCGGTGCCTGTGGCGTATGCAGCAGCTGCCATGCGATTGATGTGCGTACGCATGCCGACTTATGCGTGTTGATGCCTGAGTCCATCTTGATGGAGCGTGGCTGGCCATTGGGCGAAAAAGCGCAGGCCGAGATTGACGACAAGAAGCGCAAACCCAGCAAGGAAATCCGGGTGGACGCTATGCGCGAAGCAGTCGAATTTGCGCAGCGCACCAGTGCGCGCGGGCGAGGCAAAGTGGTGTTGGTGTATCCGGCAGAACAGATGAACACGATCACCGCCAACACCCTGCTTAAGACACTGGAAGAACCACCGGGCGATGTGAAATTTGTGCTGGCCAGTGAATCAGCGCACCAGTTGTTGCCCACCATTCGTAGCCGCTGTTTGGGTCATTCCATGCTCTGGCCAGACCGACAGGCCAGTTTGGATTGGTTGAAAACCAAAGGTTGTGATTCTGAGCAAACGCAGCTATTACTGCAGGCCATGGGCGGGCGCCCTGATGACGCTTTGGCATTCAATGGTTCGGGTCGTGACCCCAGTGTGTGGCGCGCATTGCCCAGTGCGGTAGGCGAAGGCAACCTGGGGTTTTTTAAGGATTGGACGATTCCACAGACTGTGGATGCTCTTCACAAGCTGTGCCACGACATGATTGTTAGCAGGGTAGGAGCACAGCCTCGCTTTTTTGAAGCCCCATTACCCAAATCGATGGCGTCTATTAGTACATTGACTGAGTGGAATCGGGCATTGTCCCGTACCATCCGCACCATGGAACATCCATTTAACGTCGGTCTCATGCAAGAAGCACTTGTGGGCCAGGCCAAAACGGTTCTAAACTCAGACCATTGAGCACGAAACATGTCCACCACGCCCACCGCATCCCCAACCCGGCCTAGCGTCATCCAGCTATCCATCAAGGAAAAGGCTGCGCTGTACGCTGCCTATATCCCTATTTTTACTGAGGGAGGCGTGTTTATTCCAACCGCGCGTGAATATGCGTTGGGAGACGACGTGTATGTTCTGTTATCCCTGCCAGAGGACATGCAACGATATCCGGTTGCTGGCAAGGTCGCCTGGATTACGCCCGCCAAGGCGGCTGGTGGGCGCACGCAGGGTGTGGGCATTGTTTTTCCCAAAGATGAGAAATCCCGCGCGCTCAAGCTCAAAATTGAAGAAATCCTCGGTGCCCACATGGCGTCTGAGCGGCCGACGCAAACCATCTGAGTATTGCCGGTGTCTGCGCGGTCACTGCGCCGACGACGGGCGCAAACCATGTTTACCGATTCCCATTGCCATCTAACCTTTCCGGACCTGATCGCTTCGCTACCACAGATTCGCCAGGCCATGGCCGATGCCCATGTGGACGGCGCCTTGTGTATTTGTACGACATTAGAAGAGTTTCCGCAGGTCCATCAACTGGCACTGCAGTACGATAATTTTTGGGCTAGCGTGGGGGTGCATCCTGACAATGAAGGTGTCACCGAACCAACTGTAGACGCATTGGTTCAGCTGGGCAGCCTGCCGCGGGTGGTTGCAATCGGTGAAACGGGACTGGATTACTACCGGTTAGGCGAACGCTCCCTCGCGGACATGCATTGGCAGCGCGAGCGTTTTCGTACCCATATTCTGGCTGCCCAAGCTTTGAAAAACCCCTTGTAATTCATACCCGCAGTGCATCCGACGACACTTTGGGCATTTTGAGGGAAGGGGCGAAACAGGCTCAGACGGTTCAGTAGGTGGTGTCTTTCACTGTTTTACCGAAAGCAAGGAAGTAGCCCGCCAGGCCTTGGACATGGGTTTCTATATTTCATTTTCAGGAATCCTGACCTTCAAGACAGCACAGGACCTACGTGATGTAGCCACCTGGGTGCCCATGGATCGTCTATTGATAGAAACTGACAGCCCCTATCTGGCGCCCGTGCCCTTTCGAGGTAAAACCAATACGCCGGCCTTTGTGCCTTATGTAGCGCAACAGCTTGCGGCTCTGCGCAATTGCAGCATCGAAACCATTGGGGAGACCACGAGCCGCAATTTTAATCAGCTATTTCGTGGTGTTTATTCATGAGAAATAGGATTAAATATATTGTTTATCTAATTGTTTTAATTGGATTTTCTCTATCTCATGCTGGTTCATACGAGGATTTTTTTACTGCTATTCAGCATGATGATGCCGATGCCGTACAGACGCTGTTGGCCCGTGGCTTTGATCCGAACACCGTCAGCCCCAAGGGTGATTACCCCTTGATTCTGGCAGTACGTCAGTCGTCTTTTAAGGTAATCGATACGCTGCTGCACAATCACGCAACAAAGGCTGAGGTAAGAACAATCAGCGACGAAAGCCCCCTGATGTTGGCGGCTTTAAAAGGCTACCTGGCCGTTTGCGAAACCCTAATTGCACACGATGCCGACGTCAACAAACCCGGCTGGGCTCCGCTGCATTACGCCGCCACTGGTGGTCATCTGGATGTGATGCAATTGTTGTTGGAGAAAAATGCCTACATCGACGCTGCTTCACCCAATGGCAGTACACCTTTAATGATGGCAGCTATGTATGGCACAACGGATGCAGTCAAGCTATTGCTGGAATCAGGAGCAGATCCAAGCCTTAAAAATGCGCAGAGGCTGACTGCCATTGACTTCGCTCGCCAGGTACAAAACGACAACGCCGTAGCTCTGATTGCGGCAGCAATCAGAGCGCGCTCGCCTAAGGGAAGTTGGTAGGTCCTGGAAACGTTCGCTAATCAGGGCGCGGTGTTGGAGCTATTTGTGCACCGCATACTTTGTAGCCATGCGTTAGTTGTACTTCATACGATGTATATTATGTTAAGTAATTTATAAAAATGAGCACCCAATCTATTTCATAAACATTGCCCTAGCCTATAGGATAGAAAACGAGACGGTCGGAACGCTTGCGTCAGCAAAGGACGCACCCAACGCTAATTCACCTTTTCCGTGCAGTACGCACTCTTCTCGGCGCAGTAGGACATCTGAACCGGTCGTACCCTGAAAACGGATCCAGCTTCCATAACTACTGGCATCTACAAACACCACGCTACCATTTCGCCACTCTAGTCGGGCATGAATACGCGACACACGAGGGTCGTTGACCACAAAGTCTGCATCACGTACGCGCCCCAACTGAATAGGTAGCTCAAACGACTTGAATCGTTTGATATTTCCCATCCATACCAGTTCCACCTCGCGACCTAGAGAATCCCGTTCATCGGAGGCATGGGCAGGGCCCAGTTCACCTTGCATAGTCATGAAATCGGAGGCTAGATCCTCGTGCCATTCGATTTGGTAGACGGTACACGGCTCGGCTCGACCCCGAATGTTGATCGGGCCCAACACCCGCAGTGTCGTTCCAGTACTTTCGTCAACCGTGTTCACTGCGGCTGCGTTGGCCCAAATTTGGTATGGGCCGCAAAGGTCACACAATCGGGCCGCCACGTTGACAGCGTCCCCATAGCAATCGCCGGCTACGATCTCGACTTCCCCGCTGGCGACACCAATGCGCATGGGCATACGCAGATTGGCCGGAACACGCATGATGCGGTTGGAATGATCGCGTTGAATTGCCACGACGGCATCCACAGCACTTTGCGAGTCTGGAAACATGACCAAAACACCGTCTCCCAGGGTCTTAACCAAGCGCCCGCCCGCCTGAACGCATTGCTGTCCAACCCATGTCGTTATTTGGGTGACTGTCTCCGTTGCCAGAGCATTGCCTAAAGCCTCAAACACCGCTGTGCTGCCATGCAAATCTGTAAATACAACGGTGGTTTGAACGCCCATTCCCGATAGTTCCGATTCATGTCCAAGCTAGGAGTTTAGGGCATTGATAGGGTCTTGAGAACCTAGCATCCATCGAATTGCACGGTAGTTTGAAACACTCCAACCCCATAACAAGGCTGTACCTCGTTTACACGTATTACATAACGTTACTGACGTAAGTACATGAAACTACGTTGGTTTTGGCGCAATATTAGCACTTACACCTATTGGCTTTTTCAGCTACTATTTGTTAACCTTCAACTACTTCATTGCACACACAAAAAATGAGTTGGATTCCGTCTACCCTGGTAACAGGCTTGCAAAATCTCTTCACTGGCTTTGATAACGCGCAGGTCGCCCGCGCGGAAACCGCGCTGGAAGACATCCGCGAAGCCATGCTGAATGGATTGGGCGTTTCCAGTGAAGTTACTGCATCCAAATTGGAACTACGTATCACGTACGCGGCTGATCTTCAGGATCTGTGGTACCTGCGGGGCGACATGATGGCCGCCATCGCCGGTGTGGATGGCGAGGCGTTGGCGCGACAAAAAGTAGATCAGATCAGCGACATGTTCAAGGGGCTCTTGCCGCGGGCGCTCACCTCGCGCCCTAGCTCACTAGGCGACTGACCTTTCAGTCAATGAAAGGGGTTGTGACCCCAGAACAACAGGGCATCACGTCCCTCAGTCACTAAGTCAGCCTTAGAGCCTACCGGGAGCAATATTTTTGTGGCGACATGCCCATATGGCAAATTGGTCAGAATGGGCGTCTTGATCTGGGTGCGCAACCACTGGATCACAGTTTGTAACTTGAATCCCTTGTCGTGGGGTGTTAACTTGAATTCCGTGAATTGCCCTAGCACGATGGCTTTTTGCCGGGCCAGTACACCGGCATGCAATAGCTGAGTCAAAAGTCGCTCGATGCGGTAAGGGTGTTCGCCCACGTCTTCCAAAAACAGAATGCCGCCCTTGATTTGAGGGAAGTAATCCGTGCCAAGCAGTGAAGCGACCATCGTGAGATTGCCGCCCCAGATAGTGGCGTTGTTGACACGCACCGTATCGGACAAATTGACTTCGCGATGCTGGCGCCAGCCGCTCCCCTCCCCCTGCCCTAACAACATATCATTGAAGCAATCTTCCATAATGTCGTCGGGAACGCGATGCTCATCCGTTGCGCCGGACGTATCAGTCGGACCTCCTACGCCAAAACCTTCGCATAGCGCTGGTCCCGCCCACGTAACACTACCGGTCCTTTGCAAGAGTGCCATCTGCAATGCGGTGAAGTCACTGATACCAACAAAGCTGGTGCCGCCCTCAATAGCCTTGGCCAATGCCTTGTAGCGAATGCCACCCAGAATACGGGTCAGGCCGTACCCGCCGCGGGCAATCAATGCTACGTCGGCGCCACTGGCCGCAGCGCGATGGATAGCGGCCAACCGGGTGCAGTCATCTCCCGCGAATCGCATATGGCTGGTCAACGCATCAGTGTCAATTTCTACTTCATGGCCGAGTGACTGAAGATAGCGAACCCCTCGTCTAAATGCCGCTTTGTCGCGAACCGCCCCTGATGGGGAATAGATATAGATGTGTTTTTTCACCCGGGCATTATCCGCCACGGTTGCTCAGACTGCCTGGGTGCGGTTCTCAATCCATTCGACCAACTGTTGTGACGCCATAGGTTTGGCATATAGATAGCCTTGCCCTTCGTGGCATCCCATACTCAGCAGGGTTTGGGCCTGACTCTCTTCCTCAATTCCTTCGGCAATCACGGCCAGATTGAGTTTGCGGCCCAATTCAATCACCATGGACGCTATGTGCCCGCCCGGCACCGCGTTTTTCAGTTCACTGACAAAGGCACGATCAATTTTTAGTCGATCAATGGGAAGCTGGCGCAGGTGGCTAAGTGATGAATAACCGGTGCCAAAATCGTCAATGGCGACGGAAATTTCCATCTTGCGAACCTTATGCAGAGTTTCCAACATGAAATCCGGGTCCTCCATGGCAACTGATTCGGTAATTTCCAGCTCCAGGCATTTTGGATTGATACCCGTATCGATAACAGCAGAACGCAATTTTTCCAAAAACGCAGGGTGACGAAACTGGATTTGCGACACATTGACTGACATGCGCAAATTCGGCAAACCCAAGGCTTGCAGGCCAACCAGCTCATGGCAAGCGACCCGCAACACCCAATCCCCAATAGCGACGATCATGCCTGAGGCTTCAGACAACGGTATAAAACGGTCAGGGGACACAAATGTGCCATCCTCATTGCGCCAGCGGATCAATGCTTCCACTCCCAGCAGTTGGCCGTTGATCAGGTTAACCTGCGGCTGATACACCACGAAGAGACGTTCACTTTCTACCGCATGACGCAGCGCCTGTAACAATCGCACACGTTCGCGAATGTCGGCGCCCATTTCGGCGGAAAACATAACAAAGCTACCCCTGCGGCTTTTCTTTGCGAGTTTGAGTGCAATGTTGGCGTCTTTCAACGCGTCCCGCCCGGCAATGCCGATACCCAAAAACTGGGTTAACCCCATGGTCGCGGTGACCACCATAGAGTCTTCATTCACTTTGAAGGGTGAACGGAACATACCCAGAACAGTCATCGGATCCACGGCTGTGTTGGATCCCATCAGGCCAAAGGTGTCCCCTCCCAAGCGGGCCAGCACGACGTCTGGACCCAACTCCAACTTGAGCCGTTCTGCTACGGCCTGCAACAGGCGGTCGCCTTGCTGATGACCCAGTGCGTCGTTGATTTCAGAAAAATCGTCAATGTCCAGAATACCAATGACATCTGACGGGTATTGGCCCGAGGCCAGTCTTTCGTCGCTGAGATCAATAAATTTGTTGCGGTTGGGTAAGTTGCACAGTCGGTCATAAAACGCCAATTGATCGAGCTTACAGATCTGTTCGTAGGCCCGAACGGCTGCCGTTACCGCCGCGTACAACTTGGTGCGAGTCAGCTCGGACTTGGTTTTGTAATCGTTGATATCGAAATCATGGATGGTTTCGATTTCCGGTGCATAGCCTGGTTGACCTGTTCGCAGGATGATGCGCAACTCAGTCAATCGAAGGTCTTGCCGAATGGTTTTGACAAGGGCCAGGCCGGCATCCTCACGTTCCATGACGACGTCCAACAGAACTACGGCTACGTCTTGCTCGGTTCGCAATTGTTGGGTGGCCTCGGCGGCCGAATAGGCGTGCAGGAATTGGAGTGGGCGACCCAGTATCTTGACGCCGGCAAGGGCAAACGTGGTTGCGCGGTGGACGTCGGGCTCGTCGTCAATGATCATCAAGCGCCAGACCAATCCTGCAGAGACGCTTGCATCGCACTCGTCATCCAGGAAATGCAGCGTATCAGTATCGGTATGCATTCAAACTACAAGTCATTGTCTTTACAAACATTGTGCACCACCAAAATGGAAAATGTTTACAAATCACCAAAACATTAAAAACCAATTCACAGTGTCTACGACAGTCCCTAGGGATAACCCTTTAGGTCGATGGAGCGGGCACTTAAAAATACGCAGTAGCAGCAAGGGCAACGGACTCACCCTGCTCCTGTACAAAATGTCCAGCATGCTGAAGGTAAATGGGCTCTGAACACCCTGCAAATCGTGTGGCGCAGTGTCTCCATAACCGACGACCCCAAAACCGGATCTTGCATACCTATTGCCATGAGGGTTTTGCCCTGCCATTGGGTTTGCCAAAAGGTACGTGCCTGTCGGGAAATTGCCGCACCGTCCGAGTCAATTTGCTCAGGCACCATGGCTGGAAATACCCGGGTTGCGGCTCTGTAGCCGCTGTCTGGAAACGGCGCGGCGTAGGCTGCGCACTGCTGCGCGCTCAGGTGCGGGTTGCCCCTGGCAAACAGGCGTGCGATGTCGAAATTGGGGCTCTTGGTGCACATGTCGCGCCACGCTAGAAAGCCAGGAGACAAGGCCACATCACCTGTACCCAGGGTAGTGTTCATGACGAGTAAACCGGTATAACGTTCGGGCTCTGCCATGGGCAAGGTTAGTCCCAGCAAACCACCCCAGTCCTGCACCACCAAAACCATCCGACGCAGGTCCAGGGCCTGAATCAGTTCAAGCAACGTCTGTCGGTGGAAGCTGAAGCTGTGCGCGGCGTCCTTCTTGGGCTTGTCACTTCTCCCAAAGCCAATGAGATCGGGGGCAACCACGCGGCAACCGGCTTGCAGGAAGACCGGAATCATCCTGCGGTAAAGGTAGCTCCAGGCGGGGTTACCGTGCAGGCACAGATAAGTGTGCGAAGCATCCTGTGGCCCCTCATCCAGGTAGTGCATGCGCAAACCTGCCAACGTCGGTAAGTTACTGACATAGTGTGGCTGCCAAGGGTAGTCAGGCAAATCACTAAATCGACTTTCGGGCGTGCGCAAGGCGTCGTCCCGCAGCGGGTGTTGTGCCTGCTTCTGTTGCGCTTGTTGCAATCGTCTGTTCTGAAAAAATGCCTGTAACAAGGCTGCGCATTCGTGCGCCAGCACTCCACCCTGCACTTGGGTCTGGTGATTGAGTCGGGGTTCTGCAAAGAGGTTTATGACAGATCCAGCCACTCCCGTCTTGGGGTCTGTCGCACCAAAAACCACGCGGTCGAGACGTGCATGCAGAATGGCACCACTGCACATGGCGCACGGTTCCAGCGTGACGTACAGCGTGCAGCCGTCCAAACGGTAGTTGCCCAACGCCCGCGCGGCGGCCCGTAGCGCCTGCATTTCGGCGTGCGCCGTGGGATCGTTCCCGCCAATGGGTGCATTGCATCCGGTGGCGATGATCTGGCCATCCTTCACCACCACTGCCCCGACAGGGATCTCGCCTTGCGATGCGGCTGCGTGGGCCTGCTCTAACGCACGCTGCATGAAAAAATCGTCGTTCATAGTGCTATCGAAACAATAGCTTATTACGTATATTCCACGAGGGCTAGAGCACGATTTTATGTAGAGTTATTTGTCTTCAGGCATCGGTCGGGCCTGCTGCATGGTGCTTTCCACCGATTGCTTGATCTGATTCTGGATTTGCTGGCTTTGTTGCTGGGGCGTTGCTCCGGCCGGGGCACTTGCCAAGCCGGCTGGAACGGCGGTGGTCAGTGCACTCATCTGTTTTTTGACCAATACAGAAACAATGGCCAGTGCGATCAGCAGGCCCACTACTCCAAAAACAGCGCGCATGTCAGTTCTCCGGTTGGTTATATGCGGGTATGGTGGCAGGGCTGGTTCTATCGCGGATAGCGATCGACACCAGTCCGGCAACGAGCAATGGTGACAGCATGGCATGCACAAAGCCCACGGCAACGGGGCGGCCATGTACCCATAGGGCCACCATGCCCAGCATGATCTGGAGTGACAGTATTGCGGTCATAGCGGCGACCAACGTGTGCAGAGGTGCATGTTTGCGACGGTCCCAAAGTATGGAGCCCAACAGCAAAGTGGTCAGCAAGGCTGATCCAGTGTGGACAAAGACGACCCAATGGATGCCACGCATTTCCAGACCACTGGCAGTGGCGCCCAGTGCGACGTGCACCGCCAAAATGACCAAGGTGACTCGAAGCAAGCGATGGGGTTCGGTTGGATAGGGCGTGGCGCCACTCGACAAAGCTTCACGCAGCCACCAGCAAGCACCGAGCAGCACAGTGCCGCCGACTACGTTGGTGACAGTTACCAAGGTATAGCGGTAGCCGGGAGTCAACGGACCGATGACAGCAAGCACTACAGTAACAAGCACCAGCCAGACAACGGGCTTAACCGTTTGGGGCGCCACACGGCGTTGCATCCAGCACAAAACAGTCGCCAATAACGCCAGAAGTCCCACGCCTGACGCTGTTAACCGATGCACCATGCGCACGGCATTTTCCGTTGCGGTGGGTAGTGTAGAGTGCACCGTACCGTCATCGGTCATGTGGGTCGTAAGCCGCAGCAAGATGCTGGCGCCCAAAATGACCAAGGCCAATAGCGCGCCCAGGGAGCCCACAGCCTGTTGAAGTCGCAGGGATAAAATCTTGTCGCGTGGTTCGGTCAGGGCTTGGGACATGGCCTATTGTGACTTGGGCTGGCGCAGCGCGCGCAGCACGATCACGACGAACATGATGCCCCCTACGATTGCAATCAGTCCACCCAAACCCATCAGGCCCATGCCCATAACCTCTTGCGTGGAGCGCAGCACCTGGTCTGCGCCAGCCACCTTGCGTTGCACTCCATATCCGCCCGACCAGACCAGGCCGATGATGTGCATCATCTGACCCGCGCCATAAACGGTTGGCTGCCAGGCAGCCGCTCTGGAGCTGGGCGCTGCATAGCCCAGGCGCGGCAAAAGCAGGTAAACAACCCCCATCATGGCCAGGGTTACACCCACGATGCAGCCGTGGTAGTGCGCAGGAATTTTGACGTTGCTGCCAGAAATCAGGAATCCAATGATGCCGCCGGCAGAAAATAGAACCAACGACGCAATCAGACTGGCGCGCAAAGGGCGTTTGGCGGCCTCCAACGGGCGGGCGGGCCACAAAGACCACAACACAGCCAGCGCAATGGGCGGAATGACCAAACCACCGCCAAACCGCATCAACAATGTTTGCAGCCGGTGGTGTTCGACCGAAGTGACCTCATACGCCAGGTAGGTAATAGGGGTCAGAAAAACACTCAGCAAGGCAATGGCCATGAGCAGTGCGACCACGCGCGGCGATAGTGGCAAGCGCGCGCCAATAGCCGATGCCAGCCAAATCCAGTTCACCAGCATCAACAAGGTGTAGGCGAACTGCAGCACATGTCCGCCGCCCCAGAACACCAGCTCGTAGTAAATACGCGGGTCCAGGGTGCGCGGTAATGCAATCCAAGACCAGGCAAATGCCAAAACCGCCACTGCATTGGCCACCATGGCAGCACTCAGACCAAATCGCAGCGCGCCACCACCCGTGATTCGGGTGCCTACCGGTGCTACCGACAGCATAGAGCGTAGGCACAGCACAGTGATGCCGGCACCAAACAGTACCAGTCCAGTGAGAAAAACGGGACCGTCAAGAACCGGCACATAGTTGGCCATGATGGGTGTAGCGACCTGCACAAAGGGCGCCACGCACATGACCAGAGTTCCCAGCGCGGCCAGACCAAACGCCAACCAGGCCAACCCCTGGAACCGCTGGGTACCACTTAGCGTCCACAGCGCGCCGCCAAAGGCCAAAAACCAAACCAATACGGATAGATCGACGTGCACCACCAGCGCAACGCGGAAAAAATCGGCAATCGGGAACAGGTTTTGTAACTGGGGCGTACGTGACAACACCAGCAAAACAGAAAACAGGCCTGACGCCAAAAGCGCCAATAGGCCCAATCCCAACCAGGCCATAACCAGGGTTCTTCGCGCGTCCTGAGGTATTCCCAAGTCAAAGCCAAAATCAGAGGCAGCGTGCTGGCGTGATGCACCTGTGACGTGCAGTACGCCGGGGATTGGCATGGCAGAGAGTGGGTTGTCAATCATCGTGCGATTCGTGCAGTTGCGCGGGGGAAGCTTGAATTGTCGGCGAATCTTCGGAAGGTGCGATGAGTGTCAAACTGTGTCGCAGTTCGGCGACGGTTCGCAGCAGCATATCCCGCTGGTTGCCGGCCCAGACAACCGCAATGCGGTCGCGCGGTGCGGCGGCGCGCAGGCGTGGTTCGCGTTCGCCCGTCATGCGGTCTTGAACCCAACGGTCTCCCAATCGGAACTCACAGTCGGATTCTCGGCAGCCTGCGATCACGACACCCTCTGCGCCCAGTCGCAAAGCGTACTCAATAAAGGACGGCGGCAGCATGGCGGCGCATTCCAGGGTCAGTACGGCGGTGGACGCATCGGCAAGCGATTGCCAGTCTGCAGTCTGCCCGCAACTGAACAACATGATTTTGGATGTCCCAGTTAGGGCGCCAACTTTCTGTTGAAGCTGCTTGCGCATATCAACCACCGGTTTATGGGGCAGTTCAATGCCGGAGACAATGTCTTCAATACGGCGAAAGGGTGTAGATGAAGGGCAGGAACCTACACAAATGCCACAGGCGGCGCACATGTCGGCTATGACTGATGCCTGCTGCTGATGGTGAAGGCCATCCGTACGCGGCACCATGACAACCGCGCCAAACGGGCAGTCAGCAACACAGCGGGAGCAACCATTGCAATTGGAAAGGTCCACCACAGCAGCCTGGCTGGGTGGCTCTGTAGAGCGTTGCTGTGCTCTTTTTGGAAAAAATGGGAGCGCAGTCAGCAACGCCGTTGTAATCGCGACCAGCCACCATACCCCCACGGCTGACAACCAATCCACCGCCGGGTGCAGCAGCAAGTAGAACCAGTCAAGGTCAATATGCGTCGGCAAACGGCCAGTGTTGGCGGGCCCCATACTTTCGGTTGGCACAAGCAACGCCAGAATCGTGAACATGGCGATAGTCCCGATAGTCAAGGTTTTTGGTGGCCAGATGCGTACATTGGATACACGTTGAATATGAATCCATACCCCTGCCAACAAGAACAGTGGAATGCCAATGTGCATGAAGACAACCAGCGAGAAAAATCGATCCGTCAACGAAGTGGCAGTTAGAAAATTACGAGTCAACAGGTCAGAAAATAGCGGCAGGGCTTGAAGCCATTCAGCTGTTGCATTCACGCTATATAGTGCACGTTCATCCCACAGCAACCAAAATCCGGTGATACCGGCAATCCACAAAAGCCAGATCAGGGGTATTCCGGTAATCCAGGAGAACCAGCGAATTCCCCGGTAGTGGCCACGCAATCCCTCTCGCAACAAATGCAGGAGGGTGAGGAACATGAACGCATCTGCGGTGTAACGGTGCAGGCCTCGCAACAGCCGGCCCATCAACAGTGGATCTAGCTGTAACCGTCGCCCGGATTCGTAAGCGCCCGCCACGCTGGTGTCGTAGAGCGCAAAGGCAATGATGCCACTAACCACCGAAATAACCAGGCAGAGAAAAGCGAGAGAGCCTAGATGGCGCCACGGGTTATGGGCTGGCGCAAAGGCACGGTCAAATGTTCCCGTGAGGTTTTCGTCACCCGTGCGCAGTGTGCGTAGCAGCTCTGACACGGTCAGTTACCTTATTCGTGCGTGAAAACGAAACCGCCCTCACCCGTTAAAAAATCAATGATCAGGACTTGGCCAGGCACGAGGTTCAGGTCAATCTCTCTCGCATAGTGGAAAAGGCGGTCTGGTCCATCGGCGAGACGGGCTTGAAATAGATGGTGTCCTGCTGGAATTTCCAGACGTCGATATACGGTCGCAGCACCGTCCTTGCGCAACCCGGTGGGAGGCGTGGTGATGCGGTACAGAGGTTTGCCATCCATATCCAACTCCACTTGAACCTCGGAGCGCTGGCGCGGGCAGTCCATTTTGGTCCGCATGTTGGGAGGAAGCTTGGCCAACTCTTCGGGCGTGCGCTCTCGACAGGCTTGCACCAATTGGGCGGAATGGCTGAACGAAAGCTTCACTACAGCCGCATCATCGCCGCGCAGGCGGTAAGGCGGCGAAGTGGAGAAATATGCGACAGTTGCAGCAAAAGCACCGTAGGCGAGCACCTGTAGTGCATAACGGACGGGTTTAGGAAATGATGTTTCAGACATGGGTGCCTCCCAGTTTCACCATATCGGCCTGTTGGCCATCGAGAGGCCTTTGCGGAGCGAGGTGGAATGCATCGGAGAAGCAGTCATCTGAGGAAATACCATGTTTGACAAACTCTGGCTGGGCGGCCTGAACCATATTTACTGATCCGCAGGCGTAGACCTGGTGCTTGGACAGATCAGGGTAGTCAGCCAAAATGGCCTGATGGACCAAGCCGGTGCGTCCCGTCCACCCGTCCTCAGGTTCCGGGTTGGACACAACCGGTATGAAAGTAAAGTTGGAGTGTTCTTTCGCCCATTGCTCAGCCAGACTACCCAAATAGAGGTCATGGGGCCGGCGCACACCCCAGTACAAAATCATATGGCGCTTAATTCCGGTATGGAAGGCTGACTCAACCATGCTCTTGACTGGGGCAAACCCCGTTGAGCCGGCAACAAATAATATTGGCTTATCGCTGTCTTCTCGCAGAGTGAAGGTGCCCAATGGGCCTTCGAAAGACAGGTTGTCCCCCACCTTCATTCGCTCGAAAACGTTAGTGGTAAAGCGTCCACCCGGCACCAGGCGAACCTGCAACTCAATTTCCTCTGCTGCGTGGGGCGCCGCTGCAAACGAAAAACTGCGTTTCTCACCGTTGTCAAGAATAATATTAATATATTGACCAGCATGGAACTTCAAGGTGGATCCGTCTGACAGCGACAGACACAGTCGTTTGACGTCAGCAGATAGTGGCTCCAACCGCGTGACCCTTGCCACGTGCTTGTGAATAGGAAGTCGTTTGACATCGGTTGCTGGAACATAGGCAATTTCGATGTTACCCAATGGTTCGGCGCAGCATAGCAGTGTCTTTCCAGCTGCACGCTCCGCACTGGTCAGGACAGCCTCCTGGAATGGGCCCAGTTTCACACTGCCATGCAATATGTCTGCCTTGCAAACACCACAACCACCATTGCGGCAATCAAAGGGCATGGGCAGCCCTGCGCGCAAACCCGCATCCAGTAGCGTCTCCCCGGCACGGCCTTCAATGATTTGCTCATCAGGGTGTACGGCCATTTCCCATTTGGATAGCTGGCTACGACGCAATGGCGGCAACCATGGCAGCAACACCAGGAAGCAGCTGAAGCCCACTGTTAAAGCCCAAGTTTGCGTTGGGCCCCAGCTTTCAATAAGCGGATAGGCCATCAAATAAAACCAATCAAAATGGACAGATTCAGGCAACGTGGCCATATCCACCGGTCCCTGGCTGATGGCCGGTTTAATCAGCGACAAGATTACCAGCATGCCCAACAATGAATACATCAATGGACGTGGAGGGTTGGTTTTGGCACCGGGAACGCGTTGTGTATGGACCCACAAAACCGCCAGCACGGCCAATGGCAAGCCAATGTGCAGAAATGCCAAAAGCGAAAATAGTCGATCGCTAACGTTGGCGTTGGTAATGAAATTGCGCGCCATAACACCGCCAATTACTGGCAATGCATCAAACCATTCGGTGGTGGCGGTAACCACAAATTGCGCCAACCGGTCCCATGGCAACATGTAGCCATTGACGCCAGCAGCATAAGTGAGCCAGAGCAAAACCACGCCTGACACCCACGAAAACCAGCGAAATCCGCGATGGCGATCAAAAATAAAGTGCCGAACCATGTGCAGCAACATGGTGATCACCAAGCCATCAGACGCGTAGCGGTGAACGCTGCGAATCACCCCCCCCGCATACCACTGACCGTGTGTCAGCGCTTCAACTGAGCCATATGCTACTGCGACTCCCGTCTCGAAAAATGCATATAAATAGAGACCGGTTCCAATCACAACCCACAACAAAAAGTACGTTATGGCACCCAGGTAATACAGTGGGTTCAGACGGTCGCCAAAGATTGCGTTGAATGTTTTTTCAAGAAGATGGAACGCACGTTGTCCGGTGGTTTGCAGCAAATTTAACACGTAGTTGGAGTCTCAAAGGGTCTCTGGGGAAGAGAAAAAGTGTCGGCGTGCTCGCCGCTGGGATAGCCATTCCGAAACGAAAAACCACAGCATGAACAGTGCAAAAGTCACACCGCCTGCTATCTCGATCAGCAGGCCATATTTTACTTCGTACTTGCCGGTTTTTGGATCGTAGACGGTGCAAAGGATCCGCACGCGTTCGAACAGTTCATCGATTCCAATTTGGCGTTGCGCTGGAGCGTTGGTGAGCAGCTGACGGATTGGCTCTCCAATGGAACCTGCGGTTAGCTCTTCACCATAAATTTGTTGATAAATACGCCCTTCGGAGTCCAGCAGGGTAACCTGTAGAGTGTGGTCGAATCCAGCGGGGTTTGCCAGATAGCTGAAGCCGAATTCACGGGTCAAAGGCTCCACCGTCGTTGCATGGGGACTCAGAAATTCCCAATTGGGGACATCGATCCGGTATTGGCGTGCGAACGACTTGAGGGATTGGAAGGAGTCCGCCGGCTGATTAAAGCCAATGCTGACAATGTTGAATTGGTCGGTTCCAAAAAAATCACGCCCTGATTCCACTGCTTTTTGCAGAGAACGCGTGGTTAAGGGACAGACTTGAAAACACCCGGTATATATAAAACTGACCAACAGCGGTTTGCCGCGGTACTGTGATAAGCGGACTGGTCGCCCTTCTCTGTCCTGAAAGGTGTAGTCGCTCGGAATAGTTCCGATTACGGACTGACTGACACGCAATGCCTCCTTTTGGTCCAGAGCAACAGGTGTACCTCCTACATCGGGCTCATCCGCCCAAACGGATGATGCAGGAATCAACAGCCAGACTCCGACAACGACCACGTACAACCATACTTGGAGGCACTGCCCCATCCATCTACACGGTTTCGACATCAGAACCAACATACCTACTCCAGCCAAAACGTCCTTATGCGTACAAACTATCCAGGGTAGACGTGACCAGTAATAAGCTCAATTGAATCAATGAAGCAAAAAAGGAACTCATTGCTGTTGCTCGTGTGGGTGACTGTGAAAGCTGCCAGGCCTTGAAGACAAAGTAACCACCGCCAACCGCAGCGCCAACAAAATAAATCACACCCGCCCCGTACCAAATAGGTAGCAGCGCAGTGACTGCAAGCGCTACCGTGCTCCAGAATACAACATTTGCTGCTTTTTGTGTGCCCACCACTACGGGCAGCATGGGTACACCTGCTGCGGCGTACTCGGACTGATTGGCAATTGCCAGACTCCAGAAATGGGGAGGAGTCCACAGAAATAATACAGCCGCCATCAGCAACGGTAAGGGGCCCAAAACCGGATCGACGGCTGCTGCACCGGCTAACACTGCAAAGCTGCCTGCAAGACCACCTACTACGATATTCAACCAGCTCCGGCGTTTAAGCCAAACGGTATAAACGACCGCGTAAAAGAAGGCCCCAAGAAAAACAAACACGGCTGAAACCAGATTGATGTACTGGGCAGCAATGGCAACGGATGACGTCAACATGACGGCCATTAAGACCAGCCAAGCCGGTGAACTGGGCAACGAACCCGTTACGAAGGCCCGATTGCGGGTGCGGGCCATCAAATGGTCCGTATTGCGCTCGTAATATTGATTGAATGCACCGGCACTGGCGGAAGCAACCAGTACGGTTAGCGCCATGATGACGATTTTTTCCAATCCAATGGATTGGCCGGGAGTGACCACTAATCCCACCAAGGCTGTGACCATGATCATGAATCCAATCCGCAGCTTGAAGAGCCCAAGTACGTTTCGGGTCATACGGGAAATGGCAATCGTGCCAGACGGTTTGCTATTGAGCATCTCGTTATTCAATTTAGTCTTCCTTGCAATCCGAGAGGCAGCATGGCAGTACGCGGGCCGAAGCCCGCGTACAGCGTTACGGAGTTAGCTCAAACCCCACATCTGCGACAAGTACTTCCAGTTGATGAAGTAATACAAAATAAACGACACCAAGAACACCATCGCCAGGACGAAGGTGCCTGGTGCCGCAAACCCGGCAGAACCATAGGACTGCGCAACAGCGGAAGGTGCCGTGGGCGGAATGGGTGTGAAATTGGCGCTCACATTGCCCGCACTCAGTTTCTTGCCCCAAAGGATGGAACCGACGGTGATGTAGATGTAAATAGCACCACCAACAATGGCGGAGACACCAGCGATACCCACCAGGCCCATCAGCAAGTAGGCGGCACCCGGCCATTCATAAGCCATAGGCGAACCGTTGAAGGCCATATCCCAGTGGCGGCGGGAGACGCCCAATGTGCCGGCACCCATCATCACCAGACAGAAGAAGTACATGGAAAAACCAAACAGGTAGGGCTGAATCATGGCCAAACCAGGGTTGATCATTTCACGACGGAACAACACAGGAATGAGGAAGTAAGTCAATGCCATGAACGACAGCGAGGTACCCACCACCACTGTAGCGTGGAAGTGACCCGGCACGTAAATCGTGTTATGGATGATCATGTTCAACTGTTCGGTACCCATCATCACACCGGTGATACCACCCAGGAAGCCGAAGCCAACGATGGAAATAAACACGCCAGACCAGACTGGATTGCTCCAGGGTGCTTTGCGCAACCACTCGAACAGGCCATTGTTGTAGCCTTTGGCGCGCTGTGCAACTTCGATGGCACCAGGAATGGTCAAACCGTGAATCATGGAAGCCAGGACGGCAAAGTACATGAAGTAGCTGGTATTCACAACTTTCCAGGCTGTACTCACGCCGGGGTCAGCCAACAAGTGGTGGGCGCTAGCGAGTTGCAGAAACAGGATGTACAGCAAGAAGGCACCACGGCTCACACGTTCGGACATGGGTTTGGCGCCGAAAGCGATAGCAGCGACGGCATACCAGATCGAGATGTGCGCAGCAACGTTGATTTGCTGTGACGAGTGGCCAAAAGCCCACCAGATGGTGCGGTAAATCAGGGGATCAACCGCGCTGATGATATTGAGCGACAGGAGGTATGTTGGAATCAGGATGATGGCACCCGAGGCAATCGTAAACACAGCGATGATGGCTGCAACGGTGGCACCAAAGGTGACTAGCGGTACAGAGCCCTGGTATGTCTTATCCCGTTTGGCAATGACCAACGTGCCGAAGAAAACGAAACAGGCAATGAGTGCACCCACAGCAAACAAGATCAAGCCGAGATAGAAGTTGGGTTCTGCCATCATGGGGACATACGATGTCATCATGACGCTGGAACTGCCCTTGAACACCGCGACGTTGTTCGTCACGGCACCGATCAGCATCAGCGCAAACGCAACCCAAGCCACTTTCGGCGTCGCTATGCGACAACGTAATAAGGTCGATGAACAGAAGTACAGAACGGCTATTTCAAAGAAAATGATCCAGAAGATCAGCATGTCAATGCCGTGGGCGGTCAGCACCATATAGAACGTGTCGGCAGCTAACCAGTGAACAGTTGGCCAGCGGGTCAGAACGACGCCGATCGCCAGAATGCCGCCAACCAGTAGTGCTACTACGGCGGCAACGGCGTTTGCGATCATCAGCTTTTCAGCCTGCGACTCAAATTGAAGCCCTGAGCGTGGGCAGGTACGGTATGTTGTTGTCATCTATGCCACCTTATTTCACGTACAGGCGGCTCACCATCGTGTGATGGCCGATTCCGCAGAATTCGTTGCAAACGATCGAATAGTTTCCAGACTTATTCGGCGTAATATTCATCACGTGCTCGAAGCCGGGAACGATTTGAATGTTGATGTTGACCGGCTGGAGAGAAAAGCCATGGTTGTAGTCCATGGACGTCAGGTGCAGGCGGTAGGTCTTGTCTTTTTCCAGTTCCAGAATGGGCCAGAAGTTCCACAGCCGTGCAGTCAAGTAGACATCTGCACCCGCGGGAGGGGCGACCACGGGGATGTTGTCAGCGGTCTCAGTGCGCACGGTGTACTTGTCCACCATAGCCTGGGCTTTTTTGGCATACATCTCGGGAGTTGTTCTATACGTTTCCGTCGACAGATTTTGTGCACCGTAGATGTGCCAGCCAACCATCATGGCAAACATGATCAGGCACCAGATGAGTGCGATTACGATCCAGGTTCCCTCGACGCGATCCAGTGGATGTTTCCACCACAGTCGCTCTGCAGGAGGCAAAATTGCGCTCATATGTGTTTCTCCTAAGTTATTGTTAGTGGTTTACGACGAAGTAATCACTGCTTACTTGGCTAGCGGAACGGTCAAAATGTCAATCACACCCCACAGTGAGTAAACAATCATGGGGATCATTACGCCAAGGAATAGCAGCAAGAACGGGTTGTCCAGCAATTGCTGAATCAAGGGTACCGGTTCGTTAGGATCGTCGGCTGGATGATTGGAGTCTGGGGTTTGCGACATGTCGTTATCCTTAAGTGAAATTCCATCGTCAAAACGGCGTTCGACGCCTGCGCAAACTGTACACAGATAGTTCGAAACTTTACTTAATTTGCATTAAGAAATGGCTGCTTCAAACTCGTGTCTTGGTTTACTGAGTGGCAGTGTACGACAGTAGACGGTTTTGTAAACGTCCTACTCCCACTCAATCGTTGCAGGAGGCTTGCTTGATACGTCGTACGTCACGCGATTGATGCCCCGCACCTCGTTGATAATGCGGCTCGACACCTTCTTGAGCAAGGCATATGGCAGCTCAGCCCAGTCCGCGGTCATGAAGTCGCTCGTCTGTACCGCCCGCAGTGCCACTACATAGTCATAGGTTCTGCCGTCGCCCATCACACCGACGCTCTTGACGGGTAAAAAAACCGCAAAGGCCTGGCTAGTCAACTCGTACCAGGACTTATTGGTTGCTTCATCACGAAAATTACGGAGCTCTTCAATGAAGATGGCATCAGCCTGGCGCAGCAAATCAGCGTATTCCTTTTTGACTTCGCCCAAAATGCGAACACCCAAACCTGGTCCTGGAAACGGATGGCGGTACACCATATCATGTGGCAGGCCCAATGCTTCACCTAGTTCACGCACTTCGTCTTTGAACAACTCGCGCAGCGGTTCTAGCAATTTCAACCCCAGTTGCTCTGGCAGGCCCCCAACATTGTGGTGACTCTTGATGGTCACGGCCTTCTTGCTCTTGGCGGCGCCGGATTCGATGACGTCCGGGTAAATGGTGCCCTGTGCCAGCCAGGCTACGTGACGGGAGTGGTCATTCTTGAGCTTGCTGGCCTCGGCCCTGAAAACCTCAACAAACTCGCGCCCAATAATCTTGCGCTTGGCTTCGGGATCACTGACACCTGCCAAATGTCCCAGGAACTGTTCACTGGCATCCACACGTATTACCTTGGCGTGCAGCTTGCCGACGAACATCTCCATCACCATGTCGCCCTCGTTCAGGCGCAGCAGTCCGTGGTCCACAAATACACAGGTCAGTTGATCTCCGATGGCACGATGAATCAGTGCCGCTGCAACGGACGAATCCACGCCGCCCGACAGGCCCAAGATGACTTCTTCACTGCCAACCTGCGTCCGGATGTGTTTGACCGCCTCAGCAATGTAATCACCCATGACCCAATCGGCCCGGGCACCACAGATGTCCAACACGAACCGATTCAGAATGGCGGCCCCTTGCGTGGTATGGGTTACCTCCGGGTGGAACTGCACGGCGTAGATCCTGCGCTCTTCATCGGCCATGCCCGCAATCGCGCAGCTTACGGTACTGGCCATGCGTTTGAAGCCAGGTGGCATCTGCGTGACGTTGTCGCCATGGCTCATCCACACATTCAGCATTCCGTGGCCCTGTTCGGTGGTGTAGTCGGCAATGCCGTCTAGCAGGCGTGTATGGCCATGGGCCCGCAACTCAGCAGAACCAAACTCGCGCTTGTGACCACCCTCCACTTTTCCACCCAGTGCCTCGGCAATCGCGTACATACCAAAGCAGATGCCTAGTACCGGCACACCCAATTCAAAAATCGCTTGGGGCGCGCGCAGGGTTTCGTCTTCCCACAGACTGGCGTGGCTGCCCGACAGGATCACGCCCTTGAGTTGTCCATTGGCAGCGTAGTCGCGTACCCACTGGTCACTGACATCGCAGGAATGCACTTCACAGAACACGTGGGCCTCACGCACACGGCGGGCGATTAACTGGGTAACCTGCGATCCGAAATCAAGAATAAGAATGCGTTCGTGTGTCATGGTCATCAGTCGGCACGGTAGTTGGGGGCTTCTTTTGTGATTTGCACGTCGTGGACATGGCTTTCACGGATGCCGGCCGTGGTGATTTCTACAAATTCTGCATTGTTCTGCATGATTTCAATAGTGGGACAGCCGCAATAGCCCATGCTGGCGCGAACGCCACCGGCCATTTGGTACACGATGGCCACCATAGACCCTTTGTACGGAACACGACCTTCAATGCCTTCGGGCACCAGTTTGTCGGCATTGGGGTTTCCAGTCGTCGACTCTTGAAAGTAGCGGTCGGCACTGCCCTGCTGCATGGCCCCAATGGAGCCCATGCCACGGTAGCTCTTGTAGCTGCGACCCTGAAACAGAATGACTTCGCCGGGAGCCTCTTCGGTACCGGCAAACAGGCCGCCCATCATTACCGTGCTGGCGCCAGCGGCCAATGCCTTGGCGATGTCGCCACTGTAGCGAATGCCACCATCGGCAATCAAAGGCACTCCAGTGCCCTTGAGCGCCGTTGCAACGTTGTCGATAGCCATGATCTGGGGCACGCCTACACCAGCCACAATGCGGGTCGTACAAATGGAGCCGGGCCCAATTCCCACCTTTACGGCATCTGCGCCGGCTTCAACCAAAGCCAACGCTGCCGCGCCGGTCGCGATATTGCCGCCAACGACGTCCACCTGGGGATAGTTCTTTTTGACCCAGCGTACCCGCTCTATCACACCGTGGCTGTGTCCATGGGCCGTATCCACCACAATCGCGTCCACTCCAGCGCGCACCAGAGCTTCTACGCGTTCTTCGGTCCCCTCACCCACACCCACGGCGGCTCCTACGCGCAACTTGCCATGCGCATCGCGTGCGGCGTTGGGGAAACTGGTCTGCTTGGTGATGTCCTTGACAGTGATCAGGCCCTTGAGCTCAAACGCATCATTGACTACCAACAGGCGCTCGATCTTGTACTGGTTGAGCAAAACCTTGGCCTGGGTAATCGTGATGGCGGCGCTGTCTTGTACCGTCACCAGCTTCTCCCTGCGCGTCATTATTTGACTGACTGGCAGGTCGTAACGGGTCTCGAAGCGCAGATCGCGCCCGGTGACAATGCCGACCACTTTGCCGCCGTCGCAGACCGGGAATCCTGAAACACCCAATTGTTCTGACAGGTTCATGACCTGACGTACGGTGTGCGACGGGGTGATGACGACCGGGTCGCGCAGCACGCCAGACTCGTACCGCTTGACTTTGGATACCTGGGCGGCCTGTTCGGCGGCAGTCAGGTTCTTGTGGACGATGCCCATCCCACCTTCCTGTGCAATGGCAATGGCCAATCGGGCTTCGGTTACCGTGTCCATGGCTGCTGAAACCAGAGGAAGGTTCAGGGCGATATTGCGGGAGAACTGGGTGGCCAGGGAGGTGTCCTTGGGCAGGACTTGGGAGTAGGCGGGAACCAACAACACGTCGTCGAAGGTGAGTGCTTTGCCGAGGAGGCGCATGTCAAAGCTCCAAATGACGAAATTGTACCCGTGGCGGTGGTCCCCAAAACCCGACAAATCCGGCCGACGGGAGGAAAATCACGGCCGTTTAATCGGAAATAGATGCCACAACCCCACTACAAAGCTACACTTTGCCCATGAAAACGATTCAAATATTCCTGACGGTGGCATTGGCGAGCCTGTGCGGTGTGGCCTCTGCTCAGTGGCAATGGATCGACAAGGATGGCCACAAGGTGTTCAGCGACCGTGCACCACCCGCAGAAATCTCAGACAAAAACATCCTAAAACGGCCGAATAGCCATATGCCAGCGCAGCCTGCTGCGTCCGATGCAGGCGCCTCCGACACTGCTACGAATGCGCCCGCTGCGCCCGCCCTGCTTGCGTCAAGCAAGCCGGTTGGCGGACTGGACAAGGAATTGGAAGCCAAGAAGAAGCAGGCGCAAGATGCTGAAGCCGCAAAGCGAAAGGCTGCTGAGGTGGAAGTGATCAAGGCCAAAATAGAAAACTGTGCCCGAGCCAAGCAGGCCAAGACGACCTTGGAATCCGGCGTTCGGTTGGGTCGAGTCAATGCGTCGGGCGAGCGCGAAATCATGGACGACGCAGCACGCTCCATGGAACTCAAGCGGATTCAAGGGATTATGGCCAAGGATTGTCAATAGACCGGGGGGAGCCAACCATCGAGGCGGTATTTCAGTAACCCGCCTTGGCGCCAGCCCGACGCGTGGCAAACAAACCCGCCGCTTTTTTCTTGGCCCCTTGGCGCGCAAACCGCGCACGCCGTGCTACTTTGGGGTCAACGGTCAACGGGCGGTACAGCTCCAGCCGGTCCTGGTCACGCAGTACATGGGCCGGTGAAACGCGCTTCCCCCATATTCCCATTCCGGCTGGTTGTTCAGCAGGACGCGCCAACAGGGCCTGAAAACCGCAAGCTTGCAATGCCTGGGCCACCGTAGCGCCATTTTCCAGCTCCAAAGGTAGTTCTACCACTTCCCGCGGACGCGGCGAGTGGACTAGAGTGATGCTGATCACCATGGCAGCTCCACTAATCTCCGTAGACCTGTTGGGCGCGTTTGACGAACGCATCCACCAGATCGGCAGCGATCTTGTCGAACACCGGCCCGACCAACTTGGCTAGTGTTGCGCTGTCAAAGCCATAGTTCAGTGTCAACTCAACCTTGCAGGCACGTTGTGATCCATCCCCCAGGGCAGAAAAAACCCAATGTCCATCCAGCTTGGAAAAAGGACCATTTTGCAACTGCATATCCACCCGACTGCCGGGCGTGTGCACGTTGCGTGTAGTGAAATTCTGTTGCACTCCGCCAAACGCGATTCCCATCTCTGCCGTCATTCCATCTTCATGCTCTTCCACCACGCGTGCGTGATCGCACCAGGGTAAAAACTCTGCGTAGCGGTTGACATCAGTCACCAACACGTACATCTCCTGCGGGGTGTACCAGATCAAAACGGACTTGTGTACGGTTTTCATAGAATGGAGGTCTGCGCGGGATTGTAGACAAGCCCTGGAGCACACTTCCTTTTTCCGACTGTCACCCCCATTTGAGTCCCATGGCTAAAAAACCCGCTATCAACACCCGCATTGCTGACAACAAGAAGGCAGCGTACAACTATTTCTTTGAGGAGCGTTTTGAAGCTGGTTTGGTGCTGGAAGGCTGGGAAGTGAAGTCCCTGCGAGAAGGCAAAGTGCAGCTGACCGATGGCTATGTGGTCGTTCGAGGTGGCGAGTTGTTCATCATCGGCCTGCAGATCAATCCGCTGCATACCGCATCCACCCACGTCAACCCCGACAATGTGCGTACCAAGAAGCTGCTGATGCACAAGGAGCAAATCCAGCGCCTAATTACCAAGGTAGAGCAAAAGGGCTACACCCTGGTTCCCATCAACCTGCATTGGAAAGACGGCAAGGTGAAATGTGAAATTGCCTTGGCCAAGGGCAAGGCCGAGCATGACAAACGAGACACGATCAAGGACCGCGAAGGCAAGCGCGAAGTGGAACGCGCCATGAAAAGCCGCAGCCGGTGAAAAATAATCGGTAGTTGGCGGCTTCAGGCCAGGTTGCGAAGCGGATGCGCGTCTGCGCTCCAGGGGCTGACAAAGAAAGGGGTCACCATCTGTGGTGTCACATCCTCAATGCGCGCCGGATTCCAGGCGGGTTTGAAATCTTTGTCAATGGCCAGAGCGCGAATGCCCTCCACCGTTTCGCTGCTCGCGCCGGATCGCTCTAGGTGCGCAGTGTAAAAGCAGTGCTGCACCAAACCGCGTTCCATGCGCAGATCGTCGGCCAACGACAGGCTGCGGGCACGACGAATTTGCTCCAAAACCACATGCAGCATCAGTGGGCTGCGGTGGCGCAAGGTGGCAGCAACCGCCTTGGCCGCTTCGGTGCCCTGCGCATCCAGCGCAGACACTATTGCGCTGATACTGTCCATACCAAATGCAGCCAGAATATCTGCATCAAATGAAGCGATAGCCCTCGTGGAATCTACATAAGGCGCTATCACATTAGTAGTAATCCAGTGCTGCAAGGCTTCCGCGCTGCCTTGCACCTGCAAGGCAGCCCACAGCGTAGGCAGCGTGTGAGCGGGTAGGCAGACGTCGGCCAGGCCCCAGGCCACGGCTTGATCACCACCAATGGTGTTACCGGTTAGCGCCAGATATTCCCCGGCGTTGCCGGGGCAACGGCTCAGGAAATAGCCCCCGCCTACATCCGGAAACAGGCCGATACCGGTCTCTGGCATAGCCATCTTGGTGCGCTCCGTGACGATGCGAACAACACCAACTTGGCGTGCGGACGGCTTGCCGGGAGCGCTTCCAATATTGCCCGTAGGGGATGCCAAGGCTGGGCCTTGGCAAATCCCCATGCCTCCACCCATGACAATGCCATCCATGAAGGCAATGTATGGTTTGGGGTAGTTGTGGATCAGGTGGTTGAGGGTGTATTCCTCGGTGAAGAAGGTTTCCAGGGCGGGGTCGTTGGCCAGCGCTGCCTGGTGAAAGAACCGGATGTCACCTCCTGCACAAAAGCTGCCAAAGAAACTATCTGGACTGCCGGGCGGGCCCGCTTTGTTGGTACCACGGATGGCTACGGCGAATACCGCCGGGTCATCACGCCAAGCACGCAACGTGCCCAGTAACGCCTGCACCATGGTCAAAGACAAGGCATTAAGGGCCTTGGCACGGTTGAGGGTGATGAGGCCTACGCCGCCAGCGACGCTGGTTTGAATTTCGGTGATTGCGGGGTTCATGCGTTACAAAGTCCTTTGTTTCCAGCCCAGCAGCTCGTTGGCCACCAGGGCACCAATAACCAGTGTGCCACCGATCAGCACGGTCTGACCAGGGACCTCACCCGCACCAACCCAGGCCAGCAAAATACCAAACACCACTTCCAGCAGGGCCAGCAAGGCCAACTCTGGCGCTTTGAGCACCTGCGCGCATAGGACGGCGAGTACGCAGGGAATACCCAGCTGAAACACGCCCAAATAGCCCAGCAAAATCAAATCATGGGTCGTGGCTTCAAACGGAAAGGCCAGCGGCAACGTGAACAAGCAGCTGAAAACTGCGCCAACAAACACCGCAGGCACCAGGTCGACGTTGTGTCCTTGGGCGTGGGAGTGCTGGGTAATAGTCCAGTTAGAAGCGCCGGCAAGCGGCACACACAGGGCAACCAGTGTGCCCAAAATTTGCCCGCTCTGCACTTGGGAGGCATACATGTAGGCAACACCGGTGCCGGCCACGCCAATGGCGATCCAAGTACGCATCGGGATGCGGTGGCCGATGAAGACGCGGGCAATCAGCGCCGTAATCAAAGGTCCCAGGGACATGGTGACCAGCACGTTGCCAACGCTTGTCAGCGTGATTGCCACCATGTAGGCGGTAAACATCACGCCCCAGCACACGCCTGAGAGCCAAAAAGCCGATCCGGCATAGCGCATGCCAGCGAACACCCGCCGCCCACGCACCAGCGGCAGCAACACCAACAGAGACACAGCGGTGAAAAACGCCCGCCAAAACGTCACCTCAAAGCTGCGTGCCGCATCCAGGTGGCGCGCCACCACACCGGCGGTGGACCACATAAAAGTCACCACGACCATCAGACCAGCTGCGCGGTTGTGGTTAAGCTTCAAAACAATTACCGCAGCGATGAGCGCAAGGTGGCAATGCGTTATCGGCCGGCGCGCTTCCGCTCGCTTTCGGTCAGGTGGCGCTTGCGCAGACGCACGGACTTGGGTGTGATTTCCACCAGTTCGTCTTCCTCAATGAATTCCACGCCGTATTCGAGTGTGAGTTCAATCGGGGGCGTGATCTTGATCGCATCTTCCTTTCCGGACACGCGGAAATTGGTCAACTGCTTGGTCCGGGTGGCATTGACCACCAAATCGTTGTCACGGCTATGGATGCCAACGATCATGCCTTCGTAGACCGGATCATTGGCGCGCACGAACATACGTCCGCGGTCGTCAAGTTTGCCAAGGGCATAGGTGAAAATTTCACCCGCATCCATGGAAATCAGCACGCCGTTCTTGCGGCCACCAATGTCGCCCTTATGCGGCTCATAGCTGTCGAAGATATTGGAAATCAGGCCCGAGCCCCGTGTCAGGTTCATGAACTCGTTGGTAAAACCAATCAAGCCACGCGCCGGAATGCGGTATTCCAGACGCACACGACCACGACCATCCGGCTCCATGTTCACCAGCTCACCCTTGCGTTCACCCAGGGCCTGCATCACGCCACCCTGGTGGGTTTCCTCGATGTCTGCGGTCACCATTTCGATAGGCTCGTGGATCTCCCCGTTCACCTCACGAAACACCACACGCGGTTTGGACACGGCCATCTCATAGCCTTCACGGCGCATGTTTTCCAGCAGAATGGTCAGGTGCAGTTCGCCGCGACCCATGACTTCGAAGATACCTTCTTCGTCGGTTTCTTTGACGCGCAGTGCCACGTTGTGTTGCAGCTCTTTTTGCAGCCGGTCCCAGATCTGGCGGCTGGTAACGTACTTGCCTTCGCGCCCAGCCAGCGGGCTGGTGTTGACGCAGAAATTCATGGTCAGGGTAGGTTCATCCACCTTGAGCATAGGCAACGGTGCAGGCTTGAGGGGGTCGGTGATGGTGACGCCAATACCGATATCCGGAATCCCGTTGATCAGCACAATCTCGCCCGGACCTGCTTCGGTCGCTTGCACGCGCTCCAGACCCTGGAACGTCAACACCTGGTTGATACGTCCCTTGACGGCTTTGCCATCCGGGCCTTCCATGACCACGACGTCCATCATGGGCTTGATGGTGCCCTGGCTGATACGGCCGACACCAATACGGCCAACAAAGGTTGAAAAATCCAGCGCGGAAATCTGCAATTGAAGCGGCGCATCGGGATCGCCCTTCTGCGCTGGTACGTGTTGAAGAATGGTATTGAACAGCGCCGACATGTCTGGACCCCACTGCTCACCTTGTCCGCCCTCTTCCATGGATGACCAGCCGTTGATGCCTGAGGCATAGACGACCGGGAAGTCGAGTTGCTCGTCAGTCGCACCGAGCTTGTCAAATAAATCAAAAGCGGCATTCACCACCCAGTCAGGACGAGAACCAGGCTTGTCCACCTTGTTGACCACCAAAATCGGCTTCAAACCCAACGCCAGTGCCTTCTTGGTCACAAAGCGGGTTTGTGGCATGGGGCCTTCCTGGGCATCAATCAGCAGCACCACGCCGTCCACCATGCTCAAGGCACGTTCCACTTCACCGCCAAAGTCCGCGTGTCCGGGGGTATCCACGATGTTGATGTGGGTGCCTTGCCAGGTTACCGCGCAGTTCTTGGCCAGAATGGTAATGCCGCGCTCTTTTTCGATTGCGTTGTTGTCCATCACGGTGTCAACGACTTTCTCGTGCTGGGCAAAGGTGCCCGACTGGCGCAGCAATTGGTCGACCATGGTGGTCTTGCCGTGGTCAACGTGGGCAATGATGGCGATGTTACGGATTTGGTTACTGCTCATGGTTTACTTTCTCTTGAATCGTTTGTGCCAGACGCCCCGGGCGCTCAAGCGGTTTCCTGCGGTTGTACTTGCTGAGTCTGAGACTGTGCAATCTCCAGCGGGCTCAGCAAGCGCCCCGGTATTAGTTCTCCCGCTTTGGTATGGGCGGTGCCCAACAAGGCGTGTGGTTGCGTGCCGTAGACGGCCACTGCATCCATATCCGGCCAGTTTCCACGGCGGCGCATGCCACTTAGAAAACGTCCGGCATTCTCTTCATCGAGCGTGACAGCAGTGTGGTGCTCCAGAAGCGCGTCCACGGGCAGCAGGCAGGCAAGGCGTTCTTCTTCGCCCATCGCCTCCAGTGCTTCCAGCGTCACACATTGCGCCACGCTAAAGCCACCGGTGGCCGTGCGGCGCAGCCGGGTCAGGTGCGCACCACAACCCAAAGCTAAACCGATGTCTTCTCCCAGGGTCCGGATATAGGTACCCTTACTGCATTTTACTATCAAATTGATAGCTTTTTGTGTAGATTCCACGAGGGCTAGAACTGCATTTAATGCATGAATAGTGACCGCACGCGGCGCCCGTTCCACTTCCACTCCAGCGCGGGCATATTCGTACAGTGCCTTGCCATCTTTCTTCAACGCACTGTACATGGGCGGAGTTTGCAGGATGGACCCAGTAAATTGCGGCAACACCCGTTGCACATCTTGCGCCGTTACATTCACCGGCCGCTCTTCAATGACGTCGCCTTCGGCGTCCCCGGTGCTGGTGCGCTTTCCCAGCAACGCCGTGGCCTCGTATTCTTTGTCAGCCTCCAGTTGCATCTGGCTGAATTTGGTGGCGGCACCAAAGCACAGTGGTAACACGCCGGTGGCCAACGGGTCTAGTGTGCCGGTGTGGCCAGCCTTCTCGGCCCGCAGCAACCATTTCACCTTCTGCAACGCGTCATTGCTGGACCAACCCAATGGCTTGTCCAGCAACAGCACCCCGTGTACGGGGCGCCTTGTGATCTTGCCCCCATGCTCCACCGCTACGCGGGTCGCTGCCCCCCGAGGGGGGCGTGTTTCGCCTTGGTGCGGACCGGCGGCAAAACTTCCCACGCGCGCCGCACCGCTGCCCCCCAAGGGGGCCTTCGCACCTTGGGGTGGACGGGCGTCGATCATCGCTAGCTTTCGCTGTCCTGGGAACGAGACGCTACGGCCTGCGCAATCAGCGCATTCATGTCCGCCGCCTTTTCCGTCGTGCGGTCGAACAGAAAATGCAGCGTAGGCACCGTATGGATGTGCAGCCGTTTGAACAGGCCTGCGCGCAAAAAGCCCGCTGCCTGATTCAGGCCTTCAGTCGACTCTGCCGGATCACCCTTGAGCAGGCTGAAGAACACCTTGGCGTGGGCGTAGTCTGGCGTCACCTCGACGGCCTGGATTGTCACCATACCGACCCGAGGATCTTTCAGTTCGCGCGCGATCAACTCGGTCAGATCGCGCTGGATCTGATCGGCCACGCGAAAACCGCGGTTCGGTGTAGAAGACTTTTTACGCGCCATGCCAGCTACCGATTACAGCGTACGGGCGATTTCGCGGATTTCGAAGAACTCCAGCGCATCGCCTTCCTGGATGTCGTTGTAGTTCTTGATGGTAAGACCGCACTCGAAGTTCTCCTTGACTTCCTTGACGTCGTCCTTGAAGCGTTTGAGCGAATCGAGCTCGCCGGTGTAGATAACCATGTTGCCGCGCAGCAAGCGCAGCTTGGCGGTGCGCCGCACCACGCCAGAGGTAACCATACAACCCGCAATTGACCCGATCTTGGAGACCTTCAGCACCTGGCGGATTTCCGCAGTACCGATGACTTCTTCCTTTTTATCCGGAGTCAGCATGCCCGACATGGCCAGCTTCAGATCATCAACGGCGTCGTAAATGATGTCGTAGTAGCGAAGATCAATGCCGTTGTTTTCGGCCAGCTTGCGGGCACCGGCGTCCGCCCGGGTGTTGAATCCAATGATGACGGCCTTGGCGGCAATGGCCAAGTTGACGTCGGACTCGCTGATGGCACCCACGGCCGCGTATACCATTTGCACCTTGATCTCGTCCGTGGAAAGCTTGAGCAGGGACTGCGCCAATGCTTCCTGCGAACCCTGCACGTCGGCCTTGACGATGATGGGCAGCATTTTGACTTCGCCAGCCGAGATGTCGCTGAACATATTCTCCAGCTTGGCAGCTTGTTGCTTGGCCAGCTTGGTATTGCGAAACTTGCCGGCACGGTAGGTGGCAATTTCACGGGCACGGCGTTCGTCGGCCATGACCATGAACTCGTCACCAGCTTGCGGTACTTCGGTCAATCCCTGAATTTCGACCGGGATCGACGGTCCAGCAGTTTTGATGGCCTTGCCGTTTTCGTCCAGCATGGCGCGCACGCGGCCAAAAGTTTGGCCTGCCAACACCACGTCACCTGTCTTGAGCGTACCGGACTGCACCAAAATGGTAGCAACAGGCCCGCGACCCTTGTCAAGCCGGGCTTCAATCACCAGGCCCTTGGCCATGGCGTCCACTGGTGCCTTGAGTTCCAGCACTTCGGCCTGCAGCAGCACTTGTTCGAGCAGTTCATCAATACCCTGGCCGGTCTTGGACGACACCGACACGAATGGCGAGCTACCACCAAACTCTTCGGGTATCACCTCTTCCACCACCAATTCGTTCTTGACGCGCTCGGGGTTGGCATCGGGCTTGTCGGCCTTGGTAATAGCCACCACGATGGGAACACCGGCTGCCCTGGCGTGTTTGATGGCTTCCTTGGTCTGGGGCATGACGCCATCATCGGCGGCACACACCAGAATCACGATGTCCGTCGCATTGGCGCCACGGGCACGCATGGCCGAGAATGCTTCGTGTCCGGGCGTATCCAGGAAGGACACCATACCACGTGGTGTTTCCACATGGTAGGCACCAATGTGCTGGGTAATGCCACCGGCTTCGCCCGAGGCCACCTTGGCACGACGGATGTAATCCAGCAGAGAAGTCTTGCCGTGGTCGACGTGGCCCATGACGGTCACCACAGGCGCACGCGGCAGAGCTTCGGCATCTTGTTGTTGCACTTCGTCGTCAGTAAAGGCTTCCGGGTCGTCCAGGGCGGCCACGATGGCCTTATGCCCCATTTCCTCCACCAAAATCATGGCGGTATCCTGGTCAAGCGGCTGGTTGATGGTGACCATCTGGCCCAGCTTCATCAGTTGCTTGATCACTTCGGACGCTTTTACGGCCATCTTGTGGGCCAGATCGGCCACCGTGATGGTTTCTGGCACGTGGACTTCAATCACGCGTGCCTCAATAGGCGCAGCAGAGGTTTGGTGATCGCGGTGATCACGGTGGTCATTGCTGCCACGCCGTCCTCGTGGGCCTGCACGCCAGTTGGTGGAGCGTCCGGCACCGGCACCTGTGTCACCACGGGTGGGAATGGCTTTCTTCTTGGCGGGGTCTCCTGCCCAGCTGCTGGAGAGCTTGGCAGATTTCACTTCCTTGCCACTTCCGTTTGGGGTACCAGTGGCGCCAGCGGCGGCAGGCTTGCCAGGTTTGGCAACCACTGCACCAGCGGCGGGTTTGTGTAAGGTGCCCTTCATACCAGCCTTGGCATCTGCCGCTGTGGGCTTGGGCTCTTCAGGCTTCTTCGCAGTCAGCACCCGCTTGGGCGCGGCCATCATGGAGCGGATGGCGGCGGCTTCGGCCTCGGCCTTGCGGCGGCGGTCACCCAGATCTGCGGCGCGGGCTGCTTCTTCATCGGCCAGCGCCTTGGAAGCGGCAACGGATTTCTCACGTGCTGCAGCAGCAACCTTGGCAGCATCGACTGCATCCGCCTGAGCGGGTTCGGCAGAGGCTGCCACAGCGGCGGCGCTCTTGACTTGCTTTGACTCTTCTTCCTTGCGTGCGGCCGCCTCGGTTGCCTGCTTTTCCGCTGTCTCGCGGGTCCGGACTTCCTGCTCTTCGCGATCGCGACGGCGTTGAGCCAATTCTTCTTCCTGTCGACGAATCAGCTCGGCCTGACGGCGGGCTTCTTCCTCGCGCCGGGCCAGTTCTGCGTGGTCAATGACCGAGGCGGCAGGCGTCGTATCCGCCACTTCGTGCTCGACAGCCTCAGGGGTTGCAACAGGTACCACGTCGTCGTCGCGTCGCACAAACGTGCGTTTTTTACGTACTTCCACCTGAATGGTACGAGCCCTACCGGTGGCATCTGCCTGCTTGATCTCGGTGGTCTGCTTCTTGACCAGCGTAATCTTCTTGCGGTCTGCGCTGGCAGTTCCGTGGGCATTCTGCAAGTAGTTGAGCAGGCTGTGCTTGTCCGAATCTGTCAGGACATCGGACGCAGCCGATTTGGCAACCCCTGCTGACTTCAATTGGTCAAGCAGTGTGTCTGTGGATTTTTTGAGTTCGTTTGCAAACTCTGCGACGGTCGTACTGGACATTTGTTGTGTAACCTTTGGCGTCGGCCCAACTGCTCGTAAACAGTTGTTGGCCTTTACTGAAATTTGTTTTACATGACCATTACTCTTGCGAGGTGGCGTCGTTGGTGAACCAGTGTTCGCGCGCCTTCATGATCAGGGTCTTGGCCTCGTCCGCAGACTGGCTGGTGATGTCGGTCAGCTCATCGACGGCCAGATCGGCCAAGTCGTCAAGCGTGTGCACACCGCTGTCGGCCAGCTTGCCAATCAATTCTGGCGTCAGGCCTTCCAGGTCACGCAAATCCTGCGACACTTCTCCCACACTTTCCTCGTGTGCAATTTCCATGGTCAAGAGCGCATTTTTGGCCCGGGTACGCAGTTCGGTGACGGTTTCCTCATCGAAGCTTTCAATTTCCAGCATTTCCTGCAATGGCACATAGGCCACTTCTTCCAGGCTGGTAAAGCCTTCGGAGATAAGAATGTCAGCGATTTCTTCGTCCACATCAAGCTTTTCCATGAACAGCTTGCGACCCGAATCGGTCTCGCTGGCTTGCTTTTGGGCCGACTCGGCAGCGTCCAGAATGTTGATGCGCCAACCAGTCAGCTCGGACGCCAGACGCACATTCTGGCCACCACGGCCAATGGCAATCGCCAGGTTTTCCTCATCGACGACCACGTCCATGGCATGCTTTTCTTCATCTACCACGATGCTGGATACATTGGCCGGAGCCAACGCACCAATCACGAACTGGGCTGGGTCTTCGCTCCACAGCACAATATCCACGCGCTCACCAGCCAACTCATTGGTCACGCCGTTGACGCGGGTACCACGCACACCGACGCAGGTGCCGATGGGGTCCACGCGCTTGTCATGTGACAGCACGGCAATCTTGGCCCGTGAACCGGCGTCACGGGCGCAGGATTTGATCTCCAGCAAGCCTTGCTCGATTTCAGGCACTTCCTGGCGGAACAATTCGATCATGAATTCGGGCGCCGAGCGGGACAACACGATCGGTGCACCACGCAGGGTTAGGTCAACTTCCATGATCATGGCGCGTACGCGGTCACCAGTACGCAGATTTTCCTTGGGGATCATTTCGCTGCGGCGCAGTCGGCCTTCAACCCGGCCGCTCTCCACAATCATGTCGCCCTTGTCCATGCGCTTGACGGTACCGACAAAAATCTTTTCGCCACGCGACATGAAGTCGTTAAGCAGCATTTCGCGCTCGGCGTCCCGGATTTTTTGCAGAATGACCTGCTTGGCAGCCATGGCGCCGATGCGACCAATTGGCACCGATGGAATAGCTTCCTCGATGTGTTCATCGACTTCTATATCCGGAATCTGCTCGCGTGCTTCGAACAGCAAAATTTCCTGGTCAGGCAGTTGCAGGCCAGCCTCATCGGGTACAACGTGCCAGCGGCGGAAAGTTTCGTAATTGCCGCTATCGCGGTCCAGGGCGACACGAATGTCCACATCGCCGGGATACAGCTTTTTGGTCGCCTGCGCCAGGGCCGCTTCAACGGCGCCCAACACCACATCACGCTCGACGTTCTTCTCACGTGAGATTGCCTCTACCAGCATTAACAGTTCGCGATTCATGCCATGACTCTCCTGAACTCTCGATAAATCGATACAAAAAACCAACTACTCGGCGTCGTCGCCGGAACCACCGGCAGCGCCGCGGCCCTTGAAACTCACAATGGGCGCCAAACGCGCTTCGCGCAATTCATCCAGCACAAAACCCATAGCCTGCAGTGGCGGCGCAACCCGCTTCTTGCTGACCCGCTGACCCGGTTTGACCTCGGGTGCATCGCTCCAGACGATTTGCCATCCGACCGCGCCATCGTCCGCCACCACACGCTCCAGCGTGCCGCGAAATTTCTTGCGATTGGCATTGACCGAACCACTGGCCGCAGCGCCAATAGGCGCCTTGAGCGTCAGGTCAACCACATGGCCGACAAAACGCTCAAAATCCGGGGCATGCCGCAAAGGACGATCGATACCGGGCGAAGAAATCTCCAGCCGCTTGTATTCAATACCGTCTACTTCCAGAGCAAACTGCAATTGACGGTTGACCTTTTCGCAGTCTTCTACATTGACAAATTGCTCGGATGCCGCAGTACCTTCGGCAGGCTGCACCCAGGGCAAATCAATGGTGACGCGCAGCAAACCACCGGGGGAGCGTTCAATCTCCACCAGGTCATATCCCAGACCGCTGACGGTTTGTTCAACGATGTCCTGCAGCGCCACTAGTAATTCACCCATTCAAAAACAATCGGCCAAAAAAAACGGGCGGTAATTACCCGCCCGTTTGGTCGTGAGCCGGAATTGTAACGCAAATTGGTGTTAAGTGCCTTGATTCGTAAGGAGTTATTCTGTAAAAGTTCACAAAATCAACCACGAAGTTCGAAGAATGCGCCAGGAAAGGCTCTGGCTGATCCAAATCGATGCAGCCCTGGCTTTCGCATGCGACAATTCCTCCCCGAAACACGCAATACACATGGGGATGAAATGGGATTTTTAGCAGGTAAAAAATTGTTGATAACGGGTGTGTTGTCGACCCGTTCCATTGCCTATGGCATCGCCAAGGCCTGCCACGAGCAGGGCGCGGAATTGGCCTTTAGTTATGTTGGCGAGCGTTTCAAGGACCGCATTACCGAATTTGCAGCCGATTTCAATTCCAAACTGGTGTTTGACTGCGACGTGGGCGATGACGCACAGATTGACAAGTTGTTTGCCGACCTGAGCCAGCATTGGCCCAAATTCGACGGTTTTGTACATAGCATCGGGTTTGCCCCCCGCGAGGCGATTTCCGGCAATTTCCTGGATGGGCTGACCCGCGAGAACTTCCGCATCGCCCACGATATCAGCGCCTACAGTTTCCCTGGCATGGCCAAGGCTGCCCTGCCCTACCTGAACGACACGGCATCCCTGTTGACCCTCACGTACCTGGGTGGCGTGCGCGTCGTGCCAAGCTACAACACCATGGGTTTAGCCAAGGCATCTCTGGAATCCTCGGTGCGCTATCTGGCCGAGGCAGTGGGTCAACGCGGCATGCGCGTCAATGGGCTGAGCGCCGGTGCCATTAAAACCCTGGCAGCCAGCGGCATCAAAGACTTTGGCAAATTGCTGTCGATTTCGGCAGCGGCTTCCCCCCTGCGCCGCAACGTGACCATCGAAGAGGTGGGCAATGTGGCAGCCTTCCTGCTCAGCGACCTGGCCTCTGGTGTAACCGGACAGATCTCTTACGTGGATTGCGGCGTCAGCCAGTCCGCCGTGGCGGTAGTGGACAATCCTAACAGTTAAATACACCGATAGCCCTCGTAGAATCAACGTGAAAAGCTATAAAAAGAATAGCGCCGTATCGGCGCTATTCTTTTGTGAAAGCCAGGTTATTTGACGCAATCGGCGTAGTAGTGCATGACGCCGTCAGCGCCCTTTTCTTCAACCAGGCCATGGATATCGGTCTCAAAACCCGGACACTTGGCGTTGAACTCGCGGGCAAACTTGAGGTAGTCCACAATTTTCTTGTTGAACACCTCACCCGGTATCAGCAATGGAATGCCCGGTGGGTATGGCGTTACAAGACCCACGGTTACGCGGCCCTCCAGATTGTCAATCTCCACCCGCTCGGTCTTGCGCAGTGCAATGTGCGAAAAAGCGTCGCTGGGCTTCATTGCCGGAGTCAGATCACTGAGATACATGTCGGTGGTCAGCCGCGCAATATCGTACTTGGCGTACAGGGCGTGCACATACTGGCATAGATCAGCCAGACCCATCTTCTCGTACAACGGATAGGCCCTGCAAAACTCGGGCAGGATGCGCCACATGGGCTGGTTCTTGTCGTAATCGTCCTTGAACTGCTGCAGCGCCGTCAGCATGCTGTTCCAGCGGCCCTTGGTGATACCAATGGTGAACATGATGAAGAAGCTGTAGAGACCGGTTTTTTCGACCACCACGCCATGCTCGGCCAGGAACTTGGTGACGATGCTTGCTGGAATGCCGGTTTTGGCAAACTTGCCATGCAAATCCATGCCCGGGGTGACGATGGTGGACTTGATCGGGTCCAGCATATTGAAACCCGTGGCCATCTTGCCAAACCCGTGCCAGTTGGCTTTGTTGTTGTTGCGTGACTCGCCCTTGATGATCCAATCGCTTGAGCGACCGATGCCCTCTTCGACAAGTTTGTCGGGGCCCCAGACCTTGAACCACCAATCGGCTCCATACTCATCGGCCACCTTGCGCATGGCGCGGCGAAAGTCCAGTGCTTCGGCAATGCTCTCTTCGACCAAGGCAGTGCCACTGGGGGGCTCCATCATGGCTGCAGCGACGTCGCAGCTGGCGATGATGCTGTACTGTGGGCTGGTGCTGGTGTGCATCAGATAGGCTTCGTTGAACAAATGCTTGTCCAGTTTGACGGTCTGCGAGTCCTGCACCAGCACATGGCTGGCCTGGCTGATACCTGCGAGGAGTTTGTGGATGGACTGGGTGGAGTACACCATCGCCTCTTTGGGCCGTACCCGGTTCTTGCCCATGGCGTGGTAAGTGCCGTAGAAGGGGTGAAACGCCGCGTGCGGCAGCCAGGCTTCGTCAAAGTGGATGTTTTCCACGTAACCATCGAGCATCTTCTTGATGGTTTCAGTGTTGTAGAGCACGCCGTCGTAAGTGCTTTGCGTCAGCGTCAGGATGCGCGGCTTGACGGTCTTGGCATCCACACCCTTCAGAAGCGGATTGGCCTTGATCTTGGCGCGAATGGCGGCAGGCTCAAACTCTTCCTTGGGGATCGGCCCGATGATGCCAAAGTGGTTACGGGTTGGCTTGAGAAACACCGGAATGGCCCCGGTCATGATGATGGCGTGCAGGTTGGATACATGGCAATTGCGGTCCACCACCACCACTTCGCCCGGCGCCACGGTGTGGTGCCACACCATCTTGTTGGAGGTCGAGGTGCCGTTGGTCACGAAAAAGCAATGATCGGCGTTGAAGATGCGCGCGGCATTGCGCTCGCTCTCGCCAATGGCGCCGTTGTGGTCCAGCAGTTGCCCCAGTTCTTCCACCGCGTTGCAGACGTCAGCGCGCAACATGTTTTCACCATAAAACTGGTGGTACATCTGGCCTACCGGGCTCTTCAAAAAGGCCACACCGCCTGAGTGTCCCGGACAGTGCCAAGAATACGAACCATCCTCCGCGTAGTCCAGCAAGGCTTTGAAAAATGGCGGCTGTAGGCCTTCCAGGTAGCTCTTGGCCTCGCGGATGATATGACGCGCCACAAACTCGGGCGTATCCTCAAACATGTGAATGAACCCATGCAACTCGCGCAGGATGTCATTGGGCATGTGGCGGCTGGTTTTGGTTTCACCATACACATAGATGGGCACATCCAGGTTCTTGCGTCGCACTTCCTCGATGAAATGCCGCAGATTCACCACGGCGGGGTCCAGATCAGGCCCCGGACTAAACTCTTCATCGTCAATGGACAAAATAAAGGCACTGGCTCGGCTTTGCTGCTGTGCAAACTGGCTTAAATCGCCGTAGCTGGTAACGCCCAGCACTTCAAACCCTTCCGTCTCAATGGCTTGGGCCAAGGCGCGAATGCCCAGTCCGGATGTATTCTCCGACCGAAAGTCCTCGTCAATGATGACGATGGGAAAGCGAAATTTCATGGAAAGCTCCAACCAAAAGGCGGCAAAAAGTCAAAACAGGCGCGAAGTGTAAGGACTTATTGTGTCTGGCACCTTGCGCGACCCGTCTTTTGGCCCAAAATGTGGTGATCTCAACACACGCAGGAACTCCATGGCTGAATCAACGATCTGGTGGCTGCTCGCCGGTACGGCAATTGGCATCGAGCTGGTGACAGGAACCCTTTATTTGTTGATGCTGGCCATTGGGTTGGCCGCAGCAGCGCTTTCGGCCCACCTGGGCGCCAGTACCGTCGTACAACTGGTGGTTGCCGCTTTCGTAGGTGCGGGCACCGTGATGGGCTGGCGCAGCTACCGCAAGACGCAACCACTGGATGCTCCCGCTGGTGCCAACCGGGATGTCAACCTGGATGTTGGCGAGACCGTACAGGTTGATGCCTGGAACCCGGATGGCACTGCCTCGGTGAAATACCGGGGTGCCCAATGGGCAGTGTCCAATGTTTCTGGTGGTAGCCTTGCCACTGGCCCTCACCAAGTGGTTGAAGTGGTCGGCAGCCGGTTAATGGTTCGAAAACTCTAATCGCGGGCCCTTAAGCCCGCATTGATCACATCTTTATAAGGAAACATGATGGAAATCGGATTGATTTTGTTGGTCATCGCCGTGATTTTTATTGCCAAATCCGTCAAGGTGGTCCCGCAACAGCATGCCTGGGTGGTTGAACGCCTTGGCAAATACAACGGCACACTGACACCCGGCCCCAACTTTCTGGTGCCCTTTATCGACCGTGTGGCTTACAAACATTTGTTAAAGGAAGTCCCGCTGGACATTCCCAGCCAGGTCTGCATCACCCGGGACAACACGCAGTTGCAGGTGGACGGCATTTTGTACTTCCAGGTAACCGATGCCATGCGGGCTAGTTACGGCTCCAGCAACTATGTGGTCGCCATCTCGCAACTGGCGCAAACCTCGCTGCGATCGGTCATCGGCAAGCTGGAGTTGGACAAGACCTTTGAAGAACGCGACATCATCAACGCCCAGGTGGTGCAGGCCATCGACGAGGCTGCGTTGAACTGGGGCGTGAAGGTGCTGCGCTACGAGATCAAGGATTTGACTCCCCCGAAAGAAATTCTGCATGCCATGCAACAGCAGATCACCGCCGAACGGGAGAAACGTGCCTTGATTGCCGCGTCAGAAGGACGCCGCCAGGAACAAATCAACATTGCTACAGGTGAACGCGAAGCCTTCATTGCCCGCTCGGAAGGTGAGAAACAAGCCGCCATCAACAACGCGCAAGGCCAGGCGGCCGCGATTCTGTCGGTAGCCGAAGCCAACGCCCAGGCCATTGAACGCGTTGCCGCTGCAATCCGCCAGCCCGGTGGGGAATTGGCCGTGCAACTCAAGGTAGCCGAACAGGCTGTAACTGCCTATTCCAAGGTGGCATCTGACGCCACCACCACACTGATTGTTCCCAGCAACATGACCGAGGTCGCCACGTTGATTGGCTCCGCCATGAAGATGATTCAGGTGCCCAAGTAGTTCGAGCCGGCCGGCATGCCCGGCTGCCAAAGTCAAGCGCACCATAGAAAAAGCCCTGTAACTCAATGAGCTACAGGGCTTCTTGTTTCTGGCGGAGCAGGCGGGATTCGAACCCGCGGTGGGTTTTACCCCACGCACGCTTTCCAGGCGTGTGACTTAAACCACTCATCCACCGCTCCAGAGCCTTCGATTTTAACCCGGTTTTTATCGAATCCCAGGCAGCGGTGCATAAAAAGGATGCTTCTTCCAGTTAGCGAATCACGGCCATGGTTTCGAGCTTGCCGCCACGAATTGTCTTGAGCGTAAGGGCGCCATTCTTGATGTCGCCCTTTTCGTCAAAGGAAATTGGGCCAGACACACCCTTGTAGTCAGTAGTTGCAGCCAGCACTGGCAGGTACTTAACCGGGTCGGACGAGTTGGCCTTGACCATGGCGGCAACCATGACCTTGACCGCGTCGTACACATAAGGTGCATAGAGCTGTACATCGATATTGAACTTGGCTTTGTACTTGGCCCGGAATTCATCCATGCCGACCTTGTCTTCACCCTCGACGCCACCGGCTTCGGCGCAATAGACCTGATCATCTGAAATAGCGTCGCCACCCAGTTTTACCAGTTCACCTGTGCAAATTCCGTCACCGCCCATGAACTTGGCCTTGATGCCCAGAGCTTTCATTTGCTTGAGCATGGGGCCGGCCACGGCATCCATACCGCCAAAGAACACGATGTCTGGCTTCTTGCCCTTGATGGTTGTGAGGATGGAGTTGAAGTCGGTTGACTTGTCAGTTGTGAACTCCTTAGCCACCACATTGCCACCAGCGGACTCCACTGCCTTGGCAAATTCTTCTGCCAGGCCTTGGCCATAGGCGGTACGGTCATCGATCACCGCAATGGATTTGCCCTTGAGCGTGCCAACGGCATACTTGCCCAGGGTTCCGCCCAGTTGGGTATCGTCGGCCACCATGCGGAAGGCCGTTTTGAAACCTTGGCGGGTGTATTTGGGGTTAGTGGCGGAAGGCGAAAGCTGGGGAATGCCCGCATCGCTGTAAATTTTGGAAGCAGGAATGGTCGTACCCGAGTTCAGGTGCCCCACTACGCCGGACACCTTGGCGTCCACCAACTTTTGCGCCACAGCCGTGCCCTGTTTAGGGTCAGCAGCGTCGTCTTCGGCCATCAGTTCCAGGGTGACCTTCTTGCCATCAATCACAACGCCTTCGGTATTGAGTTCTTCAATGGCCAAGCGTGCGCCGTTTTCGTTATCCTTGCCCAAATGCGCAATGGCGCCGCTGATGGGGCCCACATGTCCAATTCTGACCACGGAAGGTCCTGCTGCGGCAGGCGCAGCAGCAGATGCCACAGGCGCCGCTGCCGGGGCCGCAGCTTCTTCCTTCTTGCCACAGGCCACCAATGCCACCGCTGCCGCCAGCACAGTCAGCGTGCTCTTTACTTTGAATTGCATAAATACTCCAAAAAAAAAATTGCAACAGTAACGATACCGTAGTTCCAACGCTATCCCTATAAGGGTGTTCCCGACACTGCCACTTTCAGTGCTTGGCAGGCGGTTTTGGCGGGCTGATCGCCTGTTTCACTGCTGCTTTAACAGCGTCTTCAATTTCCAACTTCCAACGGGTCGCCGCCAGACGCATCTGTGCTTCCACTTGGGCCTGTAAAGATGCCCGTAATTGCTGCTCCAGTCGCGGTTTGACGTGTTGCAAAATCTGCTCCACCAGCCGCTGACTGTCGATAACCGGGCGAACGGACGCACCTCCGGGGTGCACCACCTCGGTCAGCGTCGGAACAAAACGGTGGGGAGGCTTGCCAGTTGACATCAATCCGCACGCTTCAGATTCAGGTCATGGCGGATGATCGCGTAACCCTGTCCGGTGTAGAGTCGCCAGCGGTTGCGTGCCTGCTCGCGGTCCGCTGCGTCGGTACTGACCACCTCGATGAGGCGATCAAACTTCTCAAATCCCTGTGGTACGTCGGCTCCAAGATTAACAAGTACCCCATACGGTGCAGTCACCTGGTCGGTATGGTTCACCAAAACCACCGCCGAGCGGGCCTGAACGGCCGGCGGGGCATTGCCGATGCAATGGGGAACAAAGTCGGTGGGCGAAACGCCCCACAGGTCCACGTCGAGTTGGGCCAAGGCGGTCGCTTCGGCCACCACCGCCACCCTGGCGCCACCACGAACAGCTTTGCGCAGCAAGCGGCAGGCGTAGGCCAGTTTGTCGGGGGCTCCGAAGTGAAACGCCAGCTCTGTCACTTGTTGTAAGCCTGCGCCACCAGGTATTCAATCAGCAGACCCACGGGTCGACCGGTAGCGCCTTTGGCTGCTCCGCCCTTCCAGGCGGTACCGGCAATGTCAAGATGTGCCCAAGGAAATTTTTCGGTAAAGCGCTGAAGAAACTTGGCTGCAGTGATAGAACCACCCGCACGCCCTGCCACATTGGCCACATCGGCAAAACTGGTCTTGAGGCCTTCGGCGTACTCATCATCCAGTGGCATGCGCCAGCATAAGTCCTGCGCCATTTCGCCGGCCGCAAACAGCGCGTTGCCCAAGTCATCCTGCGAGGCGTACATGCCGCTACGCACGCCGCCCAAAGCAATCACACAGGCACCGGTCAGGGTGGCCACATCCACCACAGCAGTGGGTTTGAAGCGCTCGGCATAGGTCAGCGCATCACACAGCACCAAACGGCCTTCAGCATCAGTGTTAAGAATTTCAATGGTTTGGCCGCTCATGCTGGTAACCACATCACCAGGCTTGACGGCTTGGCCGTTGATCAGGTTCTCGCAAGCAGGGATCAGCCCCACGACATTGATAGCGGGTTTCAATACGGCCAACGAACGGAAGGTCCCCAGCACGCTGGCGGCACCCGACATGTCGAACTTCATCTCGTCCATTTCGGGTGCTGGTTTGATGGAGATACCACCACAATCGAAAGTGATTCCCTTGCCTACCAGGACTGTGGGGGCCTCGGATTTGGCGGCACCACTGTAACGCAGCACGATGAATCGCAACGGTTGGTCCGAACCCTGGGCCACGGCCATAAAGGCACCCATGCCCAGCTTCGCCACATCCTTGGGTCCCAGCACTTCGCAGCTAATTTTTGGCAGTTTTGCCAGATCTTTCGCTGCCTGCGCCAACAAGGTAGGGGTAGCATGGTTGGCTGGCCGGTTGGCCCATTCCTTGGCCAACTCCGCGCCTGCAACAATGCCCGCAGCTCGGTCAAAGGTGATTTGCACTTCGGCAGCATTGGTGGCTGCCACCAGCACTTTGCTCAAGGTGCGTGCTTCCGGCTTGGACTTGGTGTGGGTGTAGCTGTAGCTGGCGTCAGCCACCGCCACCACCACTGCGCGAACAGCTTCTTCCCGGGCAGGGGAGGCAAAACACACCAGCAGTTTTTTCAATCCAGGGGCCTTTACCGACGCCATTGCCGCCAGCACCGCACTGCGTACGTCGCGCGCCGAACCGCTGCCGATACCAACCAGCACCACCCGTATGGCATGGGCTTGCACGGGCTTGTACAGGCAGAGCAGCTTTGCGGTCTTGGTCTCCAGATCGCCGGCCTTCATGGCTTGACCTATCAGTTCAGACAGGTCGTCTTTGGCCGCTTTGAAGTCTTGGGGCACCAGTACCACCAAGGCATCGCATTTTTCAGTAGATGCCTCTAACAGGCTGAAAGGCTTGAGTTCAAAGTTCATAATTCAGGTTTTCCTTTGGCCGACATGTTATTCCATTCTTCCATCCGCAAAGAACTCGCACGCAGTTTTGGTGCAACCTTGGTTGTCCTGGTGACGGTGGTAATGACCATGACGCTGATTCGCACCCTGGGGGAAGCTGGCCGCGGTGTATTCAATCCTGCCGACGTGATGATCATCATGGGCTATACGGTGCTATCCGACATGCCCACCATTTTGTCCATGTGCCTGTTCATTGCGGTCTTGAGCGTGCTGACACGCATGTTTCGCGATAGCGAGATGGTGATCTGGTTTGGCAGTGGCCGGGGACTAACCTCACTGATAAAACCCCTTTTTCACTTTGCCTGGCCGATACTGCTGGTCATTGCTGCGCTGGCTTTTCTGATACTGCCCTGGGCCTATGGCCGCATTGAGGACATGCGCGACCGCTACGAAAAACGCGGGGACATCGCCCGCATCCAGCCGGGCCAGTTTCAGGAGTCGGCCAATGGTGAACGGGTGTTCTTCATTGAGAAGGATTCCAGCGGAAAGTTGGCAGGCAGCAACGTTTTTATTGCCACCCACAAGGACAACAAGGAAACCATCACATCTTCGCGCAGCGGCCATGTTGAGTTGGTTAACGGTGAAAAATTCCTGATCTTGGAAAACGGCCAGCGCCTGGAAAAAACCGCCGGCAAGCCCGACCTGACCGTTGCCGTGTTCAAAACCTACGGTGCGCAAGTCGACGCAGATGACCAGTCCGCCCGCAGCTTTATTCCCTCTGCCGCCAAGAGCACTTTGGAGCTGGTGGGTAGTCCCACCCAGTCCCATCTGGCGGAGTTGTCCTGGCGCGCCGGACTGGCGCTGGCAGCCATCAACTTTGTGGTGATTGGCTTGGCCGCCGCCGGTGTGAACCCGCGCGTGGGGCGCACCGCCAACCTGGGTTTCGCGTTCATGGCCTTTATCGTGTACTTCAACTTGCTGGTGCTGGGCAAAAGCTGGGTAGAAACCGGCCAGGTCCATGTAGGCGTGTTTTTACTGGTATTACACGGTGGCGCGCTGGCCCTGGCCTTGCTGTGGCTAGCCAAACGCAACAATAACTGGACGCTATGGCGACCACGCCGCCCTGCTGGTGACGCCACACCGAAAGCCACGGCATGAAAACCATTCGACGACTGCTGTATGGCGAGGTGGTGATTGCGGTACTGCTGGTGACATTGGGCTTTGTATCTCTCTTTTACTTCTTTGACTTTGTGGAAGAGTTGCAGGCGGTGGGCAAGCACCGCGATACCGGCTACACCGTGGCACAGGCACTGCTGTATGTGGCCTTGATGTTGCCCAGCCACCTTTACGAGTTGCTTCCCATCACCGTATTGATTGGCACCATCTTTGTGATGGCGCGTTTGGCACAAAGCTCTGAATTCACCATCCTGCGTACCAGCGGCCTGGGGCCGTGGCTGGCCCTGCGCACGCTTATGGTTTTGGGCCTGGGTTTTGTCGTTTTTACCTTTGCCGTAGGTGACTATGTGGCGCCCATGGCCGACAAGTCGGCGCAGTTGCTTAAATCGCGCTACCAGGGCAAGGTGAGCGTGGGCAAAACCGGCGCCTGGCTCAAAGAACGCCAAGCCTACAGCCACTACGCGGTCAACGTGGGTGCACTGGCACCAGACGCCAGCATGCGCGACGTGCGCATTTTTGAGTTCAACAACCAGGGTTTTTTGGTCTCCATGACCGAAGGGCAAACCGGCACATTCGGCAAAGACGATTCCTGGCTACTCAACAAAGTGGACCATACCGAATTCACCAGCACCGATGCCAATGCCACCCGGGTGGAGCGCAACTTTGTCGATACTTTCCGCTGGTCTACCCAGATCAGCGCGGAGATGGTCGCCACCGCCGTACTGCGCCCCGAGCGCATGGGCACTATCGACCTGTTTCAGTACATCCGCCACCTCGACGCCAACGGGCAGTCTGCCCAAAAATACGAAATCCAGTTCTGGAAAAAAGTGTTCTACCCCTTGAGCTGCCTGGTCATGGTGGTGTTGGCCCTGCCCTTTGCCTATCTTCACTTTCGCTCTGGCAGCGTGGCAACCTATGTGTTTGGCGGTGTCATGGCGGGCATCAGCTTTGTTCTGCTGAACAACGTACTGGGCGACCTGGGCGCGCTGCAAGGCTGGTGGCCGTGGCTCACCGCCGCGTTGCCGGGCCTTATCTACTCCTTCATTTCGCTAACTGCCTTTACCTGGCTGGTGATACGGCGATGAGTGGATTTGTTCCAAGTCACGGCATTGTGCTGTTTGCGCACGGCTCGCGTGACCCGCTGTGGCACAAGCCCATTGAGGCGGTGTCTGCGCGCATCGCGGCACTCGCGCCCGACACACCTGTTGCGTGCGCCTACCTGGAACTGAGCACGCCCGACCTGCCCACTGCCGTGCGCGAACTACTGGACCGTGGTGTGCAGGCCATCCGCATCGTGCCGCTGTTCCTGGGGGTTGGCAAACACGGACGCGAAGACCTGCCGCGCTTGGTGGCTGAGTTGCAAATCGCCCACCCGGGCGTGCCATTCACCCTGATGCCTGCCGTGGGCGAAGACACCCGGTTGGTGCAGTTGCTAGCCCAAATCGCCCTCGATACGCCTTGAATTCTGTCTTTCACGGCATAATGAATGCCATCTTTAGCTGAAATTCGATATGAACCTGCACCAATTTCGCTTTGTGCAAGAAGCCGTCCGGCGCAATCTCAACCTGACCGAAGCGGCCAAGGCCTTGCACACCTCGCAGCCTGGCGTCTCCAAAGCCATCATCGAGCTGGAAGAAGAACTGGGCATCGAGATTTTTGCCCGTCATGGAAAACGCCTCAAGCGCGTCACAGAACCCGGCCAACACGTCCTCAAAAGCATCGATCTGATCCTGCGCGAAGTCGGCAACCTCAAGCGCATTGGTGAGCAGTACAGTGCCGAAGACAGCGGCACCCTTTCTATTGCAGCCACCCACACCCAGGCGCGCTACGTGCTTCCAGAGCGGGTGGCCGGGCTGCGTGCTGCCTACCCCAAGGTCAACATCAGCCTGCACCAGGGCTCGCCCGACCAGGTGGCGCGCATGCTGATCGACGAGGTGGCCGAAATTGGCATTGCCACCGAATCCCTGGCGGACTACAGCGAGCTGGTCACCCTGCCCTGCTATGAATGGCAGCACATGCTGGTAATGCCAATCGACCACCCGCTGGCGCGCAAGGACCGCATCACCCTGGAAGACGTGGCGCTGGAGCCGCTCATCACCTACCACCCGTCTTTTACGGGTCGCACCAAGATCGACCATGCCTTTGCCATCCGCAAGCTCCAACCGCGCATTGCACTGGAAGCCATTGACTCGGATGTGATCAAAACCTATGTCCGTCTGGGCCTGGGCATTGGTATTGCCGCCGAAATGGCCGTGCGCGACGTGATTGAAGATGGCGGCAAGAGCGGGTTGGTGGCGCGCCCTGCCGGCAACTTGTTTGGCCAGAACCTGGCCCGGGTGGCGTTCAAGCGCAGCGCCTACCTGCGCAACTTTGTTTACACCTTCGCCGAACTGTTGAGTGACCGCCTGGACCGCAAGCTGATTGCCCGCGCCATGGATGGGCATGTGGAAAACTATGAATTCTGACTGAAAAATGACCCTAATCTAACCTCACGTTTGCCGAACGTCGGCACCACCATCTTCACCGTCATGTCGGCGCTGGCCGTGCAGCACAAAGCCGTCAACCTGGGCCAGGGCTTTCCGGACTTTGCATGCGACCCGGCGCTGGTCAACTACGTGTCTGAAGCCATGCAGGCCGGCCACAACCAATACCCGCCGATGCCGGGCGTGCCCCATTTCCGCGATGCGATCGCACTCAAAATTGAAGCACTTCACGCACGCCCGTACAGGGCTGCAGACGAAATTACCATCACCGCTGGGGCCACCCAGGCAATCATCACCACCATTCTGGCCATCGTGCACCCGGGCGATGAGGTGATTGTGTTGGAGCCCTGCTACGACAGCTATGTACCCAACATCGAGTTGGCCGGTGGCGTGCCTGTACGCATTCCACTGACGCCCGGCACCTTTCGACCCGATTTCGACAAAATTGCCGCCGCCATCACACCCAAAACCCGCGCCATCATCATCAACAGCCCGCACAACCCCAGCGCCACGGTATGGAGTCACGCGGACATGCTGCGCCTGCAAGAGATTCTGCCACCCACCAACGTGTTGCTCATCAGCGACGAGGTGTATGAGCACATGGTCTTCGACGGTGTCCAGCACGAAAGTGCGGCCCGCTACCCCGGGCTGGCCGAGCGCGCCTTCATTGTTTCGAGCTTTGGCAAAACCTTCCATGTGACCGGCTGGAAGGTGGGTTATGTGGCCGCGCCGGCATCGTTGATGGCCGAGTTCCGCAAGGTGCACCAGTTCAACGTGTTCACGGTCAATACCCCCATGCAGCACGGCCTGGCCTCTTACATGGGCACCCCGGCGCACTATCTGGATTTACCGGCCTTCTACCAACGCAAACGCGATCTGTTTCGTGCTGGCCTTGCCGGTAGCCGACTGAGACTACTGCCCAGCGCCGGCAGCTATTTTCAGTGCGTTGACATCTCGCAGGTCAGCGACTTGAATGAAGCAGATTTTTGCCAATGGCTCACCACCGAAATCGGCGTGGCCGCCATCCCCTTATCTGCGTTTTATGGCAACGGGTTTGATCAGCGCGTGGTGCGTTTCTGCTTTGCCAAGCAGGACGCCACCTTACAGGCAGCCATTGAACGACTCAAGTCGTTATAGAGTTCCATGGTTGGATAGCCATCTGCCGGCTGACCCACGCTATCCTGGTACTGGCGCAGCCCTCGCTGCGTAGCCGGGCCCATCATGCCGTCAGGTGTACCGCAGTCAAAACCACGGGCGTTCAGTGCTGTTTGCAGCTCACGCAACTGGCTGCGCGTCAGCGATTTGAGATCACGCGGCCAGGCGGCTTGCACCGCAGGCCCGCCAGCAATGCGCTGAGCCAGCAGGTTGACGGCCAGCGCATAGCTGGTGGCGTTGTTGTAACGCAGGATCGTACGGAAATTGGCACCCACCAAAAAGGCCGGCCCCCGCGCACCTGCCGGCAGCAGCAAGGAGCTTTCCGCCAACGGCGGCAGTGGCGCATGGTCAATGGTTTGAACACCTACATCAGCCCATGCCGCGCTGGGTTGTCGCAACTTGGCGTCTGCCAGTGCGTAGTCAAACCCGGGCGGTAACGACACCTCCAAGCCCCAAGGCTGGTTGGCTTGCCACCCGGAGCGCGCCAAAAAGTTGGCTGTGGATGCCATCACATCGGCATCACTGCCCCAGATGTCGCGGCGGCCATCGCCATCGGCATCCACCGCGTAGGCCAGAAAAACTGAGGGCAAAAATTGGGTCTGCCCCATGGCACCAGCCCAGGAGCCGATCATTTGCGCGCGATCGATGTCGTGGTTTTGCAAGATCTTGAGTGCTGCCAGCAACTGGGTACTGGCCCATGCTTCTCGGCGGCCTTCAAACCCCAGCGTTGCCAAGGCGTCGATGGTCGGGATATCGCCCATATTGGTTCCAAAATTGCTCTCTATGCCCCAAATGGCCACCAATACTTCGGCGGGAACGCCGTAGCGTGCAGCAATGGTGTCGATTGCTGGGCGCAGCTGCAGCAACTTCTCTTGCCCCCGGGTGATGCGCTGTTCAGACACCGCACTGTCAAGGTAGTCCCACACCGCACGTGTGAATTCGGGTTGCGCCCGGTCCAGCTCCACTACACGCGGTATGAAGTGAACATCGTCGAATGCGAGGTGCAGTGTTGCAGCATCAATGCCCGCCGCGCTGGCGCGGACACTAAATCGAGCAATCCAGTCTGTAAAGGCCTGGTCAGGTGATGACGGATCCGGTGCCGCTCGGGTGGGGGCCGCGTCTGTTGTCGACACCGTCGAATCTCTGGATACCGGTGTGGAAACGCTGGTGCAGCCCGCCAGCATCAGCAACGCAACGCAGACCAACACCCCTGCGCTGCGGGCTGCGGTGGTTGAACAAGACAGCTTCTTCATAACCCCCATTTTGATGGATTCACCGCCCTGTAACCCACTGCAGCCGACCACGATGTTGATCTGGCAAGGCCTGGATTCGCGCCGCAGCCGCAGCGCTGGAGGGCGCCTGGTAACCGTTTGGCACCACCAGGACGTCACTGTTGGCCCATTGGGCGATCCGGTTTGCGACACTGCCCAGCAGCAAATCAATCAGAGTGGAGCTGCGCTCTTTGCCGACCACAACCAGGTCCGCCTTGGTTGCCTCCTGTTGCACCACAGTGAGGCGTGCAGGCTCCCCGCGCCCAACCACTGCATTCACGCGGTTCCTTCGGGCATGCGAGGAGTCGGTGAAGCGGAACAGGCGGTCCCGCGCATTTCTGTGTGCCCTTTCCCGGTAGGCGTTAACCGCCTCGGAGGTCATCACATGGGAGCTCGGCCAGGCTTCGTCCAAATCGTACAAGGCGTGAAACAGCTCCAACTCTGCATCCAGCGCAAAGCCACTGGCGTGTTGCACCAGATCTTTCGAAGTCTCTGTTTGGTCCACCGCCACCAACAGACGGTGATAGGGCCGCATTACTGGTTTTTTGACAACCAATATGGGGCATGCACTGTGGCGCAGTATTTGGTCCAGTGTGGAGCCTTGCCAAAATTGCCAGAGTGAGCGGTGGCCGCGTTGGTCCAGCACCAGCAGGTTAGACCGCTGGCACTGCTTCAGGATGTCATCCACCATTCTGCCGGTGCGTGCCACCGTTTTGACACTGATGGTGTGGCGCCGGGCCAGTTGCCGCGCGCGTTGCTCCAGCCGGGCAAAGGGGTCAGAGAACTTCGGGTTTGGCGTCTCGGTGGCGTACATCACACTGAGCGTGGCTTGGTGGGCGTGTGCGAGCAAGGCGGCGCGCTCCAACCCCTGCTCGGCACGGGTTGAAAAGTCGGTGATGGCAAAAATCGACTGAATATTCATGGTGCAGACTCCTCTACGCATAGTTGCCGACGCTATGGTGTGCCGTCGGCGAAATCAATGTCGCCGTCGCAAAATGCAGCGGGATCTACCGCGCTGGGCTTATGCCCGGCGATAAAGAAAATGCGCTACTAAGAAGTGTGAAGAATCGCCGGGCTTAAAAATGGACGTCCGGCTGACAGGGTCCTGCGTTACCCATCACGGTGCTATGCGCTCGCGCGCAAGCGCCCAGCAGCGCAGGCAAGGCCATAGCTGAACTGGAGAGGATGAAGGGTAAGGAACACATGGCGACGATCATAGACCCTATCAACATAAGGGTCAAATGAGGTGACAGCAAGGCCCTACGTTGCTTGCCAGAATAGACAGGGGCGGTATCGGCACCGGCAGCGGCGCTTTACCCCAACTGCGTCCACGCCTTGTCCAGCCGCTTCACGCTCACCGGCTGCGGCGTTTTGAGCTCTTGGGCAAAAAAGCTCACGCGCAGTTCTTCCAGCAGCCAGCGGAACTCGGCCATGCGTTCATCCACCGCGCCCTTACGCTCGGCCACCAAGCGCCAGTAGCGCTGCTCCTGCGGGCGCAGTTCGGCTAAGCGGGTAGCGTCCCGCGCGGGGTCGGCACGGTATTTGTCCAGGCGCAGGGTGATGGCCTTGAGGTAGCGGGCCAGGTGCTGCAAGCGCTCCCACGGGGTGGCTTGCAGAAAGCGCTTGGGCATGAGGCGCTGCAGTTGTTGGGCGCAATCGGCCGTAGCATCTGGCGCGTTTTTGGTGTCTTTGATCTTGCGGGCTGCCGCCGAATACTCCAGCAAAATGACACCGGCCATGCGGGCCACCTCGGTGGATATCAGGGTCAGGCGGCCTCGACCTTCTTCGACCCGGCGCTTGAAGGCGAATTCGTCGGTGGGCAACGGCTCCAGCAAGAAGGCGCGGTCCAGCGCGACGGCGATGATTTGTTCGCGCAGTTCTTCCACGGTTCCGCCTGAACCCGAGGCGTCTTTACCGCTATCCGATTTGCCCACGGTCATGTAGGCCACGGCCATTTTCTGCAGATCGGGAATATTCTTTTCCAGGTACTTGAGTGCGTCCTTGATTTGCAGCGCAAACAGGCGGCGCAGGCCGGCGCGGTGTTTGGCGGCGGCCACTTCGGGCTCGTCAAACACCTCGATGCTCACCGCATCGCCACCGTCCAGCAGCGCCGGGTAACCAATCAGCGTCTGGCCGCCCTTTTGAATTTCAAGCAGTTCGGGCAGCTCGCCAAATGTCCAGGCGGTGTGGCGCTGGCCGGCTGGCTGGGGCGCAGTGGCTTGGCTGTGTGGTGGCGTTTTGTCATTTGCTCCTGATTTGATAGCTGCTTGTGTAGTATTGACGAGGGCTAGAGGCTGTTTTGACTCTAAACTATTTGGCACAGAGGCACCCGCAGCAGACGCACCATGCCCCAGCTTCAGATTGGCCAGCGCCTGAAACGCGCCACGCGCCTGCTTGCCCAGATCGGCCTTGAGCGCGCCAAGATTGCGGCCCTGCCCCAACTGGCGGCCATGCTCGTCCACCACGCGGAAGTTCATGAAGAAGTGCGGCGTCAGCATGTCCACCTTGATGTCGGCTTTGACAATGTCCAGGCTGGTGGCATCGCGCACCAATTTCAGCACGGCATCCACCAGACTGCCAGTGCCAAATTTTTCGGGCGCGTTCAGTGCTTCGGCGAACTTGGTGGCGGTATCGGGCAGCGGCACCAGCCGGCTGCGTGGCCTTTGGTGCAGGGTTTTGATGAGCGCTTGCACCTTTTCCTTGAGCATGCCGGGCACCAGCCATTCGCAGCGCTCCTCGTTGACTTGGTTCAACACAAACAGCGGCACGGTCACGGTCAGGCCATCGCGGGCGTCGCCGGGCTCGTGCAGGTAGGTGGCGGCGCAGTCCACACCGCCTAGGCGAATGGTTTTGGGGAAGGACGCGGTGGTGATTCCTGCGGCCTCATGGCGCATGAGTTCTTCGCGGGTGAGCTGGAGCAGCGTGGGCTTATTTTTTACTTCTTCGCGGTACCAGCGCTCCAGGCTGTAGCCGCTGCACACGTCGGCGGGCAACTGCTGGTCGTAAAACGCGTAAATCAGTTCGTCGTCCACCAGCACGTCTTGGCGGCGGGCTTTGTGCTCCAGGTCTTCTACCTGTTTGATGAGCTTGTGGTTGGCCGCCAAAAACGGCAGTGTGGTTTCCCACTCTTTGCCTACCAGCGCTTCGCGGATAAACACCTCGCGCGCGCCCACCATGTCGACCCGGCTGTAATTGACCCGGCGCCCACTGTAGACCACGATGCCATACAGCGTGGCCCGCTCCAGCGCCATTACCTCGGCGGCCTTCTTTTCCCAATGCGGGTCCAGCAGTTGCTTGCGCAGCAAATGTCCGCCCACTTGCTCCAACCACTGCGGGTCGATATTGGCCAGCCCGCGACCAAAGAGGCGTGTGGTTTCTACCAGTTCAGACGCCACGATCCATTTGCCGGGCTTTTTGGTCAGGTGTGCGCCGGGGTGGGCGAAGAACTTGATGCTGCGTGCACCCAGATACTCGCCGTTTTGCCCTTCTTCGAGCTTGCAGCCAATGTTGCCCAGCAGCCCCGAGAGCATGGACAGGTGCAGTTGCTCGTAGCTGGCCGGTGTGGTGTTCAAGCGCCACTTGTGCTCGGCCACCACGGTGTGCAACTGGCTGTAAATATCTTTCCACTCGCGCACGCGGCGGATGTTGACGAAGTTTTGGCGTAGGAGTTGTTCGTATTGGCGGTTTGTTAACTTGTGGGTTGAGGGACGGAGGCTGAGGCGAGTGGCTGGGCGTTGGGCGCCGGGCGTCTGCTGGCCCCGCCCGCTGCGGGGCTCCTCCCTCTGCGCAGAACGCCCGGCGCCCCAGCGCCCGGTGCCGTGCCAGCCGCCGCCCCTTGCGTCGTGAATCCACTTCCACAGCTTCAAATACCCTACAAACTCGCTCTTCTCGTCGTCAAACTTCTTGTGTGCCGTGTCGGCTTGCTGCTGGGCTTCCATCGGCCGGTCACGCACGTCTTGCACGCTCAAGGCCGAGGCAATCACCAGCGCTTCGTCCAGCGCCTCGCGCGAACGGGCCTCCAGAAGCATGCGCCCTACGCGCGGGTCCAGCGGCAGGCGGCTCAATTCGGTGCCCAGCGGCGTGAGTTCATTGGCATCATCCACCGCGCCCAATTCATTGAGCAACTGGTAGCCATCGGCAATGGCGCGGCCACTGGGGCGCTCCAGAAACGGAAAGTCTTCCACGATACCCAGGTGTAGCGACTTCATGCGCAAAATCACCCCGGCCAGCGAGCTGCGGATGATTTCGGGGTCGGTAAAGCGGTCGCGCCCGTCAAAATCTTTTTGGTCGTAAAGCCGAATGCAAATGCCGTTGGCCACGCGCCCACAGCGCCCAGAGCGCTGGTTGGCCGCTGCTTGGCTGATGGGCTCCACCAGCAACTGCTCTACCTTGCTCCTAAAGCTATAGCGCTTCACGCGCGCGGTGCCTGCGTCAATCACGTAACGGATGCCGGGCACCGTGAGCGAGGTTTCGGCCACGTTGGTGGCCAGCACCACGCGCCTGCCGGTATGGCCATCAAAAATGCGGTCTTGCTCGGCCGGGCTCAGGCGGGCAAACAGCGGCAGCACCTCGGCATTGCGCATGATGGGTTGGTGACTCAGATGCTTGCGCAGGTGGTCGGCCGCCTCGCGGATTTCGCGCTCGCCGGGCAGAAAGACGAGGATGTCGCCACCGTTGTGCGGGTCGCGCCAGAGCTCGTCCACCCCATCGGCAATGGCACTGTTCAGGTCGTACTCACGGCTTTCTTCAAACGGCCGGTAACGGTGCTCCACCGGAAACATACGGCCCGACACCATGATGACCGGCGCAGGGCCATTCTTCGAGGCAAAGTGGTCCGCAAAGCGCTGCGCGTCAATGGTGGCGGACGTGACCACAATCTTCAGGTCTGGCCTGCGCGGCAATATCTGGCGCAGGTAACCCAGCAAAAAGTCGATGTTCAGGCTGCGCTCGTGCGCCTCGTCAATGATGATGGTGTCGTAGGCGCTGAGCAGTGGGTCGGTCTGTGTTTCGGCTAGCAAAATGCCGTCGGTCATCAGCTTGACCGATGCGTCTTTGGAGAGACGATCTTGAAACCGCACCTTGAAGCCCACCACCTCACCCAGCGGTGTTTTCAGCTCTTCCGCAATCCGCTTGGCCACGCTGCTGGCCGCAATGCGGCGCGGCTGGGTGTGGCCGATGAGCTTGCCGCGCGGTGCGGGGCGGCCATTTGCCAAGGTCTTGGGGTAATTGAGCAGTCCGCGCCCCATGGCCAGGGCGATCTTGGGCAACTGCGTGGTCTTGCCCGAGCCGGTTTCGCCACAGACGATGATGACCTGGTGCGCCTGCATGGCGGCCATGATCTCGTCGCGTTTACCCGATACGGGGAGCGACTCAGGAAAGTCAATTTGCAAGGGACTAGCGATCAAGGTGCAGACTTCGTAGAGAATTGCGGATTATCCCAGCCCACAGGGCCGATTCGCAGCATTGACCTACTAACCGCGCACACCATGTCCACTGTTTTCAATTTCACCTTCGTGCCGTGGTTTCGCTCGGTAGCGCCCTATATCCACAAATTTCGCAACCAGACCTTCGTGATTGGTGTGTGTGGCGAGGCCATTGCTGCAGGCAAACTGCCCAATTTGGCACAAGACTTGGCCATGATCCAGAGCATGGGCGTGAAGATTGTGCTGGTGCACGGCTTTCGCCCGCAGGTCAACGAGCAGCTCAAGGCCAAGGGGCACGCCGGCAAGTATTCGCATGGCATGCGTATTACCGATGGCGTGGCGCTGGACTGCGCACAAGAGGCCGCCGGGCAGTTGCGCTACGAGATTGAAGCCGCGTTCAGCCAGGGCCTGCCCAACACGCCCATGGCGGATTCCACCGTGCGCGTGATCTCCGGCAACTTCATTACCGCACGGCCGGTGGGCATTGTGGACGGAGTGGATTTTCAGAACTCGGGTCTGGTGCGCAAGGTAGACACGGCTGGCATCAGCCGGGTGTTGGATTCCGGTGCGATGTTGCTGGTGTCGCCCTTTGGTTTTTCGCCGACTGGCGAGGCGTTTAACCTGGCCATGGAAGAGGTGGCGACCTCGGTAGCCATGGCGCTGCAGGCCGACAAGCTGATTTTTGTGACCGAGGTGCCCGGCATTCGGGTGCGGCCGCTGGAGCCAGCCTCTGAAGACAACGCCATTGACACCGAACTGCCCCTGGCTGCTGCCGAGAAGCTGCTGGCCGAAATACCCGCCGCCAACCAACCCACGGACACTGCGTTTTACCTGCAACACTGCGTAAAGGCCTGCAAAGGCGGCGTGGAGCGCAGCCACATCATTCCCTTCGCGGTAGACGGCGGAATCCTGTTAGAGGTTTATGTGCACGACGGCATTGGCACCATGGTGGTGGACGAAAAGCTGGAGAGCCTGCGCGAGGCCACCGAAGACGACGTGGCCGGCATTCTGCAATTGATTGAACCGTTTGAGAAAGACGGCACCCTGGTCAAGCGCAGCCGCACCGAAATTGAGCGCGACATAGGCAACTACACCATCATCGAACACGACGGCGTGATTTTTGCCTGCGCGGCACTCTACCCTTACCCGGAAGCTAAAACGGGCGAAATGGCCGCTTTAACTGTGTCACCCGACGTGCAAGGCCAGGGAGACGGGGAACGGGTCATGAAGCGCATTGAGCATCGCGCCAAGGCGGCCGGGCTGGAAAGCCTCTTTGTACTGACCACACGCACCAAGCACTGGTTCATCAAACGCGGTTATGCGGTAGTCGAGCCCGAGTGGTTGCCCGAAGCGCGCAAGCGCAAATACAACTGGGACCGCAAGAGTCTGGTGCTGGTGAAAAGGTTTCTGTAACGACCTGACTCAAGCCCGACTCAAGCCAGATTCAGGCCCGGCGGCGGCGCCAAACCAACACAGCACCCACCATGGCCACGCCAGAAAACCAGACGAAGGACCAGTTGGCAAGGGAGCCGCCCAGAAAGGTCCAGTCCACCTTGGTGCAGTCACCACTGCCCTTGAAGATCATGGGAATAACGCGTTGCAGGGAAACGCCTCGATCATGCCGTAGAGGTCGCGGCCGCACGACACCACCTCGGGCGGATACCACTGCAAATAGCTCTGCCGGGCCGCCACGTAAGCGCCTGCCACCGCCAGCACCACCATCAGGCTTGCGCCCCAGACATGCGCGCGTTTATTGCCGCTAGCTCCCGTAAAACCTGCACATGCAGCTACAAAAATAAGAGCATACCGCTGCACAATACACATCGGGCACGGGTCCAGACCCACCACATTCTGCAAATACAGAATGCCAAAAGCCAGCAGTGCCAGGCAAGAAATGCAGACCATTGCCAGCACGCGCCGTGGAGCGGTATCGAATTGGGCCATTACGAAGTTCAAAATCACGGTTCCTGTCAAAAAAATGGCGCCCTGGCGGCGCGCTCGGGAAATTGGTGCTGATTTTGCCTTGGAAGTTCCCTGTTTTGCACCGGGGCTTTGGCAACAGGGGGCAACAAAGCGAATAAGATTCAGGCTATTGGCTCGTTGTGAGCCCCACTCCTGCAATCGAGGTTCTCATTCATGGCACGTACCGTCAACTGTATCAAGCTCGGCAAAGAAGCCGAAGGTTTGGATTTTCCGCCCTACCCTGGCGATCTGGGCAAGCGCATCTGGGAAAGCGTCAGCAAGCAAGCCTGGGCCGACTGGATCAAGCATCAGACCATGTTGGTCAATGAAAACCGCCTCAACCTGGCCGACGCCCGTGCACGCCAGTACCTGGCCCGTCAAATGGAAAACCATTTCTTCGGCGACGGTGCTGATGCGGCCCAAGGCTACGTTCCGCCTCCGGCCTGATTCACCACTTCTGAAAAGTCCCACCGAGTTTCGTTGACTCCATTGGTTGACACACTAATGGAGCACGAACTCGCCTGCGTGGGGCTACCAGCGGCCTGGGCCGATCACACGGCCTGGACCATTCTGGATACCGATTTCTCGGACGGGCAGCGTTTCGAACAGGTTCTGCACGCTTGGCAGCAAGACCCACGCCGCCCGCGCATGCTGCATTACGTGGGCATTGCCACGCAGCAACCCGCGAAGCTGTCGAACACCCAACTGGCAAGGGCATCGGCAGATTTAGGTCCGGGTATGCACCGTATCCTGCTTGAAGGCGCTCAGGTATCGCTGACCTTGTGCCTGGGCACGGTGCAGGCGGCGCTTTCCGAGCAGGCGTTTCAGGCAGACACCCTGTTTACCACTGCACCCAATGACAAATGGGTCGCCCAATTGCTGGCGCGCCGCTGCCGACGCGCAACCCGGGTCGTCATAACCCTGGTGCCAGCCGATGCGCCCGCCAACGCCACGGCAGCCGCGCTGATGCAGGCGGCGGGATTTGTGCTGCAAGCCTATCCAACTCATCTTGTGGGCAGCTTCGATCCGCGCTGGACCATTGTCAATAGCCGCACAGCATCACGCCATGTTCAGCCCAAGCCGGGGCGCTGCGCCATCATCGGCGCCGGCCTATCCGGCGCCAGCATTGCGCAGGCGTTAGCGGTACGGGGTTGGCAGGTGACTGTGCTGGACCAGGAATCAGCACCTGCACGTGGCGCATCCGGTTTACCGGCAGGGCTGGCCGTGCCCCATGTATCAGCCGATGACAACCCGCGTTCACGCCTGACCCGCAGCGGCACCCGGCTGATGGCCGATCATGCCCAACGCCTGCTGCAGCGCGGTCTTGATTGGGAACCCAGTGGTGTGCGGGAGCTGTTTCCTGATGGTGAATCCACTTGGCACCCGCAGGCCTTCTGGCTCAAGCCGGCAGCCATGGTACAAGCCTGGCTGGCGCAACCTGGCATACGCTTCGTTGCGCACGCAACCGTAGACCGTATGGAGCGGGACGATGCCCTGTGGCAACTGCTGGGCCCAGACAGCAAGGACTGGGGGCAATTTGACGTGGTGGTGCTTGCCAATGCCATGGGCTGCGCTGCGCTGTTGCGCAAGGGGCTCGAAAGCAAGGCGGCACTCAGCCCAGATTGGTTGGACAGGTTGACCGCCCTGCACCCGGTGTATGGAACCGCCAGTCATGGCACCTACGCAGAAACGCTTCCTGATCTTCCCACCACGCCGGTCAATGGCAACGGCTGCTTCATTCCCCACCTACCCGGCGCCAATGGCGAAGAATGGCTGGCCGGCGCCACCTTCGAAACTGATGCGCTGGCCGCTTCTAACCTGGTCACCCAACATGCGCTCAATATGCAGCGCCTGCGGCAATTGCTGCCCATGGATGCCTATGACCTGGCCGACACGCTGGACCGTGGGCCGGTTGCGCAGTGGTCATCGACCCGCTGCGTCACCCATGACCGACTGCCCCTGGTTGGGCCAATTGATACGGCCTGCGGAACTGGGCTGTGGATCTGCGTTGGAATGGGCTCTCGCGGGCTGAGTTTGGCGGCGCTGTGTGCCGAACTGCTGGCCGCCCGACTGGGCGCCGAGCCACTGCCGCTGGAATCGAGCCTGGCCCGTAGCCTGGGCGCCAACCGGGTGCGAAGAAAGCCAGCAGCCACCAAGGCCGAATAAGCCCCGGTGTCAGACCTTTTGCAGCAGCCCCAATACCTGGGGCGGATTGAATGGAATATCCAACATTCCAATACAACCCAACTCCTCGGCTTTTTCCATGGCTGGCCAAGTGGGGCGCTCACTGGCCACGATGATGGTCTGTGGCGGGGCCACGGTGCCCTGCAAAGCCTGTATCAGTGCCCACGGATCGCCGTCCGTCAAATCCAGGCTCACGATGAGTACGTCGTAGTGCCGACGCCGGGTAGCGGTAACGGCCTGCTCGAAGGTGTTGGCCTCGTCCACATCAGTCAATCCGGCCAAGGACAGGCGGGCCCGCAAGTACATACGCTCTTCCACCTTGAGCCCCACCAACAGAGTTACCCGCACGCCCGGCGGCACATCGGTGTCGGCCAACGTATCAAACCCGGTTTCCAGATCCACATAACTTTGGGATGCAAACAGGCCGTCCAGCGCCTGTACCATGGTGTTCCAATCCACGGGGCGCTGAAAAGTGCGCCAGGCTCGTTCGTGGGTTTTAGCGCCAACACAAATGATCTTGGCGTTCGAGTTGAACGTGGGGGACGCCAATTCGACCTCTGCCTCGTGGCAATCCATGTCGATCAAGGACACATGGGGCGGCGCCGGCGCATCCGGCGTCCACAGACTGTACGAGGGCGACTGTCCCACTGAAAGCCGAAACAACGTATTAAGCGAGTGGCGTTCTATGCCACTAAACCCGACGACTTTGACCCAGATGATGTAGGACATGGCGCGGGATCCGCTCTATTTACGGCCCGAAGGCCTGATGATCTCGTCAAGGAATAGCGCCATCATAAAGGTGGGTAATGATCGATTCATAGGTTCTCCGCAGTCTTGACTCTAGCAGCGTTTGTGCCAACTGGTCCAGACTAACGCACTTTCGGGCTACCGGGCCCGCATCCTTCAGCGCAGCAACGCAAACGCCATCCAGAGCATCAGCCCCAGCTGCACGCTCCAGAATGTGGCGCGCACAAACACGTGGGGGCTCCCTACCCCGGTCAAGTGCGTCAGCGACTGGCCGATGCGCGCATACAGCACCCAGGGCGCCAGCGCGGCAATGGTGTCCTGTCGCCCCAATGCGATAGCACCCAGCACCAAAACGGCGAACACCGGCAGGTTTTCCAGACTATTGGCATGGGCATCCTCCAGGCGCTTGACCAAGGGGGCATCGCCGCTGGGTTTCGCTCCGCGCGGCCAACTGTTGATCGGCGTACCCGTCACAAATTTCAGGCCACGGTACAGAAAAACACCAGTCACCAGGCACAAAGTCCAGGCGGCGAAACCGATAAGCGCTTGCAGAGCAGTCATATGTAAGGGTCCCAATGAGTTTGAAGCGTGGACCTTAACCGATAGCGCGCGTTTCTGCTATCCGGCCGCTTTCTGCTGAACGGTGCTTTGGCCGCCATATACGAATTTAGAATATAAAAATAGCAAAAATGTAGTTTTCAATCTAAAGCCAGACACCTACAGTCTGGCCCATGCATGAATTAGCGTTTGTTATTGCGGGTTTTGTGGTTGGCGCCATCGTCGGGTTTACCGGCGTGGGGGGCGGCTCGCTGATGACGCCGATTCTGATTTTCTTGTTTGGTGTCAAGCCCTACCTGGCTGTCGGAACCGACTTGTTGTTTGCAGCGTTCACCAAGTTGGGCGGCACCATCAAACTGGCCCGTGCCAAGGTCATTGACTGGCCGATTGTGCTCAACCTGTCGGCTGGCAGCATTCCGGCCTCGCTGATCACCCTGTACGTGCTGCACTCTGCAGATGCCGCCAGCCAGCCAGTACAAAAGTTCATGACCACCGCACTGGGACTGGCCCTGCTGCTCACCGCTGCGGCAACCTTGTACAAGGTCCTTCACGGCAAGGTAACTCCGACCAGCATCGCCCAGGGCCAGGAACAACTTGCCGCCCGCCCCCGCCACTGGAGCCTGCCACTGTTGTTCGGCGCCGTGATTGGCACGCTGGTCACACTCACCTCTGTGGGCGCAGGCGCCATTGGTGTCACCGTGCTGATGATTCTGTACCCCATGTTGCCGCTGCCACGCATTGTGGCCGCTGACATTGCCTACGCAGTGCCGTTGACACTGGTAGCCGGTTTTGGCCATGCCACCTTGGGCGGTGTGGATTGGGCCATGTTGGCCTGCCTGCTGGCTGGATCGCTACCCGGCATCTGGGTCGGATCACATCTGTTGACCAAAACCCCTGAGCGGCTGGTTCGCTCGCTGTTGTCGGTGCTGTTGGCCTATGCCGGCACCAAACTCCTTGCGCTCTAAGCGTCTTCGAAGCACACCCCAAGATTTCCTGAAAACCTGCTCATGTACCAATACACTGACTTCGACCGCCAATTCATCACGGCCCGCGCCGCGCAATACCGCGACCAGCTGGAGCGCAATTTGGCAGGCACACTGGCAGACGACGATTTTCGCCCGCTACGCCTGCAAAACGGCTGGTATATCCAACGCTACGCGCCTATGCTGCGCATTGCCGTGCCCTACGGCGAGCTTGCCACCCGCCAGCTGCGCGTGTTGGCCCGCATTGCCCGCGAATACGACCAGCCGGATGCCCGCATTTTGCAAGAAGCGCACGACACCCAGGCCAAGCTGGGCGACATCCACCTGTCCAACGGCAAGGTGCTGGGCTCGGCGTTGGGCTACGGTTACGGCCACTTCACCACCCGAACCAATACCCAGTTCAACTGGGTGCCCTTGGTTAAAAGCGCCGAGGTAATGGAGCTGCTGGCCAGCGTGAGCATGCACGGCATCCAGACCAGCGGCAACTGCATTCGCAACATCACCAGCGACGAGCTGTCCGGTATTGCGCAAGACGAAATCGCCGACCCGCGCCCGTTCGGCGAAATCATGCGCCAGTGGAGCACGCTGCACCCCGAGTTTGCCTTCTTGCCACGCAAGTTCAAGATCGCCATCAGCGGCGCCACCGAAGACCGCGCCGCCACACCCTGGTATGACGTGGGCCTGCAAGTGGTGCGTGACGAAGAGTTGGCCGCACGCGAAACCGGCCCGCTGGCCGGCGTTGGCTTCCAAGTGCGCGTCGGCGGTGGCATGGGCCGCACACCCATCATTGGCAGCGTGGTGCGCGAATTTCTGCCGTGGCACCAGGTCATGAATTATTTAGAGGCGGTGATTCGCGTCTACAACCGCTACGGCCGGCGCGACAACGTTTGGAAAGCCCGTATCAAGATTTTGGTGAAGGCCGAGGGCCAGCGCTATATCGACCAGGTGGAAGCGGAATACCACCAGATCGTCGACGTGGACGGTGGACCGCACACCATCACCCAAGCCGAATACGACCGCGTCGCCGCCTGCTTTGTGGTGCCCGAGTTGACCCGCCATGTGGGCGCGCCGCTGGCCGCCCTGCCCCACGGCGACAAGGCCTTTGACCGCTGGCTGGCTCGCAACGTAGCCGCCCACAAAAACCCCAACCTGCGCGCGGTGACCTTGAGCTTTAAGCGCCCCGGTGCCAACCCCGGCGACGCCAGTGCCGAGGTGATGGAAGCCGCCGCCGACTTGGCCGACCAGTACAGCGCCAGTGAGCTGCGCCTGACGCACCAGCAAAACCTGCTGCTGCCCTGGGTGCATGTGAACGACCTGCCCGCCCTGTACGCAGAGGCCAAACGCTTGGGTCTGGCCCAGTCCAACATCGGCCTGCTGACCGACATGATTGTTTGCCCCGGTGGCGATTTTTGCTCGCTGGCCAATGCGCGCTCGCTGCCTATTGCCCAAGCCTTGACTGAGCGCTACCAGGACATGGATGAGTTGCACGACCTGGGCCCGATCGACCTGAACATGAGTGGTTGCATTAACAGTTGTGGCCACCACCACAGCGGTCACATTGGCATTTTGGGTGTCGATAAAGACGGCAAAGAGTGGTACCAGGTCACCCTGGGCGGAGCGGACGGCAGTGCGCACAGCGGCCCGGCTCTGGCTGGCAAAGTGGTCGGCCCGTCCTTCTCGGCGGCGGAAGTGCCGGACGTGGTGGAAGCCGTTCTGGCCACTTACAAAGAGCTGCGCCAAAGCCACGGCGCGCGCACCGAATCGTTCATTGAAACCCTGCGCCGCACCGGCATCGAGCCCTTCAAACAGGCTGCCAACGCCGCACGCCACCCCGCGCAAGCGTTGGAAACCGAAGCGGCCTAAGACCATTCCCCAAAAAAAAGAATCACCATGAAAATCATTGCTATCAACACCCCTTCTGAGTGCGCCAACGATCCCAACATCCTGGCCATTGCCAACGATGCCGATCCGCTGGAAGTCAGCCTCGACGGCATCACCCGCGTTGACCTGCATTTTCCCAAGTTCACCGACGGGCGGGCCTTCAGCCAGGCCTATTTGCTGCGCCGCCGCCTGGGATTTCAGGGTGAGATTCGCGCCACCGGCGATGTTCTGATCGACCAGCTGGTGCAAATGGAGCGCACCGGTTTTGACGTGGCTGTGCTGCGCGCTGACCAGAACCGCGATTTTGCGCAACGCCAGTTTGACCGCTACCGCGCCTTCTACCAGGCCGATGCGGTGACGGTACAACCCCTGTTTGCCCGCGACAAGGCGGCAGCATGAGCAACGCCATTACCCGCAATGCCGCGCCCAGCTCTGACTACACCATCAAGCTGGCAGAAGCCCAGGGTGTCTTGTCCCAGGCGGCGGCGCAGTATGCCGGTGCCAACAGTGGCGCAGCCACTGTCACCCAGGCCTCCAGCCTGGGCGCCGAAGACGTGGTCATCAGCCACCTGATCAACAGCTTGAAGCTGGACATCGGCATTTTTGTGCTGGATACCGGCCGCCTGCATGCGCAAACATTGGAGCTGCTGGAGCAGTTCAAGGCCAGCTCCCGCGCACCGATCACGGTCTACACGCCAGTGCAAGAAGCCGTGGTGCAATTTGTGGCCCGTGAAGGCCAGGATGCGATGTACAAGAGCATTGCCTTGCGCAAAGAATGCTGCGCTATCCGCAAGATGGAGCCTCTGGCGCGCGCACTCAAAGGCAAAGACGCCTGGATCACCGGCCTGCGCCGAGAGCAAAGCGGTGCCCGTGCCGAGGTGCCGTTGGTGGACCTGTCCGAGGCGCGCACCAAGATCAACCCATTGGCCAACTGGACCTGGGGCGACGTGTGGCACTACATCCAGCAAAACAACGTGGCCTACAACCCCTTGCACGACCAGTTCTACCCCAGCATTGGCTGCGAGCCGTGCACCCGCGCCATCAGCCAAGGCGAAGACTTCCGCTCCGGGCGCTGGTGGTGGGAAGACGAAAGCGCCAAAGAGTGCGGTCTGCACGTAACGCAGATTGGCCAGCACGTCAAAAACACAACTTCCGAAGAAAAGGCCACCGCATGAACGCGATGACAGAACCCACCCATTTCGAGCGCCTGTCTAACCAACACCTGGACGCGCTGGAAGAAGAAACCATCTTCATCCTGCGCGAAGTGGCCGCCGCCTTTGAGCGCCCCACCCTGCTGTTCTCGGGCGGCAAGGATTCGCTGGTCATGCTCAAGTGCGCCGAGAAGGCATTTGGTGCCACCAACATCCCCTACCCGCTGTTGATGATCGACACCGGCCACAACTTCCATGAAGTGACCGATTTCCGCGACTTCCGCGCCCAAGAGCTGGGTGCTGAGCTGATCGTGCGCAGCGTCGAAGACTCCATGAAGCGCGGCACCGTGCGCCTGGCCCACCCCGGCGAGAGCCGCAATGTGCACCAGTCGGTCACGCTGCTGGAAGCCATTGACGAATTCCGCTTTGACGCGCTGATTGGCGGCGCCCGCCGCGACGAGGAAAAGCCCGCGCCAAGGAACGCATCTTCTCCCACCGCGACAGCTTCGGCCAGTGGCAGCCCAAGGCCCAGCGCCCCGAGCTGTGGACGCTGTTCAACACCCGCCTGCAGCCCGGCGAGCACTTCCGCGTGTTCCCCATCAGCAACTGGACCGAGCTGGACGTGTGGCAGTACATCGAGCGCGAGCAGATCGCCCTGCCCTCGCTGTACTACACGCACAAACGCAGTGTGGTGGAACGCAAGGGCCTGCTGGTGCCCGTCACCGAGCTGACCCCACTGAAAGACGGTGAAACCGCCGAGCTACGCGACGTGCGTTTTCGCACCGTGGGCGACATCACCTGCACCTGCCCGGTAGACAGCACGGCCGCCACCGCCGCGGATATCGTGATTGAAACCCTGCAAGCGGATGTGAGTGAGCGCGGCGCCACCCGCATGGACGACAAGACCTCTGAGGCCTCCATGGAAAAACGCAAGAAAGACGGATACTTCTGATGAACGCTACTACTTTGATAGCTGGTTACGACCATTCGACGAGGGCTAGCGGCCAATTTGACACGCACTCGGCGTTGAAATTCATCACCTGCGGATCGGTGGACGATGGCAAGAGCACGCTGATTGGCCGCCTGCTGGTGGACAGCCGCTCGGTGCTGCAAGACCAGTTGGCCAATGTGTCCAAGAGCGGCGAGGCCGACCTGGCCCAGTTCACCGATGGCCTGTCTGCCGAGCGCGAGCAGGGCATCACCATCGACGTGGCCTACCGCTACTTCGCCACGCCCACACGCAAGTTCATCATTGGCGACGCGCCGGGCCATGTGCAGTACACCCGCAACATGGTCACCGCCGCCAGCAGCGCCCACGCCGCCGTGGTGCTGGTGGATGCCACCAAACTGAAGTGGGAGGTGGATGGCCTGGTGGAGCTGCTGCCGCAGACCCGCCGCCACAGCCTGCTGGTGAACCTGCTGCGCGTGCCCAGCATCGTCTTTGCCGTCAATAAGCTCGACGCACTGGGTGACAACGCCACTGCCGCCTTCGACAAGATCCGTGAAGCGTTGTTGGCGTTTGCCGAACACGCCGACATTGCGGTCACCGCCATCATCCCGGTCTCGGCCCTTAAAGGCGACAACGTGGTCACCGCGTCGGATGGCTGGTGCGGTTACCACGGCCCCAGCCTGCTCACCCTGCTGGAGCAACTTCCAGTAACAGCAGCAGAGACCAACGTACCCTTCGCGTTTCCGGTGCAATGGGTAGAGAAATTTCCCGGATCCAGCGACACCAGCCAGAGCCGCCGTATCTTCTGGGGCCGCGTGGCCACGGGCACGGTGCAGCCGGGGGACACGGTGTCTATTTTGCCCAGCGGCCAAACCGCCAAAGTGGCGCAGGTACTCAACCACGCCCGCGTGGCGAAAAATGTCGGGGCCGGACACGGTGCCGGTTTGGTGCTGGACCGAGAAGTGGATGTGTCGCGCGGTGACTGGATTCTGGCCAGCAACGACGCCCCCAGCCACTTTGAGACCACCCGCGAGATCCAGGCCACCGTCGCCTGGATGGACGACGAGCCGCTGGTGTCGGGCCGCGTCTATTGGGCGCTGCACGGCCACCGCTGGATCAAAGCGAAGGTCAAGCGCATCTTGCACAGCCTGGACATCAACACCCTGGCAGAACACGACGCCACCCAGATCGAACCCAATGCCATCGGCCACATCGAACTGGCCTTGCAGGAACCGATTGCCGCCCTGCCCTATGCCCAAAGCCGGGTGCTGGGTGCACTGATTTTGGTGGACACCGCCAGCCACAAGACCTCGGGGGCGTTGCTGTTGCGGTAAGGTTGCGGGTAGCAGCGGCGGTACTACAGCGCTTGCACCCGTGCCATGCTGGGCCGCTCCAGCCAGGCGGCAAACTCATCGGCCAGCTGCTCGCTGGCGCTGCAAGCGGCGTTCCAGACCTTGACGCGCGCGGCCAAGTCGTTGCCGTAACGGGTGAAGTCGGTGCGGTCCGGTAGCTTGCCGTTGGGCAGGGTCTTGACCCACTCGGGGTTGGGCGCCAGCAGCAACATGGTGTCCAGGTGGTGTGTGGCGTGGTGGCGCCACGTCAGGCGCTTGTCCAGCCAGCCGGGTACCACCGCCTTTTGAAAATGCGGGTACAACACCAGTTCTTGATGGTCAAATGGGGCACTAGCCCTCGTCGGATCTACACAAGTCGCTACCGAATCGATAGCATTACGGGGTGCGGCCGGATAGTTGAGGTGCAGGTGGTAGTCTGTAATGCCACCGTCCCAGTAGGCGCCGGGGGGCGCGCCGGGAATGTTGTGCACCGCCTGCAGCACAAACGGGATAGAACAACTGGCTTGCAACGCCAGGTTGAAGTTCGCCCCGCTCAGGCGCACTTGGCGGGTGCGGTAGTCGTCTGTAGCAAATGGCAGCGGCACACAGGCCGCACCATCGTCACCCATGGCCGGGCTGGAAAAAACCACGCGCTCCAGCCAGGCACCCATGGCTTTGCGCCGCACTGCGTTGGTCACAAAAGCGCCAAGGTAACCCACCGGTGTGCGCAAACCGTGTTCGGTGCGTAGCAGGTGGCGCCCACGCGAGGTGACGATGTGCAAGCGGTAGCGTGGGTGGTGCAACACCTCATCCACCCGCCCGCCATAAAAAGCGCGCAGGTTGTCACCAAACAGCTCGCTCACCATGGCGGCACTGGGGCGCTTTTGACCAGGTGGCAGCTCGTAGTGCTGGTGGATGTAGTCATGCTCCAGGCGGTCAAACGCCGCCACTGCATCATTCAGACAGGCCGTGGCCATGCGCCAGCCGCCAATGGAGGCGCCCACCAGATCAATGGGCTGCGTGGAGCGCGGCAGCCATTCGCCAAAGATGAAACGGTCCAGCGCACCCAGCAGCAAGCCCTTGGGACCACCGGCGGCGGCGGGAATGGTACGTATGGCGCCGGGTTGCAGCCCGTTGCGAGCAAGGGTTTTCCGCGCCACGGGGCCGGCATAAATGTGGAGTGCTTGCACAAAGAGGGCTATGTATGCGCAGCCCAATCAAACGGGTCCTGCTGGAGCACGTTGTCAATGTCCAGGTCCAGCACTACGCCCACCGAGTCGGGAAAGGTCACTGCCATGGCACGGTCATCCAGACGGGCCTCTTTGGCCCGCGCACGCCAGGTGGCCAGGTGGATGACGCCGGCCAGCGGTTCGTACACATTGTTCTCAAACGGGGCGTACTGGTGCTCCAGCGCGTCGATCAGGGGCTGCGGAAAAAACCACATGCGTGCAAAACCAGCGCTCACGGTGGCATAGCAATAGCCCAGTTCGGTGCGCTCCAGTTTGGCACGGCGCAAATCCAGTGGAGGGACTTCCTGATCCAGGGCTGCCAAGACTTCGGGCATGCCCAGGTGCATGGCCAGCTCGCCAATGGCATGGATCAGCCCACAGGTAAAAGCGGCCTGCTGGTTTTGCCGCACCAGACCCGCCAATGAGCGCGAGACCTTGGCCACATTAAGGCTGTATTCCCAGAAGCGCTGCAGGTTGATGCCGGGCACAGCCTTGGGTGATGCCACGCTGGCTGCCGCCTGGGCCATGGACTTGACATGGGCCAAGTCCATTACGGCCAGGGCCTCGGACACACTGCTGATCTTGCCGGATAGCTTGAAAAAGCTGGAATTGCCCAGTTGCAACAGGCGGGCGGTGAGTGCCGGATCAGTACTGATGAGTTGCGTCACCCGTCGCAAGTCCACTTCGGGTCTATCCAGCTCAGTGAGCAGCAAGGCCACAACCTTCGGGATGCTGGGCAAGTTGAACTGCTGTTCCAACAAATCTTGGATTTTCATACCCTGAAGTCTAAGGGACTATCACAAGGTCGGCATTCTGGGTATGCTGAAAATTAGCAATTGAAACCGCCTCTCCCATCCAAAGGATTCTGAAATGAGCAACGCCACACTGTCTCGCCGACCCATACGCCGCTTCTGGGGTTGGGGCAATGATGATGCCGTGCTCAGCGCGCACGAAAAATCCACGCTGGGCACGATGCTGCAGGCGCTGGGTACGGCCTATACCGAACACCCGGTGCCGCAGCTTGCCGAGTTTGTGTTGCCGACACCCCGCGTGTCGCCCCCTGCCGCATTGGTGAGCCAATTTTCTGCATCACCGCTGGACCGGCTCAACCATGCGGGTGGAAAAAGCTATGCCGACTGCGCGCGCATGTGGCTGCGCCAGGCACCACCGGTGCCGGACTGGGTGGTCTACCCAGAAAATGAGTTGGCAATTGTCGATATTCTCGATTGGGCGCAGACCCACAATGTGGCGGTGATTCCGTACGGCGGCGGCAGCAGCGTGTGTGGTGGTGTTGAAGCTGCGGTGGGGACTAGTTACGCCGGTGTTGTCTCGCTGGACATGGAGCGCCTCAGCCGCGTACTGGAGGTGGACCCGGTGAGTCGCGCAGCGCGCATTCAGGCCGGCGCACTCGGCCCTGAACTGGAATCACAACTCAAACCCCATGGGCTGACGCTGCGCCATTTTCCGCAAAGCTTTGAGTTTTCCACTTTGGGTGGGTGGATTGCTACCCGCGCAGGCGGCCACTACGCCACGCAAACCACGCATATTGACGATTTTGTGGAGTCCACGCGCATGGTCACGCCCAGCGGCATTCTGCAAACCCGTCGCCTGCCCGCATCGGGTGCAGGGCCGTCGCCCGACCGGCTGGTGTTGGGCTCCGAAGGCACCCTGGGTATCGTTACCGAGGCATGGACGCGACTGCAAGCGCCGCCCCAGTTTCGCGCATCGGCAGCGGTGAAGTTTGTCGACTACTTGCAAGCGGCACAGTGTGTCCGTGTGCTCGCACAGTCAGGACTTAACCCCAGCAATTGCCGCCTGCTGGATGCGGCAGAAACCGTCTCTTCGGGTGTGGGCGATGGTAGCCATGCGATTCTGGTGCTGGGCTTTGAGTCGGCCGACCACCCGTTGCAGCCCTGGATGGCGCGCGCACTGGAACTGGTTGCCGATTACGGAGGCCGTTTTGATGCCGATGCCGTCGCCCGGTCGATGGATGGGGCTAACACCGACGAACACCGCAGCGGGGCCGCCGGCGCATGGCGACAGGCATTTCTGCGTATGCCCTATTGGCGCGATCCAGCGGTGGGCATGGGCGTCATCATGGATACGTTCGAGACAGCCGTCACCTGGGATCGCTTCCCGGATTTCTACGCCAACGTGAAAGCCGATGTCGCCCACACCATAGAACGGGTCACCGGGCAGGAAGCGTGGATCTCCTGTCGCCTCACCCACGTGTATCCGGACGGCCCTGCCCCCTACTTCACGTTTGTGGCCCGCCCCGCAGACGGCAGTGTGGCCAGTGCGCTGGCGGCCTGGCGTGACATCAAGCTGGCGGCCAATGCGGCCATCATTGACCATGGCGGCACCAGTACCCACCACCATGCCGTGGGGCGTGACCACCGCAACGCCTACGAACGCGAAGTTGATCCCCTGTTCAGGGCCATGCTGGCCGCAGCCAAGCACCGCGTTGACCCGCACGGCATTCTCAACCCCGGCGTGCTGTTTGACCCCTTACACCGCACGGTCGGTATTACCGGTGCATTGGCACCCCGGCCCAAGAGCCAGTTCAGCGTTTGAGCTTGGCAAAGGCACTGGCCATGGCCGAGCCGCCACCCAAGCTGGCGTCTTGACGACTGCCGTGCTGGCCGCCGTTTTGGCGCTCGCCACGCGCAGGGCCTTGATAACGATTGTCTCCGGGTTTTTGGCCTGTAGCCCTCGTACCGCCTGCTGGTGCAGCTCCTATTTTCATAGTAAGACTGATGCGCTTGCGGGCCACGTCCACCTCTTGCACCTGCACTTTGACAATATCGCCGGTCTTGACCACCTCGCGCGCATCGGTGGTGAACTTGTGGCTGAGCTGGCTCACATGCACCAAGCCGTCCTGGTGCACGCCCAGATCGATGAAAGCGCCAAAGGCCGCGACGTTGCTCACGGTGCCTTCCAAAATCATGCCTTCCTTCAGGTCGGCAATGTCTTCCACGCCGTCGTTGAAGCGCGCCACCTTGAAGTCGGGGCGCGGGTCACGGCCGGGTTTTTCCAGCTCAGTGAAGATGTCTTTGACGGTGATGACACCGAATTGCTCGTTGGCGAACAGCTCGGGGCGTAGCGCTTTCAGCATATCAGCGCGGCCCATGATCTCCGCCACCGGCTTGCCGGTTTGGGCCATGATCTTCTCCACCACGGGGTAGGTCTCGGGGTGCACGCCGGTCATGTCCAGCGGGTTGCTGCCGCCACGAATCCGCAAAAAGCCAGCCGCCTGCTCAAAGGTCTTGGCACCCAGGCCGGTGACCTTGAGCAAATCTTGCCGGCTGCCAAAGGCGCCGTTGCTTTCGCGCCAGCGCACCACGGCCTTGGCCACGGTGCCGGACAGGCCCGACACCTTGGACAAGAGCGGCACGCTGGCCGTGTTGAGGTCCACACCCACCGAGTTGACGCAGTCTTCCACCACGGTGTCCAGCATACGGGCCAGTTCGCTCTGGTTCACATCGTGCTGGTACTGGCCCACGCCAATACTCTTGGGGTCAATCTTGACCAGCTCGGCCAGCGGATCTTGCAAGCGACGCGCAATGCTGGCGGCACCGCGCAGGCTCACGTCCACATCGGGCATCTCTTGGCTGGCAAATTCGCTGGCGCTGTACACCGAGGCGCCCGCCTCGCTGACCACCACCTTCTCAATCTTTAACTCCGGCGCTCCTGCTTGCGTGGCCATCTTGCCCAGCAGCTTGATCAAATCACCGGCCAGTTTGTCGGTCTCGCGGCTGGCGGTGCCGTTGCCAATGGCGATCAGGTTCACGCCGTGTTTGGCGCAGAGTTTGCCCAGGGTGTGCAGCGAACCTTCCCAATCTTTGCGCGGCTCGTGGGGGAACACGGTGGCGGTTTCGACCAGCTTGCCGGTGGAATCGACCACTGCCACCTTCACGCCGGTGCGAATGCCAGGGTCCAGTCCCAGCACCACACGCGGGCCGGCGGGTGCAGCCAAGAGCAGGTCACGCAGGTTGTCGGCGAAGACCTTGATGGCGACTTTTTCGGCCTCTTCGCGCAGCCGCGTAAACAGGTCACGCTCGGTGGACATGGACAGTTTGACCTTCCAGGTCCAGGCGACGCATTTGCGGATCAAATCGTCGGCAGCGCGCTTCTGGTGGCTCCAGCCCAAGCGCAGCGCAATGCGGCCTTCGGCCAGCGAGACCACCGGAGCCGCTATTTTTTTAATAGCTGGTTGTGCAGTATTGGCGAGGGCGATAGGCTGATTTGATGCTAAAGCTGGTTCGGGAAGCACCAACTTGGCATCCAAAATGTCCAGCGAACGGCCCCGGAACACGGCCAGCGCACGGTGGCTGGGCACGCGGCCAATGGGCTCGTCGTAGTCAAAATAATCGCGAAACTTGGCCACGTCGGCGTTGTTCTCGTCCTTGCCCTCCGCCAGCTTGGATTGCAGCAGGCCCTCGGCCCACAGCCACTCGCGCAGGTCTTGCACCAGTGCGGGGTTCTCTGCCCAGCGCTCACTGAGCAAATCACGCACACCATCCAGCACGGCTGGCACGGTGCTGAAATCGGGCTGTTTGTCCTCGCCCTCCACCACCGGGCGCATGGGAATAACGTAGGACAGCGCCGCCTCGGCAGGCACCAGGGTCGGATCAGCAAACAACGCGTCGGCCAGTGGCTCCAGCCCGGCTTCCTTGGCCAGTTGGCCCTTGGTGCGGCGCTTGAGCTTAAAGGGCAGGTAAATGTCTTCCACCTCTTGCTTGGTGGTGGCGCTGTGAATGGCGGCCATGAGCACCGGGGTCAGCTTGCCCTGCTCATCAATCAGCTTGCACACCGCCTCTTTGCGGTCGCGCAGCTCGCGCAGGTACGACAGGCGGGTTTCCAGCTCGCGCAGCTGTATATCGTCCAACCCACCGGTCACTTCCTTGCGGTAGCGGGCAATAAAGGGCACCGTAGAGCCTTCGTCCAAGAGCTGCACAGCGGCTTCGATTTGATTGCGGGCGGACTTGTATTTCTTGCGCGAGTTGCGCGATGATTTTCTGCATGGCGGGGAAGCGAAACAAAAGCATTGGCCGCAGGGCCAAATTGGGTAAATGAAAGCAAGGCCGGAAGTGTGCCACAAGGCCGCAGGCGGCCCTCCATCCGGCTATGCCTGGTTGAAAGCCTCCATACCTCGGGTCTGGCTCTTGTTCTTGTGGTGAATGCGATTCAAAGTGCGTTGCAGCGGCGGCAAAGGAGCCGGAACTGCCACAATTTGACCGCTATCGAGCAACTCCTGCACTACATGCAGCGACAGGCAACTCACCCCTAGACCGGCCGCTACGGTGCGGCGGATGGCCTCGGAGTGGCCCATTTCAATGACCTCACCAAAGCCGCCCACATGGGGCAGCAACAGGTGTTCCACTTCCTCGCGGGTACCAGAGCCACGCTCGCGCAAGACCCACAACGCCTGCGCCAGCTGCGAAAAACCAACTGGCGCCTTTGCCAGCGGGTGCGTGGCGGCAGTAAACACCACCAGCGTGTCGTCCTGCCAGGGTTCAATCACTATATCGGGATGGTGGCAGGGGCCTTCCACATAACCCATATCTACCTTGAAACCCGCCACTGCCTCGACCACATCTGCGGTGTTACCCACCATTAACTCCACCCGCGCTTGGGGATGCTGTTGCTGAAAGCGGGCAATCTGCAGCGGCAGCAGGTAGTTGGCTATGGTGCTGCTGGCGCCCACGCGCACATGCAGGGCAGAGTCGCTGTCGAACAAGCGCTGCATGTCCTGCGCAGCGTCGAGCATGGCGCGGGCGCGGGGCAACAGCAGGCGGCCATATTCGTTGAGCACCAGACGGCGCCCCACCCGATCGAACAGGCGCGCAGCCAGAGCGGTTTCTAGCGCCGCCAGGGCTTGGCTGGCGGCCGATTGGGTCAACGCCACGCTATCGGCAGCAGCCGTCACCGTCTCCTGGTCTGCTACCGCCACAAAAACTTCCAGCTCCCGCAGGCTCAAACGCAATGCCATGGTGTGTTTCCTCTTGTTCGATATCGCTGGATTTTGACCAATTCATCAATATTTTTAATTGAATTAATAAATATTAACTGTTTTACAACTGGATCACAAAAACCTATCGTTCAGGTACCGGGGGGCCACAAGCCCCACTTTACGCAGGTAGAACCATGAAATTCAACCGCCAACACATCCCTGGCCTGGCCCTCGCTTTCACCCTGTCACTGGGCGCTCTCTATGCCGCTGGCCTGCCGTGGTTCAGCCAACTCGGCCTATCCGCCCTGACGCTGGCCATTGTGGGCGGCATGGTGCTGGGCAATACGGTCTATCCGCGCATCGCGGTGCACAGCCATGCAGGGATTGCCTTCGCCAAGGGCCACATCCTGCGCCTGGGCATCATTATGTTCGGCTTCAAGCTCACTTTTCAGGATATTGCGGCGGTCGGCGTGGGCGGCATCCTGATCGATGCCTGTGTGTTGACGTCAACCTTCTTTTTGGCCTTTTGGCTGGGCCGGCGCAAGCTGGGGCTGGATGAACAGAGCGTGATCTTGATCGGCGCCGGCAGCTCAATCTGCGGCGCCGCCGCCATTTTGGCGACCGAGCCAGTTATCAAGGCACAAGCCGAGAAGGTGGCGGTGGCCGTGGCGACCGTGGTGGTGTTCGGCACCCTGGCCATGTTTCTGTACCCGCTGCTGTTTTCCATGACCCATGCGTTGGGGGTGTCTGAATTTGCCTTTGGCATTTTTACCGGCTCCACCGTGCATGAAGTGGCACAGGCAGTTGCTGCTGGTCGCGCCGTGAGCGAGCAAGCCGCCACCAGTGCGGTCATTACCAAGATGATTCGGGTGATGATGCTGGCCCCGTTTTTGATGATTTTGTCGGCCTGGTTGAACCGCCGCCATAACAGTGACAAGCGGTAGCGATAGTGACAAGCGCCCCATCACCATTCCGTGGTTTGCCCTGGGCTTTCTTGCCATGGCGGGCTTCAACTCATTGAGCTGGCTGCCCCAAGCCTGGGTTGCCCAACTGATTGCGCTGGACAACTTGCTGCTGGCCATGGCCATGGGCGCGCTGGGGTTAACGACGCACGTCTCTGCCATCCGCAAAGCTGGCAGCAAGCCCATGGTGCTGGCCACCGCGCTTTTCGCGTGGCTGCTGATTGGCGGAACCCTGATTAACAGCGGCATCGGGTATTTGATCCGCAGCTGAATCGGCAACTGGCGCACCAAGCGCTTAAGCGGAGTTTGGGCAACGCAGGGCAATCACGTCTTTTTTTGCTCGGACTGCCCTGCAGTTCAGGACACGCCTGCAGCGTTCTGTCGCACGCGGCTTCCGTTTGGACGCCACGACGGCTACAGTCCGCCTACTTCTTTCACTGCACCAATGCACCATTGATGATGCCATCCCCGAAACTCACCCCAACGCTGGCCGTCCTTGCCTGGGTTCTGGCCATCATGGCAGTGCTCGGTTCGGGCTACTTCGCCTGGCAAAAGCTTGTGCCCAAGACAGCAGGTCCAATACGCGTGACAGCCCAGCCGCAGAAGATCTGGATAGAAGCCAGTGATACAGGCCAAGCCCTAAATTTTGACTTTTTGGTGGAGAACCAGGGCTCTACACCGCTGGGGCTGGACAGCATAGAACTAAGCGTTATGGACAGTCTCGGCAAACCCGTGCTACGCCGCTTTATCGACGGCAACGGCTTGGCACCCGCCATCGAAACGGTACCCACCCGCACCATCGCTTCTGGCGCGAAGATACTGGTGTTCAACCCCTTCCACAGTTTCAGGCCGGACGTGGACCTGCACACACTCACCTACCGGTTTGGTATGAGCATCCCGCATGAGGCGCCAGAATCCCAGGCAACCGTCACGGTGACGCCGCAGGTGTACCAGAGCAAGACCGTGTTGTCCCTGCCGGTCAAAGGCTGGTTGATGATCCATGATGGTCATGATTTTTACGCCCACCACCGCCGCCTCAACACAGAACACCCAGCGGCCAAAGACCTTGGGCTGAGCCAGAATTTCATGCGCTACAGCCTGGACATCAATCCCAGCAACGAGCACTTCGACGTCTTCCGCAGCTCCGGTGCCAGTAATGAAGACTGGTACGCTTGGGGTCAGCCTCTGTATGCAACCGGCGATGGCACAGTGGTAGATGCAGCTGACACAACGCCAGACAATATCCGTGGAGGTGAGAGTTATTTCAGGCTCGAAAAGGTCAAGTCAACGCCTATGCATTTCTATGGCAACTACGTGGTTATTGACCATGGCAATGGTGAATTCAGCCTGCTGGGCCATGTCCAAAAAGGCAGTCTATCGGTGAAAGTGGGCGATGTGGTGCGGCGCGGCGACCTGGTGGCGCGCATGGGCAATTCCGGCAGTTCCAACAATCCACATGTGCACTACGAGCTTCGTACCGACAAGGACCTCAAGGCCGAAGGCCTACCGGCCAACTTCGTTGGCTACCGTCGCCACCTGGGCTCCAAAGTGTTGGCCGTGGCCTTGGGCCCTGTGGATACCGGAGACCTACTGGAAACGCCGTAAAAGCGGTGCTCAAGCATGCCGCCTACTTTGGCACCTTGGTGATTTGCACGCTGGCAATCTTCCACACCCCGTTGGAGCGCACGTAGATGTCGATGTAGCGGTAATGCGACGCGAATGGTTTGCCGTCGTAGCTACCCGTCATCTGCGTGCGCCCACTTAACAAAGCCACGTCGCCGTACAGACGCACGTCAAAATCCTCCACCGTTTAGGGGTTGATAGTCAGCTTGGGCACGAGCAAGCCGGTTACGAACGATGCCTTGGTTTCGATGTCAGCATCGCCATCTATCTGGCGAAAGTCGTCCGCCATATTGGTCTCAATGGCCCCACGGTCTTTGCGCACAATGGCCTTGTCCCATGCATCGGCCTGGCGGGTCAATTGGGCAATGTCACCGGCTTGCGCGCCTTGGCTGGACGTGCCCGTCACGCTGCAGGCCGTTGCGCAGGTCAGCACAGCCAGTGCTATCAGGGGTTTTAAAACGCGCAGCAAGCAAACGGTCATGGCACGATTGGCAAGTGGTTCGACGCTCGCGTGAAAGCGCATCGTTTTCATGGTGTGACGGGTCTTGTTTGGCATAAGGGCGTGAGCATAGCCGCGACAATATGCCCAACGCAAGCCATCCCCACCCAATCTGTTACAACGTCTTCGACTTCTCACAGACTTTCAATCAACCGATGCCCCACACCCCCACCAGCGTCGTCACTAACCACGCACGGCCTCACATGCCCACCATCCATTGGACCGAATCCGGCGTTAACCACACTGCCCTGTGGCGCTCTGAACGCGGAGCACCACCGCCCAAGCGCGTAGTGATTGCCGACGACACCACCACTGCCGATGCGGCCTACCACCTTGCCTGCGAAGGCACTGCCTTACTGTGGCGCGGCGACTTTCACAACGCCCGCCAATTGCTGCAGGCCCTGGCCCGACGCGTTGACAAAACCCCACAGCGCAAGAAGCGCGCAAAAGGCAAAGCCACTGATGCCGATGCGCCTGCTGTTCCGATGGCCAACGTGTTCAATTTGCACCGCCAGGCCCAGGCCCAGCGGGCACGGGTGTTGGGTATGGTGCTGCTACCCTTTGAAGCCGACTACGGCATTGCGCTGCGCCGGGCGCCAGATGCCCGCCTAGCCTGTGCCGAGGCTTGGGGGCCAGTCATTACCACCGATGGCGCCAGTGTGGCACCGATGCGCGATCTGCTGGGCATGATCAGTGCGCACGAGTGGCGTAAAAAAGGTGTCGAGGTTGCTGCGCTGGGTGCTGCGCCCAACAACCGCATCCACCCCCACTATGGCGTGTTCTCTCCCATACGCGGCGAATACGTGGCCCTGGTAGCTACAGCCCCACTACCACAGGCTGGGCCAAGCCAAAAGGACTTGGTGGCGTTTGACATTGGCACCGGCACCGGCGTGCTGTCTGCGGTGTTGGCGCGGCGCGGCATCACCAAGGTGGTGGCCACCGACCAAGACCCGCGTGCCATTGCCTGTGCGCACGCCAATCTGACACAACTGGGCGTTAGCGCCCAGGTGGAAGTGCTCCAGGTTGACCTGTTCCCGCCGGGGCGCGCCAGCCTTGTTCTGTGCAACCCACCGTGGCTGCCGGCGCGGCCCAGTTCTCCCATCGAATTTGCCGTGTACGACGAAGGCAGCCGCATGTTGCTGGGCTTTTTGGCCGGGTTGACCGATCACCTGACGCGGCACGGCGAAGGCTGGTTGATTTTGTCGGATCTGGCCGAGCACCTGGGCCTGCGCACCCGGGCCGAACTGCTGGCCGCGTTTGCAGCCGCCGGTCTTGTGGTTCTGGGGCGCATGGATGCCAAGCCCGTCCACGCCAAGGCAACCGACAGTACGGATGCCCTGCATGCGGCGCGCGCAGCCGAAATAACCTCGCTGTGGCGGCTGGGGGCCGCCGCCACGTAACTACGCCCGCAACGCCTTCTTCAACTCCACACCCAGTTCGGGTTTGTGGGCAAACGGATCGGTGGGATTGCGGGCCTGCAGCACGTCCTCCATCCGGGTCTGGACCGAACCGATGGCTTTGGGATGGCTGTAGATGTAGAACTGCCCGCCGGCGATGGCGTCAAACACCATCTGCGCCACTTGGGCCGCAGTCACTTTGCCACTGCTGACGGCCTTGTCGCTCATGGCCTGGCCGATGAGCTGACTTTGCGTGGGTTTGGTGTGGGCCGCTGTCAGGGCATCGGGCCGATTGCGGTGGCTCTGGCTGATGCCGGTGGGCACAAAGAAGGGGCACAGCACACTGGCGCTGATCTGGTCGGTCACCAAGGCCAGATCCTGGTACAGGGTTTCGCTCAGCGACACCACCGCATGCTTGCTCACGTTGTAAATGCCCATATTGGGCGCATTCAGCAGGCCGGCCATGCTGGCGGTATTCACAATGTGGCCCTGGTAGGTGGGGTCGGCATTGGCGGCCGCCAGCATCATGGGTGTGAACAGGCGCACGCCGTGCACCACGCCCATGAGGTTGACACCCAACACCCATTCCCAGTCTTGGAGGGAGTTTTCCCAGATCAGGCCGCCGGCACCGACGCCTGCGTTGTTGAACACAAAGTGCGGAGCGCCAAAACGGGCAAAGGCCGCATCGGCCAAGGCTTGCATCTGGTCGGCCTTGGACACATCCACCCGCATGGCCAGCACCGGCGCGCCTGCGGCCTGCATTTCGGTAACTGTTTTGTCCAGCGCGTCCTGTTGCACATCGGCCAGCACCAGGTTCATGCCCAGCCTGGCGCCGATGCGGGCGCACTCCAGGCCAAAACCGGAACCGGCACCAGTCAATACGGCTGTCTTGTTTTTGAAATCAGAAATCATGCAAAAAGCTCCAGATCAATTAGGGGTTACGGACCATTTCCAGATGGTCGATTCCGTCTTCGACATAGGGCAGGCCTACGTCCACAAAACCATGCTGGCTGTAAAAGGCCTTGAGCTGAGCCTGCGCACCGATGCGGATGGGCTGAACGCCCCAAAGCGTATGCACAGCGGCAATTGCCTCACGCATCAGCGCATGGCCCAGACCCGTGCCGCGCGCCGATGCGCGGGTTACCACGCGGCCAATGCTGGCCTCAGCGAATTTGACACCAGCAGGAAACAGCCGGGCGTAAGCCACCAGGCGGCCATCCTGCCCCGGCAGTGTCTGTGTACCCAACAGGTGTATGGCCAGGTGGTCCGCACCATCCATGTCCTGGAACACGCAGTTTTGTTCCACCACAAAGACCTCGGTGCGCAGTTGCAGCACCTCGTACAGCTCGACGGTTGTCAGCGCCACCAACGGAAGGTGCCGCCATGCCAATGTGGGTGGCGACACGACGCTCATGTGCCCTGCACAGCCCGCAGCACATAGCCAATGCGGGGAAAGTGCACGTGCACTGTGCCGGCACGCGCGTCCTCGCGGCGCAGGGTGTAGCGGGTGCGGGTGGCGGCTACCAAGTCGCCCTCGGTCGGCTCCTGGCCAAAGTTTTCGGCGGCTATCGTCACGCGGCTACCCAGGGGAATACCGTGTTCGTCCTGAAACATTTGGTCAAATGGGGCGCTAGCCCTCGTCGAATCTACACAGGCAGCTATTGATTCAGTAGCGGTGTACTTTTCCATTTGGCCGTGGCCCAAAGCCTCCATGCGGTCCATCCAGTGCAGCACGGCGGGGGTGGCATCCAGAATGCCAGCCATGACGGGCACGCGTTTGCGGCTGAACCACAGTGGGTGGTAGACCGCAAAGTCGGCCACGCAGGGGGCGCTTCCCATCAGAAAGTTTTGGCCGTCCAGCATGTTGGCAATACGGCGCAGGTAGGACTTGTAGGCGGCTGTGGCATCGGCCGGGCGCAAGCGCGTCATGCCGGTGGACATGGCTGCGCGGTCGGCGCCAAAGGCCTTGGCCGCCTCAACCGGTGCGCCCTCAAACATGGACGCTGCCCCCTTGGGCTGCAGGTTGTAGGCCATGGCGGCCCAGAACAGCGTGGTATCGGCCCACTGGGCCAGCACGCGGGCAATACCCTTGTGGCTATCGGGAAACAGCGTGGGTGTGGGCTGGATGTGTTCCAGCACGTCGCAGATCAGGGCGCTGTCGCAGTACACGTCGGAGCCGATTTGCAGGAACGGAGTCTTGCGGTAACCGCCGGTCAGGGCCAGCACGTCCGGCTTGGGCATGATGGCCGGAATGATGACCGACTTCCACGCCAGTTGCTTGTACCCCAGCACCAGGCGGATTTTTTCGGAAAACGGCGAGGTGGGGTAATGGTGCAGGATGAGGTTGGTCACAATAGTTTCACCAGCTGCTTGCCAAAGTTCTTGCCCTTGAGCAGACCCAAAAATGCCTCGGGCGCCGCAGCCAGACCTTGGGCAATGCTCTCGCGTGGCTTGAGCTTGCCGGTTGCCACCAGCGTGCCCAGCTCGGTCAGCGCCTCGGGCCAGATTTCCATGTGCTCGCTGACGATGAAACCTTGCACCTTAAGGCGTTGGGTCAGAATGAGTGCCGGGTAGCTCAGCGGCAGCGGCTGGCCGTCGTAGCCGGCGATCATGCCGCACACCGCAATGCGGCCAAAGGCGTTCATGCGCGGCAACACGGCGTCCAGCACCATGCCGCCTACGTTCTCGAAATAGCCATCAATGCCGTTGGGGCAAGCCTCGGCAATGGCCTTGGAGAGCGATGCTGCCGTGCTGTGCAGTTTGTAGTCAATGCAGGCGTCAAAGCCCAGCTCGTTGACCGCGTAGGTGCATTTTTCGGGACCACCGGCAATGCCGACGGTGCGGCAGCCGCGCGCTTTGGCGAGTGCCGCAAAGGCACTGCCGACGGCACCGGTCGCCGCGCTGACCACTACGGTCTGCCCCGCCTGCGGTTCGATGATTTTTACCAAGCCATACCAGGCTGTCACGCCGGGCATGCCCACCGCGCCCAAGTAGGCGCTGAGCGGCACATGGGTCGTATCGACCTTGCGCAGTGCACCCATCAGGTTGGCATCGACCACGCTGTACTCCTGCCAGCCGCCCATGCCCACCACCTTGTCGCCCACGGCAAATTTGGGGTTGCGGGACTCCACCACCTCGCCCACCGTGCCACCACCCATGGTTTGGCCCAGGGCTTGGGGTTGGGCGTAGCTTTTGGCGTCGTTCATGCGGCCACGCATATACGGGTCCAGGCTCAAAAAGTGGTGGCGCACCAGCACCTGGCCGTCTTGCAGGGCCGGGGTCTCAGTCGTGACCAATTTGAAGTTGCTAGCAACCGCTTCGCCTGTGGGGCGGCTGTCGAGGTGGATTTGGTGATTGGTTGGCATGGTGGGTTCTCAGTCGGTAGAAATGTTGATGGGATTGCTGCTCTTGGCGCCCGTAGGCAGACGCTTGACGAACTTGAAGGTGCCGGTAGCATGCGCGCATTTGCGCCCGGCTGCGTCAAACACTGTCGATTGGGTAAAAGCCATGGTGGCGGTGCGGTGCATCAACTCGCCTTTGGCCACCAAAGGGCCGATGGCGGGCTGCATGAAGCTGGTCTTCATCTCGATGGTAACCACCCCCATCTCGGGCACTTTGCTGCGTGCCGCCGTGGCCATGGACACGTCCATCAGCGTCATGATCGCACCACCATGGGTGACCGAGAACGAGTTGAGGTGCTCAGCCCGGGCGGTGTAGGTAATCTCGGAATGGCCGCCTTCAAACTGTGTCAGCTCAAAACCCCAGGTGCTCGACGAAGGGGATTTCCACCCCGAAGCCGACGGCCTTATCCCACATGTCAACCACCTGTTACGACGCTGACACCACCATCCACCGCCAGCCACTGGCCAGTGATGTGCTTGCCGGCATCGGATGCAAACAGCACGCACAGGCCCTTGAGGTCTTCATCGTCGCCCAAACGCTTGAGTGGTGCACCGGCTGCCAGCCTCTCCTCACCCAAAGCTTTGAGCGTGCCAGCCGTCATCTTGCTGGGGAAAAAGCCCGGGCAGATGGCGTTGACATTGATGTTGTACTTGCCCCATTCCGCACCCAGAGTGCGGGTGAAGTTGATGACCGCACCCTTGGAGGTGTTGTAGGCGATGGTGTTCATGCCCTCTGGGTTGCCACCCAGGCCGGCGATGGATGCAATGTTGATGATGCGGCCCGAGCGGCGTGCAATCATGCTCTTTTTGGCGATGGCCTGGCTCAGCAGGAAGTAGCCGCGTACGTTAAGGTTCATGACCTTGTCCCAGGCATCGACTGGGTGGTCTTCGGCCGGGGCGCCCCAGGCGGCACCGGCGTTGTTGACCAAAATGTCCACGTCACCCATGCGCTGCAAGGTCTCGTCGGCCAGGCGGGTGATCTCGGCGTCTTTGGCGCAATCGGCAGCAACCCAGCGGGCGTCGATGCCAGCGGCTTGCAGTTCCGCACAAGCCTGCTCCAGGTCTTCGGCCTTGCGCGAACTCAGCATGATCCTGGCACCGGCTTCGCCCAGAGCGTGGGCCATTTGCAGACCCAGGCCGCGCGAGCCGCCGGTTACCAAGGCGGTCTTGCCGGTGAGGTCAAACAGTTGTTGGATGGTACGTGCGGTCATTGGGGTGCGTCTCCTGCAGAAAAATGGGGAATAAACGATTGTGCCGCCGGGAGCCTGCTGGCGTATGTCCCCGGCGTGATATGGGTCAAGACGCGAAGGTTAAAACGCGTCGTCTGGCAGGGCCGCACAGGTGGTGTCACGCGACTCCACCACGGACAGCCAAGCGCCAATCTTGGGCAGCTCGTAGTGGAAGAAGAAGCGCGCCGCACCCATGCGACCCTGGGTGGCTGGGCTGCTTTGGGCTGGGTCATGTTCAAGGGCCGTGGTGGCTACGTCCAGCCAGATCCAGGCCAGTACGGTGTGGCCAAAGGCCTGCATATACGGCACCGCATTGGCCAAGGCTTCGGTCGGGTTGCCGGTTGCCCAGGCTTTTTGGGTGGCCACTGCCACCTGCTGCAAAGCCTGGGCCAGAGCCGCGCCATGCACTGCCAATGCAGGAAACAACGCTGCGTGGGCAATGCTTGTTGTCATGCGTGCGGCCAGCAGCTTCAAGCCGCGCCCCTCTTCCATCAGCACCTTGCGCCCCAGCAAATCGGTGGCCTGAATGCCATGCGTGCCTTCGTGGATCATGTTGAGGCGGTTGTCGCGCCAGTATTGCTCCACCGGGAAATCGCGCGTGTAGCCGTAGCCGCCGTGAATCTGGATGGCCAGCGAGTTGGCCTCCAGGCACCACTCGCTGGGCCAGCTCTTGGCAATGGGGGTTAGCACTTCCAACAGCAAGCGCGCATCATCCGCAGTTGCACCACCGGCGGTATGGTGTTCGTCCACCAAGCGGGCGCAATACAGCTCCAGTGCCAGTGCGCCTTCGCAATAGGATTTTTGCGCCAGCAGCATGCGCTTGACATCGGCGTGTTCAATGATGGCCACCTGCGGTTGGGAAGCGTCCTTGCCCCCTACGCCCATAGGACGACCCTGGGGCCGGTTGCGTGCGTAGTCCAGCGACGCGTAGTAACCCGCCATGCCCAGCATGGTGGCGGCAATGCCCACGCCAATGCGGGCCTCATTCATCATGTGGAACATGCACTGCAGGCCCTTGCCGGGTTGCCCCACCAAGTAGCCCACCGCCCCGGAACCCTTGCCGTCGTAGCCGCCCTGCCCCACCGGGAACGTGCCTTCACCAAAGTTCAACAGCGTGTTGGTGGTGCCGCGCCAGCCCAGCTTGTGGTTCAAGCCAGCCAAGGCTACATCGTTGCGCACGCCGGTCAGGGCACCCTGCGTATCGACCAGCTTCTTGGGCACGATGAAGAGCGAGATGCCACGCGTTCCGGGAACCAGTTTGCCGTCAGCATCAGGAATCTTGGCCAGCACCAGATGGATGATGTTGTCAGTCAACTCGTGCTCGCCGGACGAGATCCACATCTTGTTGCCTTTGAGGCGATAGCGTCCACCCAGGGGGTCGGCCTCGAACCCCTCACCGTCCGGCATCGCACGCGTCGCCACGTCCGACAGGCTGGAGCCCGCTTGCGGCTCAGACAAACACATGGTGCCCGAGAAGCGTCCGGAAAATTCGTTTTTGGCGAACACCTCTTTTTGCAGCGCTGTGCCGTGCGTCATCAGCAGATTGGCGTTGCCAGTGGTGAGCATGCCCGAACCAATGCTGACCGAGGCACAGGCAAAAAAGGCATTGGCAGCCGCCTCCACGCTATAGGGCAGTTGCATACCACCCACCTCAAAATCTTGCGCGGCGCTAAGCATGCCGGACGCGGCGTAGGCTTTGTGTGCTTCCAGCGTGGCCGCTGGCAACACCACCCGCAGACTGCCGTCGGGCTCGGTCACAGTGCGGGGTTCTTCAACGTCCACCAAGCGATTGAACGGTGCATATTTCTCGCGGGCGATGCGTTCGCAGGTATCAAGCACGGCATCAAAGGTTTCACGGGAATGATCGACAAAGCGCTCTCGCTCCGTGAGCGCTGATGTGTTGAGCCAGTCGTGTAGCAGGAAGTCAATGGTTGTTCGCAATGTCATAAAACAAATTGTGACGCAGGCCAGCAATTTGCGGCTGTGCGCGCTGTCGTGTTGGAGACCATCACAGTTGCAATGCGAAGCTGTTAACGTCAGCGTAAAACCCCTACTGGCAGCTTCATCTGCTCCCAGACGTAAACTGACTGCGCTGCTTTGGGTGAAGCACAGGCGCCCGCTTCATCTTTCCCACTCTGTCACTAGGCCACACACACAGTCAGGGCGCCACCTCTAATGGAGGAGCAAGTCATGAGCGATACCCCCACCCCTTTGCAGGGCGATGATTTTGCGGCGGGCATCGCGCTTGACCGCATCCCGGAGGGCGGCATGCTGCTCGGCCATGCGTTTGGCGAGGCGCTGCTGCTCTCGCGCCATGGCGGTGCGCTATTTGCCGTAGGCGCCACCTGTACGCACTACGGAGGCCCGCTGGCCGAAGGGCTTGTGGTGGGTGATACGGTGCGGTGCCCGTGGCACCACGCGGCCTTTAGCCTGCGCACTGGCGAGGCACTGCGAGCGCCAGCACTGGGTGGCGTGGGCTGCTGGCAAGTCGAGGCGCGCGATGGCAAGGCGTGGGTGGTCGGCAAGCGCATGGCTGGGCCCACGCGTACATTGCCCGCAGGTTCGGTTACGCCTGAATCTATCGTCATTGTGGGTGGCGGCGCTGCCGGCCACGCGGCAGCAGAGACCCTGCGCCGCGAAGGCTACACCGGCTCGGTGACCCTCATCAGCAGCGACGCGAATTTGCCGTGTGATAGGCCTAATTTGTCGAAGAATTTTCTGGCAGGCACGGCGCCTGCGGAATGGCTTTCGGTCCGGCCGGCTGACTTCTATAAGGAACAAAATATCGACGTACGCCTGGCCACGCAAGTGGTGGGCATCGACGCGGCCCACCACCAGCTGCAACTGGCCGACGGCAGTAGCATGGGTTGGGGTGCGCTCCTGCTGGCCACGGGTGGAGAGCCCGTGCACCTGCCCATACCCGGTGCCCAGTTGCCCCATGTGCATTACCTGCGCACGCAAGCCGATGGCGAGGCGCTAGCCAAGGCCGCCGAAGGCGCCAAGCGCGCGGTGGTGATTGGCGCCAGCTTCATAGGGTTGGAAGTCACCGCCTCGCTGCGCGCGCGCAACGTTGAAGTGCAGGTCATTGGGCGCGAGACCGTCTTGATGGAAAAGGTGCTGGGGCCACAGGTGGGCGAGTATCTGAAAAAGCTGCACGAGCAACATGGCGTGGTATTTCACCTGGGAGCCACCGTGGCGCGTATCGATGCGAATACGGTCACCCTGGAGAGCGGCGAAACACTCACCGCAGATCTGGTGGTGATTGGCATTGGCGTGCGCCCGGCCGTGCAACTGGCGGAAAAGGCTGGGCTGGCAACCGACCGAGGCGTTCTTGTCGACGAATTCTTGCAAACCAGTGTGCCTGGCATCTATGCAGCGGGCGATATTGCACGCTGGCCCGACGCGCTCACCGGCGAACGCATTCGCGTGGAGCACTGGGTCGTCGCCGGGCGCCAGGGCCAGACGGCCGCGCGCAACCTGCTGGGCCGGCGCGAACGCTATGACGCCGTGCCGTTTTTCTGGACCGAGCAATACGATTTTGCCCTTGCCTATGTAGGCCACGCCGAACATTGGGACCAGGCTGATATCGAAGGCGACCTCGGCGCGCAGGACTGTACGATCACCTACCGCCAAAAAGGCCAGAAGCTCGCGGTGGCGATGGTGCACCGCGACCTGGCCGGTTTACACGTCGAAGTAGAGTTGGAGCGCAGCATGGCCGCCCGCCTGCACACGACAGATAGGGAGCATGTATGAGCAGCAACATTCCTCCAAGCCACGTGCAGATCAAGCGCGCCTACGAAACGCCAGCCCAAGACGACGGCACCCGCATCCTCATCGACCGTCTGTGGCCACGCGGCGTCAAGAAAGAAACCCTGGCACTTGACCAGTGGGACAAGGAACTGGCACCCAGCACGGAGCTGCGCCAGTGGTTTGGTCACGATCCGGCGCGTTGGACCGAGTTTCAACAGCGCTATGCCGAGGAGTTGCGTGCACATGCGCCAGCACTTGACGCGCTGCGCGCGTTGTCACGCAAAGGCCGCATCACGCTGGTGTATGGCGCGCACGACGAAATACACAACAACGCGGTGGCGCTGCGGGACATACTGCTGACGCCCGCAGCGCACTGATTTTTGATTCAGGAGAATGTGATGACACAACGCATTGACTACAAAGTAGCCTCACCCGGCGTCTTTCAGGTCATGCTGGGACTGGAAAAGCACGCGCACCAGTCTGGTATTGAGCACGCACTGTTAGAGCTAGTGAAGACGCGTGTTTCGCAACTCAACGGCTGTGCCTATTGCCTGGACATGCACACCAAGGTGGCACGCGCCGCTGGCGAAACCGAGCAGCGCTTGTACCTCGTGGCAGCCTGGCACGAAACCGGCATGTTCTCCCCGCGTGAGCGTGCCGCCTTGGCTTGGGCCGAGGTCGTGACGCTGCTGGCAGGCCACGGTGTGTCCGACGAGGCCTATCAAGCCGCACGGAAGGAGTTTGACGAAAAGGCCTTGGTGGATTTGACGCTGGCCATCGTTGCCATCAACGGCTGGAACCGACTGGCCGTTGCCTTTGGCAGCGAAGCGGGGAGCTTTGAGTTGCCAAAGGCCTGAGGTTTAATCGCAAATCACAACAAGAATTGCGTAACTCTCGGGACGATTGTCGCTTGCCATCCAACCATCCCATTACCCGTTTTTGGCGCGCCGCGCTGCATGTAGCCGTCTTGCCAGTCATGTTGGCACTGGCAGGCTGCGTCACTGCGCCCGCAGTGGCACCCCCGATCGAGTTGAGCATCTTCTCCATCAACGACTTCCACGGCCACATTCAACCCCAACCAGCTGGCGGCATTGAGTACTTGGCCACCGTACTCAACCAGTTGCGCGACAAGCGACCGCATCAGGTCTTTGTAGGCGCCGGCGATCTGATAGGTGCTTCACCCCAGATGTCAGCCCTGCTCAAGGACGAACCCACTCTGAGCGCGCTGGGCGAACTGGGACTGGTCGCTACGGCCCTCGGTAATCACGAGCTGGACCATGGAGTGCAAGAACTGCTGCGAAAAACACATGGCGAATGCCCCAGCAAGGGCTGCGACTGGCCCGGGTTCAAAGGCGCAACGTTTCCATACCTGGCAGCCAATATGTTTGACACAGCAACCGGCAAGCGGGTGCTGCCCAGCCACGTGATGAAACACATGGCCGGCCTCAAGATCGCTTTCGTGGGCGTGGTCACGCGCGACACGCCCAAGGTCGTGGTGCCGCGCAGCATTGCCGGACTGCGTTTTGCCGATGAAGCCGACACCCTTAACGCCCTGGTGCCCGAATTACACGCCGCTGGTGCGCAGGTGTTGGTGGCCCTCATACACGAAGGCGCCATGTACGACGGCGCTGCCAATGACCCAAGCTATGCCTGCCCTGGCCTCAAAGGCCGCGGCGTGGACATTGCCAAACGGCTGGACCCAGCCTACGCCATCATCATCAGCGGGCACACCCACCAAGCCTATACCTGCAAGATCAATGGCCGCCTGATGGTGCAAGCCGGCAGCTATGGCGGCTGGCTGACCGAGAGCCGCCTGACACTGGATGCCAATGGCAAGGTACTGGACGCGCAGGCCACCAACTACCCCGTGCTGCAGGGCGTGAATGCGCCCAACCCGGCTTTTGCGGCCCTGGTGCAGCGTGCCGCCGCGCTCACCTTGGTGGCACGCAGCCAACCGGTGGCCACACTCAAACGGGGTGCCAATCGCCAGGTGGCTGCACCGTATGGGGATTCGTCTTTGGGCAATCTGGTGGCTGACTCGCAGCTGGCCTATGCCAAAAAACACGGAGGCGCAGACATTGGCCTGACAAATTCAGGCGGCATCCGCGCCGATTTGGTGGTGGTGCCTGGCCGCATGATCACCCACAGCGACGTATTTGCCATACAGCCCTTTGGCAATGAGCTGATTGCCCTGACCATCAGCGGAGCCCAATTGAAAGCGCTGATCCGGCGGCAACTGCCACCCCGGCGTGAAGGTGGCCCCACCACCTTGCAAGTGTCCAACAACCTGCGGTACCAGTGGAGCCAGGCACCCGGTACTGGCGTGGTGCTGGATGCCATCACGGTAGATGGAAAACCCTTGGACCTGTACCGCGACTACCGCATCGTTGCCAACAACTTCACGGCTGAGGGCGGCGACGAATTGAGCATCCTGCGCCAGGGGCGTGACCGGGCCGCCATTGGACCGGACATAGACGCCCTGGTCGAATGGCTCAGCGACAACCCGGCTGCCATGGACCAAATTGATTCGGGCCGCATTCAACGCAATTGACCGTATACCAGTTCGACGTCGGTGGTTCTTCAATTTCCGATACAGTGCCAGCATGACATCCGAGGCACCCGAATTTCAGGCAGCTATCCTGGCAACGCACGACCGCCCACACTCCAAAACCGATCTATTTTTTGCCTTCTCCAAGTTAGCACTGCAAGGCTTTGGCGGGGTGCTGGCTATCGTGCAGAACGAACTGGTCGATCGGAAAAAATGGCTCACACAAGAAGAATTTCTGGAAGACTGGGCCGTGGCCCAAATCCTGCCTGGCCCTAACGTGGTCAACCTGTCTTTGATGATCGGTGACCGCTACTTCGGCCTGCGCGGGGCACTGGCTGCACTGGCTGGCATGCTGACTTTTCCACTGGTGCTGGTGGTGGCACTGGCCGCCCTTTTTGGTGGTGTGGCCGACAAGCCGGAAGTCCAGGGGGCGCTACAAGGTTTGGGCGCAGTGGCCGCCGGTCTGATTGCGGCCACCGGCATCAAACTGATTGCCGCCCTAAAGAGCAACCCTTTGGGCAAGGCACTCTGCTGGGCGTTTGCCCTGGCCACCTTTGTGGCCATTGCATTGCTGCGCCTGCCTTTGATCGGGGTGCTGTTGGGCTTGGGTGGTCTGGCCTGTGCGTGGGTTTATCGCCAGCTGGGCATCCTTGATGCGGCCGGAGTACCAACACCATGAGCATCAGTTTTTCTGCCGCCGACTGGCTGGCTCTGCTAACCCACTTTCTGTCACTGTCCCTGCTGGCCATTGGCGGCGCCATCACCACCGCGCCGGCCATGCACAACTACCTGGTCGTTGACAAATTGTGGCTAACCGACAGCCAGTTCACCTCGTCCATCGCGCTGGCCCAAGCCGCCCCGGGGCCCAACGTGCTGTTCATAGCGCTTTTGGGCTGGAACGTGGGATTGAATGCCGGCGGCGGGATAGGAGCCGGTATGCATGCATGGTGGTCGGCCCTGGCAGGTGTGGGGATTGCCATGATTGGCATTCTGGTGCCCAGCACCACGCTCACCTTTGCCGCTGCCCGCTGGGGGCACCAGAACCGCGAGCTGCGTGCAGTACGCGCGTTCAAGCAGGGTATGGCGCCCATTGTGGTGGCGCTGCTCATTTCCACGGGCTGGATTTTGGCGGCCAGCCAGGGTGGCCCCATGGACCACTGGCGGCTCTGGTTGCTAACCGCCGTCACCGCCGTGCTGGTGTGGCGCACCAAGCTGCACCTGCTGTGGTTGCTAGGCGCTGGAGCGGCACTGGGTGCGCTCGGGTTTCTGTAAAATATTATTACAAAAACACCTGCTAGCCCTCGTCGAATAAGCTTAAGCTGCTATCGATTTAATAGTATTCACACCACCGGGTCTGACCGAGCGCTGGCGCAAGGCTTCATAGAGGCACACACCACTGGCCACCGACACGTTCAGGCTCTCGACCGCACCCCGCATGGGAATGCTGACCAATGCATCACAGGTCTTGGCGGTGAGCTGGCGCATGCCAGCACCTTCTGCGCCCAGCACCAGTGCCACGGGGCCTTTAAGGTCAGACTGGTACAGGGTGGAGGTGGCCGTGTCGCTGGTGCCGATGATCCAGATGCTGCGCTCTTTGAGTTCGTTCAGGGTACGCGCCAGGTTGGTAACCATGAAATACGGCACCGTTTCCGCCGCACCGCTGGCCACCTTGGCCACTGTGGCATTGATGCCGGCTGCATGGTCTTTGGGGGCGATCACGGCATGCGCGCCGGCACCGTCGGCCACGCGCAGGCAAGCGCCCAAGTTGTGCGGATCCGTCACGCCGTCCAGCACCAGGATGAGGGGCGGATTGCGTTGCTCTGGTGGCAGCGCGGCGTTGGCCGCTTCCAGGTCTTCCAGCAGCTCGTCCAGCGAGTGCACTTGTGTCAGGGCCTGCACCCGCGCCACCACGCCCTGGTGGCCGTGGCCGCCACACAGCTTGGCCAGTCGTTGTCCATCGGACTCCACCAGTTTGATACCGGCCTCTGCAGCGCGGTCCAGAAAGCTGCGCATGCGCGCATCGCGCCGGGTGGGCTCAAAATGAATTTCAAGAATAGATTGCGGCGCCGTCTTGAGGCGCACGCCCACGGCATGGAATCCGAACAGGACTTTGGTTGAGGACATATGCCACGATTATCGCGGGTCAGACCAGCCTGCCCGCCTCAATGGTGATGCGCCGGTCGCAGCGCTGGGCAATGCCGCGGTCATGGGTGACCAAAACCAGGGTGGTGCCCTGCTCGCGGTTCAGGTCAAACATCAGTTCCATGATGGTCTCGCCGGTGGCAAAGTCCAGGCTTCCGGTGGGCTCGTCAGCCAGCAACACGGCCGGGTGCACCACAAAGGCACGGGCCAGGGCCACGCGCTGCTGTTCACCACCGCTGAGCACCTTGGGGTAAGACGCCAGGCGTTGCGACAGGCCAACGCGCCCCAGCATCTCGGTGGCGGCCTTGCGGGCGTCCCTGCGGCCTGCCAGTTCCAGGGGCAGCATGACGTTTTCCAGCGCGGTGAGGTTGCCCAGCAACTGAAAGCTCTGGAACACAAAGCCCACTTTGTTGGCCCGCAGGGCCGCACGATCATCCTCGTCCATGGCGAACAGGTCCACACCGGCCAGACGCACGGTGCCGGTGGTGGGCGTATCCAGCCCGGCGATGATGGACAGCAGGGTACTCTTGCCCGAACCCGAAGCGCCGACAATGGCGGCGGTTTCACGCGCATTGAGCGCAAAATCGATGTCACGCAGAATTTCCAGCGTGCCGGTGGAGTCGGTAACCGATTTACCGACCTTCTCTACAGAAATAATGATTTCACTCATGGGTCTTTCTTGGATGCGACGACACTGTATCGCGCTTGGGCTTCTGGCCACACTTGCGGGGTTTTTGCCCGTTCATGTGGCACAAGCCGTTCAACCACCACCCGTCATTTTGGTGGTGGGCGACTCTTTGAGCGCTGAGTATGGCCTTAAACGCGGTACCGGTTGGGTTGCCCTGATGGAGCAACGCCTGGCCAAAGAAAAGCCGCAGGCCAAGGTTGTCAATGCCAGCATCAGCGGCGACACCACCTCGGGGGGACGCTCGCGCTTGGGCGCCCTATTGGCCCAACACCGCCCTACCCTGGTGATCATTGAGTTGGGCGGCAATGATGCCCTGCGCGGCCTGCCGCTGCAAATGACGCAGGACAACCTGCAGGCCATGACCACAGCCGCCCAGGCAATAGGTGCCAAGGTGCTGCTGATCGGCATGGAAATGCCACCCAATTACGGCAAAGACTACGCCGCACGCTTTGCCGCCCTGTATGCCAGCGTGGCAAAAACCAACAAAACCGCGCTGGTACCATTTTTGCTGAAGGGCGTGGCAGATAGACCAGATGCGGCCCGCCTGTTCCAGAACGACCGCATTCATCCGAACGAATCTGCCCACCCCACCATTTTGAACAATGTGTGGCCTGCTGTGAAGAAGCTGATTGCATGAGCCTCAACGTCCTGAATGCCACCGAGGTTTTGGCCCAGCTGGATACCTTTGACACCGTTATCGATGCCCGTAGCGAAAGCGAATTTGCGCTGGACCACCTGCCCGGCGCTGTGAACTGGCCCACCCTGAACGACGAAGAACGCAAGGCCGTTGGCACCCTGTATGTGCAGGTCAATCAGTTTGAGGCCAAAAAACGCGGCGCAGCTATAGCAGCCCGCAACATTGCCGCGCACATCGAGCGGGACGTCATCGACAAGCCCAGAGAATGGAAGCCACTGGCCTACTGCTGGCGGGGTGGCAAGCGCAGCGGCTCACTCACCCTGATCCTGGACCAGATTGGTTTTCGGGTCACGCTGGTGGAAGGTGGCTACAAAGCATTTCGGGTGGCCATGCTGCAGGACATTACCCTAAGAGCGCAAAAGCTGGATTGGCGCGTGGTGTGTGGCACCACCGGTTCTGGCAAAACCCGCCTGTTGCATGCACTGCGCAAAGCGGGTGCCCAGGTGCTGGATCTGGAAGGGCTGGCCAACCACCGCAGCTCGGTGCTAGGTGCCATTCCAGGCCTGCCGCAGCCATCACAAAAGCGCTTTGACACCCTCATCTGGGATGCCCTGCGTCAGTTCGACCCCGCACAGCCCGTGTTTGTGGAAAGCGAAAGCAAAAAGGTTGGTAATGTTGCCATTCCTGCTGCGCTGGTTGAGCGCATGCGGGCAAGCCCCTGTCTGGACTTGACATTGCCGACGCACGAACGGGTCGCGTTGTTGTTGGAGGACTACGATTTCTTCGTCCAGGATTCCGTACACTTTTGTGAACGCCTGGACGTGCTGGCCGAATTCCGTGGCAAGGCCGTGGTGCAGGCCTGGAAGGACCAGATTCACAGTGGTAACTTTGAGCCTGTGGTGCAGGAGCTATTGACCCAGCACTACGATCCCGTATACCGGCAGTCGATGTTACGCAATTTCACGCAGTACCCGCAAGCGCGTGCCATTGCACCCGACGACCACTCGATGAACGCGATGGGCAGACTGGCGCGGCAACTGCTGGATAGGCTCTGACGGATTGCAAGGGAAGTCGCTGGAAAATCAGGCAGCGCTGGGGGGCGCTTCTGCACCAGACTCGTCGGAGGGTGAATCATCAGAAGTGCCGTCGTTCTCAGGCCCGCCATGAATTTTGCGATCCTGCTTTTCCCGCAACTTTTCTTCTTTTTTCTTCTTTTTAGCCAGTTCTTTCTGGCGTTTTTCGTAACCGTAATTGGGTGTTGCCAAGTTGTGCTTTCTGTAGTTGCCGACACTGTACCATCCCTGGCCCTATCAACCCGTTAATCCAGGGGCCATTCCACACTGCCCCTGTAGGCATGCCAGCTGGCGTGCCCCAACCAGGGCCCTACAAATAACAAGCCCGCAGCCAAGGGCAGCATCAGCGACACCGTCACCAAAACGGCTATGACCGCGCCCCACAGCAACATGACGCCGGTGTTGTGAAAGAACACTTCGATGCTGGTGATCGCGGCCGTGATGGCATCCGTATCGCGGTCCAGGATCATGGGAATGGACACCACGGTGATGACGAACACCAGCAGGGCAAATGCACCACCAACGATGGTGTAGACCGCCACAAACTCCCAATTCTCTGGATTGAAAATGGCCTGAATAACCCCCGTGGTAGATGGCATACCGGTGTTAAAAAAAACGGCAAATACCACCAGGGACGCCCGCCCCCACAATAACTCCAACACAATCAACACCAGCACCAGCATGGCCATGCTGCGAATATGGGACTCCCAGCAGGTGAGCGACGAGCCCAGCTGCGGCGACTGCCCCAGCTCGCGCCGGCGGCTCACTTCGTACAAGCCCATGGCCAGGAAGGGACCCACCAACAGACAGCCGGACGCAATGGTCATGGTGTACTCTGGCTTGGTTCGAAACACCGCACCCATCACAATCGCCATCAGACAGAACGCGCCGCCATAGAACGCACCAATGCCAGGATGGGCGCACACATCGCGCCAACCTGCTGCTAACCAACGAAACACGTCACCGGGTCGCAGGGAGCGTATGTCTTTTTTTGGCGCTTCGGACGGAGGGGGAATATAGGGCTCGGGAGCGTTTGTCGCAGGCAATTGACTCATGTCAATAGCCTAGTGGTTGCGATACTCCCTGCCTATTGAGGAAAACACGGGGTCAGCGTAAATGCTGCAAAGCCTGCTCGATGTCTGCGCGCAGGTCTTCCATTGCCTCCAGACCCACCGCAAACCGTACCACCGTGCCCCGCGCCAAATGCTTGGGCCAGCCACTGCGCATGGTCTCCAGCTCATAGGGAACCACCAGGCTGATGGGGCCACCCCAGCTATAACCCAAGCGAAACAGTTGGAGTGCGTCGCAGAAGGCATCCACCTGGGCCTGGGTAAAGCGCGTATCCACCACGACACTAAACAACCCAGCCGCACCACCGGGTCCGTTCTTGCACAGGGATTTCCAATGGGCGTGGCCCGGTGAGGCGGCCAACGCAGGGTGCAGTACCTGGGCAAACTCGGGTTGGTTGTCGCACCATTGGGCCAAAGCCCGGGTCGCTTGATCGTGCGCCTGGTAACGCAGTGCCATGCTGGGCAGGGCACGCAACACGTTCTCGGCATCGTTGGCACCTACGCCCAGACCCAATCGCATGTGGGTGAGCTTGATTTGCAGGTGCAGCGCCGGATCGCGCGTGATGACGCTGCCCATCAGCACGTCACCGCCGCCGCTGGGGTATTTGGTCAATGCATGAACGGACAGGTCCACGCCCAGGCCTGACTCCGTATCGGGCAACAGGTTAAACGGCTGAAACGCCAGCCCTGCTCCCCAGGTGTTGTCGAGAACCACGTGTACGCCTTTGCGCTTGCAAATACGCACCTGCTCGACCAGATCAGGAAACTCCAACGTAACCGAACCAGCCGCCTCCACCCACACCAGTTGGGTGCGCTCAGACAGCTTGGATGCCAGATCTTGCGGGTCCATGGGGTCGTAGTAGCGGTGGGTAATGCCCCAGGACTTGAGTTCACCTTCGGTCAAAGCCTTGTTAGGGCCATAGGCATTGTCGGGAATCAACACCTCATCGCCGCTCTTGAGCAGAGACAATGCCACCAGCGCCACCGCCGAAAGGCCACTGGGAGCCAGCACGCACTGCAACCCGCCCTCAAGGGTACACAGCCGCTCTTCCAGCGCATAGGTGGTGGGCGTGCCGTGCAGGCCGTAGGTGTAGGCCGACTTGTCCTTCCACTCGCGGCTGCGCATGGCGGCCACAGAAGGAAAGAACACCGTCGAAGCCTTGAACACGCCCGGTTGGGGCGCATCAAAACCTGTGGGCGGCACATAGGGGTGGTGGATGAGTGTGGTGGTCAGTTGTGTCATGGTCAAAACACTACGTTAAACGCTCCACTTTTGAATAAGCTGCTCGGGACGCATGGCGTCGTAGCCCTCAAATGGTTGGTGTATCCACGGGTTGGTTGGCAAGAATTCTACGGAATAGTCGGGTGAAAACGTGGACATGGCCTTGGTCCAGATCACGGCGCTGCGCAATTCGGAAATGGGGGAGTAATCGTGCTTGAGCTGGCTCACCACGGCTTTGAGCGTGTGGCCGGAATCGGCCAGATCGTCAACCAGCAGCACCTTGCCAGCGATCTCACCCTTTGGGGTCGTGATGTAACGGGCAATATCCAAATTGCCCTGTTGCGTGCCCGATTCAGCACGGTAGGAGCTGGTGGACATGATGGCCAACGGCTTGTCGAAGACGCGCGACAGAATATCGCCGGGGCGCATGCCGCCTCGGGCCAGGCACAGGATGGTGTCAAATTCCCAGCCGGACTGGTGGATCCGGATCGCCAGCTTTTCGATCAGGTTGTGGTACTCGTCGTAGCTCACATAGAGGTGCTTGCCGTCTTCAGTCAACATAGGTTGCTCCTGTATTTATAGCTGCTTACGTAATTTTCACGAGGGCCAGGACCCAATTTCACTAAAGAAAACTCGTCGGAATCATTCCGCCAAGTAGGGGTGGCGCATCATGATGGTGTGGTCGCGGTCCGGGCTGGTCGACACCATGTGAATGGGCACGCCTGTAACCTGTTCGATGCGCTGGAGGTAAAGGCGCGCTGCGACCGGCAGCTTGTCGTACTGGGTCACGCCCACGGTGCTGTCACTCCAGCCGTCCATGACTTCATAGACAGGCTTGCAGCGTTCAATGTCGTCTGCGCCCATCGGCAGGATATCGATCAATGCGCCGTCCATTTCGTACCCGGTGCACAGCATCAGTTCTTTCAGGCCGTCCAGTACGTCAAGCTTTGTGATGCACAGACCGGATAAGCCGTTGACCTGGGCCGAACGCTTGAGCAAAGCAGCATCAAACCAGCCACAGCGGCGCGAACGCCCGGTGGTCACACCTTTTTCTGCACCAACCGTGCTCATATGGTAGCCGGGCGTGCCGGGCTTTTCCCAATCCAGTTCGGTAGGGAACGGTCCACCGCCCACACGGGTGCAATACGCCTTGGTGATGCCAAGAATGTAGTGCAACATGCCGGGGCCTACGCCAGAGCCTGCCGCCGCATTGCCAGCAACACAGTTGCTTGACGTGACGTAAGGATAGGTACCATGGTCCACATCAAGCAGGGTGCCCTGGGCGCCTTCGAACAGCAGATTGGCACCATGGTCATGGGCTTCGTTGAGCTCGCGTGACACGTCGGCCATCATGGGTTTGAGCAGTTCGGCATGGCGCATGGCCTCGGCATAAACCGCCTCAAACTGCACCTCGCCATCTTTCATGTACGGAGCCAGCATGGGGCCAAAGTCGAACTCCGCCGAACCCAGGTAGCTGGTGAGCACGTGGTTGTGCAGGTCCAGCAACTCGCGCAGCTTGCTGGCGAAGCGTTCGGGGTATTTTAGGTCCTGCACACGCAGGGCGCGGCGGGCAATCTTGTCTTCATAGGCTGGGCCGATGCCACGGCCGGTGGTGCCGATCTTGGCCGAGCCACCTTTTTCACGGAAAGCTTCACGCGCCACGTCCAGCGCTGCATGGAACGGCAAAATCAGGGGACAGGCTTCGCTGATGCGCAAACGGTCACGCACCTCCACTCCCACCTTCTCCAGCCCTTCGATTTCTTCAAACAGCTTGGCGGCCGACAGCACTACACCATTACCGATGTAGCACTTGACGCCGGGGCGCATGATGCCGCTGGGAATCAGGTGCAAGGCGGTTTTGACGCCATTGATGACCAGGGTGTGGCCCGCATTGTGGCCACCCTGAAAGCGCACGACTCCCTGTGAGCTTTCGGTCAGCCAGTCGACCAGCTTGCCCTTGCCTTCGTCGCCCCATTGGGTGCCGACGACGACGACATTGCGTCCTTTGGTAGTGTTCATTCGGATAATTCTCAGATAGCTTGTACAACCCACTGGCCCGCAGCCTGAATCAGCTCGCGGTCACAATGGAACTCATCAACGTAACTCTCGTGCCCTGGCAACACGCAGACCACGGTTTCGCCCCGGCGGCGCAACGCGGTAATGGCCGCACGCAACTCGGCGGCCTCACCCCAGGGGGCGCGAATAGCTGCGCGCAGCGACCGCTTGGCGGCCACAGACACCAACGATTTGATATCCAGGCTAAAACCCACGGCGGGGCGCTTGCGTCCGAACACCTTGCCCACCTCGTCGTAGCGTCCACCCCGTGCCAGCGCATCACTGGCACCAGGCGCATACAGGGAAAACATGGCGCCGCTGTAGTAGGCGTAGCCGCGCATGTCGGCCAGGTCAAACGACACACTGGCGCCATCGACTTGACCAGCCAGCCATTGCAATTGGTCCAGCGCAACGCGAATCTCTGGCAGCTCTGGCAGCGCACGGCGCGCGTCATCCAACACACCCACGTCACCGTATAGTTGGAGCAAATGCACCAGCGCAGCGAGCGTAGCGGCGGGTGCGTTGCGCAGTAGGGACTTCAGTTCACTGCCATCTTTGGCAGCCAGCGCCGCGTGAATTTGGGCAAGCTGTTTCTCATCCAAAGTCAAATTCTTCAGCAAGGCTTGGGCGATACGGGCATCGGCCATGTCAACGCTGATCGCACCCACCTGCGCCACCTTGAGCGAATCCAGCGCCAGGGTGAGGGTTTCAAGATCGGCTTCGAGCCCCGAGTGGCCATAGAGCTCAGCACCAAATTGCAGGGGCTCACGGGTGGCGTGCGGACCGCCAGGGCGCGTATGCAGCACCGGGCCGCAATAGCACAGACGGGTCACACCCTCGCGATTGAGCAGGTGGGCATCGATGCGTGCCACTTGGGGCGTGCTGTCGGCCCGTAATCCCATCATGCGGCCAGACAGTTGATCGACCAGCTTGAAGGTTTGCAGATCCAGCGCTTCACCAGCTCCAGAGAGCAAGGACTCCAGGTGCTCCAACAGGGGCGGCATGACCAACTCGTAGCCATAGCAGCGTGCCATGTCCAGCAAGTCTCTACGTATTTCTTCGATGTGGCGCGCCTCGGAAGGCAGCACATCGGCAATGTGATCCGGTAAGACCCAGGCTGACATGTGAAAAGTGGAGGCTATTAAAACCGTGATTTTACCGGGCTTGACGCTCGAATTTCAGGGCATGAGCCACCAAATCATCATCAAGCCACCGACTATGCTGAGTAGTCCGAAGAATCGAATCTGCCCATCACGCAGCGCCAGCAGCTGGGTGAACATGCGCCGCCATCCGTCTGGCGAGGTGAACGGAAACAAGCCTTCAATGACCAGCACCATGGCGAGAGCCAGCCAGATTGTGTCGCTGCTCAAGGCTTACTTCTTGGAGTTGGCAGCCGGAGCAGAACCGCCGCGAAATACCTTGAAGAAGTCTGAAGATGCGGGATCCAGCACCATAACATCGCCCTTGCCATTGAAGCTGGCCTTGTAGGCGTCCAGGCTGCGGTAGAACTGGGCAAATTGCGGGTCTTTACCAAAGGCTTCGGCATAGACGCGGGCAGCCTCAGCATCGCCCTCACCTTTGATTTTTTGCGCATCGCGGTAGGCATTGGCAATGGTCACTTCGCGCTGGCGGTCGGCATCAGCACGAATTTTTTCACCTTCGGCCGCACCGGTGGAGCGCAGTTCATTGGCCACGCGTTTGCGCTCGGCTTCCATGCGCCGATACACCGACTCGGTAATGGCTTCAACATAGTCCACGCGCGTGATGCGCACGTCAACCACATCGACACCCCAGGGCTTGCTGCCACGCACTTTATCCAGGACCTCGGCCTTGACGGCCGCCATCAGGTCTTCTCGCTTGAGCGCCAACAGTTCCTTGACTGTGCTCTTGTTGACCTCTTCCTGAAACGCATTGCGCACGACTCGGTTGAGCTGGCTTGCGCCGGCGGCTTCATTCAGACCCACGTTGCGGATGTACTCCGATGGCTCCGAGATGCGCCAGCGCACATACCAGTCAATCACCACGCGTTGCTTTTCAGCCGTGAGCATGGGCTCGGAGTCGGAACTGTCCAGGGTCAACAAACGTTTGTCGATGTACGACACGTTTTGAAACGGTGGCGGGAGTTTCCAGTTCAACCCCGGCTCGGTGATCACGTCCTTGATTTGACCCAAGGCGTACACCACACCAAACTGACGCTGGTCGACCACAAACAATGTCGAGCTTGCCAGCACTATCAGCAGCAGTATCGACGAAAAAATTAATCCAATCCGGTTCATGGGTCAGGCTCCTAGCGGGTTTCGCGTTCGCGCGTGCGGGCCGCTTCGCGGCTGCGGGCATCGGTGGTGAGGCCACTGGAGGGCACCACGTGGACCGGCGGAGATGTCGCAGTGCTCGGGGTAGCACTGCTTGCATCGGTGCCAGAAGCACCCATCTGCATGATCTTGTCCAAAGGCAAATACAGCATGTTTGCGCCCTGGCGTGAATCCACCAGGACTTTGGTCACATTGCTGTAGATTTGCTGCATGGCATCAAGATACATGCGGTCTCGCGTGACTTGGGGCGCCTTCTGATATTCCGCAAACACTGATCGGAAGCGTTGCGCATCACCCTGCGCCTGAGCGGTCACGCGCGCCTTGTAGGCTTCAGCCTCCTCTTGCAACCGGGACGCAGAACCCACAGCGCGGGGAACCACGTCATTGGCATAGGCCTGTGCTTCGTTTTTGGCCCGTTCACGCTCCTGGCCGGCCTTCAGCACATCGTCAAACGATGCCTGGACTTGTTCCGGAGGACGCACACCGCCCTGCTGCAGGTTGATGCCAACAATTTCAATGCCCACCTTGTAGCGGTCCAAGATGACCTGCATCATGGTTCGAACCCGTGGCGCAATCTGGTCGCGCTCTTCCGATAGGGCCGCATCCATTTTCATCTTGCCAAGTACCTCGCGCACCGAGGTTTCGGCGGCTTGTACCACGGCTTGTTCTGGATTCTTGCTTTCAAACAGGAAAGCGCGGGCATCGTTCAAACGGTATTGAACGGCAAATTTGATGTCCAGGATATTTTCATCCTGGGTCAACATGGCAGATTCTTTCAATCCAGTGGCCTTGAGTACGGTGTCACGGCCCACATCGACGGACCGGATTTGGGTAACAAAAACCAGCTCGTGGCGTTGGATGGGATACGGCAAGCGCCAGTTGAAACCGGCGTTCACCGTGCCTTTGTATTTGCCAAACTGGGTAATGACAGCTTGCTGCCCTTCCTGCACGATAAAAAATCCAGTACCCAGCCAAATCAAGGCCAGCACCCCAAGAATCAAACCGGCACCAATGCCAGCGTTTTTCATGTCAGGCTGGAACCCACCACCCGAGCCACCTGGAGGCAGTTGGGAAGGTTTTCCGAACAAGCCACCGAGCTTGCGATTAAAGTCCTTCCACAATTCATCCAGATCTGGCGGCCCAGCGTTGGCTGCCCCCTTGCGGCCCGGCATCGGATCGTTGTTGTTGACCACAGGACGATTTGATTCGCCCTCAGGTGCGCTGCCTTCGGCCTTGCCGGGTTCCGCGGGTTTGTCATCGTCCCGGCCCCAGCGCGAATCGTTCAAATTGAACATTCGTCTCACCCACAGAGGCAAGGCCACCGAACGCAAAGTTAAAGCACGAATGGGAGGTTTCATGTCGTCATTTCTCATATATCTTGCCCCGATTGTGCACAATCACACGTCGTCCCCGGAAGTCCCAAGGGAATGGGACGTTTGCACAGCGTCCGGTATCACGAGTCGTGCCATTGTGGCCAGACGTTGGCGCAAAGCAGGCAGGCCCGTGCCAGCTTGGGCACTGACAAAGATTCGCGGGACCCGCACGCCGTCCATTTCAAACTCGTCTTCCAGTTTAATCGGCTGGTGATCCGAGTCCAATGCATCCATCTTGTTGAATACCAAGAGCTGGGGTATGTCATTTGCACCGATTTCCTTGAGCACCTTCTGTACTTCCGCAATCTGTTCGGTGCAGTGGGGATTGGCTGCATCAACCACGTGCAAAAGCAAGTCGGCGTCCACCGCCTCCTGCAAGGTCGCTTGAAAGGCGTCTACCAAACTGTGAGGCAGATCGCGAATAAACCCCACGGTGTCTGAAAGGGACACGGAACGACGGGCATCACCCAGGTAGAGCTGCCGAGTCGTGGTGTCCAGGGTGGCAAACAATTGGTCTGCGGCATAGGCGCGCGCCTTGACCAGGGCATTGAACAGCGTTGATTTGCCCGCGTTGGTGTAGCCGATCAGTGAAATGTTGAACGCATCTCGGCGTTCCCGCTGTCGCCGCTGGGTTTGTCGCTGGCGCTTGACTTTGCTGAGGCGCTCCTTGGTCCGCTTGATCGTGTCGCCAATCATGCGCCGGTCAAGTTCAATCTGTGCCTCACCCGGGCCACCCCGCATGCCGATGCCGCCACTTTGCCGCTCCAGATGAGACCAGCGTCGCACCAGTCGGGTGCTCAGATACTGCAAGCGGGCCAACTCGACCTGCAATTTACCTTCATGGCTGCGGGCACGCTGGGCAAAAATTTCCAGGATCAGAAAGGTTCGATCATTGACCGGCAACTCCAGATGGCGCTCCAGATTGCGCTGCTGACCAGGGCTCAAACTCTGGTCAAACAGAACTTCCTTCGCCCCCATTTGGGTTGCCAAAAGCTTGATTTCATCCGCCTTGCCGGACCCGATGAACAACGCCGCATCCGGCGCTCTGCGTTTGCACGTGACGCGCGCGACCGGCAACATTCCCGCTGTTTGGGCCAGCAACCCTAACTCCTCCAACTCACCATCGAAATGAGAGTCACCCAAGTCAACACCCACCAAAATGGTCGGCGTTTGGGTTGATGGTGCGGCTGCGGCCAAGCGGATAGAGAAAACGAACTGCGCGAATCAAGGGCCAATATGGCCCGCGTATTTACGCTGTTACAGGAGCATCGCCATCTGGCGCGGCAAAATTGACTGCGCGACCTGGAACGATGGTGGAAATGGCGTGCTTATAAACCATTTGCGTCACCGTATTGCGCAGCAATACGACATACTGGTCAAACGATTCCACTTGCCCTTGGAGTTTGATGCCGTTAACCAAATAGATGGAAACCGGTACATGTTCCCGACGCAAGGCGTTCAGGAACGGGTCTTGCAGTAGCTGCCCTTTGTTGCTCACGATATTCTCCGTGTTCAAAGAATTAAGAAGAGTGGACGATACCACACGAAACCGAGGTATCGAATGAGAAGTCAAGAAACCTCGACAGGATCGGGAGAATGCCCACCTTAGTAAGCTCAGGCTCCGTCCTTGTCCGAATACGGATTGGAAGACGACTTCATCTGGATGCGCAAAGGGGTGCCAACCAGATTGAATTCCTTGCGGAAGCGCCCTTCCAAATACCGCTTATAGGTATCTGTGACATGTTCCAGCGAATTACCATGGATGATGATGATGGGCGGGTTCATTCCACCCTGGTGGGCGTAGCGCATTTTGGGGCGGTACATGCCGGTTTTTTTGGGTGTCTGGAACTGGATGGCCTCCAGCAACAGGCGGGTCAGCACCGGCGTTGGCATCTTGCAGTTGGCTGCCCGGTAGGCTTGTGCGATCGAATCCCACAATGGTCCCAAACCCTGGCGCTTTTGGGCGGAAATAAAGTGCAATGCAGCAAACTTTAGAAAAGGCAGACGTGTTTCTATGGAACGTGTGACTAGCTCTCGCTGGTATTCATCCACAGCATCCCATTTGTTGACCGCGACGACAACCGCCCGCCCAGACTCCAGAATGTAACCGGCAATATGTGCATCCTGATCCGTTACGCCCTGTGTCGCATCGATCAATAACAGCACCACACTGGCCGACTCGATGGCCTGTAGCGTCTTGACAACCGAAAACTTTTCGATGGCTTCAAACACCTGCCCTTTGCGGCGAAGTCCGGCGGTATCAATCAATTCAAAACGCTGCCCCCCACGCTCAAAAGGCACCGAAATGGCATCCCGGGTGGTGCCAGGCAAATCAAAGGCTACAAGGCGCTCTTCACCCAGCCAGGTATTAATTAATGTGGATTTCCCCACATTCGGACGACCGGCAACCGCGAGTTTGATAACGCCCGGGTCTTCATCCACCTCTTCTACACCCTCTTCCGGCAAAGACAGGGCGGCTAATGCAAGGTCCACCAATGCGCGGATGCCCTGTCCATGCGCTGCCGAGACGGGGAAAACTTCCCCCAACCCCAACTCAAAGAACTCGACCAGCTGTGCACCAGCCGTCATGCCTTCTGCTTTGTTGGCAACCAAAACACAGGGCTTGCCTAGTTTGCGCAGATACTTGGCAATGTCATGGTCCTGTGCAGAAAGGCCCGCTCGCGCATCGACAACAAATAACACAACATCCGCCTCAGCTACTGCCTGACGGGTTTGTTTGGCCATTTCCTTGTAGATACCGGCTGTCGCGTCCGGCTCGAACCCGCCGGTGTCGATCACGATGAACTCATGCTGACCGTGCCGTGCGTTGCCATAATGGCGATCCCGGGTCAGGCCCGCGAAATCCGCGACGATGGCGTCCCGTGACTTCGTTAACCGGTTGAACAGGGTTGATTTGCCGACGTTGGGCCGACCAACCAGAGCAATGACAGGTTTCATCTTCTAGGGCTTACGCCATCACTCCGGTTTGAAACCAAAAATGCCACCACGCTTGGTCACGGCAACCAGCGTCTGTCCTGCCAGTACCGGTGTTGTCACAATGGCAGAACCATCCGTAGACAATCGGTTCAAGGGAGCGCCGTCTTGGCGGGAGAGGAAATGCAGGGTTCCTTCCTCGTCTCCGATGACGAGCGATCGGCCGGCCAACACTGGCGCACTCAATCCGCGAAAGCGCAAACGCTCAGAAACCCATTGCCGCTCTCCATCCGTATGACGCCAGGCGACCACTCGACCATCACTCTCGGTACCAAACAGGGTTGACTCGTCGCCATCGACACCAGCTGCGCCGGAAGCAGTCTTGCTCCACAACAGATTGCCTGTGGCGGCATCCACGCAACCCACCGCCGATTGAAAGGACCGTACGCACACCTGGTTGCCCTCACGACTAACGCCCGCAACTAAATCCACTAACCGCTCGACCTCATTGGTACCCCGGCTGTTTGCAACTTGTGCTTCCCAGCGGACTTTTCCAGTCAGCGGCTGGAACCCGACCAAACGGCCACCCAAGCCCACAACCAGCGTATCACCGACCGCCATGATCAAACCAGAACGTCTCAGCACCAAGGCTTCACCCGTACGTTGCTGTTGCCACAACCGCCGGCCCGTGGCCACATCAAATGCTGTGACCGAACGATCAGCCGAGAGTACAAATACGCGAGCGCCCGCAACCAATGGAGCGGTAAGAGTCAAAGCACCCAGCTTTTGTCTCCAGATTTCCTTGTTTGCATCCAGTGTGATCAGTTCATTGTCGTTGCTCACCACCGAAACATAGCGGCCGTCACTACCCACACCAGCGGAGAGTTTCACGCCCAACGCAGTGCGCCACAAATCACCACCGGTTCTGGCGTCGATTGCTGCGACCGTTCCGTCACTACCCGCTACATAAATCAAATTGCCAACCGAGCGAACCTCCAAAGGGAATCCAACCGTGCCAATGGAAGACGACCATGCGGAGCGAACACCAATCAGGGCGGTATTTGGGCCCAAGTCCAATGGCTTTGCTTTTTCAGGCCCAGAACAGCCGGCCAGTGTCACCACCAGGCCCACCACGACTGCCAGACCGCGCAGCGGTTTGCTCCACAACTGTCGCATCATCACTTGGCTCCCTCATCGGAAACTGCTTTTTCCGACCCCGCTTCTGCGTTCACACCCATAGCACTGAGTTTGACCCCCACCAGTCGGCGGTACTCAGATTGGGAATCAAAAGCCTTGAAAGCCTTTTGATACTCGGCCTTGGCTTCATTCTTCTTGTCTTGCAGGACGTAGATATCACCCTTACGGTCTGCCGCAAGCGCTGCGAATTCGTCTGCGATACCAGATGCCAGTGTTTTTAATGCATCGTCATACGCTTTGGCCTCGATCATTACGGCTGCCAATCGCAATCGTGCAATGGAAGCATAGCCGGGATCAGACGCATTGTCGGCCACCCAAGTCAGCGTGGCTTTAGCCACATCGGGTTTTCCGGATTCATAGGCCATCTTGGCAACCAGCAAACCGGCCTGCTCGGTGTAGGTCATTTTGGCAAAGCGATCTTTCATGTCGGTGAAAGCGCGTTCCGCTTTTTGCACATCGCCACTGCGCACAACCTTTTCCACTTCGTCATACATGGCCGCCGATTGTGTGGCCTGGTTGCGTTGCCACATATGGTACCCATTCCAGGCAGCGATACTACCTAAAACCGCGATCAGAATCCACGTGATCAGGTTGCCGTACTGCTTCCAAAAATGCTTGATCTGGTCAAGCTGCTCTTGTTCTTCGAGATCTAGATGATTTGCCATGTGACATATTCAGTTAAGCGGGCGATTGTAGGCTCTTGGCCCACTGCTCCGACTGGCTCAGGATTTGGGTTGATTGCGCACCGCTACCATCGCGCAAAGACTTGACCGTAACGACACCTTGGGCGATTTCATCTGGGCCAAATACCAGCGCAAAGCGCGCGCCCGACGCATCGGCACGTTTGAATTGGGATTTGATGCTGCCCATTCCATCCGATGACCCTGCATGCATTTGGACGCTGACGCCCTGAGAACGCAGAACCTGCAAAGTTTGCATGGCAACCGCAAGGCCAGATACCTCCGCCACAATAGCATAGGCATCCGGTGCCAAGGACCCCGCTGTCAGCCCCTGTACCTTCAGAAGCTCCAGCACACGTTCAATCCCCATTCCCCAGCCAACGGCGGGCGTTGGCTTACCACCCAAAAGCTCAAACAGACCATCGTAGCGACCACCGCCACACAGAGTCCCCTGTGCTCCCAATTCGTTCGTCACGAACTCAAAGACGGTATGACTATAGTAATCTAGACCACGAACCAGACGAGGATTCACATTCCATTGGACACCGCAGGCATTCAACAGCGTCTTGACGGTATCAAAGTGCTTCAGCGATGCCTCGCCCAAAAAGTCCAACAACTGCGGCGCGCCCTGAACCATGGCTTGCATTGCGGGATTCTTCGTATCAAGAATGCGCAAGGGGTTGGCGTGCAGGCGGCGCTTGGCATCCGCATCCAGCAACTCGGAATGCTGTTCAAAATACGCAATCAATGCGCCACGGTGCGCATGCCGTTCGCTGGCAACCCCCAGACTGTTGAGTTCCACGCGTACGCCCCGCAACCCCAAATCATTCAACAACTGGTTTGCCAATAGCATCAATTCGGCATCTACCTCCGGCCCGGCAAAGCCCAACGCCTCCGCCCCCAGCTGGTAAAACTGGCGATAGCGTCCGCGCTGGGGGCGCTCATGCCTGAACATGGGTCCCATGTAATACAGGCGCTTCCCACCGTCGTACGTTAGGTTGTGTTCAATGGCAGCTCGAACCACGCCCGGTGTGTTTTCTGGCCGCAAAGTCAGAGCCTCTCCATTGAGCTTGTCTTCGAAGGAATACATTTCCTTCTCGACAATATCCGTGGTTTCGCCAGTACCGCGCACAAACAAAGCCGTAGGCTCAACAATGGGTGTACGGATGTTGCGGTAGGCGTGGCGCAGCATCTGTGCGCGCACCTGCTCTTCAAACCACTCCCATTGTGCGGAGTCAGGAGGCAGGATGTCATTCATCCCTTTGACCGCAAACAGCTTTTCCACTCTACTGACAGCAGATTTTTCGGCCATGCAAACTCTTATTGGTTAGGGATGACAGCGGTGGCACCAAACCGCTTCTGAATATAGTTTTCAACGACAGTTTGAAAATCCGACGCAATGGAATCTCCACGCAGGGTCATGCGCTTTTCCCCATCGATAAATACGGGTGCTGCCGGCGCCTCGCCCGTGCCAGGCAAACTGATGCCGATGTCTGCATGCTTGCTCTCTCCTGGACCATTGACGATGCAACCCATGACAGCAACCTTCAGATTCTCAACACCTGGATAGCTCTTGCGCCACTCCGGCATCTTGGCCCGCAGGAAATCGTCTATTTGTTGCGTCAACTCCTGAAAAGTCGTGCTGGTCGTACGGCCACAGCCCGGACAGGCAGTGACACTAGGAACAAAATTTCGAAGCCCCAAGGCTTGAATGATCTCGGACGCAATCACAATTTCCTGTGAACGCGACTCACCCGGTGCAGGGGTCAAAGAGACACGGATCGTATCGCCAATACCCTCTTGCAACAGAACACCCAAGGCGACCGAGGATGCCACCGTACCCTTCGTTCCCATCCCCGCCTCAGTCAATCCCAAATGCAAGGGATAGCGGCACCGACGACCCAATTCACGGTAAACAGCAACCAGGTCCTGAACACCACTGACCTTGCAGGACAGAATGATCTGACCCGGGTCCATGCCAATTTCCTCAGCACGCTGCGCCGACTCTACGGCAGATGCAATAAGAGCCTCGTACATGACTGGTTTGGCATCCCATGGCTGTACGCGCCGATTGTTTTCATCCATCAGTAAAGCCAGCAGCTCCTGATCCAGGCTACCCCAATTGACCCCAATGCGCACCGCCTTATTCCAACGAATAGCGGACTCGATCATGAGCGCGAACTGCTTGTCACGCTTGTCGCCTTTTCCCACATTACCCGGATTGATGCGGTATTTGGACAATGCCTTGGCACACTCAGGGTAATCAGTCAGCAAGCGATGTCCGTTGAAGTGAAAGTCGCCAATCAGCGGGACGTCCACGCCCATACGATCCAGCTGCTCACGCACATAGGGAACCGCTTGCGCAGCTTCTGGAGTATTCACAGTTATACGCACCAACTCAGAACCGGCAATTGCGAGTTCCTTAACCTGAATAGCAGTACCAATGGCATCCGCCGTATCAGTATTGGTCATTGACTGCAAACGCACCGGCGCATCACCCCCTAGGGTAACCACCCTGCTACCCCACACAACACGGGCTTGGAGCGACTGGCGCCGAAGAGGCGTGGCCAAAGCAATAGGCAAACTGAAATTCACTACTTCACCTCAAATCGTGCTACGTTTTCTTTGACCAAACCTTCCGTGCTAAAGGTTTTGCCACGCACTTCAACATCTGTCATATCCGCCCGGCCTACAACAACCGACAAAGGCGTGGCACCCGAGGCCCCTGCCACCTCACCGACATCCAGTGTTTTGCTAAGTTGAACCACTCCCTTGGAGTCGACTACCTTGACCCAGGACGCTGCGCGTGCCTTGAAAACAACCAGACCCGTAGACGACGTTAAGGGAATAGATGCACTACGCACAACTTCAGCGGCCACAGACGCAACAAAAAAAACCACCACAGCCGCTGCGATTAACAAAGCGATGACGATCAACACGGGTGGCCTGGAAAGTAGCGCCGCTACGGACACACCAGCTGCTTCCCCAGCCGGACGAAATGGCGCGTTGATTCCACGTTCGTAAGAACCCAATCGAGGAGTTGTAGTCACTGGTAGCTTGTTGAGCACCGGCGCTGGGTCAATCTTCAAGGACCTACACACACTGGAGGCCAAGGCTCGCACAAACACCGCATCGTGAAGCAAATCCAATCTGTCGGCCTCAAGCGCCTCCAGTTTTTTAACAGGAATTTTCATCGAAACGGCCAGTGCTGCCACATGTAAACCAGCCGATTCGCGGGCGTTGCGCATCATCTGACCGGCAGTCAGAGTTGCATCCGGTGAACCCAAACTTTGTTCATTGGTAACGTCGCGAATACCCACCTCACTCATTGAACGCTCCCCGCTCCAGAGCGGAAAACTCACGCGACTGGGGAAACCGCTTTTTAAGTTGCGAACTGAGTTGTGCCATCGCCTCACGATTCTCCAATCGCCGCTCTACCTTAATCCCGAGCCACAATGACTCTGAATTGGCCAATTCACTGTTGTTGAGGCGCCGCACATAAAACTGCGATCGAACGAATTCACCACGCTGGTACAGGATCAGAGACAGGTTGTATGCCGTGATGGGGTTACCAGCATCGAGTTCATAGGAACGCAAGAGGCTGTTCTCGGCATCTGCCATTTGACCGCCTCTTTGCTGGCAAAGGCCCTGTGCCATCCACGTTTTGGCCCGATCCCCGTAAGTCGGATTGCCCAAGGCATTGGCAAACATCTGCATAGCCTCCGGGTAACGAGATTGCTGGCACAGCATCCACCCATAGTTATGCTGCACGGAAGCCGCCTTCGGATTAATAACCAACGCGCGGCGGAAGCTCTCATCGGCCAACGGCAGATCATTGAGCCGCATGTAAATCAGCCCCCGCAGGTTGTAGGCTTCAAACAAGTTTGGATCTGCAGCGATAGATTGCTTCAGGTGATCCAAGGCATCTGTGGCTTGACCCTTGTCAAAATAGGCCGCAGCTAGCTCCAGTCGCAAACGGGCTCGCTTGTGGCTGTCAGATTCGTCGGATTCTGTGACGAAGTCCCCGCTTGAAGCCACCCCCGTGGCATTGGTCGCACAACCAGTCAAACCGATCACAGCCGTCCCTGTCAAACACGACAAAAACACCCATGACAGCGTCGCAACGCCAATTCGTAACTTATCAATCATTGACCGAGTCCTCTTTTCCGTGTGGAACCATTGCCATTTCTGCCAAGATCGGAATGGTCCGCCGCTTGTTCATTCTCTTTTGAACATCGGTACGGTCCTTCACGTCACCTGCCAGTTGACCACAGGCGGCATCAATGTCGTCGCCCCGTGTCTTGCGGATTGTCGTCACAATTCCCGCGTCACTCAATACTTTGGCGAATGCCAATACAACGCTGTGGGGTGAACGGGTCAACCCAGACTCGGGAAACGGATTGAACGGTATCAAATTGAACTTACACCAGACGCCAGCATGGGCAGTGCGAACCAGGCTGACCAACTCAGTCGCATGTATCGCGGAGTCGTTGACGCCGTCAAGCATGCAGTATTCAAAGGTAATAAAGTCACGCGGCGCAACTTTCAGATAGCGCAAACATGCTCGCAGCAATTCTGCAATTGGGTACTTTCGGTTCAAAGGAACCAGTTCATCGCGCAGGACGTCATTGGATGCGTGCAGAGATACCGCCAATGCCACCGGACAATCCTGTCCTAGCCGGTCGATCATGGGAACGACACCTGAAGTAGAAACCGTGACGCGCCGACGTGACAATCCATAGGCATGGTCATCGAGCATGACACGCAAGGCCGGCACCAGCGCAGAGTAATTCTGCAAGGGCTCACCCATCCCCATCATGACCACATTGGAAATTACCCGGTCGCTACGACCAAGATACTGGCGCAGAAAATGCTCAGCAAACCAGAGTTGGGCCACGATTTCGCCCGACGTCAAATTTCGGCTAAACCCCTGGTGCCCGGTCGAACAAAAACGGCAAGCCACCGCGCAGCCTGCCTGAGACGATACACACAGCGTGCCCCGGTCAACTTCGGGAATGAAAACAGCCTCGATGGCATTGCCACCCTCAACATCAAACAACCATTTAATGGTTCCATCGGTAGATATGTGTTGCTGTAGAACGGTCAGCGGCGTGACACACGCCGTGGTCTTGAGCTTTTCACGTAGTGACTTGGCAAGGTCGCTCATATCGTCAAAGTTTGACGCGCCCTTTTGGTGGATCCACCGAAACAACTGCATGGCCCGAAAACGCTTTTCCCCAAGCCGCTCACAAAAAGCGGCCAATCCGTCGAGATCGTAGTCGAGCAGGTTGGCCGTCATTACATAACTTAACGTGAATAAACGTTCATGCCAGCGAAGAAGAACCCGATTTCGACAGCGGCGGTTTCCGCAGCGTCAGAACCGTGCACGGCGTTGGCATCAATGCTGTCTGCGAAATCAGCACGGATAGTGCCAGGCGCCGCCTTCTTGGGATCCGTTGCGCCCATCAGGTCGCGGTGCTTCAGAATGGCGTTATCGCCTTCCAGGGCCTGAATCATGACGGGACCGGAAATCATGAAGTCCACCAGGTCCTTGAAGAAAGGACGGGCCTTGTGCACAGCATAGAAAGCCTCGGCTTCGCCGCGGGACAAATGGGCCATACGAGCAGACACGACCTTCAGGCCAGCTGCTTCAAAGCGCGCGTAAATTTGACCGATAACGTTCTTGGCAACTGCGTCTGGCTTGATGATGGAGAGGGTACGTTCGATTGTCATGGTATTTCCTGAGCTGGATTGGTAATTTGTTGACTTGCTTCAAATTAAAGCAAAGCCTATTATTTTAGCATTGGCGGCTATCGATTGCGGCCCTTGCGACCTTGACCGCCCGGCGCACCACGGGGCCTCTGGCCCGCATCCTGGCGCTGGCGGGTAAAGCTATCCGCACCGATATATCCAAAAGCCGTCTTCATGGGATCCGGCTGGACTGGGCCGTCCCGACGCTCTACCGATTTGGGGTTGGCAGGGCCGCCTTTGAATCCGGCGGGTGATGGGCCGCGTTGACCGGCATTGGCACCACGCGGCCCGCCACTGCGACCACCACCCCGACGCTGATTTCCACCTTGTGGTTTGCGTGGCCCAGTCGGCGAGCCATTGCCTCGGGGCACACCAGATTCACGTGGGCCACCTGCGGCTTGCACCAATGAGCGAATATCCGATTCATCGAGCTCCATCCACGCACCACGTTTGAGTCCGCGCGGCAGCACCATGGCGCCATAACGAATCCGGATCAATCGGCTCACGGCATGGCCCACGGCCTCCAGCATGCGACGCACTTCGCGGTTGCGACCTTCCGAAATGGTGACCCGGTACCAGCAGTTGGAGCCTTCGCCTCCGCCTTCTTCGATAGAGCCGAACTGCGCCATGCCATCATCCAGATGGACGCCAGCGAGCAGCATCTGCTTTTCATCCTTGCTAAGCGAACCCAGAACCCGCACCGCGTACTCACGCTCCAGCCCAAACCGTGGGTGCATAAGGTTGTTGGCAAGCTCGCCCGAACTGGTGAACAGCAACAAGCCCTCGGTATTGAGATCCAGACGCCCAACCGATTGCCACTTACCCTGGTGCAATTTTGGCAGTCGACGAAAAACTGTGGGCCGGTTCTGGGGGTCATCGTGGGTAACCACTTCACCCACTGGCTTGTGGTACGCAATCACCCGTGCCGGCGGCGGATCGATACGAACCCGGATGGGCTTGCCATTGACCTTGATGTTGTCACCAAACTGGATGCGTTGCCCAATGTGGGCGGGTTCATTGTTGACCGAAATCCGGCCCTCCATGATGAGCTGCTCCATTTCCAGGCGCGACCCCATGCCGGCCTGAGCCAACACCTTGTGCAGCTTGGGCGTTTCCGCCATGGGCGCCAGCACGCGCTTGGGCGGCACCAGCTCGGCCAGCTCCTCGTCGGCATCGAATTGGCCGGAGATGACATCCTCAAACCGATTTTCCAATTGGGATTCGGGAGCCAACACCTGTGCTGGAGCCACTACTTCGCCCCCAACAGCTCCGGACTGATCCATTTCCTCGGGCGTGTCCGGTATCTGCTCTGTTGAATTCATGTCATTCATTCTGAAAATCCATTCGTAGTTCCTTGCTCCAACGGCATGGAGGCATCCAGAGGTATATCCAATTGCAATTTTGCACAATCTGCTGGGCTGTCCATCGCCGCAGGAATACTTGACTCCATCGCATCAGACGACTTGGCCAGCACCCCAAAAACATCTTCGGGATGGGACCCGTGTTCCAGCAAGGGCAACTGGTCCAGCGATTGCAGGCCCAAATCATCCAGAAACTGCCGCGTGGTGGCATACAACGCAGGTCGCCCTGCTGACTCGCGGTGTCCAATGACTTCAACCCAACCCCGGTCTTCGAGTTGCTTGATCAACAACGAGTTGATGGTGACGCCTCGAATATCTTCCATGTCACCGCGAGTCACCGGTTGACGGTAGGCAATGATGGCCAATGTTTCCAGCGTGGCTCGGGTGTAACGTGGCGGCTTTTCAGGGTGCAGTCGGTCCAAAAATTCGCGCATTTCCGGCCGGCTTTGAAACCGCCAACCCGATGCAACGCTCACCAGCTCAACCCCCTTACCCGCCCAATCGTTCCTCAGCTCTTCCAGCAAATTTTTAAGCGTATCGGCACCCAGGGACTCATTGAAGAGCGCCCGCATATCACGCACCGGCAGTGGTTGCTGTGAGCAAATCAATGCGGTCTCCAAGACCCGCTTTGCATCCACCAAGTTCATAGTCGGATTCTGTGGAAAATGTCACCTTTAACAGTGACCAATCAAAGTGATTCCAATCGGTGGGCAGCAGATGTGAGGAACTCACTGTGCCAACTCCCGGCAAGGTCCGGGGTACTTATGGGCCATTTGCCCGTTTTTGGGGATTGTAGCGCAGGCCCCAGGAGTCCATGAGTGCCACTATATCGATCGGCACTGGTGCCTCAAACACCATAGGCTCACCGGTCACAGGGTGCACAAACGCAAGCCGCACCGCGTGCAGGGCCTGACGTTCCATACACTGAACAGTACTGCCACCATAGGTAACGTCCGCCACCAGCGGATGGCCCAACGACGCCATGTGCACACGAATCTGGTGCGTGCGCCCGGTGTGGAGAATGCAGCGCACCAGGCATCCTTTCTCCGCGTTGTCCAGCAGAATAAAGTCGGTGCGCGCCATTTTTCCCGATTGGGACGCCAAATTGACAATGGCCATGCGCAGGCGGTTGCGGGGATCACGACCAATGGGGGCATCCACCGTGCGGCTATTCGGCCCGCTCCATTGGCCGTGCGCAACGGCCAGGTACTGTCGACTCACGTCGCGCGCGGCAATAGCCTGAATCAAAGTATCCATGACCGCACGTGATCTGGCCACAACCATGAGCCCACTGGTGTCTTTATCCAGCCTGTGCACGATACCGGCACGGGGTACCAGGGCAATATCACTGTCATACGCAAGCAGCGCATTGAGCAAGGTGCCGCTCCAGTTTCCGGGCGCCGGGTGCACTACCAACCCTGCTGGCTTGTTGATAACCAGAATGTGCGCGTCTCTATATACAACTTCCAGCGGAATATTCTGTGGCTTGAATGCTTGGCTTTGTGGTGTTGGCCTAAGCTCAATGGTCACTGAGTCTGCGGCCTTCACGCGGGTCGAAGGCTTGCGAACTGGCTGGGAATTCAGGCAGACCAGCCCCAAATCGATCAATTGCTGCAGGTAGCTTCTTGAAAACTCTGGCACCATATCCACCAAAGCCCGGTCCAGCCGCTCACCATGTTGTGCGACGTTGACGGTATCCGTTCGCCACTCGACTTCGGTGCTGACGTCCTCCAGTTCCTCCGACTCCGCCACGATTGGGTGGATCGATATAATTCCAGTGCTCTGTTTCAAGAAAGTGTTCCTAACATGCTTCGTGTCAAATTATCGGTCGTTTGCGTTTCATTGCTGGCGACTGGCGCACTCTTGATTGCAGGTTGTTCCACTGCACCGGTCGACAAGACCGCCAGCATGAGCCCCAACAATATCTATGCCGAAGCCAAGGAAGAAATGAGCAACGGCCAATGGGAACGCGCAGTCCCGCTTCTGGAGAAGCTGGAAGCACGCGCTGCAGGAACTCCTTTGGCTCAACAGGCTGAACTGGACAAAGCCTACGCCCAATACAAATCGGCAGAACCCGCGCAGGCATTGGCCACGCTGGAACGCTTTCAGAAGCTACACCCGGTCAGTCCCGCCATGGACTATGCCATCTACCTCAAGGGCATCGTCAACTTCAACGACGACCTTGGCATGTTTGCCAAATATATTAGTCAGGATCTCTCGGAGCGTGACCAAAAGGCATCCAAGGAGTCATTTGAGTCCTTCAAGGAGTTGGTAGAGCGATTCCCTGAATCCCGCTACGCATCCGATGCCCGTGACCGCATGAACTACATCGTGAGTTCACTGGCCCAATACGAAGTACACGTAGCCCGCTATTACTACAAGCGCGGTGCCTACCTGGCGGCAGTCAACCGGGCGCAATTGGCCATTGCCGATTACCGCGAAGTCCCTGCTATCGAAGAAGCGCTATTCATCCTCTACAAATCCTACGATGCGCTGGGCATGGTGCAGTTGCGTGACGATGCCAAGCGCGTGCTGGAAAAAAACTACCCCCAATCAGAGTTTCTGACCAAGGGTGGCCGAACTATTGACAGTCCGTGGTGGAAAATCTGGTAAGCCCCTGTAGAACCTGTGTGAACTGACCCTGCGTGGTGATGCTCTGCATCGCTGGCAAAGCCGCCTGAATGCGCCGACCATAGCCCATGTGGGTCAGACGCACATCGCACACCACCAGAATCCCGCGATCCGTTTCACGTCGAATTAAGCGCCCAGCGCCCTGCTTCAAGGCGATGGCAGCCTCAGGCACATGCAAATGGGCAAAAGGCCTTTTCCCAGCGGCTTCGATCTGCCTTGCCCGAGCCTGCACCAGCGGGTCATCAGGCGGCGCAAATGGCAATTTGTCGATCACTACCAGTTGCAGCGCGTCACCGGGAACATCGACACCTTCCCAAAATGAAGCGGATGCCACAAGCACGCAACCTTTACGGTCGCCCCCCTGCCCCGCTCCTTGAATGAATCGCTCCGTCAATTCGCGTTTGGGTGCCTCTCCCTGTAGCAACACTTCCAAAGTGCCAGAAGCTGAAAAATGTTGCCGCAATACAGCCGCAATATCGCGCATCGCACGCAGTGTTGTGGTCAATACCAGGGTTCTTCCGCCCAAAACGGTGGCCGCATGTGCCACCAGTTCCGCCACCGAACCGCTGTGTCGGGCATCGGCAGGTTTGGGCATGTGCGAAGGAACATACTGCCACGCCTGATGCGCAAAATCAAACGGACTGGGGACCTGGAGTACCTGCGCCCCGTTCAAACCGCAACTCTGAACAAATGTCGAGAGGCTTGCATCGTGCCCCAGGGTGGCTGACGTAAAAATCCAGGACTTGCGACTGCCGTTCTCCATGGCCTGCCCGATGACACGGGAACGCATGGCCGGCCCCACGTCCAGGGGTGAATGCACCAACCTGACCTGCTGCCGCCCCACGTCCATCCAGCGCACCCACCCTGGCTCTATAGGGCCATTGAAAAGCTGCAACGCTTGTATTAACGTACTGGTCCGTTCCCGCAAACCGTGAATATCAGGCGCTTGCTCTTCCAAGCTGCCAAGCATTAGGTCCCATTGCTGCAATATCAATTGCAACGCGTCGAGCGCACGACACCAAGCCGACCTGTCCAATCCCACTGGCGCCTCGTCGATCCATGGAGCGCGAATATCAGGACTACCATTCGTACACAGTTCCCGCAATGACGCAGTTTCACGGTTCAATTGCGTAACCATTTCAGGCCAGTTTTCCGCAACCAAGGCCAAACTTGGCCCTTGGCGAGCAAGATCGCGGCCCAAGGCATCGAGCTGGGCGGTGCTGATCTGGCGCCCTAAAAACTGGACGCCGATGGCATTGAGCTGGTGTGCTTCATCGAACACCACGCAACGAACGCTGGGCAGCAATTCGGCCACGCCCGACTCGCGAATATTCAGGTCGGCAAAGAACAAGTGGTGGTTGACCACCACCACATCGGCAGCCAGTGCCTCGCGCCGTGCCTGGTTAACGTGGCAAGACTGCACATGCGCGCAGCGCGACCCCAGACAGTTCTCTCGGGTGGAGGTAACCAGCGGAATCACCGGGGAGCGTTCGTCGAGTTGCGGCAATTCAGCTAAGTCGCCTCTGCTTGTGCCGGTCGCCCAGACCTCAATATGCGCCAGATCTTCCTGAGCCATTGGGTGCATGGCCCGCAAATCGTGCCGGGCTGACTCCAGCCGGTAATTGCACAAATAGCTGCTGCGACCTTTTAGCAACGCAATACGTGCCGGTACGCCCAGGGCAGCTAGCAGGCGGGGAATATCGCGACCAAATAGTTGGTCTTGCAGGGTCTTGGTGGCCGTGGACAGCAAAACACGCTCACCGCTAAGCAAAGCCGGTACCAGATAGGCAAAGGTCTTGCCGACCCCGGTTCCGGCCTCCACCACCAGGACACCGCCATCCTCCAGCGTCGCAGCCACGGCCGTGGCCATGGTGGTTTGCCCGGGACGGGGGGAAAATGCTTCAACACAACGCGCCAGCGCCCCATCGGGCGCAAAGGCCTGCGCAACCGCTTCGCGAAAGGACATGTTTCAGGCGGGTTCGCCCGGTTCGAGTGCGCGTTCCAAGCGGGCGATCTCGTCGCGCAGTGCCAAACGGCGCTTCTTTAGACGGCGTATCATCAATTCGTCCACCGGGGCATCAATGCCCGCGCGGTCTATCAATGCATCCAGATCGGCGTGCTCCATACGCAGCTCGATCATCTGGCGCTCGGGGGAGTGAAGATTGGTTGGCAAAATGGTTCGTACAAGTACGGGGTTAAACTACACGAAGAGGTCGATCACACACTGGCTTGATAATACGACCTTCCTGTCCTTTACAGAGAGTATTGCCTTCACAAGCAACCCAACATGGCCACTGGTTACCGACTAACTGCTTCCACCGGCATACACAAGGGCGACCGCGAGTATCAGCAAGATCAGATCGCGCTTCTGAAACACTCGCGGATCAACGGCTGTATTCTGGCCATCGTGGCTGATGGCATGGGCGGGCGCAGCGGTGGACGCAAGGCCTCCGACCAGGTCATGATGACGGCCAAGCAGCTATTTGAACGTTACGACCCCGAAACCGATGATGCGGCCGCCATCCTGTCGCAGATTGTGCAGGAAGCGCACATCGTCATCAAGCTGACGGCGATCTCCTCAGAAGAAGAGCCACACAGCACCATGGCCGCCTTCCTGATCAATGCCAAGGGTGACTGCCACTGGGCCCACACGGGCGACTCCCGTATCTACCATTACCACGGCAACCGCTTCGTCAAACGCACCATGGACCATTCTTACGTGCAGGCACTGGTCAATCGGGGCGAGATTACCGAGGAACAGGCCGCCGTTCACCCCCAGTCCAACATTCTGATGGGCTGCCTGGGGACCGATGGCGACCCACCGGTGGACTTCCATTTCATCCCGCAATTGCGCCCAGGCGATGTGCTCATGGCCTGCAGTGACGGTGTCTGGCACTACTTCAATACCGGTGAGCTGGGCTCGGTGCTGTCCACACTGTCGGCCCGCGAAGCCACGGAATTTTTAATTGAGAAAGCCCGCTCACGGGGCCGGGGTGCTGGCGACAACCTCTCCATCGTGATTGTCAAGGTGGAACCTCTGACTCACACCTGAATCGGGCAATCAGGGCGCCGCTGGCAGCGGTGGACCACCGTTGACATGGTCTATCAGCCGTTGAGCGCGATCTTCGCGCCTCTTCTGCGCTGCTTCCTGTTTCTCCTGGTACGCCGCGCGGTTCTTTGCCCGGGTATCGGCATCCAGGCCAGCGGCAATCTTGGGACCAGATGCTTTTGGCTCAACCGGTTTAGCGTGCTGTTGGTGGCTCAAAACTTTTTCGTCCTGGGCCTTCTGCCGGTCACGTTCTGTCTCGCTGGACTGCAGGGCTTCACTCTCGGTCGCATGCTGAGCATTCTCTGCTGCCTTGTCAGCACTGCGTTGCAACTGTTGTTGCGCCCTCTGTTGCCGCTGAGCGTCCTTGATCTCGTCTTCTTGGCGCTTCAGATCAGCGAGCATCTGGCGGCGACGGATCGTTACCTTGTTCTGGCAATCAGTGACCGCAAAGCGGTCCATGCAGGAGGCATCTTGCACATCAAGTTCTGCGGTCTTCTGCTGGCGCACCGCCCCAATTCGAGCAAGCTCTTCGTCCAATGGGTCCGGCCCAGGCGCTGCTGTATCCTGAGCCCAGACCGATGCAATCCACACGAGGCAGACCGCCGCAAGGATGCGTTGCGCACGGGTCACGTCAGCCCCGTATCCACTTCACGCCGATCCAGCGACAGGTATTCCTGGGACTGCATTTCGCTCAGCCGTGACACGGTTCGGGGAAACTCATGCAGCATCGGTCCTTCCGTGTACAAATCGATTGGAGAACTCTGGGCCGACATCACCAGTTTGACGCGCCGGTCGTAGAGCACATCGATTAGCCAGGTAAAGCGCCGCGCCTCGGAGGCCATGCGTACCGACATTTGCGGCACATCACTCAGAAAAACTGTATGGAACATGGACGCGATTTCCAAGTAATCATTCTGGGAACGCGGGCCACCACACAGGGTCTTGAAATCAAACCAGACCATACCCCCGGCCCGCCGCCTGGCGCGAATCTGGCGCGCCTCAATGTGCAACACCGGGTCTTCATCCTGCGACTCTTGGAGCGCATTGAAGGCCTGCTCCATGGCAGCATCGGCCACCGGACCGTTGGGCACGTGGTACAACGTCATGGACTCCATAGTGCGTTTGCGGTAGTCAGTGCCGTTGTCCACGTTAATCACTTCCAGGTGCGCATTGAGCAGGGCAATCGCCGGCAGAATGCGGTCACGGTGCAAACCGTTGGGGTACAAGTCATCCGGGCGAAAATTGGAGGTGGTGACCAAACCCACGCCATTCTCAAACAGCGCTGCCAACAGGCGATGCAGGATCATGGCGTCGGTGATGTCGGCCACGTGGAACTCATCAAAACAAATCAGGCGAAAGCGCTTGGACATACGCCTGGCCAGTTCGTCCAGCGGGTTAACCGTGCCTTGCAGATCGGCCAGTTCGCGGTGTACCTCGCGCATGAATTCGTGAAAGTGCAGCCGGGTTTTGCGTTTGAGCGGCACTGCGTTGTAAAAGCAATCCATCAGAAAGCTCTTGCCGCGCCCTACCCCGCCAAACATGTAGACGCCGCGCGGAATCTCCGGGCGATTGATCAACTTCTTGAACGCGTTGGAACGCTGTTCCTTGAACGCAGCCCACTCGTGTGCGCAACGCTCCAGCGCCACAACTGCGCGCAGCTGGGCCGGATCAGCCGTGTAGCCGCGCGCGGCTAACTCGGCCTCGTAGGTTTGCTTGACGTTCAAACTATCATCCTCTGATCGCTATTCATTTGATAGCTTCCTACGTATATTTCACGAGGGCTATCATCCATTTTTACCGAATAACAATCAGAAGTTGAGGGTGCGCTTGTCGACCGCCAGAGCCGCTTCCTTGGTGGCTTCGCTCAAGCTGGGGTGGGCATGGCAAATGCGGGCGATGTCTTCGGCGCTGGCCTTGAACTCCATCGCCACGACTGCCTCGGCGATCAACTCGCTGGCCATGGGCCCAATGATGTGCACACCCAAAATCTCGTCCGTCGTGGCATCCGCCAGAAACTTGACGAAACCGGTGGTGTCGCCCAGTGCGCGGGCACGGCCATTGGCCAGAAACGGGAAGGAACCTGCCTTGTACGCCACGCCATCAGTTTTGAGTTGCTGTTCGGTACGACCCACCCAGGCAATCTCGGGGCTGGTGTAGATGACCCAGGGAATGGTGTTGAAGTTGACGTGCCCGTGCTGGCCGGCAATGCGCTCGGCCACGGCCACGCCCTCTTCTTCGGCCTTGTGCGCCAGCATGGGGCCACGCACCACGTCACCCACCGCCCACACGCCGGGCAGGTTGGTCTTGCAGTCACCGTCCACCACAATGGCGCCGCGCTCATCGAGCTTGAGGCCTACAGCTTCAGAATTGAGACCAATGGTATTGGGCACACGGCCAATCGATACGATGAGTTTGTCCACATCCAGTGTCTGCGCCTCGCCCTTGGCGTTGGTGTAGGCGATTGACAGCCCCTTTTTGGCGGCTGTGATTTCACCCACCTTGACGCCCAGCTCAATCTTCAGTCCCTGCTTGGTGAAGGCCTTGAAGGCCTCCTTGGCGACTTGTTCGTCCACCGCGCCCAGGAAAGTTGGCAGGCCTTCGAGGATGGTGACCTCAGAACCCAGACGCTTCCAGACCGAGCCCATTTCCAGCCCAATCACGCCGGAACCAATCAGGCCCAGCTTCTTGGGCACAGCGCCCAGACGCAAAGCGCCGTCGTTGGACAGGATGCGCTCCTCGTCAAAAGGCGCACCGGGCAGCGCACGGGCGTTGGAGCCCGTGGCCACAATAATGTGTTTACCCATCAACGAGTCTTCGGTGGCACCCGCCACGTTGATCACATAACCGCCGTCGGCTGCTTTCACGAAGGAGCCGCGACCGTGGAAAAACGTGACCTTGTTCTTCTTGAGCAGGTACTGGATACCGTCGTTATTCTGCTTGACCACGGTGTTCTTGCGCGCCACCATCTTGCCCACATCCATGGTCACGCCGGTAGCGGTTATGCCATGCTCCGCAAAGTGGTGGTTGGCGTGGTGAAAATGCTCGCTCGACTGCAGCAGCGCTTTGGACGGGATGCAACCGATGTTGGTGCAGGTTCCACCCAGGGCAGGACCGCCTTTGTCATTCTTCCACTCGTCAATACAGGCTACGGTAAAGCCCAACTGGGCGGCGCGAATGGCAGCAATATAGCCACCGGGGCCACCACCGATGACGATTACATCAAATTGTTTACTCATACATTTTCCAAGGAGTCTGGGCGGCAGAGGGTTCTGCGCAGGTAAAGGAGGAGCCCGTAGGGCGGGGGACACGGAGCAGAGCCAACTGCTGCTCAGACTCCGGGTCTGTCCCGCAATATCACTTAAATATCAAACAAGAGGCGAGCTGGGTCTTCCAGCGCTTCTTTCATGGCCACCAGACCCAACACGGCTTCGCGGCCGTCGATGATTCGGTGGTCATAGGACATGGCAAAGTAGTTCATGGGGCGCACGACCACCTGGCCGTTTTCCACCATGGCGCGGTCTTTGGTGGCGTGCACGCCCAGAATGGCGCTTTGTGGCGGGTTGATGATCGGGGTAGACATCATGGAGCCGAAGGTACCGCCATTGGAAATGGAAAAGGTGCCACCAGTCATGTCTTCAATACCTAGCTTGCCGTCTTTGGCTTTTTGGCCAAATTCGGCAATTTTCTTCTCGATCTCGGCAAAGCTCATTTGGTCGGCGTTGCGCAAAATCGGCACCACCAAGCCACGGGGTGAACCCACCGCAATACCAATGTCAAAGTAGCCGTGGTAAACAATGTCATTACCATCCACCGATGCGTTGATGACGGGGAACTTCTTGAGCGCATGCACAGCCGCCTTGACGAAGAAGCTCATAAAGCCGAGCTTGACGCCGTGCTCTTTCTCGAAACGTTCTTGCATGCGTTTACGCATGTCCATGACCGGGGCCATGTTGATTTCGTTGAAGGTGGTCAGAATCGCGTTTGTGCTTTGCGATTGCAACAAACGTTCGGCCACACGAGCGCGCAGGCGGCTCATGGGCACGCGCTGTTCGGGGCGATCACCCAGATTCTGCGCAGTCGGTGCAGCTACCTGGGGCAATGCCGAGGTGGGAGCCCCTGTGGGTATGGTGACGGAAGCAACCGCTTTGGCAGCAGTACCGCCCGCCACGGCACCCAGTACGTCACCCTTGGTAATGCGACCGTCCTTACCGGTGCCAGCCACAGCACTGGCAGCCAGGTTGTTGTCAGCCAGCAGTTTAGCGGCAGCGGGCATGGCCACACCGGCCTTGCTGTTACCAGCGGTCGCGGCGGCAACTGCCACCGCAGGTGCGCTGGCTACGGCAGCGGCTGCAGCCGGTGCAGCTGCACCAACGGTACCTTCGGTATCAATGCGGGCGATCAACTGCTCTGCAGCGACGGTAGCGCCATCACCCTGCACGATTTCAACCAGCACGCCAGCCTTGGGTGCCGGTACTTCCAGCACGACCTTGTCGGTTTCGACTTCGATCAGGATCTCATCCACGGCGACCAGATCGCCAACTTTTTTCTTCCATTGCAGCAGGGTGGCCTCTGCCACCGACTCAGACAGCTGAGGAACCTTGATTTCTACGATTGCCATTTTGTTCTTTCCGAATTGTGTGTATCGAATGGGTACGTGGGTGGGTTACTTGGTCAGCACAAAGCCCTTTGAGCTTGCCGAATGCACCCTCAACCAATGCCTTTTGCTGCTCGTTGTGCAGATGGGAGTAACCCACGGCAGGTGAAGCCGATGCTGCACGGCCGGAGTAACCCAGACGCTGGCCTTCCACCATGTTTTCATGGATGTAGTGCTGCACAAAGAACCAGGCACCCTGGTTTTGTGGCTCATCCTGGCACCACACAATGTCGGCAACCTGGGGTACTTCTTCATTTCCGCAGCAAAGGCCTTGTGCGGGAAGGGGTACAACTGCTCGACCCGCAAAATGGCCACATCGTCATGGCCCGACTCTTCACGGTGCTTGACCAGGTCGTAGTACACCTTGCCGGAACACACCAGCACGCGTTTGACCTTGTCAGCCTTGAGCGCTTTGCTTTCCGGAATGACGGTCTGGAAGCCTCCCTTGGTGAACTCGGACAGCGGCGAGGTCGCATCCTTGTTACGCAAGAGTGACTTGGGCGTGAAGATAATCAGCGGCTTGCGCAAATTGCGCACCATCTGGCGACGCAACACGTGGAAGATCTGGCTGGCCGTGGTGGGCTGCACGATCTGCATGTTGGTGTCGGCGGCCAGTTGCATGAAGCGCTCCAGGCGCGCCGAGCTGTGCTCGGGGCCCTGGCCTTCGTAGCCGTGCGGCAGCATCAGCGTGATGCCGTTGACGCGGCCCCACTTCACTTCGCCCGAGGCAATGAACTGGTCAATCACCACCTGGGCACCGTTGGCGAAGTCGCCAAACTGCGCTTCCCAGATCACCAGGGTGTTGGGGTCGTTGGAGGCATAGCCGTATTCAAACGCCAGCACCGCCTCCTCGGACAGGATGGAGTCGATCACGACAAACGGTGCCTGGTTGTCCGCCACATTCTGCAGGGGTACATAAATGCCGGCATCCCATTTTTCGCGGGCCTGATCATGGATCACCGCATGGCGGTGGGTGAAGGTGCCCCGACCGCTGTCTTCGCCCGACAGACGAACCGGATAACCGCTGGCCACCAGGGATGCAAACGCCATGCTCTCACCCATGCCCCAGTCCACATTGACGTCGCCACGGCCCATGGCTGCACGGTCGTCATAGACCTTCTTCACCAAGGAATGGGGAGTGATAGTGGATGGCAACGTGGTTAGCCTTTCAACCAGGCGCTTCCATTCGGTCAGGGGAATAGCGGTGTCTCCGGCATCGGTCCACTTCTTGCGCAGAAACGGGGACCAGTCCACAGCGTACTTGCTCTTGAAGTTGGTAATAACCGGGTCAACAGTGTGCTTGCCTGCATCCATGGCGGCGCGGTAGGCGCGGGTCATGTCCTCACCCAGCGTCTCACCGAGCCCTTGTGCTGCCAGCTTGTCAGCGTACAGCTTGCGCGTACCGGGGTGGACCGCAATTTTCTTGTACATCAGGGGCTGCGTGAGCATGGGAGTGTCTTGCTCGTTGTGGCCCAGCTTGCGAAAACACGTAATGTCCACCACGACGTCTTGCTGGAATTCCATGCGGTATTCCAGTGCCAACTGTGTGGCCAACACCACGGCTTCGGGATCGTCGCCATTGACGTGCAGCACAGGCGACTCAACCATCTTCACGATGTCGGTGCAGAACGCGCTGGAGCGCATGTCGCGGGGGTCCGAGGTGGTAAACCCGATCTGGTTGTTGATAATGATGTGCACCGTGCCGCCCGTGGTGTAACCCCGGGTTTGCGCCAGACACAGCGTCTCCTGGTTCACGCCCTGGCCACCAAAGGCGGCATCACCGTGCACCAGCACTGGCAGTACCTGCAAGCCCTTGGGGTCTGCACGGCGGTCCATACGGGCGCGGACTGAACCCTCTACCACCGGATTCACAATTTCCAGATGCGACGGGTTGAAAGCCAGCGACAGGTGCACCGGTCCACCCACAGTGGACACGTCGGAACTAAAACCCTGGTGGTATTTGACGTCACCGGCTGGCAGCTCTTCTGGTGCCGTATGGTCGAACTCGGCAAACAGGTCACCGGGCATCTTGCCCAGGGTGTTGACCAGCACATTGAGGCGGCCCCGGTGGGCCATGCCAATCACGATTTCTTGCACACCCTTGGCACCAGCTTGCTGAATCAGCTCGTCCATGGAGGCGATAAAGCTCTCACCACCCTCAAGAGAAAAACGCTTTTGGCCCACGTATTTGGTGTGCAGGAAGCGCTCCAGGCCTTCGGCTGCGGTCAGGCGTTCCAGAATGTGCTTCTTCTTCTCGGCATTGAACGCCGGCTTGCTGCGGATGCTTTCGAGCTTTTGTTGCCACCAACGCTTTTCATTCTGGTCGGTGGCGTACATGAACTCGGCAGCCAAGGTGCCACAGTAGGTCTCGCGCAGCGCATTCATCAGTTCACGCAAACTCATCGACTCTTTGCCGAAGAAGGTGTTGCTGGTGTTGAATACGGTTTCCTGGTCGGCGTCGCTAAAGCCGTAGAACGACAATTCCAACTCGGGGATCTTGTCGCGCTCGGTGCGCTTGAGTGGGTCCAGATCGGCCCAGCGGGCGCCCACGTTGCGGTAGGCGGCAATCAGCTGCTGAACAGCTGTGCGTTTGCGGCCCATGTCCGAATCGGCGCCAGTGGCCAAAACCACTCGGGTGCCACCCTGCTTGGCGCGCTCGGCAAAGGCGTTGATCACAGGCTGGTGGGGCACGTCGCGGGCATCGCTGCCATCAACCGCAGGCACATGCTGCAGCGCGTCGAAATATTCGCGCCAGCTATCGGTCACGCTGCCGGGGTTAGCAAGGTAATTCTCGTACATCTCTTCAACGTAGGGCGCATTGCCACCGAAGAGGTACGTATTGTCCGCATAGGCGCGATAAATCGACGCCGGGGTCGTCTTTTGGGACGTGTTTTCACTCATGTTGCGCTGACCTCCATTTCCCTTGGGGAAACTTAGCTTGGTAAAAAACCTTCCGCAGCACGGCTGAACCGTTTAGCGGATGCGACAGTGGCGTAGGAAGGGCCTAGTAACGGATTGGATTGTGCCACCTATTTGATTTTCGTGGGCATCGCCAGATACCCGCGCAGTGTGCGCCGACGCCCTTACAGATGGCTTGCGGGTGGCACGTCCCGTATTTGGGTTCCTGTGCTAAACGTTGCGCGCCAACAGCACGGCCTGCGCCAGCGCAAAGTCCTGTGGATACGTCACCTTGAAATTCTGGGCACTTCCCTCCACCAGCAGCGGTGCCTGCCCATGAACTCCATGGCGCTGGCCTCGTCGGTTACCGCATCCCCCGCAGCCTGCAGAGCCTGTTGCAGGTCGGCAATGCGAAACATTTGCGGCGTTTGGGCCAGCCACTTGTCACCACGCTCCACCGTTTGCGCCACGCGCCCGCCCACTTCGCGCTTGAGCGTGTCGGGCAACTCAGGGCCAACAAACCGCCCACCGGATCGTGCTGGCAAGCATCGATCAGGGCGTTGATCTGCTCAGGCATCACCAGGCAACGCGCCGCATCATGCACCAGCACCCAGTCGGTGGGCGCAGCGCCATGTTCCTGCAAGGCAATCAAACCATTAAAAACGCTTGCAGCCCTTGTAAGACCTCCACAGGAAGCTATTAAAATCGTAGCGTCTTCTTCATCAAAAAAAGTATCCCCCGGCGACACCACCACCAGCACACCCGCCAGACGAGCCACCCCCGCAAAGGCCGCCAGGGTGTGCAACACCATGGGCTGACCCGCCACACTCTGGTACTGCTTGGGGCCTTCAGCGCCGGCACGCGAGCCCGTGCCGGCACACGGAATCAGGGCCCACAGGCGCGGTGGTGATTGGGGTGTGACGAATGAAGGAGGCATGGCAACGTGGTCTAAAGGCACTGCGCGATCATAGGGCTTGGCGAGCGCGCCACACGCCGCCAATGCGGCCGGTAAAATCAGACCAATATCTTTCTTCACACCCCCCGCTCAGTGCGCGAGGGGTGTTTTGTATTTGTACCTCCCCATGGATTTACCCAAACTCACGGTTGGCAAGCGTTTCACCTTGCCCCGCCCCCCCGGTTCTGCCGATGCCCTGCTCCTGGCCCAGCTGGGTGCGCGCGAAAAAGCCGCTGGCCGGCCCACCACCATCGTCACCGCCGACGCCAACGACGCGCAACGCCTGCTGGACGAGATCGCCTTTTTTGCCCCCGGCTTGCGCTGCGCCCTCTTTCCTGACTGGGAAACCCTGCCGTATGACACTTTCTCGCCACACCAGGACCTGATTAGCGAGCGGCTGGCCACGCTGTGGCGCATCAGCCAGCGCGACAAGGAAACCGGTGCTGACGTCATTTTGGTGCCCGCCACAACGGCCCTGTACCGTTTGGCGCCGCCCAGTTTTCTGGCCGGCTATACCTTTGAGTTCAAGGTCAAGCAAAAGCTGGACGAAGCCAAACTCAAAGCCCAGCTCACCCTGGCCGGTTACAGCCATGTGACGCAGGTGGTAAGCCCCGGCGAATACGCGGTGCGCGGCGGCCTGATCGACCTGTTCCCCATGGGTAGCTCGGTTCCGTTTCGTGTGGACCTGTTCGATGACGAGATTGACAGCATCCGCACCTTCGACCCCGATAGCCAGCGCAGCCTGTACCCGGTGCCCGAGGTGCGGCTGTTGCCCGGGCGCGAGTTCCCGATGGACGACGACGCGCGCGCGCGCTTTCGCAGCCGCTGGCGCGAATTGTTAGAGGGCGACCCGACCAAAAGCCGCATCTACAAAGACATGGGCGCCGGTGTAGCCACCGCCGGCATTGAGTATTACCTGCCACTGTTCTTTGAGGAAACCGCCACGGTGTTCGACTACGTGGGGCTTGACGCCACGGTGGTGCTGCACGGTGACCTGGAAGGTTCTTTTCAGCGCTTCTGGCAAGACACCAAAGACCGCTACCGCTTGGTGCAAGGCGACCCCGAGCGCCCCGCGCTGCCACCCGAATCGCTGTTTTTAAGCACCGAGCAGTTTTATGCACGGGCCAATGGCTACGCCCAGCTTGCTATCAAACCAGTAGCTGCTCCCGAAGGTTCTACGGGGGCTACAGGCCAAATTAGCACTGAAGCGGCCGCTCCGCCCTACGCCGAGCTGGACACCCTGCCCCCCCTGTCGGCCGAGCGGGGCACCGAGGACCCGCTAGTCCGCCTGAAAACCCACGCACGCAACACGCAGCACCGCATGCTGGTGCTGGCCGAGAGCGATGGCCGGCGCGAGAGCCTGCTGGACTTTTTGCGCGCCAGCGGCGTCAACCCACCGGCGTTTGATTCGCTGCTGGATTTCCAGACCAGCGACGAGAAATTTGGCATTGCCACCGCCGCGCTGACCACCGGCTTTGCCTGGGTTGAGCACGGCATTGACCTGGTCACCGAGACCGAGCTGTTTTCCAGCGCCCCCACCGCACGCCGGCGCAAAAAACAAGAACAAGTCAGCGACGTTGAGGCGCTGATCAAAGACCTGTCCGAGCTCAACGTGGGCGACCCGGTGGTGCACTCGCAGCACGGCATTGGTCGCTACCGGGGCTTGATTAACCTGGATTTGGGCAACAAGCTGCCCAATGGCGAGCCCGAGTTGCAGGAATTTTTGCACCTGGAATATGCCGACAAGGCCACGCTGTATGTGCCGGTGAGCCAGTTGCAACTCATCAGCCGCTACACCGGCGTGAGTGCCGACGAAGCCCCACTGCACAAGCTGGGCAGCGGCCAGTGGGAAAAGGCCAAACGCCGCGCCGCCGAGCAGGTGCGCGACAGTGCCGCCGAGCTGCTCAACATCTACGCCCGCCGCGCCGCCCGCGAAGGCCACGCCTTCCGTTATTCAGCCAACGACTACGAAACCTTTGCCAACGATTTTGGCTTTGAAGAAACCGCTGACCAAAAGGCCGCTATCCACTGCGTGATCCAGGACATGGTCAGCCCCCGCCCCATGGACCGCCTGGTCTGCGGCGATGTAGGTTTTGGCAAAACCGAAGTCGCCCTGCGCGCGGCCTTTGTGGCGGTAACCGGCGGCAAGCAAGTGGCCATCCTTGCACCCACCACGCTCTTGGCCGAGCAACATTTCCAAACTATTTCCGACCGATTTGCCAAATGGCCGGTCAAGGTGGCTGAGATGAGCCGTTTTCGCTCGACCAAAGAAATCAATGCCGCACTCAAAGGCGTGGCCGATGGCACCGTGGACATTGTGGTTGGCACGCACAAGCTGCTGAGTCAGGGCACCCACTTCAAGGACTTGGGCCTTTTGATCATCGACGAAGAGCACCGCTTTGGCGTGCGCCACAAAGAGCAGATGAAAGCCCTGCGCGCCGAGGTGGATGTGCTGACTCTCACCGCCACGCCCATCCCCCGCACCATGGGCATGGCGCTGGAAGGCCTGCGCGATCTGAGCGTGATCGCCACCGCGCCACAGCGCCGCTTGGCCATCAAAACCTTTGTGCGTACCGAAGGCAACGGCGTGATCCGAGAGGCTGTGCTGCGCGAGTTGAAACGTGGCGGCCAGGTCTACTTTTTGCACAACGAGGTGGAGACCATTGAGAACCGCCGCGCCAAGCTGGAAGAGCTGCTGCCCGAGGCCCGCATTGCCGTGGCCCACGGCCAGATGCCCGAGCGCCAGTTGGAAAGCGTGATGCGCGACTTCATCGCCCAGCGCTACAACCTGCTGCTGTGCTCCACCATCATCGAGACCGGCATTGACGTGCCCACCGCCAACACCATTGTGATGAGCCGCGCCGACAAGTTCGGCCTGGCCCAGTTGCACCAGTTGCGTGGCCGCGTGGGCCGCAGCCACCACCAGGCCTACGCCTATTTGATGGTGCCCGACATGGAAGGCCTGACCAAACAGGCCACCCAGCGGCTGGACGCCATTCAGGCCATGGAAGAACTGGGCAGCGGCTTCTACCTGGCCATGCACGACCTGGAGATTCGCGGTGCCGGTGAGGTGCTGGGCGAAAGCCAGAGCGGCAACATGCTGGAGGTGGGCTTTCAGCTTTACAACGAGATGCTGAGCGAGGCCGTGCGCTGCCTCAAGGCCGGTATCGAGCCCGACCTGCTCAGCCCGCTCAACGTCTCCACCGAAATCAATCTGCACTCCCCCGCCCTGTTACCCGACGACTACTGCGGCGACGTGCACCTGCGCCTGAGCTTCTACAAAAAGCTGGCCACCGCCAAGACGGCCGACCAAGTGGACCGCCTGCTGGAAGAAATTGTGGACCGCTTCGGCAAGCTGCCCGCCCAGGCCCAAACCCTTATCGACGTGCACCGCCTGCGCGTGCTAAGCCAACCGTATGGTGTGGTCAAGGTGGATGCGGCGCCGGGCGTGATTAGCATCACCTTCCAGAAAAACCCGCCGATTGACCCGATGAAAATCATCCAGTTGATCCAGAAGAACAAACACATCAAACTGGCGGGCAATGAGAAGCTGCGCATTGAGCGCGAACTGCCCGAGGCAAAAGACCGGGCCCAGATGGTGCGGGATATTTTGAAGAACCTGGGCCAGCCCGTGGCCAGCGCCTGAGTGCCGTCAGACATGCCTACACCCTCCAACACGTTGACTGCGGCCCAGCCCCTGCGCCTGGTTGAAGCCACGCCGGACGACCTGGACCGCATCATGGCGCTGGAGCAGCAGGGCTTTGCCGCCGGCCACCGTGAACAACGCACGGCCTATGCCCAGCGCATTGCGACGTTCCCCCAGGGCTCACTCATGGCCTGGCGCGGGGAGGACTGTGTGGGCTGCGTGTTTTCTGAAATCTGGCAAGCGACACCTCAGCCCAATGCAACCCACTTTGCGCTGGGCCACGATATCCGCAGCCGCCACGACCCGTTGCAGGGAACCGAGCTGTACATCAGCTCCATGACTCTGGCACCAGTCGTGCGGGGGCAGGGTCTGGGTGTGGTGTTGTTGCAGGCATGTCTGGATCATGTAACAGCAGTGTTCCCCCAGCTGGAATCGGCCGTACTCTTGGTCAACGCCACGTGGACGCCAGCGCGCCGTATCTACACAGGCCTGGGTTTTATGGAAATTGGCTGCCTGGCCGGTTTTTTCGAGGCAGAAGACGGCGCCCGGCAGGACGGCATCGTGATGCGCCGACCCATTCGAATGCCCGCGCCGCAAAGTCCACAACCCATCACCCATTACGAGAACTTTCCGGTGGCATCCTGGCTGTGCCCGGCGCAACTGCGCGCACCCATTGCCGCCATCTACCACTTTGCCCGCACCGCAGACGACATTGCCGACGAAGGCGATGCCACGCCCGAGCAACGCCTCCACACCCTGCAAACTTATCGGCAAGATCTGGTGGCCACCAGCGCCGCCGCAAACAGCGGTGCGACCGCCCATGAAGCACCATCTGTCAGCACACAATGGCCGCAGGTCTTTGGCCCCTTGGGAGTGGCGCTACGTACCCACCACCTACCGACCCAGCTGCTGCACGACCTGCTGGATGCTTTTGAACAAGACACCCGCAAATCTGCACAGGCGCAAGGCTACGCCACCCATGCCGAACTGTTGGATTACTGCCGCCGCTCCGCCAACCCCGTAGGGCGGCTACTGCTGCACCTGTATGGCGTAACCGACGATCTGGCCTTGCAGCGCAGCGACGCCATTTGCAGCGCCTTGCAGCTCATCAATTTTTGGCAAGACCTGAGTGTGGACATTCCACGTGGCCGCTACTACCTGCCGCAAGAAGATTGCACCCGGTTTGGCGTCAGCCAGGCCGACATCCTGGCCCAACGTCAAACCCAATCCGCTACAAACTTAATAGCTTCTTGTGTAGCAACGGCGAGGGCTAGCATGCAATTTGGCTCTGAACTGGTGCACCAGATACCAGGGCGCGCCGGCTGGGAGTTGCGCTTGGTGGTGCAAGGCGGGCTGCGCATTCTGGACCGCATTGAGGCCCTGCGCTACGCCACGCTCAACCAGCGCCCCACCCTGCGTTGGTGGGACTTCCCTGTGATGCTGTGGCGTGCGGTGTGGATGTAGTCAGTTTTCTCGCTTTGAACACGCAGACGGACTGGGGGTGGACACCCCCAGCCCGTCTGCTGCGTTGTGGTCCACCCGCTCTTTGGAGTGCAGACCGCCACCGCTGGCAAGCCAGTTGGGTTGGGCGTTTTGCGCAGGTAAAGGAGGAGCCCGCGCAGCGGGCGGGGGACACGGAGCAAAACGTCCAGCCCAACTGGCGCAACGTAGTGATTGAGACTCGCGCTCTGGGCGACAATATAAGGCTATGACCCCCGCGAAATACGTTCAGGACAAGGCCGCCGCATCTGGCAGCAGTTTTTACTACGCCTTCTTGTTCCTGCCAGCCCCCAAGCGCGCCGCGATTACCGCCTTCTATGCCTTTTGCCGCGAGGTGGACGATGTGGTGGACGACATGGTGGACCCCACCGTGGCCCACACCAAGCTGGCCTGGTGGCGCACCGAAGTGGCCAAGGCCTACGCCGGGCAAGCCAGCCACCCGGTGATGCAGGCGCTGATGCCGCTGACGGCTGAATTTGGTATCGAACAGCGCCACCTGCAAGCCGTGATTGAAGGCTGCCAGATGGATCTGGAGCAAACCCGTTACCTGGACTACGCCGGCCTGCAACGCTATTGCCACCTTGTGGCTGGCGAGGTGGGCGAGGTGGCTGCGCGCATCTTCGGCCAGACGCAAGAGCAAACCACCCAATACGCGCACAAACTGGGCCAGGCCCTGCAGCTGACCAACATCATCCGCGACGTGGGCGAAGACGCCCTGCGCGGGCGCATCTACCTGCCGGTTAGCGAGTTACAGCAGTTTGATGTGAAAGCGCACGAGATTCTCAAGCGCACCTATTCGGAGCGCTTTACCGCCCTGATGCAGTTCCAGGCCCAGCGCGCGCACGGCTTGTACGACGAAGCCCTGGCGCTGCTGCCCGCGCAAGACCGGCGCGCACAAAAGCCGGGGCTGATGATGGCCAGCATTTACCGTGCCCTGCTGCGCGAGATTGAGCGCGACAACTTCCAGGTGCTGCACCAGCGCATCAGCCTGACACCGCTGCGCAAGCTGTGGCAGGCTTGGAAGGTGCAAGCTTTAGGGCGGATGTGACCGCCCAAACAAAAATGAAAGTCGCCATCGTCGGTGGCGGCTGGGCCGGCATGGCGGCTGCCGTGGCGGCAAGCGACGCGGGACACAGCGTCAGCGTATTTGAAGCCTCCCGCACCCTGGGTGGGCGGGCGCGGGCACTGCAAGGCACCCTGCCCAACGGCGAGCCAGTCACGCTGGACAACGGTCAGCACATCCTGATTGGGGCCTACACCGAGACCCTGCGCCTGATGCGCCAGGTGGGTGTGGACCCCGAAGCCAACTTGCTGCGCCTGCCGCTGGCCCTGCCCTTTGTCGATGGCAACGGGCTGCAGACACCCGCCTACGCCTCGCATTGGCCGGCACCGCTGGATGGCATTGCTGCCATTGCTACCGCGCGCGGCTGGAGCTGGGGCGAGCGCTTCTCGCTCATCCGCGCTTCGCTGGGCTGGCAGTGGAATGGCTTTCGTTGTGAGGCCAGTTTGTCGGTGGCACAGTTGTGCCACGCGCTGGCACCCAAGGTTTTCCACGAACTGATCGAACCGCTGTGCGTGTCCGCACTCAACACCCCCGCAACCCACGCCAGTGCCACGGTGTTTTTGCGGATGTTGAAGGATGCCCTGTTTGGCATCCGCGGCGGCTCGCACCTGTTGCTCCCGACCAGCGACCTCACCGCCATTTTTCCGCAAGCAGCCGCACAGCGGGTCACACAAATGGGTGGCGCCTTGCACCTGGGCCAGCGGATCAGCCAGTTGCGCTACGAAGCGCCGCATTGGTTGCTGGATGGTCACGCCTATGACCGGATTATCTGGGCAACTTCATCATCCAATTCCGCTCTAGCCCTCGTGGAATGTGCGCAATCAGCTCCTGAACCCATAGCAACTTCACTGCGGAGCTGGTCCGCCACAGCCGCAGCCCTGCGCTTTGAAGCCATCGCCACGGTCTACGCCTGGTCCCCCACCGCCCGCCTGCCCCACCCCATGTTGGCGCTGCGCCCCAACGCAGTGGAGCCGGCCCAGTTTGTGTTTGACCGCGGCCAGCTGGACGGAACCAGCGGCCTGCTGGCCTTTGTGGTGAGCGCCAGCGACGGCACCGCCGATGCACTGGAAGCTGCCGTGCTGGCGCAGGCGCGCAGCCAGCTGTCGGCGCTCAATTTGGGTGCACTACAGGTGGTGCAAACCGTGGTGGAAAAGCGCGCCACCTTTGCCTGCACACCGGCCCTGCAACGCCCACCCCAGCAAATTGCCCCTGGACTACTGGCCGCTGGCGACTATGTGGATGGACCCTACCCGGCCACGCTGGAAGGCGCTGTGCGCAGTGGCTGGGCCGCTGGCATTGATTTGGGTCAAGCAATGGACATGCCCAGGTAGTCAATAGGTTGGCGCAGGCCTACCATGTTCATAGGAATGTGGCGGCTCTGTCGCCACAGCGTAAAGGCCAAACGGAGACATCAAATGGACAACTACGATTTGCTCGACCTGCTGCGCAGGATGGTGGAATGCAATGCCTCGGACCTGTACTTGACCACCGGCGCGCCGCCCCAGGTCAAGGTCGACGGGGTCGTTCAGGCCCTGCCCTTTGCCACTCTGGTGCCAGGCCAGGTCCACAAGCTGGCGTACTCGGCCATGGGGCCGGCAGCCATTGACGAATACGAGCGCACGATGGAATGCAACATGTCGTATTCGCCGCAAGGTATTGGTCGTTTTCGGGTCAACATTTACCAACAGCGGCGCGAGACCGGCATGGTAATTCGCCTGGTGCGCAGCGACATTCCCGAATTTGAATCCCTGGGCTTGCCCAGCGGCATGCGTGAACTGGCGATGCGCCAACGCGGTCTTATTTTAATCATTGGCAGTGCTGGTTCGGGCAAGACCACAACGCTGGCATCCATGGTGGACTACCGCGCGCAACACCAAAGCGGCCACATCCTCACGGTGGAAGACCCCATTGAATACCTGTTCCGCCACGGACTTTCCACCGTGGACCAACGCGAAGTAGGTATCGACACGCTCAGTTTCTCCAACGCCCTGCGCAATGCGATGCGCCAGGCCCCGGACATGATTGTGATCGGCGAAATCCGCGACCGCGAGACCATGGAACACGCCCTCGCCTATGCCGAAACCGGCCACCTCTGCGTATCCACCCTGCACGCCAGCAATGCAAGCCAGGCGGTCAAACGCATTCTGAATTTCTTCCCCGATTCGGCCCACGCGCAGTTGCGCATGGATCTCTCGCTCAACCTGCAAGCCATCGTCGCGCAACGCCTGCTGCCCGGGGTCGACGGCAGGCGCGTGCTGGCCACCGAGATGCTCTTGCAATCCGCCCATGTGTCCGACCTGATCCTGCGCGGTGCGGTGGATGAGTTGCGCCAGTCCCTGGAGAAAACCAGCGTCATTGGCACACACAGTTTTGATCAGTCGCTGCTCGACCTGTACCAGCGTGGTTTGATCGAGCAGGAAGTGGCCCTGTCCAACGCCGATTCCCGCACCGATCTGGGCCTGCGCATGCGCCTGCGCTCCAGCCACGACCCCCATTAAGAAAAGGCCAACTGGCAAACACCCCATGACCGTAACCATCCTCTCCCGCGAACAACTGCACCTGCACATCACCACCGACTCCCTCGGTTTTGCCGATACCTCCGAGCTGTTGCACAAGACGCTGCCCTGGGTAGGGCAAGAGCGCGCCGAACAGGCGGCGCACTTTGGCTTGGGCATGGAGCAGCCCGACTACAACCTGTTCGTGCTGGGTGAGGTAGGCAGTGGGCGTTCTTCCCTGCTGCTGCAAAGCATGCAGGCGGTAGCTGCCACCCGGCCCGTGCCGCCGGACCTGTGCTACCTGCACAACTTTGACGCCCCCGAACACCCCCGCGCCCTGCGCATGCCGCCCGGCCAAGGGCGCCAGTTGCGCCAGCTGATGGCTGCGCTGACCCGCACAGTGCAGACCGAAATTCCGCTGCGCCTGTCCAGCGCCGACTTCAAGGCCGAAAGCGCGCGCATTCAGAACGCCTACAAGGTGGAAGAAGCCAAGTCCTATGCCGATCTGGACGCCTATGCCGAGGCACGCCACTTCACCCTGTTTCGCGAATCCGGCCACTTGGTCTTCACCCTGATCGGCGACAAGGGCCGCGCCCTGACCGAGTCCGAAGCCCGTTCCCTACCCAAAGACAAGCGCACCGAAATAGACCAGGCAGAACAGGAACTGCGTGCCGAAATCGCCCGTTTTCTGGAAAAAACGCGCCCGCTGGAGCGGGTGATGAACGAGGCCCTGGCTGCCCTGCGCCGCCAGAGCGTCAAACCGGTGCTGGACCGTGAGCTACAGGACATCCGGGTCAGCCTCAAGAAGCAGATCAAGGACTCGGTCAAGCTTGGTACCTACCTGGACCAGGTGTCGCACGACATTTTGGAGCACTTGGAACTGTTCACCCCCATCGATGAGGAAGAAGCCGAACTGGAGCGCCGCGAGGCTCTGCTCCAGCTATTGGCCCGCTATGCGGTTAATGTGTTAGTGGACAACGCCGCGCTCACTGGCGCGCCAGTCATCGTGGAGCAAAACCCGGTGTTTAGGGCCATGTTTGGCAGCATCGAATACCAGGCCGAAGAAGACGTGCTGATGACCGACTTCTCGCGCATCCGCGCCGGCAGCCTGCTGCGCGCCCACGGCGGCTTTCTCATGTTGCACTTGCGCGATCTGTTGGCGGATGAACTGGTGTGGGAAAAGCTGCGCCGCTACTTGCGCAGCGGACGGGTGCAGATCGAAGAACCCGGCACCGCCATGGCACCCATGGCCGCCATGTCGCTGGAGCCCGAGGCGGTGGACGCCGAGGTCAAAATCGTACTGATTGGCTCGGTAGAGCAGTACTACGCGCTGCAAGAAGGCGATCCCGAATTTGCCCGGCGCTTTCGCACCAAGGTGGACTTTGCCGAGAGCTTTTTCGCCAGCGACGACACCCGTACCGGAACCGCCATCTTTGTGGCCCACACTTGCCGCAAACTGGGCCTGCCCCATTTCTCCAGCGCAGCGGTTGTGCGCCTGCTGCAAGACGCGCACCGCCAGGCGGACGACCAGACCCGCCAGAGCGCCAACTTTGCCCGCATCGAAACCCTGGTGGCCGAAGCCGCTGCCGTTCGCCGCGCCCGCGCTGGCGCCACGCTCGGTGCCAGTCTGATCGTGCAAGCCAGCGATGTGGAAGACGCGCTGACCGCACGGCGCTTGCGCCACGATTACCCCGAGCAGCGCCTGCAGGAGTCCATTGCCGAGGGCGACCACCTGATTTCTACCCAGGGCACACGCGTGGGCCAAATCAACGGCCTCACACAAATTGATTTGGGCGACTGGCGCTTTGGCCTGCCGGTGCGCATCTCGGCCCACACCCATGCCGGCCTGGGCGGGCTGCTCAACATTGAGCGTGAAGTGGACATGTCTGGCCCCATCCACGACAAGGGCGTGCTCATTCTGCACAGCCACCTCACCAAGCTGTTCGCCCACATTGCGCCACTGGCTTTGAGTGCCTCCATCGTGTTTGAGCAGGAATACCATGGCGTAGAAGGCGACTCTGCCTCCTGCGCCGAGCTGTTTTCTGTGCTGTCGGCGCTCTCTGGCCTGCCCTTGCGGCAAGGCATTGCCGTAACGGGGGCGCTCAACCAGCATGGCGACGTGCTGCCCGTAGGCGGCATCAACGAAAAGATCGAAGGCTGGTTTCGCGTCTGCGAGTCCACTGGCCTGGACGGCCAGCAAGGCGTGCTCATCCCCGAGCGCAATCGCCGCCATCTGATGTTGGACGCCATTGTTCTGGACGCCGTGGACCAGGGCTTGTTCCACATCCATACTGCTACCGATATCCGTGACGGGCTGGAACTGCTTACCGGCAAGGCCAGCGGCCTGCCCTGCGACCTACTGCAAGGCGGCTACGCGCAAGATTGCGTGCTGGGCCTGGCCGAGCAAGCGCTGCTGGCCTACCGGCGTGCCTGCCGCCAGGTCAACCTGGCCCGCCCACCACGGCGCACCCGAAACTAGCCATTGCTTTGCAATGGTGCGTCGTCTGGCCAAAGGTGAGCTGGCCGAGGTTCTTGGCCCCAAGCTATTGGAGACCGACAAGCTGTTTCGTACCTTGGGCATCCCCAAGCGTCCGTTCACCCTGCGTCCCTAGCCGCGGCGACCCAGCAAGTCGCACAACTCCAGCATATCGGCCACGCTGGCATGCGGGTGTTGCTCCTGGGTCCACAGGTGCTCCGCACGGTTGACCCAAACCGTCTGCATGCCCACTGCCAGGGCACCCACCACATCCAGCGCGGCATCGTCTCCGACGTGCAGAACCGCCTGCGGCGCCACGCTCGCAGCTTTTGCTGCTGCCTGAAAGATGCGCGCATGGGGCTTGCCTACACCCACGTCGCGGGCAGTCACTGTGGCGGCAAAAAAGTGCCCGATGCCAATTTGGTGCACGTCGGCGTTGCCATTGGAGACCGACACAATGGGCATACGGGCCGACAACCATTCCAGCGCCGGCAACACGTCCTCAAACAGGGTGACGTTCATGCGTTCAGCGATGAAAACGTCGTAGGCCGGTTCGGCCAGGTTGGTGTCATCACCGGCACGCGCCAGCTGCAGGCGAATGGCCTCGCGCCGCAGCGAGCCCAGGTCGTGGGCGAGTTCTGGGTAACGGGCCTCCACTTCGGCACGCAAGACAACACGGGAATGCGGGTCTGCCGCCAAGGTGGCGGTCGCCGGTGCATGCACTTGCAACCACGCCAGCAACTGCTTTTCAGCCCTGGCAATGGTGGGCCAAATCGGCCACAGTGTGTCGTCCAGATCGAGGGTAATTGCCTGTACGGTTGAAATATCGAGCATAGGTGCACGAGAATACCCCATGCCCTTCGAAAACGAACCAGCCTACACCCACGGCCAAGCGCCCAAGACTGCCATCTTGCTGTGCAACCTGGGCACACCCGATGCACCACCCCCGCCGCAGTGCGGCGCTATTTGGCCGAATTTTTAAGCGACCACCGCGTGGTGGAAATCCCCAGGCTGGTCTGGTGGTTCATCCTGCACGGCATCATCCTGCGCTTTCGCCCTGCCAAATCGGCAGCCAAATATGCCAGTGTCTGGACGCCCGAGGGCTCACCCCTGAAGGTCTGGACCGAAAAGCAGGCCAAGCTGCTGCAGGGCTGGCTGGGACAGCGCAACCACCCAGTCAAGGTGCGCTGGGCCATGCGCTACGGCAGCACGTCCATCACCTCCCAGCTCGACGCCATGAAGGCCGATGGCGTAACCCGCGTGCTGGTGGTACCAGCCTACCCGCAATACAGCGCCACCACGACGGCCAGCGTGTTCGATGCGGTCTACGCCTGGGCTCAACGCACCCGCGCCGTGCCCGAGCTGCGCTTCATCAACCACTACCACGACGATACCGACTACATTGCGGCCTTGGCGTCCAGCGTCCAGCGCCACTGGAAAGCACACGGCTGCCCGGATCAGTTGGTGATGAGCTTTCACGGTGTGCCCGCACGCACGCTGGAGCTGGGCGACCCCTACCACTGCGAGTGCATGAAGACCGCTCGCCTGCTGGCCGAGCGCCTGGGTTTGAACAAGACGGACTACAAGGTCACGTTTCAGTCCCGCCTGGGCCGTGCCAAATGGCTGGAGCCCTACACCGAACCCAGCCTGATTGCCATGGGCCAGGCCGGCGTCAAGCGGGTGGACGTGGTCTGCCCGGGCTTTAGCAGCGACTGCCTGGAAACGCTGGAAGAAATCAACATGGAGGCGCGCCACGCCTTTCTGGCGGCCGGCGGCAAGGAGTTCCACTACATCCCCTGCCTGAACGACGACCCCGAGTGGATCACCGCCCTGTGCAATATCAGCGAACGCCATCTGGCGGGTTGGCAAACCCAGACGGCTATTGACCCGGCCACGCTCACCGCATCCCGTACTGCCGCATTGGCACTGGGTGCACGGCAATAGCCATGCAACCTTTCCACCAATTACTTCTATTTTGATAGCGCATTACGTATATTTGACGAGGGCTAGAGCCTGATTTCACTCCACATCAATCGGCTACGTACAGCAACACCGCAGCTCTGGCTCAACCCCGAGCGGGGGGTGGCCGCGCAATCCGGCGATGCCGCGCTGGTGGATGCAGCGGGCATGCTGGCGGCCCAAAGCCGCGTTGCACGCTTTGCACCGCTGCTGGCGCAGCTGTTTCCTGAACTGGCAGCCAGCCAAGGGCACATTGAGTCCGACCTGTTGGTCATGCCGCAATTGCAGCAGGCACTGGGCTTGCCACGCGAGCACGGCCGCCTGTGGGTCAAGGCCGACCACAGCTTGCCGGTGGCCGGCTCCATAAAAGCCCGGGGTGGTTTTCACGAAGTGTTGGAGCAGGCCGAAAACCTGGCCCTGCAAAACGGCCTGATCACGCTGGATGGGGACTACCGCACCTTGGCCCAGCCAACCGCGCGGGCACTGTTTGGCCAGCACCAGATTGCCGTGGGCTCTACGGGTAATCTGGGCATGGCCATTGGCGTGATGGCCGCAGCGCTGGGATTTCGCGCGGTGGTGCACATGTCCGCCGACGCCAAGGACTGGAAGAAGCAACGCCTGCGCCAGCATGGAGTGGAAGTGGTAGAGCACAGCGGCGACTATGAGCGTGCAGTAGAAAGCGGACGCCAGCAAGCGAAGGCCGATGACCGATGCCACTTTGTTGATGATGAACGCTCGCTGTCCTTGTTTTTAGGCTACAGCGCTGCCGCACTGCACCTGCGTGACCAACTGAAAACCCAGGGTGTGCTGGTGGATGCTGAACACCCCTTGGTGGTGTACCTGCCCTGTGGCGTGGGTGGTGCCCCGTCGGGCATTGCGTGGGGCCTGCACCAGCTATTTGGGGCGCATGTGCACTGCTTCTTTGCCGAACCGGTGCAGTCACCCTGCTTTTTGGCGCACCTGCTGTCGCCACCCGGCAGCCACTACAGCGTGTACGACTATGGCCTGACCAACCAGACCGAGGCCGATGGCCTGGCCGTGCCACGTGCTTCACTGCTGGCAGCGCAAATCATGCGGCCACTGCTGGCAGGGATATTCACAGTGGCCGATGACACGCTGTTTACCCATCTGGCCCTCGCGCACGACACGGCGTGCCTGCGTATTGAGCCGTCGGCAGCGATCGGGTTCAGTGGCCCCGGACTCCTGCGCTCCAGTGCGCTGGCCTGCCCTGGCGCCAACCATATCGTGTGGACCACGGGTGGCCTGCTGATACCCGAAGTGCAATATCAGGGATTTTTGCAGCAAGCCCGCCACGGATAGTTGCCGAGCCTTACGTCCATTTGCAATGCTGCCAACACACCAGCGATTCAACGTGGGGACGATCTTTCTTGTATTCCTTCGCCTGGGACTGACCTCGTTCGGCGGGCCCATTGCACACCTTGGCTATTTCCGTGATGAATTCGTCGTTCGACGGCGCTGGATCAGCGAGCGCAGTTATGCCGATCTTGTAGCGCTGTGCCAGTTCTTGCCCGGACCCGCCAGTAGTCAGGTCGGTATGGCGCTGGGTATGGTGCGGGGTGGATTTGCAGGCGCCTTGGCCGCATGGGCTGGATTCACACTGCCCTCTGCCATCATGTTGTACGGGTTTGCCGTTGGCCTATCCACGTGGGGGAGCACCTTTCCGGCGGGCGCGCTGCATGGTTTAAAAATCGTCGCCGTCGCGGTGGTTGCCCAAGCGGTCTATGGCATGGCACGAAAACTCTGTACCGATACGGCACGGTTTGCTATCGCTGTTGTCACTGCGTGCGTTGTTCTGTTTTGGCCGACTGCTTGGGGGCAAGTTGGCGTGATTGCCGCCGCTGCAGTCATCGGTGTTGCGCTGATTCAGCCCTCCCAAGACCTGAACCATGAGCCATTCCCAATCACCATCGGTCGCAGAACCGGGATTATCCTGCTCGGATTGTTCTTCGGATTGCTGATGGGTTTGCCTGCGTTGCTGGCGCTCTGGCCCAATCACTGGCTGGCACTTGTCAACGCTTTCTATCGGGCAGGATCACTGGTTTTTGGTGGTGGCCATATTGTGCTGCCCCTCCTGCAAGCAGCCGTTGTTCCCAACCATTGGGTGACAAACGAGACCTTCCTGACAGGCTATGGGCTGGCGCAGGCGGTTCCAGGCCCGCTCTTCACTTTTTCGGCCTTTCTGGGCGCGTCCATGGATGGCTCACCCAGTGGCTGGGTTGGCGCATTGATCTGCCTGATTTCCATTTTCGTGCCGTCATTTCTATTGGTCTTTTGCGCGTTGCCGTTTTGGGAACAACTGCGTCGCAGCCGGCACGCCCAGGCAGCGCTGGCAGGTGTGAACGCCGCCGTGGTTGGCTTGCTTTTGGCTGCGCTCTATCACCCGGTCTGGACAGGCGCCGTGTTTAAGTTGGAAGACTTTGGATTGGCGCTGCTGGCACTTGTCGCCTTGATGTTTTGGAAGCTGCCGCCGTGGCTGGTCGTCTTGGGCTGCAGTGTCGGTGGATGGGCACTAAGTGCCATTTCATTAAATGCACGTTAAGCCCCAGCAACCCGGTCAATGAAGGCAGTAACGCAATCCAGTTGCGCGGGCACATTCAGGGCCGGGGCGTGACCACAGCCAGCAACCTCCATCACCTGCAGACGGCCAGCAGCACCGGGACCGCGGTGGCGCATGGCCTCGATGGTCTCGTCCAGTACCAGGTCGGATTCCATGCCGTGCATCGCCAGAACCGGAATCTGCAGCGCATCGTAATGCTCCCATATCAGGTAATCGTCCGGATGGTAGGCGAACTGCTGCACCATGGCCGGGTCGTAATGGGGCGTCACCCGCCCATCAGGCAGGCGGCGGGTGGAGGTTTCGGTCAGGCGGCGCCACTGGGCGTCGCTCAACCAGCCGTAGGGCTTGTAGACCTGACGGAAGAAGGCTTCCAACTCACCCACCGTGGCAAAGGACGGTGGGCTGCCGGCGTATTCACGGATGCGGGCGATGGCTGACGCCGCCAGAGCCGGCGCGTTGTCGTTCAGGGTCAGGCTCTGGATGCGCGCCGCCATGGATGGTTCCAATAAACCCGACGCGCACACCGTACCAATGGCGCCCCCCATCGAGGTTCCCACCCAATGGGCGCGCTGAATGCCCAACTGGTCAAACAGATTGGTTGCAATGCGCGCGTAGAAAGCCAGACAGTACTCCTGGGCCGGACGGCTGCTCCACTGGCTTAAACCCCGGCCGATGGTGTCGGGGCAAATCACGCGATAGCGGCTGCTCAGGTGCTGTGCCAGCTCATCCATGTCACGCCCGGTGCGCGCCAGGCCATGCCAGGCGATCACGACGGGCGCGCTGGGTGCCCCCCATTCGGTGTAATGAATTTCATGCCCGGCACAGCGCAAGTAGTGGGAGGCATACGTCATGGCAGGGTCACTTTCTACACGTCACAGTTGCAATGGCGATACCTGCCTAATTGGGCACGCTCAGCGCAGTTCCGGCAAATCCGATTTGGTCAGCTGCCACCGGGCTGGCACTGATGGCCGGCACATTCGCCGCTGTGATGGCTGGCGCTGCACCCGCCGCACCGCCACGTGCCGTGGTGCGCACCACCTGGCTGGGTGGCAACGCAGTGCCACTCTTGAGGTTGGCGTACATGGCATTCATGGCTTGCACAAAATAGCTATGCAGGGGTACAAAGCGTGTATCAAAGCCCGAAAACGCATTGAAGGTATCAAAGTGCTGTGCGTTGGTGACCTCGATGTAGCGCAGCTTGCTGCCCGACCCTTCCACTGAACGGTTGTAGGCCGCATAAGCACGCTCCGAGTTGTTGATCGGAAGCAGCGCGTCACTTCGGCCAGCCAGCATCAACGTGGGCTTACCGCGCAGGTTGCCATTGAGCAGCACCTCGTTCACACCGGCGCGCACCGCATCACTTTGCGCCTTGGTTGGTGTGGAGTTGGCAGCAAGGGCTGCGCCACTGACGCTATCCACACCGGTGTACAACGCACGTTGGCACAGGGCTGCATCAAGCGAGAAGTCGGCCACGCCGGTGCTGGGCGAGACACCCAGGTTCCAGCCCTTGGCACCGCCCACCGAGTCGTTGTAAATCACAGTGGCAGGCGTGCCGTTGACCGTACCGTTACCGGTGGCATAGCTGGCGGCCTTCACCGTGGCGGCGATTGCTGCAGGTGCACCGGCTGCCACTGCTGCGGCACTCATGCCACACACGTTGTCCGTCACCGAGAAGCGGCCATAGGCATTGGTGTACATCATGGAAATGATCACGGCATTACCCAGCGCATAGTGCGCGTTGTGCATGGTGTCGTTGTCGGCGGTCCAGCCGGCCGCATGCAGCTTGGACAGCGCATCTGCAGCCTGTGCGGCCGTAGTAGCACCCGTCACCAATCCTTTGGCAGCTAATTGCGTGCAGCGGTTGGTGGCAGTGGTGGTCTGAGCAGTCAGACCAATGTAGTTGTAGATGGACACCTCGGTCAGCGCGGCCGGGGCGGCCAGTGCCGCGCAAGGTTGATACAGGTTGGCAATGGTGAAGTAGTCCATCAGCGGCTTGCCAAAGCCCCCAACATCAACCCCGCCAAATTGCACACCGTAGCCACTGGTGGATGATGGCTGGGCGCTGGGCTCACCAGCCACCACACCATCAATCAGACCGGCGGTGTCTTGCTCTGCCGCACGCAGCACTGCAGCGCCGCCGTTGGATACCGAAGCCGCAATCACCATGGTGTTCGCGGCAGTAAAGCGCACGCCCTTGGATGGGGTGTTATTGACTGTCGGCGCATACTGCTGGTTGAGCACATACAACGCGTAGGCTGCTGCGCTCAGGGTGTCATTGCCCCAGTCCTTCTCGGGATTGAGCTGCGAGTGTGCGTGTTTGAGTGCCAGCCGGTTTGGGAAAGCAGTGTTGAATGCCGCGCGTGCCGCATCGGAAATATTGGCTGCAAAGTTGGACAGCGTGCCGGCCACGGTACGGGTGGCGCGCGTGCCATCGACCTTGTGTACAGTGTCGTCGCTCAGGTCATACAGGCCCATGCCCTTGCCGGCATCCGTCAGGGCCACGGCACACCCACGCTTGAGTCCCCAGTCCGACGCCGTGGCAATGGCGCCGTAAACGCCGCGTGAACCGGAAGATGGGCCCACCACCACGCAAGGATTGTTGACATCAAAATTGTCGGGCACCTGCACAGCCATGGTTACGCGCTTGCGCCCTGCCGCGTCATCCAGCACGCCGGTGTATTCAATGCCGGGCACCAGACCTTCACCCAAGGTCGCCTTGCCAGACAGGTCAATATTGGGCCCGTACAGTACGCCAAAGCCGCCACCGGCGGTGTTGTCAACCAAGCCACGGTAATTGGACTGAACCGCATTGCGTCGCAATTCATCGACTGTTGGGTTGGCAGGGTCGGCAAAGCTGGTCAGCGTCGCAGCGGCGGTACTGGCAATACCGCTCTTTCCCAGACCAGCAGTCAACAAGTCCTGTCCGGCCGCTGTATTTGCGGCACCGGTGGTGGTGGCACGATACGTCTTCGCGCCCAGGTCGGTAATGCCGCTGGGCAGCGTATTGACTGGATCCAGGGCCGTGGCCCCGCCGCAGCCGGTCAGTGCCGAGGCACAAACCAGGGCCGCGGCGGCGGCCACTAATGTCAATGTCCGGGTGTCGAATTGGCTATGCATACATGTCTCCAGTTGTGGTTATGAATCAAAGCGCTACGGCGTGGTTAGTGCTGCGCACGGAGCGCGCGCAACTTCCCCACCACGCCCGAGGGAAAGTAATAAACCGAAAGCACAAACAAGACGCCCAGCCAGAGCAGCCAGCGGTCAGGCGACAGCAGTGCCGACAGCCAGGGCAAGGCGCTGGTGGCCTCGCTGCCCAGGCGCAGCAGGTCTTGCAGATAACTTTGTGCGACGAGAAACAGCACCGCGCCAATGGCCGCGCCGTAAATGGTGCCCATGCCGCCGATGACGACGATGAGCAGCACGTCGATCATGATTTCAAACGACAGCGAGGTGTCTGGCCCGTTGTAGCGCAACCAGACGGCCAGCATGGCACCGGCCAGGCACGCGAACAAGGCAGACAACACGCTGGAAAGCGTGCGGTACACCACCACGCGGTAGCCAATAGCCTCGGCGCGGAATTCGTTTTCACGAATCGCCTGCAGCACGCGACCAAATGGCGAATTGACGATGCGCAGCAGCGCCAGCACCAGCACAACTGCGGTCACAAAGAGCAGGTAGTAGGTAAGCAGTCGCCCGTCCAGCGAAACGCCCAAGAACGGGTCTTCGGCAAACTCGTGGCTCGGCGAGAGCAGCTCAGGCAGTCGGAAGGTGAGGCCGTCTTCACCGCCGGTGATCTCGAAAAGTTGCGAAGCCAGGGTCTGGAACGCTGCCGCCACGGCCAGCGTGATCATGGCGAAGAAGATGGCGCGCACCCGCAACGAGAACAGGCCCACCGCCAACGCCAGCACAAAAGACACGGCCAAGCCACCGGCAATGCCCACTGCCAGAGCATCCCAGCCCGCACCCATGCGTGTACTGGCCACGGCCACACCGTAAGCGCCGATGCCAAAGAACATGGTGTGCGCAAAGCTCACGATACCGGTGTACCCCAACAGCAAATCGAAGCTGGCGACCAGCACGATGAAAATCAGCACCTTGGCCGCGACCGACAGAGCCTTGACGCCGGGAAACAAGAACGGCGCAAAGGCGAGCCCGAGGAAGATGGCAAGCAGCACCACGGTCAGTACGCGGCTGCGCGGATAGTCACCAGAGAGGATACGATTCAGCATGACGTGGCTCCGGTTCAGCGGCTTGTGACCGGATAAACGCCCTGTGGGCGCCACAGCAGAATGGCAACCATCAGCGCGATGTTGGAAAACAGCGCCACCTTGGGCACCAGAAAGCCCGTGTAGTTGGCCATCAGGCCCACCAGCAGCGCACCAATCAAAGCCCCACCTGTGCTGCCCAGGCCGCCGATGATGATGACAATGAAGATCAGCACGTTGACCTGCGCGCCCATCTGCGGAATCACACTCTGTTGGTACAGACCCCACATCACGCCACCCAGCCCGGCAAGCGCACTGCCCGCCACAAAAACACCAATGAACAATCGCCGGATGCGGTAGCCCAGCGACTCGACCATCTCGCGATCCTGCACGCCGGCGCGGATCAAGAGGCCTACCTTGGTACGCGCCAAAGTCCACGCCAACAAGCCGAAAACCAGCAGACCCACGACCACGGCAATCAGGCGGTATTTCTCAATGGCCGCATCGCCGATGAAGAGCGAGCCCTGCATGCCAGCCGGCAGCGGCAGCGGAATCTGCGCCGGACCCCAGATCATCTTGATAATCTCTTCACCGATGATCATCCCGCCCATGGTGATGAGGATCTGCTTCAAGTGCTGGCCATACACCGGCCGCACGATGAAGCGCTCAAACGCCAAGCCCACGGCACCAGCCACCAACATAGCGATGAGCATGGCCGGGATGACTGCCACCAGGTTGCGCCAGAGCTCTTGCGAGCCAGTCCAGTCGGGCATGCTACCCAACACGCTCACCGCCACAAAGGCACCGAGCGCAATGAACACGCCGTGGCCGAAGTTGAGCACGTCCATCAGGCCAAAAATCAGCGTCAGACCCGAGGCAATGATGAAGATGATCATTCCCATCGCCAGCCCGGCCACCGTCAGCGTGAGCCAAGTCGAAGGCGAGCCAATGAAGGGCACCACCATCAGCGCCAGCACCGGCACAAGCGCCAGCGGCTTCCAGTCAAAGTTGCTATTTTTCATATCGCCAACCCCAGCAAGGCGTGTTGCAATTCTTCGTTGTCAGCCAGTTCTTTCATGGAACCGCTATGGACCACCTTGCCGTTGTCCATGACGGCCACGCTGTCGCCCAGGCGTTTGGCAAAATTGATGTTTTGCTCGACGAGCAAGATCGTCACACCGCGCTGCTTGAGCTGGTCGAAGGCAGAGATCATGTTGTTGATGATGGCCGGCGCCAGCCCCTTGCTGGGCTCGTCCACGATGAGCAGCTCACGCGGCTCGACGATGGCACGTGCTACTGCCAGCATCTGCTTTTGCCCGCCCGAGAGCTTGCCAGCCGGGTGGTTCCAGAATTTCTCCACTGCTGGAAACAACTGAAAAATCCAGGCCAGCCGTTCACCGTCCATTTGCGCGGCAGTGCGTGCGCTGCGCGCGGCCAGCAGCATGTTTTCCTTCACCGTCAGGTCAGCAAAGATGCCCATGTTCTCGGGCACGTACGCAATGCCAAGTCCGGCAATCTGCGGCGTGGCCAGGCGCGTGATGTCTTGTCCGTCGAACTTGACTGTACCTTTAGACGCAAGCCACAGGCCCATGATGGTGCGCAGCGTGGTCGTCTTGCCCGCGCCATTGCGCCCAAGCAGCATGGTGACTTCACCCCGTGGCACGGCCAGGTCAACGCCATGCAGGATATGGTAGGCCGCGATGTGGGTGTGTACCCCTTTGAGAGTAAGCAGAGGCTGGTTCATGGGGTACTGCTCCCTACGCCTTGAGGGGGAAGCCTGGGATCGGGGGGAGCCACCCCCAAGTAAGCTTCTTGCACCACCGGCGAGGCAATCACTTCAGCTGGCAGACCATCGGCCACCAGCGTGCCGTTGGTGAGTACGATGATGCGGTCGGCCAGCTCGCCCACCACGTCCATCTTGTGTTCGACGAGCAAAATGATCTTGCTCTTGTCTTTCTTCAGTTCACGAATCAGATTCAGGATTACCGGTGCCTCGTCGTGGCTCATGCCGGCTGTGGGTTCGTCAAACATATAGACCTGCGGGTCCAGCGCCATCAACAGTGCCACTTCGAGCTTGCGCTGATCGCCATGCGGCAGGCTGGCAACGGGCGTTTTCGCGCGATCGAACAGTGCCACGCTGGCCAGGATGCCGTCGGCCTTCGCAATCAGGTCGGTGTGGTCGCTCCAGATGCTCCACAGGTTTAGCCCGCGCCGGTGGCGGCCCGGCTGTGCCGCTTGCACCGCCAGGCGCACGTTTTCCTCCACCGTAAGTTGTGGGAACAGGTTGGTGAGCTGAAACGCCCGTCCAAGCCCGGCCCGCGCGCGTTCGGGTACCGACAGACCAGAGAGTTCGCGCCCGCCCAACAACACCTGCCCGGCCGAGGCCTTGAGCTGGCCGGAGATAAGGTTGAAATACGTCGTCTTGCCAGCGCCGTTGGGACCAACGATGGCCGTCAGTGTGCCGGGCGCAAAGGCGCAACTCACGGCGTTGACAGCGACGTGGCCACCAAAGCGGATCGTCAGGTCTCGGGTTTCAAGCATGGCGCAAAGTATTTAGGCAAAAGGTGGGTATGGCGCAATCAATGAATGCGCTTCCAGCGAAGAACAGAGGATTTATTCAGGGCCAAGAGCCCTGACCAGCCGGCCTCAATAGCGTGAGGCCGGCGCCACCCAAAAACGGGCGGAAGCAGCGGGCTTAGCGCTGATTGCGGATAGGAATATTCATCTCTTCCGCCTTGATTTCGTGCACCAACTCAGGCACGCCCCAGGCAAAGGCTGGATCGTTCTTGATCTTGAAGTGGTACATGCTTTGCATTGCCTGATGATCTTCCTTGCGGAAAGTCATCTTGCCCTTGGGTGTGTCAAAGCTCATGCCTTCCATGGTCTTGATCAAGTTGTTGGTCTTGGTGTCGCCATGGGTCTTTTTGAGCGCCGTCACCAACGCCATGGCTGCGGAGAAGCCACCAGCGGTAAAGAAATCTGGTGGTGTCTTGTATGCCTTGTAGTGTGCGGCGACCAAGGCGTCATTGACAGGGTTCTTGGGAATGCCGAAGTAATAGTAGGTTGCACCTTCCATACCCGGAAAGTTTTTGTACGCCGCCATGGCCGGCAGGATATTGCCACCGGAGAAGACGTCAATGCCGTACCGTTTTTTCAGGTCTTGCGCTGCCAGCGCGTTGAAGGGTGGCGTACCACCGGCCCAGATAACTTCGATCGCCTTCTTGCCGGGCTTGTCCTTCAACGCATCCACGATGCGTTGAATGCCAGCGGTAAAGTCGGTCGTGTTTTGCGGCAGGTATTCCTCGTGCCCGATCTTGGCGTGCTTGAGGTTGTCCTTGAAAGCTTTCACGCCGTCACGGCCAAAGGCATAGTCCTGGGCCAGTGTGGCCACGGTGACGCCATCCTTGTCCATGGCCGTGGCGTTGCTGATGGCGTCCTGGCTGGAGTTGCGGCCAGTGCGGAAGATGTACTTGTTCCACTTGTCACCGGTAATGGAGTCGGCCACAGCGGGCTCGACCAACAGAATTTTTTTGTACTCCTCAGCGACCGGCAACATGGCAAGCGCCACGCCCGACGAGGTCGGGCCGACCGCAATGTCGGCCTTGTCGTCCGCGTAGGCAGCTGCCAGCAGGCTCTTGCCAAGGTCTGGTTTGCCCTGGTCGTCACGCTCCATCAGCACAATCTTCTTGCCAGCCACCATCATGGTGCCTTCAGTGGCGTATTCCAAACCCATTTGCAGACCCGTTTGCGTCTGTTTGCCATAGGCCTCCAACGGACCGGTCTTGCTGTAAATGTGGGCAATTTTGATTTCCCCAGATTGAGCAAAGGCAGTGCTGCCGACAACGGCTGCGCACAGGCCAGCAGCGATCAGTGCCGCGCGAGTGGCTGCAGCTTTCAGATGGATGGGATGCATGCATGTCTCCTGTAGTAATAGTGAACCCGGCATGGTTCAGCATGATTCATGCCAGATGAAGAGGCCTTGATTTCATTGGCTATTTTCTAACATCAGTCAAGAATTTGAACTAATGTCTAATTTAAATACAATTAAATTGTCTAATTTTTGGACGATATGTATTTATATTGAACATATTACAATCGTCCGTACAGCGTAGCGCGGGCAATGCCCAACGCTTTCGCAGCAGCCACTTTATTGCCTTTGTGTGCAGCCAAAGCTGCCTGAATCGCGCGAGCCTCCAACTCAGCCACCTGCACCGCCAGCGGACGTAGCAGACCAGCCGCATCCGGCGCCGGATTTACCGTTGGTGGCACGGCCAAGTCCGGCTGCACGGCGGCTGCGGTCAGTGGCGGTAAACCGGACTCACGCAAGACGGCTTCAATGGCCTGCACCTCAATACGGTGAGACTCGCTGCGCATAGCGGCCTGCTCCAACACGTTACGCAGTTCGCGGATATTGCCACGCCAGAGCTGTGCTTCCAGCAGGCCCAACGCCTCGCGGCTGAGCTCGGGGGAAGGCAACCCACTGCGCAGGGCCACGTCTTCACCCAGTACCTCCAACAATGCGGCAATGTCGGCGCGGCGCTCGCGCAGGGGCGGCACGCGAACGGGCAACACGTTGAGGCGGTAAAACAGGTCTTCCCGAAATGTTCCCTCGCGCACCAGCTGGGCAAGATCGCGCGAGGTGGCGGCAATCACCCGCACGTTGATTTGCAGCAGCTTGTTGGAGCCCAGGGGCTCAATCTCGCCCTCCTGCAGCGCACGCAGCAGCTTGCTTTGCAAGGCCTGCGGCATATCGCCAATTTCATCGAGAAACAGGGTTCCCCCACTGGCCAGCAGAAACTTGCCGTCGCGCCCCTTGCGGTCAGCCCCGGTAAATGCGCCCGGCGCATAACCAAAAAACTCGGCCTCCAGCAGGGACTCGGGCACTGCCGCAATATTGACACTGATAAATGCGGCTTTGGCGCGTGACGACGCTGCATGAATGGCATGGGCCAACAGTTCTTTGCCGGTGCCGGTTTCTCCCAACAGCAGAACCGGACTACTGGACTGCGCTGCCCGGCGCGCCTGGCGCTTGACCTCGACTGCGGCGGGGCTTTGCCCCACAAAGCTGGCAAAGGTGTATTTGGACTGGCGTTGCCCGCTGCCTTGTAGGCGTTGACTGGCAAGTTCACGCCTGGCGTCGTCAAGGTCGCGCTGAAGCCGCGCAAATTTCTCGATCAGCGGCTGCAGCGTCGTCTCTGGATGGTCGAACAGCACAATGCCCAGCGCACCAATCACCTGCCCCGCCGCATCGCGCAGCGGAATGCGACTGACCACAAATGTGCCGGCACGGTTGGTGAGCAGGTCAATCAGGATGGGCTTGCCAGTTTCCAGCACATGGTGCATTTGGGTGTTTTGCACCACCTCCGACACTAGGTGGCCAACAAAATCTTCTGCCCGCTCATACCCCAAGGCCGGCAAGAAACGTTTGTATTGGTCGTTGATCCAGACCACGCGGGCAGCACGGTCCACCAGCATCATGCCTTCGCTGGCGTTGGCAAACAGGTCAAACATGGAGCGCGCTGCCAGCTCCAGAATGCTCTGGGCGTCGCGCGGCAGGGTATCCGTGTTTTCCATGGGCGAATGTTAACGCGCCGGGTTGCCCATGTCCGCGGGATAGGCAGAACAATGATTTACTATTATTTTTATAGTGCCTTGCGTATATTCCACGAGGGCTAGAGGCCAAGTTAACAGTCCACTAACTAACCGGGTGCCGGACGCAATGGCGCGAAACTGCTTGATAAGGTTAGACGGTAACATTGGGCCGTACAACACTGTAACCATGGAATCCACCCGAATCGACAAATGGCTGTGGGCCGCACGCTTTTTCAAGACACGCTCACTGGCCACTGAAGCCGTCAACCACGGCCATGTACTCATGGGTCAGCAAGCCCTCAAGCCCTCCAAGGAGGTACGTGTGGGGGATGTACTGACCGTTTGGCAGGCCAATATATCGCATGAGGTGGTGGTACAGGGAATCAGCGAACAACGCGGCCCCGCACCTGTGGCGCAACAGCTTTACACCGAAACCCCTGAAAGCCTGGCTCAACGGGCGCAAGCCGCCGAGCACAGGCGCCTGAACCCCGAACCCGCCCACACCCTGGAGCATGGTCGCCCCACCAAGCGCGACAGGCGCGCGCTGGAGAAGACCTGGGGTGACCGTTAGTTACAGCACTTCAAAGATGCCGGCGGCACCCATGCCACCGCCAATGCACATGGTCACACACACCCGCTTGGCACCACGGCGCTTGCCTTCGATCAGCGCGTGGCCAGTCAGGCGCTGGCCGCTAACACCGTAGGGGTGGCCCACCGCAATGGCGCCGCCGTTGACGTTGAGCCTGTCCGCCGGAATACCCAGCTTGTCACGGCAATAGATCACCTGAACGGCAAACGCTTCATTCAGTTCCCACAGGTCGATGTCGCTGACCTTCAGACCCAGCCGCGCCAGCACCTTGGGAATGGCATAGACCGGGCCAATACCCATTTCGTCCGGCTCGCAACCGGCCACAGCAAAGCCCAGGAAACGGCCCAGGGGCTTGAGGCCCTTTTGCTCGGCAATTTTTTCGTGCATCACCACCACGGCGCCACCGCCATCCGAAAACTGGCTGGCATTACCCGCAGTGATCAGGCCACCGGGCACGGCAGAACGCAGGCCGCTGATGCCTTCCTTGGTGGTACCGGCGCGGATGCCTTCGTCATCACTGACGGTGACTTGCTTGGTCATCAGACCCATAACCTTGTCGGCCACACCCATAGTCACAGTGATGGGGGCAATTTCGGCCTTGAACAAACCGGCTTCCAGCGCCGCGGTGGCCCTTTGCTGGCTGGCGGCACCGTATTCGTCCATGGCGTCACGGCCGATGTTGTAGCGCTTGGCTACGTTCTCAGCGGTCTGCAGCATATTCCAGTAAATCTCGGGCTTGTTCTTGACCAGCCAGGGGTCATTGAGCATGTGCGTGTTCATCTCTTGCTGCACGCAAGAGATGGCTTCGACACCACCGGCCACATAGATATCGCCTTCATTGGCAATGATGCGTTGCGAGGCGATGGCAATGGTCTGCAAACCGGAGGAGCAAAAGCGGTTGACGGTCATGCCCGAGGTGGTGACGGGGCAGCCCGCACGCAGCGCGATCTGGCGTGCGATGTTGGCGCCGGTGGCGCCTTCGGGCGTGGCACAGCCCATGATGACGTCGTCCACCTCGGCCGCCTCAATGCCGGCGCGCTTAATGGCATGCTCCACGGCGTGGCCACCCAGCGTGGCACCGTGGGTCATGTTGAACGAACCTTTCCAGCTCTTGGCAAGCGGGGTGCGGGCGGTCGATACGATTACTGCGGATGTCATGGTCAGTCCTTTTCTAATGGAATTCAGGGTTTGGGCGCCTGGGCACCCTGGCTAATCAAACGGTGGTAGAAGCGGATGGCTTCTGCGTAATTGGCAACCGAGAGGCGCTCGTTGGTGCCATGGAAACGTTTTAAGTCTTCGGCGTTCGCGCGCACTGGGGAGAACTTGAAGATATGGTCGCTGATCTCGCCGTAATGAACGGAGTCAGTCGCCGCAATCATCAGGCCCGGTGCCACCAGCACGCCAGGAAACACTTCATGAATGGTCTTGTCGAGCAGGCGGTACTGTGCCGAGTCGGTGGGCGCCACTTTGGATGCATCCACTGCGCCCGGCAAGGCCATCAGCTCAAATTTATCGGCCCCAACGGCCTGCCCGACTTCCTTGCGCACATGCTCCATAACCTGCTCTTTGGTGTCACCCGGCAGGATGCGGAAGTTGACTGTTGCCTCGGCGCGTCCGGGCAATACGTTTTCCTTGTTGCCCGCATTCACAATGGTCAGCGCCGTGGTGGTACGCAGCATGGCATTGGTGCTGCCAGCGCCCTCCAGCTGTTTTTGCACCACCGGGCCAAACAGCCACAGGTTGGACAAGGCCACGCGCGAAAAGCCGCCCATTTCGGGCGCCAGCGTGTCGAACATTTCACCACCCACACCGCGAATACCACCCGGCAACTGCTCGTCATCAAGCCGCTTGAGGGCGGCACTCATCATGGCAATGGCGCTGGTGCCCTTTTTGGGTGGCATGGAGGAGTGACCCGGCGTTGCGGACATCTTCAGCACCACCGACAGGTAACCTTTCTCGGCCACACCAATCAATGCCGCCGGCTTGGTCAGGCCAGGCAGGATGCCGTCTAGCACCAACAAACCTTCATCAATGACGAAGTCCAGACGAATATTGCGCTCCTTGAGTACAGCCGCAATCTTGGCGGCTCCGCGCAGACCGCTCACTTCTTCATCGGCGCCATAGGCCAAATAGACGGTCCGTTCGGGCTTGTAGCCACTAGCCACCAGCATCTCGACAGCTTCCATCTGCGACATCAGGTTGCCCTTGTCGTCCCAGGAGCCACGGCCCCAGACAAAGCCATCCTTCACCTCACCACTGAACGGCGCAACTTGCCAATCACCCTCGGTACCAGGCGCAACCGGCACCACGTCCTGGTGTGCAAGCAACAGGATGGGTGGCGCCTTGGGGTTGCTGCCTTCCCAGGTGTAGAGCACGCTCAACTCGCCAATCAGTTCACGCTTGAGCACGGCATGCGCCTTGGGAAAGCGCGTCTGCAACAGGCTGTGCAGCTGGCGGAACTGGTCCGCGTTCAGGCTGGCATCGTCGCGGGATGACACGGTGCGCAAGCGCACTGCCTCACCCAGGCGCGCGCTGGCGCCGGCTTCGTCCACAGCAACCGGTGCCACTGCCGCCACGTCCATTTGGCGCGAGCCCTTGCGCACCGTGTTGATTCCCACCACCGCAGCCAATAACACCAACGCGGCCAAAACAAACAGGGCAATTTTGCGGATCATGGTATGACCTGCTGCGCTCAGTTAAAGGTCTTGCCTTCAGCAACCAACTTCGCCAAAAGCGGCGCAGGTTGCCAGAACTTGGCGTCGTCCAGTGGATTCTGGGCAAAGCGGTTCATGGCTTGGACCACATTGAACAGGCCCACTTCATCGGCATAGTTCATCGGGCCACCACGGTGCGCCGGGAAGCCATAACCGAAGATGTAGACAATGTCGATGTCGCTGGCCTTGTTGGCAATGCCCTCTTCCAGAATATGTGCGGCCTCATTGACCAGGCTGAACACCAGACGTTGCACAATTTCTTCATCCGAAATTTTGCGTGGTGTGATGCCAATGGCCTTGCGGTGGGCTTCAATCATGGCCACCACTTCTGCATTGGGAATGGCGTCGCGTTTGCCGGGCACATAGTCGTACCAGCCGGCGCCAGTTTTCTGGCCAAAGCGGCCCTTTTCGCACAACAAGTCAGCCGTTTTGCTGTATTTCATGTGGGGCTTTTCGCTGTAGCGGCGCTTGCGGATGGCCCAGCCAATATCGTTACCCGCCAAGTCACCCATGCGGAATGGGCCCATGGCCATGCCAAATTTTTCCATAGCCTTGTCCACCTGTGCGGGGGTGCAGCCCTCGTCCAGCAAGAAGCCACCTTGACGGCCATATTGCTCGATCATGCGGTTGCCAATGAAGCCGTCGCACACACCGGACACCACTGCCGTCTTTTTGATCTTCTTGGCGACTGCCATGACAGTGGCCATGACGTCCTTGGCGGTCTTCTCGCCACGCACCACTTCCAGCAGCTTCATCACGTTGGCGGGGCTGAAGAAGTGCAGCCCCACCACGTCTTGTGGACGATTGGTAAAGGAGGCGATTTTGTTGACATCGAGTGTGGAGGTGTTGGAGGCCAGAATGGCACCGGGCTTCATCACGCGGTCCAATTCCTTGAACACGGTCTCTTTCACGCCGATTTCTTCAAACACAGCTTCGATCACCATATCGGTGCCGGTCAGGTCGTCGTAGCTCAGGGTGGTGGTCAGCAGGCTCATGCGCTGCTCGTACTTGTCTTGCTTGAGTTTCTTCTTGGTGACCTGGGCTTCGTAGTTTTTGCGGATGGTGGCCACGCCACGGTCCAGCGCTTCTTGCTTCATTTCCAGCATCTTGACGGGAATGCCCGCGTTCAAGAAGTTCATGGCAATACCGCCTCCCATGGTGCCAGCGCCAATGATGGCCACGGATTTGATGTCGCGTTGCGGGGTGTCCGATGGCACATCGGGAATCTTGGATGCAGCCCGTTCGGACAAGAACAGGTGGCGCAGGGACTTGCTCTCGGGTGTCAGCATCAAATTGATGAAGATCTCGCGTTCCACTGCCATGCCAGCATCAAATTTGTTCTTGGTGGCGGCTTCTACGGCATCCACACATTTGGCGGGCGCCGGGAAATTCTTGGACATGCCCTTGACCATGTTGCGGGCAAATTGGAAATAGGCATCGCCCTGGGGATGCTTGCAGGGCATATTGCGCACAACAGGCATGGGACGCACGTCGGCCACAGATCGGGCAAAGGCCAGGGCTTCTTCCGCCAGCGATGCGGTGGATGCCGCCATTTTGTCGAACAGCTTCTGGCCGGGCAACATCGCCAGCATTTCGCTCTTGATGGGTTCGCCGCTGACGATCATGTTCAGCGCCGGCTCCACGCCCAATACGCGTGGCAAGCGCTGTGTGCCACCAGCACCGGGAATGAGGCCCAGCTTGACTTCGGGCAGTGCAATGCTGGCGCCAGGCGCTGCAATGCGGTAGTGGCAACCCAGTGCCAGTTCAAGGCCACCGCCCATGGCAACAGTATGAATCGCCGCCACAATTGGTTTGGCGGAATTTTCCAGTACGCCAATGACGCTGATCAGATTGGGTTCTTGTAGTGCCTTCGGCGATCCGAATTCCTTGATGTCGGCACCGCCGGAGAAGGCTCCACCGGCGCCCGTCACGACAATGGCTTTGACGGCTGCATCGGCATTGGCCTTGGCCACACCATCCGTAATGCCTAGCCGAGTCGAGAGACCCAGACCGTTGACCGGCGGGTTGTTGAGAGTGATGACGGCGACGTCGCCGTGGACTTGGTATTGGGCGGTCATGCTTGCATTCCTTGGTGTGGTAGTGGTCTAACCAAAAATAGAACGATCGTTCGTTTTCAATTGTAGGGGGAATATCTACCGTCCCCCGAGGCGGCATGTCACAGTTGGGACAAAAGCAATTACACCTCCAGCCATTCCTTGCGGATGGCGCTGTTGGCACGCAGTTCGTCGGGTGTTCCTTTAAAAACGATGTGCCCATGGCCCATGACCAGGCAGCGGTCGGAAATCTTCATGGCAATGGTGAGTTTTTGCTCAATCAGCAATACCGAGATACCGCGCTTGCGCAACTCTTGCAGGTATTCGGCCACCAACTCCACGATCTTGGGCGCCAGCCCTTCCGTAGGCTCATCAATGATGATTAGGTCCGGGTCACCCATGAGGGTGCGACACAGAGTCAACATTTGCTGCTCGCCGCCAGACAACACCCCGGCTTCGGTGTGCTCCCGCTCTTTGAGGCGGGGGAACATCTTGTACATGTCATCAAATGACCAGCGCGGGTTCTTTTGTTCGCGTTTTTGGCCTAGCAGCAGATTCTGGTGCACGGTGAGCTTTGGGAAGATGTCACGACTTTCAGGCACGTAGCCAATGCCCAAATGGGCGATCTCAAAGGTCTTCTTGCCCAGCACTTCCTTGCCTTTCCAGATCATGGACCCCTTGCAGTCAACCAGACCCATCATGGACTTGGCTGTGGTGGAACGGCCTGAACCGTTGCGGCCCAGCAAGGCCACAATTTCGCCACCATTGATCTCCATATCCACGCCATGCAGCACATGGCTCTTGCCGTAAAAGGCATGTAAATTTGATAGTTTCAGCACAATCAGTGTTCTCCGGCCTGGGCATCTGCCACTGACGAGCCCAGATAGGCTTCTTGTACCTGCGCATTCGCGCGGACGGCTTCCGGCGTGTCAAACGCAATGACCTCTCCGTACACGACCACGGCAATCTTGTCGGCCAGGCCAAAAACGACGCCCATATCGTGCTCCACAGTCAAAAGCGTTTTACCCTCGGTCACAGTCCGAATCAGCGAAATGAAGCGCTCAGTTTCGCTGGAGCTCATCCCAGCAGTAGGCTCGTCCAGCAAAATTACATTGGCACCTCCGCCGATGGTGATGCCAATCTCCAGCGCGCGCTGCTCGGCATAGGTCAGGTTAATGGCCAACACGTCCCGCTTCTTTTCCAGGTTGATCATCTTCATCAACTCGATTGCGCGGGCGTTGGCGTCATCCAGCTTGGACAAGAACCTGAAAAACGTGTACTTGTAGCCCAGGCTCCACAACACGCTGCAGCGCAGGTTCTCAAACACGCTGAGCTTGGGGAAGATGTTGGTGATTTGAAAGCTGCGTGACAAACCCAAACGGTTGATCTCGTAGGGCTTCATGCCCATGATGGGCGTGCCATTGAGCAGCACTTCCCCGCTGGTGGCGCCAAAGCGGCCACTAATCAGATTAAACAGCGTGGACTTGCCGGCACCGTTGGGGCCAATCACCGCGATACGTTCACCATGGCGCACCGCCAGGTTGATACCGCGGATGATCTCGGTCTTGCCAAAGCTCTTGCGCAGATCCTTGAGTTCCAGCGCATAGGTGGTCTCTGCACTCATTCTGCGTTCTCCGGATTCATTTTCTTCTCAATAAACTCCTGGATCTCTTTCCACTTGAACGCAAACCGTCGGCGGGTCAGTTCAAAAAGGCCAAAGCCCACCAGCGCCACCAGCGCAGCACCAAACCAGCTTTGGGCACTGGCTACATTGAGCGTGGTGCCCAGGAAAACCAGTTCAGACCCCTGCGAGGAGTTAAGTTGCAAGTGGTAGGTCATCTCGACCATGGCCGCAGCACCGCTCAAGGCCATAAGCAGAGTAGCCGCCATGGCCAGGTAGTTGCCCAAAAGCTGCTTAAGCTTGCCGAAGGCGGCTACGCGAACGTTCATCATGATCAGGCTGGCAATACCGCCAGGCGCATACATCACCATAAACAAAAAGATCAGGCCCAGATACAGCAGCCAGGCCTTGGTGAATTCACTGAACAGCACAAATGCCAGCACCATGAGCACCGCACCAATGATGGGGCCGAAGTAGAAGGTCGCACCTCCCAAAAACGTGAACAGCAGGTAGGCGCCTGACCGTGCCGCACCCACCACTTCGGCGGTCACGATCTCGAAGTTCAATGCACCCAGACCACCGGACACACCAGCAAAAAAGCCGGCAATGATGAATGCGGTGTACCGGATGCGCTGGGTGTTATAGCCCACGAACTCCACACGCTCGGGGTTGTCACGCACCGCGTTAAGCATGCGCCCTAACGGCGTGGCCGTAAAGGCAAACATGGCCACAACTGACAAGAAGGTGTAAACCGCAATCAGGTAATACACCTGAATGGGGGGGCCATAGGTGATACCCATAACGGCATTGCCCGTGACCCGGTTACCCGACACGCCACCTTCACCCCCGAAGAACTCTGGGATCATCAGCGACATCGCAAACACCAGTTCGCCGAGGCCCAGGGTAATCATGGCGAAGGTCGTTCCGGCCTTGCGGGTTGTCACGTAACCAAACAGCACGGCAAAGCCCATGCCAAAAAAGCCTCCGACGATGGGCACCAATGACACCGGCATGGGCAAGCTGCCACCGCTGATCGCGTTGAGTGCATGAATCGCCCCAAAGGCACCAAGGCCGGTATATACCGCATGTCCGAAACTGAGCATGCCGCCCTGCCCCAGCAACATGTTGTAGGACAGACATGCAATGATGGCGATGCCCATTTGCGACAGCACTGTCATGCCAAGACCACTCGTAAACACAAGGGGCGCCACTGCCATCACCAAAGCGAAGAGGCCCCACACCACGATACGGCCCGTGTTGAACAGGCCCGGTTTGTTGTTGTTCGGCATATTCTTATCCCTCCCGCGTGCCCAGCAAACCCTTGGGCCGGAAGATCAGGATCAGCACCAAAAACAGATACGGCAGGATGGGCGCAATCTGCGACAAAGTCAGTTTGACAAAAGAGTTATTCAGGGCCGCGTCGCTCAGAGGAACTCCCATTTGATGTGCCATAGAGGCCACCGAATAGTCGAACGCCACCGCAAAGGTCTGAATCACACCAATCAACACTGAGGCCAGAAACGCGCCAGAGAGTGAACCCATACCACCCACCACCACCACCACAAAAATAACCGGCCCAAGCGTAGCGGCCATCGCTGGTTCGGTCAGAAAGGTACTGCCGCCAATCACGCCGGCCAGACCAGCCAGAGCACAGCCGGCGCCAAAGACCAGCATGAAAATGCGCGGCACGTTGTGGCCCAGCGACTCCACGGCTTCAGGATGGGTCAAAGCAGACTGGATGACCAAACCGACGCGGGTACGTGTGAGTAACAGCCAAACAGCCATCAGCATCACCAACGCCACCAGCATCATGAAGCCACGGGTGGCCGGAAATGGCGAGCACACCACTCGAACTGCCGCATCTGCTGAACTGCACAACTCAGCAGGTGCCGCGCCCCACAACACGCTCAGACCCTTGACCGAATTGTTTATCAACGTGAGGGCCGGGCCCTGCAGGATCTCGGGTGGACGAAATTCCAGTGCAATGCGACCCCAGATCAACTGGATCAGATCCAGAATTACATAGGACAGGCCGAAGGTAATGAGCAGTTCGGCCACATGACCATACTTGTGCACCTTGCGCAGGCTAATGCGTTCAAACAGGGCCCCCAGGGCACCCACCACGAGGGGGGCAATCACCAAAGCGGGCCAAAAACCGACCGCCTGCGCAACTGAGTAGCCCACATAAGCACCCAGCATGTAGAAAGACGCATGGGCGAAGTTCAATACGCCCATCATGCTGAAAATCAGTGTCAGCCCCGAGCTCAGCATGAACAGCAACAAGCCGTAACTCAGCCCGTTGAGCATCGAGATGATGAAAAACTCCATTATCGAGAGACCTTTCTCCTCGGTAAAAACAAAAAAGCCCGATGCGGCAAAACCGCTCGGGCTCTCGACTCAAGCGCCCAGGGCGTTACAGGGTCAGGAAGGGCGCTTCATCTGGCAGCTGGTGGGCGTGCTGGAGACATAGTTGGCGTATTCCATGACCGGTGCCAGGGTCATGCCCGTACCTTCAGGGCTGTAGGGGTACTTTTTGTCCGCCTTTTGCCAGACCGTGATGTACAGCGGCTGCTGGAGCTGATGATCGGCTTTGCGCATTTCCACTTCGCCGTTAAAGCTATTGACCTTGATGCCTTCCAGGGCAGCCGCAACTTTGACTGGATCGGTAGATTTGGCCTTGGCCATGGCTGCACCCAGCGTCTGGAAGATACGGATGGTGGCGCCGGTGTAGAAATCGTCCTTGTACTTGTCGTGGAATTCCTTCATCCACTTGTCCATCTGGCCGCCCATGTTGTAGTGGTTATAGGCCACCTGGTACACGCGTCCAGCACCGTTGGTACCCAGCGCGGTTGGTGTGCCGGTTACGCCAGCGTAGTATGTGAAGAACTTGCCGGTGTAGCCGTTTTCGTTGGCCGCCTTGATCAGCAACGACAAGTCAGAGCCCCAGTTGCCGGTGATCACAGTGTCCGCACCCGACGCCTTGATCTTGGCGATGTACGGTGCGAAGTCACGTACTTGGGCCAACGGATGCAGGTCCTCGCCAACAATCTTGATGTCAGGACGCTTGCGGGCCAGGGTTTCTTTGGCGTACTTGGCAACCTGCACACCATGGGAATAGTTTTGACCCAGGATGTAGACGTTCTTAATGTCTTTCTGGGTTTCCATGAAGCTGGACATAGCTTCCATCTTCATCGAGGTGTCTGCGTCAAAGCGGAAGTGCCAGTAGCTGCACTTGCTGTTGGTCAAATCGGGATCCACAGCAGCGTCATTCAGGTAAATGACTTCCTTGCCCGGATTGCGTTCGTTGTACTTGGTCACCGCATCGGTCAAAGCCAGTGCTACGGAAGAACCGTTGCCCTGAATGATGTAGCGTGCGCCTTGGTCGATAGCAGCCTTCAAGGCATTCAGACTTTCGGTCGGGCTCAACTTGTTGTCAATACCGGTGACTTCAAACTTGACACCGGCGGGGTTGCCTGCGCCACTGAACTTTTCAGCGAAGAACTGATAGCCCTTGAGCTGACTGACACCAACGGGTCCCAGAAGTCCAGTCAGTGGATCGATGCGAACCATTTTTACAGTCTCGCCCTTCTGGGCCATAGCCGATGTAGCACATACGATTGCGACCGTGGCAGCGACAAATTTCAACGCAAATTTCATGTCAGAGACTCCTTGAAAAAGACTGATGCAAGCGTACAAGAATTACCGCACTGCATCGGGAGGGTTTCCCCTAAACCGTATCACCTTGGCGACTGGCACCCCGGTGACACGGAACACTCACTTACGGGTGATCACACGCCTGGAAGCTTGTAGTCACGCAGGACTTCACGCAACTTGATCTTCTGCATCTTGCCTGTGGCACCCAACGGAATGGCGTCGACAAACACCACGTCGTCGGGGATTTGCCATTTGGCGGTTTTTCCTTCATAGAAGGCAATCAGCTCCTCGCGCGTGACTTCTGCACCGGGCTTCTTGACCACCGCGATGATGGGGCGCTCATCCCACTTCGGGTGCTTCATGCCGATGCATGCAGCCATGGCCACTGCCGGATGGGCCATGGCAATGTTTTCCACGTCAATAGAGCTGATCCATTCCCCGCCGGACTTGATGACATCTTTGCTGCGATCGGTGATTTGCATATAGCCGTCAGGATCAATGGTGGCTACATCTCCCGTAGGGAACCAGCCGTCCACCAGCGGTGAGCCGGCCTCGCCTTTGTAGTATTCGGCAATGACCCAGGGGCCCTTGACCAGCAAGTCACCATAGGCCTTGCCATCCCAGGGCAGTTCCTTGCCGTCGTCACCGACGATTTTCATATCTACCCCAAAGATGCCCCGCCCCTGCTTGAGGCGAACCTTCATCTTTTCTTCCTCGCTCATCTCCAGGTGCTTGTTCTTGAGCGTACACAGGGTGCCTAGCGGGGACATTTCGGTCATACCCCAAGCGTGCAGCACTTCGACACCATACAGGTCATTGAAAGCGGTAATCATGGCTGGCGGGCAGGCCGACCCGCCGATCACCGTGCGCTTGAGCGTGGAGAACCGCAGGTTGTTGCTCTGCATGTGCGACAACATCATTTGCCACACCGTGGGCACGCCGGCGGCGTAGGTCACCTTCTCGGACTCAATCAAGTCAAAAATGGATTTTCCATCCATCGCAGGGCCAGGGAATACAAGTTTGGCGCCGGTCATGGCGGCAGTGTAGGGAATACCCCAGGCGTTGACGTGAAACATGGGCACCACGGGCAAAATGGAGTCGCGCGCACTAACGCACATCACATCGGGCATCGCCACTGCATAGGCGTGCAGCATGGTCGAACGGTGGCTATACAGCGCCGCCTTGGGGTTGCCCGTGGTGCCACTGGTATAGCACATGCTGGAAGCCGAATTTTCGTCAAACTGCGGCCACGCGTACTCGCTGGATTGAAGGCCAATCCATTCCTCATAGCTGCGCAGACCGGGAATGCCGGTATCAGTGGGCAATGCATCTGCATCGCACAACGCGATGAAATGCTTGATGGTGGTGCAACGGCTGTGCACGGCCTTGATGATGGGCAGGAAGGTCATGTCAAAGCACAGGACCTGGTCTTCCGCGTGGTTGGCAATCCAGACAATCTGGTCGGGGTGCAGGCGGGGATTCAATGTGTGCAGGACGCGCCCGGTGCCGCTGACACCGAAGTACAGCTCCAGATGGCGATAACCATTCCAGGCCAGCGTGGCAACACGATCGCTGAAGGCCAGATTCAACTTGTCCAGAGCATTTGCCACCTTGCGCGAGCGCTGGGCTACCTGCTTGTAGGTGTAACGGTGAATGTCGCCTTCAACACGGCGAGAAACTACTTCGGCCTCGCCATGGTGCCTGTCGGCGAATTCAATCAGCGACGAAATCAGCAGTTGCTGGTTTTGCATCAACCCGAGCATGGATACTCCTTCTGGAAATTGTAGTAAGACTTCATCATGGTAACGTGTTAACAAAAAAAATGTGCGGGCTCGCGCAGACGCGGCAGTGCCTATTTGGTGAACCTTTCGCCCGGGCTGACGATGGTCAGTCCCACAAAGCGAGAGCCCTGGCGTGAGTCCTTGGAAAAGCCGACCGCAAAGCCGCCCATATCAAGTCGCCGCATCGAGGCCAAAGCATCCACAAACTTCTTGCGATTGAGGTCTTTGCCTGCCAGGCGCAGGCCCTCCACCAGCACCTTGCCATTGATATAGCTTTCGAATCCCAGAAATGAGATATTGCTGGCAAAACCCGCCTTCTGCATGGCTGCACGGTATTCCCGCGCCAGCGGGTGGGTTACATCCCATGGGAACGGCACCACGGTACTCACCACCACACCCACACCGTCCGCACCCAAGGCACGCAGTGTCGCCTGGTTGCCCATCACCGACAGCGTGTAAAACTGCATACCCTTTCGTACCTTGTTGTAAGCCTTGATAAAACTCACGGTGGGCGCGCCAGCGGTAATCATGACAATCACCTCAGGCCGGGTGTCATAGAGGGCAGCCACTGCCTTGTTGGTGTCAGACGCGTTCTGTTCAATGGGCGCATTGGCATAAACCTTCATGCCGCGTTTTTCCAGTGCCCGTTGCACACCCGCCAGGCCGTCCTTGCCAAAACCGTTGTTGCTCCACAGCACGGCTATGCGCTGCGTGCCGATGGTGGTCAGGTGCTGCACAATTTTTTCGGCTTCATCCCCATAGCTGGCGCGCACATTGAAAACATGGTGGATAGGCGGCACACGTATCAAATCCGCCCCGGTGAATGGCGCCACCAGTGGCAGTGGCGGACTGGTCTTTTCCAGCAGCGGCAATACGGACGCCACATTGGAGGTACCCGTCATGTTTATCAACGCAAAGACAGGCTCCTTGTCGATCATGTGGTTTACCACCTTGACCGTGTTCTCGACAACATAGCCATCGTCCATGGTCAGCGTACGCAGCTTGCGCCCGTGAATGCCGCCCTTCTCGTTGACGCCGTCGAACAATGCCTTTGTCGCATTGACAATGTCCGGCGCCAGTTCGGCCAGCGGTCCCGTCAGCGGAGCGGGTTGTCCGATCAGGATTTCCGTATCGGTCACGCCGGCCTCGGTGGCCTTCGCACTCCCAAGGCCCAGGCACAACGCCAGACCCAAACATGGCAAAAGCCAAGGTGATTGCAATCCCATGGTGTCTCCAATATCAATTTATTTGCGCCGCTCGGTATCCACAGCGGGCGAAGTCTGACCGCTGCTGCGCGGGCACGCAAATGGTGTCGTTTACACGACACCGCCCACGCTGCCCTGTGAAATGCATCCACTGAGAGACGGGGACTCGCACCGTGGTCCAATAGGCCATGTTCCCTGCTTCCGGCACACCCACCCACCGCTTTTTGCTGAACCAGGTCTGGTTTGCCGGACTGCCCAGCCAGGAGCGCGAAACCATCGCATCCCAGGTTTTCACCCTGTCGTCCCCACGCGGCAAAGTCATCCTGCCTGCCAACGAGCGCACCCAGGGTTGGTATGGTGTGGTGCAGGGCTTAGTCAAAATCTCCCGGCGCAGCGCCAGCGGACAGCGATCCGACTTTTTGGGCGTAGCCGCCGGTGACTGGTTTGGTGAAGGTGCGGTGCTGAAAAACGAGCTGCGCCGCTACGACGTAGTAGCCCTGCGCGATACCGAACTGTTGTGTTTGCCCAGTGCTGCCTTCCACACGTTGTTCTCCACCAGCCTGGCTTTCAACCAGCACCTGGTGGGCTGCATGAACCTGCGCCTGTCACAGGCTATGGCCATGATCGAGGCCGGTCGCACCCGCAACCCGGAGCAGCGCATGGCCTTGTCGCTGAGCCGGCTGTTCTGGAGTCGCACCCGGCAACTGGATTTGACCCAGGATGAACTGGCCAGTCTGGCCGGCATGTCCCGCCAAACGGCCAACCGCGCACTCAACGCCCTGCAGGAACGCGGCCTGATCAGCCTGGCACTCAACCGCATCAAGGTGCTGGACGACGCTGCCTTGACCAAGTTGCTGGATTGAACGGCCCAGCAGGCCCTTTTAACCCTGATAGGCGTGGGTTTGCCGGTGCTACCGGACAATACCGGCATGAATGCACCCTCTTGCGCAGCGCCCGCTTTGCCGCCAGATCTGCCGCCCGGGTGGCACTGGAACAACCGCTTTGCCGCGCTCGGCCCCGCCTTTTCCACCCCCATGAATCTGCAGCCGCTGGAACAGCCGTATCTTGTGGGGTACAGCCCATCAGCCGCCAGCCTGTTGGGGCTGACTTCCGAGGCGCTTCACTCACCACAATGGTTGGACGTTTTGGCCGGCAACACTGTGCCAAACGGTGCCCAACCCCTGTCCAGCGTGTACAGCGGCCACCAGTTTGGTGTGTGGGCCGGGCAACTGGGAGATGGCCGCGCCGTGCTGCTGGGCGAACTGGAGCCTCCGACCGGGCACGGTGGCGAGTCACAAGAAATTCAGCTCAAGGGCTCGGGCCTGACGCCCTACTCCCGAATGGGCGATGGGCGGGCGGTGCTGCGCTCCAGCATCCGCGAGTTTTTGTGCAGCGAAGCCATCCACGCCCTGGGTATACCCACCACCCGTGCCTTGAGCGTGGTCGGATCAGACCATCCGGTGTACCGCGAACGGCCAGAAACCGCTGCTGTGGTAACGCGTCTGGCACCCAGCTTCGTCCGCTTTGGCCATTTCGAGCATTTCTGCCACCACAACCTCCATGGCGATCTGCGCCAGCTGGCCGACTTTGTGATCGACCGCTTTTACCCACAGTGCCGCACCGACAGTGCGCTCAAAGGCAACGCCTACGCCAACTTCCTGCAAGCCGTCACCCAGCGCACCGCTCACTTGTTGGCGCAGTGGCAAGCCGTAGGCTTTTGCCATGGCGTGATGAACACCGACAACATGAGCATCCTCGGCCTGACCATTGACTATGGGCCATTCCAGTTTCTGGACGGATTTGATCCCGGCCATATCTGCAACCATTCCGACAACCAAGGCCGCTATGCCTTCGAGCGCCAGCCCCAGGTTGCCTACTGGAACCTGTATTGCCTGGGCCAGGCCTTGCTGCCGCTGATTGAAGAGCAAGACCTGGCAATCGCCGCACTGGAAACCTACAAGACCGTCTACCCGCAGGCCTTTGACGCAGCCATGGCCGCCAAGCTGGGATTCCCCACCGTGCAAAACGGCCAGACCGACTTGTTGGCAGACTTGCTGCGCCTGATGGCGGTGGAGCACGTGGACTACAGCATCTTTTGGCGCCGCCTGAGCCATTGGACAGGCCGCGCCATAGACACGCCCAATGCAGCAGAGGATGCTCTGGTACGAGACCTGTTTCTGGACCAAGACGGCATCAACCAATGGTTGCTACATTTTTCGGAGCTGCATACGTATATTCCACGAGGGCTATCGGCCAATTTGATGTTAAAGACTAATCCAAAATATGTGCTGCGCAACCACCTGGGCGAGCTGGCCATCCAGGCTGCGCAGGCCAAAGACTTCACGGTGCTTGCAAAATTACAAATGGTTCTGGCTCATCCCTTTGACGAACAGCCCGAGCACAGCACCTATGCCGATTTCCCGCCCGACTGGGCTGGCAGCATTGCCATCAGTTGCAGTTCCTGAAGCCCCTACCCCGCCACCAAGGAGAATCACCACCATGTCCCACGCCATTGAAAAGACCGAACCCGAGTGGAAGGCACTGCTGCAAGCAAAGGGTGCTGAGCCCCATGCCTTTGAGGTCACGCGCCACGCCGCGACCGAGCGGCCCTTTACCGGCAAGTACGCCGACCATTACAAGGACGGTGTTTACTACTGTATCTGCTGCGACAAGCCACTGTTTACCTCCAGCACCAAGTTTGACGCCGGTTGCGGCTGGCCCAGTTTCGACCAGGCCATTACCGAGGGCGCCGTCGCTACGCGCAAAGACGACACGCGTGGCATGGTCCGCACCGAGGCACTGTGCGGTCACTGCGGCGCCCACCTGGGCCACCTGTTCAACGATGGCCCCACCGATACCGGGCTGCGCTACTGCATGAACTCCGCCTCGTTACACTTCACCCCTGCATGAAAATACTGATCGATTTTTTTCCCATCCTGCTATTCTTTGGCGCCTACAAGATGTACGACATCTATGTAGGCACTGGCGTTTTGATGGCGGCCACCGTTTTGCAGATGGCACTGATCTACGGCATAGACCGCAAGCTCCAGGCCATGCACAAGCTCACTCTGGTATTGATTCTGCTGTTTGGCACGCTCACGTTGGTGCTGCACGACGACCGCTTCATCAAGTGGAAACCCACCGTGTTGTACACGGCCATGGCCATCGCACTGGCCGTAGCGGTGTGGGTGCTGCACAAGAACTTCCTCAAATTGCTGCTGGGTAGCCAGTTGTCGCTACCAGACGCGGTGTGGCACCGCCTCAACGTAGTGTGGGTGCTTTATAGCGCCTTTATGGCCGCCATCAATGCCTACGTAGTGCTGTACTACAGCACTGAAGCCTGGGTGAGTTTCAAGCTCTGGGGCTACGCTTTTCCCCTGGCATTTATCATAGGCCAGGGCATTTATATCGCCCCCCACCTGAGCGGCGATGACGAACCCCACAAGGAGACCACACCATGAGCACTGGCCCAACCGCCGCCCAACTGGAACAGCGCCTGCGTGAACGCCTGGCACCCAGCAAATTAGAGGTTCTGGACGAGAGTTTCCAGCACGACGGCCATGCCGGCGCCAACGGAACCGGCTTTGGAACCCACTTCCGGGTTCGTATCTCTTCACACTTATTTACAGGCCTGCGTCCGGTGGCCTGCCACCGTCTTGTGTATGATGCGCTGCAAGATTTCATTGATCAGGGCCTGCATGCCCTGGCCATTGAGACTGAAATATCGCCAAATACAACCCCGGCCTGACCGCCTCCCATTGGCTCCATTTGATTTGTATCCTGAAGGAAAACGCATGAAGAAGCAGATTTTGACCGCAATTGCCACTGCCACGCTACTGGCAGGTGGTTCCGCGGCTTGGGCCCAAAACGTGGCCATTGTTAATGGCAAACCCATCCCCAAGGCCCGCGTAGAAGCGCTGGCTGAGCAGGTCAAGCGCTCGGGTCGTCCCGTGTCGCCCGAGATGGAAGGTCAGATCAAGGAAGAAGTGATCGCCCGTGAAATTTTCATGCAAGAAGCCCAGGTTCGCGGCCTGGACGCCACGGAAGACTTCAAAAACCAGATGGAACTCGCCCGACAGGCCATCCTGATCCGCGAGCTGTTCGCTGACTACCAAAAGAAAAATCCCGTAACGGACGAAGAAATCAAGGCTGAGTACGACAAGTTCGCGGCGGCCAACTCTGGCAAGGAATTCAAGGCCCACCACATATTGGTGGAAACGGAAGACCAGGCTAAGTCCCTCATCGCCAAGATCAAAAAAGGCGCCAAGTTTGAAGACATCGCCAAGAAGGAATCCAAGGATCCAGGCTCCGGTGCCAAGGGTGGCGATCTGGATTGGGCTAATCCCGGCAACTACGTGAAGGAATTTTCCGAAGCGCTGTCGGGTCTGACCAAAGGCAAGATGACCGAAACTCCGGTCAAGACCCAATTTGGCTACCACATCATCCGTCTGGACGACATCCGCGACGCCCAGTTGCCCAAGTTTGAGGACGTGAAGCCCCAAATCGCACAGCAACTTCAACAGCAGAAGATCGCCAAGTTCCAGGAAGAACTGCGCGCCAAGGCCAAGGTCGAGTAACCTGTTCGCATTGGTTCAAGCCAACCCATCAAACGCGGCTACGGCCGCGTTTTTTGATTCCACCATCCCCCTTTGAAACGCCCTTGCCATGAAGCTGCTTCGCTATGGACCCGCCGGACAGGAAAAGCCCGGAGTACTGGACGCACAAGGGCGCGTGCGCGACCTTTCTGCCGTCATTGACGATTTGGCTGGCACCGCTCTATTACCTGCGTCTCTGGCGAATTTACAAGCCCTCGACTTGAACACCCTGCCCTTGGTCAACGGCCTGCCGCAAAAAGACCTGCGTCTGGGCCCTTGCGTCGGGCAGGTTGGCAAGCTGATCTGCATCGGACTGAATTACTCTGACCATGCACAGGAAGCTGGCATGCAGGTGCCGCCCGAGCCGGTAGTGTTCAACAAGTGGACCAGCGCCATCATTGGGCCAGACGACGCCGTTGAAATCCCCCGTGGCTCTATCAAAACCGACTGGGAAGTGGAACTGGGCGTGGTCATCGGCCAGGGCGGACGCTACATTGCGGAAGCCGATGCCATGGCGCACGTGGCAGGCTACTGTGTAGTCAACGATGTGTCGGAGCGCGAGTTTCAGCTAGAACGCAGTGGCACCTGGGACAAGGGCAAGGGCTGCGACACCTTTGGCCCGCTGGGACCTTGGCTGGTGACCGTCGACGAAGTACCCAACCCCCATGCCCTGCGTCTATGGCTGGACGTGGACAACAAGCGCTACCAGGACGGCAGCACCGCCACCATGGTCTACCAGGTACCGTTCCTGATCAGCTACCTCAGCCGCTTCATGAGTCTGCAAAGCGGCGACGTGATCTCAACTGGCACGCCACCCGGCGTGGGTATGGGCCAAAAACCTCCGGTGTTCTTGCGGGCTGGCCAAACCATGCACCTCGGCATTGACGGCCTGGGCACTCAAACCCAGCGTTACTCCGGCTTGAAATCACGGCCAACCGGCTTCACCCCACACCAAAAGACGCCTTATGTGGGCTGCGGCATGCTATGCCACCAGATTCTTGCCTCGGCACACAAACCGTCAACGAAGCTTGCCTGAAGGACACCATCCAAGACCATTCGCGGCAGCGGCTCTCCGGGCTTGCGCGCGATAAGGCTTGTTCCCGTGGAGCGCGCCCAAATCTGAAAGAGTTCTTCCGATGCGACTTGGTATGTGACATGCCAGCGGGCAATGCCTGAGTCGGGTTCTGCGGCAAGAACCTCGAACGTCACCAAAATGTCCTCTTGAAGTTGAACCCGCTTCCAGTATTCGGCGAGTTCCTTCGTGCCGTTCTGAACTTGAAATGGCGTGTTGTGATAGGTGCCGTCCGCGTGAAACAGGGCAGCAAACATCGACGGATCGCGCTGCTCCCAGGCCGATTTGTAGCCTTGCATGAACTCATGGATATTCACGGTGAACCTCGCATAGGGTGGTGTGTGCAACGCTGGAATTGAGCGGCGGCGTAACCGTCCGCCTCGAATGAAATGTTGGACCTGCGCACTCGCCCAGTGCGTCATGACTTTTGGCAATGTGGACATGGTTTGAAGACGCCACTTTGGAACTCGCGTCTTGCGACCGCCATAGCCTCGCTGATAGATGAGACAGAAAACCAGCCACCGTCACGACCCAATGAACCAAGCGGCTTGAACTGTGTGCCATGTGGTTTCGGGACGTAAGGGCAAGCCTCATCGTGAAGTACTGAAGTGCGATGAGGCTTGTCGATGTTTAGCAGCATGCGTGACAATTTCCTTGAGCAGGTCTAACAATCAGCGTTTATCCGCCGCGCCACAAAGCTGGCACAAAGCGAGGACGTCATTCGCGGCAGATAAACCATGTTGGACTGAACCGCCTGCGAGACGGTGGCGTGTGTTCTGGGCAATAGGGGGTTTGAACCAATCCCCCGCTTGTGTCAATAGATTATGACCCAGCCCAGTGTCGTTGCGCCGTGCGCGGATTGCCTCCATTGCGGGGCTGGGCACTGCTCTTTCGCTGGATCGCTCGGGTATTGTTCTGCACGCAGTTGCCAGCCAGCGTGCGGCGCAACACTGCCTCAGACACCACTGGACGTGGTGCGAATTTCTTGATCCTTGGCATCCCCTGGTGCACCTCACGGTGGCCCCTGGGTTGCCCCGCCACACTGCTACCCGGTGTCGGCAACGTGTACCCTGGCAGCGTTGCCACCACCTTGAGTGTGCCCGCCTTGCAGCACGGACACTGCATAGTCTCAATCTGGCCACCCTCGCCATGAACGCCTGTGCCGACTCTTGGGCCAGCGGGTTGGTGCTGGGCATCTGTAGTGCCAGCCTTGCGAGCTGAGCTTGTCCGTCTTGCATGCACTGGCCAGAACTCCGTAGTGGCGAATCCGCTTGATACCGGTGGGCAAGACGTGCAACAAGTAGCGCCGTATGAATTCACAGCCGGGTAAAATGTTCTGTGCGCTTACCCCTTGGTCATCCGCTCTGACGGTAAAAACCACTTCACTGTGCGTGAGCGCCTTGATGCGCTCGTTGCCAATGGCCGTGCGGGTGTGTAGCGGCTGAGGTACTCAGCGTTTGTGCTGGACCACCCAACGGCGTCTTGGCATACACCACCCAGTCGTGGCGGTATAGATCTCTTTGGCGTTGTGCCCAGGCCATGGCACCGCCCTGCGGATCATCGGCGATGTCTTTCTTTGATGGGCCCGGCCCAAGGCTGCCAGGAACTTGCCCCGAAACACCTTGGACAGGGCCTGCACCGGGAACAGAAAGTCGGGCTTTCGGATCGGCGTGTGCCAGCGGCCTTGACCCTGATCATCTTGCACCAGCACACCGCAGGCCATCACCGCATGCACATGGATGTGCAACCGCAAGTCCTGGGTCCAGGTGTGCAGTACCGGAAGTGAAGGCCGGGGTGCCACCACCAACCCCCATCCAACGCGCATTGGCCGCGAACTCAGACAGTGTTTGAGCGGTGCTGGCAAACAGGGTGTCGATGACCCAGCGCGGGTGGTACTGGTACGGGGCATTGAGGCTGTGCGGCAGCGTGAACGCAAGTGGGCATAGGGCACATTCAACACATCCGCCAGACGCCCTGCAGCCAGGCGTCCTTGGCACGCGATCCGCACTGCGGGCAGTGTCGATTGCGGCAGGGAGTGGTATTGCCAGTGGCTGTGGCCAAGTCTCACAGGCCAGCCGCTGGCCCCCAGTGCCGCCGTCCTGCACGCGACGATGCCGCGCCAGGCCTTTGGCCTGGGGTGTGGACAGGGTGTGCTTTACCAGATGTGCCGCACCATGCTGGCGCAGCACATCGGGCAGGGTGGCCACGCGCTCAGCCTTGCCGTGATCGTTTCAGGTCTTGGCAGGCCCGCCAGCAGGTCCAATGGGTCCACGTCTTTGGGTGGTTTGAACTGCGGGCTGATGAGGTGCAGATAACGGCTGGTGGTGCTGATGGGCCGTGGCCCAAGAGGCGGCTGATGGTGTACAGGTCCACGCCACCTTCGAGCAAGTGGGTGGCAAAGCAGTGGCGCAGGTATGGGTGCCACCATGCTTGACGATGCCGGCGCAGTGTCGGGCCGCTTGGTAGGCGCGTTGCACGGCTTCGATGTTGACGCACGTCGTGCCATTGGCGTTGGCAAACAGCCAGCGACCTGGGTTGCGCTGCGGAGCATAGGTTTGGCTGTATTGGCGCAGCAACGCCAACAGGCTTGGACTGAGGATGCTGTAGCGGTCGGCACCGCCTTTGCCGGCCGTAACCCGCAGCACATGCGATCTGGCGCGCTGTCGATGTCATCCACGCGCAGTGCGCAGGCTTGGAGATACGCAGACCGGCCGCATAGATGGTTTGCAACACGGTTCGGTAAACCGGATGCGGCAGCAGGCAAACAGGTGCGTGACCTCTTGGGCGCGAGCAACTCGGGCTGCTTCTGTGGCACACGGGCCATGGGCGGGCGCAGGTGGACGATGTCGCTGGCGCGCCCAGCACGGTCTCAAACAGGAAGCGGCTGGCGCTGGCAGCGTGGTTGACGCTGCTGTAGGAGAGCTTGCGGTCCTTGACCAGGTGCAGCAGGTAGGCCTCGATCTCAGGCGGGCCTCAACAAAGTCAGGACTGCGGTGGTAGTGGCGTGCCATTCGGGCGACGGCATCGGTGTAGCACCTCCTTGGTCCGTTCAGCCAGGCCGCGCACGGTCATGGCGTCGAGCATGCGTTGACGTAAGGGTGTCATGCGGTTTCTCCTCAAAGCCGGGGAACATTCCCCATCCCCAGGCTCTACCTCAGGCCCGTCTATGCAAGTAGCCCCGAAACACAAATGCAGTGGCGGCGCACCGTGCACTAGCCACCGCGTAGCGGTTTAGTTCAACTTAATTTAGCCGAGCGCCTATCTTGGCATTTCCAAGCTAGACGACGAAATAACCTGGCGGTCAGGTTTGGACGGTGCCAGGGGCAACCGGTTAAGCCGCGTGAGCGCTCAATTCTTGTCAACGTTGCGTTGGACTTTTGCATGGCGTCCATTCTACAAACCTGTCGAATATCCTGGCTAACCAAAGCCAATGGGCCGCTGGCTGCTTCTGGCAGTCGTAGCCGCTAGTCTCGCGTCAACACCATTCGCAGGCTTATCCGTCGGCATTCCGCTAAACAACGTCGTCGGATACTTGGGGTCAATTTCGGAATGCGTGTGGAAGGCATACTTTCAGCACTCGATTGAAAGGTCCAGAACTGGCCAGTTTGGTGAAATCGTCCCCTCATTGCTGGAGGCCGCTTAAGCTTGGCCTAAGTGTTCGGTCCGATATTCAAATCGTGTCCAATCCTCCGTACTTTTCATGACGCTCACTTCGTTGACTCCCTCTCGGCTGGTGCGAGCACCCTTCGTCGCTGGAACATACGGTGGTGCAGGAGCGATTTTCGTATCAAGAAGGCTATTTAGAAATGTCGCCAACGCACCGAGCTGGAGTCTTGCTGTCGCCAGATGCCAGTCACCCCACTGAACACTAATTGCTTGTCTCTACAATGAACACTACCACTCCTGACTATCCACCGGTAATCGCCACCAGCGGTGCGCTGGCATCCTTCAAGTCATTGCGTAACTACCTCAACACGCAGATTCTGGGCCAGCCCAAGCTGGTCGAGAGTCTGCTGATTGCGTTGTTGGGCGATGGCCATTTATTGGTCGAGGGGCCGCCGGGCCTGGCCAAGACACGGGCCATCAAAGCCCTAGCCAATGGACTGGAATGCGAATTCCAGCGCGTGCAGTTCACACCCGACATGTTGCCGTCTGACCTGACGGGTTCCGACATCTACCGGCCCGAGCAGGGCAGCTTCCAGTTCCAACGCGGCCCGCTGTTTCACAACCTGATACTGGCCGACGAAATCAACCGCGCGCCAGCCAAGGTGCAATCTGCGCTCCTGGAGGCGATGGGCGAACACCAGATCAGCGTGGGCATGGCAACTTACCCACTACCGCGCCTGTTCCTGGTCATGGCTACACAAAATCCGCTGGAACACGAAGGCACTTATCCGCTACCCGAAGCGCAATTGGACCGCTTCATGCTGCACACACTGGTGGACTATCCGGACCGTGCAACCACTCGCCTGATCATGGACCTGACGCGGCGCGAGGCGCAAGACGGGCGCGAACTGCTGGTCCCGGCCCACCATGTGACGCAAGACGCTGTGTTTGCCGCGCGGCGTGAAGTATTGGGCATCACATTGGCCGACTCGGTGGCTGACTACATTGCGGCACTCGTGGACGCCACGCGACGCCCAGCGCCGTACAGCGAACAGTTGGCCCAGTGGTTACGTTGGGGTGCCAGTCCGCGCGCGGCCATTGCCATAGAGCGCGGCGCCCGTGCTTTGGCGTGGTTAGCGGGGCGCGATTATGTCAGCCCTGAAGATGTGCAGGCCATTGCTCCTGATGCATTGCGACACCGCCTGCTACTGGACTACACAGCCCAAGCACGCGGCACAACTGCACAAAACTGCATCGACGAACTGTTGAGGCTGGTTCCCGCGCCATGAAACTCCCCGACTTGAGCGACCTGGTCTTGCTGCGCGTTGCGGCGCGCGGCCTGAGCCTGAATGCCCACCACTCGGCGATGGCTCAGCTCTACGGCGGCCACCGCAGTGCCCAACGCGGGCGTGGTCTCGAATTTGAAGAAGTACGCCCCTATGTGCCCGGTGACGATGCGCGCACCATCGATTGGCGCGTGACAGCCCGCCGGGGCAAGCCCCATACCAAGCTATTTCGCGAAGAACGCGAACGCCCGGTGTGGATCGTGGCCGACCTACATTCGGGCTTGTTCTTTGGCAGCAAACGCCAGTTCAAATCGGCCGTACTGTTGCAGGCTGCCGCCCTTTTGGCCTGGGTTGCCGCTCTGGGCGGTGACCGCGTGGGTGCCATCATTGTGGATGGCAGCGCCGCACCACACATCTTGCCCCCGCGTGGTCGCGAGGCTGGTGTGCTACCCATCTTGCAAGCCCTAATAGAGGGGCAACCCCGTGCGCCCGACGCACCCGTGCAAACCGGCTTACAAACGGCGCTGACCACGCTGCGCCCTTTGTTGCAACCTGGCAGTCTGGTGCTACTGCTAAGCGACTTCGCCCAAGTCGACCCGCCGCTTCAAGACATGCTGGCCGGCATTGCACGGCAAAACGATTGCCGCCTGCTATGGCTGACCGACCCGCTGGAGCGTAACGGCCTGCCTGCCGGTGAACACCGCGTGGGTTTGCCGCAGCGCCTGTGGTGGGTGAACGGCGAGGCAAGCCGCGATGCCTGGCAGGCTGCCTGGACCGAGCGCCAGGCGCGCCTGACAGCTATGGCCGAAGCCCTGAACCTGCCACTGGTTCGCCTGGACACAGCCGATGCGCTGTCCGATAACCTCGTTGCATTGATAAAGGAGCCACGGTGGGCACTTTAGACCCTGTTGCACAACCCGATTGGCTCGCGCAGTTGGCACCGGCCCATGCGCCGCCTCCGGTGGGTTGGTGGCCGCTCGCGCCCGGTTGGTGGGGCCTGATTCTGCTGTTGGTAGCGGCCATAGTGTGCTTTTGGCTTAGGTACCGCAGCCCAGCCCAGCGCTTGCGCCGTAGCGGCTTGCGTGAATTGGCCCGAGTGGAAAGCACTACCGTTGGTGATGCCGCCTTGGCCCACGCGTTGGAACATCTGGTGCGCCGCTATGCCGTAGTGCGTTATGGGCGCGAAGCCGTGGCCGGCCTGAGTGGCAACGACTGGCTTGAATTTGCCATTGCCCATGGCGCCACGCAATGGCAAGGTGCCACCGGAGAAGCCCTGCTGCAAGCCGCCTACGGCGGCACTCCCCAACAGGCAAACCGTCCACGCTGGGTGGCCGGTGCGCGGGCATTTTTAAAGGCCCGCAAATGATTCAGTTTGCCTGGCCCTGGATGCTTTTGTTTTTGCCGCTACCGTGGTTGGTAGCACGCATGCTGCCCGCCGCCACGCCGCAGGCGGGTGCGGTGTTTCTGCCATTTGCGGCAGCCGTGTCGGTTAACGCCACGCTGGCGTTGCGCGCGCCTGCCCGTTGGAGAATCGCATTGTTCGCCGTGGTCTGGTTGCTGTTGGTGGCAGCGGCCACTCGGCCGCAGTGGCTGGACGACCCGGTGCCTGTGGCTACCACGGCGCGCCAACTGATGATGGCCGTGGACACATCAGGCTCCATGCAGACCCAAGACATGGCCGGCGGTGCCACGCGCCTGCAGGTGGTGCAGGCGGTTGGTAGCGAGTTTTTGCGCCACCGCGTGGGCGACCAGGTTGGTCTGATTTTGTTTGGTACCCGCCCGTATTTGCAGGCGCCATTAACCACGGACCTGAACACTGTAGGTCAGTTCTTGCGTGAGGGCATGATTGGTGTGGCCGGGCCAGAGACCGCCATTGGCGACACCATTGGCCTGGCCATCAAACGGCTCAAGGCGCACCGTGAACAAACCGCCGGCCATGGCGAGATGGTGCTGATTTTGCTGACTGACGGGGGCAACACCGCTGGCTTGATGGACCCTATCGAGGCCGCCAAATTTGCAGCGCAAGAGGGCCTGCGCATCTACACCATCGGCGTCGGTGCAACCGTACAGGACGGCATGGCAGGCCCCGTCGGCAATACTGACCTGGATGAGGATGCGCTCAAATCCATCGCCCAGATCACCCACGGCGCCTACTTCCGAGCCACCAACGTCGAAAGCCTGAACCAGGTTTATGCAGAAATTGACAAACTGGAGCCCGCCCAAGCAACTGCCCAGTGGTACCGCCCCACCACCGAATGGTTTGCATGGCCTTTGGCGCTGGCACTCTTCTTGAGCGTCTTGGTCGTTTGCCTGCGGAGACAATCATGATGGCAACGGTCCCAACCTTTTTGCAATCGTTCTTGCAGGCGTTTCATTTCTTGCGACCCTGGTGGCTGCTGGCGTTGCCGGTGTTGTGGGCACTGGTTGTGTGGTTGGCACGCCAACGCAATCTGCACAGCAATGCCGCCCAATTTATCGATGCTGATTTGTTGCCCGCGTTGCGCCTGGACACCACGCACGCCGCAGGTAGCGGCACACGCGGCCTGAGTCCCTGGCCGTGGCTGGCTCTGGCATGGACGTTGGCCGTGCTGGCCTTGGCGGGGCCAAGCTGGCAGCAAGACAAAACCGCGGCCTACCGCGCACCCGCAGCATGGGTGGTGGTGCTGGACCTGTCGCCCTCCATGGCCTCCACTGACGTCGCACCGAGTCGGGTCGCTCGGGCACGCTTTTTGGTCGATGACATTCTGAGCACGGCGCGTGATGCGCGGGTGGGCATGGTCGCATTCAGCGACGAGCCCTATACCGTGGCACCCCTGACCCAGGATGTAGCCACAGTACGCAGCCTGATGCCAGTGCTGGCACCCGACCTCATGCCCAGCGCCGGCGACCACCTGGCACCTGCCCTGGAGCAAGCCCAGAAGTTGCTCAATGCATCGGGCTCTCGCGACAAGCGCATCGTAGTACTCAGCGACGGCTTTGACGACCCGGCAGCAGCATTGCGCATCGCCGCTGCACTCAAACAACAAGGGATTGCGCTTAGCGCGGTGGGTGTGGGCACAGCAGGGGGCGCGCCCATGCGCAATGCCGATGGCAGTTTTACAAAAGATGACAAGGGCCAGCCACAAATGACAAGGCTCAATGCCGAATTGCTGCAGCAATTGGCCAGCGCAGGTGGCGGGCGCTTCGTGGACAGCGCCCAACCTACGGCATTGCTGGCTAATCTGCAATCCACCTCAGCACGGCCTGGCGAAGCCGTGGCCGAACAAGACCAGAGCGTGGCGCATTGGCAAGATGCTGGCATCTACATTCTTCCCCTTGTGTTGCTGCTAGCCGCACTGTTGGCGCGCCGGAGGTGGCTATGAAACCCATGACTATGGCGGCACGCTTGGCGACAGCCGCATTGCTGATGGCCAGCACGGTGTTGGCGCTTGCTGCAACCAATGCCCCCACCGCCAGCCTGTGGTCCCGGATGTGGCGCACGCCCGACCAACGCGGACAAGCCCTGCTGCGACAGGGTGATGCCGCAGGCGCAGCCCAAGAATTTGTCGACCCCCAGCGCAAGGGCCATGCATCGCTTCAGGCGCACGACTACGCCGGCGCGTCCAAAACACTGTCTGGCGTTGACACTGCTGAGGCCCACTACAACCGAGGCAATGCACTGGCGCACACCGGGGACTTGCAGGGTGCCATTGACGCGTATGACGCCGCGCTCAAACTCAACCCGCAGCACACCGACGCGCGCCATAACCGCGATGTTGTAGCCGCCGCTCTGAAGAAAAACAAAGACGAGAAGCAGGACAGTAGTAAGCAAGATCAAAAAGAAAACCAAGAAAAGCAAAGCAAAGAAGACAGCAAGGCGGGCGATAAGCAGGATGCGAAGCAGGATTCGAAACAGGATGCCAAGCAGGATGGGAAAAAAGATAGGCAACCAGAAGCCAAACCAGACGGTAAAGATGGCAAGCCAGACGCTAAGCCTGAGGATGGAAAGGGTGGCCAGTCCGCCGACAAACCCGATCAAAAACCAGGCGACAAGTCCGAGCCCAAACCCAACGATAAGCCCGGCAAACAGCCTTCGGACAAGCCGGGCCAGATGCCTCCAGCCAAACCGGGACAACAAGCCGGTGGACCATCGGCACCCGCCGCAACGGCTTCCAGCCCCAAAGACGATGCCGCCCAGGCGCGGCGTGACGCCGAAACCAGTTTGGGCAAAGGCGCGCAGCCGCCCGCAATGCCGCAAAACGGCGCCTCCGCGCCGGCTCCAGGACAGCCGGGCGCCACCGATGCCGTGAAGATGCCCCCGACCGAAAAACAGATTGCGCAAGAGCAATGGCTGCGCGCCATACCGGACGATCCGGGCGGGCTGTTGCGCCGCAAATTTTTGATTGAACACATGCTCAGGCAGCAAGGGCAAAAACCATGACAAGCACTCTGCGCCGTACGCTGATGGCCCTAATTACCAGCGGTATTTGTTTCTCCACCTGGGCGGCGGTCACCGCATCGCTGGACAAGACCCAGGTCGCGCTCGGTGAGCGCGTGCGTCTTGTCGTCATCAACACCGGTAATGGCGACAAGCAACCCGACACTACAGCATTGCGGCAAGACTTCGATATCCTGGGCACTCAGCGCGGCTCCAGTGTGCAGATCACCAACGGGCACATGTCATCGCAAACGCAGTTCACCGTGTTGTTGGCACCCAAGCACGGTGGCACCATCCGCATTGCGCCCATCCAGTGGGGTGGCGAGCAATCCGATGCGCTGGAGCTCACCGTCAGTTCCGGTGCAGCTCAAGCCAAATCTGGCACTAACACCAACACCGCAGAATCGCAGATCACGATGAGCGGCACGTTAGATCAAAAGCAGCCCTATGTGCAATCCGCCGTGGTGTTGAGCCTGCGCTTGAACGTGGGCGTGCAAATGGCTCAGGCCAGCCTGGATATGCAGGGCAACAGCGATGTGCTGGTCCGGCAGATAGGAAAGGACCAGCAACATACCGAATCCCGCAACGGGCGGGACTACCAGGTCATAGAACGCAAATATGTGCTGATACCGCAGCGCAGCGGCGCCATCACGCTCAAGGGCCCGGTGCTGCAAGCCCAGGTGCAGGACGAGACCGCATCGGGTGGCGACGCAGACATCGACTCCTTTTTTGGCAACGTATTTGGTCAAACCATGGGCCGCTTTGCCCGCCCCATGCGCACCGTGCACCTGCAGGCCGACCCCATTGAAATGAACGTGCAAGCCAGGCCAGCCAACGCTGACGCCAGCAACTGGTTACCCGCACAAAAGCTGACGCTGGAAGAAACCTGGCGGCCCGAACAGACCGCACTGCATGTCGGCGAGCCACTAACCCGCCATTTGCATTTGAGCGCAATGGGTGTTACCGCGGGGCAGTTGCCCGATTTGGCCAGCATGATGGCCGTGCCTGACGGTATCAAAAAATACCCTGACCAAGCCAAAACCGATGAAGGGCTGCAGGGGGAAACATTGCGCGCCACCCGAGACCAGGACATTGCGCTGATAGCCAGCGCTCCCGGGCACTATGTATTGCCCGCGTTTCACCTGGTCTGGTGGGACACGGTGAACCGCACACAACACAGCATCGACCTGCCTGAGCGCAGCCTGGAAATCTTGCCTGCTACCAATCCGAGCACTGGGACCGGTAGCAACCTTGCCGGGGCAGTGCCCAACGCCACAGCAGCCACGGACACCTCTGGCACCTCTGGCACGCCATTCGGTAACAACCGTACGAGCACAGGTACGGACAACATTGCAGGTAGCGCAAGTGGCTTCAGCAAGGCACAGCTGATGGCATCAACACCCTGGCTGTGGATCAGCGCTGCCTTGGCCGCGCTGTGGTTGGGCACCCTGCTGCTGTGGTGGCGCGCACACCGCAGGGTTGTGTCGAGTACACCAACAGTGGATACCAAAACATCCTTCGCGTCAAACAGTGCCAGCACCACCGTGCCCGCATCGCGCAGCGCCAGCGCAGCCCTGGCAGCTTTGCAACGGGCCTGCACCGCAAACGATCCCCGACTGGCCCGGCAACACATCTTGGAATGGGCCAGCGCCGTATGGCCGAAGTCGCCGCCACGCGGACTCAACAGCCTGGCCGAACGCCTGATGGACGCGCGCTACGAACTGCCACTGCAGCAACTCGACCGCGCCTGCTACACCGCCGACTCGCCATGGAACGGAGCTGCTTTGGCGCAAGCTTTTTCCCACCCTCCAAAGCCTGGTGTTGACATAATGAGCAAACCGCTGATTCCAGATTTGTACGACTAGGTTGCCTGTTTGGCAGACTCGCAATACCGCGTTGGGCACATTTCACGCGTCAACATTTTGGGCGACCGTTAGCAATCTGCAATCAGCAGACCACCCCGCCCTTTTTAGACCGCCCCAACGTGCGTAGCTGCGCTACAGCCACTTCCAAATCCGAAAGGATTCCGAAGGCGAGCCAATAACTTGAAGTGCGCCGAACACAACTGGGATAATCGCGCCATGTCCCTCCCCGACTTTCAGCTTGAACTCCTGGCCCCGGCACGCGATGCCGACATTGGCATAGAAGCCGTCAACCACGGGGCCGATGCCGTCTACATTGGTGGCCCGTCGTTTGGCGCACGCTCCAGCGCCGACAACAGCGTGTCCGACATTGCACGCCTGGCCCGCCATGCCCACCGCTTCAACAGCCGCATCTTCGTCACCCTGAATACGATTTTGCGGGATGATGAGCTGGAAGGCGCGCGCAAGCTGGCCTGGCAGTTGTATGACGCGGGGGTGGACGCCCTCATCATCCAGGACATGGGTCTTCTGGAGCTGGACTTGCCGCCCATCCAGCTGCACGCCAGCACCCAGACTGACATTCGCACACCCGAAAAAGCCCGCTTTCTGCAAGACGTGGGCCTGTCGCAGATCGTGCTGGCGCGCGAACTCACGCTGCCCCAGATTGCCGCCATCCGCGCGGTGATCGATCCCGACCACTGCACGCTGGAGTTTTTTGTGCACGGCGCCCTGTGCGTGGCCTACAGCGGGCAGTGCTACATCAGCCACGCCCACACCGGGCGCAGCGCCAACCGGGGCGAATGCAGCCAGGCCTGCCGCCTGCCCTACCAGGTGGTGGACGCAGCGGGCGGCTTTGTCGCCCACGACAAGCACGTGCTGTCCATGAAAGACAACAACCAGAGCGCCAACATTGCGGCCCTGGTGGATGCAGGCATTCGCAGCTTCAAAATTGAGGGGCGCTACAAGGACATGGGCTACGTGAAAAACATCACCGCCCATTACCGCAAGCTGCTGGACGAACTCATAGAAGCGCGGGAAGGCTCCAGCCAACCGTTCACCCGCTCCAGTAGCGGGCGCACCACCTTTAGCTTCACGCCCGACCCCAACCAGAACTTCAACCGCGAGTTCACCGACTACTTTGTGCAGGGCCGCCAGATGGACATTGGCGCCTTTGATAGCCCCAAAAACCCCGGCCAACCTATCGGCTACGTGACCCAGGTGGGGCCCAACTGGGTGGAGCTGGAACTCAGCGACACGGCCATGGTGCTGCACAACGGCGACGGCCTGTGCTACTACGACCTGCAAAAGGAACTGGTGGGCATGGCCATCAACCGTGCCGAAGTGGTGAACGCATCCAAGGGCCGCTGGCGCGTGTTCCCGAAAGACGCCGTGGCGGGTCTGAAAGACCTGCGCAAGGGCCTGGAAGTCAACCGCAACCGCGATGTGGACTGGGTACGTGTGCTGGACAAAAGATCCAGCAACCGGCGTATAGGGGCCTGGGCAACACTGTCACAAACAGCGCACGGCATTGCTTTGACCTATACCGACGAAGATGGCTATGTGGGCACAGCGCAGATCGCACTGCCCCACGAACGCGCCAAAGATGCAGCAGCAGCCGACGCAGCCAACAGCAACCAGATCAACAAACTGGGTACTACTATTTTTATAGCGCTTGAAGCAGATACGACGAGGGCTAGTGGCCTATTTTTACCAGCATCTTTTTTAAATGTCGTGCGCCGTGAGGCTATTGAAGCACTCGAAGCCGCACGTTCGCACGCCTGGCAGCGCCTGCCACGCGCCACGCCTGTACAGCCACCCGTGCCCTACCCGCAAGACACCCTGAGCTACCTGGCCAACGTGCACAATCAGTCCGCCCAAGCCTTTTACACCCGCCACGGTGTCAAGCTGATCGATGCCGCGTATGAGGCCAATGAAGAGTTGGGCGAGGTCAGCCTGATGATTACCAAGCACTGCGTGCGCTTCTCTTTGAGTTTGTGCCCCAAGCAGGCCAAAGGCGTGGTGGGCGTGCAAGGTCAGGTCAAGGCCGAGCCCTTACAACTCATCAACGGCAAGGAGAAACTCACGCTGCGCTTTGACTGCAAGCCCTGCGAGATGCATGTGGTGGGCAAGATCAAAACATCGGTACTGAACCAGGCCAAAAAGGAAAAGGCTGCTGAGCAAGCAGGCATCCCCATGGTTTTCCAGAAGACACGTCCCAAGCAAGAATTTGGGCACTGAAGCCGGTTGCACAACAGCAACCCATGCAAAAATGCTTGCTATCCCTGTGAAGCCGCTCCCATTTTCCAAGGCAATGCCATGAGCTTTTTTGACCGTTTCAAAATTCTTCCCAAAAAAGACCCCGGCAGTCCGACCCCAAGCGCTGCAGCATCGCCGGTACAGGCCGCCATTGAGCGGCGTAACCGCAAACGCAAAAACGCGCGCCACGGCGCTATCGCGCTCATCATCGACGACTCGCCTACCGTAGTTGCCGTTCTGCGCAAGATTCTGCGCTCGGCCGGCTACATCACACGCGACGCAGGCGACGCAGAGTCCGGTCTGGCCATGCTGGCCGAAGCCAAGCCCGACGTGATCTTTTTGGATATCGTGCTGCCAGGCATGAACGGTTTCGGGGCGCTGCGCGTGATCCGCAAAGATCCAGCTACCCACCACATTCCCGTCATCATGATCAGCGGCAACGAGCACGCAACCGAGCAGTTCTACGCCAACAAGATTGGTGCCGACGATTTCATGAAGAAACCGTTTTCACGGTTCGAAGTGTTTGCCCGTATCGAGATGCTGCTGGATGCCAACCGCAATCTGCAGCGCAAGGGCTTCGCCGCAGATCCCGCACCAACGGCGCCCAGCCTGCCGGCAGCCAGCACACTGACGCATGGGCCTGAGATGGAGGCCCGCCAACAACTTACCGCCATGGGATTGCAATATTTTGATCAGGGTCAATTCTTCGCCGCCATCCGCCGCAGCGACCAGTTGGCCGTAGCGCTGTTCATTGCCGGGCGGGGTGTAACCAAGGACACCAGCCTGGAGGGCAAGACCGCGTTGGCCGTAGCGGTCGAAATAGGCAGGCCCGAAATCATCCAAGCAATGGGCTGACTGCGCTCACGCCAGCAGCCGGTGCTTGAATATTTTGTCCCGAAACCGCTGCGCAATGTTCAGTTGCCGCGCCCCTGGCGGCATTGAATTTATAGCAGGGCTCGCGCGGTTGGGTGGCACGCAGTGTGCAGTGGGGAAAGCGCAGCACGTCGCCCACCCACACATCAGTCTCCAGCAGTCCCTGCAGAGTCAGGTTCTCGCCGATGGAGCCATGTAGTAGCGCGTCGTCGATGCCGGCCACGCCGGCCTGCTCGCGCTGCTGGCGCCAGAAGGCGTAGTGCTCGCTGGGATAGGCGCAGACGGCCTTGTCCAGCCCGCCGTGAACGGACGGGTCGGCCTGCTCGTCGCCTTCCAGGCCCAAGGGCTTGACCACCACGGCACCTTGCACGTCGGTTTTGTGGATGGCCGTCAGGATGACACGCCCACTGATCATGACCTTGCGAGCCTGAGCGACCTGGATGCTGGCCAATGTCAAAGTACGTATGGACACAGTGGGCTTCTATAACTGGTGGTTCAGCATCTCGCCCGGCCGCCCGGAGTAGCGCGCCAAGGCATCGTGCTTTTCAAACTGCACCACGGCAGATCGCTGGCGGTAGGCGTGCTCCTTGAGCCAGTCAAATTCTGCCTGCAGGGCCTTGCTGTCACCCACACGGGTGGACCACACTTTTTGCTCGGCGTTCCAACGGTAGCCGCGGGCCTTGAGCAGGTCTTTGGCGTCAAAGGGGGCGTTGCTTGCCATTACGCGGTAGCTGGGCTTGGCGGCCTGTTCCACCAGATGCGCAAGGCCCGTATGGGGCAAAACCGGTAGATCGTGGGCCAGCACGGCCAGTAACGCATGGCAATCCATTTCGGCACGGTGGGCGTCATAGAACCAGCCAAGTTCCTGCGCCAGGCTTTCCAGCTTGGCGGATCGGCGCCCTTGCGCCTTCCAGGGAATGTCAGCAAATGAGCAAGCCCATGCCAGGTGGCGAAATTGATCCAGACGCGCCTCGGCAAACGGGCGGTCAAAACCGGCATTGTGGGCAATGACCAAGTCTGCGCCGGCTAACAATTCGGCAATGCGGACCTCGTCCAGACGTTGTCCCTGCACCATGGCGGGGGTGATGCCGGTGATCTCCTGCACCTCGCGCGGGATGGGCATACCGGGGTCTTCCAGGCCATCGTAAACCTGCACCGCACCCACGGGCAGGCCGCTGGCCAGATCCACATCGACGCGCAGTAGGGCCAGCTCCATGATCTTGTCCCTGGACTGGTCCAGCCCGGTGGTCTCGGTATCCAGCACCACCACGCGGCACACGCCCTGCTCGCCCGCCGCTGGCCATTCCAAGCGGGGCTTGAGTCGGCGAATCACGCGGTAGTCGGGATGTGACTCCAATGTAACGGCCATGGCTTCTATACCGGACGGATTGGGTGGCACGCCAAGGGGCACAGGGTTGGCCGGCTGGGCCGAGGCCTGGGAGGCCGGCGACAAGCGCGTACTGCGACGGGCACGCTTCGGTGGAACTGGCAGAACGGGAAGCTCGGCGACAAAGGCAAAATCAAGTTGGTTATTGGTCAAAGGGCTACCCGCTGCTAGCGAAAGGACAGCCATTATCATGGGCAACCCCCACACTCTGCACACCCATGGCCACCAAGACTCCCACTACCACCACGCCCAAGCCATTTCTGCCGCTGAAAGGCGTGCGCGTTCTAAGCCTGGCGCTCAACTTGCCTGGCCCGGCCGCCCTGATGCGCTGCCGCCAAATGGGCGCAACTTGCGTCAAACTGGAGCCTCCCGCCCACCCCACCGCGCCCAAGGGCACGTCGGGCGACCCCATGGGCCTGTACAACCGCAAGGCCTACGACACCTTGCACCAAGGTGTGCGCATTGCCAACGTAGATCTGAAGTCAGAGAAAGGCCAGAAGGCCTTGCACCGGGAACTGGCCAAGGCCGATGTGCTGCTCACCTCGTTTCGCCCCTCTGCCTTGAACAAGCTGGGTCTGGACTGGAAGCGGCTGCACCAGCAGTACCCTGCCCTGTCGCTTATCGCCATCGTCGGCGCACCCGGTGCGCGGGCCGAAGAACCAGGCCATGACCTCACCTACCTGGCAGAAAACAATCTGGTCGACGGGTTGACTCTGCCACCGACGCTGTATGCCGACATGGCTGGCTCGCTGATGGCATCCGAAGCCGTGCTGCAAGCCCGTTTGCTGCAATTGCAAAAGGGCAAGGGCGTGCGGATGGAGATTGCGCTGTCGGTTGCTGCAGGCTACCTGGCCATGCCCCGCGTTTGGGGCCTGACCACACCGGGCTCAGCCGTCGGTGGTGGCCACGCAGGCTACCGCGTGTACTCCTGCAAGGATGGCCGTGTGGCCTTGGCTGCGCTGGAGCCGCACTTTGCCGCGTCATTGGGTGGTGCAGTGGGTTTGAAGGTGACCCACATCATGGCCATGTTTGCGCCAGAAACCCATGCAGCCATTGCCGCCTTCCTGCTGACACAGACGCGCGCCCAACTGGAGCAATTGGCAGTGGATAAAGACATTCCACTGCACACCCTCGCAGCGGCGTGACACCAGGCACCCCGAAAACACCCGGATGACAACACCGCAAAAAATGGTAAGAATCGCAGGGCGTCACATGCGGAGGCCCTCATGTTCGATTTTTTCAAGCGATCCAGTGGCAAGCCGGTTGTCGAACAAAGTGTTCGCCCCAAACGAACGCCGGCAGCATCCAAACCTTTTGGCTCACTGGAGCCATTGCCCCTGCCACAAGTGGCTGAGGGAAACACGGACGCCGATTGGTCCGCCTGGGAAGATTCGGTGGCGTTCCAGGACAGCCAGATATCCAGCTTTGGTGCATCCAGCTTTGGTGCGGCTACCCGCCCCCCGGACCTACATCCGGGCGATACCGTGCCAGACGACCCTTTTTCCAAGGTGCATAAACACGCACCCTGAGGGCGTGTGACAAGCAGGATTCGGCAAACGTAGCTTTAGCGTCAAGGATGTGGCTTTGCGCGATCGTCCATCTCGGCAAGTATTGCGGCGAGCGAATTGACGTTGTCGCGGATTTCCTGGCTCAGGGCCAACTGGGAGGTTTCCAGGCGCTTTGACATCTGCTCAAACTCCGAATGCAGCGTGGTACGCAGTTCCGAAAACCGGGAGGTCTCTTCCTGTTCAGCCAGCGTACGCTGGGCTTGAATTTCTTTGGCCTGACGGCGCGCATCCATCAAAATAGTGCTTTGCCACACTGCCATGTAGGCGGCAAAGACCAGTGACATGCCTACAACCAAAGCCAACATGACAACTCCCAACGGAGCCTCGTAGCTGGCAAACCCCAGGCTCAGCGGCGTTGGCGCGATGAATACCGGCCAATTCAATATCACGAAAGCTGTCAGCGCAGCGATGGCGAACAAAATGACCCAAAGACGCAGTCGCATAGAGGTTCTCCCTTGCTATTCCTTGAGCCCGCAGTGTACACACCGCAGACAAACTAACGCGGCTTGCGAATCGGTTTGGTAGCCACCCGCTTGGCGCCGGTATCGCGCGGCGGCAGGCCGGTATGCTGCGTCAGCATGCTTCCGGGTTTGGGCTTTTCCACCACCATGGACGGAATCGTCAGGAAGGTGGAATTTTTCTTGCGCGCATTGTCGTAACAGCCACCGGTAATGGGCTGGTAGGTGGGTATCAGGTGGTGCTTGCCGTTGCCGATCAGGTCGGCACGGCCCATGGCCTTCAAAGCCTCGCGCAACAGCGGCCAGTTGTTGGGATCGTGGTAACGCAAAAAGGCCTTGTGCAGACGGCGGCGCTTTTCACCACGCACCACGTCTACATTCTCATCGTCAGTCTCCACCGTGCGGTGAATTTTGCGCAACGGGTTGCGCCCGCTGTGGTACATGGCGGTGGCGCTGGCCATGGGGCTGGGGTAGAAGGTTTGCACCTGGTCGGCCCGAAAGCGATTCTTCTTCAGCCAGATGGCCAGGTTCATCATGTCTTCGTCGCTGGTACCCGGGTGGGCGGCAATGAAGTACGGAATCAGAAACTGCTTCTTGCCCGCTTCCAGCGTGAACTTGTCAAACAGCGTCTTGAACTTGTCGTAGTTGCCGATGCCCGGCTTCATCATTTTGGTCAGCGGACCAGCCTCGGTGTGCTCGGGCGCAATCTTCAGGTAACCGCCCACGTGGTGGGTCACCAGCTCTTTGACGTACTCGGGGCTTTGCAATGCCAGGTCGTAGCGCAGGCCAGAGCTGATCAGAATTTTCTTGACACCCTTGAGCGCGCGGCCCCGGCGGTAGATCTTGATCAGCGGGTCGTGGTCGGTCGTCAGGTTCTGGCAGATGCCGGGGTACACGCAGCTGGGCTTGCGGCAGGCCGCTTCAATCTCGGGTGTTTTGCAGCCCAGGCGGTACATATTGGCCGTGGGGCCACCCAGGTCGGAGATGGTGCCGGTAAAGCCTTTGACCTTGTCACGAATGTCTTCAATCTCGCGGATCACCGATTCTTCGGAGCGGCTTTGGATGATGCGGCCCTCGTGCTCGGTGATGGAGCAAAACGTGCAACCACCAAAACAACCACGCATGATGTTGATGGAGAATCGAATCATCTCCCACGCCGGAATTTTGGTGCTGTGATCGTGGCTGCCGTTCTCGTCTGCGTAGTCCGGGTGCGGGCTGCGGGCATACGGCAGGTCAAACACGTAGTCCATCTCGACCGTGGTCAGCGGGATGGGCGGCGGGTTGATCCACACGTCGCGCGCGGTGGTGCCTTCGCCATGCGCCTGCACCAGGGCGCGGGCGTTGCCGGGGTTGGTTTCCAGGTGCAGCATGCGGCTGGCGTGGGCGTAGAGCACGGGGTCGCTCTTGACCTGCTCGTAGCTGGGCAGGCGGATCACACTGCGCTCGCGCGGTGGTAGCTTGAGGCTGCCTTTGCCCTGCAACGCGGGGTTGGGCATAAAGGTTAAGGGTTTCTCGCCTGTAGCCCTCGTCGAATCTAGATGAGTAGCTCCTGAATTAATAGCATTCAGGGTACTGGACTGGCCCGCATCCTCTTTGGCGCAGCTACCGCCCTGACCCGCCGCCTGCTCCGACGTGGTCTGGTACGGGTTGATGTGGGTTTCTACTGGCCCGGGTTCGTCCACGCTGGTCGAATCCATTTCAAACCAGTCTTTGCCGGTTTCGTCATCCGGGCGGCGCACAAAAGCGGTGCCACGAATATCCGTGATCTTTTGCACCGGCTCGCGGGCAGCCAGGCGGTGGGCGATCTCGACAATGGCGCGGTCGGCATTGCCGTACAACAACAAATCGCACTTGGCGTCCACCACGATAGAGCGGCGCACCTTGTCAGACCAGTAGTCGTAATGGGCAATGCGGCGCAGGCTGCCCTCAATACCGCCCAGCACAATGGGTACGTCTTTAAAGGCCTCGCGGCAGCGTTGGCTGTACACAATGGCCGCATGGTCGGGGCGCTTGTTGCCTTCGGCGCCGGGGGTGTAGGCGTCGTCACTGCGAATCTTGCGGTCAGCCGTGTAGCGGTTGATCATGGAATCCATATTGCCCGCGGTCACCGCCCAGAACAGGTTGGGCTTGCCCAGCACCTTGAAGGGATCGGCACTTTGCCAGTCGGGTTGGGCAATGATGCCCACCCGGAAACCCTGGGCTTCCAGCAGGCGGCCAATCACCGCCATGCCAAAGCTGGGGTGGTCCACATAGGCGTCGCCAGTGACCAGCACAATGTCGCAACTATCCCAACCCAACGCTTCCATCTCGGCGCGGCTCATGGGCAAGAACTTGGACGTGCCAAAACGCGCGGCCCAGTATTTGCGGTAACTGGTCAGCGGTTTTGCGGCGCGCGGAAAGAAGGAGACGTCAACAAGGGCGTTCATGGTGCTTTCGGGTAACCCGCGATTTTAAGGTTTTGCATTCGTCTGCACCCTAAAGGGTCAAACTCGCCCGTAGAATCAAATTTTCGCAATTCAAGGATGTATCCATGAAGAAACTACTGTTGGCCGTTGTTTTAGCGGCTGTGGGCGTGACAGCCTTCGCCCAGGGCAAAGATCTGCGCGTCGCCATTGACCCCACCTACGAGCCATTCACTTTCAAGAAGGATGGACAGCCCGTAGGCTTCGATGTGGACATTGCCAAAGCCCTGTGCGAGCAGATCAAGCGCAAATGCGTCTTTGTGGAGCAGGGTTGGGATAGCATGATTCCAGGGCTGATGGCGCGAAAGTACGACGTCATCATCAGCTCCATGTCCGTCACCGAAGACCGCCTCAAACAAATCGACTTCACCGACAAGTACTACAACACCCCCAGCCGCGTGGTCACCAAAAAAGATGTCAAATACACCGGCCCCGCTTCCATCAAGGGCAAGAAAATTGGCGTGCTCAAGTCCAGCACACAAGAGAAATATGCCTTGGGTGAGTTGAAGCCCGCAGGCGTAGAGGTAGTGTCTTACGAGGCGCAGGACCAGGTGTACCTGGACATCAATGCCGGCCGACTGGACGGCACCGTAGCCGACTTTGTGGAAGTAACCGGTGGCTTTTTGAGCAAGCCCGAAGGCAAGAACTACGAACTGAAGGGCGATGAGCTGTACATCCCCAAATACTTTGGCATTGGTGCCGGCATTGGCCTGCGCAAGGGTCAGGACAAGCTCAAGGGTGAACTCAACGCCGCCATTAAGGCCATTCGCGCCAACGGCGAGTACAAGAAGGTTAACGACAAGTACTTCAAGTTCGACGTCTACGGCAAGTAAGAGCCCATGAGCGCCTACGTCACCGCCATCCTGCAGGGCGCCGTGCTCACGGTGGGGGTTTCGTTGGCGTCGCTCCTGGTGGCCATCGTGCTGGGCCTGCTGGGTGCCAGCGCCAAGCTCTCGGGACGGCGCGGTTGGGTGGCGCTGGGTACGGCTTACACCACCGTCATCCGTGGCATCCCCGATTTGGTGCTGATGCTGCTGATCTTCTATGGCGGCACCATTGGCCTGAACAACCTGCTGGAGTGGATGGGCAGCGAAGCCACGGTGGACATCAACCCCTTTGTGGCCGGCGTGCTGACCCTGGGCTTTATTTATGGCGCCTACATGACGGAAACCTTTCGCGGCGCGATTTTGGCCATCCCCCACGGCCAGATCGAAGCCGCCTGGGCCTTTGGCATGGGGCGCACCCAGACGTTTTTGCGCATCACCGCGCCACAAATGGTGCGCTATGCCCTGCCAGGCTTTACCAACAACTGGCTGGTGTTGATCAAGGCCACTGCCCTGATCAGCCTGATTGGTCTGCAAGAAATGACCTACGCCGCCAAGCAGGCCAGCGCTGCCACGCGCTCGCCTTTTGTGTTTTTCCTGTTCACCGCAGCGCTGTTTTTGGTCTATACCACCGTGTCATTGATGGCGCTTCGCCGATTGGGCGTGCGCTTCAGCCTGGGTGCCAAGCGGGGCACGCTGTAAATGAACTGGGCTGTCCTGTTCGAACCACAAAACCTGGCGCTGTTTGGCCACGGGATTGTGACCACATTGAGCCTGTTGTTCGCATCCCTGGCCGTGGGTGGGGTGATGGCGCTGGTATTTGCCCTGCTGCTCACCGGCCCCTGGGCGCCCTTGCGCTGGGTGGTGGGAGCCTATACCTATGTGATTCGTGGCACCCCGCTGCTGATTCAGGTCTACCTGATTTATTACGGGCTGGGTCAGCTGGAATGGATTCAGGCGCGCTGGGACACGGTCTGGCCCTGGACCCATTTCAAGGAACCGTTTTTCTGCGCCCTCTTGGCCTTTGCCCTGAACACCGCCGGCTACACCGCCGAGATGCTGGCCGGCGCCATCCGCGAGACCAGCGCCGGTGAGATCGAGGCTGCCCAAGCCTTTGGCATGAGCCGTCTGCAGGTGATGTTTCGCGTCGTGCTGCCCAGCGCCTTGCGCCGCACCCTGCCCGCCTACAGCAACGAGGTGGTCATGATGCTGCAGAGCACCAGCCTGGCCAGTGCCGTGCCCTCCATGTTGGACGTGACTGCCGCAGCCAGCCGCATCTATTCGGACTACTACTTGCCGTTTGAGGCCTACTTGGCCGCAGCCGCCATTTACCTGGTGGCTTCGTTCTGCCTGATTGGCCTGTTCAAGCTGGCCGAGCGGCACCTGCTGGCCTATCTGGCCGTGCGGCAAAGCTGATACCCTGACAGCATGCAACGCCTCAACCACCCACTGCTGTCGCCCAGCTTGGGCAGCCACAAAACCTTGTGCAGCCTGCACTACGGCACACCGGGGCGCGGCCCCAAGATTTACATCCAGGCCAGCCTGCACGCCGAAGAATTACCGGGCATGCTGGTGGCACACCACCTGCGCGCCCTGCTGGACGTGGCTGATGCCGCCGGGCACATCACCGGCGAAATCGTCCTGGTGCCGATCGCCAACCCCATAGGCCTGGCCCAGCGCCTGGACCATAAAGCCATGGGCCGTTTTGAGCTGGGCACGTCAGAGAACTTCAACCGCCATTACCCTGACCTCGCCCAGGCTATTTGGCCCACCGTCCAAGCCAAGTTGGGTGCCAACGCACAGGCCAATGTGGCCACCGTGCGCGCAGCCATCGGTGACTACCTGCGTAACTCGGTTCCCACCACCGAACTGGACAGCCTGCGCCACACCCTGCTGAGCCTGGCTTTTGATGCCGACACCATGCTGGACCTGCACTGCGACTGCGAGGCCGTCATGCACTTCTACACCGAAGAAAGCTGCTGGCCGCAACTGGAGCCACTGACCCGCCTGCTGCAGTGCCAGACCGTTTTGTTGGCCAAAAATTCTGGCAGTGGTCCGATTGACGAATGTTTGTCAGGCGTGTGGTGGCGTCTGGCCGACAAGCTGGCGATCACGGGTAACCCGGCCCCCCTGCCCCAGGGCTGCTGCAGCACCACGATTGAGTTGCGCGGCGAAGCCGACGTGAGCCACGCCTACGCGCAGGCCGATGCACAAGCCCTCTTCACGTGGCTGCAGCACGCGGGGGCGATCTCAAGCGCACAACCAGTGGCACTGCCCGATGCGCGCTGCCTGGCTACACCGCTGGCAGGTTCCGAGACCGTGCTTGCACCTACCCCCGGCATTGTGGTGTTTGCTGCCGAGGTAGGCCAAACGCTGCAGGCAGGCGATCTGGTAGCAGAAATTGTGGACCCGCTTGCCAACCACACGCAACGCGTAGTCGCAGGTGTGGCGGGCGTGTTCTATGCCCGCATCCGCGAACGCTATGTATTGGCCGGAGGCGAGCTGGGCAAGATTGCCGGTGCCAAAGCCTTTCGCACCGGCGAATTATTGGGAGCCTGAATGAAACTCCAGGTCGAAAACCTGCACAAGCGCTTTGGCACCAATGAAGTGCTCAAGGGTGTCTCGCTGTCGGCGCATGCGGGCGATGTGATCAGCATCATTGGTAGCTCGGGTTCCGGCAAAAGCACCTTTCTGCGCTGCATCAACCTGCTGGAAAAGCCCCATGCAGGCCGCATTGTGGTGGCTGGCGAGGAACTCAAGCTGGTACCCCAGCGCAACGGCGAATTGGGCGCGGCAGACCCGCGTCAACTGGCCCGATTGCGCACCAAGCTGGCCATGGTGTTCCAGCACTTCAACCTGTGGGCCCACATGACGGTGCTGCAAAACATCATCGAAGCGCCGGTGCACGTGATGGGCATCCCAAAGACCAGGCCATTGCCACCGCCCGGACTTACCTGGCCAAGGTTGGGCTGGAGGGTAAGGAAGACGCCTACCCCGCCCACTTAAGCGGTGGCCAGCAGCAGCGCGTGGCCATTGCCCGCGCCCTTGCCATGGAGCCCGAGGTCATGCTGTTTGACGAACCCACCAGCGCGCTCGACCCCGAGCTGGTAAGTGAAGTGCTCAAGGTCATGAAAAATCTGGCGCTAGAAGGCCGCACCATGGTGGTGGTCACCCACGAAATGGGCTTTGCCCGGGAGGTCTCCAAACACCTGATCTTCCTGCACAAAGGCCGCATCGAAGAAGAAGGCAACCCGGCCCAGGTTCTGGCCAACCCCAAGAGTGAGCGGCTGGCGCAGTTTTTGTCGGGCAACCTCAAGTAGCGTCCACCGGAGTCGCCACAGTGTCCAACCCTGACCTGTCCCTGCAAGCCAATGAGACCCTGTTGCGCTGCGTGCTGGACGCCATTCCCGACTGGTTATGGGTCAAGGACCTGCATGGTGTGCACCTGGCCTGCAACACTGCATACGCCGCCCATCTGGGAGCGCTCCCGCAAGACGTGGTTGGCACGACTGACGCCTTCTGGTTTGGCGAAGAAGCCGCCCATGCAATCACCCAAACCGACCAACTGGCCCTGCAGGCAGGTGCTACCACCACGTTTGAGGGGCCGATGCCTTCGCCCCTGGGCAATGATCCCACCCTCTACGAAGTCATCAAAACTCCCATACACGATGCCCAGGGCCGCACCATAGGCATCTTGGGCATGGGGCGCAACATTCAGGCACGCAAAGATTCAGAGGCCCTGCTGCGCGACACCAGCGAGCAACTGGAGTTGGCCATCATCGGTGCCGACCTGGGCCGATGGGACCACGACCTGGCCACCGAAAAGGGTTACTTTCTGGACGAAAGATCTTGCGCCATGCTGGGCCGCACTGCTGTGGAGGCCCACATCGGGCGCGCCTGGGGCCACATGATCCACCCGGACGACTTGCCTGCCACGCTGGACGCCATGCGCGCCCATCTGATTGGTGCTGCCCCCGCTTACGAGGCCGAATACCGCGCCCGCCACGCCGATGGCCATTGGGTGTGGATGAGCAACCGTGGCAAGGTGGTGCAGTTCAGCCAGGACGGCAAGCCGCTGCGCATGGTCGGCACGTTGATGGACATCTCCAAGCGCAAGCAGGTAGAAGGCGAATTGCTGGCCACCCAGGCCCAGCTGCAAACCACGCTGCAAGAGATTGAACAACTCGCCTTTCACGACACGCTAACCAGCCTGCCCAATCGGCGCCTGCTGGTGGACCGCATGGAAACCGCCCTGGCGGCCAGCCAGCGCAACCACCGCCATGGTGCAGTGCTGTTTCTGGACCTGGACAAGTTCAAATACCTCAATGACAGCCACGGCCACGAGGTTGGCGACCTGGTGCTGCAAGAAGTAGCCCGCCGCCTGCAGCAGTGCGTGCGCGCCATCGACACCGTGGCACGTCTGGGTGGCGACGAATTTGTGGTGTTGCTGCAAGACCTGAGTGCCCAGGCTGACGACGCCCGCCTGCACACCAGCGCCGTGGGCCACAAGATTCTGGCCAGCCTGAACGAACCCTACCAATTGCGCGATACCGAGCACACCACCACCCCCAGCATTGGAGCCACCCTGTTCCTGGGGGCAGACGTGGCCGTGTCCGAACTGATACGGCGCGCCGACGAAGCCATGTTTGAAGCCAAGGCCGAGGGTCGAAACACCCTGTGTTTTAATGGAAAAATAGGGCTCTAGCCCTCGTCAACATTACGTAACCAGCTACCAAACTTATAGCGAATCACACCATGCTGTATTTTCTGCCTGCCCCGCTTCGGGGCCTGATCGCGACCCTGCTGATGGTGCTCAATGCCCTGTTTTGGGTGCCCATTTTGCTGATCTTCTCGTCGCTCAAACTCCTGATGCCGTTCAAGGCGGTGCGCCTGCTTATCGACCCCATTCTGCTGTCCATTGCCGAGGCCTGGATCTGGGGCAACAGCGCCTGGATGGGTCTGACCCAGCGCACCACCTGGGACGTTGAGGGCATTGAAGGGTTGGACCCGCACAGTTGGTACATGGTCAACAGCAACCACCAATCGTGTGTTGATATTCTGGTGCTGCAGCACCTGCTCAACCGGCGCATCCCCTTGCTCAAGTTTTTCCTGAAGGCGCAGCTTATCTGGGTGCCGGTGATGGGTCTGGCCTGGTGGGCGCTGGAGTTCCCCTTCATGCGCCGCCACACCGAGGACTACCTCAAAAAGCACCCCGAAATGCGCGGCAAAGACCAGGAAACCACCCGCAAGGCCTGCGCCAAATACGCCCTCATCCCCACCAGTGTGATGAACTTCCTGGAAGGCACGCGCTTTACCAAAGCCAAACACGCCAAGCAGCAATCACCCTACCAGCACCTGCTCAAACCCAAGGCCGGCGGCATGGCGCTGGCACTCAACGCCATGGGTGACAAGTTTCAGGCCATTCTGGACGTCACTATCGTGTACCCCGATGGCGCCCCCACCTTTAACGATTTTCTATTGGGCAAAGTACGCCGCATCGTGGTGCGGGTGCGCAGCCTGCCCATTCCGCGCCACCTGATGCAAGGTGACTACGCCCAAGACCCAGCCTTTCGCGAGGCCTTTTCGCAGTGGGTGCAGCAGCTTTGGCGCGAGAAGGACGCCCAGATCACTGCCCTGCTGCAATCTGCCAACCCCGCGCAACCCACGTCGCCGTAAGCGTTGGGGTATTTTTTCTGGTTAGTGGCGCAGCACGATGTGCACCAATGCCAACGCGTCTTCAATGCCGGTCAGGCTGTGCGGTACGCCGCCGGCCAGGTACAGCATCTCACCCGCCACCAACACCTGGGTTGAGTCATCACTGACAAAGCGGATGGATCCGTCAAGGCACTGGACCGTGATGTCACCTGCCACCTTGTGCGCCGGCATGGTCTTGCCCTTGGGTAACACCAAGCGCATGACTTCCAGTTCGTTGGTCTTGAAAATTGCCACCGCCTGCCGCTCACCCAAAGTGTTGGCGATGGGCATGACACCCACAGGTTGACCCGAAACTGCGTGTTGAATAGCCATTGCGTTACCTCCTTAGCCAGCTGCTAAATTCGCTAGCTGAACTATAGACCCGCCAGGGATACATGCGCAATCCCATTTGGGCAAATGCGACTGTGCGTTAGGCGTACGTGCGACGTTGCTGCTGTTCCGGCGTATCCATCAACAAGCGGCTGAACTCTTTCTTGACGACGCCATAGCATTCACACACGCGTTTCTCCAGACCAACACGGTCCAGCACCGATATATGGCCCCGCCGGTAGCGGATGTAGCCGTCTTGCTGCAAGCGCCCAGCCGCTTCGGTAATGCCCTCGCGGCGCACGCCAATCATGCTGGCAACCAGTTCCTGCGTCATTGTCAACTCGCCGTTTGGAATGCGGTCCAATGTAACCAGCAACCAACGACACAGCTGCTGCTCCACTGAATGGTGCCGGTTGCAAACCGCCGTCTGGCTGATTTGGGTCATCAGCGCCTGGGTGTAACGCAAGAGCAGTACCTGAAACGACCCGCCCCGGTCAAACTCTTGCTTGAGCACACCACGTTCCAGGCGAAAGCCCTGACCGCCCGTCTGCACCACAGCAGCGCTGGGTGTGGTATCCCCACCCATGAACAGCGACACGCCCACCATACCCTCATGGCCAACGCCCGCAATTTCGGAGGAAGCCCCCGATTCGGTGACATAGTGCAAAGAAACAATGGCAGAGGTCGGAAAATACGCAAACTGCATGCGCACGCCGGGTTCGTACAGAATCTCTCCCAATGGCAACTCCACCCGTTGCAGGTGCGCGGCCAGTCGATCCAAATCCGCCACGGGCAGGGCGGCAAGCAGATGATTCATTTGTGGGGTATCGTTGGCAATCAAGGTTTTCATCACTTCTGCCGCTCAGTGCGAGATGACCTCGTTACCAATACCCCGATAGCCCACAAAGCGGCGAAACTGGTCAAACATGGGTTCGCCGCTCACACAGAATTTTTGCACTGACCCATCTCTGTTCACCCGGCTGAACATAAAGTCCAGAAAGGGCTTGCGTGCAGCAATCGTGGACTGCAACAATTGCCGCTCCGCTTCGTTCCACCCCTGCATGGGCACGCTGTGCGCGTCGTTCACCAACGCATTGACCCGAATACCCAGCATCTCCAGGACCGGGCCGGATACCTTGGTGAAGTTGCCCTTGTCGTCCTGCTCCCAGTACCAATCGCTGGCCAGTTCGGTCAGGCTCCGGTACCGGGCTTCACTCTCACGCAACTCGGCTGTGCGATCCTGCACCAAACGCTCCAGCTCCTGGTTGTGATTTGCCAGCTTCTTGTACAGCAGACGCACCTCCAGCAGGTTGTGGATACGCGTTTTGACTTCCAGCAAATCAAACGGTTTGCTCACAAAGTCTTTAGCACCCATCTGCAATGCGCGCAGCTTGTGCGCAGGCTGCGCCGTAATCACCAACACTGAAAGGTAGGGGTCAGTCTGGTTGGTCTTCAACGCTTCCATGACTTGAAAACCGTCCATCCCCGGCATTTGCAAATCCAGCAGAATCAAGTCGTAGGCGTTCTTGCGGTGCATTGCGCACACCGTCAGCGGGTCCATGGTGGAATCGACATGCGTATAGCCCGCATCGGCCAATAACTGCTGTAGCAAAATGACGTTGGTCTCCTGATCGTCAACGATCAGGATGCTGGCGCCTAAAACATCGGAATCGGAAATCATTCTGTGCATTCTGTGGTGGTGGCGGCATCCCTGTCAGCCAGCTGTGAAAAGGCAAGCCCCGCATCCAGTGTGGCCATGAAGTGGTCCACCTTGATGGGCTTGGTGATGTAGTCAAAGAAGCCAGCCTCAATGCCACGGGCAATGTCGCGCGGCACAGCATTGGCACTGAGCGCAATGATGGGAATATGGGCGGTGAGCGGATCAGCGTGCAAAATTTTCATGGCATCAATGCCGCTGATGCCTGGCAGGTTGATATCCATCAGGATGATTTTCGGCATATAAGTGCGGGCAAATTCGACACCGATAATGCCGTCTGCGGCCGTAATCAGGCGCAGGTCCCGGCGCCTGGCGACCAGTTGCTCCACCAGTTCCAGATTGGCCGGATTGTCCTCCACGTAAAGCAAGGTGTGGACAGGCAAATCTTCCGACAGCGGCAACTCCACTTCCGGCAAAAAATCCATTTCTCGCTCGGCCAAGGCGGGCGCCTCGGTTAGCGGCAGTTCCATCCAGAACACACTGCCGACCCCCACTGCGCTGTCCGCACCGATGGTTCCACCCATCAGCTCTACAAGCCGTTTGGTCACCACCAGGCCAATGCCGGTTCCTTCTTCGGTGCTGGCTTCCTTGCCGAGCCGGTTGAAAGGCTGAAACAACTGCCCACGCTGCTCTTCAGTCAGGCCGAAACCCGTGTCGCGCACGCTGATGCGCATCGCGTGGGGCGGGCACAGTGCGCATTCCACCGCGACCGCACCACTTGGGCGGTTGTATTTGATGGCATTGAACAGCAGATTGATCAGCACCTGCTTGACGCGTGTGCGGTCTGCCTTGACGTAATACGGTATGTCAATGCGCGGAAAGCTCATCCGGATACCGCGTTTGTCCGCCTGCGGCTCAATCATGGCCCGGCACTCCAGCAACACTTCCATGAGTGAAACCGGCTCCCTGGACAATGTCAGCCGGCCCGATTCGATCAGCGAGAGGTCCAAAATTTCATTGATCAACTCCAGCAAATACCATCCTGCCTTCATGATTTGGTCCACGCTGCGTTTTTGCAGCGGCGTGGGCGCTGGCAGGCCGGAGTCCACCAGTTGGGCAAACCCCAGGATGGCGTTCAGCGGTGTGCGTAACTCATGGCTCATGCTGGACAAAAAGTCCGACTTGGCCCGGTTGGCCTTTTCCGCTGCGTCCATTGCCAGGTTCAGTTCCACCTCCACCCGTTTACGCACGGAATTGTCGGTGCCGATCAGCAGGTAACCAATGATGCTGCCATAGTCGTCCCGCAACGGCGTGATCGAAATAATGGCGGGAAAGCGGCTGCCATCCTTGCAGATGTAGGTCAACTCGTAAATGTCTTCCATCCCACGGGAGGCTTTGTAGACCAGTGCCTCAAACCCCGGCGCAATCACGGTGCCCAGCTCGCCCGTCAGGGCCTGGGCGCGCGCTGTCACTTCATGGGGATCGTGGATATCACTGGGGCTAATGCGGTTGACCACCTCGGCAGCGGTGTAACCCAGCATACGCTCGGCTCCCACGTTGAAGAGCTGGATGATGCCCTTCTCATCCGTGGCAATAATGGAAAAATTGGCACTGGTGAGAATGGCGTTTTGCAGCGCTCCCGCCTTGAGCAAGGCAATGTGGCGTTGCACATCGGTCGTCTCGCGGGTGTCTTTGATGATTTCTTCAGCGGTACGACGGGATTTTTTTTTGAGCATAGCGTGAACCTTACGGGTCTCCACTCTCAGTGTATGTTCGTTACCGAACATACACACCGTCACCTGTCCGGATTATTTCTTGACGCTCATTTGATTGACCACGCTCTGGACACCCTCCACCACCTGAGCCAGGGCTACCGCCCGGTCAATTTGTCCCTGTGAGCCTACAAATCCGCTCAGTTGCACTTCGCCTTTGCGGGTAACAACCCCAATATCCACACCTTTAACGTCGGGATCGGCCAACAAAACCGTCTTCACCCGGGTGGTAATAATGCTGTCATCGAGTGTGTTACCCACTGTGGCAGCCTTCCCTTCCTTGAGGGTCATGTTGTTCTCTACCGCCGTGACGCCTTCAACGTTATGTGCCACGTAGACGGCACGGTCCAGCTGTGTCTGGTTGTCAACAAAGCCGCTGAGCTGTACGGTGCCTTTGCGCGTTACAACCTTGATGTCAAAGCCCTTGATCGACTCATCACCCAGCAAGGCTGTCTTGACCTTGGTCGTCATCACGGTGTCGTCCAGTGCAACGCCGACGCTCACAGGTGGAACCGCCGTAACAGGTGTATTGCGATCACAACCTGTCACTATTACGCCTAAGCCCGTGCTGAGGGAAAGAACCATAGCCAGTGAAGTTAAACGTGTGTTCATACCAAATTACTCCCGATTGAAATGGATTGCGTGTCGCTGTTTCCCCGATAGGGCGACTGTCACTGCGTCTGAAAATGCAGTCTGTTCGCTTTCGCACGTTCAAAGCAATGAACATGTCGGTCGCAGACCATTGCTTATGACACCACGCTACGTGCGTTACCGAACAGACCTGTACGCAGCCCATTCGTATTCTCCAACTGCGAGAGCAGCAGTCAGCAACTCTCGGTAACTCAATCAGCCATTTGGAGAATTCAGCATGAAAAATTTCAAACGTATTTCCACCATCGTTGCCACCGTTGCCCTGACGGCACTGGTCGGTTGCGCAGCCACTTCCACAACCGAAGGCACCGGCGGTTACATTGACGACTCGGTCATTACCAGCAAAACCAAGGCGGCCATCTTCAATGACCCATCACTGAAGTCCACAGAAATCAATGTGGAAACTTTCAAAGGAAAAGTGCAGCTGAGCGGATTTGTAAATTCGCAGGCCGACATCAACCGCGCAGTTGAAGTTACCCGTGGTGTTGCTGGCGTTACGTCCGTCAAGAACGACATGCGCCTGAAGTAACTCCAGGCTGAGTAGAAGAACCAAACCCGGTTCTTCTCATAAAAAAAAAGCGCTATCAAGATAGCGCTTTTTTTATGTCAAACTAACTTCAGACTTGCGACTTGAAGTAGCTGAATGAATGGATAAATGCGTCGCGAACCTTCTCGGTCTCGGCGACCATCTTGTCCCAAGTATCTTCACCGGCTTCCATCAGCTCCTGGTATTTGACGCCAGCCAGCTTGGATTGGTGACGCAGCTTGGCCATCTCGGCCTTGTAAGCGTCATGGGCGTCAGCTTTGGCCTCTGCGGTCTTGGCTTCCAGTGTGTCCATTTTGACATTGAGCTCGTCAAGTTGGAGTTTGAGCTTGGCTGTGTATTCGTCGCGTTTTGACATGGTGTATTCCTTTGTTGTCATGGGATTGATGGACGTCAGCGCACTGCGCCAACCCAACCCGAAGATTAAGGGTTTACACACTTAGGGTCTGTTCGCTTGCGCACAGATTTTTTCAACGGATTCCAATAACCTTGGTTCATCGACATGATCTACCGGTTATGCGATAGGCAGACTGGGTCGGAAATTTCTTTCGGCATCAAAGCCAACACCATGAACAGGAACTCAAAATGAACAAAGACCAAGTCAAGGGCGCAGCCAAAGATATCGCCGGCAAAATTCAGGAAGAAGCTGGCAAGCTGGTTGGCAGCAAAGAGCAGCAGGTTAAAGGCCTTATCAACCAGGTTAAGGGCAAAGCCCAAGAGCATGTTGGCGATGCGAAGGAAGCGATCAAGGATCTCAAGAAGATCTGATTGCTGTGGCCCGCACGGGCTGCATGTAAAAAGCCCGCTTCAAGCGGGCTTTTTATTGGGTGGTGGTCCGAAGACCACCACCTGTATCAGGGAACGCGGCGCTGCACGGTAACCTGGTCAATCACGACCCGGCGGTTGGGCTCCAGGCACTCAATGAGGGCTGCGCGCTTCGTCTCTTTGCAAACAACCACGGGATCGGCTTCACCCTTACCAACAGCGTTCAGGCGTGAACTGTCCAAGCCCTTGCTCACAAGGTAGCTTTTGACCGACATGGCGCGACGCTCCGACAGCGACTGGTTGTACTTGTTGGAGCCAAGGCGGTCGGTGTAGCCAGTAATTGTGACGTTGGACACGTCGCGATTGGCAGCCAATGCAGAGGCCATTTCATCCAGCTTGGGTTGCGGCATACGCAGCACGGAGCTGTCAAATGCAAACAGCTCTGTGGCCGAAAGCGTGTAGCGCTCAAAGCGCGGTGGGGGTGGGGCTGCCGGCGGTGGCGGGGCCACATACGGCGCGGGCGCAGGAGCAGTCACAACCGGCATAGTCACCAGCGGTGCTACATAGCGTGGGGCCGCAGGTTTGTCGAATGTGTAGTTCAAGCTAACGGTGAAGTAGTTGGAATTGCTGCTGTCAACCCCAAGGTTGTTGCCTTCGCGAAACCCGTGGTTGCGACGAAGGTCCGCTTGCAAGGCCCACTGATCGCTCAAACCCACTTGAACGCCCACGCCAGCGCCAAGGAAAGGTGACGTTTGGTTCGTACTCGCGCCTTGCCAATCGATTTCATCGTACTGGACCCCTGTTCCGAGCAGCAGGAACGGACGCACGTTGCCGCGCGACAGCATGTACAGGCCATCAATGCCAAAGGTAGTCTGGCGATAGCGCGGGATTGTGTCAGAGGTGCGTGTGCCAGTCAGTCCAAATTGGATGTCCCAGGCTGGTGATATCGGTTTACCCATACGCAGACCGATGCCGTTGGTATTGCGATCCGCACCCATCTGATTGTCGGGTTGCGACACGTTGACGCTGGGTGAGATATACCACGACGGGTTGAAGTCCGTCATTTGCGCCTGGGCAAATCCGCAGGTCAGTACGGTGACCGCGAGTGCGATGTGAGTAAGATGTTTCATAAATTTCCTGCTTGGTTTAGCCCAGGGGCTTTTGGTTGAAAAAAGGGCTCGGAAGAACGGAATGATGTCAGCACAATCACTGGCGCGGTTCACCATTGTTGTTAATCGCAATCGTGGCTCCCGGTGGGCTCGTCATTTGGATGCGGTGTTCCTGGCCCCGGTAGTTGTAGGTCACATCCCAGTAAGCGGGTGTGGTACTGGCCGTAGTTTCGCAACGGCGTACGTCCTGATAGGTGGTTCCGCTATTGTTGTTGCGGCCCACCTTTGATCCGATCACTCCGCCAGCAACGGCGCCGCCTGCCGTAGCCAGGTCTTTGCCAACGCCGCCACCAACCTGGTGACCCAAAATGCCACCAATCAGGGCGCCCGCGATGGCACCGCCAACGTTGGAGTTGTTTTGGTTGTCGTTTGCCACCTGCTGGCGCTCTACCCAGCAACGCTCGTTGGGTGGGCCAACTACTTCACGGACGGATGTCACCGGTACTTCGAGAATACGTTCATTGGGCCGGCGGCGGTATTCGTAGGCTGGAGCGGCAACCGGTTGCGGCATGTCCGCCTCGTTGGCGCGAGCAGCACGGCGCACCGACGAGATGCGGTCATTCATGCCCATGCTGACCAGGCTGTCGTAATTGCCTTTGCGCAGTACCACGCAACGGCCACGAAAGCGGGAATCTTCACAAACCTCCCAGCGACCGTTGCCGACAATAACCGAGGATGCGCGGTCATTGAATCCGGTGTTGGCAAAGTTTTCCACCGGCGCGTTGGTCGCAAAGGTACGGCCCCGGAAGCCTTCGGCTTCGTAGAAAGTAATTTCAGCTGCCGCCAGGGTAGACAGACCTACCAGGGCCAGACCGAGCGCGGCCTTGAATTTCAGGTTCATAAATTTCTCCAAAATGAAAGAAGGCGTTACAACGGCGAGCGGCCACTAATGACCCGCAGCAAAATCACGACAACGGCAATGACCAGTAGCACGTGGATGAAGCCACCCATGGTGTAAGACGTAACCAATCCCAAAAGCCACAGAATAATTAGAACGACAGCAATCGTGTAAAGCATGATGAATCTCCTTGGTTGTGAACAAACTGCATGGTGGCGCGTTGTGGCGCAAAGTTCTGTTCGATTGCGCACAGTGCGCCAAAATGCCGGCCGATGCCAGACTGGCATCAGCACGGCGCGCTTACTTGGCCAGCACCAGCCCGCTTTGCGACCCGAACACGATCTCCACGCGACGGTTCATTTGGCGGCCATCGACCGTGTCGTTGCTGGCAACCGGGTTGTTCTCTCCAAAGCCGCGCACGGTGAGCTGTTCGTCACGCACACCCAGGCTCATCAGCGCAGTCTTCACCGCGTTGGCCCGGCGGTCCGATAGTTCGTAATTGGCGTTGCTGCCGCCCACGCTGTCGGTATAGCCCTCAATGGCGGCGGTGAGTGATGCATTGCGTTTGAATGCATCGGCCAGACGGGCCAGGAAACCCGCAGACTCGGGCATCAATCGGGCCTGGCCCGTGTCAAACAACACATCCTGCAGCGTCACCACATACCCGCGTTCGGTCTTCTTGGCATTGAGTTCCTGCAACTGCTGCGCCAGCGCATTGGCCCGCGCATCGCTGCTGTCAGCACGTGCCTGCTCACGCTGGGTGGCGGCATCGGCCTGTGCCAAGGCCGCAGTCTTGTTGGCGTTGCTCTGCTCGGCGCTAGCAAGTTGCTGGCGCGCCCTGTCGGCCTCGGCAGTGCGCTGCTGCAGCCGCATGCGGTCGCGTTCAGCGGCGGCGCCGGCGATCACGGCTTGGGACGCCCGGCTGGAAGCACTTTCCTGTGCAACCACCACGCGCTGCGCCCCCATGTAGGCAAGATGGTCCACCTTGGACTTGGGTTCATTGTCACTCCAGGCCTTTTCAGCCATGACCAATGTATCGCTGGCTTGCTTTAATTCATCCGGCGCCAGCTGGGCAACCTGTGCATCGTTTTGTGCGGACCGCAAGCGACCCTGCGCACGGTCCAGATCACTGTTGCGTTCGGGCATGGAACTGCACGCGCCCAGCGCAGCAGTCAGGGTAATAAGGGTCAATAGACGGGTGTTCATGAATACTCCTTGTGCGTTCAACGGGTGGTGTTGCGGCTAATTTCATCGCGCAATGCGGCGGCTGCGGCCTGCGACTCTTGCGCTGCCCTGCGCGAGCGCGCAGACTGCGCGTGCAACTCTGCAACCTTGGCATCAATCTGGACCTCTTCGGCCAGCTGATCTGCCCGCTCGTAATTCTTGTCGGCCAGTGCAGTTCGTGCGGCGACGAGCTTGGATGTGGCCAGCTGCAACTCCATTGGTGCATCCTGGCTGGTGCCCGGCGTATTGGCGTGTTCAACCGCAGCCTGCGCCACGGCCATGTGGGCGTCTGAATGCGGCGGTGTTGACGCACAACCCGCCAGGGTTAACAAAGCAGTGCAAGCAACGGCGGCCAGCCCTGCAGGATGAAGCACATCGATTCGGAACAGATTTTTCATAGGGATTCCTTTGAGGGCCTGACCGGTGTCGGGCTGGTGGGAGTGTCCAAGTTCGTAGCGAGAAGGTCTGTTCGCAAGCGTACGGACGGGGATTCACGTGGGCCCCAACATACGAACATGACTTGTCGATGCAAGGGCACCCCGCCCGCTAGCCGATAAGCCTTCCTACGAGGCCCACCATGAGCTTGGCAACCATACTTCTAATCGTTTTGGTCCTGATGTTGATCGGAGCAGTTCCCACCTGGTCCCACAGCCGCAGTTGGGGTTACGGACCCAGTGGCGGTTTGGGCTTGGTTGTACTCATCTTGATCATTCTGTTGGTCATGGGCCGCATCTAAAAACCGCATGGCTTTGGCCGTGCGCCAGCGAACAGACGCAAAATTTGACACCCCGTAACCTGAATTTTTTTTCAAAGAGGTAATGACATGAACACAATGAACACACTGAAGATCGCCGCCCTGAGCCTGGTTGCCCTGGGCGCACTGGGAGGCTGCGGCAATATGTCGACACGAGACCGCGATACGGCCATTGGCGCTGGCGTTGGGGCTGTCGGCGGGTCCATACTGACCGGTGGCAGCGCCATCGGCACCATTGGTGGCGCAGCCGTGGGCGGCGTCATCGGCAATGAGGTTGGCAAAGGCGAACGCCGCTAATCGCTAATACTGGCGACTGGCGGCCACCACCTATTGCCGCTGGTGCGCCATCACTGCAGGTTGCCCTGCGATTTTTCGCGCGCGTACTCCAAAGCCTGGTCCAGAACCGCCATGAAATTATTGATTTGAATTGGCTTGGTGATATAGCGATAAAAGCCCGCTGCCAGACCTTTCTCAATGTCGCCAGACATGGCATTGGCACTCAAGGCCAGCACCGGAATGCGCCGGGTTGCAGGGTCTTGCTGCAAAATTTTCAAAGCTTCAAAGCCGCTGATACCAGGCAGGTTGATGTCCATCAAAATTAAATCGGGCTGCTGCGCGCGTGCCAGCGCAATGCCACTGGGGCCGTCAGTTGCCGTCAGCAAGCGCATATCGGTGCGCGGCGCGATCAGGTCCTGAATCAGTTCCAGGTTGGCCGGGTTGTCTTCCACGCACAGCAACGTACGCGGGGCGACAACAGCCTGCTCTGGCGTGTGCGACAGCGCGCCACCCGACAAAGCACCCGCCTGCGCAGAAGCCGGGGGGCTGGCTGCCATATCCAGTTCGATCCAGAACACACTGCCAACGCCTTCGGTGCTGTTTGCATCAATGGTGCCACCCATCAATTCGACCAATCGTTTGCTTACCACCAGACCAATGCCAGTGCCTTTGATGGTGCCGGTCTCTTGCCCCAGGCGGTTAAAAGGCTGAAACAAATGGGCCAACTTCTGGGCCGAAAGGCCTTCGCCGGTGTCACGCACGCTGATGCGTATCCGACCATTGGTTCCGTCGCAGCAACTTACCTCAACGGAGCCGTTTGTGCGGTTGTATTTGATGGCGTTGGACAACAGATTGATCAGAACCTGCTTGAGGTGCCTGTAGTCCGCCAACACATAGATCGATTGAAGGCACGTGGGGTAGTGCACGGCGATGGCGCTGTTTTGTGCCAGTGAGGCAACCATGGCCTGGCATTCCCGCATCACGGCGGCAAGATCCACGGACTCCATGTCAACTGGTACCCTGCCCGATTCAATCACCGACAGATCGAGAATCTCGTTCACCAGCTCAAGCAAATACCATCCTGCCTTGAGTATTTGTTCAATGCGTGCTTGCTGGGTGACCGTGGGCGGGGGGGAACCGGCTTCCAGCAGTTGGGCAAACCCAAGGATGGAGTTGAGTGGCGTGCGCAGCTCGTGGCTCATGCTCGACAAAAAATCGGATTTCGCCTGGTTGGCAATGTCGGCCACGTGCTTGGCGTCTTGCAGCTCATCATTTTTTGCCTGTACTGCAGCTTCCATCTGCTTGCGGTAGGACACATCAATCAGCATGATACGGTGTTCCGGAACCCCCTGATTGTCTTGCGGCAGCGTGGACACCAGATGCACCCAGAATGCCGTGCCGTTGTTCTTGACCACGCGCAGCTCGCAGGATTGCGACTCGCCAGACTTGATCAAGTCATTATGGTGTTGGAAGTACAGCCCCCGATCCGCCTGGAGTATGAATCGGCTGATGGGCTGCAGGATCAGTGACTTGCGGACCACGCCCAGCAACGTGGCAGCAGTCAGGTTGGACTGCAGAATCAGCCCCTTTGCACTGAGCGTGCAATAGCCCACCGGCGCCAGGTCATACAGGTCAAAATAGCGCGCCCGCGTGGCGTCCAGTTCCACATGGGCACGGCGTAATTCCTCGTTTTGTGTTTCCAGCTCAATCTGGTGCACGCGCAGGTCGTGCAACATTGCCTGGTCCGTCTGTGTAGCAGCTTTGGCTTCTGCATTGCGGCGGGGGTTGTGTTCTTGGGTGGTCATGGTGTGATTCGCTATAGATTAGATAGCTGCATGCTATTTACCCACGAGGGCTAGCGGCATTTTTCTTATCCACCTTTTGTTCCGCTTCTCGTTCCGTTGTGGCAATGGCATAGACCTCTCCCGCTTGGTTGATCAAGGCGGTAGCGGTGATCAGAACTTTGACCGTTGTGCCGGATTGGGTCAGCCGCTCACTGGCGTAGGGCGCCAGCGTATCGCCTTTGCCCAGCCGCAGCGCTTGCGCTTGGGCCGTGTCGTAAGTGAGCGGTGGAATGCGCTCGCGCACGTTCATCACCAGCGCCTGTGCCTCGGTCCAGCCGTACATGCGCACCGCGCCGGGGTTCCAGGCCAGAATGCGGCCATCCAGGTCCTGCACGGTGATGGCGTCGCGCGCATCGCGCACCACCACCGCCAGGCGCAGCAGCTCATTGGCCTTGAACAGCGCGGCGCGGGTTTTGACCATCTCGGTGATATCCACAAACGACAGCACAGCGCCCTCAATCACATTGTTCAGTGTGCGGTAAGGCACGATGCGCATCAGGTACCACTTGCCGGCCGTGGTCTTGACCTCGACCTCTTTGGGCAGCAGGGTATCAAGCACGGCCTGCGCGTCTGCTACCAGGCTGTCATAGCCCACCAGGTTGGTGACAGTGTGGCCCACCGGGCGGCCAATGTCACTGGGGATCAGGTTGATGATCTGAATCACCGCCGGGGTAAACCGCAGTATGCGCAGGCTGTGGTCCACAAAAACTGTGGCAATGCCGGTGCCTGCCAGCAGGTTGTTCATGTCGTTATTGGCCTGCGACAAGTCTGCCATCTTGATTTGCAGCTCGGAGTTGACCGTACTGAGCTCTTCATTGACTGACTGCATTTCTTCTTTGGAGGTCTCCAGCTCTTCATTGGTGGATTGCAGTTCTTCGTTGACCGACTGCATTTCTTCATTGGATGACTTGAGCTCTTCGTTGGACGTTTCCAACTCTTCATGCGTGGTTTGCAGGTACTCGTCTTTGGCGCGCAGTTCCTGCATGAGCGCTTCAATGCGCACGGTGGCATCGACATCGGCATCGGCACTGGATTCAGAGCCGGCAGCGGGCGCGGGTGCCGGTGCGCTGGCGTCAAGCGGGCTCGACGGAATTGCCACGCGTTGGGCGATTTCAGCCGCAGGCGGCGCTGCATACAACGTCACCAGATACAGGGACGACTCGGGTGTGGACACGGAGCCAACCGCCACCGGGCTGACCCGCAGATCCACCGTGCTGAAGTGGCCGTTGGTTTTGACGCGCAGCCCAGTTGCCTGCACGGTCGCCTGGGCATTGGCGGCTTTGTGCAACGCAATGGTCAGGTCGTGGCGCAGCCCTTCGCGCGCCATTTTCAGGATGTTGTTGACGCCAGACTCGCCCGAGGCCAGCTCCAGGTACAAGCCGGTGCGGCCATACAGGTAAAGGATGTCACCCTGGCGGTTAACCAGTGCGCTGGGCGGCGCCAGTTCTTTCAAGAGCGCCTGCTCCATCAGTTCACGCAGCGGCAGTTTGTGCGGCAAAGCCGCTTTGGTGTCGCCTGCATTATGTGAGCCGTTGCCCAAACCCATGGCCGGCATGTAGCTGCTGGGCGTTGCACGCTGCATGCCATGAAAATCGGGCTTGCGCTGGTACAACTTGGCTTTGCGGTCGATGGCGCTAAACAGGTCATTGGCGTCGCCAATTCCTTCGGAGCTGCCCAGAAAAAGCCGGCCGTTGGGGTTGAGCGCGTAATGGAACAGCGGGATCAGCCGCTTTTGCAAGTCGGAGTCCAGGTAGATCAGCAGGTTGCGGCAACTGATCAGGTCCAGCCGGGAGAACGGTGGGTCTTTGAGCACGTCCTGCTCCGAGAACACCAGCATGTCGCGGATGGCTTTGTGCACGCGGTAGCCACTGTCACCCGGCTCGGGTGTGAAAAATCGCGCCAGTCTTTGTGGCGAAACGTCATTGGCAATGGCCATCGGGTAGATGCCGGTACGGGCCGTTGCGATGGCGCGACTGTCAATGTCAGTGGCAAAGACCTGCACCGTGCAGGTTTGTTTGAGCGTCTCCATGCATTCTTGCAACAAAATAGCGATGGAATAGGCTTCCTCCCCGGTGGAGCACCCGGTGGACCAGACCCGCACCGCACCACCCAAGGACTTGTCGGCAAAGAGTTTGGGGATGACCTGCTCTTCGAGCACCTGGAAGGCCTCCGGGTCGCGAAAGAAACTGGTCACACCAATCAGCAGGTCGCGAAACAGTGCTTCCACCTCGGGCGGGGTTTGCTGCAAGTACTTGATGTAGCCCTCTATCGCCGCTATTTGGTGTACCGCCATGCGCCGCTCTATGCGGCGGTGGATGGTGCTGGGCTTGTATTGCGAAAAATCGTGGCTGGTCTGCGCGCGCAGCAGGACAAAAATTTTCTTGAGTGCGCTCTGGGCATTGGAGTCGGACACCATGGTGTGCGGGGGCGGCTTGACGAACGCATGCGTCACATAGGCGATGAGCTTCGCCGCCATCTCAGCCGGCGGCAGGATGAAGTCAACCATTCCGGTGGCAATGGCGCTGCGCGGCATGCCATCGAACTCGGTCGACGCAATGGTCTGCACCATCACCATGCCGCCGGCCTCTTTGACCGCGCGCACGCCAATCGATCCGTCGCTGCCGGTGCCGGACAGCACAATGCAGATGGCATGCTCATGCTGGTCTTGCGCCAGGGAGTGAAACAAATAGTCGATGGGCAGACGCTGGCCGCGCGGTGCCGAGGGTTCCAGCAGATGCAGACAGCCATTCAAAAAAGCCATGTCGCGGTTGGGCGGAATGATGTAGGCACAGTTGGGCTGCACCGTCATGCCGTCTTCCACCTCGAACACCTGCATGCGGGTGTAGCGCTGGATCAGGGCGGTGAGTATGCTTTTGTGGTCTGGTGCCAGGTGCTGCACCAAGACAAAGGCCATGCCCGGGTCGGTATCTGCGGGCATGCCCGCGAAAAAGGCCTCAAACGCCGCCAACCCACCAGCCGATGCGCCAATGCCAACAATGGGAAAATTGGGGTTTTCTGCGGTCATGATCGCCTTAGGTTGCAACACGCCCCCTGGCGACCTGCGTGATGGAAAGAACCCCAGTGTAGTCGTCGACACTGGGCACGACTGAACTTCGCTATTAAATCAATAGCTGTATACGTATATTCTACGAGGGCTAGCGGCTGATTTTTCATAAGGATTTGCTGCATGACCCTAGCGCACGGTGCTCACGCGGGTCACGTTCGTAAGCCCCAACTGTGCGCGCGTTACTGGCGATTGATCTGTGCGCCAGCGCGCTCTAAACACGCTAAACACGGATCATGCGTACTTCCACCGCGTGATCCTGCTGGTCATCCACCAGGTCCACCGCCGCTGTGCGTTGCGTCACGCCGTCCACCACCACCACAATCCCTGTTGGCGGCCCGCCCGGCTGTGCGCCAATCTGCGTAACCGCGATGGCGTACTGCGTCTGCCCAAAGCGGTACTTGACCTTAAAGCCCGGCCACTGAACCGGTGTGCAGGGTGCAAAACGCAACTGCCCGGACTCCAGACGCAAACCCAACAGCGATTCGAGTACCAGACGGTACATCCAGCTGGCCGATCCGGTGTACCAGGTCCAGCCGCCACGCCCCTCGTGGGGTGCCACGGCATAGACATCGGCAGCAACCACGTATGGTTCCACCTTGTACGTGTTGATCGCCTCCAAAGTATCGCCATGGCCAATGGGGTTGATCACGTTGAAGCACTCCCAGGCCCGCTGTGCATCGCCCTGCTTTGCAAAGGCCATGGCGGCCCAGATGGCCGCGTGCGTGTATTGCCCGCCGTTCTCGCGCACCCCGGGAACGTAGCCCTTGATATAGCCGGGATTGAGCGCCGACGTGTCAAAAGGCGGCTCCAGTAGCTTGATTAGCCCATGGTCCCGGCGGACCAGGCGCCGGTCCAGCGCTTCCATGGCGATCCGGGAGCGCTCAGTCTCCCCCGCGCCCGACAGCACGGACCAGCTTTGCGAGATCGAGTCAATCTGGCCTTCCGGGTTGCTGGCCGATCCCAGTGGCGTGCCATCGTCAAAGTAGGCCCGCCGGTACCAACCGCCATCCCATCCATGCTGGTCAATGGAGCGGCGCAGCACATCGGCATGCACCAGACATTCCCGCGCAAAGGCGGCGTCGCCATGCGCCAGCGCCAGGGGACTGAACCGCACCAGCGCGTCGTACAGAAAGAACGCCAACCACACGCTTTCTCCGGTGCCGGCTATGCCGACCAGGTTCATGCCATCGTTCCAGTCACCTGAGCCCATAAGGGGCAAGCCGTGTGCGCCAGTGGGAAGCGCCCGGCGGATGGCCCGCACGCAATGGTTGAACAGGGACGCGCTTTCGTTGGAACGGGTTGGCAAATCGTAGTACGAATCCGTGTCCGGGTTGACAGGGCGCCCTTCCAGAAACGCCATGGTTTCATCCAGAACAGAGACGTCATTGGTCGCATCGACGTAGCGGCAGGTGGCCTGTGGCAACCACAGATAGTCGTCGGAGCAATGGGTACGCACACCCCGTCCTTGCGGTGGGTGCCACCAGTGCTGCACATCGCCTTCGACAAACTGCCGCTCGGCGCAGCGCAGCAGATGCTGACGCAGTAAGTGTGGTGCGGTATGCACCAGCGCCATGGTGTCTTGCAACTGGTCCCGAAACCCATAGGCCCCACCCGACTGGTAGAAGCCACTGCGCGCCCACAGCCGGCACGCGATGGTCTGGTACAGCAGCCAGCCGTTTGTCAGCACATCCAGACTCGGGTCGGGGGTCTCGACCTGGACGGCACCCAATATGTGGGACCAGTAGGCCTGCACAGCGTGCAGAGCGCTTTGCAACGCATCGGGCTCGTGAAGGTATTGCGCCATTGCATTGGCCTCGTTCCCGCGCCGTCCGGATGCGCCGAGCCGAAAACTGACTGTGTGAGTGTCCCCGGGTGCCAGTTCAAACGGAACTTGCAGTGCCGCGCAGGCGTCCAGGCCCGCACCGACGCGGTTGGATAGCTGTGTTCGACCCATGGCAGCGGGGTTTCGCAGGCTGCCGTTGCGCCCCAGAAACTCGCGACGGTCCCCGGTAATGGTCACATGGGGCGTACGGGTTGCACCATCCACATCAAAGTAGGCAATCCGGTCGCCAAACTCGGGGTTGTAGTGGTTGCGCGCCAGAATGGCGCCGCTGGTGGGGTCCACTTCGGTGGTGACATGCATGGCAGACTTGGCACGCAAGTCCCCCAGCACCCACTCCACGTAGCCCGTGGCTGACAACTTCCTGGCACGACCACCATCGTTGCGGATTTTCAAAACCGAGAACTTGATGGAGGCTTCCAGATCCACAAAAACGGTCAGCTCGGAATGGATGCCATCCTCAACATGCTCAAACACGCTGTAACCAAATCCGTGGCGGGTGACGTAGGGTGTTGCGCTACCGCAGGGCCATGCTGTGGGCGACCAAAACGTGCCCGTCTCTTCATCGCGCAGGTAGATCGCCTCACCGCTGTGGTCGCTAACCGGGTCATCGCCCCAGGGGGTGTAGCGGAACTCATGGGCGTTTTCACTCCACGTGTAGGCCGAACCACTCTCGGAAATTACGGTACCGAATCGCGCGTTGGCAATCACATTGACCCACGGAGCGGGAGTCGATTGCCCGTTTGCAAGGGTGATGATGTACTCCCGACCATCCGCAGAGAATCCGCCCAGACCGTTGAAGAACAGCAGGTCATGCGGTGTCGAGAGGGGAATGCGTGAGGCTTCGGATGGCCGCAAAGCAGGCACTGCCTGGTCAAGTAGCGCTGCTTCGCGCTTCTCCTTGGCCGAGCGGCGATTGACCTGCTCTGCCAGCGTGCCACGGGTGTCTGCAATGATCACCCGGGCGACAGTCTGGAACAGCGTACGGTCTTCCTGGGACATTTGCTCGGCGGCCCGCACAAATATGCCGCCGGGCCGGTCGGTGTAATTGGCCTCAACACCCGCGGCAATCAACCCCATGATCTGTTCCTGCAAGAGCTGACGGTATCCGGCGTGGTCTTCGTTCCAGATCACCAGATCAACTGCCAGGCCTTTGAGACGCCAATACGCATGGGCCTGCACCAGTTGGCGCACCAGTTCAATATTGTCCTGGCTGCCGATCTGCAGAAGCACGATGGGCAAATCGCCCGATACGCCATAACCCCACAGGCCAGACTGACCCCGGGCGTTGCGTGCCAGCACGCTGGTCTCGGCGCGGTGTGTTGGATTGGTGTAGATGACCGAGCTGGCCAGACGACCAAATAGCTGGGCATCGGACTCGGTCGCGTTGATCTGCTGCAGGTTGACCCAGCTGTGGGTCCACGACAAATCAAACACACGGTCGGCCAGATGCCGGTCGCGGTATTTGCCTATGAGTGCCAAGGCTGCGTCGCGGGTTTCACCAATACCGCTGACCACGTCGACAGTAACTGTTTGTTGCGGATCGAGCGTAATGTGGTGGCGAATCGCCACGATCGGGTCCAGCACCGAGCCTTGCGTGCCGGACAAAATTCCGGACTCGTTCATGGCCTGCGGTGAATCGGTTGAGCGACCGCGCCCAACAAACCGCATGCGGTCGGTTTCATAGGATGCAACACCGGTGTCGCCACCGTGAACCGCCATCAGGTGGAACATCCATGGCACATGCTCGCCCTGCGAACGCGCGCGTCGGTTGCACAAAATGGCCTGCCGATCCCGCAGTATTTCCGTCTGGACAAACAGGTTGCTGAACGCGGGGTGCAGCGCATCGGCCGCGGCAGGGGCCAGCACCACTTCCGCATAGCTGGTCACTTCAATGGTGCGGCGTGTGCGCGCCCGGTTGGTGATCCGCAAGCGGCGTAACTCGATGTCATCTTCCGGTGATACGACGATCTCGGTATGCGTATCGTAGTCGTGATCACGGCGGCGAAATTCCGCCCTGCCCTCTGAAAAAATGGCCTCGTAGCTGTCCGCTTTGTGCAGGGTTGGCTGGTGGGCATTGGACCAGAGTTCACCGCTAGCCACATCGCGCAAATAGAAAAATGCGCCCCAGTTGTCACGTGTGGCGTCTTCCTGCCAGCGGGTAACGGCCAGATCCTTCCAGCGACTGTAGCCACCACCGGCCTGGCTGACCATGACGTGGTAGCGACCATTGGAGAGCAGTTGTACTTCGGGTATGACGGTATCCGTATTGCGCAGCAGGCGCATGGGCATTTCCGGGCCAACACCTCTTGCGCGCGTATCGCTGAGGTCGGGAATACTGACATGCAAAACCGCCGCATTGGGAATGCGCTCCTGCAGCAGCAACACCGTAGCCTGGAACAAGGGATCGGAGACAAACCGCTTTTGCATCGGTTGGTCCAGCAGGACATAGGCCAGGGAGAGAAGGCTCATGCCCTGGTGGTGTGCCATGAAGGAGCGCACCACCGCACTGGTTTGCCCACGGGGCACGCGTGCCGGCGTAAAGTCGATGGCTTCAAACATGCCATAGGCACCTTGTAGCCCCAGGCCCACCAGGCGCTCCAGGTTTTGGCAAGCGGCATCCGGCATCACCATCAAGGCCAACGCCGAGGCATAGGGCGCAACCACCAAGTCGTCGGTGAGTCCGCGCTTGAGTCCCAGACCGGGTACGCCGAACGCGCGGTACTGGTAATTCAAAGCCGCATCGACCGTGTTGTATCCCGATTCAGACATGCCCCACGGCAAGTCGCACTGTCCACCATAGGCAATTTGACGTTCCACCACCGTACGGCAAGTCTGGTCCAGCAAGGTGTTGGCGTAGGTCGGCATGACCAGCATGGGCATCAGGTACTCAAACATCGAGCCGCTCCAGGAAAGCAGCAACGGACGGCCGTCGTTGCCAGTCAGCAGTCGCCCCAGGGCAAACCAGTTTTCCTGCGGAACCTCGCCTTGCGCAATGGCCACAAAGCTGCACAGACGCGCCTCAGAAGCCAACAGGTCGTAATAGCCGGTATCGCGGCGCTGTTCATCCACGTTGTAACCAACGGCGATCAGATGGCGCGCCTTGTCGTAGAGAAAACCATAGTCCGCATCGGCCATGACAGCCGCCTGCTGCGACAGTTGCTGAATTAGCGCCACCCGTTCCCGCGCCCGCACCGTTGCCAGCAAAACCAGTGGACGCAGTTCAGCCAAAAGATGGGTCTCCTGCGGCGTGGGTGGCTCAGCACCGTTGCGCGCAAAATGCTGCTCCACAGCGTGTTCCAGCGCAGCGTCCAGGGCGACCAGATCGCGCAATGCAGGCACAGCGCCCAGCCCAGGGATGTGTTGCAGCCACTGGGGAAGTTCCGCGAGGGCAAGCCAGGGCAGAAGGAACTCCAGGTCTTCCAGGGTGGACTGGCATTGGCGCAGCAAGGCGTGCGTCCACTCTGCCAACTCACCAGGGGCGGCATCTTTCGATGCGTTATCCACCGGATGGTCCAGGGACAAACACAAGGCAGCAATCCCCATCAGCCAGCGCCGCACCACCACCACTTTGGTGGAGTGAACATCGCAAGCCGATTCGATATCGCGCTGCAAACGGAACAGGGAATGCGTGGCTTCCGGTGTGGCCATGGATGTGGCGGCGTCAGCCAGGTTCCCCATGGCATCGCCCAGCCCTTCAAATGCTCTGGTACACAGGATTTTTTGGTCTACCAGACCCAACAGACCAACGCGCAGGGTCAACAAGTGCCCCGACAGGTTGCCACTGTCCACGGCCGAGACGTACAACGGAGGCAATGGCATCAGCGTCTGCGTGCTGTACCAGTTGTAGAAGTGCCCTTCGTGCCGATCGAGCTCTTCCATGCTGGCCAATGCCAGGCTGGTGCGTGTCAGCAGCACACCCGGCGGAATGTAGCCAAAATCGTAGGCGGCCAGGTTGGCCAATAATGCCAGCCCCATATTGGTCGGCGACGTACGGCGTGCCAGCACGGCAACTGGCTGCTCCTGGTAATTATCAGGCGGCAACCAGTGGTCATGGGCGGTCACGAAGGTCTCAAAAAAGCGCCAGGTTCTACGCGCCAGTTTATGCAGAAACACGGTCTGAGCGGGCTGCAGGCGCACGGTACGCTCAGGCAGCGGGCAACTGACCCACCAGGCCAAAGCGGGCGCAACCAGCCACAGGGCCAGCACCGGCGCAGCTACCAGCAATACGGCGGAATGGGTGGTCCAAAGGATCACGCCGATTGCCACCGATAGAACCGGTGCCATCCACATGCGCGCGTAGCTGCTGCGCAGGGCCCCTGCCCCACCAACCGGCGGTGCGCTGCCCGAAGGCATCCACTCCAGAACACGCTTACGTGTCAAGGCGATGCGCACGGTTGTGCGCAATATGGCATCCAGACTGGAATACGCCTCATGCGGCAGACAGGCCAGGACAAACGTAGCCTGCGCCACCTGGCGTGCTGCAGATCGCAGTGAGGTGGTCAGGTGCTGGCGCACCGAGACATTCTTGGGCTTGCGCACCAGGCCCAGTCCGACGGCAGCCAGCGGCGCAATGTACAAGACCCCGAGCACCGCGAGTGTCCACAAAAGCGTGGGGACAGGCTGCAACCAGCCAATGAGCAGAAGCGATACCAGTGCCGCCGGCACCAGACTGCGCCGCAGGTTATCCAGAATTTTCCATTGCGAAAGGCCCGACAGCGGATTGCGCAACCGCGTCGCTCCCGGTCCGGGTACGCGTGGCCACAGCCAGGAGGCAATCTGCCAGTCGCCCCGGATCCAGCGGTGGCGCCGGCTGACATCTGCGAAATAGTTGGATGGGTAGTCGTCATACAACTGGACGTCGCTGATCAGTCCGGCGCGGGCGTAGCAGCCTTCCAGCAAGTCGTGACTCAGTATGCGATTCTCCGGGAGCCGGTACTTGAGTGCATGCTCGAACGCATCGACGTCATAGATGCCTTTGCCGATGAAGGAACCTTCTTGAAACAGATCCTGGTAGACATCTGACACCGCGCGGGTGTAGGGGTCGATACCCGCATCGTTGCCGCACAGACTGGCATATCGGGAACTGTTGGTGCTGGTCAGACTCACTGCCATGCGGGGTTGCAGGATGCCATAGCCTTCGGTGACACGTTCCCGGGCCTCGTCGTAACGGGGACGATTCAGGGGATGCGCCATGGTGGCGGCAAAGGAGCGCGCCGAATCCCGTTGCAACTGGGTATCGGTGTCCAGTGTGATGACGTACCGCACCGACTGCAAGACACTTGTGTTGCCGACGATGTGCGAGAAGGCATCCCGCGATCCCCCGCGCAACAAGCCATTGAGATCTCCCAATTTGCCCCGCTTGCGCTCATACCCCATCCAGATGCCTTCAACAGGATTCCAGCGACGCGGGCGGTGAAACAGAAAGAATCGTTCGCTGCCAGCGCTGTTATATTTTGCATTGAGGGCTTCGATGGCCTTGACCGCCCGGTCCAGCAATGGACCATCTTCGGGTGCAGTTTCCCGCGGACTGTCACGAAAATCCGTCAGCAACCCAAAATGCAGATGGATATCCTGATTGGCCAGGAAACGCACTTCCAGTGCCTCTACCAGTTCATCAACCTGCTCCAGGCGCATGAACATCGTCGGAACAACCACCAGCGTACGCGCCTCGGGGGCAATCCCTTTGGAATAGTCCATGCGCGCCAGCGCATGCGGGGTGGCCATCAGCGTGACGCACCAGTTCACCAGGGCGATGGCCAGTTGGCTCATGCCCAGCATTGCCAGCAATCCAATCACAACCAGCAACCACACCGAGGCACCCCGACTGGCCGCGGATGCTACCAATTGCCAGGTTGCGCCGACGCTTAGCAAGGTCGCGGAGCCCAGATACAGTGGCAGCGGAATCCACCGGTACAACCGGCGCAGCGCATCCAGGGGCGCTGGCTTTACTTGCGCGGCGCGTTCCAGCTGCGCCAAGCCCCGGTCGATCAGGTAGTAGCCGACGTGCGTGCGGCAATCATCCGCGGTGACTCCTGCTTGGTCCAGAGCTTCGTGTGCCAGCTGGATGGCTTTTCGCGCCAGATCGCCCTCACACAGGTGGCTGCGCCGGGCCAGCTTTTCGATCACATGGCGGTAGCGGTCGCGGGTGGCGAAATCCATGCGTGCATAGACACCCTGCGGGTCTTCGCACAGCTTGTGTTCGACCCCACTCATAGCCTCCACAAACATGCGCCAGTCCGTGGCCCCCAGAAAGCGCAGACTGCCAATGGTGTTGCTGGTGCTGACCTGGTTGACCGCCTGGCTTTGCGTTTCGGAGTGCACCATTTGTTCAATGGTCAGTCCTGATTCGGAGAGTTGTTGCTCGACCCAAGTCAGGGGCAAGGCCAGCGCAGAACTGTGGCCCTGCAGGCGCCTGGCCAATTCAGCTACGAAGGAGTTGACCAGCGGAGGATTGGATCGCGCCATATCCGATATCACCAGAATCAAATTCTTGGGATCGTGCTCGGCCACCCCAACCATTACATCCGCCCACATGCTGGCCCGGTTGCGGTCCAAAAGACTGTCTGCCACCCTTACGCTGATGCGACGCATGTTCTCGATCAGTGCCAGGCGCAGCATGATCGGGATCGCCCAGAGTTCACCCAGCTTCAACACCGATACTTTCTGGTACGCCGCGACAAAACGATAGAGGCTTTCGGCATCCACCCGACCATCACCGTGGGCGATGACGGCCAGCGCAATGTCATATACGCGCGGCAATCCCTTGGAGGCACCGTTGGCCAGCACGGGCAGCTCGCGGCTGTAGCCTCTGGGAAAGTGCGCCCGGGCCATCAAAATTTGCTCTTCGATGAGGTAGAAGTTATCCAGCAGCCACTCACCGGCCGGCGTGACGCGCCGGCTCAACTGAACTGCTTCCACGAGCAGCCCGTAGGCCCGGTTTAATACGGTCTCGTTATCGGCCAGACGCTCCAAGAGGTGGTCCTTGGCGCGGCCTGGGAACAGAGTGTGCGAGTCAGCCAGCGTCCTGCCCTGGCGTTCCATCTGTTCGGCACTGAGCAACCTGGCGCGCAGCGGCGGCTCAGTGATCGCGTTGGGCGTAAAGGGAGTTGCCTCATCCATTCGTCCAAACGCACGCATCAGTGATATGCGCAGGCTGTGAATACTGGTTTTCAACGGTGCACCCCCTGAATGCCGCAGGACCACCTTGGCCCGCGCTGGAATCACGGCGTGACCTGCGTTGTGCGTACCAACACACTGTAGGCAACGCAAACAGGCATCGTCTGTTCGAAACCGAACATATCACATGCCAGCCCTCGTAGAAAACAGGAAATACGCTACAAAAACAATAGCGAACTCAATGTTCGTTGGCATACAGACGCAGGCACGGCGCTGCCCTAATCTGCGTACAGGGACGTCGCACTACCACGCGGCGCAACCTATTCAGCACCCAACTATAGAAAGAACGCCCAATGAAAACAACCCATATCACTGCAGTCTTTGCTGCTTTGCTCCTGATCACAACTGCATCCATGGCTGCCACCGTAACACCGGCGCAATACAAAACCAGCAAGGCCGACATCGTTGCCAAGTACAAGCAAGAAAAGACCACATGCAAAGCGCTGAGCGGTAATGCCAAAGACATCTGCAACGAACAGGCCAAAGGAAGCGAAAACGTTGCAAAGGCCGAGCTGCTGGAAGAGTACCAACCGTCGGTTAAACACCGCTATGCGATGCGCATGGCGCGCGCCGACGCGGACTATGCGGTAGCAAAAGAGAAATGCGATGACGCCGCCGGCAATGTCAAAGACGTTTGCCGCAAGGAAGCCAAGAGCGTCTACGTTACTGCCAAGGCAGATGCCAAGGTCGCCGAGAAGACTTCAGAAGCCATTGGCACTGCCAGCGATAAAGTTGTTGATGCACGCAAGGATGCTGCAACCGACAAGAACAACGCCGCCTACGCTGTTGCCAAGGAGAAGTGCGATGCATTGAGCGGCGATCCGAAAGACGCCTGCATCAAAGATGCCAAGATGAAGTACGGTCAACGCTAATTCACCTTTGCACTTCACATTAACTACACACAAAAAGGATTCCCCATGGGTGAAATGAATGACATCTCAAAGGCCGTCTCGCACGCGGTGGACAACGCTACCGATAGCGCACATGACGCAGCACACTCGCTTTCACTGGCTGCCAACAGGGCTTCGCGAATGGTGAGCGAAAAGGGTGAGCAGTTGATGCACGCCCAGTCCCGGATGACCAAAAGCTGCCAGGGCTTTGTGCAGGAGCGGCCACTCACGACAGTGGGTATCGCTTTGGCAACTGGTGTAGTGCTGGGCTGGCTGCTACAGACCAAACGGTAAACGCGTCTGGGGCGGGTGGTCTAGCGGCCACCCGCACACTCCAGTTCAAACAGCGGCACTTCGGCCTTGCGGCTGAGCCACATGCCGCCGCCCACCTCCACAAACCCTTGCGTCAGACCGCGCCGGTACAGTTGTGCCCGGTGGCGGAACAAGCGGGGGTCGGTCAGTTCTTCGTCGATGGTCTCGCGTTCGTAGTCTTCGCGCGACACCGCTTCTACATACAGCGCCCCCCGGCACAGCGTGCCCAGGTTGTGCAGCGCCAGTTGCAGGTCTGCCGGGCTCAGGTAGGGCAACACCCCCTGGCAGATCACCAGGTCAAACGGCTGATCACTGTGGAAGTCGACCACCGAGCCGCGCAACCAGCCGTAACGCGCACACAGGTATTCGCTGAACTCCACGCCCTGGTAGCTGGCGTCAGGAAAATGTTGGGCCAGCACACCCTGCCACAAGCCAATGCCACAGCCCACATCCAGAACCCGTTTGACGGGCACGCGCAGGTACTTGAGGTAGCTGCACACAAAAGTGCCCAGCCGTTCTACATGCTGGGTGTCGACCACGCTGGTCTTCTTGTCGAAGTAGTAGCGCTGGTAGTACGCCTCGTCGAACCACTGGTCACTCGCTGATTGCACGACTAATCCTTGTTGGAGCACCCCGCCGTGGGGCATCTGCTGGGAGTATGACGCAGTGGATGCAACCCGCGACTGACGCGGCAGTGCGTGCTTCAACGCACAGACGTTGGCGAACGGTCGCCGCACACTGAGCTCCCCTGAGTTACTGAAAAAATTCCATTATGAAAAACGACCATACCCCCGTCTCTGTAGCCGAAATGCGCAGCCGCGCGCGCAAGCATGTGAATGACGGTGCCGTTACCGCGGATTACAAAGGTGACCGCAAACAAGTGCTGAAAATGTTGAACGAATCTCTGGCCACCGAAATTGTGTGCGTGCTGCGCTACCGACGCCATTACTTTACGGCCAAGGGCATTCATGCGCCTGGCGTTGCCGCTGAGTTTTTGGCGCATTCCAATGAGGAACTGGGCCACGCCGACTTGCTGGCGGCGCGTATTGTGCAGTTGGGTGGTGAGCCCGACTTTGCGCCCCGCACGCTGGAAGCACGCAGCCATGCCGAATACATTGAAGGCAGCAGTTTGCAAGATTTCATTCTTGAAAACCTGGTGGCCGAGCGAATCGCAATTGAGAGTTACCGCGAATTCATAGCCTACCTGGGCGAGAAAGACCCCACCACGCGCCGTTTGCTGGAAGGTATTTTGGCTGTGGAAGAAGAGCATGCCGACGAACTGGCCGATCTGCTGCAACACATGCCCAAGGACCAGTCACGTGCCACCTGAGGTCAAATTGGGTGTGGTACTCATCAGCCTGGCAATGCTGTCAGGCTGTGGCGATATGGCCAAAGTGCCGATCCTGGCGGGCACAGGCCCGCAGCCTACGTTGGAAGCACCACGGCCCAGTCTTATTCCGACCATCAACATTGCGCCTGCGTCTGGTTGGCCGATAGGCATGGTGCCTATTGCTGCCCCAGGCACCCAGGTACAGGCCTTTGCCAAGGGGCTGGATCATCCCCGGTGGCTACAGCTGCTACCCAATGGGGATGTGCTGGTGGCAGAGTCGAATGCACCCGAGCGACCGCAAGACGGCGAAGGCATCAAGGGCTGGATTGCCACCCACATCATGCGCCGTGCGGGTGCGGTAACCGTCAGTGCCAACCGCATCACCCTGTTGCGCGACACCAATGGTGACGGAGTAGCCGACTGGAGTGCACCCCTATTAACCGGCTTGAATTCACCCTTTGGCATGGCCTTGGTGGGCGGCTACCTGTATGTTGCCAATACCGATGCGCTGATGCGTTTCCCCTATGCCACAGGTGACACCCACATGACGGACCCTGGCACCAAGGTGTTGGACCTGCCAGCCGGCCCCATCAACCACCACTGGACCAAAAGCCTGATCGCCAGCCCGGATGGCAAGACGCTGTACGTGACAGTAGGCTCCAACAGCAATGTCGCGGAACGCGGTATGGCGGTAGAAGAAGGCCGGGCCGCAATTTGGGAATATGACATTGCCACGGGCGCCCACCGGGTGTTTGCCTCTGGTTTGCGCAACCCCAATGGCATGGCTTGGGAGCCACACACTGGCGCTTTGTGGACAGCGGTAAACGAGCGTGACGAATTGGGCAGCGACTTGGTGCCGGACTACATGACCTCCGTGCGGCGTGGCGCTTTTTATGGCTGGCCTTACAGCTATTTCGGCCAGCATGTGGATGTGCGGGTTAAGCCGCCCAACCCCGAAATGGTGGCCAAGGCTCTGCCGCCCGATTACGCGCTGGGTTCTCATACTGCGTCTTTGGGGCTGGCTTCGTCTGTCGGTACTACATTGCCCCAACAGTTTTCGAATGGCATGTTCATCGGCCAGCATGGCTCCTGGAACCGCAGGCCGCACAGTGGCTACAAGGTGATTTATGTACCCTTAGCGGACGGCAAACCATCCGGACCGCCCGTGGATGTGCTGACAGGTTTCCTGAGTGCAGAAGCAACAGCCTATGGCCGGCCGGTAGGGGTGGCGCTGGATAAGACCGGTGCGCTGCTGGTGGCCGATGATGTGGGCAACATCATCTGGCGAGTGCATAGGAAATAGCTGCAATGCCATCACCGATTTGGTGTATGCCAAGCGCACGGGCCTGGCGCAACGTTACCATCTGCCAGCTATAGAAGACATGCTCTGCGTCAATTTGCCGCTCGCGTGTATCCTGCACGCAGTTGCTTTGCATTTCTTTCGCCATTTGGCGTCTGAATCGCCCGTCTGAATCGCCACATCGAAAGAAGTCCCATGCGCCTGTCCAAATTCATATTGGCCAATATGGAAGCCATCCTGCAAGATTGGGAAGACTTCGCTCGGACCATCCACGCGACCATTCATCTGATGACAACAAAGGAACTGCGTGACCATGCAGAAGCCATGCTAAAGGTCGTGGCCACCGACCTCGATACCTATCAGGCACGGCAGGAGGGCATCGACAAATCGCAGGGCCTTGCACCTCCGGTAGCCGGAGATACCCCTGCAGAGACCCATGGCGCCGAGCGCATTTCGTCTGGCTTCACCATCGAACAGCTCACGGCGGAATACCGGGCCTTGCGCGCGAGCGTACTGAGACTTTGGCAAGACGACATCATTAACATCACCGCTGGCGAGATCAAAGACATGGTCAGGTTCAATGAAGCGATCGACCAGTCGCTAGCAGAAGCCGTCTCGCGCTATTCGGAAATGCAGCGTGACTCCCAAAACCTGTTCATGGCCATTCTGGGCCATGACGTGCGATCCCCACTCGGGGCCATCAGCATGGGAGCGCAAATGCTGGCGAGTAACCCGGGTCTGACTCCAAATGCAGTCAAGACGGCTGCACTCATAGTCAGTAGCAGCAATCGCGTTGCTGAAATTGTCTCTGACCTGCTCGACTTTTCAACAAGCCATCTTGGGGACGGCATACCGGTCACTACATACCCAATGGATTTTTCACCGGTATGCACCACCATTGTTGAAGAGATGCGCTTATTTCATCCTGGTCGGCTCATCCGACTGGAAATAGCGGGCAACATGGAGGTGATTTGGGACAGCTCGCGCATCAGCCAGGCGTTTGGCAATTTGATCTCTAACGCGATTGATCACGGCTCTCCTGAGGAGCCCGTCGTCGTCAAGGTTGGTGAGAACTCCAATGATGAAATCAGCTGGACGATCCAAAATGCGGGCGAGGTGATTTCGTCGGCCCAACTGAGAACAATTTTCGACCCAGCCAAGCGCTTTGCCCTGCGCCCGGCGAGCGAGCGCAAGCTAAGCGACAAGATTAACCTGGGACTAGGCCTTTACATCGCCCGTGAGATCATTCTGGCGCATGGTGGGCGAATCGGGATCACGTCCAACATAGAGGTCGGAACGATCTTCACCATCCACTTGCCGCGCAAGGGCAATAGCAAGAACGCGAGCACGCGATAGTTGTAGGGCCTGGCAGGGAGCGGCTCTGTAGGCAGGTGAACTTTCATTCGGGCAATGTCACGCTTAAGCCTTTTGCGGCGTAAAGCCATCTTCGCTCCAGGCCTCACTGCCAACGCCATGGCGCACAAAAAACAAACCTTCTGGATCAACTAGCTGCTTTACAGATTGCAAGCGCGCATAGTTGGCACCCCAAAATTCCCGCTGCCAATTGTCGTTGAAGTAATTGCTCTCAGACACATAGGATCCGCCATTCGGTGCTAGCTGTCTCAGCAGCGCCATAGCCCGGTCAATACGTCGAGTCTCAACCTCTGCCTCTATGAAACTCCGTGCTTTGCTTAAGACCGAACGTTCCAGCCCAGCGTACGACGGCTTTCCGCCCGAGGCGATGATGACCAGCGCAAATGCGTCCAGCACGGCCGGGTTGGTGGCACATTGGCGCGCTTGCTCAATCACTTCTTTGGTCGCACCAGCCAAACCTTTGTTGAAGTGCAAACCAACGGAATGCTTGTCGCTGGCAGCAATCAATGTATCGACCAGGGTCTTGCGCTGGTCTTTGGCCAGTAAGCGCGAAGGTAGCCACAGGGAGTCGTAGCCATAGATCGTCATGCCTACTTGATCTTGATCACCCTCCCACCAGGCATGGTACGCAGGCGCGCCTGCACGTTGATCCGGCCGAAGTGAGGGGTTCCAGGCGATATCCCACCAAGGTTGAGCGTCCCACGCACCGGCGCGGAGTTTTTCAACCTCTTCATAGTGCTCCGGCACCGCGCGCACAAACTCGAAAAACGGCTTCCAAACGGCCATGACTTGTTCGTTGCTAAGGCCCTGGCTACACAGACTCAGTTTCAAGCTGCGATCCGTGCCCAAACTGATTTGCTCGCCCCAGTGCGGGTTAAAGAGTTGATCCGCATAAAAGTCCATCACACGGGTCACCAAGGTGGCGAAAGCTGAATCAGACTTAGCCCGAATCTTGCCACCCACATAGCCAAAATACTTGGGTAAGTCATGGGTGCGCAAAACCACTTTGGTGACTACACCCCAGCTGCCACCGCCGCCGCCTTTGAGTGCCCAGAAAAGTTCAGGGTTGGTACAGGCATTGGCCACGCGCAATTGCCCATCAAAACAAACCACTTCGGCTTCCAGCAATCCCGCCGCGGTCAGCCCAAAGCCTTTTGAAAAACTACCAAAACCACCGCTTTGCACCAGCCCGGCAACCCCCACATCGGTGCAACCACCGCCTTGGACATAGCGTCCAGCCTTGGTGGTCACTGCATGGTAGAGATCGCTCCACACGGCGCCTGCACCGGCGCTGACTGCAGGCACGGCAGACACCGTCCCTGCGCAACCTTGCGGCACAAATTTGTCGATGATTTCGACCCGATTCATGGATCGCGTCCAAATCAGCAAAGAGTCTTGCGAGCTTGAAGTACCTTGGTAGCTGTGACCCGTGCCTTTGACCACCAGACGCAGCTTGTGCTCACGCGCGAAACGCACACCAGCGGCTACATCATCATGTGTGTTGGCTTGAATTGCGTAAGCACTGGGTTCGTTCTTCCAGGCGTTGAACCAGCCTGAAACCTGGGTTGCCGACGCTTGATCACCCAAAAAGAAAGGGTTGCTCAAATACTTGCCCAGCTCAAGGCAAGCGGCACTGACCGCACTGCGCTGGCAAGGCGCAAATAGCGTCTCAAGTTTTATCAAACGACCCTTGAGCGTTTCCCCTAGCTTTTGCCAAAGCGCCACGCTGGGCCATGCGGCGTCGCCAGGTCGCACACGAGTGAGGCCACTGGCCGCCCCAGCAGAAACGGGCAGCGCGCTGGCCAGCGGCAATACCAAGGCGGCTCTGCATAGATCTCTTCTATCCACGGTGGTGACTCCTAATTCTTGATCCATCCATTTTTGCGGATCGTAGGCATACCCTCGCTCTGGACTGGACCGAAGGTGACGCAGTCACCTATGACACCAAACTATTCCCTATTGGAATTGATCGGTTGTTTGAATTCAGCTCGCCAAGTCGGAGGACGAAAGCCGCAGCATAGCGATTATTCAGTTGCCAGGCCATCCCTCACCCTTTCACCTTAAACGCCGGCATCTTCTGTGCCAACCGTGCACCCATCTCCGCGCCCAGCGCCTGCAGGCCGCTTAAGGGGCGCACCATGACCTCGAAATCGACAATCTTGCCGGCTTCGTCAAAGCGCACCAAGTCGATGCCCTTGAGCTGCTTGTCGCCCACGCGGGCGCTGAATTCCAGCACCACGTTCAGGCCGTCATCAGACGCCAACTGGCGGTGGTAGGTAAAGTCTTTAAATACTTGAATCACGGTGTTCAACGCCAGAATGAGTGCAGCGGCCGGCTGGTAGGGGTGGATGGCCATGGGGGAGCGAAACACCGCGTCCGGGTGCACGATGCCAGGCAGTGCGGACAGGTCGCGTTTGGCGACCATGTCATGCCAGATGGCGATGGAGGCCGCAACGGCGGGTTTGAGGTGTTGGGGGGCTGCTTGCATGAATGTCTCCTATCAAATGGTGGCGGCCAGGCGGGTGCCCTGGTCAATAGCACGCTTGGCATCCAGTTCGGCGGCCACATCGGCGCCGCCAATCAGGTGCACGGAGCAACCGGCGGCCTGCAAAGCGGCCAACAGTTCGCGCTCGGGTTCCTGGCCGGCGCACAGCACCACGTTGTCCACTGGCAGCACGCGCTCCTGGCCGTCCACGCTCAGGTGCAGGCCGGCATCGTCGATGCGGTGATAGGTCACGCCGGGCGTCATGGACACGCGTTTGGCCTTGAGCCCCGTGCGGTGAATCCAGCCGGTGGTCTTGCCCAGCTGGTCGCCCACCTTGCTGGCCTTGCGCTGCAGCAAGTGCACCTGGCGTGCGGGCGCTTCCACATGCGCCTTCGTGATGCCGCCGGCCTGTGCGTAACCTGTGTCAATGCCCCATTCGGCATAAAACTTGGGCGCATCCACGCTGGCGCTGGTACCGCTGTGGGTTAAAAATTCCGACACGTCAAAGCCAATGCCACCAGCACCGATCACGGCCACGGTCTTGCCCACGGCCTTGCCGTCGCGCAGCACATCCAGGTAGCTCAGCGCCTTGGGGTGGTCCACGCCGTCGATGGCGGGTGTGCGCGGTGTCACGCCGGTGGCCAGCACGATCTCGTCGATAACCGCCCTGCGCCAGTTGCGGCGCTCACGCGGGTGTTGAGCGAGAGCTTGACGCCCTTGAGCGCCAGTTGGCGGTCAAAGTAGCGCAGCGTCTCGTAAAACTCTTCCTTGCCCGGCACCTTCTTGGCGATGTTGAACTGGCCGCCGATCTCTGTGGCAGAGTCAAACAACTCCACCGTGTGGCCGCGCTGGGCAGCGGTCACGGCAAAGCTCAAGCCCGCAGGACCGGCGCCCACCACGGCGATGCGCTTCGGGGCCGCAGCGGGGGCAATCACCAGCTCGGTCTCGTGGCAGGCACGCGGGTTGACCAAGCAAGATGTGATCTTGCCGCCAAAGGTGTGATCCAGACAGGCCTGGTTGCAGGCTATGCAGGTGTTGATTTCGTCTGCCCTGCCTTCGGCAGCCTTGCGTACAAACTCGGAGTCGGCCAAAAAGGGGCGCGCCATGGACACCATGTTGCAAAAACCATCGGCCAGCAGTTGCTCGGCCACTTCGGGCGTGTTGATGCGGTTGGTGGCCACCAGCGGAATCTTCACCTTGCCCATCAGGCGCTGGGTGACCCAGGCGTAGGCCGCGCGCGGAACCTTGGTGGCAATGGTGGGGATGCGCGCCTCGTGCCAGCCAATGCCGGTGTTGAGGATGGTGGCGCCAGCCGCCTCGATGGCCTGGGCCAGTTCAATCACCTCGTCTGCCGTGGAGCCGCCCTCCACCAGGTCCAGCATGGACAGTCGGAAGATGATGATGAAATTGGCTCCCACGCGCTCGCGCACCCGGCGCACGATCTCCACCGGGAAGCGGATGCGGTTGGCATAAGCGCCACCCCAGGCGTCATCGCGCTGATTGGTGCGTGCGGCAATAAATTCGTTGATCAAGTAGCCCTCAGAACCCATGATCTCCACGCCGTCGTAACCGGCTACTTGGGCCAGACCGGCGCAGCAGGCAAAGTCGTCAATCGTCTGCTCTACTTCTTCGGTAGTCAGGGCGTGCGGTGTGAACGGGTTGATGGGCGCCTGCAGCGCGCTGGGTGCCACCAGGTCCTTTTGGTAGGCGTAGCGGCCAAAGTGCAGGATCTGCATGGCGATCTTGCCGCCGGCCTGGTGCACCGCATCGGTCACCACGCGGTGGTGCGCGGCCTCCGCTTCGGTGGTCAGCATGGCACCGCCCTTCATGGGGCGACCGCGCTCGTTGGGGGCAATGCCACCGGTCACGATCAGGCCCACGCCGCCTCGGGCGCGCTCTGCGTAGAAGGCGGCCATGCGTTCGAATCCGTTGGGCACCTCTTCCAGCCCCACGTGCATGGAGCCCATCAGAACCCGGTTCTTCAGGGTGGTAAAGCCCAGGTCGAGTGGCGCGAGCAAATGGGGGTAAGCGGTCATGGACTGTCCTTTATGCAACTGGTTGCACAATTCTACGCAAAAACCTGACAACTATGCAACTGGTTGCATAAAATGCGGTTTACTACCCGCTTAGCCCATGTCCCTGCCCCACGCACTTATCACGGCCCTGGTTGAACAACCCTCCTCCGGCTCCGACTTGGCCGGGCGGTTTGACCGTTCCATCGGCTTCTTCTGGCACGCTACCCACCAGCAGATTTATCGCGAGCTAGGCCGTCTGGAAGAAGCCGGTTGGGTCGAACCCCTGCCGGCCGAGAGCGGGCGTGGCCGCAAGCGCGTCTACCGCGTGCTACCCGCCGGGCGTGCCGAGCTACAACGCTGGGTTGCCGAGCAGCAAGACCCCAAGCCGCTCCGCGATGAATTCATGGTGCGCTTGCGCGCCGAGGCCGTGGTCGGCCCCACGGCCCTGGCCACCGACATTCGCCGCCGCCTGGCGCTGCACCAACAAAAGCTGGCCGTGTACCAGGCCATCGCAGCGCGCGACTTTGCCAACGTGGATGACGGATCGCGCAAACAACAACTGCAGCACCTGGTGCTGGAGGCCGGCATCGTCCAAGAAACGCAGTGGATTGCGTTCTCGCAAAAGGCGCTGGTGATATTAGAGCAAGCTCAAAATCTTCCTGAAGCCCCGCCGCCGCCAAAATCACCCCCGCCTCCGCTGCTGATACCACCCGCCTGAGAATCACTGCTTGAACCCGCGCTGGCCGCCGCACTGATCAAGCCGTCGGCAGCAACGCCCACCGCCACTTGCGCCACCAGTACGCCAAGCTCTTCAGCGATCACTCGTTTTGATTTACGCTGAACAATGCCGAGCAGCACTTGGTCAAAAAAGATTTTGATCAACGCCACAATCAGACCCGAAAAAACGATGCTGGCCCCCAGATAGGCAAGTTGACCAGAGTCACGCCATGCGGCCAGACTCATCACCGGGCGCGGCAGCACCCCACCAATCTTCACAAAATGATTGCAAAAACAATGCCTGCAATAGTGGCGTAGGCCAGCCAACGCCAACGCGGCAATGGCGGAAGTGGCAACCTCTCCTGCATCGCTTTGGCTTGCCGTTTTTTTGTCATGGGTACCTTGATGGAGCGGGGGAGTGCCCATTCTCATTGCGCTGGTGTTGGCCTGTCAAATCCTTAATCGCTAGTACAGAAGTAGCGATACGTATCGTCATAGCGCCATTGATTACAATACCCCCATAGGTATTTTATTCCAGCACCCCAATACATCGCTATGGACCTTCTCACCACCCTTAAAGAACAATGGCCGTTGCTGGCCATCGCCGCCTGGTTTGGCTACAAATGGTGGAGCAGCCGTCGCGTCGTGCGCCTGCTGCCCGAGCTGAAAAGCAAGGGTGCCGTTTTGGTTGATGTCCGCTCGGTCGAGGAATTTGCCTCCGGGCAGGCACCTGGCACGATCAACATTCCCTTGCCGGAGTTAGGCTCACGCCTGAACGAACTGTCCAAAAGTACCCCCGTGGTGCTGTGCTGCGCCAGCGGTACCCGCAGCGGCATGGCAAAAATGCTGCTCAAACGCCATGGGTTCAAAGACGTGTACAACGCTGGCACTTGGCGCAAACTACTTTAAACGCAACATGCTATTACAACAATAGCTGGTTACGTATATCCGACGAGGGCTAGAGGCCTATTTTCCTCCCAACCCCATGGACCGGGTGATCACTTCTTTCATGATCTCGTTGGTGCCGCCGTAGATGCGCTGCACGCGCGCATCGGCGTAGGCGCGGGCAATGGGGTATTCCCACATATAGCCATAGCCGCCAAAAAGCTGCACACATTCGTCCATCACCTTGCACTGCAGGTCGGTGGTCCAGTACTTGGCCATGCTGGCCGTGGCGGTGTCGAGCTTGTCCTGGCAGATCAGCTCGCAGCACTTGTCGACAAAAACACGCGCCACCTGCACCTCGGTTTGCAGTTCGGCCAATTTGAAGCGGGTGTTCTGGAATGCCGCCACCGGCTGGCCAAAGACCTTGCGCTCTTTCACGTAATCCACCGTCCAGTCTATGGCGGCTTGGGCGGACGCCACGGCGCTGATCGCGATTTGCAGGCGCTCCCAAGGCAACTGCTCCATCAGGCAGATGAAGCCTTTGTTCTCATGGGCCTTGCCGCCCAGCAAATGCTCGGGGCCCAGCTTGACGTTGTCAAAGAACAGCTCGGACGTGTCTTGCGCTTTCATGCCCACTTTTTTCAGGCGCTTGCCAACCGAAAAACCGGGCATGCCGCGCTCGACCAGCATCAAACTGGTGCCTTTGCCGCCAGCCGCCGGGTTGGTTTTGGCCACCACGATCACCAGGTCGGCGTGCCAACCGTTGGTGATGAAGGTCTTGCTGCCGTTGAGCAAGTAGCTGCCGTCGGGTTGCTCGATGGCCGTGCATTTGATGCCCTGCAAGTCAGAGCCCGCAGCCGGTTCGCTCATGGCAATGGCGCCAATCATCTCGCCACTGGCCAGTTTGGGCAGGTACTTGGCCTTTTGCTCTGGCGTGCCGTAGTGCAGGATGTAGGGCGCCACGATTTCGCTGTGCAGGCTAAAGCCAATGCCGCTTACGCCCGCACGGGCCACTTCCTCAAACTGGATCACCGAGTACAGCTTGTCCGCCTCGGAGCCGCCGTATTCCTCGGGCATGGTCATGCACAAAAAGCCGTTCTCACCGGCCTTGTTCCACACGGCACGGTCCACATAGCCCTGCTCTTCCCAGTCGGCGTGGAAGGGGGCGATTTCTTTGTCTATGAACTTGCGAAAGCTATCGCGGAAAGATTCGTGGTCGGTGTCGAAGAGGGTTCGTTCAATCATGGTGGCTCCTTTTAATCAGTTGAGGACAGAGCTTGCAGCTGCGCTGCTGCGGTCTGTCCCGCAATGGCATTATTTTCACAAAGCAAGCGCTTGGTAAAAAGTAATATACTCTAAAACTACAACGGCCTGGCGTTTGCCTGCCACCCACTCGACCCGATTCCCTTTGGAGCCCCACATGACCGAAGCATTTGTATTTGACGCCATCCGCACCCCGCGCGGCAAAGGCAAGAAAGACGGCAGCCTGTACGAGGTCAAGCCCGTCAACCTGCTGGCCGGTCTGCTGACTGACTTGCAGCAGCGCCACCAGTTCGACACGGCCAAGGTGGACGATGTGGTGATGGGCATTGTCTCGCCCGTGGGTGACCAAGGCGCGGTGCTGCCCAAGGTGGCGGCGCTGAAGGCCGGCTGGGACTTTCAGGCGGCTGGCGTGCAGATCAACCGCTTTTGCGCCTCGGGGCTGGAGGCCGTCAACATGGCCGCGCAAAAAGTGCGCTCCGGCTGGGAAGATTTGGTGGTGGCCGGTGGTGTGGAGAGCATGAGCCGGGTACCCATCGGCTCGGACGGAGGCGCCTGGGCCATGGACCCCGAAACCAACTCCGCCACCGCCTTTGTGCCCCAAGGCATTGGCGCCGACCTGATTGCCACCATCGAAGGCTTCACCCGCGCGGACGTAGACGCCTTTGCGCTGGAATCGCAAAAGCGTGCCACCGCCGCCCAGGCTGCGGGTTACTTTGACCGCTCGGTGGTGGCTGTCAAAGATGCCATGGGACAGGTGATTTTGGCCAAGGACGAATTCATCAAACCCAACACCACGCTCGAAGGCCTGGCCGGACTCAAGCCTGCGTTTGAGCAAATGGGCAGCATGGGGTTCGATCAAGTGGCACTCACCCGCTACCCCCAGGTGGAGCGCATCCACCACGTGCACCACGCCGGCAATTCGTCGGGAATTGTGGACGGTGCCGCCGCTGTGCTGGTTGGGAGTGAGGCCGCCGCCAAGGCGCACGGCCTGACACCGCGCGCCCGCATTGTGGCCACGGCGCTCTCAGGCGCCGACCCCACCATCATGCTGACCGGCCCCATGCCTGCCACGCGCAAGGCGCTGGCCAAGGCGGGGCTGAGCATCAACGACATTGACCTGTTTGAAGTGAACGAGGCTTTTGCCGCCGTGGTGATGCGCTTCATGAAAGAGATGAAGGTGCCGCATGACAAGGTCAACGTGAACGGCGGCGCCATCGCCATGGGCCACCCGCTGGGCGCCACCGGCGCCATGATTTTGGGCACGCTGATTGATGAACTCCACCGGCGCAAGCTGCGCTACGGGCTGGCCACGCTGTGCGTGGGCGGCGGCATGGGCATTGCCACGATTGTGGAGAGGCTTTGAACGAAATTGGCCTCTAGCCCTCGTCAAAACTACGTACAACGCTCTTTTTTTAATAGCATTGCGGGACAGGCCAAGAGTTACACGAAGTGAACGTTGCTCTGTCCTCAACTGATTGAGACATTATGAAAACCATCCAATACTCCCTCGCCGACGGCATCGCCACAGTCACCTTTGACGAGCCCAATTCCCCCGTCAACACCATGTGCCTGCAGTGGCAGGACGACATGGCGGCGCTGACCGAGCAAATCGTCAAAGACAAAGATGCCATCAAAGGCATCTTGCTCACTTCGGCAAAGACAACCTTCTTTGCCGGTGCGGACCTCAAAGGCGTGATGCGCATCAAGCCATCCGACGCGCCCACCATCTACGCCGAGATCGAACGCCTGAAGAAGAACATGCGCACGATTGAAACGCTAGGTAAGCCCGTGGTCAGCCTGATCAACGGCACGGCGCTGGGGGGCGGCTGGGAAGTAGCCCTCATCGGCCATCACCGCATCGCCATTGACGACAAGAAAATTCAGCTCGGCCTGCCCGAAGTGACGCTGGGCCTGCTTCCCGGCGCCAGTGGCGTGACCAAAATGACCCGCCACCTGGGCCTGATGGGGGCGCAACCCTACCTGGTAGAAGGTAAAACCTTTGATCCGGCTACTGCCAAAGGCCTGGGCCTGGTGCACGACTTGGTGCCTACAGGCGACAACGCTGCCGCCGAAATGAAAGCCAAGGCCCTGGTCTGGATCGCCGCCAACCCCACAGCCCAGCACCCCTGGGAAGCCAAGGGCTACAAGGTGCCGGGCGGCCTGCCCTCTTCACCCGCCGTCGCGCAGATGCTGGTGGTGGCCCCGGCCATGATCAAGAAGCAAACCCGTGGCCTGTACCCCGCGCCCGAGGCCATCATGGCCTGCATGGTCGAAGGCCTGCAGGTGGACATTGAGACGGCCCTGCGCCTGGAAAGCCGCGCGCTGGCCAAGCTCATGACTGGCACCAATGCCAAGGCCATGATCAACACCTTCTTCTTCAACCTCAACGCTATAAAGGGCGGCCAGAGCCGACCCGCTGGAATCGCCAAGTACAAGCCTGCGAAGGTCGGGCTGCTGGGTGCGGGCATGATGGGCGCAGGCATTGCCTACTCGCAAGCCAGCAAGGGCATTGCCACGGTGCTCAAAGACGTGAGCCAAGAGAAAGCCGACACCGGCAAGGGCTACGCCGCCAAGATCACCCAAGCCCGCGTGGACAAGGGCCGCATGACGGCCAACAAGCAGGCAGAGATTTTGGGCCGCATCCAGCCCACCGGATCGCTGGACGACTTGAAGGGCTGCGACCTCATCATCGAAGCCGTGTTTGAGAACCGCGAACTGAAAGCCCGGGTGACGAAGGAAACCGAGCCTTTGCTGGCCCCGGGCGGATTCTTTGCCTCCAACACCTCTACCCTGCCCATCACTGGCCTTGCGACGGCCAGCACAGATGCCAAGAAGTTTATCGGCATCCATTTCTTCAGCCCGGTGGACAAGATGCAACTGGTGGAGATCATCAAGGGCACAGAGACCGATCTTGAAACCGTGGCCCGCGCCTTTGATTACGTGCAAGCCTTGGGCAAGCTGCCCATTGTGGTGAACGACTCGCGCGGCTTCTTCACCAGCCGGGTGTTTGGCACCTTTGTGATGGAGGGCGCGGCCATGCTGGGTGAAGGCATTCCCGCCGCGGCTATTGAGAATGCAGGGATCCAGGCAGGCATGCCGGTCGGACCTTTGGCCGTGCTGGACGAAACCGCACTGACCCTGTCTCTGCATGTCATGGACCAAACCCGCAAAGACTTCGAGGCCGAGGGCAAAACCTACACCGCCACACCGGGCGAGTTGGTGGTGGAGAAGATGGTCAATCAACACAAGCGCCCGGGTCGCGCAGGTGGTGCGGGCTTTTACGACTACCCTTCTGACAAAGGCGCCAAGAAATTCCTCTGGCCCGAACTCAAAGGTCTGTTTGAGAAAACCGACGCACCGTGGAACATCACCGACCTGAAAGACCGCCTGCTCTACCGCCAGGCGGTGGAAACCGCACGCTGCCTGGCCGAGAACGTGCTCACCACCGTGCACGATGCCAACATCGGCTCCATCTTCGGCATCGGTTTTCCGGCCTGGACCGGCGGCGCCATGCAGTTCATTTACGGCATGGGCATCGAGGCGTTTGAGGCACGGGCGGCCGAATTGACGGCCAAATTTGGTGATGGCTTCCATTTGTCGGACACTGTGAAGGCGGCCATCCGCCAACACCAGCCCCAGTACTAACCACCTCCACACCTAAAAGGCCCCCATGCTTGCCCGTTTGCTGAGAATCCTGATTGTGGTGCAAGTGCTCTGTGGTGCCGGCTTGGGTTATCTGTTGGCCCGCTGGGCCGGCCGACCCGACTGGTGCATTCCAGCACTGGCAGTGCTGTTTCCCCTGGCAACCATGCTGCTGGTGGACCTGGTATCTGCATGGCGGGCCCGCAGCGGCGAGAGCGTACGACTCTGGTGGCGCGCACTGGCGGGTGAATTTGTGGCGGGCCTGCGCATCTTCCTGTTGCGCCAACCCTGGACTGTGCAGCCACCCAGGGTCCTGCCCGCCACCGGAACCCAGGCCCGTGTGCCCGTGGTGCTGGTGCACGGCTACCTGTGCAACCACCGCGTTTGGGACGATGTGGCAACCACACTGCGTGCTCATGGGCATACGGTGCTTGCGGTGAACCTGGAACCCCTGTTTACCTCCATTGACGCCTATGCACCCATTTTGGAAGCGGCTGTTGCGACGCTGTGCGAACAAACCGGTGCACGCCAGGTTGCACTGGTGGGCCACAGCATGGGCGGCCTGGCCATCCGTGCCTGGATGCGCGCCCATGGCAGCGAACGCGTGGCCCGCGTCCTGACCCTTGGAACGCCCCACGTCGGCACTCGAATCGAGCCACGTACACGCACGCCCAATGGTCAACAGATGCAGTGGCAAAGTCCTTGGCTGGCAGAGCTGGCAGCGATCGAATCCGACACCCATCGCTCCCTCTTCCGCATTGCCTTGACACCACAAGACAACATCGTTTTCCCCCAACGTGCCCAAGTGCTATCGGGCATCGAGCCAGTCGTCTTTCACGGTATCGGGCACCTGCAAATGTGCCTGGATGCAGCCGTCATCCGCTGGGTCGCAGACCAGTTGTCCGAATTCACGCTGGCAGCACCCGCTGCTTGACAGCGCGCAAGACACTAAAAGACTATTGAACATGAGCGATCTCGTAGTACGCAAAATCCTGATCGACATGGCGGCCCCCATCAAAGCCCGCTGGAATGGTGGTGATGCCTTTCGCTCTGCGTTCTTCAACGCGCTGTCCATGAGTTTTCCGGTGGGCGAGCAATACTTCATGGACTCAGTGCGTGCCGGCCTGAAGGCCCTGCCGCCTGATCAACAAGCCCGGTTTGCCGCCGAGGTGCAGGGTTTTGTAGGCCAGGAGGCCACGCACCGGCGCATCCACGCCCTCTTCAACGGTCACCTGGAAACGCTGGGCTTTGACAACGCCCTGGAGCGTCGTGCCCGCAAACGCATTGAGGGCAACGTGCAGATCAATGTGCGCAACCATGTGGGGGCCACTGCGGCCACTGAACACCTGACCGCCATCTTTGCCGACTGGATGTTCCACCACCCCGAGGCCCTGGCCGGCGCAGAACCCCGCCTGCAAACGCTGTGGATGTGGCACGCCGCCGAAGAGGCCGAGCATTGCAGCACAGCCTTTGATGTGTACAAGGCGCTGGGCGGTAACGAATATTGGCGGGTACGCCTGCTACGTTTGGTGACCTGGACCTTCGCCATGGACATGGCGCGCCAGACGGTGCGCAACCTGTGGCATGACGGCAGCCTGTTCCGGTGGAGCACCTGGCGCAGTGCGGCCACGCTGCTGTTTGCCCGGGACGGCATGATTCGCGGCAACTACCGGATGTGGGCTGCCTACCAATCGCCCAACTTTCACCCACGCCAGCAGGACACCTCGCGTTCTGTACGCTGGCTGCAGGACAACCAGGACCGTTTTTCGGTCGTGGGCCGGGCCACCTAACGATCGCAAGCGTCATCTCACGGCTTTGACGCACAATGGCTCATTGCCCAGGAGCCTTCACCATGCATGCACTCAGCCCCACAGATTCCGCCTTTTTGTGGATGGAAACCCGCAGCCAACCCATGCACGTGGCGGGTTTGAACATTTTTACGCCTCCACACGGTAGCGGACCCGAATTTGTTCACCAGTTGCTGGCAGAGTGGAGCCAGCATGTCAAGGCCGTTGCTCCATTCAATCTGCGACCCGTTTTGCGCATGGGCTTGTGGCACTGGGAAGAAGACAAGGAGTTTGAGCTGGACTACCACCTGCGTCACCTGGCCCTGCCCCAGCCCGGACGTATCCGCGAGCTGCTCGCCATGGTGTCGCGGCTGCACGCCAATCTGCTCGATCGCAACCGCCCCCTGTGGGAAATTCATGTGATCGAAGGCCTGCCGGGTGGGCGCTTTGCCGTCTACAACAAAATGCACCACGCGTTGATCGATGGGGTGACCGGCGCACGCATGGCGGCCAACTCCATGTCGGACAATCCATCTGAACTCAAGGCGCCACTGTGGGCACTCCCCTTCAAACATCATCCCACGGCGCAGCGAAAAACTGCAGCCCCCGGGCTGCTGGAGCAACTTGCCAGCCTTGCCAAGGCAGGCAAGGAAATTTTGCCTGGTGTGGGCAGCGGGTTGTGGGACATTGTGCGATCCGCCTATGCCGAAGGCGCCACCGCCTTGCCCTTTCAGGCTCCACCCACACCCTTCAACGTGGAGATTTCAGGCTCGCGCCGGTTTGCTTCGCAGTCGTATTCACTCTCCCGGTTCAAGCGGATTGGCGAGGCAACAGGAGCCACGGTCAACGACGTTACGCTAGCTATATGCGCCGGCGCACTGCGGGAGTACCTGTTGGTTCAGAACAAACTGCCCAAGAAGCCTTTGATAGCCATGGTGCCGGTATCGCTACACGGCGAAACCAGCGCTGGTGGCAACCAGGTGTCGCTGCTGCTGGCCAGTTTGGCGACCGATGTTGCAGACCCGCTCAAGCGCCTGCAGCGCATTGTGGAATCCACCACCGAAGCCAAGAACCGTCTCACCAAAATGCCGCGCCTGCAAAAAATGGCGCATGGCATCACCTCGATTGCACCGCTGGGCGCAGGGATCGTGACCGGTACAGCAGAAAAGCACCCGCTGTTCAACCTGGTCATCTCCAACGTGCCCGGTGCACGAGAAACGCTGTATCTCAATGGCGCAAGGCTGGACGAGGTGTATCCGGTGTCGATTCCTACCCACTACCTGGCGCTGAACATCACCATCAGCGGTTACGCGGACAATCTGGGGTTTGGCTACATTGCCTGTCGACGTTCGGTGCCGGCCCTGCAACGCATGTTGGACTACACGCACAACGCCATCGAGGAGCTGGAAGCGGCATTGGGCCTAGAAGAGCCGAAGCCCAAGGCCAGAAAAGCGGCTCGCAAAACAGTGCGGAAAAAAGCACCGTAGGACCAATTAAAGCGCCGTAGGCGCAACTACGACAGCGTCATACTCGAACGCCTTATTGAGCTTGCGTTTTGTTGTAGTTGGCAATGCCATCCATGATTTCCTTGCGGGCGGCCTCAGGGCCTTCCCAGCCCAGAATCTTGACCCACTTGCCGTCTTCCAGGTCCTTGTAATGTTCAAAGAAGTGGGAGATCGTTTTTAAGCGCATCGGTTGCAGGTCTTCTGGCACTTCCCAGCGGCTGTAGAGGGACAAAATCTTGTTGATGGGTACAGCCAGCACTTTGCCATCCTGGCCGGCTTCGTCTTCCATCATCAGAATACCAATGGCACGGCACGGTACAACCACGCCGGGAATCAAGGGCACTGGGGTGATCACCAGCACATCCACCGGATCACCGTCACCCGATATGGTTTTAGGCACATAGCCGTAGTTGGTGGGGTAGTGCATGGCCGTGCTCATGAAGCGATCCACAAAAATGGCGCCCGTGGCCTTGTCAACCTCATATTTGACCGGATCAGCGTTCATCGGAATTTCAATAATGACGTTGAAGGATTCGGGTACGTTGATACCGGGGGTGACGTTGTCAAGGGACATATGAACTCTCTAAGCTGAAAAAAATGGGGGTCGCAGGTCAGTATTTACCCTCATTTTACTGACGTAGCACTTGCTCTCACTCAAAACCCTGTTTTTTTACAGTTACAGTCCTGCAGTTGGCCAATCGCCTCCACCACCTTGTGCTGGACTGGAGTCCCGAGGAAGCAACGCAGTGGGGGCAACACTGTCGTTGCCCCTTCCTTCGCGAAACAACAGTTGAGGAGATTTTATGACGGGCAACTCTGCGCTTATTTTGGCGCTTGTCTGCGGGTTCATTGCCGTGGGATACGGTTTTTGGGCACGCAGCTGGATTCTTTCCCAGGACGCTGGCAATGCACGAATGCAAGAAATTGCGGCCGCCATCCAGACCGGTGCCGCTGCCTACTTGGCACGCCAATACAAAACCATTGCCATGGTCGGCGTAGTGCTGGCTATTTTGATTGGCGTCTTTTTGGACCCATTGAGCGCTATCGGCTTTGTGCTGGGCGCATTTTTGTCTGGTGCATGTGGCTTTATCGGCATGAACGTGTCGGTTCGCGCCAACGTGCGTACCGCTCAGGCAGCGACCCGGGGTATTGCCCCGGCGCTGGATGTAGCCTTCCGCGGCGGTGCCATCACCGGCATGCTGGTGGTGGGCTTGGGGCTCCTTGGTGTCACTGGTTTTTACTGGTTCTTGACCGGCAACGGCAACATGACCCCCGACAAAAATCTGGCGCAAATGCTCAACCCGCTGATCGGTTTTGCCTTCGGCTCCTCGCTGATTTCCATCTTCGCCCGTCTGGGCGGCGGCATTTTCACCAAAGGCGCTGACGTCGGCGCTGATCTGGTCGGTAAAGTCGAAGCCGGCATTCCGGAAGATGACCCCCGCAACCCCGCTGTGATTGCCGACAACGTCGGTGACAACGTGGGCGACTGCGCCGGCATGGCCGCTGACTTGTTTGAAACCTACGCGGTCACGCTGATTGCCACCATGGTGCTGGGCGCCCTGCTGGTCACTGGTGGCGGCATGAACGCGGTGGTGTATCCGCTGGCACTGGGTGCCGTGTCCATCGTGGCATCCATCATCGGCTGCTTCTTTGTCAAGGCATCGCCTGGCATGAAAAACGTGATGCCGGCCCTGTACAAGGGTCTGGCCGTTGCGGGTATTTTGTCGCTGATTGCCTTCTACTTTGTGACGCAGACCATGATTGCTGACAACGCGCTAGGCGGCACTGGCGCGCAAATGAAACTGTTCGGCGCTTGCGCCGTCGGCCTGATTCTGACCGCGGCCCTGGTGTGGATCACCGAGTTCTACACCGGCACCCAGTACAGCCCTGTGCAGCACATCGCTCAAGCTTCCACCACAGGTCACGGCACCAACATCATTGCCGGCCTGGGCGTGTCCATGCGCTCCACCGCCTGGCCAGTGATGTTTGTCTGCCTGGCCATCTACACCGCCTACGCGCTGGCTGGCCTCTACGGCATTGCCATTGCAGCCACCTCCATGCTCAGCATGGCCGGTATCGTGGTGGCACTGGACGCCTATGGCCCCATCACCGACAACGCCGGTGGTATTGCTGAAATGTCGGAAATGCCCAAAAGCGTGCGTGACATCACCGACCCGCTGGACGCAGTGGGCAACACCACCAAGGCCGTGACCAAAGGCTACGCCATCGGCTCTGCTGGATTGGCTGCTCTGGTGCTGTTTGCCGACTACACCCACAAGCTGGACGCCTACGGCCGCCACATCACCTTTGACCTGAGCAACCCGATGGTCATCATTGGCCTGTTCATTGGCGGCCTGATTCCTTACCTGTTCGGCGCAATGGCGATGGAGGCCGTAGGCCGCGCAGCGGGTGCCGTGGTGGTTGAAGTACGTCGCCAGTTCCGCGACATCAAGGGCATCATGGACGGTACGGGCAAGCCCGAGTACGACACTGCGGTGGACATGCTGACCACAGCGGCCATTAAAGAAATGATGATTCCATCACTGTTGCCAGTGGTTGTGCCCATTCTGGTGGGCTTGGTCCTCGGACCTGCCGCACTGGGCGGCCTGCTGATGGGCACCATTGTGACGGGCTTGTTTGTGGCTATTTCCATGTGTACCGGCGGCGGCGCCTGGGACAACGCGAAAAAGTACATTGAAGACGGCAACCATGGTGGCAAGGGCTCTGAAGCCCATAAAGCGGCCGTAACCGGTGACACCGTAGGCGACCCCTACAAGGACACTGCTGGCCCAGCCATCAACCCACTGATCAAGATCATCAACATCGTAGCCTTGCTCATCGTGCCGCTGATGATGAAATTGCACGGTTAATTTTCACCAAGCCTGAAAAGCCCGCACAAGCGGGCTTTTTTTTGCCCTCGCACAATAACCACTTTGCACCAAAGTTGGACAATAGCGTCCATGTCCGAACGTTTCAGTCCCAAAGTCATTCCGCTCGTCGAAGCACGCCCCAGTACCCTTGCAGTGCCGCAGGCTTGGCAAGAGTCTGCCAACCTGGTTGCCCCCAACGGTCTGCTCAGCGACACGCGGGGACGCCAGCTGCGCGACTTGCGCATCAGCGTAACGGACCGCTGCAACTTCCGCTGCAACTATTGCATGCCCAAGGAAGTCTTTGACAAGGACCATCCTTACCTTCCCCATGCGTCGCTCCTGTCATTTGAAGAAATCACACGACTGGCTCAGCAGTTTGTACAACACGGTGTACAAAAAATTCGCCTCACCGGCGGAGAACCCTTGTTGCGCAAGCACATTGAAGTGCTTATCGGCAAACTGGCAACCTTGCGGACACCAGAGGGGCACCCCCTGGACCTGACTCTAACAACCAATGGATCACTGCTGCAGCGGATGGCTCCCGCACTCAAGGCCGCTGGTCTGCAACGCGTGACTGTCAGCCTGGACGCCCTGGACGATGCTGTCTTTCGGCGCATGAATGATGTGGACTTCCCTGTGGCCGATGTGCTGGCCGGCATTGATGCGGCACACCGTGTTGGTTTGGGCCCGATCAAGATCAATATGGTGGTCAAACGCGGCACCAATGACCAGGAAATTCTTCCCATGGCCCGGCATTTCAAGGGCAGTAGCATGGTGCTGCGCTTCATTGAATACATGGATGTGGGTGCCACCAATGGCTGGCGCATGGACGATGTTGTACCGTCGGCTGAGGTCATCCGTCGAATCCAGGCTGAATTACCACTGGTGCCACTGGAAGCATCCAACCCTGGAGAAACGGCACAACGTTGGGGCTACGCGGATGCAACGGGAGTCTATGACCCTCAAGCCGGTGAAATAGGCGTTATCAGCAGCGTCACCCAGGCGTTTTGTCACGAATGCAACCGCGCCAGGCTAACCACTGAAGGCCAGTTGTACCTGTGCTTGTTTGCAAACCAGGGCTACGACTTGCGCAGCCTCTTGCGGGGAAATGCCACAGATGCAGCGTTGTCCAACGCCATTGCACACATCTGGAGCGGGCGCGCCGACCGCTATTCCGAATTGCGGGGAGCCATGGCACCCGACCCTGGCACAGGCGCCCGGCGCGTGGAAATGAGCTACATCGGGGGTTAATACAACTGCCAAACGGCTGTACCGTCGTGCGGTAGTTGTACCGGCATTCAGGATAGCAGTGTCTCGGCCGTTGTGACGGGGCCCCTGCCACTGAATCGGTCAAGGGTCAGGTAAATGACAGGCGTGATGTAGAGTGTGACCGCCTGCGAAAACACCAACCCACCCACCACCGCAAGACCCAGCGGCTGGCGCAGTTCGGCACCAGCGCCCAGACCCAGCGCAATCGGTATCGCACCCATCAGGGCCGCCAAGGTGGTCATCATGATGGGGCGGAAACGCAATACGCAGGCTGCCCGGATGGCTTGCTCAGGCGTCATGCCATGGTGGCGCTGCGCATCCAGTGCAAAGTCAATCATCATGATGGCGTTCTTCTTGACAATGCCGATCAGAAGCAGAATGCCAATGGTTGCAATCACCGTCAGGTCCTGGCCAAACAACATCAAGGTGGCCAGCGCACCGACCGCCGCCGACGGTAACCCCGCCAAAATGGTGAGCGGGTGGATATAACTCTCGTACAGAACGCCCAGCAGCACATAAATCACCAATAGCGCCGAGATGATCAACACCAGCTGCTTGCCTTGTGAGCTTTTGAACACTGCTGCCTCACCCCCGTAGCTGGTGATGACCGAGGCCGGCATGTTGACCGCTTCGCGGGCTTTTTCAATGCGTGCAGTGGCATCACCCAGTGCCGCGCCCGGGGCCAAATTGAACGACACGGTGACTGCCTGCAATTGCCCCACGTGGTTGATGGAGGTGGGGCCAACCGTCCGCTCTACTTTGGTAAAGGACGCCAGTGGCACCAACGTGCCAGACGACGCCCGCACATAGATGTTGTTGATGGCGTTTTCGTCCAGCTTGGCTTCGGGTGCCACTTCCAGAATAACCGAATAGCTATCGGTAGGCAGGTAGATGGTTGAAACCTGGCGCTCGCCAAAGGCGTCGAACAAGGCTGTGCGAATGGAATCCATGGAAATACCCAACGCGTTGGCACGGTCACGGTCAATATTGAGTTGTGCCTGCAGGGCACGCAACTGCGCGTCACTTGTCACATCCCTGAACAGAGGGTCGGCGCGCAACTTGTCCTGGAGCTTGGACGCCCAATCGTTGAGTTCATCAGCCCGCACACTTTGCAAAATGTATTGGTACTGTGCTTTGCTGGGCCGTCCTCCCAGTTGCAGGTTCTGGATGGGGCGCATGAACACGTTGATACCGGACACGTCACGCAGTTTGCCGCGCAAATCTTCCACAACCTGCTTCATGGGCAGACGCTCATTGTGCGGCTTTAGGGTGATGAACATGCGCCCGGTGTTCTGCGGGCCGCCGCCGCCGTTGAATGAACTCACGGCAAACACATTGGCGTCGGCGCGGATGATGGCTGCGGCGCGTTCTTGCAAACGTACCATTTCAGGGAAGGACGTGTCCTCGGCCGCCTCGGTGGTCACCGTAATTTGGCCAATGTCTTCTTGTGGGAAAAAGCCCTTGGGGATGACATTGAACAACCACCCCGTCGCCACAAACGTGACCAAGGCTACCAGCAACACGCTCTTGCGATGGGACAGCGCCTTGTCCAGCGAACGGGAATACAGACTCAGGGTGGCATTGAATCCACGCTCAAAGGCATTGATTAAAAAGTTGTGCCGGGTTCCATGGGCTTCCGCACGCAAAAAGCGGCTGGCCAACATGGGCACCAGGGTAAGTGACACAAAGGCCGACACCACAATGGAGAGGCCCACCACCACAGCAAACTCATGGAACAGCAGACCAATCACCCCTGGCATGAAGAAGATCGGAATGAAAACGGCAATCAGGGATGTTGAAATGGAAATGATGGTGAATCCCACCTCCCGCGATCCACGCAGCGCCGCATTGAAGGGTTCTTCGCCATTTTCAACGTGGCGCATGATGTTTTCCAGCATCACAATGGCATCGTCCACCACCAAACCAACCGCCAGAGTCAACCCCAACAGCGACACATTGTCCAGGCTGTACTTCATGCCCCACAACAAGGCCACCGCGCCAATCAGCGACACGGGCAGTGACAAGGTTGGGATGGCGGTTGCCACAAAACGACGCAGAAACAGAAAGATGACCATCACCACCAGCGCGACCGTTCCCAATAACGTGAGCGAAACATCGTGCAAAGCATCACGCACCGACACGGAACGGTCGTTCACCGAAGTCATGTTGACCGAATGGGGCATTTGCTCCTTGAGCTTGGGCAATGCCTGCTTCACGGCATCGACGACCCGTACTGTGTTGGCCCCGGGCTGGCGCTGAACGGCCAAGGTAATCGACGGCTCGCCGTTGAGATTGGCGTAGGACTTGGTGGTTTCCACGCTGTCTTCAACCGTTGCCACGTCCTTTAGGCGCACCGGAATACCATTGCGGCTGGCCACAATCAGCTCGGCAAACTCGGCAGCATTTCGTAACTGCTTGTTGGCCTGCAGGGTCAGCATTTGTTGCGGGCCCTCCAGCGTTCCCACTGGCGTATTCACATTGGCGGCACGTAAGGCGGCCGACAACTCTTCCAGGCTGATATTGCGGGCTGCCACCGCCTGTGGCAGCACCCGCACGCGCACAGCAAAGCGCTTTGAGCCATAAATGTTGACCTGGGCCACACCCTCAATAGTGGACAAGGTGGGTGAAATCAGGTGCTCAGCAAAATCCTGCAGGTCGGACATGGGCATCGACGGCGACGTCAGCGCCACCAACAAAACGGGAGCATCCGCCGGATTGACCTTCCGGTAGGCCGGCAATTGAGTCATATCCTGCGGCAACGAGCGTTGCGCGCGAAGCAAAGCAGCCTGCACATCCAGCGCCGCACCGTCGAGGTTGCGCCCCTCGTCAAATTCCAACGTCAACGAGGTACTGCCCAAAGTACTGGTCGAACTGATGACGGCCAGGCCCGGAATGGTCTGAAACTGTTTCTCCAGTGGCAAGGCCACAGACGTCGCCATGGTCTCCGGGTTGGCGCCCGGCAACGCGGCATACACGTTGATCACTGGCGTGTCATAACTTGGCAATGCTGCCACCGGAATGCTGCGGTAGGCAATAACGCCCGCCACCACAATGGCCACATTGAGCAACACCGTCATCACTGGACGGCGGATAAAGAGCTCCGACAGGTTCATGATGCCGACGCGCTGGCAGAGGCTGCAGATGTCGCTGCCCGGGCGGGCCTGGCGTTATCGGCCGGTCGGCGCTCAGCCAAAGGGCTATCGGGCCGCAAGTTTTGACGCCCCTCCAGCACCACCTTGTCACCCACCTCTACACCCGTCACTGCAGAATCTTCACCTTGCGAGGCCAGCACCTTAACCGGACGCAGCGCCGCCTTGCCCTTTTCAGCCACATACACGATGGGGCCGCGAGCACTTTGAACAATTGCGGCGGTGGGAATCACCAACGCATTTTTGAGCGTATGGGAAATCAGAGTCGTCTTGACAAACGCACCGGGCCATAGCTTGTTGTCATGGTTGTCAAAACGCGCCTTGACCTTTATGGTGCCAGTTGCAGCATCCACCGCGTTATCGACAAACTGCAGCCGCCCTTGCAAATCTGTCCTGGATTCCGGCAGCTTGGCATTCACAACCACGCCCCCCGACTTCAACCCCGCCAGAACTGCATCCAGGTTCCGCTGCGGCAGGCTAAAGCCAATATTGATGGGGTCCAATTGGGTGATAGTGACCAGTGCCGTCTGGTTGGCCTGAACCACAGAACCCGCAAACACGTTGACAGCCCCCAATCGACCCGAACTGGATGCGCGCACCGAGGTGTAGGACAGAGCCAGTTGGGCAGCATCCAGCGCAGCCTTGTCGGCCACCAGATTGGCTTGCTGGGCATCTACCTGGGCCTGGGCCGAATCCAGTGCGCCCTGTGAAATGAAGTTCTTGGCCATCAGTTCGCGGCTGCGAGCCAACTGGCGTTGGGCGTCGGCCAGCACGGCCTCGTCCTTGACCATCTGGGCGCGCACCTTGGAAACACTGGCCTGATCGGGGCGCGGGTCCAGGGTGAACAGCAACTCTCCGGCCTTGACGAACTGCCCTTCCTGAATATGCACGCGGGTCACCACACTGCTGGTCTGGGGTTTGACATCGACGCTGGCCAGTGGCATCACCGTACCAATAGCCTCCAGGGTGACATCCAGATCCCGCTGTATGACCGGCACGGTGGTCACAGCCACCGCAGCGCCGCCCGCCCGCGCGCCAAGTGCTGAGGTGGAATCCACCTTGTCACCGCAAGCGGCCAAAAAAAAGAAAGCTACCAAAGCGGGAAGCGACAGGACAAGGGAGCGGAAAGTATTATTCATGGGCAAGGCAGATTATCAATGGCGCATTGCTTGCACGCATGCGGACTCCGGGAAACTTTGCATAACTTTAAATCGGGTGGGGTAACCTGTGGCAATGAAGGGCGTCTTTAACGCCGCAGCGCCTGCTCTACACCGCAGTTGGCCAGTGCATCAGCGCGCTCGTTGCCCGGGTCTCCAGCGTGGCCCTTGACCCAGCGCCAATCAATACGGTGGCCCTGATGCGCCACCAATTCGTCGAGTCGTTGCCACAAATCCACATTTTTCACGGGCTGCTTGGCGGCAGTCTTCCAACCCTTCGCCTTCCAGCCAGACAGCCATTCGGTCATACCCTTCAACACATATTGGCTGTCAATGTGCAGGGTAACTGCACAGGGGCGTTTGAGCGCCGTCAGCGCCTGGATCACCGCCATCATCTCCATGCGGTTGTTGGTGGTTTCCCGTTCACCGCCAAACATCTCTTTTTCCGTACCGTCCGCCGAGCGCATCAATACGCCCCACCCGCCAGGGCCTGGATTGCCTTTGCAAGCACCGTCCGTGTAAATCGTCACTTCATTCAAACCCGTGTCTCCTCGATTTCCATCAATGATTGTGTGTGCGATTGGCTACGGACACCGGTTTGCCGGCACCAACAGGTGCTGTCTTCCAGGCCGGGCCCAACAGCCGCATTCCGCGCACCCGCTTGACCGCCACCAAAAAATAGGCGGCACCCAGTATGGGCCACCACCGGGCGCCTGCGTGGTCCATCCATTCAAATCGCCGCAACCATGCATCGCTGGTCACGCCGGGGCGGTAGCAGCCAAATTTACCCACTTCCACCTCAAAGCTCAAAAGGCGCAGCCAGTCGCACAAACGCCAATAACCAATGAAATCCCCCGCATTTGGAAGGAACAAGCGTCCAAATCCCATTCGCCGGTACAAATGCCCCCGGCGCTGCTGCAAACCCCAAAGACTGGCGGGGTTGAATCCGCAAATCACTACCCGCCCCTCGGGCACCAGTACACGCTCAACCTCGCGCAGTGTGGCATGGGGGTCAGCACTGAACTCCAGCGTGTGCGGCAGTATCACCAGATCGAGGCTGGCCGGTGCAAATGGCAGGGCAGAAAAATCACACAGCACTGCAGCCTGCTTGACAACACGGTCATCGGGCACGTACAACGTCTCAGTGGCCAACCATTGGTGCGGCATGCGGTTCGCCTGCAACCCATCAAGCTCGGGTAAACCCAACTGCAAAGCGTGGTAGCCAAAAATATCGGCCACGGCGGCATCCACGTGTGTACGCTCCCAATCCAGCAGGTAGCGACCCGCCGGTGTTTGGACCCAATCGTGGATACCTATAATTTGATTGCTCATGAAGTTAATACCGCTGCCTGCTTTTGACGACAACTACATCTGGCTGCTCCACGATGGGCAAAGGGCGTTGGTGGTGGACCCTGGCGACGCACAACCTGTTTTACAGGCCCTGCAACGCGAAGGTGTGCAATTGCAAAGCATTTTAGTCACGCACCACCATGGGGATCACACTGGCGGTGTGGCGGCCTTGCGCGATGCAACCGGGGCGGTTGTTTTTGGTCCGGCAAGGGAGACCATGCCCGAACCACTGACTCGGCTCTGCGGTGGCGACAACGTGCAGGCGATGGGTCTGAACATTGCGGTGCTGGATGTACCCGGCCACACAGCCGGTCACATTGCCTATTTTTGCCAGCCGGCAGGAGAAAGCCCCCTACTGTTTTGTGGTGATACCCTTTTCAGTGGCGGCTGCGGGCGCCTTTTTGAAGGAACACCGGAACAAATGCTGGCTTCACTGGAGCAGCTGGCGGCACTTCCCGGTGCAACCCGTGTATGCTGCGCCCACGAATACACGCTGGGTAACTTGAAATTTGCCCTGGAAGTTGACCCCGACAACGCGCAACTGGTGGCTTACACCACCACCTGCCGAACGCGTAGGGAACAAGGCCAGCCAACTTTACCCTCAACCATCGACACCGAGCGCCAAATCAACCCCTTCCTGCGCAGCAACCACCCCAGTATTCAAACGTCCGTGCGACGATTCGATGCACAAGGTGCACAGCAACAAGGAATATTTGCCACGCTGCGCCAATGGAAAAACCAATACCGATGAATCGACTCAAAATTTGCTGCCTGGTGGCCCTGCTCTGGCTCACTGGCTGCGCCAGCACCCCTCCGTCCGGAAGCGATCAAGCTGCTATACGCCAGGACGGTGACAGCCTGCAACAGCAAACCAGCCGCGAAATCAATCAACAATCCGCCGCCGCAACCGGTGTGCGCGTACCGCTGACGCCTATTGCCAACCAAATGGTCTCCTCCCGTACAGTGATTGCGCTGGCGCCGCCGGTAGACCTGTGGGACCGGATACGCCGCGGCTACGCCATGCCCGACTTGGACAACGAACTGGTGCACGACCGGGAGCAGTGGTACGCCACGCGTCCGGATTACATCTTTCGCATGACTGAGCGCTCCAAGAAATACCTGTTCCACATCGTCGAAGAACTGGAGTTGCGCAACATGCCCACCGAGCTGGCTCTGCTGCCCTTTATCGAGAGTGCGTTCAACCCACAAGCAGTTTCTGGCGCCAAAGCGGCGGGTATGTGGCAGTTCATGCCCGCCACCGGCAAGTACTTCGACTTAAAACAAAACGCCTTTCGCGATGACCGCCGTGATGTGCTGGCCTCCACCCGCGCGGCACTGGACTACTTGCAAAAGCTCTACGGCATGTTTGGTGATTGGCACTTGGCGCTGGCAGCCTACAACTGGGGCGAAGGCAGCGTATCCCGCTCCATTGCCAAGAACCAGCGCGCCGGCTTGGCCACGGGCTACACCGACTTGAACATGCCCATGGAAACGCGCTTTTATGTGCCCAAACTCCAGGCTGTCAAAAACATCGTATCCCGCCCAGGTGCTTTCAATGCACAACTTCCCCTGATTGAAAACCACCCCTACTTCCAGACCGTTACCATCCGCCGCGACATCGACGTGGCGCTGGCTGCCAAATTGGCCGAAGTACCGTTGGATGACTTCAAAGCTTTAAACCCATCCATCAACCGCCCCGTCATCATGGCCGCCGGCACGCCACAGATGCTGCTGCCCTGGGACAACGCAGAAATCTTTCAAAGCAACCTGGAATCCTACGGTGGCGGCCGTCTGGCAAGCTGGACCGTCTGGGTGGCGCCAACCACTATGCGCACGGCCGATGCGGCCAAGCGGGTGGGCATGAGCGAGGCAGAGTTCCGCAGCGTCAACGCCATTCCACCACGGGTCATGATCAAAGCTGGGTCTTCCCTGCTGATACCGCGCGCCAATAGCGTGAGCCAAGACGTGGCTTCCAACGTTGCCGACAACGGCCAAGTATCTGTGGCACCCGAGATTGTGCAAAAGCGCACCGTGGTGCGCGCCAGCAAAGGTGAAACGGTGGCCAGCATGGCACGCAAGTATCGGGTCACTGCCGACCAGGTAGCACAGTGGAACAAGGTAGGGATGTCTGCCAGCTTCAAGCCAGGCCAGCAAGTCGTGGTGTTTCTAGTAGCTTCACCAGCCCGAAAGGCCAGGACCAGAGCCACTACGCAGCGAACAGCAGCCCACAAAGCCCCTGCACGCCGCGCAGTGGCCGCCCGGTCAAGCGGTGCGCGAATCGCCAAACGCTAACCGACAGCGTCGGGATTGGACGCCGTCCCGACGAACCTAGCGGTAGCCAATAAACAGAATAGCAATGTTGATGGCAAAGCCCGTGCCCCACGCAACACTGCGCAGGTTCCCCATGCCCGCCACATACATCATGACGTAAAGAATGCGCACAACCACAAACAAAAAGGCCAAAATATCTAGCCGCCCCTGGTGTGCACCCAGTTGGTGGGCGATGATGACTGCCGCCATGAAAAACGGCAACGCTTCAAAGCTGTTGGCCTGAGCAGCATTGGCGCGGGCTCGCCAGTCTTTTTGGCGCGCCAGCCAGACACGCGGGTTTTCGTTGTCGTAACCGCCTTCGCGGCGCGGCTTGCCAAACATACCGGCCTTGGCCACACCGGCACAACCGATGGGTAACAACGCTGCTACAAACACGCACCACAGTGCAACGGTGAAATGGATAGTTTGCATAGAAAAACGGTTTTCTGAGAAAAATCGGTGGCAACTGGTCTGTGGCAGCTGGCTTTAGCGGCGGTCCACCAGTGCGTGGGCAATGGTACCCAAATCGACATACTCCAGCTCGCTACCTGCGGGCACACCACGCGCCAATCGGGTGAGTGTCAGACCACGGGCCTTCAGAGCCTCGCCGATAACATGCGCGGTTGCCTCGCCCTCGGCGGTGAAGTTGGTGGCCAATATCACTTCCTGCACGGTTCCGTCCAGGGCACGGTCAAATAACTTCTTCAGGCCAATATCGTGCGGGCCCACTCCGTCCAGTGGACTGAGCTTGCCCATCAGCACGAAATAAAGGCCCTTGTAGGCGCCCGTGCGTTCCAGCGCCGATTGGTCCGCCGGTGTTTCCACTACGCACAACTGACTGGCGTCGCGTCGGGTATCCAGGCAGGTGTCGCACACGGCGTGTTCCGTGAACGTGTGGCAGCGCTCGCAGTGGTGCACCCCCGCCACCGCCGCCTGTAGCGCACGTGCCAAGGCATCGGCACCATGGCGATCATGCTGCAGCAGGTGGAACGCCATGCGCTGAGCCGACTTGACGCCCACGCCCGGCAGCCGCTTGAGCGCCTGGATCAGCGCGTCCAGCGAATGGGTATCAGCCACGGCTGCTGCTGCCTGTCAGAAAGGGAATTTCATGCCCCCGGGCAGGCCTGGCATACCCTGGCATTCCTGCGGTGATCTTGCCCATTTTTTCGTTGGAGGTTTCTTCGGCCTTGCGCACCGCAGCGTTGAAGGCAGCGGCCACCAGGTCTTCCAGCATGTCCTTGTCTTCGGCCAGCAGGCTGGGGTCAATGGTGACGCGCTTGACGTCGTGCTTGCACGTCATGGTGACCTTGACCAGACCGGCACCGGATTCACCGGTGACTTCGATATTGCCCAGTTCGTCCTGGGCCTTTTTCATGTTGTCCTGCATCGCCTGGGCTTGCTTCATCAGGCCGGCGAGTTGTCCTTTGTTGAACATGGTTTTCCTTTACGTTATGAAACTTTGCGGGTCAGACCACTCGCGAAGCGATGTGCTCTGACCCCAACTAACTAAACTGACTTTGCGGGTCAGACCACTCGCGAAGCGATGTGCTCTGACCCCAACTAACTAACTTATCGGTTTAATCGAACCAGGCACGATTTTCGCGCCAAAGTCGCGCATCATGGCCTGCACATACGGGTCGTCAAAAATAATCTTTTCGGCTGCCAACTGCTTTTCGGCCGATGCTGCCATGTTTCGTCTAGCTGGACAATCGGTCACCCGGCCAATTTCCACCACCAGTTTCACCGCAAAGCCCGCATGTTGCAGGGCTGTTGTCAGGCGGTCCCGGGTGCCAAGCTGGTTGAGCGACTCGCGCTCCACGCGCAGCAGCCATTGGTCTGTATCGCGCGCCACCAGTTGCGACTGCAGCGCCAGTTCGCGCACCATGGCGTTGATGGCTTCGGCCTGGATTAGTTGCTGCACGGTGGCGTGCCAAAAATCTCCCTCTTCGGTGGGAATCAGCAGGGGCGTAGCTAGTTGGGGTGGCGCATCGACGCGCGACTCCGACTGCTGACGCACCGGAACCGCTACTAACTTCGTAGCGCCTTGCTCATATTTGACGAGGGCTGTGGCCTGATTCCGCATATACCGATCTGGTTCATCAAGAACGGACTCGTTCGTATCCACATTCGATGCAGGCCGGGTAGGCTCCCGTACGGACAACAACTGACCGGGCGGCAGCGCCGGGCTTTGGGATAGCGGGGCGGGTTCGTCTTCCCAGGGCTGAACTGCCAGTGGTTGCAGCGCCGGTGCCATGGGCATCGACAGGTTGACCGCTGGTACTTTGGCGGCTAGTGCTGGCGCCGCAGGTATTGCACTATTTAGAGTTTTTTTTTCAGCCGGGGTTGATGCACTCTGCGGTTTGAAGGCCAGCAGACGCAGCAACACCATGGTCAGCGCCGCATATTCGTCGGGCGCCAGTCCCAAATCGGCACGACCGTGCAGGCAGATGCTGTACAACAACTGTGTTTCATCCACCGGCATTAGCTCGGCCAGGCGTGCCGTGTCTTGTGCCTCAGGGTCGCTGTCGTCCTCAGCCGGACGCACGCCACCCATGGCCTGCAACACGGCCATGCGCTGCAGCACGGTGGACATTTCTTCCAACGTGGAGGCGGCACTCAGACCATTCAAACGCAAGGTTTCAGAAATTTCGACCACCGTCTTGCCATCACCCGACGCCAGAGCCTCAATCAAGCGAAACACATAGCTGCGGTCCACGCTGCCCAGCATCTGTCGCACCGTGGCGTCGGTCAGCTGACCCGACCCAAAGGAAATGGCTTGGTCGGTCAGGCTTAAAGCGTCGCGCATGGAGCCACGAGCGGCCCGGGCCAAGAGGCGCAGGGCCTGTACTTCGGCACTGACCTGCTCGACTTCGAGGACCCGGGCCAGGTGCTCGCGAATGGTTTCTGGCGCCATCGGCCGCAGGTTGAACTGCAGGCAGCGCGACAGCACGGTGACTGGCACCTTCTGCGGGTCGGTGGTGGCCAGCACAAATTTCAAATACTCGGGCGGCTCTTCCAGCGTCTTCAACATGGCGTTGAACGCCGTGTTGGTGAGCATGTGCACCTCGTCGATCATGAAGACCTTGAAGCGGCCCTGCACCGGCTTGTAGACCGCTTGCTCCAAGAGCGCCTGGACCTCGTCCACGCCCCGGTTGGAGGCTGCATCCAGCTCGGTGTAGTCCACAAAGCGCCCGCTATCGATGTCGGTACACGCCTGGCACACGCCACAGGGGGTAGCCGTGATTCCGCCATTTCCATCGACGCCCTGGCAGTTGAGCGACTTGGCCAGGATGCGCGAAACCGTGGTTTTGCCCACGCCGCGCGTTCCGGTGAAGAGGTAGGCGTGGTGCAGGCGTTGGGTGGTTAGTGCATTGCTCAATGCCTTTACCACGTGGTCCTGCCCCACCATTTCGGTGAAATTGCGGGGGCGGTACTTGCGGGCGAGCACGAGATAGGACATTCATCGATTCTAAAGGGCAGGTTGCGTCGCGCTGCGTCGTCCCCATAAGTCCACACGGCGAATCGGTTCTGCGATAGACTGAAAAAATCGCTGTCACTGACCAATCACCACCATGGCTTTGCCTGGATTTTTGACCCTGCAACGCCTGCGCTGCCTGGCCATACTGGCCCTGCTATGCGCGACGGCGGGTGTTCGCGCGCAGGATACGCTGCGGGTGCTGGCCTGGCCAGGCTATGCCGACGCCGACCTGGTCAAAGTGTTCGAGCAGCGAACCGGTGCCAAGGTGGAGGTCACGATCATCGATACCGACGACGTGATGTGGCAAAAACTAAACAGAGGCCCGGCCGAGGACTTTGACGTTTTTGCAGTGAATACCGCCGAACTGCAACGCTACATACAGGCCGACCTGGTGGTTCCCATCGACGTCAAGTCAATCCCCAATACCGCGCAGCAATTGCCGCGCTTTCGCAACCTCAAAAACATACCGGGGTTGGTCAAAGGCAATAAGGTGTTTGCCATACCCTACACCTACTCTGAAATGGGCCTGATCTACGACCGTCAACAGGTCAAGGAACCACCCACGTCATTGAGGTCCTTGTGGGACCCGCGTTACAAGGGCAAGGTTGTGCTGTACAACGGCAGCACACACAATTTTTCGCTGGCTGCCATGGTCCTGGGTGACGAAACGCCGTTTCAAATTGGTGAGCGCGAGTGGCCAGCCGCTGTGGAGCAGCTCATTGCCCTGCGACGCAATGCACAGGGCTACTACGCGCAACCGCAGGAATCAGTAGATATGTTCACCCACGGGCATGCCGCCCTGATGTTTGCCAACTATGGCTCCCAACAACTGCAAATGCTCAAAAAAGCGGGTGCGGACGTAGGCTATGCGGTGGCCAAGGAAGGCGCACTGGCTTGGCTCGACTGCTGGGCCGTCACACGCAGTGCCAAAAAGCCGGATCTGGCCCAGGCCTGGATCAATTACATGTTGGAGCCTGAACCCGGCGCGGCCTTGCTGGCCCGCCAGGGGCTGGCCAACACCACGTCCGAGTCGCCCTACGTGCGCCCACAAGACCGGCTGAAATGGCTGGAGCCTGTGGAAAACGTGGAGCGCCGTACGCGGCTCTGGGAGCGCATTCTGGCCGGCGATCGTGCTGCCAAGGTACTGGCGCCATGAAGTTTGGCATTGCTGTCAAGCTCGGCCTGCTACTGGCGGCGGTTGGCATGCTGGCTGCGGGACTGACCGGCTTTTACGGCTACGAGGCCAGCCGCAGCCTGCTGGTGGATTCCGCAAAGGCCAATTTGCTGACCTCCACCAAGGTGCTCATCGGGCGCATTACCCAGCAACGCGAAGAAGTTTCACGCAACCTGCAAGTGCTGGCCAGCCATCCGGCCGCATTGGCGTCCGTGCAAAGTGGCAATGGCGCCCAGCAAGACCAACTGGCAACCTTGTTCGAGCGCATGCTGTATGCCAACCCGTCCTACTACCAGATCCGCCTGATCTCGGCCAGTGACAATGGATTGGAACGGGTACGGGTGGACCGCGCAGGTGACCACATGGTGCGCGTGCAGGGTGATGACTTACAGGAGAAAGCACACTTCTCTTACGTATCTGGCACGCTGAAGCTATCGGCTGGTGCCACCTACCTCTCGCGCATTGTCATCAACCATGAACACGGCGCCCACTCCGGACTGGAACAGCCTTCCGTCATCTTGGCCACTCCGGTGGTAGATGATCTGGGCCATGCCGTCGGAGCCGTAGTGATCAACCTGGATCTCAACAGCGTCTTTTCCGCGCTCATGGTCAACATGCCGCGTGAATACCAGCTCTTTCTGGCCAACCGCAATGGGGACTACCTGATACACCCCGACCCAACCATGACCTTTGGTTTCGATAAAGGCCGTCGGTTTTTGATCCAGGACGAGTTTGCTGATACACGCGATCTGGTGGAGGGAAAACCCGCCAAGCTGCTGACCGAAGTACACGACGGCCGCTATGCCAACGCACCAGCTGTGGCGGCATTCATAGGGCACAAGGTAATGACCGACGGGGATGAAGAGCGCTTGATTATGGGACTGGCACAGCCCCTGTCCATCGTGCTCCAACAGGCCGACCGGCTGGGAACGGTGGTCATGCAAATGGTGGCTGGCATCTTCCTGGTCTGCATTCTGATCGCGGCTGTGATGGCACGCGCCGTTACGCGCCCCATCAACTCTCTGAGTCAGGCCGTACAACGATTTGCCAACGGCCACCAAGTGACAAAGCTCCCCGTTGAGCGGCAGGATGAAATCGGCGTGCTGGCGCGCAGTGTCAGCCAGATGCAGGACGAAATACGCCAGCAGCTCGACGCCCTGCAAAGCAACCGCCAGGAGCTTGAGCACTTGGCCCGCCACGACGTACTCACGGGTCTGTCTAACCGGCGCGCTTTCCAAGAGCGGCTGGAACTCATGCTGGTGCGCGCACAGCGCAGTGGCGAGCGTTTTGCGCTGTTGTTCATCGACGTGGACCAATTCAAGGGCATTAATGACCGCTGGGGCCACGCGGGTGGTGATGCCACCCTCAAAATCGTAGCGCTACGGCTCTGCGCCGCCACCCGCAAGGCTGACGTGGTTGCCCGCGTGGGCGGTGATGAATTTGTGGTGCTGCTGGACAACCCCACACACCGTGAAGACATTGTGGCCATTGCCGAAAAGCTGCTCGACAGCGTGCGTTCCCCCATCCTGCACGAAGGGCAGGAGATTCAGGTGGGGTTTAGCATCGGCATCAGTCAATACCCAGGGGACGGTGCGACGGCCGCCGAATTGCTATCCCGCGCCGACCATGCCATGTACGAAACCAAGGCTGCTGGGCGCAATGGTTTTCGCTTTTCATCCACCAAAGGATCACCCACCAATCCCACACCGCTCTGAAACCGATGGTGTGCAGGTACAATTCAGCCCGACGGGCCTTCCCGCATGGTAAAGCGGCCAACCGGGTCAGATGGGGAACCAAGCAGCCCTAACTGTGGAGCCAGTGCCGGGGTCAAGGCTCGTCACCTCATTTTGAATGGCTATGAATCGCTATTTCTAGCTATAGAAACAGTAGTAGAGCTCGATTTTTGCCTCAAGAATGTGTCAGCCATTCATGATGATCGGGAACATCGTGGCAAATTAGTCATGTTTATTTCGACGCGGCTACAACTTCTACCTGCGTGGCCTTCTGCTCCGCCGAGTCGCACGTACAAGTGGCACTAACTGTCACCGAATCACCGAATTACGCCCTTTCGCTCAAATGCGTCAGTCTTTTCGGGATCGAATCTAAGCCCAAAACTGCTTGCCCCAAACACCTACTTGGCGAATTTTGCAAGTCTCCTGCAGATATTTCTTGAAAATACCATCAATCTCGGCCTAAGATGCAAACTGAAACAAAGGAGTGACTTATGAAAACATTTCCTGCAATTGTCGGACTTTCTCTTGTACTTGCTGGTATCAGCACAGTTGTGCTTGCCGAGACAATGCCAGTGCCAGACTCCGCGGGCATCCCCATTCAAACAAGTGTCGTAGGTCCACCAATCAATTTTGGCACCCTATCCGTTGGTTCATTGGCAAGTGCTCCCGTGAGTGGAGTGAACAACACACCGGCAGTAATTCGAGTCTCGAGAATAATCTCAGGACCTGATTCCGGGGAGTTTTCAGTCGTCAACAACTGCGCGGACCGGATAGTAATTCCCAGTATCCTCTGCACCGGAACAGTCACTTTTCACCCGAGTAGTCCAGGTGTAAAAAATGCGATGCTGGTGATTGTTGCACGTGGTACCTGGGGTGCACCACCTGTAATGCCCACACCTGGAGATGTGAGTGATGGGTATTCTGAAGGCTATATACCAATCCAAAATTCTTTGGTCTGGACTGAAACAATCGTGCTAAGCGGCACTGGAACATAGTGATGCTACAAATGCTGCTGCCATTCAAATTAACTGAGCTGGCAGTTTGAATACATCTTGATTACTCTTTAGGTGCCTGTTAGTTTATGTACGTATAGCATGCGGCTCTGGTTCGTCGATCTTTGATCGGGGTATCGTCTGACCATTTGATGCCAGGTACGAGTTGCTTGGTTTTGTTAAAATTGAAAGTAACAAAGCTCAACATCCACGATGTTTAGCAAAGGTGCGCTACGAGAAAGTAGAGCGGCCAACCGGGTCAGATGAGGAACAAAGCAGCCCTCACTGTGGAACCAGTGCCGGGGTCAAGGCTCGTCACCTTACGCTTTTAAAAGCATCAATCCTTTGGTGCTTTTTTTTCGGCCTTGCTCCAGCTTTTCAGACTGCGTCGCCACTGCCCCAGCGCGCTGTCTTTACTGGCGTCAGCCGCCTTCTCGGACGCCAAAATCAGTCGGTCCAGAAGCTTTTGTTGGGCAGGATCGTCCAGGCTACCAAATGTTGGCACCACTTTGACGATGTAGTCCCCTTGCGGCCCACGGGGTTCCGACGGGAATCCCTTGCCGCGCAGCCGGTACACCAGAGCATCGCGGTTGAGTCGCATTTGCTGCAAGCCGCCTGGCGCGGGCACATCCACCCATCGATTGGCGATCCAGGCATAGCCGTCTACCGGCATTTCACAGCGCAAAATACCATCTTCTAGTACGAAAAATGGGTGCTCTTCGAACTGCACCCGGATTTCAAGGAGGAGCTCAAATCCATCATGGTGCGAACTGGGCACCGTTAGAACGGTTCCGGCACGTACGCCTGCTGGAAAGCGCACGCTGCGCTGGTACCTCACCACACGGCTCCCCTCACCTTCGCATGTCTGGCACTGTTCCCGTTGACGACCGTCGCCCCCGCAGGCACCACAGGCTTCATCGGTCCACAACCAACCAAACAATGCGGCGCGCTTGATTGCGCCACTGCCCCGGCATCCCTTGCAGGCTGCCGCCAAAATGCGCTGACCTTTGCCGGAGCAGGCCCGGCATTCATGCGTCAATTGGCCACGTACTACCCGTATGCACCCCAGCATGGCTTCCTCAATCGAAAGCTTCACCAGCCGCTCAATCACCTGCGTTTCAGCGAATGGTTGTGCCTCTCGGTTCGGACGCGACACATCCTCTTGCGGTGCATCGGTGTCGTCCCGGCACTCACGAATATGGTGGTATGCCTTGTTGATGCGCTGAATCCGCACGGCAGCATCTGGCGAGCGGTTACGGTCCGGGTGCCATCGGGAGACAAGCCGCCTCCAGGCGTCTTTTAGCTGTAAATCATCTGCGTTTGGGTTCAAGCCCAGTTCCCTGTACGCCTCACGGATGTCCATCAATCGCTATTCCTCGCCAGATACTCCAATACGCCCCGTCCGGCGCGGTGCCCGCTGGCAAAGCAGGCTTGCAGCAGATAGCCGCCGGTGGGGGCTTCCCAGTCCAGCATCTCGCCGGCGCAAAACACGCCCGGTACAGACTCCAGCATCAGTGCGGGCGTGAGCGCCTCAAACAGCACGCCTCCGGCGGTGCTGATAGCCTCGTCAATGGGGCGTGTGGCCGTCAGGGTGATGGGCAGGGCCTTGATGGCAGCCGCCATTTTGGCTGGGTCAGCTATGGCTTCTTTGGAAAGCAATTCGTACAGGATGGCGGCCTTGATTCCGTCGATGTGCAGGCGGCTCTTGAGGTGGCTGGAGAGCGAGCGGCTGCCGCGCGGGTGGCGTACTTCAGCCAACACCTTTTCTGCGGACATGTCCGGCAACAAATCCAGGTGGAAGGTGGCGCTGCCGGTACGGATGATCTCGTCACGCAGCAGGCTGGATGCCGCATAGACCAGACTGCCTTCGACGCCGGTATCGGTGGCCACAAACTCGCCCTTGCGCTCAAACTGCGCGCCCTGGGAAGTGGTGACGGCTATGGCCACCGATTTGAACGGCTGTCCCGCAAATTTACTGGAAAAATGTACGCTCCAGCCGCCCCGCACATCAAAGCCACAGTTGGACGGCAGCAGCGGCGCCACCGCTGCGCCGCGAGCCGCCAGCAAAGGCACCCAGGCACCGTTAGAGCCCAGGCGCGCCCAGCTGCCACCGCCCAGCGCCAGCACCACGGCCTGTGGCTGCACCTGCACCACACCCTGGGGCGTGTCAAAACACAGGATGGAGGCATCCCCTTCCTGCCACCCCGTCCAGCGGTGGCGCATGTGGAACTCCACGCCAGTGCCTTCAACCGGTCGGCGCAAGCACTGCAACCAGGCGCGCAGCAAGGGCGCGGCCTTCATGTCCTTGGGGAACACGCGCCCCGAAGTGCCGATAAAAGTCTCCACACCCAGGCTCAGGGCCCAGGCGCGCACGGCGGCTGGGTCAAAGTCCTGTAGCAGTGCTTCGATGGCGTGGCGGCGCGCGCCATAGCGCCCGGCAAATGCATCGGCCCCTTCGGAATGGGTGAGGTTGAGCCCGCCCTTGCCGGCCAGCAAAAACTTGCGCCCGATGGAGGGCATGGCATCAAACAAGTGCACGGCCACTCCGGCATCACTCAGCACCTGGGCGGCCATCAGGCCCGCAGGACCACCACCGATGATGGCAACGGGCACGGACAGGGGCGTTGGCAAGGGAGAATTCATGGCGCGTCAATTTCTATCAAGCTGCCCTGCGCGGTCAAAAATGCCGCGCGGACCGGGTGTTGGGGATGGGCCTGCGCCACCGCAGTGCGGTAGGCCAGCAATTGCTCGCGCAACGCACTTTGCAGATGGGGTTGGCCGGTTGATTTGTAATCCAGCACCCACCATTGTCCCAGAGTGCCATCGCCTGAGCGGCACTGCACCAGCCGATCCATGCGCAACAGGCGCCCGCGGTGCACCACGGCCACCTCGTTTCCCTGCCAGGCCAGCTGGCTGGCGTCCCAGGCCCAGGCACCCTCACCGTGCAGAATGGTTTGCGCCATCCCCCGGGCCAGATCGATCTGCGCGGTGTCCAACGCAAATTCCTGTGCCGTGGTCTCCAGCAACGTGAACGAGGGCCAGACTGCGGCGGCATTACTGGCCGGCACATAGCGCTCCAGCAGGCGGTGCATGGCCTGGCCAATACGCGATTCCAGACTGTCCTTGTCTTCCTGTTGCTCCGTATCTACTATCGTTTTCATAGCTGATTGTGCAAGATTGACGAGGGCTAGAGGCAGATTTGGCAAACAAGAAAGTGAGAAATCCGGGTTTGTGGCTGGCAACCAATCAGCCAGATCGTCTGGCGCGGCCAACCAGGGTGCGTCCTGTGCCTGCGCGTGCAGGCGCTGCCACCAGCTACCGGCGTTGGGGATGTGCGGTTGCAAACTGGACACCACCAAAGTGTGCTGGGTGCGGGTCAGCGCCACATAGAGGGCGTTCAGCTCTTCGCGCTTGCGGGCCGCCTGCTCGGTGGTCAGCGCATCGGCCACACAAGCGGGCGGCCTGGATTCACTGGCCAGGAACACCAAACGCTTGGGGTAGGCCGCTTCGCCCGGCCAGTCCACCAGTACGCCCATGGTTTGGGACTTGACCGGTTCTCCGTCAGTGTCCAGCAGCAGCACCAGCGGCGCCTCCAGCCCTTTGGCACCGTGAATGGTCAGGAGGCGCACCGCAGTAGCATCGGCGCGCACCGGTGCCGGAATGCCACCAGCACGCAGCGCCCGCACCAGGGCATAGGCGGTGGTGTAACGCCCGCCATCCACCTGCAACGCGGCGGCCAGCAACGCACGCAAGTTGGCCAACGTCGATTCGCGTTGCGTGGCGGGGCTGGCGGCAGCGTAGCGGGACAGCACATCGCCATGGTGGTAGATGGCGGCCAGGGCGTCGTGCGGCGGCAAGCTGGCCACCCACACTTTCCATTGCGCCAGCGCTTGGGCGGCAGCGACCAAGGAGGCGGGCCAAGAACCTGGCAGCAACGCAGGCGAATCGGTCGGCTGCAGCAACACATCCAGCCAAGGAAGCGGCGTATCACCATCCCGCAGCGCACGCTGGCGCAGCGCCAGTTGCACCAGATCATCGTCACTGGCGCCAAACACGGGCGATTTCAGGGCTCGCGCCAAAGACAGATCGTGCGCAGGCGAGACCAGCACATCCAGCAGGGCCACCAGATCCTGCACCTCGGGCATGTCGGACAAATCGTTCTTCTCGGGCTGCTGGGCGGGGATGTGCAGGGCCGCCAACTCGGCCTGCATCAGGCCCAGGCGTTCACGTTTGCGGGCTAGCACCATGGTGTCGACATCACGGCTGATTCGGGGCAGGCGATAGATGGCACCCTCTGCTTTTGACTCGGTACTATGGGAGCGAAAACCGTCAAACTCGCCGGCATCCTGCGCCTGGCCCATGACCTGGTTGACCAAGCCCATGATGGCGGGGGCATTGCGCCAGGTGTGGTCACAACTCAGCAAATCTCCACCCAGGCACTGCGCTACAAAGCGCCGCGCAGCCTTGAACACTTGCGGCTCGGCGCGGCGAAAGCGGTAGATGCTTTGCTTGGGGTCGCCCACCAAAAACACACTGGGTGCGTTGCCAGCACCGCCGTAGCTGGAGAGCCAGGCACTCAGCGCCTGCCATTGCAGCGGGTTGGTATCCTGAAACTCATCAATCAGCAGATGGCGAACGCGGGCGTCCAGGCGTTCTTGCACCCAGCCACTGAGAACCGGGTCAGACATCAGCGCCAGCGCGGCGCGCTCCAGGTCGCCCATGTCGATCCAGCCACGCTCGCGCTTGAGCTGGGCGTATTCGACCACCAGCACGCGGGTCAGGCGGGCCATGCGCTGCTGGTGCAGCCAGGCTTCGTGCTGGGCCTGGGCCTGTGCCACGTCCATCAAGCAGTCCTGCGCCTGGCGCACAGTCTCGATGCCGACCACTTTGTCGCTGAGCTTGCGTGGCGTGCCCTTTTGCGTGAGCAGTGCATCCTGCGCAGCAGCCATGTTGCCGGCAGTCACCGCCTGTTCCAGCGCGGTCGCGGCTTCCAGGCAGGTCTTCAACGTGGAGGCACCCAACAAACGCGCGGTATCCTGCAATAGGCCGCGAACGCGGGGGTTTGCAACACGGCTTCCGGCGTATCCACGTCGGCAAAGGCGGGAAACTGCGCAGCAAAGGTCAGAACCGAAGCATCCACCACGCCGTGCACATCCGCCAAGACGAATTCCACGCGCTTATTGAGCGCCGATTCGAGCGCCTTTTGCGTCTGGCTGCGCCCGTGGGCGGCCACCGTCGCGACATAGTCAGCACGCGCTTGCGCGTCGGACGCCACCTGGCTCTGAAAACGCGGCCAGGCTTGTGCCACGGCCTGGGCGTCGTTTTCCAGCAGCTCGTAGTGGGTGGGCAGGCCCATGTCGGCCAAAGCCTGCAACGGTGCGCTGCGCAACAGGGCCGCAAACCAACTGTGGAACGTTCGAATTTGTACCGGACGCCCGCGCAGCAGCAGGGTCTGGTGCAGGCCACGCAAGCGTTGCAATTGCTCAGGCGAGGGCGCTTGCGTGAAGCCGCGCTGAATCAGACCATGACTCAGTTCTGCATCGCTCTGCGTAGAAAACTGCTCCAGCAATTCCTGCAGGCGCTGGCGCATTTCACCGGCGGCCTTTTTGGTGAAGGTGATGGCCAGTATCTCGTGCGGCGCGCTGCCCTCCAACAGGGCGCGCACGATGCGCGACACCAGCATCCAGGTCTTGCCCGCACCAGCGCAAGCCTCCACCGCGACGCTGCGACGCGGGTCGCAGGCAATGGCGTAAAAGCGTGCGCGCGTGACCGTGGCACCGTTGTGTTCGAAAGAAACAATTTCCGTCATGACCAGAAGTCCTTGCGGCACAGGCCACGGGCTTTGCAGAAGTCGCACGCAGAGCCTTCGCCCAACGCGGGCAAAGTTTGCCCGTCTGCGATACGACCGATATCGTTCAAGATGCCTTCGACCAGCGCATCGCGGGCCTCCAGCAATTCCGGCTGGGCGTAGGTGCGCGTGCCGTCGCGCTCACCCACGTTCACGTAAGCACCCTGCAATGTGTCGTTGGGCAACAGGGCCGCATAGAAAGACATTTGCGTGTCTTCCAATGGCTCCTTGATGCGACTGGCAGTTTTGGAACTGGCCTCGGTTTTGTAGTCCAGCACCAAAGGCGTGCCGTCGGGCAGGTGGTCGATGCGGTCAATGCGACCCATCAGCTTCACATCTCCCAACCGTTGCGATTGGGATATCTCCGCACTGGCAAATACCGCTCCAGTGGCTTGGTGCGCATCCAGCCAGCGCAGGTATCCCTCGCGCACCGTGGGCCAGGCAGCGGCGAATGGCAGGAACTCACCATCGTCCAGACCCATGGATTCCGTGGTGGCGGTGCTGGCAGCGTCCAGCAGGTCACTGTACTGGCTGCCGGCCACAGCGGGCTGATCTGCCAGAGTCTCATGGAAGCGTTTGAGAACTTCATGCAGCCACAGGCCAAAATCCCGCTTGTCCACGGCCGCGTCCAGTTCATCCACTTGCTGCAGGCCCAATTGGCGCATGGCGAAGAAGCGGTAAGGGCATTGGCGCAAATCGTCGTAGGCACTGGCGGACAAATGGGCCACCGGCAGCAACCGTCCCACGGGTTGTGGTGGAGCCACCGGCGTGCTGGCTAACGCCCTGACCTGGCGCGGGTCTGGCGCCTGCGGCGCATTGCCCTGCACCAGTTGTACCTGCTGCACCAGGTTGCTGCGCAACAGGGGTTCACCAGCATCGTCACTGACGCGCCACAGCACATCACAAAACGGCGTCTGCAACGCCTGCTGCCATGCAGCAGTGGTTGCGGCCTGCAAGTCGTCCCGCGTGGGGAGCCCCAGCGCGGTGCGTTGCATTGCTGTCCAGCCCCCGGGCGGCTCAGGCGATGGGTTCAAACGCACTTCGTCACAACCCGCCAGCACCACGGCGGCAAAGGGGCGCGCCAGCATCTGACTCATGGGCAGGATGACAGCTTGCTCGTGGTCCGGGTACGGCGGGGAGAAACTTGCACCTTCCAGGGCCTGGTTGACCCAGGCAGTGAACTCGGCCAAATCCAGACGGCGGCCTGCCCACAGGGCCTGACCCACCAGTCGCTCCCAGGCAGGCAGCGCCGGCTGCACAAGACGCAGCACGCCCAGCAGCTTCATGCCGGCTCCGTCAAGCTGTAACACTTCCCACAGCCCACTGGCTTGCAAAGCCCCACGCAGGGCACCCAACCAGCCAGCCAAAGTGCGCGTACCCTGCAGACCCCCGCGTATGGCATTGGCGGTCGCGCTCAATTGAGCCGCCGTATCGGAATGCTGCACCGCCGCGCCATGGCCTGCTGCGCGCCAATCGCGAGCTTGGTCTTTGCGGATGGCACGCTCCAACACGCCAACTTGCGCCGCAAATGCAGGCGCACCCTTGAGCCAGGCCAACACCGAGTCGCTAGAGGCATTCCATGCCGCCGCTTTGAGTAGGGCCATCAACCGGGCTGCCGCGTGGCTGGTCGACAGCTTCCAGCCGGTTTCATCGCGTATCTGCACCCCCGCGCTTTCCAGCATGGAGAGCACCCGGCGCGTCAAAGCCCGGTCGGACGAGACCAACGCCATCGGATAACGCCCCGCCGCAATGTGCGCGATGACGCAGGCGGCGGTGCGCTGGGCTTCGTCCTCGGCATCGTGACAGGCATGCCAGGCGATCGCGCCTGCCTCGCCGTCTGGCGCGGCCAAAGCGAAACTGGCCAGCCGCTCGCCCCAGGCGGCCTGTAAAGCGGTGTGCAATGGGTCTGCTGCAAAGCCTTGCACCACCACCAGACAGTCCAGATCGGCCTGCACCGACGCATCAAACAGCAGATCGCTGGCATAGGCGGACTGCGCCGCCCACTCCACGGCAACACGGGCCACTGCCACCTCCAGTGCCAGCGCAGGGCTTTCCATGCCCAAAGTGGCCGCAACACGGGCCTTGTGCGCCCAGAACGGGCGCTCACTCGGTGGGCTGGCGCTGGCCAATGGCCCCAGTTGCTGGGCAGACTGCACTAACAAACCCGCCAGCGTGTCCTGCTGGGCACCCAGCCCTGCGCCACGCAACAGGGCCGTGGCGGTGAGGGTGTCCAGCGCCATGTCAAACGTGATATCGGTAGCGCCCGGGGCAAAGCCGCCCATGCGGGTGCTCCAGTTCAGCGTGGTTTCGAATTGCGGCGCAAAGCCATCGGGGCAACACTGTGTCCACAGCCGCGTGGCCAACGGTAACAAGTGGGCATATGGCAGCAGAACCAAGGTGCGGGCCGGATGGGCCTGGCGCTGGTGCATCGCATCCCGGATCCGCGCCAGCCAACCGCTCTGCGGATCTGTCCACAAGCGCATGGCTGGATGGGGGTCGTGCGCATCAGTCCCCCAGGCGACTGGGAAATCAATTTTGGCTATGCCGGTCATAGCGCGCGGATGCCTGAAATGAACTTGGTTTCTGTCACAATGGCCGCCACTTTAGCTCTTATGCAAACTCCAAAAGGAAACACCATGGCCAGCGACCTGATCAAACACGTAACCGATGCCACCTTTGAGGCCGATGTGTTGAAGTCCACACAACCGATTTTGGTGGACTATTGGGCCGAATGGTGCGGCCCCTGCAAGATGATTGCCCCGATTCTGGATGAAGTCTCCACCACCTACCAGGGCAAGCTCAATATTGCCAAGATGAACGTGGACGAGAACCGCGAGATCCCCGCCAAGTTTGGCATCCGTGGCATTCCGACCTTGATGCTGTTCAAGGATGGTCAACTCGCTGCCACCAAGGTGGGCGCCTTGAGCAAGGCCCAACTGGTTGCCTTTATCGACCAGCAATTAGCCTGATTTCCCCCGCTACTGTGGTAGTTTTCCGACGGGCCGCCCCCAGGTTCTGGGCCGCTTGGCGGCCAGCCCCGCTAGGGAAAACTAGCCCCCTTGGGGGGCAGCGCAGCACACAGTGTGGCAAACGTGGGTGCAAAGTGGCGCGTGGTCGCTTTTTCCTGTCATAATTAATCTTGTTCGCTGGCCTTATCCAAAAAGCCAGTTCCGATTTCCGGTTAAGAACACAGCGGCCGTCAACCCGACGGGCCTCCCCTCCCCCAGAATTTCTCGCAACTCCGAACTTCTCGGTCATTTCCCCTACGGGACACATTCCATGCACTTAAACGAACTCAAGGCACTGCACGTGTCGGAAGTCCTCAAGCAGGCTGAAGATCTAGAGATCGAAAACACCGGCCGCATGCGCAAGCAAGAGCTGATGTTTGCCATCATCAAGAAGCGCGCCCGAACGGGTGAACAAATCATTGCCGATGGCGTGCTGGAAATTCTGCCCGACGGATTTGGCTTTTTGCGAAGCCCTGATACCAGCTACACCGCCAGCACGGATGACATCTACATCAGCCCAAGCCAGGTCCGCCGCTTCAACCTGCACACTGGCGACATGATCGAAGGCGAAGTGCGCACGCCCAAAGATGGCGAGCGCTACTTTGCACTGAACAAGCTCGACAAGGTTAACGGTGGTGGCCCCGAGGAGAACAAGCACAAGGTCATGTTTGAAAACTTGACGCCCCTGTTCCCCAAAGAGCAGATGAAGCTGGAACGCGACATCAAGGGCGAAGAGAACATTACTGGCCGCGTGATCGACATCATCGCGCCCATCGGCAAAGGCCAGCGCGCCCTGATCGTGGCCCAACCCAAGAGCGGCAAGACGGTGATGATGCAACACATTGCACATGCCATCTCGGCCAACTACCCTGACAGCTACCTGATGGTGCTGCTGATTGATGAGCGCCCTGAAGAAGTGACCGAAATGCAGCGCACCGTCAAGGGCGAGGTAATTGCCTCCACCTTCGACGAGCCAGCTGCACGCCACGTACACGTGGCCGAAATGGTGATCGAACGCGCCAAGCGCTTGGTCGAGCTGAAGAAAGACGTGGTCATCCTTTTGGACTCGATCACCCGGCTGGCCCGTGCCTACAATAACGTGGTGCCCTCCAGCGGCAAAGTGTTAACCGGCGGTGTTGATTCAAACGCCCTTCAACGCCCCAAGCGCTTCCTCGGTGCCGCCCGCAACGTGGAAGAAGGCGGCTCGCTGACCATCATCGCCACCGCATTGGTCGACACCGGCAGCCGCATGGACGAAGTGATCTTTGAAGAATTCAAGGGCACGGGTAACAGTGAAATCCACTTGGACCGTCGCCTCTACGAAAAGCGTGTATTCCCGTCCATCCAGCTCAACCGCAGCGGAACCCGCCGCGAAGAGTTGTTGCTGCAACCCGAAATTCTGCAGAAAACCCGCATCTTGCGCCAGTTCCTCTACAACATGGATGAAATCGAAGCCATGGAGATGGTCTTGAAACAAATGCGCGCCACCAAGACCAACAGCGAGTTCTTTGACATGATGCGTCGGGGTGGATAATTAGCCCCCACGCTCCACCGCTGCGCGGGTCGCTGCCCCCCAAGGGGGACGCAACCTTGCATGGGGCGGCCCAGCGCTACGGTTGAGTTATAATAGAAGGCTTTAGCGACAAGTACGCCAGATAGGCTGGCGCGGCTCTCGCATCTGAAGGAGACAGTATGAAAGAAGGCATTCACCCCAATTACCGCGAGATTTGCTTCCAGGACATGTCCAACGGCTTCAAGTTCGTGACCCGTTCGTGCGCAAACACCAAAGAAATGATCGACATGGAAGATGGCCGCAAGTTGCCCCTCTTCAAGCTCGACACCACCAGCGAATCGCACCCTTTCTACACCGGCACACAAAAATCCGTGGATAACATGGGTGGCCGCGTGGAGCGCTTCCGCAACCGCTTCGGAAAGACCAAGGCCGCAGCACCTGCCGCAGCCGAATAAACCGGATTCAGGTTTTGGCCTGAACCGTCACCGAAAAGCAGCCCGGATTTCCGCGCTGCTTTTTTTTTGCACCGCCAGCATTCCCACTGTGAACCTGCCAACCCCTGCCATCGTCACCCAAGCCGGAGCCCGGCGCCTTCCGCGTCTGGCCCTGCTGATGCTGTGCTGTGCCTACGTGCTACCCGGCTTCATCGGCCGCGATGCCTGGCGCAGCGCCGACATGGCTGCGCTGGGCTTCATGGCCGAACTGGTACAGGGCACATCCAACTGGCTGCTCCCCACCCTGATGGGCACCCCCACTGACAACCCAGCAGTACTACCCTACTGGCTGGGCGCCTGGGCCATGCAACTGGCACCAAACTGGGCCAGCGCAGACTTCATGGTCCGCATTCCTTTTGGTCTGCTGCTGGTATTGGCCATGACGGCCACCTGGTACGGCACCTATTACCTGGCACGCAACCCACTGGCCCAGCCTGTGGCCTTTGCGTTTGGCGGCGAGGCACAACCGGCTGACTATGCCCGCGCCATGGCAGACGGCGGCCTGCTGGCCTTCATCGCCAGTCTGGGCTTGGCCCAGTTGTCGCACGAGGCAACGCCCGCACTGGCCCAGCTTGGCTTCTCGTCGCTGTTCTTTTATGCCATGGCTGCCCTACCATACCGCCGCCATGGTCCTGCCTGGGCGGCTGCAATCGGTTTGATCGGCCTAACCCTGTCAGGTGCACCCACCCTGGCCCTGTTGTTTGGGTTGGGTAGTGCCGTGTTGCACTTTGCGGACCGGGAATCTGTTGGCAGCGACACGACCCGCAAAAGCCATATTGTTCAGGAAGCGATCGCCATCGCGCTGCTCAGCTTGGGCACCACCGTTCTTGCTCTGTCGCTTGGCCTGCTGCGTTGGAAAGTGGAATGGCCAGAGGCAACCTGGTCCGAATGGAATGGCTTTGTGCAATTGCTTGTGTGGTTTACCTGGCCGGCCTGGCCGCTGGCTTTGTGGACGCTGTGGCGCTGGCGCCGCCAGTTGTTCAACCGCCGTATCAGCCGCCACATTGCTTTGCCGGCCTGGTTTGCCCTGATGTGCACCGGGGCCACGCTGGTTTCCCCATCGTCCGACCGCACCCTGCTGCTAGCATTGCCAGCTCTGTCCACCCTGGCGGCCTTTGCCCTACCCACGCTCAAGCGCCAGGTTGCCGCGCTGATTGACTGGTTTACCCTGCTGTTTTTTTTCAGGCTGCGCTTTCATCATCTGGGTTGTCTGGATTGCCATGCAAACCGGTGTACCTGCACAACCCGCTGCCAACGTGGCACGCCTCGCCCCAGGGTTTGAGGCGCAATTTTCGTTTCTAGCCCTGTGTATAGCCCTGGCGGCAACACTGGCCTGGGGCTGGCTGGTGAAATGGCGGGTGGGCCGCCACCGCGCCGCCATTTGGAAAAGTCTGGTGCTACCGGCCGGCGGGGCAGCCCTGAGCTGGCTGCTGCTGATGACCCTGTGGATGCCCTTACTGAACTACGCGCAGAGTTATAACGCGCTGGTGCAGCAGACCAAAGACCAACTCGATGAGTCCGGCTGCGTCGAAACGCTGGGGCTGGGGCAAGGACAAATCGCCGCCTTCCAGTTCTATGGCAAGCTGCAGCTCAAAGCCATGCAACCCAGCCCAAGCTGCCCCTGGCTGTTGGTTGAGCCCCTGGCTGATCTTTCGGCTCCCTTAGGTATCGATCTAAGCGCATGGCAGCTGCAGGCAATTGTGCGCCACCCGGCCAGTACCGGCGAATCGGTTCTGCTGTTCAAGCGCCAGTAGTTTCGCACCGGATACGCGACGCGGCAAAGGTGATGGAAAATGTGGACCCCTTACCCGGCGTGCTTTCAATATGCAGTTCGCCGCCATGGCGCTGTGCCACGTGCTTGACGATCGCCAGCCCGAGGCCCGTGCCACCGGTATCGCGTGAACGGCTGCGGTCCACCCGGTAAAAGCGTTCGGACAGGCGCGGCAAATGCTCCTGGGCAATGCCCGGGCCTTGGTCGTGAACATAAAACACAGCTCCACCTTCGGGCGACATGTAAAAACAAACCTCGATACGCCTTTGCGCCGGCGTATAGCGAATGGCATTGCCAATAAGATTGGACATAGCACTGTGCAACTCTGCGGCAGAGCCAGCAATTTCACAGTCAGGCGTTCGCTCAAAACGCAAGTCATGTGTTTCTGTCCACAGCAGGCGTGAAAGGTCGCGCGCTTCCTGCTCACAATGCTGCATCAGCATATCCACCGAAACCCACTCGTTGTTGGGTGGCGGTGGGCTACCCTCCAAACGGGACAGGGTTAGCAAATCGTTCACCAGGGTCTGCATACGCTGGGCCTGCTGTTCCATCAGACCCAGATAGCGTTGACGCTCTTCATCATCCAGCGGTAAAGTTTGCAGGGTTTCCACAAAGCCTGCAAGCACCGTAAGCGGTGTGCGGATTTCGTGGGACACATTGGCCACAAAATCGCGCCGCATGGCCTCAGCCTGCTCAACCGCCGTGATGTCTCGGGACAGTAGCAGCATGCGACCCCCACCATACGGGTGCAAATGCACTGACAGCTTGACCGGCTTGGCGTCCCGGCTCTCCTTGCCCGGCATGGTGATGTCGTGGTCAAAATTGTGCTCGGCCAAATACGCAGCAAAGCCCGGGTCTCGCACCAAATTGCCAAGATGTTGCAACAAGTCCCGCTGTGCATCAAATCCAAAATGCAAGGCGGCTGTCTGGTTAAACCACTCGATACGAACTTCGGCATCCAGCAGCACCACCCCATTGGGTGATGCCTGCAGTGCTGCCAAAAAATCCGTCAGGCGTTTGTCGCTTTCCTGTGTGCGCTTGTTGGTGGCGCGCAAAATGCGCCGCACCCGGTCATAGGCTTCGCCCCACAGGCCGTTACCAATGGCAGTGTCACCCTGTGCTCCGCCGCGCAACCACGCCAGCATACGCAGGCCGCGTGTGGTGTCCAGCACAAGCCAGAGGCAACTACCTACCAGCGCACTGGCAAGTGCAATCGGCAATCCCCATGGAGTCGGAGCCAAGTACCAACCCAAGCCCGCAGCAAAGGCCTGACACAGCAACAGGGAGAGCAGCCGCCAAATCATGAAGGAAGTGACGCCGTCATGCGGTAGCCCGCACCCCGCACCGTCTCGACCATGGGGCCTGCCTCGGCCAGCGCCTCCCGCAGGCGTTTGACATGCACATCCACGGTTCGCTCTTCGATGTACACATGGTCGCCCCACACCTTGTCAAGCAACTGGGCGCGGCTGTGTACGCGCTCGGCGTGCCCCATGAGGTAGTGCAAAAGCTTGAATTCTGTGGGACCAAGCTTTAGTGGACGTTTGTCAAACGACACGCGGTGGGTGGAAGGGTCCAGCAACAGCGGGCCAAGGGACAATGCTTCACCGGCCTGCTCAGGAGTACGCCTGCGCAACACGGCACGCACACGCGCCAGCAACTCTTTGGTGGAGAACGGTTTGGCAATATAGTCATCCGCCCCCGCGTCCAGCCCTGCCACACGGTCTGCCTCGTCGCCCCGCGCAGTCAGCATGATGATGGGCACAGTTTGTGTTTTCGGATTGCTACGCCAGCGCCTGGCCAGTACCAGTCCACTTTCGCCGGGCAGCATCCAATCGAGCAAAATCAGGTCGGGCAAACTGGAATCAATGTCTCGCTGGGCACTAGCACCGTCCACCGCCCAGGTGGGTCGAAAGCCGTTGTGCCGCAAATTCACGGCGATAAGCTCGGCAATGGCAGACTCATCCTCCACGATGAGCACTGAGGGCATCGTTTTCATTTAATCACTGACTCGATCTTTTCCATGGTGGAGTGGCGCACGTCCTCACCCTTGACCACGTAGATGATGAATTCGGCAATATTTTTGGCATGGTCGCCAATGCGCTCTATCGCCTTGGCCAGAAACAACAAATCCAGGCTGGGCGAAATCATGCGCGGATCTTCCATCATGTAGGTGATGAGCTTGCGCACAAAGCCATCAAACTCCGCATCGATCAGGTCGTCTTCCTTGAGGATGGTCACCGCAGCGGCCACATCCAACCGGGCAAAGGCGTCCAGTGCCTTGTTCAGCAGGCCCGATGCCAGATCAGCCGCCACCCGGAGTTCCAGCGAAGGCAATGCACGCGGCGAGCCACTTTGGATGATGGAGCGCACCATACGGGCAATCTTCTCGGCTTCGTCGCCAACACGCTCCAGGTTGGCGGTGGTCTTGGAGATGGCAATCAGCAATCGAAGGTCGCGTGCCGTTGGCTGGCGCCGGGCGATGATGCTTGAGAGATCACGGTCAATCGCCACTTCCATGGCGTTCACCCGTGCCTCGTTGGCAGTCACCTCGTTGGCAACCTCGACGCTGAACTGCGACAGCGCATAGATGGCCCGGCGAATTTGCGATTCCACCAAACCGCCCAGCTCCATAACCTGAGAGGAGACGGATGTGAGTTCGCTATCGAATTGTGTAGATAAATGTTTGTCTGGCATAGGTTGCTTTCCGGTTTGGATTCACCGCGATGGGGCTCAGCCGAAACGGCCGGTAATGTAGTCTTCGGTTTCCTTGCGGGTGGGTTTGAAGAACATCTGCTCGGTGGCGCCGAACTCCACCAAGTCACCCAGGTACATGTAGGCGGTGTAGTCACTGCAGCGGGCGGCTTGTTGCATATTGTGGGTCACGATGACCACCGTGTAATCGTTTTTCAATTCAACAATAAGCTCTTCCACTTTGGCGGTGGATATCGGGTCCAGGGCCGAACATGGTTCGTCCAGCAGCAATACCTCGGGCTTGATGGCAATGCCGCGCGCAATGCACAGGCGTTGCTGCTGTCCACCCGACAAGCTGGAGCCGCTTTGGTGCAACTTGTCTTTGACCTCGTTCCACAAGGCCGACTTGCGCAGAGCCCACTCCACGCGCTCTTCCATATCGCTGGTATTGAGCGATTCAAACAACTTCACGCCAAACGCAATGTTGTCAAAGATGGACATGGGAAATGGCGTTGGCTTTTGGAACACCATACCCACCCTGGCACGCAGCAGCGCCACATCTTCCTTGCTGGTGAGCAGGTTCTCGCCGTCCAGCATGATCTGGCCTTCGGCACGCTGCTCGGGGTACAACTCGAACATGCGGTTGAACACCCGCAACAGGGTGGATTTTCCGCAACCCGAGGGGCCGATGAAGGCCGTTACCTTGTTCTCGGGAATATCCAGGTTAATGCCTTTGAGCGCGTGGAATTTTCCGTAATAGAAATTCAGATCCCGGACCGCTATCTTGGTCGCAGCAGGTGCAGTGGTATTTTTCAACATGGGTTTCAATTCAGGACAGTGGTTGCAGCCGCGTTCACAACTTGCTGCGGGTCAGAACCCGCGCAAGAATATTCAGACCCAGGACGGCCATTGTGATGATGAAAACACCCGCCCAAGCCAGCTTTTGCCAGTTCTCGTAGGGGCTCATGGCGAACTTGAAAATGGTGACCGGCAAGCTGGCCATGGGTTCGCTCAAAGATGAGGTCCAGAACTGGTTATTCAGGGCAGTAAACAGCAATGGCGCCGTCTCACCGGCGATACGGGCCACGGCCAGCAACACACCGGTAAGGACACCAGCCCGTGCTGCTTTGAGGGTGATGCTCAAAATCACCTTCCACTTGGGTGCCCCCAGCGCGTAGGCCGCCTCACGCAGGCCAGCGGGCACCAGTTGCAGCATGTTCTCGGTGGTACGGACCACCACCGGAATCACCAGCAGGGACAGTGCCACCACGCCGGCGTAACCCGAGAAGGATTTGAAGCGTGACACCACCACGGCGTAGACGAACAGCCCAATCACGATGCTTGGCGCCGACAACAAGATGTCGTTGACAAAGCGCGTACTGGAGGCCAGCCAGCTGCGCGAATCGAATTCGGCCAGGTAGATGCCAGCCATCACACCCACCGGCGTTCCCACCAATGTGGCCAGGGCCACCATCACAAATGACCCATAAATGGCATTGGCCAAGCCGCCCTCGTCGTTGGGCGGCGGCGTCATCTGCGTAAAGGCTGCAAGGTTCAAGCCACCGATCCCCAGACGGATGGTTTCCCACAAAATCCAGAACAACCAGAACAAGCCAAAGGCCATGGCCGAAAGTGCCAAGACGGTGGCGATCTGGTTGACCCGTTTGCGGCGAGAGAACTTGGCCCGACGGAGTTGGTGTGCGGCGGTATACATGGGTGTGCCTTCGGGCGCTCGGACGGCGCTCATGTCTTGGCTCCTTCGTTCTTGCGCAGTTGCAACAGCAGTATTTTGGAGAGCGACAGAATCACAAACGTAATGAAGAACAGTACCAGCCCCAGGTACATCAGGGATGCCTGGTGCAAGCCTTCACCCGCTTCTGCAAACTCATTGGCCAGTGCAGACGTAATGCTGTTGGCAGCCTGGAACAAACTCAGGGAATCGAGCTGGTTGAAGTTGCCAATCACAAAGGTTACAGCCATGGTTTCGCCAATGGCGCGCCCCAGGCCCAGCATGATGCCGCCAATGACGCCGGTCTTGGTGTAGGGCAGTACCACTTTGGAAACCACTTCCCAGGTGGTGGCGCCCAGCCCGTAGGCCGATTCCTTGAGCAGCGCCGGAGTCACCTCGAACACATCGCGCATCACCGCAGCAATGAAGGGGATGATCATGATGGCCAGGATGACTCCCGCCGAAAAGATGCCGATACCCACGGGTGGGCCGGACACAAAGGCGCCCAGGTAGGGCACGCCGGTAAATGCGGCCTGCAAGGGCTGTTGCACATAGGTGGCCAGCACCGGACCAAAAACCAGCAGACCCCACATGCCGTAAACAATCGAGGGCACGGCGGCCAACAACTCAATGGCCGTGCCCAACGGCCGCTTGAGCCAGGTGGGCGATAGCTCGGTCAAAAACAGGGCAATGCCAAAACTGACTGGCACCGCAATCAACAAGGCAATGAACGAAGTGGCCAGCGTGCCGTAAATCATGACCAACCCGCCAAACTCCTCCTTGACGGGGTCCCAGGTGGTGCTGGTCAAAAAGCCCAGCCCGTACTTGCTGATGGCAGGCCAGGCGCCGACCGTCAGCGAGGTCAGGATGGCCAGCAACATGCCCAACGTTACCAAGGCAGCCCCTTTGGCCAGCCAGCTAAATATCAGGTCAGCCAAGGGGCCGGATCGGGTCTTTTTGACAGTTGGAGGTTGGGTCATGGCACGCACCGGCTGGGTTGCGGGAGAGCTGGACCCTAGGTCCTCGTGCACCAGTGTAGTGGACATGATTGCGTTCCCAGGCAAACCCATACGAATCATCAAACCTTACTTGAATGCCACTGGCTTGCCGGCGTTGTCCTTGATGTCGCCCCAGGCCTTCTCAATGGCGGCAATCACGGGCTTTGGCATGGGCACATAGTCCAGATCGGCGGCAGTCTTGTCGCCATGCTGATAAGCCCAGCTAAAGAACTTCAGCACTTCGGTGGCATTGGCTGGCTTGTCCTGTTTGGTGTGCATCAGGATGAAGGTGGCACCGGAAATCGGCCAAGCATCCTTGCCAGGCTGGTTGGTGAGGATTTGGTAGAACGATTTGGCCCAGTCAGCACCGGCGGCAGCGGCCTTGAAGCTGTCGTCTTCGGGTTTGACAAAATTACCCGTCGCGTTTTGCACCAGGGCGTAGTTCATTTTGTTCTGCTTGACGTAGGAATATTCCACATAACCCATGGAATTGGGCAGACGGGCCACAAACGCAGCCACACCTTCGTTGCCCTTGCCACCCGCGCCCACAGGCCAGTTCACCGCCGTGCCCTCACCCACTTTGGACTTCCACTCGGCGTTGACCTTGCTCAGGTAGTTCGTGAAGATGAAGGTCGTGCCAGAGCCGTCAGCACGGCGCACCTGCGCAATAGCCGCGTCCGGCAGGTTCAGGCCGGGGTTCAGGGCCTTGATGGCGGGGTCGTTCCAGCGCGCCACCTTGCCCAGATAAATGTCACCCAACAACTGTCCCGTCAACTTCAGCTGACCCGGCTCAATGCCCTTGACATTGATCACCGGCACCACGCCACCCATGACGGTGGGGAACTGCATCTGGCCCTTGGATTTGAGGACTTCGTCCGTTTGCGGCATGTCGGAAGCGCCAAAGTCCACCGTCTTGGAGTCAATCTGCTTGATGCCACCACCCGAGCCGATGGACTGGTAGTTGACCTTCACACCGGTTGATTTGTGGTACTCAGCAGCCCACTTGGAGTAGATCGGCGCCGGAAATGTCGCACCGGCACCCGTGATTTCCTGCGCACTGACTGCACCGGTAAAGACCACAGTGGACAGCAGAAGCAACGACAGTGCTGGCAATTTAAAAGTGATTCGCATGGAAAACCTCGTTCGGTTGGTTAAGGAATGAGGGAACTTTAAGAAAGATATGTGACAGGCCTGTGACAAAAAGCCTTCTTTTCACATGAGGGATGCATGCAACGTCACGCAAGCCTTGTCACAGCCTCGTCATGGGACATTCTTACGCTTGGTGCTTGCAATCTACGCCTCAAGGAAGACACCAAGCGCGCACCAATGCTGAATCGCTTGTTTCTACTTTTCTTTGAATAAAAACAGCTTCTAGCCCTCGTGGAATATACATATCGAACTATCGAAAGCATAGCAACTATCTACTGCAACAGCACCGTCAACTTGTCCAAAAAAGGAACCAATACCATGCCCTCGTTTCCCCATCCACCCCGCCGGCAAGTGCTGCGCACACTGGTCTGCCTTCCCATAGCCTTGGCCACACCCAGCTGGGCCCAGCCCCGCCAGCTCGCGTCCGGATCACGCTCGGTCACCATCGCACAGATTATTGACACTTCCACCGGACAAATCGACGTCACAAAAGACTTCCTGGTCGGCTCCCGCACTGCCTGGCAAGACATCAACAGCCGTGGGGGACTGGCCGGCGCCACCATCAAGCACCATGTCATCGAAGTGAACGGCAGTCCGGCCAGCTTGCGCGCAGCCGTGGAATCCCTCAAAGCCCTACCCCATTGCGTGGCCCTGTTTGGCAGCGCAGGAGACCTGGCAGCCTCTCAGCTGGTGGGCCTGCTCGCACGTGAACTGCCTGACTTGCCCCATGTGGCACCCTGGCTGCAAAACGTGGAAACCAACTCCTCCGACTCGACCTTTCCAATCTTTGCATCGCGCCAGGAGCAAATTGGCCACGCCATCAAGTCTTTGTCCGTCATTGGTATCCGGCAAGTGGGCGCGGTCTACGGGTCGACTGCCGAGTACAACGCCTACCGTGCCGACCTGGAGCAAATTGCCCGTTCACTCCAGCTCTCCATCAGCTCTTACCGCACGGGCGGTGACTTGCGCGACTTGGCGCAGTCGCTTACGCCCGACAGCCCGCGTGTGCTGCTGTTTGTGGGAGGCACGCCAGAACTGGTGCGCTTCTCACAGGGTGTGGAAAAGCAGGCAGCCCAGCGCTACCTGATCGCCATGTCGGACGTGAATTTGCAAAGCATCCAGCAAATGGGGGCATCGCGCTTTACGCCCATGATTGCCACCCAGGTGGTACCCATGGTCAACGCCAGTCTGCCCGTGGTCAAGGCCTATCGCGCCGCGCTGGGACGTCTTTACGATGAGCCACCCACGCCACTCAGCCTGGCCGGCTACATTGCGGCGCGCTACACCCATGCGGTACTGCAAACCCTGGATGGCCCCATCACCCGCGCCAACGCTCTGCTGGCCTTTGCACGGCGTAACCCGGTGGATTTGGGTGGCTTTCACATTGCGCCCAACAACCGGGGCCGTGGTACCACCTACGTCACACAGAGCATGGTCGCGGCAGACGGGCGGTTGGTAGGGTAGAGAACAACCCGGTGCTATGCTCTGGCGGTCGTTCCCTCCTCCAGAAACAAAGAATCAATGCACATCGGTAATCGTCTGGCTGCGGTGGACCTGGGGTCCAACAGTTTTCGTCTTGAAATTGGCCGCATTGAACATGGCAGCTTTATCCGCACCGAGTATTTGAAGGAAACCGTACGCCAGGGTGGCGGGTTGGATGAGGAACGCAACCTCACCCCCGAAGCCATGCAAAACGGCTGGGACTGTCTGGCCCGCTTTGGAGAGCGACTGGCTGGCTTCAAACCCGCCGAGGTACGCGCGGTGGCCACCCAGACCCTGCGCGAAGCCCGCAACCGCGATGTCTTTTTAAGTCAGGCCAACACCATTCTGGGTTTCCCGATCAACGTCATATCCGGGCGTGAAGAGGCCCGACTGATCTACCAGGGCGTGGCCCAGATGCTGCCCCAGTCGAACGAGCGGCGTATTGTGATTGACGTTGGAGGTCGTTCCACCGAAATGATCCTGGGCACCGGTGCGGTTCCCCAGGTCATGGAGTCTTTTCGTGTGGGCAGCATTGCCTGGTCCAACCGCTATTTTCCCGACGGCCAGTTCACCAAGAAGTCTTTTGCCATGGCCGAAATTGCAGCCAAGGCAGTGATGGACGAGGCGCTGGACGCCTACCACCCCAGCCGCTGGGACGTGGCCTATGGTTCCGCCGGAACGGTGGGGGCCATTGCCGACGTGCTGGTGGCCGCCGGCTGGCCTGCCGGCATCGTGAACCAAGAGGGTCTGGACTGGTTGCTGGACAAGCTGCTGGCCGCCCAAAGCGCAGACCGGCTCAAGATCGCCGGCATGCGCGAGGACCGCAAGGCCATCATTGGCGGCGGGGTAAGCATCATGCGGGCTATTTTTGATCTGCTGAGCATCCAATCCGTCGAGCAGGCTGCCGGCGGGCTGCGCCACGGCCTGATTTGCGACCTGTTGGGTGCCACGGCAAACAACGACGATTTGCGTATAAAAACTGTGCAGCGACTGGCCAGCAAATTTGGCGTGGATAGCCCGCACGGCGCACGCGTGGGCCAGGTTGCCACCACGCTGTTTACCCAGCTGGTTGCCTCATCTTCCAATGGGCTGGTGGTTGATGCTGAGCGCCATTTACGCAAGCTCAAATGGGCGGCCCAGTTGCATGAGATTGGCTGTCACATTTCTCACAGCGATTACCACAAGCACGGCGCCTACATTCTGGACAACGCCGATGCCATGGGCTTTTCGCTCTCTGAAATGCACCGTTTGAGTCTCTTGGTTCTGGGCCACCGGGGCAAGTTGCGCAAACTGGAGGCAGTGTTGGGCGAAGACGACCTGGTCCTGCAGTTACAAGCCCTGCGCCTTGCCGTCATCTTGTGCCATGCCCGCCGTGAACCCGATCTGGGTGGCATGACCTTGCAGCGCACGGCGCCAGGCAGCCAGGTTTTGCAATTGCGTTGCCGAGGCGGCTGGGCCGAGGCGTTTCCACAATCGGCCTATTTACTGCGCGAAGAGGTGCAGGTCTGGCAACGCACGCCTTGGTCACTGGAAATTCTGGGCTGCTGACAATGAACCCAACCAGAGCCATCCAGCACATACTGCTTCAATGGCGGCATTTGCTGCACTTGGGCGCCAGCATTTTGGTGCTGGCACTCTCACCATCCAGCTATACCCGTGCCAACCGAGCCACGCTGGCGCAGCAAATCTACCTCAACACCGCACCCATACTGCCTGGATTCACCGTGGGCTGTGTCCTGATCACGGTAGTGCTGACCCGCATTGTTTTGGTCACCGCCCTGAGTTATGGGCTGTCCCAGTACGCGTTGCAATTGGTGATACGGGTTTTGGTTTTGGAGTTGATTCCCCTGAGCGCAGCGCTATTCGTGGCCCTGCGTTGCACCATACCTGACGGTGCAGAACTCACCGCGATGCACGCCAGCGGCCAAGTGGACGGCCCCGCCAGCCACTCGCTGGCGTTCATGCAAGGCGAGGTCCTGCCCCGCACAGTGGCGGGTCTGTTTTCTGGCCTGACGCTTGCGGCCATGAGCAGCGTAGTGGTGCTGGTGGTGGCGTTTGTGGCCAGCTACGGGTTCACCTTGGCGGGACTGCCCGGCTATGTGCGCCTCTTTGGCCAGGTTTTCAACCCGGCGGTCACGATGATTTTCACGCTCAAGACCCTGTTGTTTTGTCTGACTGTGGCACTTGTCCCCATGGCCTCGGCCGTGTTTGGCATGCGCTACCTGTCGGACTCACGCACCCAAGCGGTTCGCACCAGTGCGGAAATGCGCGGACTGGTGCGCATGTTCGTACTTCTATTGGCCATTGAGGTAGCGTCACTGATCGGCAACTATTACTAATATCCCGCCAAAGCACACTATGACCCCACCGCCCGCTCCCACGCCCCCACCCGTTGCCAATCTGGAATTCAAGGCTCGCTTGCTGATGGTCTTTACGCTGCTCTTGGTATGCGGTGCCATTCTGTTTGTTCTGTACGCACGCGGCGCATTTGATTCCACGCAACGCCTGGTGCTGATGGCCGAAGACTCCGAAGGCGTGGCGGTGGGCATGGACCTGACTTTTTCCGGCTTTCCCATCGGCCGAGTGCACCGCATCGAACTGGCGGAAACCGGCAAAGTCCGCATTTTGGTGGACATTACCAGCAAGGACGCGCACTGGCTGCGAACCAGTAGCGTCTTCACCCTGATTCGCGGCGTGGTGGGCAGTCCCGCTATCCGCGCCTATACCGGTGTGCTGGACGATCCCCAGCTGCCCGATGGAGCGGAGCGCACCGTATTGCAAGGCGACGTCAGCGCAGAGATTCCCAAGGTGATTGCATCGGTGCGGGAGCTGATGGACAACCTCAACAACCTTACCGCCGCCGACGGGTCCATGGGAACCAGCCTGCGCAACCTGCAAACGCTGACCGCGCGGCTCAACGGCCCTGGCGGCGCACTCACGGTGGCCCTGGGAAGCGAGCAGGATGCCCAAAAAATCATTGCCATGCTGGACCGCACCCAAGCCTTGCTGGCCAAGCTTGACAGCATGGCGGCCAAAACCGACACCCAGGTGTTTGGTGACAAAGGCATCCTGCCACAAACGCGCGACACCATCGTACAACTTCAGGGTCTGCTCGGCGACTCGCGCGACAGCCTGAAACGCCTCGACCTGGTGCTGCAAGATGCCCAGGCCATCAGCGGCAACGCCAAAGCAGCCACCGCCGATCTGGGCGTTTTGCGTGCCGAAGTGGATGCCAGTCTGCGCAAAGTGGATGGATTGGTCACCGAGATCAACCGCAAATGGCCATTTGCCCGCAGCACGGAGATTCCATTGCCATGAAACTGTCTTTTTATACCCTGACACGGGCCTGGATAGGTGCCATCGCACTGACACTGGCAGCTTGCTCCAGTGCCCCGCCTGCCCCCAATTGGCAAGTTGACGCCAAGGGTGCAATGGACCGAGCCGTGGCGGCCTATCTGGAGGGCAATACCCGGGTGGAACAGGCCGAGCGAACGCAGGCGCGCCAGCAAATTGCCCGTACCGGTCGAGCGGACCTGATAGCGCAGGCCGAGCTGCTGCACTGCGCCGCGCGCGTGGCCAGCCTGGTGTGGGAGCCCTGTACCGGCTTTGAGACGCTGCGCCCAGACGCCACGCCGAGCCAGCGCGCCTACGCCGACTATTTGCGCGGCCAGGTTGCGGCGTCAGACATCCCGCTATTGCCCGAATTGCAGCGTACCGCCGCGCTGCGTGCCCCAAACGATGGCAGCGCCCTGCCAAGCGCGGCCGAGCCACTGTCCATACTGGTGGCTTCGGGCGTTTTGTTGCAAACCGGCAAGGCCAGCCCTGCGGTCATTGAACAGGCGGTCAACGTGGCCTCCAGCCAAGGCTGGCGCAGGCCACTGCTGGCCTGGCTGGGCGTGCAAGTGCAACGTGCCAAGCAAGCCGGTCAAACAACGGAGGCAGAGCGCCTGCTTCGTCGCGTGGATCTGGTGCAGGGAACCGCCAGCCGCTAAAACACCAAGGCACTCAACTGGCCCAGGACCACGCAAAGGCCAAAGCCTGTTGACTGTTACAGCAACTCGGGGGACTGCACCGTCATGATGAAGGTTTGAGGTGTGGTGTCGCGCTCGCGGTAGCGCAACCACCACAACGCACCTTTTTTCACAGAACACTCCTGCGTGCGCAGGCCCAACAGTTGCGACAGCGTCTGCCCCAACGTCGGTTGGTGGCCCACCACCAATACACACCCTTTGGCGTGTGGCCACTGGACCAGTTCCAACAACTGCTCGGGTGTACCCATAGGCGCAATCGCCGGGTTGAGCTTGAATTTTCGATCCAACGCCTGCGCGGTCTGCTCGGTGCGCCGCGCCGGGCTGACCCAAATGCGGCTGCTGTCAGGCAACTGCCGGTCCAGCCAGGCCGCCATGCGCTTGGCCTGTTTCTCGCCGCGCGGCGTGAGCGTACGTGCCATGTCGTCGCCGCTGACATCATCTTCTACCGCTTCGGCATGTCGCCACAGGATCAAATCCATGTGTCAGCCTCAATCTTGGCCTTTGCCGAGGTCAGCATAGCGTGCCATCAGGGCAGCCTGCGCACCCTGTGCGGGTGACTTCTTGCCCGCCGGGGCGTAGCGGGTGTATTTTCCATCCGGCCCCAACTCCCAACTGTCGACGCCATCGTGCAGGTAGGCCACCAGACATTCGTCCACCAGACGTTGGCGCAGGACCGGGTCGGTCACCGGCCATGCCACCTCCACTCGGCGTACCATATTGCGGTTCATCCAGTCGGCGCTGGAGAGGTACAACTCATCGACCTCTCCCTCGCGGAAGTAGAACACCCGTGAGTGCTCCAAAAAACGCCCTATGACAGAGCGCACTCGGATGTTGTCGGTATGCCCTGGCACTTGCGCTGGCAGCATGCAGGCACCGCGCACGATGAGGTCGATCCGCACGCCTTGAAGGCCAGCACGCATCAAGCTGTGAATCAAAGCCTCATCGGTCAGCGAATTCATCTTGACCACGATGCGGGTGTCCTTACCCTGACTGGCCGCTGTGCCGAGCGCGTCAATGCGGGTAATCAGATTTTTGTGCAGATAAAACGGTGCGAACCAGAGCTTGCGCAGACGCGGCAATTTGCTTTGGCTGGCCAGATGCACAAACACATGTTCCATGTCCGAAGTCAGCGCCGGATCAGCCGTGATGTGGCTGACATCGGTGTACAGGCGTGCCGTGCGCGGGTTGTAGTTGCCGGTGGACAAGTGGCCATAGCGCTTGAGCGATTTGCCTTCACGGCGGGTGACGAGCATCATCTTGGCATGGGTTTTGAGGCCCACCACGCCGTACACCACTTGCGCGCCAATGGATTCGAGCATCTCGGCCCAGTTGATGTTGGCTTCCTCGTCAAAACGGGCCTTTAGCTCCACCACCACGGTCACTTCTTTGCCACGGCGCACAGCCTCGCGCAACAGGTCCATCAGTTCCGAATCGGTGCCCGTGCGGTAGATCGTCTGCTTGATGGCCAGCACCTTAGGGTCGTGCACCGCCTCACACAAAAAGTCCAGTACGCCCTTGAAACTCTCAAACGGCTGGTGAATCAGGATGTCACGGGTCTTTAGCTGCTCAAAGAACGACTGCCCCGCGTTGATCTGCACCGGGTAGGACGCCTTGTAGGCTGCGAAGCACAGTTCCGGCCGGTCCACCAGATCAATGAACTGGGTCAGACGCCCCAGATTTACTGGCCCCTGCACCCGGTACAAGGCCTTGGACGGTAAAACGAACTGCTTGAGCAAAAAATCGGACAGGTAATCCGAGCAGCCCGCCGACACCTCCAGCCGCACGGCCTGACCGTAATGCCGATGCACCAGGCCCTGGCGCAGAGCCATGCGCAGGTTTTTGACATCGTCCTCGTCCACCGCCAAATCGGAATGGCGCGTCACACGAAACTGCGAGAACTGCCCCACGTGCCGACCAACAAATAGTTCGCCCAAGTGTGCGCGGATCACGCTGGAGAGCGAAACAATCAGCGTCTTGCCACCCGACACCTTGGCGGGCAGGCTGATCAAACGCGGCAACACCCGTGGCACCTTGACGATGGCAATCTCGTTCTCGCGGCCAAAAGCGTCCTTACCCCCCAGACGCACGATGAAGTTGAGCGACTTGTTGGCCACCTGGGGAAACGGGTGGGAAGGGTCCAGCCCGACGGGAATGAGGAGCGGGCGTACCTCGCGCTCGAAATACTGTTTGACCCATTGGCGCTGCGCAGGGTTGCGATCGCCGTGGGAGACGATCTTGATACCCAGCTTCTCAAAAGCCGGCATCAATTTTTCGTTGTAAAGGGCGTATTGGCGCGCCACGATGTCGTGTACGGCCGCCGCCAGCCGCTCAAACGAGCCTACAGAAAACAGCCCCTTGCGTTCCTTGGCCTGGTAGGCAATCAGGTGGGGTTCCGCCCGCACCTCAAAAAATTCGTCCAGATTGGACGATACGATGCACAGGTAGCGCAGACGCTCCAACAGCGGTACGTCATCGCGCACAGCCCAGTTCAGCACCCGCTCATTGAATGCCAATATGCTGTGGTCGCGATCCAGCAGATCCAGCGCCTTAGCGGGCGCTTGTGGTGTGGGACTGCGAAGAATAGACAACATAGATTCGACCTTCACTATGACACAACAGTGAGGGATTTTTGACGAATTGAATGACAGATTTATGACAAAACCTGGAAACAAGCCGGCGCAGTGGCCAGCTCGCATATCAGGTTGCCAGGAAGTGCTTTCGGTAGCGCGCCGGCAAATCAGCAAGGTGCATCAACATGGGCAAGTCCGCTGAATTGAAGTCCGGGTCCCAGCCCGGTGGACCCAGGACCTTGGATCCCAGACGCAGATAGCCTTTGATCAGCGCCGGTGGCTCCACATCCAATGAAGAATCCAGGTGCTCGATGGGCAGGGGCAGACGCGGACGAACATGGTACTCAATGGGTGCCAGGTGGGTGGCCTGGACCTGTCGCCAGATACTCGCAGCGACATCGCCACAGACCACGCCGTTGTGCAGCATGGGCACACTGGCGCAACCAATCATGGTGTCCAGCTGGTTGCGAACCATAAACGCCCCCAACGCACCCCAAAGGGCCATGATCACGCCGCCGTGACGGTAGTCTTTGTGGACACAGCTGCGGCCAAGTTCCACCATCCGCTTCCGCAGAGAGCGCAGACGTGTGAGGTCGAACTCGGTATCGCTGTAAGTGCTGCCCACTCGCTTCGCCTGCACCGGTGTCAACACCCGGTAAGTGCCAATCACCATGCCTGTGGTCTCGTCGCAGACCAACAGATGCTCGCAAAAGTTGTCGAACAGATCCATGTCGTGCCCCGGCAGCGGGGTATTCAGTCGCGCACCCATCTCGACAGCGAACACTGTGTAACGCAGGCGCTGGGCGGCGCGCACCTCGTCCAGGTGGCGGGCCCAGGAAACACGAATGCTCGGTCGGTCTTGCAAGCGCAAACCACCCGGGCCATTGGCCAGGTCCTGCTCCGTGCAACGTAAAACACGTTGGCATTGCTGCTCAAAATTGCTGGATGCCCTGTGGGTGGCTACATCTAAAACTCGCCCTGCGGCGTCTTCGGTGTACGGTATTGACTCCATCTTGATCTCCGTTTTGTAGATATTCGGAAATTTTGGAAGCTTAAGATGACGTAATGACGTCAAATTAATGACATTTACGTGACGGGGAACTCATTGGCGGTATTTGCAACACATACAATTCACGTCTTGATCTATTGAGGGTTAACCCTTATATTTTGAGAACTATCGCTTTCATGAGGTTTCGCTATGCGCCCCTCCGTGCTTCCCTTCGCCGCAACTTCAAAGTTGTCGGCTTTTGCATTCGGTGCTATGCCGCCCGTTTTGACCCAATCCATGGCCGACACCATCAAAATCACGATGAATCTGCTGGGTCTGCCCTTCGACATCGTCCGCGCCCAGTACGCCCGCGCTGTGCAGTTGGGCCTGATCGAGCGTTCCATGCTGGGTTCGCGTGACTTCTCGCGCACCTTGGAAGCCCTGGAACAACTCTCGCTGGGGCCATGGGCTCGCCACGTTTAAAGGAAATTACGTGCTAGCCCTCTAGCAATATACGTGATGCGCTATATTTTTAATAGCGATTGGATCTGCCGCCGCTGCAACTGCAATGCCTAAACGTTCAGACTGTCAGATGAGCGGTGTAAGCTGTGCAGCCTATGAAATCCTTTGGCACCAGCCCCAAGCGGACCGTGGAAGTTGAGCTCAAACTGGCACTGCACACGACCGATTCCAACCGCCTGGAGCAATCCCTCGCCCGGCTACCCCTGTTGGCGCGCCGCAAGGCCAGCCGGCAAGCGTTGCACAACACCTATTTTGATACCCCGCAGGAGGACTTGAACCGCCAACGCATCGCTCTTCGCGTGCGGCGCGTCGGCAGCGCCAAATGTCCCCAGTGGCTGCAAACCCTCAAAATCGGTGGCAACAGCCAGTCGGCCCTGAGCCGCCGTGGCGAATGGGAAGAATCCATCCCCGATGCCACGCTCAGCCAGACCATGCTCGAAGGCACTCCGTGGAACGAACTTGACCCGGCCGGCACACTGTTTACAAAACTACAACCCTGCTTTATTACGGCCTTTCAGCGTACGCGCTGGACCGTGCGCCGACGCGACGGTAGTACCGTCGAAGTGGCGCTAGACATAGGCCACATCTTGGCAGATGGCCACAACGCACCCATTTGCGAACTGGAACTGGAACTGCTCCAGGGCGACGCCTCCACCCTATTTAGCGTTGCCGCTGAAATTAGCCGCACGTTGGCCGTATTGCCACTGGGCATCAGCAAGGCTGAGCGGGGTTATGCATTGGCCCGCAACACACTACTGCAACCCCAGAACGCACGTCCCCCGGTGCTGCACCCCCGAACCAAAATGCCGCTTGCAGCTGTGCAAGTGCTACGTGAAATGCTGGACCAGTTCTGCGCCAACCTGGCAACACTCACGCAATCCGACGACCCGGAGGTGGTGCACCAAACCCGCGTGGCATGGCGGCGCTTTCGTAGCGGTCTGTCCCTGTTCAAAAAGAGCGAGTGGGTCAAGTCCATACCGGATTGGCAACTTCTGCGTCCCCTGCTGCTGGGCCTGAGTGCCCTGCGAGACCTGGATGTGGCCCATCTGGAAACCCTGCCCATGCTGGCCCATGCCTATACTGGCGATGACCCCAACCGCCAAGCCCATTGGCACGCCATGCAGGAGGCGTTGACCCAGGCAGTAGACCAGCAGCGCCGGGTTGTGCGTACGGCCCTGAGCAGCCCAGTGACCGGCGCCACCCTGCTGGCCCTGACCGCTTGGCTGGAGGGCGGTCCATCAGCCCCATTCACCAAGACGGAAAGTCATGAACGGAAAGCGACGCCACGCCGCTGGGCACACAAACGCATTGCGCACCTGCGGGAGCAATTCAAGGCCAGCCAGCGCAACACCAGTGATCCTGCTGCCGAACACCGCACCCGTATTCTGGCCAAACGGTTGCGCTATGGCATCGAGGCCCTGGCCCCCCTGCTGCCCAAGCGGCGTAGCCACCACTGGTACCAACAGGCGCTGCAGGTGCAAAGCGATATTGGCACCAAGCGGGATGTGCAGCGGGCGCTGGAAATTGCTGTGCGCCTGAAGGCCCATGATGGGTTGCTTGAATTCTTACGTGGGTTTCTCGTTAACACAGCTTGATGATTGGCCTCCTGGCCACCCCGGTTAGTGCTTCGATCCTCGCCTCGCGGTGTGCAACACACACGATCAGGCTCAACACCCCAAGAGGCGGGTTTACCCGATTATCCAATTGGTAAAAGTCGGTAGTCTCAGCCACTCATAAGTGCCTGATTGATCAACCGTTGTTCAACACAGCAACGGACTTTTCGCCACTGCGCACAGCCCGATCTGGCACATCCCCCATCTCCGCTGGACATTGATTCCCCTCTGAAACAGTCAGTACGGGGGCCTGGAGAAACCCACTAGCGCCAACGCCGCAAGCAAAGCTGGCACGCCCTATGCGTATAGGTTGCCCGTCGGCCGCCACACAAAGGTGTTTTGGTCGTATGCGAGTGACATAGACCAACAAGCACAGGAGACCCCATGAAATTTCCCGTTCCGCACGACGTCAAGGCACAGACCATCCCCGGCACCGAAGGTTGGGAGCGCATGTATCCGTACCAATACCAGTTCGTCACTGACGACCCGGTACGCAATCAGTATGAAAAGGAAACTTTCTGGTTCTACGACGGGCTGCACTACCCGGAGCCGCTGTACCCGTTTGACACGATCTGGGACGAAGCCTGGTATCTCGCCCTGTCGCAGTTCAACAACCGCGTCTTCATGGTGCCACCGGTGCGGGGTGTGGACCATCGGATGATCAATGGTTTCGTCTATATCTCGCCGGTTCCGGTGAAGGACCCCGCCGAAATTGGCAGCCGGGTACCCCACTTCATGGAGCGCGCGGGCCACTATTACAAAAACTGGGATGCGCTGGAGGCCAAATGGAAAGTGAAGATGGAGGCCACCATTCGCGAGTTGGAAGCGATCCAGATCCCCAAGCTGGCCGACATGGAAGACATTTCAGTGGTGACAGAGGCGCTGGGTGAATCCAAGGGCTACCACCTGCTGAAGAACTACGACGATCTGATCAACCTGGGCATCAAGTGCTGGCAGTACCACTTCGAATTTCTGAACCTGGGCTACGCCGCCTACGTGTTCTTTCTGGACTTTGTGCAAAAGCAGTTCCCCAGCATTCCGGCCCAACGCGTAACGCAGATGATCTCGGGTATCGACGTCATCATGTACCGCCCCGATGAAGAACTCAAAGGCCTGGCGCGCAAGGCGATTGAACTGGGCGTCGAGGCACTGGTCACATCCAGCACGGAGTGGACGGTGGTCGAAGCCGCGCTCAAAGCGCAGCCCAAAGGCGTCGAGTGGCTGACATCGCTGAATCTGTCGCGTGAGCCTTGGTTCAATGTCTCGACCGGCACGGGTTGGTTCCACCATGACCGCTCCTGGAACGACCAGATGAACGTGCCACTGTCGGGCATCGCCACTTACATCGGCAAGCTCAAGCAGGGCGTCAACATTGAGCGCCCCAGGGAGAAGGTCTGCGCAGAGCGCGACCGTATCACCGCCGAGTACCGCGACTTGATCGTGAATGAAGCCGACCGCAAACAGTTCGACGAGTTGCTGGGTTGCGCCAAGACCGTGTTCCCTTACGTCGAGAACCACCTGTTCTACGTCGAGCATTGGTTCCATTCGGTGTTCTGGAACAAGATGCGCGAAGTCGGCGCCATCATGCAGGAGCACGGCGTCATCAAGGACGTGGAAGACGTGTGGCTGCTGCGCCGCGACGAAATCAAGTCGGCCTTGTGGGACATCGTTACCGCCTGGGCTACGGGCGTGACGCCGCGCGGCACGCATACCTGGCCGCCCGAGATCGAATGGCGCAAGGGCGTGATGCAGAAATTCAAGGAATGGAGCCCGCCACCAGCCATCGGCATCGCCCCTGAAGTCATCCAGGAGCCCTTCACTATCGTGCTGTGGGGAGTCACCAACAAGTCGTTGGCAGACTGGGCCAGCGTGCAGGAGGTGAAGGACCCCGACACCATCACTGAACTCAAAGGCTTCGCTGGCAGCCCCGGCATCGTCGAGGGCATAGCCCGGGTCTGCAAAACGGTGGCCGAAGTCGGTCAACTGCAGGAAGGCGAGATCCTGGTGGCGCCCACCACCTCGCCATCATGGGCGCCGTCTTTTGCCAAGATCAAGGCCTGTGTGACCGATGTGGGCGGCGTCATGAGCCACGCGGCCATCGTTTGTCGCGAGTACGGGCTGCCTGCCGTCGTGGGCACCGGGCTCGGCACCAAAGTGATTCGCAGCGGCATGATGATCCGGGTGGATGGCTCCACCGGCGTGATCACCATCCGCCGCTGAATGCCACACATGCGTTCGGCTGTACTCCCCGTGTCTACCGCAGCGCTGGCTGGCGCTGCGGCATCGGTTGCACCGCTGGTGTGCTGGCTGGAGGACTGCGACAGGTCCTCGCTACCAATAGTGGGCGGCAAATGCGCCTCATTGGGTGAACTGATCCATGCCGGGGTGCGGGTGCCACCCGGCTTTGCGTTGACCACTGCGGGCTATCGACAGTTTATGGCCGAGTCGGGCGTAGCCGAGTCGGTGGCTGCGCTGCTGCGTGGGGCGGATTGCAATGATCTGGAAGCGCTGGAGGGTATCAGTGCCCAAATACGCGCACAAATCGAAGCACATCCCTTTTCCGTCGAGATAGAAGACCAGGTGGCCGAGTGCTACCGCAAGCTATCGCTGCGCTGCTGCATGCCGGCCGCTCCGGTAGCAGTACGCTCCAGTGCAACGGCGGAAGACCTGCCGGGTGCCAGCTTTGCCGGCCAGCAAGACACCTATCTCTGGGTGCGTGGTGTCGATGAGGTGCTGCACCACATGCGCCGCTGCATCTCCAGTTTGTACACGGCGCGCGCCATCGCCTACCGCGCCAACCAGGGGTTTGCGGATGAGCTATTGGCCATCAGCGTAGGCGTGCAGAAGATGGCCAACTCGTACACCGCAGGCGTGATGTTCACGGTGCACCCTGGCAACGGGGACCGCTCGGTGATCGTGATCGATTCCAACTTCGGTTTTGGCGAGTCGGTAGTTTCGGGCGAGGTCACGCCAGACAATTTTGTGGTCAACAAAATCACGCTCGACATCATTGACCGCACGGTCTCTGAGAAGTTGATTTGCTACACCGTGGACACCAAGACACAGACCTCTCAACTGGTGGAGGTGCCGTTCGAGCGGCAGAAGGTGCAATCGCTGCTTGACGACGAAATCACCGAACTGGCCTGGATGGGCAAACAAATCGAAAAACACTACGGCTGCCCAATGGACATTGAGTGGGCCATCGACAAGGACGTGCCCGCAGGCGGCAACATTTTCATATTGCAAGCACGTCCCGAAACGGTTTGGAGCAAGAAGCCGACCGATCAGGCCAAGGCCGCAGTGGGCTCAGCCATGGACTACATCTTGAGCGGCATGCTGGCAGGACGACGCGTGAGTTGAATCACTCCCTACCCGATCACCCCGATTTTTCATATTTTTTAATTTTTCAACAGGAGAAACCATGAGTAAGCCGAAAGACGTAGCCCCCATTGACGATTTGCGCGGTTTTATTGCCGCGCTCGAAGCCAATGGGCAATTGCACCGTGTCAAGACCGAGGTGGATTGGAAGTTCGAACTCTGCCACGTCTCCAAAGTTAACGAAGAACAAAAGGGTCCTGGCCTGCTGTATGAGAACGTCAAGGGCTACGACATCCCGGTGTTCACCAGCGCCTTCACTACCTCGCAGCGGCTGGCCATCGCACTGGAGCAAGACCCCTCGCTGTCGATGAGCCAGCTCTCCAAGAAGTGGATGGAGCTGACCACCAAACAAATGGTCAAACCGGTTTTCGTGGACAACCCACCCGTGATGGAAAACGTCATCACCGGCGATGATGTAGATATCGAGAAATTTCCTTCACCCTGGTTTTATCCGGATGACGGCGGGCGCTTCTTTGTGACCTCGGGTTACCTGGTCACACAAGACCCCGATACCGGCTGGACCAACCTGGGCACCTACCGCTCACAGGTGCTGGGCAAAAACCTGCTGGGCTCGCAGATCATCAAGGGCAAGCATGGCGACATGCACATGAAGAAGTACCAGGAGCGTGGCGAGCTGATGCCCGCCGCCGCCGTGGTGGGCTGCGACCCGGTGCTGTTTCTGGCCGCCTCCACGCTGGTCAGTTCACAGGTCGATGAATACGACGTGGCGGGTTCGCTGCGCGGCCGGCCTGTGCCCGTTTTCAAGTCAGACCTGACTGGCCTGACGCTGCCAGCCAACGCCGAAATCATTGCCGAGGGCTGGATCGACCCCAATGAGCTGATGGACGAAGGTCCGTTTGGCGAGTACACCGGCTACTACTCGGGCAACAAGGGCAAGGACTATCCCAAACCGGTACTGCGCATCGCACGCATCCTGCATCGCAACAAACCCATCATGTGGTCCACCACGGTGGGCAAGCCGATCAACGACATTCACATGATCCAGTCGCTCAACCGCACGGCAACGCTGTGGCATGACCTGGAAACCATGAAAGTGCCAGGCATCCAGAGCGTCTACATTCCGCCGGAAGCCTGCGGACGCTTCTGGGCGGTGGTGTCGGTCAAGCAGATGTACCCCGGTCACTCGAATCATGTAGGCAATGCGGTGATCGCCACCACCACGGGCCACTATGGACTCAAGGGCGTGATCGTGGTGGATCATGACATCGAGGCTGATGACTGGGACCGCATTTGGTGGGCGCTGTCTACGCGCTTTGATCCAAAGCGTTCGGCGCAGATTATTGATCGGGGTCGCTCGACTCCGCTGGACCCGGGTCTGCCAATTGACGCGCGCGACATCACCAGCCGCATCATCCTGGATGCCTGCACACCCTACGAGTGGGCAGACAAGCCGAATGAGATCTTCATGGACCGCACCGTGCTGCAAAAGGTGTCGGACCGCTGGAACGAGTACGGCTTTGCCGGCACCAGTCCGGTGGCAGGCATGATCAACCGCCTGACACGGCCCGAAGTCAAGGGCAAAGCCAAGGGCGGCAAGTAGCCATAGCAAAAGGCGAACCCATCATGAAAGTGCTGCGCTACACCCAGGCCATGGTGGACGAGTTCGTCCGCGCAGGCTACTGGACCAACAAAACCTTCTACGATTCCTACGACCGCAATGCGCGTGAGTTGCCTGACCAGGAGGCGCTGGTTGATTCTCAACACCGCGTAACTTGGCGCGAGGCGCGCGACCTGGTGGATGCCATTGCCACCGGCTGGGTCGAGGCGGGCATCCCCAAGAGCGCGCGCATCGTGATCCAGGCGCCCAACAGCGTCTATGGGTTTCTGGCGCGCGCCGCTGCGGAGCGGGCGGGCCTGATCTCGATGACCGCGTTCGCCACGCTGCGCCAGAACGAGCTGGAGGACATTCTGGAGAAAACGCAGGCCGAGGTTGCGGTGATTCCAGCGGTGTTTCGCGGTTTCGACTACCTGGCCATGTACCGTGATCTGATGGTCCGCTTTCCATCGCTGCGTCGCCTCTACTTGTTTGACGATGTGGTGCCGGATAACGCGCCGGACGGCACGAAGTCCCTGACGCGTACCGCACACCACTATTTGGGGCGCATCGACCGCGCAACACTGAATAAGCGGCGCTTCGATCCTTTCCTGGATGTGGCCCTGTTAACCACCACCTCGGGCACCACCGGTTTGCCCAAGCTGGTGGAGTGGCCGCTGGCACCGCGTGTATGCACGTCCAAGGGTCGCATCGACTTGTGGGCCCTGACCAAGGATGATGTCACCATGGCCATCGCACCGCATGCCGGGGGCGCGGCGGGTACCTTGACCTACTTTGCCGCTCCCCTGTGCGGCGCCAAGACCGTGATGCTGGAGGACTTCAACCCCGAGCTGGCGCTGCAGATGATGGAGCGCGAGAAGGTCACCGCCATTGGCGTGGTGCCGACGCATCTGGTGCGCATGCTGGAGAAAAACGTCGAGGCCTACGACTTGTCGTCGCTGCGTTTCATCCGCTCTGCCGGCGGCTATTTGTCGCCACAACTGGCACGGGAGGCAGAGGCGCGTTTTGGTGCCGTCATCACCTCGGACCTGGGCACCCAGGACAAGGGCTCAGTCAGCGGTTGCCGGGTGAGCGATCCCGGTGAATTGCGCCGCCTCACGGTGGGCCAGATGTTGCCCGGGAACGAGGTCCGATTGCTGGGCGAAGATGGCCAAATCGTGCCGCCCAACGAGCCTGGCGTTCTGTGGTTTCGCGGCCCGCATTCGCCGGCTGGCTACTACCGAGATCCGGTCATGACTGCAGAGGTTTTTGACGCAGATGGTTGGTGCACCACTGAAGACGTGGTCAAGTTCGACCAGGGCTGTCTATGGATCTTGGGCCGACAAAAAGACGTCATCATCCGGGGTGGGCAAAACATTTACCCAGCCGAAGTAGAGGGCCTGATGAATGAACACCCAAGCGTGGCAGCGGTTGCGGTGGTTGCCATGCCCGACGCGGAGTATGGCGAACGTGCCTGTGCATTTGTCGTATTGCGTCAGGGTCAATCACTCGCCCTGGAAGCGCTCAAAGACTTCCTGTCCTCCAAAAAGGTTGCCAAGTTCAAGTGGCCCGAACGGCTTGAATGCATCGACGTAATGCCCACTGTTGGCGACTCCGGCAAAGTGGATAAAAAGGCATTGCGGACGCAACTAACGGCTACGGCACAGATTGCCTGACAGCATTTCCCCATGAACCAACCGAGAACCGAATCATGATGGTGCGAAACTGGATGCAGGTTAACCCGCTTACCATTACCAGCGACACACTGGCGTCGGACGCCAAGCGCCTGCTGAGCGAACACAACCTGCATGTGTTGCCGGTGGTCGACCAGGGCCACCTGCGGGGGCTGGTGACGCGTGCCAACATGCTGCGCATGGGGCATTTTGTGCTTCGCAAACAGGACCCGGATGAATTCAACTTCTTCGTCAACCGTCTGCGTGTGCGGGACGTAATGGTGCGCAACCCCGCCACGGTGTGCGAAGAAGACACTATGGAAGAGTGTCTTCGGCGTGGCCGTGAACTGGGCGTTGCCCAGTTTCCGGTTTTAAGCGGGCATACTTTGGTTGGCATCATCAGTGCCAACGAAATTTTCCAGCTGGCCGCACACTGTCTGAGCCGGTGGCAAGATCACGCCCTGATACCAACACAATGACAAGAACATGAATCAGCACAACAGCAAGCTGCCACTGGTAGTGGCGATCACAGGCGCCACTGGCGTCATCTACGGCGTGGAGTTGCTGCGCATCTTGCGCGAACTGGGGCAGGAAACGCATTTGATCCTGAGTGAAGCGGCAGGCATGAACCTGTCAATCGAGACCGACTACTCCATCGAAGATGTCAAAGCGCTGGCCAGTGTGGTCTACAGCAACAAGGATGTGGGTGCGGCGGTGGCCAGCGGATCATTTCGCACCCGCGGCATGATTGTGACGCCCTGCACCATCAAAACCCTGTCTGCCATTGCCAATTCTTTCACGTACAACCTGGTAATCCGTGCGGCCGATGTCACGCTCAAGGAGCGCCGCCCACTGGTGCTGATGGTGCGGGAAACGCCGTTGCACAAGGGTCATCTGGAACTGATGTCGCGCGTGGCTGACTATGGCGGCATCATCCTGCCGCCCATGCCGGCCTTCTATCACAAGCCGCAGACCGTGATGGACATCGTGCACCAAAGTCTGGGCAAGGCGCTTGATCAGTTCGGGATTGAACACCAGCTCTTTGCACGCTGGACCGGCCAAGATCGCGGCCGCCACAGCAGCACGTAAGCAATGCCCCAACTGCAGTGGCTACCGTGTCCGCTGGTTGTAGAAGGGCCGCGCGTGACGCGCAGCACGCCCGACGATACGGTCATTTATGCCATTGGTGATATCCATGGTTGCAGCGAGCTGCTCAAGCCTCTATTGCAGGGCATTGAGCAGGACATCAACCATCGATCGCGTTCGCGGCATGTTGTCATTTTTCTCGGTGACTACCTCAGCCGAGGACGTGACTCGGTCGCGGTACTTAACCAGGTGATGGCTTGGCGTCCGTCAACGCCGAGCTTGGTCGAAATCATCACCCTCAAGGGTAATCATGAAGACTTGGCCTGTCGCTTTTTGCAAGGCGATATGGAAGCTGGCAGGCATTGGTTTGACTATGACGGTATGGATGCACTGGTCGACTATGGTGTCATCGCCACAGACCCAGCGGCACGGGATGACGCGTCGCTACTATCCTTGCGGGATCGCTTCGCCCAGGCTCTACCACCACCCCATCTGGCTTTCTTGCAGGCGCTGTCGATCAGCCACCGTGAGGGGGATTACCACTTTGTGCATGCGGGCGTACGCCCTGGCGTGGTGCTGGCTGACCAGAATGATCAAGACCAGATGTGGATTCGCAAGCGCTTTCTGGAGTCTGAGGTTGAGCATGGCGCCATCGTGGTCCACGGTCACAGCATATCGGCGCAGCCAGAGGTGCGGCATAACCGGATTGGGATTGATACCGGTGCCTATGCCAGTGGCGTACTCACCTGCCTGGTGCTCGACGGGGCAAAGCGGGAATTTCTTCAGTGCGTTGGATTAGTGGCACCGGCCTGCAAGTCAACTTCCTCTCGGTGACCAAAACCCAAAGCATTGTCAATGTAAAACAGACGCCTCGGCGTCACCCGATACCAGCGCACCTTCGCCAGCGCCTTGACGATTGCTGCGGGTGCCAGCGCAATTTTTCCCACCACCGGAAACTTCTGTCCATAAAGGTCGCGGGCACGCGCCAGTGCGTCGCCATGGATCTCGTCAACAACCCCATCCATCTGCACACCCTTGATGCCGGGCCAGTCCGCGTAGTCGGCCTGAATGGTGATGGCAACCTGGGCACTATTTGCCAGGTTGACGCAATGCCGACTGGTGGGGGCTGACAAAAAATACAAGTTCCAGCCGTCATGCACATAAAAAACTGCGGCGGCCCATAAGCCCTCCGTGCCATGGGTGGCCAGTGTGGCGACATGGTGCGCCTGCAAATACTGCTGCACCCTGGCTGTGAGCGTCATGGCGTGGGTAGTGCTGGCGAGGGCGCGGCGGAATCATGCAGCCCGGGCGACACTTCTTGCAAGCGCCGCAGGCGATACGCCAGTTGCGGTCTTGTAACGCCCAGCATACGCGCCGCTGAAGACAGGTTTCCGTGCGATTTGTCCACAGCCATCTCCAGCAGCATGGCTTCTACCTGATCGAGCGTCATCATCCCGTTCAGTACCGCATCACACAGGGCTTTGCTGCTCTGCGTGAGTGGCGCGTGGATATCCCCATGCACATCCAGCCCCAACTCCAGTGCCTGGCGCTCATCAAAACCCGAAAACATGTGGTGCACTTCAATTCGGGTACCACCGGGTGCCAGAATCACGCCGCGCTCGACCATGTTCTGCAGTTCCCGGATATTGCCCGGCCAGGCGTAGGTCAGCAGCGCACGTTTGGCCTTGTCGGTAAACCCCTTGAGTCGCTTGCCATGGATGGCGCAGTATTTTTCCAAAAACCGCTTGGACAGTGGCGAAATGTCTTCCTTGCGTTCACGCAGCGGCGGAATGTTGATCTGGTAGGCATTGAGCCGGTAATACAGGTCGGAGCGGAACTTGCCCTCTTTGACCAACAGCCGCAGGTCCACGTTGGTGGCGACCAGCAAACGCACATTCACTTTGCGCACGGTCTGGTCACCCAAGCGTTCCACCTCGCCCTCCTGCAGCACCCGAAGCAGCTTGGCTTGCGCCGCCAGCGGCAAATCACCGATTTCATCCAGAAACAGGGTTCCGCCATTGGCACGCTCAAAGCGCCCTGCACGCGAGACGAGTGCACCGGTGTAAGCGCCCTTCTCCACGCCAAACAATTCGGACTCAACCAGGTCCGCAGGAATGGCCGCACAGTTGATGGCGACAAATGAGGCCTTGCTGCGCGTGCCACGTTCATGCAGTGTGCGCGCAAACACCTCTTTGCCAACACCGGTCTCACCCAGCAGCAGCACTGTAATCTGGCTGCCAGCCGCTTGCCGCAGTAGTTCGTAGGCGGCACGGAACGCCGGCGAGTTGCCCACCATGTCGGCTGGCAAGCCCTCGTTTTCACCCATGCTTGTTTTGAGCTGAACGACCTGCGTCTGCAGGTAGATCAATTGTTCTGCAATCGACTCCCGGTTGACGCAATGCGCATAGTCACTGGCGTCATCCCATTCTTCAAGCGGTTTGCCGATGATGCGGCAATGGTCGTCGCCCATCCCCGCGCATTCCACCTCCTTGTAGAGTATGGGGCGCCCCATAAAAGCCGATGTGTAGCCACAGGCATAGCCAATCTGGGTCCAACATACGGGCTCGGTATGAATACCAAAAAAGTGACGGTGCCACTGCCCCTCCCATGAGTTTTCCCACAAAAACTCGCCATAAAACCGCCCCGCTGTCCGGTCCAGTTCCAACCGGATTTGCGTCACCTTGACGATACCTTCCAGCGTGTGGAGTTGCGGGCCGGTCATGAAGGCATCCAGGTCTCCCATGCTTTCTGCGCGAACGCGCGCCAGCTCGGCATCACGCACACCCGACTCGTAACCCATGCGGGTGAGCAACCCCTGCGCCCGATCCATGCCCAGCGTATCAATAAGCTCCTTGCGCAGCAGCGCCTGCGCCTGCGCATGGATGAGCAGCATCCGATGTTCATGCAGCCATATCTGGCCCGTCTCGGCGCAAAAATGCACTTGTGATCGCAAATCACCATTGGCAGCATCGAGTTGCGCACCAGCAACTACGCGAAGTTTGGCCATTGCTCCCCTTCCCAACGGGAATTCTCGGCTTCGACCCATGCACCCGCATGACCGGAAACCCAGAGTCAAATCAAACGGCGATTTTGGACTCTATGCCATGCGCTAACAAGTGCGCAGCCTGCCACGTCTTTAACCTAGCGCAAGGAAAATCCCAAATTTAGGGCCGTTAAAGGGTTAACACTTATGCAACTGCGACCTCTGAAATCCGTACAGCCATAAGCGGCGGTCACTCAGCGCTTTGGCAGCGGTGGTGACTATGCAAAACTGACTGAAGGCCACAGCGCATATCCGCTACTTGAGTTTCAAGTCCCACACCTGATTGATGGGGCCGTATTCACCCTTGGTTGCTGCAGTCGGCATCAACGTGTATTTCGCAGTCAAATGCGATGGATCAGAAAAAGGCAAGGGGTGTTTCGGATTGCATCCCCCGGAGCGCCGGTACCCAGCGTCAGGGCGATGCCCTTCTTTGACTTGTAGGGGCCCGAACGTGAATGCTTGCAATTAAAGGCAACGTCCGTGGTCGACACAAGCGTGAGGGACAACGTGTGCTTCTTTTCCTTCAAATTGACATCAAGAACGCCAGTCGCTGACATAGGGATTTCGGTCGGTCCGGCCAGTGAGCAGGTATAGCTATTGAACTGGCCTCCAGAATCTTTGGTCTTCTCGGTATTGGATATGTCCCATTGGGAGAGAAGTACGGTTGCATTCGGCGCCTCACCCGACAGGAATTCAGCCTCGATGGAAGACCCGCTACGCTGGCTGACCGGAAGGCTGACCTTGACGCTGGCGCGGTAAGTGACCTCGGGCCCGAACTGGGTTCCAGAAATTTCGATCGTCCCGGTGTAGCTACCCAGCTTAGACTGTGCTGCCGCAATGCTGCTCACGCCGGCGCATGCAATGGTGGTAACTGCCAGCACAAGCCGCCGCATACTGGTAGCGTTGCGTCCGGAGTTCAATGCAATGAATTTCATGGATGCCTTTCAAAGTATTTCGATCGAATCTCGGTGGATTCCCATCAACCAACACTTATCCAGCCCTCGTGGACATTGCGTAGACTACTCCAAAATTGATAGTACTTACAACCACTTTTGCATGAACTGCGCCTGACCCAGTGCCGGGTCAAGTTCGTAGTTGGCAAAGCCCAGGCGGCGGTACAGGCGGTCGGCACCCACGTTGCCTTGCAGCACTTCCAGGGTGAGCTTACAGGCACCGCGTTCCACGGCCACGGCTTCGGCCAGGGCCAGCATTTTCTCGGCGATGCCTTGGCCACGGTGGGTGGCGAAGACGGTTACATCGTGCACGTTGACCAGGGGCCGGCAGGCAAAGGTGGAAAACCCTTCGATGCAGTTCACCAGGCCCACGGGCTGGTTGCCGTCAAAGGCCAGCACGCTGTAGGCTTGGGGTCGTGCCGCAAGGGCCGCCACCAGATTGGCCTTGGCGAAGTCGCTCAAGCCATGGCCACCGCCCATGGGGTCTTGGGCGTAGGCGTCCAGCAGCAGTACCACGGCGCTGGCGTGGTCTGCATTGGCGTAGTCAGCACGGCAAACTGTCATGGATGCGCCACGGCGCGCGCTGGGTGCGGTGGGAGGAGTTATTGTCATGCTGGGCGCTCCCGTCATGCGTTCAGTGTGTCGGCAATGCGTTGGGCGCAGGCCCTGGCTTGGGCGGCGTCGCGCGCCTCCACCATGACCCGCAACAATGGCTCGGTGCCACTGGCTCGGATCAGCACCCGGCCGGAGTCACCCAGTTCGGCTTCCACCGCGCGCGTTTCTTGCTCCAGGCGGACATTGGACTTCCAGTCCTGGCCAGGCTTGAGGCGCACGTTGATAAGCGTCTGGGGAAAAAGCGTAACCTGGGCCAGCAACTGCGACATGGTTTTGCCGCTACGTTGTAGGGCTTGCAATACCTGCAGGGCAGAAATCAGGCCGTCACCGGTGGTGTGCTTGTCCAGCGCCAGCAGGTGGCCCGAGCCCTCGCCGCCCAGAATCCATTTGTGCTTGTAGAGCTCTTCCAGCACGTAGCGGTCGCCCACCTTGGCGCGCACAAACTCAACCCCGCGTGCCTTGAGCGCCACTTCCACAGCCATATTGGTCATCAGGGTGCCAACCACGCCAGGTAGATGCTCATCGCGACTCAGGCGGTCGTCGGCCATCAGGTAGAGCAGTTCGTCACCGTTGTACAGGCGCCCGTCGGCATCCACCACCTGCAGGCGGTCGGCGTCGCCATCCAGCGCAACGCCAAAGTCGGCTTGGTGGGCCTTGACCGCATCCACCAGCGCCTGCGGATGGGTGGCACCCACCTCGTGGTTGATGTTGAGGCCATCGGGGGCACAACCAATGGCCACCACGTCGGCGCCCAAGCTCATGGAACACCTTGGGTGCAATTTGGTAAGCCGCACCGTGAGCGGCATCGACCACGATCTTCATGCCCTTGAGGGTGAGGTCGTTGGAAAAGGTGCTCTTGCAAAACTCGATGTAGCGGCCATCCGCGTCATCCAGCCGGCGGGCCTTGCCCAGCGAGGCGGAATCGGCCCAGACGGGGGGTTCTTCCAGCGCAGCTTCCACCGCGCGCTCCCAGTCATCGGACAACTTGGTGCCCTGGGCGCTGAAAAACTTGATGCCGTTGTCGGCAAAGGGGTTGTGGCTGGCGCTAATGACCACGCCCAGCGAGGCCCGCTGTGCGCGGGTCAGGTAGGCCACGCCCGGTGTGGGAAGTGGCCCCAGCAACACCACGTCCACGCCGGCGGAATTGAAGCCGCTCTCCAGCGCGCTTTCCAGCATGTAGCCCGAGATGCGGGTGTCCTTGCCGATCAGCACCGTGGGGCGCGCCTCGGTGCGCTTGAGCACGCGGCCCACCGCGTGCGCCAGGCGCATGACAAAGTCAGGGGTGATGGGGGCCTGGCCGACTGTGCCGCGAATGCCGTCAGTGCCGAAATACTGTCTGCTCATGTTGCTTCTTTACTTTGATACTGCGGATGGTTAACCGCACTGTTGCATGGTCTCAAACACCTTGAGGGCCTGCACCGTTTCTTTGACGTCATGCACCCGCACCACGCGGGCACCATTCTGCACAGCCAGCAGCGCCGCCGTCACACTGGGCACCAGCCGGTCCCGAGCGTCCATGGTGGCCACGTTGGACAGGGACCGCAGCGTGACCGCTGCGAGCGAGGATTTGCGTGACCAACCCGCCAGCACCGGGTAGCCCAACGATAACAGGCTGGACTGCTTCGCCAACAGCGCAAAATTTTGTTGTACCGTCTTGCCAAAGCCAATGCCGGGGTCAATAAAAATACGAGCTGAATCGACCCCTAGCCCTCGCAGTTCTTGCGTAAGCTGCTTCAAAAACAATAGCACTTGCGGCACCACGTCACCTTCCATGGGTGCTATCTGCATGGTCTGCGGGTTGCGGTGCATGTGCATCAGGCACACGCCGCAGTTTGGATGGGTACTGACCACCTGCTGCCCAGTTGGGCTGTCACCGTCGGCACGCCAGCGCAGGGCCCAGATATCGTTGATGATGTCGGCACCCAAATCGAGTGCCGCCTGCATGACGGCTGGTTTGTAGGTATCCACCGATACCGGTACGCCCAGGGTGACGGCATGGCGAATGATGGGCAACACACGCGCCAGCTCGTCTTCCACCGGTAGTTCCAGGGCACCCGGGCGGGTAGATTCGCCACCAATGTCCAGCATGTCGGCACCGTCTTTGAGTAATCGGTCGCAATGGGCCAGAGCGGCGTCTTGGCTGGCGTACTGGCCACCATCAGAAAAAGAATCGGGCGTGACGTTGACAATGCCCATGACCTTGGGTGTACGCAAATCAATCAAAAATCGGCTGGTTTGCCAGTGCATGAAAGGATCCATATGCAATGCCCGTTGAAACAAAAACGGGGCACAAGGCCCCGTCTGCTATTGATGCAAGCCCTTACGCCACGGTCGGGCTGGGATCGACCGCCACGGCAGGAGCTCCGCCGCTGCCACCACCACCACCGGAGTTGGGTGTGCGCGGGGTCCAGTCCTTGGGCGGACGCGGATCCTTGCCGGCCATGATGTCGTCGAGCTGGTCGGTGTCGATGGTTTCCCATTCCAGCAGGGCCTTGGCCATGGCGTGTATCTTGTCCTTGTTGTCCTCAATCAGCTTACGCGCCTCTGCGTACTGCTGGTCGATGATGCGGCGTACCTCGGAATCAACCTTTTGCATGGTCGATTCGCTCATGGTGGTGGTCTTGGTGACGGAACGGCCCAGGAACACTTCGCCTTCATTCTCTGCATAGACCATGGGGCCCAGGGCGTCGGTCATGCCGTAGCGGGTGACCATGTCGCGGGCAATGTGGGTGGCGCGCTCGAAGTCGTTGCTGGCGCCGGTGGTCATCTGGTTCATGAACACTTCTTCGGCGATGCGGCCACCAAACAGCATGCTGATCTGGTTGAGCATGTATTCGCTGTCGTAGCTGTAGCGGTCTTGTGCTGGCAGGCTCATGGTCACGCCCAGGGCGCGGCCACGGGGAATGATGGTGACCTTGTGCACCGGGTCGCACTTGGGCAGCATCTTGCCGATCAGGGCGTGGCCGGACTCGTGGTACGCCGTGTTTTTGCGCTCTTCTTCGGGCATGACCATGCTCTTGCGCTCGGGGCCCATGAGGATCTTGTCCTTGGCCTTTTCGAAGTCCTGCATTTCCACCACACGGGCGTTGCGGCGCGCAGCCATCAGGGCGGCTTCGTTGCACAGGTTGGCCAAATCGGCACCAGACATGCCGGGCGTGCCGCGTGCAATCACGTTGGGGCTCACATCCTGACCCACAGGGATTTTGCGCATGTGCACGTTCAAAATCTGCTCACGACCACGGATATCGGGCAGCGTGACATACACCTGACGATCAAACCGGCCGGGGCGCAGCAAGGCGGCGTCCAAAATGTCGGGGCGGTTGGTGGCAGCCACCACGATCACACCCACGTTGGTCTCAAAACCGTCCATCTCGACCAGCATCTGGTTGAGCGTTTGCTCGCGTTCGTCGTTGCCACCGCCTAGGCCAGCGCCACGTTGGCGGCCCACGGCATCGATTTCGTCAATGAAGATGATGCAAGGCGCGTTTTTCTTGGCGTTCTCAAACATGTCGCGCACTCGTGATGCGCCCACACCAACAAACATTTCCACAAAGTCCGAGCCCGAGATGCTGAAGAACGGCACCTTGGCCTCGCCGGCAATGGACTTGGCCAACAGCGTTTTACCCGTACCCGGAGGGCCTACCAGTAGCAAACCACGGGGAATACGACCCCCGAGCTTTTGGAACTTGCTGGGGTCTTTGAGGAAGTCCACGACTTCCTTCACTTCTTCCTTGGCCTCGTCGCAACCGGCCACATCGGCAAAGGTAACGGTATTGGTGTTTTCGTCCAGCAGACGGGCCTTGCTTTTGCCAAAGCTGAACGCCCCGCCCTTGCCACCGCCCTGCATCTGGCGCATGAAATAAATCCACACACCCACTAGCAGCAGCATGGGGCCCCAGCTAACCAGCAGGGTCATCAACAGCGAGCCTTCTTCACGCGGCTTGACGTCAAACTTGACGTTATTGTTGATGAGGTCACCAATCAGGCCACGGTCCAGATAGGTAGCCGTGGTCCGTACCTTGCGGTCATCGTTGGTAATGGCCATGATCTCGGTGCTGCCGCCCTGACCTTCCTGGATGATGGCGGTCTTGATGTGTTTGTTACGGACTTCATCCAGAAAATCCGAATAGCCCACCACGTTGGCGCCGGCAGCGCCGCGTGTATCAAACTGCTTGAATACGGTGAAGAGCACCAAGCCAATCACCAACCACACTGCAATTTTTGAAAACAACTGATTATTCAAGCGAAGCTCCAAGAGGGGCACAGGTAGAGATACCGTGCTTATCTGGGCCCCATTTTAGGCGTTTCAAGGTAACCGGGACGCAATATTAGGGTTATTTAAGACCCAGACCGATCAGAAAGGTCTCTGATGACCGGTCCCGCGAGGCCTTGGGCTTGAACGGTTTGACCACCTGGAAGGCCGCTTTGAAGTGCTGCACCACGTCGTTGTAACTGGGGCCGTGGAAAACCTTGGCCACCAGTGCGCCCTGCGGTTTCATGTGGTTTTGAGCGAATTCGATGGCCAGCTCAACCAGGAGTTCTACCCGTGCAGCGTCCACCGACGAGATGCCAGATAAGTTAGGTGCCATATCGGACACAACAACATCGGCCTGGCGCCCCTGCAGGGACGCCTCCAGCTGGGTCAGTATCTCGGCCTCGCGAAAATCACCCTGGATAAAGGTTACGCCTTCAATCGGGTCCATGGGCAGCAGGTCCAGGGCGATGATGGTGCCGTCCAGGTCGCCCACCGCAGCCCCACTGGGCGACAGGCGCCGGCGCACATACTGACTCCAGGCGCCAGGGGTGCTGCCCAGGTCCACTACCAGGTAGCCGGGTTTGATCAACCCCAGCGCCTCGTCGATCTCCTTGAGCTTGTAGGCCGCGCGCGCGCGGTAACCCTCCCTGGACGCCAGTTTGACGTAGGGGTCGTTGATGTGATCGTGCAACCAGGCCTTGTTGACCTTCTTGCTGCTCGTTTTCGTTTTCATTTCTGCTTTCTGAGGGAACGGCTCTACCGCCCCATAACCATTGCACGGATAATACCGGTATGCCCTTAATTCAACTGACTCCTGCCCAGCGCAAGGAACACCGCGCCGAAGCTCACCATCTGGACCCCGTTGTCATGGTCGGCGGCGATGGCCTCACCGCCAACGTCAAAAAAGAAATTGACGCCGCCCTCAAATCCCACGGCCTGATCAAGGTCCGCGTGTTCTCGGACGACCGCACTGCCCGCGAAGCCATGTTCCAGTCCCTGGCGGATGAACTCAGCGCCGCACCCATTCAACACATCGGCAAGCTGCTCGTCCTGTGGCGGCCCAAAGTCGAAAAAGAAAAGGCCGTCGATGAAGACCGCATGGCCGGTCCGCGCGACGTCAAAGTGCTCAAGTACGCCAAGCGTGCCGGTCAGCGCCCCGAAGTCAAGACCCTGCGTGTGCTCGGCAACCAGCGCTTAACTGCTGGTGGCAATGTCAAGCGGGCTAAACCTAAACCACCCGTCAGCGTGAAAAAGCGCAACCAAACCTGATTCTTTGCGGGCCAGACCGCAGCGCAGCGTAGCTCTGCCCTCAACTGGTTAACGGTCTTTTGCCAATTTCCCAAACACCACGCCAGCGCAGAGCCACTGCACGACATACATCCCAGTTCCAACCCGATGCCACAGCACCAGGTTGTCGCGAGCCAGGATATGGGGCGTCACGCCAAACTCCACCAACAGCGCCAGCAGAACGCCACCCACTACGAAAAGCGTAGCGCTCTGCGCAGTATCCACGAGGGCTGGTGCCTGCTTTTGTCGAAATAACATAAGCAGCACCAAGCCGCAGACTACGGACACGGTTGTCTGAGCCGTGAACAGCTTGGCGGCCATGCCACCCGCCATAGCGGGGGTGGGCAGGTGCACAAACAGCAGTGGCACCACCAGAAAGCCCACGGTGGTCAGGCTGCCCCACCACAGGGCAGTCAACCACAGCGGCAAAGAGTACAACAGCTTAGACGTATTGCACCGCCACGACTTCATAGACGCGCTCGCCACCGGGGGCCAGCACCACAGCGGTATCGCCCGACAATTTGCCAATCAGCGCGCGGGCAATCGGGGAGCTGATGTTGATGCGCCCGTGCTTGAGGTCGGCCTCGTCTTCACCCACGATCTGGTAGGTAACACGGTAGCCAGTGTCTTCGTCTTCAAGTTCTACCGTAGCACCAAACACCACTTGGCCGTCTGCCTGAATGCTGGTGGGGTCGATCACCTGGGCGGCAGACAACTTGCCTTCGACTTCCTGGATACGGCCTTCAATAAAGCCTTGGCGCTCTTTGGCAGCGTCGTAATCGGCGTTTTCACTCAGGTCACCCTGCGCCCGTGCCTCGGAAATAGCCTGGATAACGGCGGGCCGTTCAACAGTTTTCAATTTGTGCAGCTCCGCCTTGAGTAGCTCGGAGCCGCGCTTGGTAATGGGATAGGTTGCCATGGTGTATCTGGTTTGTTCAGCCTCAAAGTACAAGGACAGTGCGGCGCTCACGCGCGGCACTGTCCTTGCAGTTGGCCCCAATTATGCCAACTTTATGCGGCCAATTGGCTGTGCATTTCTTGTATTGAAATCACATCCAGCTCATCCAGGTACTTCATACCTTCCACAGCAGCCTCGGCGCCGGCTATGGTTGTGTAGGTGGTGACGCGCGCCAACAGGGCCGAGGTGCGAATCTGACGGGAGTCGGCAATGGCGTTACGGCGCTCTTCCACCGTGTTGATGACCATGGCCAGGGGCTCGTTCTTGATCATGTCCACAATGTGCGGGCGCCCTTCGGTAACCTTGTTGACCACCTCGCAGGCCACACCGGCGGCGTTGATGCTCGCCGCAGTGCCCTTGGTGGCTACCAGCGTAAAACCCATATCGGCCAGCTTGCGGGCCACTTCGACCACGCGGGGCTTGTCGCTTTGCTTGACCGAAATAAACGCCTTACCCGAGCGCGGCAGCTTGGCGCCGGCACCGAGCTGCGATTTCACAAAAGCTTCGCCAAAGGTCTTGCCCACGCCCATCACTTCGCCGGTGGACTTCATCTCGGGGCCGAGAATGATGTCCACACCGGGAAACTTGACGAATGGGAACACGGCTTCCTTGACACTAAAGTACGGGGGCGTCACTTCGCGAAGAACACCCTGCGACGCCAGTGACTGACCCACCATGCAGCGCGCGGCCACCTTGGCCAGCGGAATACCGGTAGCCTTGGAGACAAAAGGCACCGTGCGCGAAGCGCGGGGGTTGACTTCCAGCACGTAAATCACATCCTTGCCATCGATGTTCTGGATGGCAAACTGCACGTTCATCAGGCCTACCACGTTCAGGGCGGTGGCCATGGCGGCAGTTTGGCGCTTGATCTCGGCAACGGTAGCCGGGCGCAGGCTGTAGGGTGGCAACGAGCAGGCGGAGTCACCACTGTGCACACCGGCTTGCTCGATGTGTTCCATCACGCCACCAATAAAGGTCACACCGGTGTCATCGCGGATGCAGTCCACATCGCACTCGATGGCGTCGTTCAAGAAGCGGTCCAGCAACACCGGGGAATCGTGACTGACCTTGACGGCCTCGCGCATGTAGCGCTCCAGGTCACGCTGTTCGTGCACGATTTCCATCGCGCGGCCACCCAGCACATAGCTGGGACGCACCACCAGGGGGTAGCCCAAGGCGGCGGCCTTCTCCAGTGCTTCGGGCTCGGTACGGGCCGTGGCATTGGGTGGTTGGCGCAACTCCAACGCGTGCAGCAGCTTTTGGAAACGCTCGCGGTCTTCGGCGGCGTCAATCATGTCGGGGCTGGTGCCGATGATGGGCACGCCATTGGCTTCGAGGTCCAGTGCCAGCTTCAAGGGCGTCTGGCCACCGTATTGCACGATCACACCAACCGGCTTTTCCTTGTCGACAATTTCCAGCACGTCTTCGAGTGTAAGTGGCTCGAAGTACAGGCGGTCGGAGGTGTCGTAGTCTGTCGACACGGTCTCTGGGTTGCAATTGACCATGATGGTTTCATACCCATCTTCGCGCATGGCCAAGGCGGCGTGCACGCAGCAGTAATCAAACTCGATGCCCTGCCCAATACGGTTGGGACCACCACCGAGCACCATGATTTTTTTCTTGTCGGTGGGTGCTGCTTCGCACTCCGCGCCTTCAGACTCGTAGGTGGAATACATGTAGGCGGTGTTGGTGCCGAACTCAGCCGCGCAGGTATCTACCCGCTTGTACACAGGGCGCACACCCATGGCATGCCGTTTTTCTCGCACGGCTTTGTCGGTAGTCTTAAACTGTTTGGCCAAGCGGCGGTCAGAGAAACCCTTTTGCTTCAGGCTGCGCAGCGTGGCGGCGTCGATCCGGTCGAAGGCCGTGCCGCTGGCGGGCTGGGGCAAGCGCTCAATCTCCAGCTCGATCTTGACGATCTGCTCGATCTGCACCAAGAACCAGCGGTCGATCTTGGTCAGCGCAAAGACTTCGTCCACGCTCAGCCCTTGGGCGAACGCATCGCCCACGTACCAGATGCGCTCGGGGCCGGGCTCGCCCAGCTCTTTTTCGAGCACTTCGCGGTCTTGGGTTTTTTCGTTCATGCCGTCCACGCCCACTTCCAGACCACGCAAGGCCTTTTGGAACGATTCCTGAAAGGTGCGGCCCATGGCCATGACCTCGCCCACGCTCTTCATTTGCGTGGTCAAGCGTGAATCTGCTGCAGGAAATTTTTCAAATGCGAAACGTGGAATCTTCGTAACCACGTAGTCGATGCTGGGTTCGAACGACGCCGGGGTAGCGCCGCCCGTAATATCGTTGCGCAGCTCGTCCAAGGTGAATCCTACGGCCAGCTTGGCCGCAATCTTGGCAATGGGAAAACCCGTGGCCTTGGAGGCCAGCGCTGAGGAGCGCGACACACGCGGGTTCATCTCGATGACAACCATCCGGCCATCATCCGGGTTGATGGAGAACTGCACGTTCGAGCCACCCGTGTCCACACCAATTTCGCGCAGCACGGCCAGCGATGCATTACGCAAAATCTGGTATTCCTTGTCGGTCAGCGTCTGCGCCGGTGCCACGGTAATGGAGTCGCCGGTGTGCACGCCCATCGGGTCCAAATTCTCAATCGAGCAGACGATGATGCAGTTGTCCGCCTTGTCGCGCACCACTTCCATCTCGTACTCTTTCCAACCCAACAACGATTCTTCAATCAGCAGCTCGTTGGTGGGCGAGGCTTCCAGGCCACGCTTGCAAATGATCTCGAACTCTTCGGGGTTGTAGGCAATGCCGCCGCCCGTGCCACCCAATGTGAAGCTGGGGCGAATAACGGTGGGGAAACCCAGCGTCTTTTGCACAACCCAGGCTTCTTCCATGCTGTGGGCGATACCCGAGCGTGCGGAACCCAGACCAATCTTGGTCATGGCGTCTTTGAACTTCAGGCGGTCTTCGGCCTTGTCGATGGCTTCGGGTGTGGCACCGATGAGTTCCACCGGTTTGCCGGTGCCCGCGCCCATGTACTTGGCCAGCACGCCGTTGTGCCACAGGTCCAACGCGCAGTTCAGAGCCGTCTGGCCGCCCATGGTGGGCAAAATTGCGTCTGGTTTTTCCTTGGCGATGATTTTCTCGACCGTCTGCCAAGTAATGGGCTCGATATAGGTGACGTCCGCCGTGGCGGGGTCGGTCATGATGGTCGCTGGGTTGCTGTTGATCAGAATGACGCGATAACCCTCTTCGCGCAGTGCCTTGCAGGCCTGCACACCGGAGTAATCGAACTCACAGGCCTGACCAATGATGATGGGGCCGGCGCCGATGATGAGGATGCTTTTAATGTCGGTACGTTTTGGCATTTTTTGACAGCGCTTTACTTTTCAATCGATTCAAACTTGCAAAATTTCAGTTATGGCTAATTCAGACTTGCAGTGGCCAGCTTCACCCCAAACCACAAAAACAATCCACCCACTGCACTGGAGAGGCTGCTGGTCAGGCGCTTGCGGGCACGAAATATCTGCGCCAGGCGTGCGCCTGCAAATATCAGAGCGGACAAATACAGGGCGCTGAAAGTCATTACGATGGCACTCAGGATCAGGAAGGGAATAGCGGGCCTGTCATACGTCGGGTCGATGAACTGCACAAAGAATGACAGCAGAAACAAAATCGCTTTGGGGTTGAGCAGGCTGATGACCAGTGCTCGCTTGAACGGGTGTGCCAGATTCGCGGGCGTCTCGGTGACCGGTTGTTCTGGCGCATCTGAGCTATTCCATTTGCGGATGCCTGCCACGATCAGGTTCACACCCACCCAAGTCAGGTAGGCCGCGCCAGCGTACTTGACCACCATAAACAGCGCCGGATTGGTGCGCAGCAAACTGGCCGCACCCAATGCGGTTAATCCCAATAAAATGGTATCACCCACAAACACGCCACAGGCCCCCTGGTAACCCGATTTAACACCGCGTGTTGATGCCACCGACAACACAAACAGCGAGTTGGGTCCGGGCAGCAAAATGATGCCAAAGGCCCCTATCACATAGGTCCACAGATCAGTGACACCGTAAAAGCTCATGCGGCCTTCCCTGCGCGGCTTTCCATCGACCGGATGAAGCGGTCAAACAGGTAACCGATGTCGTGCGGGCCGGGTGATGCTTCCGGGTGGCCCTGAAAGCAAAACGCCGGCTTGTCGATTCGCTCAAAGCCTTGCAGCGTCTGATCAAACAGACTGATGTGGGTGGCACGCAAGTTGGCAGGTAGCGATTTTTCGTCCACCGCAAACCCGTGGTTTTGGCTGGTGATGCTGACGCGGCCCGTGTCCAGGTCTTTGACCGGATGATTGGCGCCATGGTGGCCAAACTTCATCTTGAAGGTCTTGGCACCACTGGCCAACGCCATGATTTGGTGCCCCAGGCAAATGCCGAACATGGGGATGCCGGTTTCGATCAGTTCGGCCGTCGCCTTGATCGCGTAATCGCACGGCTCTGGGTCACCCGGGCCATTGCTCAGGAAGATGCCGTCAGGTTGGTGTTTCAGGGCGTCCGCAGCAGAGGTCTGCGCGGGCACCACGGTCACCTTGCAGCCGCGCTGTGCCAACATGCGCAAGATGTTGTTCTTGACGCCAAAGTCGTACGCCACCACATGAAAGCGCGGTGCCGTCTGCTGGCCGTAGCCCGGCTTTCCATCCGCATTCGCCAGCGTCCACTCGCTCTCGGTCCACAGTGCCGCCTTCTGGGCCGACACCACCCGGGCCAAGTCCAGGCCCGACATGGACGGTGCAGCCTTGGCTGCCGCAATGGCCTGCTCGACAAGTTCTGTGGTTACCATTTCACCGGCAGCCAGCGCCAGAATGCAGCCGTTTTGCGCGCCCTGGGTGCGCAACTGACGTGTCAGCTGGCGGGTGTCCACGTTGGCGATGGCCACGGTGCCGGCTTGCACCAGGTATTCGCTCAGAGTCGCTGTGCTGCGGAAGTTGGAAGCCACCAGGGGTAGATCACGGATGATCAGGCCAGCGGCGTGCACCTTGTCGGACTCGATGTCCTCGGGGTTGGTACCGTAGTTACCAATGTGGGGATAGGTGAGCGTTACGATCTGCTGGCAATAGCTGGGATCGGTCAGGATCTCCTGGTAGCCGGTCATGGAGGTATTGAACACGACCTCGCCGACAGTGGAACCAGCGGCTCCAATGGAATTGCCAATATAGACCGTGCCGTCTGCGAGCGCCAAGATGGCGGGGGGGGTGGTTCCCTTAAGAGACAAAAGCACTGGGTTCTCCGACTGTGTTACGGGTACGCCCAAGCGTGCTCAAGAACGATTCTTGGCAGCTAGTGTTGGTTGGAAAAGGTGCTTGAAATGCGCTTGGGACGGCTGTTTTCTGGAAAGCCTCTTATTATAACGGAGGGACCCTGATCGCCGTTTTCCTACGACAAGCTGCTGGCGTGCAGGCAAATCGCTGCAGCCGCGGCCACATTGAGCGATTCCTCACCCCCCGGCTGCCCGATGCGCACATGTACCGTGGCGCGGGCCATCAGTTCGGGGCAGACGCCCTGCCCTTCGTGACCCATGGCCCAGGCGCAGGGCTGGGGCAGCACAGATTTTGGATCAGATCACCTTGGTGGGAGCTGGTGACGACGATGGGCACTTGCAGCGCTGCCAGTTCGTCCAGGCTCACGCCTTCGAGCAGGTTCAAGCCAAAGTGCGCGCCCATGCCAGCCCGCAAAACCTTGGGCGACCACAGGGCCGCCGTGCCCTTGAGCGCAATCACCTGTTTGAAGCCAAAGGCCCCTGCACTGCGCAGGATGGAGCCCACATTGCCGGCATCTTGCACCCGGTCCAGGATGACGCTGGGTGCCAAGGGTTGCAGGGCGGCATCTACCGGCAAGTCCAGCACAAAGCCAACGCTGGCAGGCGACTCCAGGCCACTCAGTTCCCGAAACAGCGCGTTGGGAATTACTATGCTTTTGATAGCGGTCTGCGTATATTCCGCGAGGGCTAGAGGGTAATATTCTTCAGTAAATACTGCAACGGATGGTTTCAGCCCGCGTGCCAATGCGGCGCTGCACAGGTGGTCGCCTTCTACCCAGTAGCGTCCGGCTTTGCGATAGGCAGTGTTGTCTTGCGCGACCTTGCGCAACTCCTTGAGCAGCGGGTTCTCACGCGAGGTGATGTGTGCGGGTTGGGATGCGGCGATGCTCATGCCAGCACCTTGGCCACTGGTGCAAAGGTCTTGCGGTGCTGTGGGCAGGCACCATGGGCTTGCAGGGCCGCCAGATGCTCGGCCGTGCCGTAGCCTTTGTGGCCTGCAAAGCCGTATTGCGGGTACAGGGCGTCGAGCTCGGCACACCAGCGGTCACGCGTCACCTTGGCCAAAATAGAAGCCGCCGAGATGGCTTGCACCTTGCTGTCGCCTTTGACAATGGCCTCGGCCCGCATCGTTAGCACCGGCAGGCGGTTGCCGTCGACCAGTACCAAAGTGGGTTTGAGGCGCAACCCTTCAACCGCACGCCGCATGGCCAGCAGGGTGGCCTGCAATATGTTGATCTGGTCGACTTCTTCCGCACTGGCCTGGGCAATAGAGCAGCACAAGGCCTTGGCCCGGATTTCTTCAAACAATTGCTCGCGCCGCTTGGCAGTTAGGACTTTGGAGTCGGCAAGGCCCTGAATCGGACGGCGATCATCCAAAATCACCGCCGCCGCAACCACTGGTCCAGCCAAGGGGCCACGCCCGGCCTCGTCCACGCCGGCGGTCAGTCCGGGGTATCCCAGGAGAGTTTTGCTTGCTCAGCGTGCAAGAATTTTTTCGATCGCATCGGTTGCCAGTTGGGAGGTGTCGCGCCGCAAGCTGTGGTGCAGTGCCAGAAATTGGCGTTGCAACGCCGCCATTTTCGCAGGCTGATCCGAGATATCGGCAAACCATTGCAGCACCGCATTGGCCAGCGCTGGCGGGCTGGCGCGGTCTTGTATCAGCTCTGGCACGATGAAATCCCTGCTAAGGATATTGGGCAGCCCCACCCAGGGCTGCAACTGCTTGGGCCGCATGATCCGCCACGACAGCCAGCCCATACGGTAGGCAATGACCATGGGCCGCTTGAACAAAGCCGCCTCCAGCGTGGCAGTGCCGCTGGCGATCAGCGTCACATCGCAGGCTGCCAGCACGGTGTGCGACTGACCGTCCACAATTTGCACCTGATCCAGCATGCCGGCGCGCTGGGCCGCCCGCTCGATTGCACCGCGCAAGGCCGGTACCGCAGGCACTATCAATTTAATAGCTTCTTGCGACCGTTTGACGAGGGCTGCAGCCTCAAAGAAGCACAAGGCCAGGTGCTGAACCTCAGATGCGCGGCTGCCCGGCAAAATGGCCAACACCCGGTCATCTGGCTGCAGGCCCAGGGCTGCGCGGGCTGCGGCCTTGTCAGGCTCCAGTGCAATCACATTGGCCAGCGGGTGGCCCACATAGCTCGCGTTTATGCCATGGGTGGCCAGCAATTCTGGTTCAAACGGGAAAATGCACAGCACGTGGTCTACGCTGGCGCGAATCTTCTCGATCCGCTCGGGGCGCCAGGCCCAGATGGAGGGGCAGACAAAATGCACGGTCTTCACACCTGCCTGGCGCAGATTGCGCTCTACGTGCAGGTTGAAATCGGTGCATCCACACCGATAAACACATCGGGCTTTTTGGCCAGCAACCGCACCTGTAACTGGCTGCGGATACCCACAATTTCGCGGTAGCGGCGTAACACCTCCCAGCCGAACCCATGCACCGAGAGCTTGTAGTGCGGCCACCAAGCCTCAAAGCCATGGCGTGCCATTTGAGGGCCACCAATACCGGCAGCAGTCAGCCCCGGCCAGCGCGCCTTCAGGCCTTCCAGCATGAGGCCGGCCAGCAGGTCGCCAGAAGCCTCGCCAGCCACCATCGCAATGTTGGGTTGGGTTTGCGGCACCGGGGCCACGGGCGGTGCTGCTTGCATGCCAGACGGCCCTAACGAACGATACCGCGCTGGGGCGTGGTCTGGTGCAAAAAGGACAACATCATGGCCACGTCAGGTGCCGTTTCGGGTTGTTTGGCAACCAGCTCGGCAATGCGGACTTTGGCCTGTTCCAGCGTCAAACCGTCACGGTACAGGGCCTTGTGCATGGCCTTGACACCGCTGATGCGCTCAGGCGTCCAGCCACGGCGGCGCAGGCCTTCAAAGTTCATGGAGCGCGCACCTGCTGGCTGGCCTTGACACATGACAAACGGTGGCAAATCGGCAAACAACAGGGAGCACATGGCCGTCAGGCTGTGTGCTCCCAGCCTGACAAACTGGTGCACCACGGTGAAGCCGCCCAGAATGACCCAGTCGTCTACGTGCACGTGGCCGGCTAGCTGGGAGTTGTTGGCAAAAATAGTGTTGTTGCCGACCTGACAGTCATGCGCCAGATGCACATAGGCCATGATCCAGTTGTCATTACCAACCTGGGTTACGCCCACATCACCCGGTGATCCGATGTTGAAGGTGCAAAACTCGCGGATGGTGTTGCGATCGCCAATGCGCAGCTCGCAGGGTTCGCCCGCATATTTTTTGTCTTGCGGAATGGCACCCAACGAATTGAACTGGAAGATGCGGTTGTCTCGGCCAATGGTGGTGTGGCCTTCTATGACGCAATGCGGCCCCACTGTGGTCCCGGCCGCGATGCGCACATGCGGACCGATGACGGTGTAGGGGCCAACGGTGACGGAGTCGTCCAGCTCCGCAGCCGGATCAACAATAGCACTGGGGTGGATCTGGGTCACAACGTGCTGCCCAATCCGTTCAAGCGATGGTGCGCATGGTGCACATCAACTCGGCCTCGCACACCACATTACCTTCCACGCGGGTCACACCGGCAAACTTGAATATGCCGGACTTGGAACGGATCATAGTGACGTCCATCACCAATTGGTCGCCAGGCTCCACCGGGCGCTTGAATCGGGCACCGTCAATACCCGCAAAGTAGTACACCATTTTGTCGTCCGGGCTCACCCCCATGGTGTCGAACACCAACAGCGCTGCGGCCTGCGCCATGGCTTCGAGCATCATCACACCGGGCATGACCGGGCGGTGGGGAAAGTGGCCGTTGAAAAAAGGCTCGTTGATGGTGACGTTCTTGAGGGCCTGAATGGACACCCCTTTTTCGATGGCCGTGACCCGGTCCACCATAAGAAACGGGTAACGGTGCGGCAGTTTTTTGAGGATTTCGTGAATGTCCATCATTTTTTTGTCTCTTTTTCCAAAGTCTTGATACGGTCTCGCAGGCTGTGCAACTGCTTCAGCGATGCGGCGTTGCGTTCCCAGGTGGCATTGTCGTCCACGGGAAAGATGCCGGTGTAGTGGCCCGGCTTCAACAGCGATTTGCTGACCAGCGTACCGGCAGATATGTTCACATGGGCGCCAATCGTCAAATGCCCCAAAATGATGGCACCGCCGCCTACGGTGCAATTGGCGCCAATGGTGGCGCTGCCGGCCACGCCCACGCAACCGGCCATGGCGGTGTGGCGACCCACCCGCACGTTATGGCCAATCTGGATCAAGTTATCGAGCTTGACGCCGTCCTCAATCACCGTGTCCTGCAGGGCCCCACGGTCGATGCAGGTGTTGGCGCCAATCTCCACGTCGTTGCCAATTTGAACGGCACCCAATTGTTCGATCTTTTCCCAAGCCTCGCCATTCGGTGCAAAGCCAAAGCCATCCGCACCAATGACCACGCCAGGATGCAAAAGGCAGCGCGCTCCCACTACACAATCTTCACCCACTGTCACCCGCGATTTAAGCACCGTACCAGCACCAATGCTGGCTCCACGCTCAACCACACACAGTGCGCCAATGCTGGCCGTCGGATGAACCACGGCAGCAGCATCCACCACCGCGCTGGGATGGATGCCGGGGTGCGGATGTGGATCGCGGTCGCGTTTGTACAGCTGCGTAAGCTTGGCAAAGTACAGGTAGGGCTGATCAGTGACGATACAGGCGCCGCGTGCCACAGCGACTTCGCGCATGGCAGGCGCCACAATGACACAGGCCGCCCGCGAATCCAGCAATTGCTGCTGGTATCGGGGGTTGCTGAGAAAACTGATGTCTTGCGGCGTGGCGGCCTCCAATGGGGCCAGGCCTGTTACCTGCAGCGCGCCATCACCATGTAAATCGCCGCCCAAGGCGGCGACGATTGAAGCCAGGTCACGCTTCATACTTCACACACACGCATCCAAGGCTTACTTGGAAGCGGTGTTGGCGTTGAGGATCTTGAGAACCTTGTCAGTGATGTCGTGTTTGGGGTTGACGAACACCACTTCCTGCAAAACCATATCGTATTTTTCTGCTTCGGCAACCTGTTTGACGGCCCGTGTCGCCCGTTCCAGAAGCTGTTGCAATTCCTCGTTACGGCGACCATTCAGGTCTTCCTGAAACTCACGCTGACGGCGCTGCAAGTCTCGGGCCAAATCGGTGCCTTCCTTCTGACGGTTGGCGCGCTGACTCTCGCTCAGAGTAGGCGCGTCGCGGTCGAACTTTTCTCCAAACGCTTTTAACGCAGCCTGCTGGTCAGTCAACTCCTTCTGGCGCTTGGAAAACTCTTGCTCCAGCTTGGTTTGCGCCGCTTTGGCTGGGTTGGATTGGGTTGTGATGACCTGGTAGTTGATGACGCCTACCTTGAATTCCTGCGCAGCGGCGCTCATGGCGCAACCGGCCAGCACTGCAGAAATCAACCAGGCAAATTTTGACGTTTTCATTAAAAGGAACTTCCGATCTGGAATTGCAATGACTGAATTCTATCGTTATCAAACTGCTTGATGGGTTTGGCAAACGCCAGGCGCAATGGACCAACGGGTGAAATCCAGCTGATACCAATGCCCACCGAACTGCGCATATCTGCGAGCTGGAGGGGTTCGTCGTCACCGTAAATGCCACCCGCGTCGAAGAAGGTGTAAGCACGCAGGGTGCGGTCTTTGCCGCCGCCAGGCAGAGGCGACAACAACTCCAGGTTGAAATTGACCTTCTTGGTGCCGCCAGTGGCTATCAGACCCAACGCGCGCTGGGTCGCGGTTGTCAGGCTACTTTGCTCAAAGCCACGCACAGTTCCCAAACCACCGGAGTAGAAATTCTTAAAGATAGGGTAATAATTGGCGCCACCGGTTGTAGTACCCAGTGACAACTCTGCATTGAAGGCAGCTGTAATCTTGTTGGTAACCGGCACGTACTGCTGGTAAGAGGCCGTACCGCGCACGTATTTCAAATCCCCCGCAATACTCCACTCGGCAGAAGTCTTCATCACTTTGCCCCTGGTGGGCACCAGTGCGCTGTCACGCGTGTCTCGACCCCAGCCAATGGTCAGCGGAACCGCATTGCTGGTGAAGCCAAAGCGATTGGCAAAGTCCTGGTACACCACGGGAAGCAAAGTGCCTGGAACAATGGTGGTCTGGTCAATGCCAAGACCAAAATACACTGTGTCGTATTCCGTGAAAGGCACCCCAAAACGGATACTGCCACCGGTCGTCTCAATGGCGTAGCTGTTGAAGTCAACGTACGGCTTGGAGTTGCGCTGGTACACCTCAATCGACCGCGACACACCGTCTTCCGTGAAATACGGGTTGGTAGTGTTGAATACCAGGGTACGGAACTGCTTGCTGGTGTTGACCTCAACGCCCAACGAATTGCCAGAGCCAAAGGCGTTGTCTTGCTTGAATCCAAAAGACACGCCAAAGCCGTCCGCACTGGAAATGCCAGCGCCCAAACTGATGCTTCCGGTGGGCTTTTCAGCAACGGTCACCGTCAGGTCGACCTGATCCATGGAGCCAGGAACTTCCTGCGTATCCATGGTGACTTCCTTGAAAAAACCCAGGCGGTCCACCCGGTTGCGGGACTGACGAATTTTTTCACCGTCGTACCAAGCGGCCTCGAACTGGCGGAACTCACGACGGATCACCTCGTCACGCGTGCGGTCATTGCCAGCAACATTGATGCGGCGCACGTAGACTCGGCGAGACGGATCGACTTGCAGCGTCACCTCGACCCGATTGGTGGACCGGTCAATGGCAGTGCGCGGTTCCACACGGGAGAATGCATAGCCGAAATCACCGAAATGATCGGTGAACGCCTTGGTAGTTGCGGCAATTTGGTCGGCGTTGTAAGGTTGTCCCACTCGGATAGCAACCAGGGACTTGAACTCATCTTCCTTGCCCAGAAAGTTGCCCAAAAGATTGACTTTCGAGACAACGAACTGATCACCTTCGGTGATGTTGATCGTGATGCTCATGTCCTGCTTGTTTGGCGAAATGGCCACTTGTGTCGTGTCCACCTTGAACTCCAGGTAGCCTCGCGCCAGATAATAAGAACGCAAGGATTCAATATCAGCGTTTAATTTGGCACGTGAGTAGCGATCCGACTTCGTGTACCAGGTGAGCCAACCACCGGTATCCAGGTCGAACAGGCCACGCAAAGTGGACTCGGAAAATGCCTTGTTACCAACAATGCGGATTTCGCTGATCTTGGCGGGCTCGCCTTCTGTCACCGCAAAACTCAGATTGACACGGTTACGGTCCACTGGCGTCACCGTGGTAACCACTTCCGATGCATACATGCTGCGGTTGATGTATTGGCGCTTAAGCTCCTGCTCGGCACGATCGACCAAAGCCTTGTCAAAAGGACGGCCATCGGCCAACCCGATTTGTAGCAGGGCTTTCTTCAGAACGTCTTTGTCGAACTCCTTGCTGCCCACAAATTCAATTTCCGCGATTGTGGGACGCTCTTCCACGATGACCACCAACACGCCACCACTCACCTCGATGCGCACATCCTTGAACAAACCGAGACCGAACAGCGCTTTGATGGAGGCCGCAGCCTTTTCGTCGCTGTAGGTATCACCCACACGCACGGGCAACGATGCAAAAATCGTCCCAGCCTCGGCCCGCTGCAAGCCCTCAACCCGAATATCCTGGACCGTAAACGGCTCGACCGCCCAGGCACCCTGGATGGCCCATAGCGACGCAGCTACCACAGACACGCGGCGCAGAAATTTACGATTGAATTGCATATTCACCAACTTAATTATTCCGGAAGTTTGAGGACGGCCCCGTCAGGTCACCGCAGCAGACGCGTCACATCGTTCACGACGGCAACGGACATCATCATCAGCAGGATGACGAATCCCACTTTTTGCAACCGCTCAGTCCACGTCAGCGTCACAGGCTTTCCAGAAAGTGCCTCCCAAAGATAATACATCAGGTGCCCTCCATCCAGAATCGGTAATGGCAGCAGGTTCAGGACACCCAAACTGATGCTCATCAAAGCCAGAAAAAGCAGAAATTGCGTTGGACCCATTGCAGCGGACTTTCCGGCGTAATCGGCAATGGTGATGGGACCACTGAGGTTGTTAAGCGACGCCTTACCCACCACAATTTGCCCTAGTACCCGCAAGGTCAGTGCAGATGTCTCCCAGGTGTGAGCCAGGGCTTCGCCCACTCCATCCAGCAAACCATACTGAACCGTCGTCATGGCCAAGGGTGATCCGATACCGGCTCGAATACGGCCAATGTACTGATCACCTTCCCGTTCACGCGCGGGTTTGACAGTCACAGTGAGGCGTTCGCCACCCCGGTCCAACTGCCAAGTTTGCGGCAAAGGCTCTGCATCGCGCCCGGATACCCGAATCATGTCACGCAATTGGCCGGCATCCACGATGTCCGTCTGGTCCACCCGCAAAACCACGTCACCGGTGCGCAACTGCGCCAGGGCAGCAGCCCCATCGGGCAATATCGTGCTGATCTGGGCTTGGGAATACGGCCCCAAAATTCCGATTCGTGCGAATAACTGGGCATTAGCGTCGGGCGCGTCCACTTCACTCAACGCAAGCACAACCGCTTGCGTGTTGCGTGCCCCTGGTTTCAGAAATTCAACCTGAACATTGCGGTGCTCCAGCGCACCGCGGGCCATCCACCATCGAAATTTTTCAAACGATTGAACCGGCTCTAACTCCTCACCTTCATAACCGGCTTGCACCACGCGCTCACCGCCCTGAAGGCCAGCTATGGCCAAAACAGTGCCCTGGGATGGCCGTGCCAGCAACGCCTGCGGTTGATCGACGCCAATCCAATTAACCACGCTATAGAGGATTACCGCCAACAGCAAGTTGGCAATGGGGCCTGCCGCCACAATTGCTGCACGGCTACGCAAAGGCTTGGTGTTGAAGGCTAATGCGCTTTCGCTGTCGTCGACCGGGCCTTCACGCTCATCGAGCATCTTCACGTACCCGCCAATGGGCAGCACTCCCACCACGTATTCGGTGCCGGTCGTGGTCGACGTCCAGCCTGCCAGCCGAGGGCCAAACCCAACTGAAAACCGCAAAACCTTGACCCCGCAAGCGCGTGCTACCGAAAAATGCCCCCATTCGTGCACGGCAACCAAAACGGCAATGGCAATAATGAAGGCAACCAGAGTCAACATCATGTACTAGAGCCTTCGTCGCACTCAGGCACACCAACGAGCAACCAGCGTTTGTGCGGCAGCCCTGGTCTGTTGGTCAAGGCTTAAAAGGTCTTCCAGTGAAGTGGGTGCCTGCGGTATGACCGCATTCAGAGTTTCCAGATTGATATGGTGAATCTGGTCGTACCGGATTTGCCGGTCCAAAAACGCGGCGACCGCCACCTCATTGGCGGCATTCAAAACAGCCGTGGTGCCTGGCACTGCCTTGAGTGCCGCCCAGGCCAAACCGATTCCAGGGAAACGCAACGTGTGTCCTTCCGCAGTAATTTCCTCAAACGTCAGACCCGCCATGCTGGAAAAGTTCAATGCAGTGGCGCCAGACTTGATTCGGTCTGGCCACGACAAACCGTAGGCGATGGGCCCACGCATGTCCGGCGTGCCGAGCTGGGCCACTACCGAATGATCAATATACTGGACCATCGAGTGAATTACGCTTTGCGGGTGAATAACTACCTGAATTTGCTCCGGTGCAACGCCAAACAGGAATCGGGCTTCTATAACTTCAAGCGCCTTGTTCATCATGGTGGCTGAATCCACCGAAATCTTGCGTCCCATCACCCAATTGGGATGGGCGCAAGCCTCGTCAGGCGTCACCATGGACAAAGTTGCTGGGTCGCGTGTCCGAAAGGGCCCTCCAGACGCTGTCAAAATAATCTTGTCAATGCGCGCAGGCCAGTCACAAGGATCTTGTGGCAGGGATTGGAATACGGCAGAGTGTTCGCTGTCGATCGGCAGCAAGGTAGCCCCACCAGCTGCCACCGTGTCCATAAACAATTGGCCACCCACCACCAGGGCCTCTTTGTTGGCCAGTAATAGTCGTTTGCCAGATTTGGCAGCTGCCAGGCAGGGGGCTAATCCTGCCGCTCCCACAATGGCCGCCATGATCGTATCCGCCTGCTCGTGGCCAGCTACCATTTCAATGGCGCTAGTGCCCCACAAAACATGGGTAGAGAGGTCTGCCGAGCGGCACTGCGCTTCGAGCAAGCGACCGTGTTCCTCACTGGCCATCACGGCAAACTCCGGCTTGTGCCGTACACACTGCTTCAGCATGGCATCCACACTCGTTGAAGCCGTGAGTGCAAACACTTCAAAGCGTTCTGGGTGATGCTCTAACACATCGAGTGTATTGACCCCAATGGAGCCGGTAGACCCTAGCACCACCACCCGCTTTTTCTCCATCGTCATAGCGTACCCAGCATCATGGCCAGTGGCAGTATGGGCAATAGCGCGTCAACACGGTCCAACACGCCACCATGTCCAGGCAGCAGACCGCTGCTGTCCTTAACACCCGCACTGCGCTTAAACAGCGACTCCACCAGATCACCCACCACACTCATGGTTGCCAGAAACAACGATGCCAACACCATGAAGGTGATGTGGTTGTCCCCCAAGCGGGTATACAGGCTCGCCACATCAACTGCGTAGGCGCTGTCTAGGTACCGCCACAGAAATGCGCAGGCAACGACGCCAGCCATGCCGCCGATTGCACCTTCCCAGGTTTTGCCAGGACTGATGGTGGGGGCGAGCTTGCGTGTAAAGAAACGCCCGCCCAAGGCCCTGCCGGCGAAATAGGCAAAAATGTCAGCAACCCAGACCAATACCAACACAGAAAACAAAAAATTGATGCCCATGATCCGCGCCTGTACCACAGCGATCCAAGCCACCCAGAGTGCAAAAATTCCACCCACCAAACGCACGACCCGAGGAACATGGGTCCATACTGCAACACCACGGTAAAGCAGCCATGCACCCAACACCACCCAAGCACTGCCGGCAAAAATCCACAGTATCTTGAGCGGGGCGTACAGCCCACCCCCCAGCCATGACGCAGCACACATAAATACGCACACACCACCAGCAACCAGTGAAGATGCCTGCCCGCACTGGTTCATGCGTGCCCACTCCCAAGCTGCTGCACCTATCAAAATGAGGGCAACCAGCGCGAACACCTCTGGCACGGGGTAAAAAACAGCAGGTAGCAGCACAGCCAACAGCAACAATGCCGTAATGATTCGTTGCTTGAGCATAGTGAGTCCTTCAGGGCAAGGGGGCTGCAGATACGCTAACGACCTGATTCGAGGTCTTACCGAAGCGTCGTTCACGAGAAGCGTATTCCAACAATGCTGCATCCAATGCAGCCTCGTCAAAGTCCGGCCACAGCAGCTTGCTGAAATACAACTCGGAATAGGCCGCCTGCCAAAGCAGAAAATTGCTCAACCGCTTTTCGTTGCCTGTTCGAATGATCAAATCGGGATCTGCGCAATGTGCTAACGCCAGTGCAGCGGAGAGACTCGCTTCAGTGATAGACGTGCCCTCGGCCGCAAGGCGCGCAGCAGCCGCTGCAATGTCCCAACGTCCACCATAGTTGAAGCACACATTGAGGGTCAGAATGGAATTACCCGCAGTTGCGGCTTCCGCTTCTTCCAGTCCTTTTTTTACACGGGCGGATAGATTGTCTCTGGCTCCCACAAAATGGATGCGAACACCGTCACGCATCAATTTGGGCACTTCCCGTGACAAGGCCAGCGCCAAAATGTCCATCAATCCTGAAACCTCTTCCGCAGGGCGATTCCAATTTTCTGAAGAAAAAGCAAAAACGGTCAGGATTTTGATATTGCGGTCGGGGCAGGCGCTGACAATGCGCTTAAGGGCATCCACACCCTGTTTGTGACCCGCGACTCGAGGCAGGAAACGTTTGGAGGCCCACCGGCCATTTCCATCCATCACAATGGCAATATGGCGTGGCACGCTAACCTGTTCAGCCATTGGGGAGCACTGTTCTTGCATTAGGCGGCAATTAAACCGCCATGATGTCCTGCTCTTTGGCGGCAACCAACCTATCCACTTCGGTGATATGGCGATCCGTCGCCTTCTGGATTTCGGCCTCGGAACGTTTTTGGTCGTCTTCGGATGCCAACTTTTCCTTTACCAATTTCTTGACGGCTTCATTGGCATCACGGCGCAAACTGCGCACAGAAATTTTGGCATTTTCACCTTCTCCGCGTACCACCTTGCTGAGCTCACGGCGACGTTCTTCAGTCATGATGGGCATGGGAACACGGATCAAATCGCCCATGCTGGAGGGATTCAGACCCAAATCGCTGTCGCGGATGGCCTTTTCAATCTTGGCACCCATACCCTTTTCCCAGGGCTGAACGCTGATGGTACGGGCATCCAGCAAGGAAAGGTTGGCAACCTGGCTGAGTGGCAACATGGCGCCGTAATAGTCTACATGCACGGTATCGAGCAATGCGGGGTTGGCGCGTCCTGTGCGAATCTTTGTCAGGTTGTGCTTGAAAGCGGCGATGGACTGGTCCATTTTTACGTCCAGTGTCTTCTTTATTTCATCAATTGCCATAGTTCATACTCCGCTCATCAAATCTATTACCACGCTCCGTCGCACCACTTACACGTGTACCAGCGTGCCTTCATCTTCACCCATCACCACCCGTTTGAGCGCTCCATGCTTGAATATGGAAAACACTTTGATGGGAAGTTTCTGGTCACGGCACAGTGCAAACGCTGCTGCATCCATGATTCCCAGATTCTGCGACATGGCTTCATTGAAAGTTATATTGGAGTAGCGGGTGGCACTGGCGTCTTTCTTGGGGTCTGCCGAATAAACACCATCCACCTTGGTCGCCTTGAGCACAATTTCTGCACCAATTTCTGCACCACGCAACGCAGCAGCAGTATCAGTAGTGAAGAACGGGTTACCAGTACCTGCCGCAAAGATAACTACCTTACCCTCTTCCAGGTATTGCAAGGCTTTCGGCCGGACGTAGGGCTCAACCACCTGCTCAATACCGATCGCTGACATAACACGCGCAACCAGCCCGGCCTTATTCATCGTATCGCCCAGTGCCAAGGCATTCATCACCGTTGCCAACATGCCCATGTAATCAGCAGTGGCGCGGTCCATGCCTACAGATCCACCTGCAACTCCACGGAAGATATTTCCACCGCCAATGACAACGGCCACCTCGACACCCAGTCGCGTCACATCCGCAATTTCATCGACCATACGGACGATGGTGTCGCGGTTGATGCCAAACTGGTCGTCACCCATCAAAGCCTCCCCTGACAACTTCAGCAAAATGCGTTTGTATGCAGGGACTTCTGGGCTCATGGGTAACTCCGGTAATACGCGTACGGCGGGAAAAGGCCTGTTGATCAGGCCGCTTGCTTGGCCGCGGCAACCTGTGCCGCCACTTCCGCGGCGAAATCGTCAACCTTCTTCTCAATGCCTTCGCCGACCACATAGAGCGTAAACGCCTTCACGGTGGTGCCTCCGACCTTGAGCATTTGCTCGACGGTTTGCTTGTCGTTCTTGACAAACGGTTGGTTGAACAACGAAACCTCTTTCAGGTACTTTTGCACACCACCGTCGATGCGCTTGGCAACAATTTCAGCGGACTGCACAGGCTTGCCAGCAGCGGTTGCAACGGCTGCATCTTCAGCAGCCTTGGCGGCTGCAACTGAGCGCTCACGCTCTACTAGTTCAGCTGGCACATCGTTGCTGGTCAGGGCGACGGGCTTCATCGCCGCAACGTGCATGGCCACATCCTTGGCCGCAACTGCATCACCTTCAAATTCGACAACCACGCCAATGCGGGTGCCGTGCAGATAAGAAGCCAGTTGCGCACCGGTAGCAAAACGCTTGAAACGGCGAAAAGTCATGTTCTCGCCAATCTTGCCAATCAAACCCTTGCGTACATCTTCCAGTGTAGGACCAAAACCATCTTGGCTGTAGGTCAATGCACCGAGTGCAGCCACATCGGCAGGATTGTGCTTTGCAATCAATGCAGCCGCCGCGTTGGCCAATGCCAGGAAGCTGTCATTTTTGGTTACAAAGTCGGTTTCGCAGTTGACTTCCAACAAAGCACCAACTGTGCCTTCTATACTACTTACAACTACCCCTTCAGCCGTAATACGCGCAGCCGCCTTGCCTGCTTTGCTACCCAACTTCACGCGCAGCAGCTCTTCTGCCTTGGCCATATCGCCTTCGGCCTCCGTCAGGGCCTTTTTGCACTCCATCATCGGGGCATCTGTTTTTCCACGCAGTTCAGCAACCATGCTTGCGGTAATTGCAGCCATATCGTTTCTCCGTAATCAATTCAATAGTTTAATAAAGGCTAAAAAAAAGGGGCCAAGAAGCCCCCTTTTTCGGGCGGCAGAGGCTTCAGGCAGAAGCTTCGCTCACCTCAACGAACTCGTCGCCACTCTCGGCTGAAACTGCCTTGACCACGTCGTCCATGGCGTTAGCACGTCCTTCGAGAATCGCATCCGCAATGCCGCGCGCATACAGCATCACAGCTTTGGAAGAGTCGTCGTTACCAGGGATCACATAGTCGATCCCTTCGGGTGAGTGATTGGAATCCACAACACCGATCAGAGGGATGCCCAGCTTCTTGGCCTCGGAAATGGCAATCTTGTGGTATCCCACATCAATTACAAAAATAGCATCGGGCAACGCAGTCATATCTTGAATGCCACCAATGTCTTTTTCCAGCTTTTCCATTTCGCGAGCAAACATCAGTTGCTCTTTCTTGCTCATGCTGTCGAGGCCGGCCTCTTGTTGCGTCTTCATGTCTTTCAGCCGCTTGATTGAGGTCTTGACGGTCTTAAAATTGGTCAACATGCCACCCAGCCAGCGCTGATCCACAAAAGGAACACCAGCCCGCTGGGCCTCAGCGGAAACGATATCGCGCGCCTGGCGCTTGGTACCCACCATCAAAATGGTGCCGCGCTTGGCCGACAACTGGCGAACAAACTTGGCAGCATCCTGGAACATCGGCAGCGATTTTTCCAGGTTGATGATGTGAATCTTGTTGCGATGACCAAAAATAAACGGGGCCATCTTGGGGTTCCAGAAGCGGGTTTGGTGTCCAAAATGGACGCCGGCTTCCAGCATTTCGCGCATTGTTACAGCCATAAATTACTCCAAAGGTTAGGTCTAAAATCCAGCCCCCTTATTGGCACCCAGAATATAAATACTGGATGATCAACACCTTGACGGGGCGGATTTGCGATTGCGTTGCCAACAGAACAAGTCGCACCATCAGCAAAGCCTTTCGAGTATAACATGCCAACTCAAGTTGCCCGGTTGTCTTCACATAAAGGGATCACCATGAAGGTCATTTTTTTGGGGAGGTGCGCGAATCAATCGCCTCGCCAAGCCCCAAAACGATGCGTTACGGCGGTAACACGACCTGTATGGAGATTCGCACTGACATTAATCAGTTGACTATTCTTGAAGCCGGTACCAGCATATTACCGCTATCTCAAATGCTGATTGCAGAGATTCCGATTACCGCCAACGCCCAAATTGCGGATGCCCACTGGAATCACATTCAGAGTTGCTTTGATTCGGTTTCTAGCCAAAGCATTGACCTAGTCTCAGCTACACAACTCCAGTACAGTTACTTTCCGGCCCGCGATGCCGAGATGCAGGCTCGGATTGAATATGTAATCCCGATTCCTGCAAAATCAGTTCAAATCGGATCGGCAACCGTAACACCTTACATACTCAACCACCCCGTCATTGATTTTGGTTACTGCAAAGGCAAATCGGTCTTGTTCGCGGGAGATCACGAGCCTCCGTACAACATTTTTGAGCCCGGGAACGACAAGACCACCATAATCCATGAAGTGGTCCAGGTTGTGGGCGTATTCATTGCCGATTGTTCGTACACCGATGCAGAATATGAATGTATCGGCAGCGACGACGCCCTGGAAGCCGCATTTGATGAAGCGCTGTTGAGCAATGCTGGTGTTATCCAAAGAATGGATATCCCGCTGGCTCGCGAGGGAGACTGCTACGAGTACTGAACGCATTTTGAGCCGACACAGCTCCCACCAAAGTGTCGCTCGCCTTCTATTCGACAATGCCACAACACGGCTATTGGAGCAGTCTGCCAGTCTGGTTCTGCGCCCCCACAGTTTGATGCAAAGAGCTGGCCTTGCGGTGGCACGACTTGCCATGGCAATTGCTCCCCATGCTAACGTGATCTGGATACCCTGTGGCCCTGGAAACAACGGGGGCGATGGATATGAAGCAGCGCGCCACCTGCGTCTCTGGGGCAAGTGCCCGGTCGTGACAAGCCTGGGTAACACCATGCACCTGCCTAAAGATGCAGATGCCGCCCGAAAAGGTGCCCTCGAAGCGGGCGTGTGTTTTTCAGACTCCATGCCTAATCAATACGATCTGTGCATTGACGCCCTTTTCGGTATCGGTCGAATCCGGCCGTTTGACGCAACCTGCAGCGCCTGGATACAACATATCAACTACTGCCCAGCACCGGTACTTGCCATCGATGTACCTTCCGGTCTTGATGCGGATACCGGTTCTGGTGGAAGTCTCTGCATAAATGCTGACGTCACACTCAGTCTGTTGACACTCAAGCCAGGCCTGTTCACAGCCGATGGCCGGGAAGCAAGTGGTGACGTCTGGTTTGACGACCTCGGTATTGCGCAGCCAACCAGCGCCTATGCGCAACTGGGAGGCCCTCTTCTTCCACCTTCACGCGCACACAACACGCACAAAGGCAGTTACGGCGATGTCACGATTATTGGTGGAAGTCCAGGCATGACCGGTGCCGCACTGCTGGCAGGACGAGCCGCGTTGCACGGTGGCGCCGGGCGGGTCTATGTCAGCCTGTTGGATTGCGCCGCCTTGGCATTGGATATCGGCCAGACTGAGCTCATGTTTCGCCCTCTATCGGAATTGGCGTACAAGTCCATGACTGTCGTAGCTGGATGCGGCGGTGGTCAAGCCATCGCCTCACATTTGGCGGATATCCTCGACCATTCGGATCGGCTGGTTCTGGATGCGGATGCGCTGAATGCCATCGCCCAAGACACGACGCTACAAGACCGGCTGAGGGCCCGCAGAGTTGGAGCCACTGTACTCACGCCCCACCCGCTGGAAGCTGCTCATTTGCTCAAGCTAGAGACGCATGCGGTACAAGCCAATCGGCTGTCGGCAGCGCAGGCCCTGGCGGACCGATTTGGCTGCACCATCGTGCTCAAAGGTTCCGGCTCGATCATTGCAGCGCCAGGTGTCGTGCCGCACATCAATCCCAGTGGCAATGCTCGACTGGCCAGCGCTGGTACCGGTGACGTATTGGCCGGCTTGATTGGCGCGCGACTTGCTGCAGGTGGTGAAATATTCCACAGCACATGTGAATCGGTTTATAGACACGGCGCAATTGCCGATACCTGGCCCCAGAGAAACACTTTGACTGCCCAGGGTTTGGCACGTGCGTTGTAGGGATCAACGACGCTTCCTGGGAGCCTTTTTGGAAGCAGCTGCAGGCTTATCAGCCAACTTCGATGCCTTCGCAGATTTGCCTCCCAGTCGCTTGATGGGCTCGCCCATCAGTAACAATGACCGCGTGTGTTTTCCCTGCGGTTCAGAGCGTTCAGGCTTGGGTGATCGCGCCTTGGTATCACGCCCCATTCCCTTATCTACCATGGCGCGCGATACCAAGCCTTCGCCATCCTGCACCAGACGGAAATCAATTTTTCGACCATCCAAATCTACGCGACTCACCTGGATGCGCACTCGGGTGCCAATTGCGTATCGGGTTCCGGTTCTCTCACCGCGCAACTCCTGACGTGCTTCATCAAAACGGAAGTACTCGCCTCCCAACTCCGTGATATGAACCAGTCCTTCCACATACATTTCATCCAAAGTCACAAATATGCCAAAGCTGGTCGCCGCAGTGACCACCCCACCATATTCCTCGCCCAAGTGCTCCTTCATGTATTTGCACTTAAGCCATGCTTCCACATCGCGGCTGGCTTCATCGGCGCGACGTTCATTCGCGCTGCAGTGCAAACCCGCCGCCAGCCAGGCCATGCCTTCAGCATTGGTTTTCTTGGGGGCTTGTTTGAGTTGTCCAGCGCGGGCCACGCCACTCTTTTCCAGCCTGCGAGCCAGTTTTGCATGGGCCTCGCCGGGCGTGGGTAGCACCGGTAGCTGGTAGCGGGTCTTGGCCAAAACTGCCTTGATAACCCGATGTACCAGCAAATCGGGATAGCGCCGAATGGGACTGGTGAAATGGGTGTACGCCTCGTAAGCCAGTCCAAAATGCCCGCTGTTGGACGGTGTATAAATGGCCTGCTGCATGGAGCGCAACAACATGGAATGGATTTGCTGGGCATCCGGGCGGTCTTTGGTTGCCAGAGCAATAGCCTGAAATTCCCCAGGGGACGGGTCTTCACTGATGCTCATGCCCAGTCCAGTCGATTTCAGATAGTTCTGCAATATCTCTTTCTTTTCGGGCGTGGGGCCTTCATGCACCCGAAAAAGTCCCGGATGCTTGCTCTGGGCGATGAAATCCGCGCTACAGACATTGGCCGCAAGCATCGCCTCCTCGATCACGCGATGCGCCACATTGCGCGTACGGGGTGCAATTTTTTCGATACGTCCGTTTTCGTCACAAATGATTTGAGTCTCGGTAGTCTCAAAGTCCACGGCTCCGCGCTTTTGGCGAGACTTGATCAGCGCTTGGTACACGCCATGCAAGTTGAGCAAATCTCCCACGCGATCCTTGCGTTTGATTGCCTCTGGGCCTCGGGTGTTGCCCAGGATCGCCGCCACCTCGGTATAGGTAAACCGGGCATGGCTCCACATCACTGCGGGGTAAAACTGGTAGGCCTCGACCCTCCCATCGTCCGATACGAACATATCGCACACCATGCACAGGCGCTCCACTTCGGGATTGAGGGAGCACAAACCGTTGGACAGCTTCTCCGGCAACATGGGGATCACACGGCGCGGAAAATACACACTGGTGGCACGGTCGTAAGCGTCCACGTCAATGGCAGAACCCGTCTCCACATAGTGGCTCACATCGGCAATCGCCACCAGCAACCGCCAGCCCTTGGCTGCGGACTTGCCGCGGCCCTTGGTTGCCGGTTCGCAGTACACGGCATCGTCAAAGTCGCGCGCATCTTCGCCGTCAATAGTGACCAGCGGGACATCGGTCAAATCAATCCGATCCACCTTGTCGTGTGGCAGAACCTTGTCGGGCAGCGTACGCGCCAACGCGATGCAGGCTTGCGAAAACTCGTGCGGCACACTGTATTTGCGCACGGCGATTTCAATCTCCATCCCGGGGTCGTCCACCTCACCCAAAACTTCCTTGATACGCCCCACTGGCTGCCCAAAAAGGGCTGGCGGTTCGACCAGTTCCACTACCACCACCTGACCGGCCTTGGCCACACTGGTGGCGCCCTTGGGTATCAGGACATCCTGCCCATAACGCTTGTCTTCCGGTGCGACCAACCAGACTCCACTTTCTTGCAACAGGCGACCAATAATGGGCTGTTTTGAACGCTCCAGTATTTCAACCACTCGGCCTTCAGGCCTTCCCTTGCGGTCGCTGCGCACGATACGGACCTTGACCCGATCCTTGTGCAGAACAGCCCGCATTTCGTTTGGAGGCAAATAAATGTCTGGGGCACCGTCATCGCGTGAAACGAATCCATGGCCATCGCGATGACCTTGAACAATTCCCTCTACTTCATCCAGAAGTCCGCTGTTTTGGCTAATATTTTTGATATACTTCTCACTTTCCTGAAATGCCCAGATGGCGGAATTGGTAGACGCACTAGTTTCAGGTACTAGCGAGTAACTTCGTGGAGGTTCGAGTCCTCTTCTGGGCACCAACTATAGTAATGTAGTTAATGAAAAGCCGCTGAATTTCAGTGGCTTTTTTTTGTCCTGAAGAATCGTAGTCCAAGTACGCCTTTAAATGGGTATACCAACCAGGTCATGCCCTTGCGCCGCCACAATGCGCGCTTTGGTGAACTCACCAACTTTCAACGTCTTGCTAATCTTCTCTGGCGCAAGCAAGCGCACCACACCATCAATTTCTGGCGCATCAGCGTAGCTTCTACCCACTGCACCTTTTTTACCCATATTCGGCGCCGAGTCCACCAATACCTGCATGGTGGAACCCACGCGTTTTAGCAACTTGGCCACAGAAACCGCTTCAGCAACGGCCATGAACTGCGCACGGCGCTCTTCGCGTACTTCCTGGGGCAGCATGCCAGGCAGGTCGTTGGCTGCAGCACCTTTGACTGGGCTGTAAGCAAAACAACCGGCCCGGTCGATTTGCGCTTCGCGGATGAAATCCAGCAAGTGCGAAAACTCTTCTTCCGTTTCACCCGGAAAGCCGGCAATGAAGGTACTGCGTATAACGAGTTCGGGGCAGTCTTGACGCCACTTCTGCAAGCGGTCCAGATTCTTTTCACCACTGGCGGGACGCTTCATACGCCGCAAAACGTCAGGATGACTGTGCTGCAAGGGGACGTCCAGATACGGCAGCACACGCCCCGTTGCCATGAGTGGAATAATTTCGTCCACACTAGGGTAAGGGTAGACATAGTGCAAGCGCACCCAGGCACCATAGGGTTCGGCAATTTCACCCAGTGTCTGTACCAGTTCCAACATGCGTGTTTTAACCGGCTTGCCATCCCAGAAGCCCGTGCGGTATTTCACGTCCACACCATAGGCTGATGTGTCCTGGCTAATTACCAGCAACTCCTTCACTCCACCCTCAAACAGCGCACGCGCTTCCGTCAGCACATCGCCAATGGGGCGCGACACCAGATCACCGCGCATGGAAGGAATGATGCAAAAAGTGCAACGGTGGTTACAGCCTTCGCTGATCTTCATGTAGGCGTAGTGACGCGGTGTGAGTTTGATGCCCGCAACACCAAAAGAGTTGGGAACGAGATCCAGAAATGGGTCGTGGGGCTTGGGCAAATTGATATGCACCGCATCCATGACCTCCTGGGTGGCATGCGGCCCGGTCACGGCCAGCACCTTGGGGTGCATCTGGCGGACCATGTTGTCCCCATTGTCCGCAGTCTTCGCCCCCAAGCAACCAGTGACAATGACGCGGCCGTTTTCGGCCAAAGCTTCCCCAATGGTGTCCAGGCTCTCCTTGATGGCATCGTCAATGAAACCGCAGGTGTTCACGATCACCAGATCGGCGCCCTGAAAGGTCTTGGAGGTCCGATAGCCTTCGGCGCTCAGTTGGGTCAGTATCAATTCCGAATCGGTTAACGCCTTGGGGCATCCGAGGCTTACAAAACCGACAGTGGGTATATGGGGCTGGGGGGAAAATGCTTCGCTCATACGCTGATTGTCCCAGCTTTTGCATCACCTCATATGCTGAGGCATCGCTGTGTCAGCGCTTCAACCCAAAAGTGCCGAGCAACTGTTCTGTCTGCTTCTGCATCTGCTCCTGCATTTGCTGAAATAGGTTGTTACCCATGGTTCCCTGCACCAGCGGGGCTTGTAAATCCATCAGGGCCTGCATGTTCTTTTCAAGGTACCCGCCCATCAATCCCTGCATGCCATGGCCATAGAAGCGGATGATGTTGGCCAGAACGGGCGCCGTAAACATTGGGGAGCCATTGGCCTCTTCTTCCAGAATGATCTGCATCAGAATGCTCCGCGTGAGATCTTCGCCAGTCTTGGCATCAACCACCATGCACGGCTCGTTCTCCATGACCAATTGCTTGATTTCGGCCAGCGTGATGTAACTGGACGTGTCCGTGTCGTAAAGACGTCGATTGGGGTATTTCTTGATAACCCTTTGTGCCGATTTTCGGTCTGTGGTGGATCTATTTTGCATGAAAAGTGACTGCCTCCCTGAGTTGCATGGAGTGTATTGCAGTGCAATACATTCTAGGGAGGCTCACACACGCTTCGCCCTGGGAATACCCTCGGCCCGTTGGCAAAAACAAAAAAGCCCTGGTTTCATTGAAGAAACCAAGGCATATTTGGTAGGCGCGATTGGACTCGAACCAACGACCCCCACCATGTCAAGGTGGTGCTCTAACCAGCTGAGCTACGCGCCTACAGTATTCGAGAGGCCGAAGTATAGCAGTAAAAGCTGGCCCTTCCGAGCAGCGCGCCCTAGGTGACGAGACTGGGTCATAATTGACGTTTACGTAAACGTCAATCGCTCCAATCTACTACAAGGAAAACACCATGGAAATCGCAGGCAAGGTATTTATCGTCACCGGTGGCGCATCCGGTCTGGGTGAAGGCACTGCGCGCATGCTGGCCAGCAAAGGCGGCAAGGTCGTCGTCGCCGACATGCAGATTGAAAAGGGCGAGGCCGTTGCCATGGAAATTGGTGGTGCTTTTGTGAAATGTGATGTGAGCCAAGAGGCAGACGGTCAAGCAGTGATTGCCAAAGCGGTCTCCATGGGCAAACTCATGGGCCTGGTCAATTGCGCAGGCATTGCACCTGCCGAAAAGACAGTGGGCAAGAACGGACCACACAGCCTGGCGGTATTTACCAACACCATCACCGTGAATCTGGTGGGCAGCTTCAACATGATTCGCCTGGCCGCTGATGCCATGTCCAAGAATGAACCCGAGTCCACCGGCGAACGCGGGGTGATGATCTCCACCGCATCGGTGGCCGCATATGACGGCCAGATTGGCCAGGCCGCCTACAGCGCATCCAAGGGTGGCGTGGTGGGCATGACCCTGCCTATTGCCCGTGACTTGGCTCGCAGCGGTATCCGCAACATGACCATCGCGCCGGGCATCTTCGGCACGCCTATGTTGTTTGGCATGCCCCAGGAGGTGCAGGATGCGCTGGCCGCCAGCGTGCCCTTCCCCAGCCGTCTGGGCACACCACAGGATTACGCGAAGCTAGCACTGCACATCATGGAGAACGACATGCTCAATGGCGAAGTGATCCGCCTGGACGGTGCTATCCGCCTGGCACCACGCTAAATTTCACCGCCGGGCCGCCCCTAGGTGAAATGCGCCCCCTTGGGGGGCAGCGACTCACACGAAGTTGGAGGAGCGTGGGGCAAACATATGCTACACGCCAAAGCCGTCATCCGCAGAAATAACCGCTCCGTTGATGAAATGGCTCTGGTCCGAACACAACATGACCATCAACGCATCCAGATCCTGTGGCTGTCCAACACGCCGCCGGGGCAGCATATGCACGAGTTTCTGACCGGCTTCTGTCTGCCAGTGGCGGTGGTTGATTTCGGTGTCGATGTAGCCGGGGCAGATGGCATTGACGTTGATACCAAAGCGACCCCACTCCAACGCCATGGCCTTGGTCATCTGAATGACTGCCGCTTTGCTCATGCAATACACGCCAATCTGCGGCAACACCCGCAAACCCGCCATGGACGCGACATTGATGATGCGGCCGCCGGTGAAGGTACCCGGAGCAGCCCCTGTGGCCCGCGCCAGCATGCGCTTGCCCACCTCTTGCGCTACAAAAAACGCACCCTTGACGTTGGTGTTAAACATGTAGTCAAAGTCATCTGGGGTTGCGTCCTGGATGCGCTGGCTCGAACTCACGCCAGAGTTATTCACCAAAATGTCGATGGAGCCAACTTCTGTCTCAGCATGGGCCACGGCAGATTTGATAGAGTCATGGTCGTTGACGTCCAGCTCAATTACATGCGCATCGCCTCCGTCGGCATTGATGGTCGCCCGCAGGTCTTTGAGCCTGTCAACCCGGCGACTTGCCAGAACCACGGCAGCCCCCGCACCGGCCAGGGTTCGCGCAAACTGGGCACCCAAACCGCTGGATGCGCCGGTGATAAAGGCCACGCGGCCCGAAAGATCAATGGTGTAAGCCATCTAGAGTACCCCCACAAATAAAAGAACGATCGTGCTATTTACCGCATTCAAGGCGTAAAATTTGCGGTACATCAGACCAGCAACAGACAATGCTTGGCAGAATCCACTTAGCCCCATTATTGAACGAGACCCACCATGACAAACGAAGAAATTCTTGCCCAGTTCGGCCCACGTGAAGCAATGGAATACGACGTGGTCGTTGTCGGCGGTGGCCCTGGCGGTCTTGCCACAGCCATTCGTCTGAAACAACTCGCCGCAGAAAAAGGCACAGACGTAACGGTGGTCGTGCTGGAAAAAGGCTCCGAGCCCGGGGCACATATTCTGTCGGGCGCCATCATGGACCCGATCGCCCTGACTGAACTCTTCCCCAAGTGGAAAGAAATGGGAGCCCCATTAAACCAGCCCGTCACCGATGACGCCATGGTGTTCCTGAGTGAGAAGTCCAGCTTTCGCATGCCCAACTTTCTGTTGCCCAAGTGTTCGCAAAACCATGGCAACTACGTCATCAGCTTGGGCGCTCTGACCCAATGGCTTGGACAACAAGCCGAGAATTTGGGCGTGGAAATTTTCCCCGGCTTTGCCGCTGCCGAAGTGCTGTACAACGCGGACGGTTCGGTCAAAGGCGTGGCTACGGGCAATATGGGCATTGGCAAGGACGGTGAACCCACCGACCACTTCCAGATCGGCATGGAACTGCTGGGAAAATACACCATATTCGCAGAAGGTTCGCGTGGCCATCTCGGTAAACAGCTCATCGCCAAATTCAAGCTCGACGAAGGCTGCGATCCCCAAGCCTACGGCATTGGCATCAAGGAACTGTGGGAGGTCGACCCCTCCCGCCACCAACCTGGCTTTGCCATGCACACCGCTGGCTGGCCGATGGATGAGCAAACCTATGGCGGCTCTTTCATGTACCACATGGAGGACAACAAAGTCTTTTTCGGTTTTGTCACCGGCCTGAACTACAGCAACCCTTACCTGAGCCCGTTTGAAGAGTTCCAGCGCTGGAAGACCCATCCCAACATCCGCTACTACCTGGAAAACGACAAAGGGGAAGTGACCGCCAAACGACTGTCCTATGGCGCGCGCGCAATTACCGCTGGTGGCCTGGTATCCCTGCCCAAAACCGTGTTCCCAGGTGGTGCTCTGGTGGGCTGTGATGCCGGTTTCTTAAACGTGAGCCGTATCAAAGGCAGCCACTCGGCCATCAAGACCGGTATGCTGGCTGCCGAGGCCGCTTACGACGCCATTGTCGCCAACCGCCAACACGACGAACTCAGCGCCTACCCCGAGGCGTTTGAGCGAAGCTGGCTTTTCAAAGAACTCAACAAATCGCGCAACTTCAAGGCCTGGTTCAAGTGGGGCCTGACCATTGCCACACTGATGAACGGCGTCGAACAGTTCGCCCTGCGCGGCAACATGCCCTGGACCCTGCGCCGCACCAAGGCCGACTACGAATACCTGAAACCGGCCGCTGAATGCAAACCAATTGACTACCCAAAGCCAGATGGCAAGCTGACTTTTGACCGATTGAGCAGCATATTCATCGCCAATGTGAACCATGAAGAAAACCAGCCCGCCCACCTGATCCTGAAAGACGCTTCGGTTCCGGTTAGCATCAACCTGGCAAAATATGCGGGGCCAGAAGCCCGCTATTGCCCCGCCGGTGTGTATGAGTTTGTAAAAAACGCCGACAATACCGAACGACTGCAGATCAACGCGCAAAACTGCGTGCACTGCAAGACCTGCGATATCAAGGACCCGACCCAGAACATCAACTGGATCACGCCCGAAGGCGGTGGCGGCCCGAACTACGTAGGCATGTAAGCCATTACGGCAAGTTTTACCAACCTGAGAGGACTTTTAATGTTTCCTGAATACCGTGATCTGATTACCCAGCTCAAGACCAGCGACCACCATTTCAGCCGGCTGTTTGATCAACACAATGCACTGGACCAGAAGGTCAAGAACATGGAATCCCACATAGAGACAGGAACCCCAGAAGAGATTGAGACCATGAAGAAAGAAAAGCTCCTCCTGAAAGACCAGCTTTACGTCATTTTGAAGAAGGCCGGCACGCCCGCTTGAACCGGCGTATGGCTTAGAATCAGCCGGTCAGGAGAGAGCCCCTCCAAAGAGGCCGCCGAAGGCGCAGGACCGCTGATTGCAGCGGTCTGAACGCTCAGGCAAAAGGACTGACAAACGTGGTACGGCAGCGATGCCGCACCACGATCCCCACTGGAGAGAGGCTGCACACGATGCAGCCCACCGAAGGAGCAAACCGCAGTCGGCACACAACGTGTGCGTCAGGCCCGGCGAATCTCTCAGGTAAAGCGGACAGCGGGGGCAGCCCACGGCATGAACCATGTGTTGGTGCCGTGGATACCCAATTGCCCCCAAGGAATCCCATGTCCGCACCCTCCGACACCCTGTTGACGACTCCGCTCAACGCCCTGCACATCGAACTCGGCGCCCGCATGGTGCCCTTTGCCGGCTATTCCATGCCGGTGCAGTACCCCGCCGGCCTGATGGCCGAACACCACCACACCCGTACCGCCGCTGGCCTGTTCGACGTCTCCCACATGGGCCAGTTGCGCCTGGTCGGCCCCGATGCCGCCGCTGCTTTTGAGACCCTGATTCCGGTGGACGTGATCGACCTGGCAGTTGGCAAGCAGCGCTACGGCCTGCTACTCAACGAAGACGGCGGCATCATCGACGATCTGATGTTCTTCAACATGGGGAACAACGAGATTTTTGTGATTGTGAACGGCGCTTGCAAGGTGGGCGACATAGCCCACATCCAGGCCAAGATCGGCACACGCTGCCAGGTCATCCCCATGCCTGAAATGGCGCTGCTGGCACTGCAAGGGCCACAGGCCGTCACGGCCCTGTCGCGCTTGGCACCCGGTGTGGAAAAGCTGGTATTCATGACCGGTGGCAACTTCACGGTCAACACTGGCACCCAAAAGATCGACGTGTTCCTGACCCGAAGTGGCTACACCGGAGAAGACGGTTTCGAGATCTCCGTGCAAGCATCCCAGGCCGATGCACTGGCACGCGCTCTGCTGGCCCAACCCGAAGTCAAACCCATTGGCCTGGGAGCCCGCAATTCCCTGCGCCTGGAAGCGGGTCTGTGCCTGTACGGCAATGACATCGACACGACTACCAACCCGGTGGAAGCCAACCTGCTGTGGGCTATGCAAAAGGTGCGCCGTGCCGGTGGAGCGCGCGAAGGCGGTTTCCCGGGTGCTACAAAAATACTAGCGCTACTTGCAGATTCTACGAGGGCTGGAGCCCGAAAACGTGTTGGATTAATTGCGCAAGAACGTATCCCGGTGCGTGACCACACCGAACTGCAAGACGGCAAGGGCAACAAAATTGGTGAAGTCACCAGCGGCCTGCTCGGCCCCACCATCGACAAGCCGGTGGCCATGGGCTATGTGGATGCCGCCTTTAGTGCCCTGGGCACCCAGGTGGTGGCCATAGTGCGCGGCAAGCCGGTGCCCATGGTGGTGAGCGCCATGCCTTTTGTGCCAACCCGTTACTACCGAGGTTAATCAGGGCTGGCCGAGTCGCACGGTGTGCGGCTACAGTCTGCGCTGGCATTGCGGTTGATCCATTTTTAATTGTTTTCATTTTTCTCAGGAGTTTTCCATGTCCATTAAGTACACCCCCGATCACGAGTGGCTCAAAGTTGAAGGCGCCATCGCCACCGTGGGCATCACGCACCATGCGCAAGACGCGCTGGGCGATGTGGTGTTTGTTGACCTGCCCGAAGTAGGCGCCACCCTGGAAGCCAAGGCCATTGCTGGCGTGGTGGAGTCGGTCAAAGCGGCGGCCGATGTGTACATGCCGGTTAGCGGCGAGATCACCGAAGTGAACGAAGCCCTGCGCGCCGACCCGGCCCTGGCCAACACCGACCCCATGAACGCAGGCTGGTTCTTCAAGGTCAAGCTGTCCAATGTCTCCGAACTGGACGCCATGATGGACGAGACCAGCTACACCGCATTTTCCGCATCCTGAACTGGCCCGTCCCCGACACTACTGCTCCTCGCCCATGCCTACAACGCCCACTCTCACTCAGCTTGAAAACGCCAACGAATTCGTCGCCCGCCACATCGGCATCGACGAGGCCGACGAGCAGCGCATGCTCCAGGCCATTGGCGAAAGCTCGCGCAGCGCGCTCATCGCCAGCATCGTGCCGCGATCCATCGCCCGCAGCACCAAGATGGCTATCCCCGATGCCATTTCTGAGGCCGCAGCACTGGCCGAGCTCAAGACACTGGCAGGTAAAAATCAGATCTTCAAAAGTTTCATTGGCCAGGGCTACTACGGCACGCACACGCCCGGCGTGATTCTGCGCAACGTGCTGGAAAACCCCGCCTGGTACACCGCCTACACGCCCTACCAGGCCGAGATTTCACAGGGCCGCATGGAGGCACTGGTCAACTTCCAGACCATGATCTGCGACCTGACCGCCATGCCCATGGCCAACGCCTCCATGCTGGACGAAGCCACGGCAGCCGCCGAAGCCATGACGCTGGCCAAACGCACGGTCAAGGCCAAAGGCAACGTGTTTGTGGTCAGCGGCGACTGCCACCCACAAACCATCGAAGTGGTCCAGACCCGCGCCAAGCCCATGGGCTTTACAGTCAAGGTGGCCAACTCGGCCGACGAATGGGAAGCCGCCATTGCCGGTGACGATTACTTTGCTGCGCTTGCCCAATACCCCGCCAGCAGCGGCTGGCTGACCGACTGGAAGCCTGAGGCCGACAAGGTGCATGCCAAGAACGCGGCCTTCATCATGGCCGCCGACCTGCTGGCACTAACGCTGGTGGTGCCTCCGGGCGAAATGGGCGCCGACATTGCGATTGGCACGACCCAGCGCTTTGGCATGCCCCTGTGCGCCGGAGGCCCGCACGCCGCCTACATGGCCTGCCGCGACGAATACAAGCGCTCCATGCCCGGCCGCCTGGTGGGCGTCAGCGTCGACAGCCACGGCAACCCGGCCTACCGGCTGGCGCTGCAAACGCGCGAACAGCACATCCGCCGCGAAAAGGCCACGTCCAACATCTGCACCGCGCAGGTGTTGCCAGCCGTCGTGTCCAGCATGTACGCCGTGTACCACGGGCCTGCGGGCTTGAAGCGCATTGCCCAGCGCGTGGCGCGCTACACCGCCATCCTGTCCAAGGGTCTGGCGCAACTGGGCTTTACGACCACGCACCACGAGTCGGCATTTGACACGCTGAGCTACAAAACAGGAGCTGCTACCAAAACAATAGCTGCTCGCGCTGTAGCGGCGAGGGCTAACGTGCGAATTGCCTGGGATGATTACATTTGCGTCTCGCTCGACGAGACCACCACCCGCGCCGATCTGGCCCTGATCTGGTCCTTCTTTGCCAAAGACGGCCAGGCACTGCCAACGGTTGAGTCGCTCGAAGCCGGCACCGAATCGTTGATTCCCGCCAAGCTGTTGCGCACCAGCGCCTTCCTGACCCACCCGGTGTTCAACACCCACCACTCCGAGACCGGCATGCTGCGCTACATCCGCATGCTGTCGGACAAAGACCTGGCGCTGGACCGCAGCATGATCCCGCTGGGCAGCTGCACCATGAAGCTCAACGCCACCAGCGAGATGATTCCCATCACCTGGCCCGAGTTTGCGGACATCCACCCCTTCTGCCCGGCCGATCAGCGCCAGGGCTACGCCGAGCTGGACGTGCAGTTGCGCGCCTGGCTGTGCGCCGCCACGGGCTATGCCGGCATCAGTTTGCAACCCAATGCCGGCAGCCAGGGTGAATATGCCGGCCTGCTGGCCATCAAGGGCTTTCACGAGAGCAAGGGCCACGGCCACCGCAACATCTGCCTGATCCCCTCCAGCGCGCACGGCACCAACCCCGCCAGCGCCATGATGGTCGGCATGACCGTGGTGGTGACCAAGTGCGACGACAACGGCAACGTGGACATGGCCGACCTGAAGGCCAAGTGCGAACAGCACAGCGCCAATCTGGCGGCGGTGATGATCACCTACCCCAGCACCCACGGCGTGTTTGAAACCAGCGTCAAAGAGCTGTGCGCCCTGGTGCACAGCCACGGTGGCCGCGTCTATGTGGACGGTGCCAACATGAACGCCCTGGTGGGCACGGCAGCGCCCGGCGAGTTTGGCGGCGATGTGAGCCACCTGAACCTGCACAAGACCTTCTGCATCCCCCATGGCGGTGGCGGCCCCGGTGTTGGCCCCGTTTGCGTGGTGGCCGATCTGGTTCCATTTTTGCCCGGCCACGCAACCGGTGGCGTCAAAGGTTCGGGCGCTGTCAGCGCTGCACCGTTGGGCAATGCGGCTGTGCTGCCCATTAGCTGGATGTACTGCCGCATGATGGGCGCCGACGGTCTGCAGCACGCCACCGAGGCAGCCATTCTGGCGGCCAACTACATCAGCGCCCGCCTGAGCGACCACTACCCCACGCTGTACGCATCGGCCAATGGCCACGTGGCACACGAATGCATTTTGGACCTGCGCGGTCTCAAAGACACCAGCGGCGTAATGGCCGAAGACGTGGCCAAGCGCCTGATGGACTATGGCTTCCACGCCCCCACCCTGTCGTTCCCGGTGGTCAATACCCTGATGGTGGAGCCGACCGAGAGCGAAACCCTGGCCGAGCTGGACCGCTTCATCAACGCCATGATCGCCATCCGGGGCGAAGTGACTAAAGTTGAACGCGGTGAATGGCCACAAGACAACAACCCGCTCAAGCACGCCCCGCACACCGCGGCCAGCCTGCTGGGTGATGCGTGGGACCGGCCCTACAGCCGTGAAGTCGGAGCCTTCCCGGTGGCTAGCCTTAAAGCGGTGAAATACTGGCCAGCTGTGGGCCGAGTGGACAACGTGTATGGCGACCGCAACCTGTTCTGCTGCCAGTGGCGTCGGTCAAGACCGATTGAGCCAAATTCACGACGGGGGGGGGGGGGGGGGGGGGGGGGGGGGGTGGCACCGCTTTGCAGCCGCCGCCCTGGCCAGGCTAGACCTGGCACCGCAGCGGGAGAGCCTGTAGCTGGTAACCCCAGACACAGCGCCGAAGGAGCAACCACCCCGGAAACTCTCAGGCAAAAGGACCGCTGCGGTTAGGGATTTATTTCCCTTTGCACTCTGAAGAGTTGCCGTGGATTTGTCTCCCGGCACACCGCAGGAGCAAGCGCCCCGCCCAGCCGGTGGGGTGCGAATCTCTCAGGTCTCAAACAGAGGGGGTCGTCTGGCCCGCACACGGTGTGCGGGTTGGCGACTTCTTTGTTTGCGACTAATCTTTGAGAGAGTGCTTCATGAAACACATTGCCATCATCGGCGGCGGCATCACGGGCGTCACCAGCGCCTACACCCTGGCAAAGGCCGGCTACCGCGTCACCCTGATCGAGAAGAACCGTTACGCCGGCATGGAAACGTCGTACGCCAACGGCGGCCAGCTATCAGCCTCCAACGCCGAGGTCTGGACCCACCCCAGTACCCTGGTCAAAGGCTTGAAGTGGATGTTCACCAAAGACGCACCGCTGTTGATGAACCCCCTGCCGACCTGGCACAAGCTGAGCTGGATGGCCGAGTTTGTGGCCGCCATTCCCCGCTACCGCGACAACACCGAGGCCACCACCCGCATGGCCATTGCCGCACGCGAGCACCTGTTTGGCTGGGCACAGGCCGAGGGCATTGACTTTGACCATGTGCGCAAGGGCATTCTGCACATTTACCGCGACAAAAAAGGCTTTGACCATGCTGGGCGGGTTTCGACCATGCTGGCTGCGGGCGGCCTGGAACGCCGCGCTGTGACACCGGATGAAATGAAAGCCATAGAACCCACACTGGCGGGCCGGTATTACGGTGGCTACTTCACCGAGAGCGACTCCACCGGCGACATCCACAAATTCACCCACGGCCTGTCGCAGGCCTGCGCACGCAAGGGTGTGAATTTTCTCTACGGCTGCGAGGTACTGCGCGCCCAGGCCGATGGCCAGAACGCCCAGATCACACTGCAAACCGAAGGGAAAACCGAAACCCACGTTTTTGACAGCATCGTGGTTTGCGCCGGTGTGCATGGCCGTGGCATTGCAGCGCAATTGGGCGACCGGCTCAACATCTATCCCGTCAAGGGCTATTCCATCACCGTGGAATTGAATGACGCAGTCAGCCAGCAGGCGGCACCCCAGGTGAGCCTGCTGGACGACGAGACCAAGCTGGTCACCAGCCGCTTGGGCCAAGACCGCTTCCGTGTGGCGGGCACGGCTGAATTCAACGGTGTGGACCACGACATCCGCGCCGACCGTATCCGGCCCCTGGTGCAGTGGGTCAACCAATGCTTCCCTGGCGTGAGCACGCGCCGCATCGAGCCTTGGGCCGGGCTGCGCCCGATGTTGCCGGCCATGATGCCACGCGTAGGCCAGGGTCGCCGTGCCAACGTGTTCTACAACACGGGGCATGGCCACCTGGGCTGGACGCTGTCGGCCATCACGGCGCACCAATTGGCGGGGCATGTGCAGCAGCACTTTGCAAAGCGTGCGCCGTCCGTCACACTCGGCCTGAAAGGAGTACCCGATGGCAGTATCCGTATTTGATTTGTTCAAAATTGGCATTGGCCCCAGCAGCTCGCACACCGTGGGGCCGATGCGTGCGGCACGCCAGTTCGTGCTGCGCCTACAACAAGGCGGCCTGCTGGAGCGCACTGTCACCGTGCGGTGCTCCCTGCATGGCTCACTGGGCGCCACTGGCAAGGGCCACGCCAGTGATGTGGCCGTGCTGCTGGGCTTGTGCGGCCACGAGCCAGACACGGTGGCGGTGGACAGCATTGCCGATCTGGTGGCCACCATCCGCGCCGAGCGGCAATTGGTGTTGGGCGGCACCCACCGCATAGCCTTTCAAGAGAAGGATGACCTGCAGTTTCTGCGCGCACCCCTGCCGTTTCACGCCAACGGCATGCGATTTGTGGCGTTGGACGCAGTCGGAAACGAGCTTGCCAACCGCGTCTACTACTCGGTGGGCGGCGGCTTTATCGTCAGCGACGAAGTGGCTACCGACGGCAGCCGCCACAAAGTGATTGCACCCGACGCCACGGTGCTGCCGCTGCCCTTCACCACGGGTGATGCCTTGTTGCAACTGACCCAGCAACATGGCCTGTCCATCGCGCAGGTGATGCGCAAAAACGAACAGCACTGGCGCAGCGACGCCGAGATCGATGCTGGCCTCTTGCGCATCTGGCAGGTGATGCAAGACTGCGTCAAGCGCGGCTGCGCCACCGATGGCGTGCTGCCCGGTGGCTTCAAGGTCAAACGCCGCGCCCACGCGCTCTACCTAGCGCTCTGCGCCAACCCCGAAGCCGCCCTGCGCGACCCCCTGCAGGTGCTGGACTGGGTCAACCTCTACGCCCTGGCCGTCAACGAAGAAAACGCCGCCGGCGGGCGCGTGGTCACGGCGCCCACCAATGGCGCGGCGGGCATCATCCCGGCGGTGCTGCACTACTACACGCGTTTTGTGCCGGGTTCTAACGATGCTGGGGTCATCGACTTTTTGCTCACCGCCGCCGCCATCGGCATTCTGTACAAAGAGAACGCCAGCATCAGCGGCGCCGAGGTCGGCTGCCAGGGCGAGGTGGGCGTGGCCTGCTCGATGGCCGCGGGCGCCTTGTGCGCGGTCATGGGCGGCACACCCGAACAGGTGGAAAACGCCGCCGAGATCGGCATGGAACACCACCTGGGCCTGACCTGCGACCCCGTGGGCGGGCTGGTGCAGATTCCGTGCATCGAACGCAACGCCATTGCCTCGGTCAAGGCCATCAACGCGGCGCGCATGGCGCTGCGGGGTGATGGTTCGCACTTCGTGAGCCTGGACAAGGTCATCAAGACCATGCGTGAAACCGGCGCCGACATGAAGACCAAGTACAAAGAAACAGCGCGTGGCGGGCTGGCGGTGAATATTGTGGAGTGCTGAGCCCAATGCCCTGCCAATAGGTTGCGCCGTTGCCGCAATGGCTGAGGTAGGATGCCACCTCACCACAGCAGGGAGACACTGCGCATGCCACACCACCATCGTTCAACCCGCTGGGTGCAGATCGCCACGGTAGTGGTCAGCTTGCTCTTGCCCACAGCCGCAACCATGGCAGCCAAACCGGCCTTGCAGGCCTGCCGGGTCGAGGGTATTCCCAACGAAGTGCAATGCGGCACCGTGCAGCGCCCGCTCGACCCTGCGCGACCCAATGGCCCGCAAATCGATGTGCACTACCTCGTAGTGCCCGCCATGGCCCGCAACAAGCAGCCTGATGCGGTGCTGTTGCTGGCCGGTGGCCCTGGTCAAAGCGCCATCAGCGTGGCGCCCAGCGTAATGTCGCGCCTGGGGCGACTCAACAACCGGCGTGATCTGGTGTTTATTGACCAGCGCGGCACCGGTCAATCCGCGCCGCTGCAGTGCGCCGATGAATCGCACCTGCCAATACAGGAAGCACTGGACCCCGCTGCACAGCTCAAGCGCCTGCGCCAGTGCAAGGAAAGTCTCGAAAAATTGCCTTATGGGGATCTGCGCTTCTACACCACCACGCTGGCCATGCAGGATTTTGAAGCGGTGCGTCTGCAACAGGGCGTAACCCAGTGGAACCTGGTCGGCGCGTCCTACGGCACCCGGGCGGCACTGGAATACCAGCGGCAGTTCCCTGGCAGCGTGCGCCGCACTGTGCTTGACGGCGTGGCGCCACCCGACATGGTTTTGCCAGCCAGCTTCTCCGTCGATGGCCAGGCCGCACTGGATGCCTTGTTTGCCGCCTGCGAAAAAGACACCCAAGCCGGCCGTGGTTGCGCGCGGCGTTTTCCAACCCTTCGCCAGGAGTGGCAGAGCCTGCTGGCGGGGCTGCCCCGCACGGTGACCGTCAATCAACCCATGACTGGCATCCCGGAAACCTTCACATTGACCCGCAGTGCGGTGTTGCAGTCGGTTCGCGCTCCACTGTATGCACCGGCCCTGGCTGCGGCGTTGCCGGCGGCCATCCGTGCGGCGGCGCAGGGGCGCTATGAGGGACTACTGGGTCTATCGGGGGCACTGGCGTCATCCAAAGCCTTGCGGCTCGCCATGGGCATGCATTTTTCGGTGGTCTGCACCGAAGATGTGCCGCGACTGACCACAGACACACAGCCGGTCGGGGCTGACTTCGGCACCTCGGACGCCGATCTGTACCGCGCAGTCTGCAGCTTTTGGCCACGGGGTGCGGTGGATGCCGATTTCTACCAAGTACCCAAGGCACAGACCCCGGTGCTGTTGCTCAGCGGTGGGGCCGACCCAGCGACTCCGCCACGCCACGGAGCACGCGTAGCCGCCGCGCTGGGAGCCAAGGCGCAGCACATCGTCGTACCGCAAGCTGGGCATGGCGTCATGAGCCTGGGCTGCATGCACGATGTGGTGTTTCGCTTCATTACGGCGGCCACCGACGCTCTGGCGTTGCCACAAGACGCCAGCTGTGCCGTCCACATTCCCAGGCCTGATGTCTTTCTGCCCCCCATTGCACCCAACACCAAAGCCGCAGGCCAACCATGATCCAGATCGACCAAGTCAGCAAGCGGTTTGAGCTACCTGGCACCGCCAAGCCATTTCGTCGCGCACCCAAGCAGTTGGTGCAGGCAGTGCGCAGCGTCAACCTGCATGCACCCAATGGGCGTATCACTGGTTTGCTGGGCCCCAACGGCGCCGGCAAGACCACCACGCTGCGCATGTTGGGTGCCCTGTTCCAACCCGACAGTGGCAGCATCTCTGTAGATGGCATTGCCGTGGCACAGCAACCCAGGGCGGCGTTGGCTCGCATGGGCATTTTGGGTGATGCGCATGGTCTGTACCCGCGCCTCACCGCACGGGAAAACGTAGTCTATTTTGGCCGCCTGCAGGGCATGGCGCACGACGCGGCAAACGACCGTGCCGAAGAGCTATCGCGCTTGCTGGACATGGCTTCGATTTTGGACCGGCGCGCCGAAGGATTCAGCCAGGGCGAGCGCATGAAGACGGCGCTGGCGCGTGCCTTGGTGCACGACCCGGCCAACATTGTGCTGGACGAGCCCACCAACGGACTGGACGTACTGGCCACCCGCGCCCTGCGCGACGCCCTGCGCTACCTGCGTTCGCCCGAAGGGGGCAACAAGTGCATCGTTTTTTCCACGCACATCATGCCGGAGGTGCAGCAGCTGTGTGAGCATGTGGTGATCATGGCCCATGGGAGCAGCGTGGCAGAAGGCACGGTAGACGAGTTGCTGGCCCAGACCGGTAAAGCCAATTTTGAAGACGCGTTTGTCCAGCTGGCCTTTGAAGCCCAGCCAGCAGGAGGTCAACCATGAAAACGTTTTTGCGGAACATGGCCATCGTTGTCGCCAAAGAGATCATGGACGCCTTGCGCGACCGCCGCACCTTGCTACGACTCTTGGTGCCGGCGGTGCTGATGGGGCCCTTGCTGCTACTGGCGGTATCGGGGCTGATTTCGTCGCTGGAAGACCGCGCAGAAAAGCACGAGGTCCTGGTGGCTGGCATGGAACATGCACCCAGCCTTCGCAACTACCTGGAGCGACAGACGTACACCATCAAAACCGCGCCGCCGGACTACGAAGCCCGCCTGCACGCATCCACCTTGCTGGAGCCGGTGCTGGTCATCAAACCATCGTTTGAGCGCGATCTGCTGGAAGGCGAGCGCCCCACAGTGGAACTGGTAAGCGACAGTGCCAACCAGCGTGCCGGCGCCGGCTTGCCGCCCCTGCAGCGCCTGATGGCCGGCTTCAACCGGGAGCGTGCCACGCTAAACCTGGCCTTGCGTGGTGTTTCCACCGACCTGTTGCAGCCGGTTGAGGTGCAGGAGCGCGACCTGGCCAGCGTTCAGGCCCGTGCCACCCGCATGACGGCCATCATTCCCATGTTCATCATCATGGCGGTGTTGTACGGCGCGCTGACTGCCGCCCTGGACAGCACGGCGGGCGAGCGCGAACGGGGTTCGCTGGAGCCGCTGCTGATGAACCCGGTACAACACCTGGCGCTGGTGACGGGCAAGTGGTGCGCAGTGGCCACGCTGGGCATGGCGGTGGCATTGATATCGAGCCTGAGTTTTGTCCCGGCACAGTGGTTTTTGAAAAGTGACAGCCTGCAGGCCATGTTCCGCTTTGGCGCGCCCGAGGTTATTTCGTTCTGGCTATTGCAACTGCCACTGGCTGCCGGACTGGGCGCGGTATTGATGGCGCTGGCCATTCGTTCCAAGACCTTCAAGGAGGCGCAGGCCGGCAGTGGGTTAATCATTACCCTGGTCGCCCTGTCGCCCATGATCAGCATGCTCAACCCCGGCGGCGAGGCCTGGTGGTACCTGTGGGTGCCGGGTCTGAGCCAGAACACGCTGATGATGCTGGTACTCAAGGGCGAAACACTGGGCTGGGCGCAGATTCTTCCCAGTGTGGCCGTCGGCCTGGCGCTCACAGCTGCTTGTCTGAGCTATGTAGCGTGGTCGATGCGGGCTGCGGTAGCACGGTGACGTCAAAATTTCGCGCGTGCTGGTAAGCTGGACCTGACAAGCGTCAATTCGCTCGACTATCATTCTTCGATGAAGTTTCAACGGGTGATCGGTAGCCTTGCCACGCGCATCATCTTGGTGGGCATCGTTTTCGTTGCGCTAGGAACACTGGCGCGCACCTTGGTGCTGACGCAGTACCTGCGGGAAGACGTTGGTGCGGTGATGGCCACACAACAACTGACCTTGGCCAACTATGTGGCGCGCGACATCGACCAGAACATACTGGAACGCCAGAAGCTGCTCCAGCAAATGGCGGCCACGCTGCCGCTGGACCAGCTGAACCACCCTGCCCAATTGCGCGAATGGTTGGGCTCCCGGCATGCGCTGCAATCATCCTTTTCGGACGGCTTCGTTGTCACCACCACCAACGGCCAGGTAGTAGCCGATTACCCAGAGCGCCCCGAGCGCGCTGGCCTGGACTATGGCGACCACGACTACATCCGCGTAGCCCGGGATGGCGTTATCGCGATCGGCGCACCGGCGGTGGACCCGGTCATTCAAAAACCCATCCTCCCCATGGCAGTATCAGTGCGCGATGCATCCGGCAAGGTGCAAGCCATTCTGATCGGCACGACGGCCCTGGATGCCACTGGCTTTCTGAGCTTTGCCCCGAACGACCGTGTTGGTGAGGGCGGCAGTTTTCTGTTGATTTCCCCCCGCGACCGGCTATTCGTCGCGTCCACCGATCCAGCCATGGTGCTTAAGCCTACACCGGCCGACGGCGTCAACCCCTTGCACGACCGCGCTATGCAAGGCTACCGCGGCACTGGCATCACGGTCAACGCCCAGGGTGTAGAAGAAATTTCCGCCGTGGCTTCCGTTCCCAGTACCGGTTGGTTTGTGGTAGCCCGCATACCCTCGTCAGAGGCATTTGCGGTAATCGGCCGCACCCAACAGTATGTTGCCAAGAACACTTTCCTGAGCATGGTGGTTTTCTTGCTGATCACCGGCGGCTTCCTGATCTATGTATTTCGTCCCCTGCTGCACGCAGCCGACCACGCCGACCGCATGACCCGTGGCGACGTCCCCTTGGAACCCCTGAGAGTGGTGCGCCAGGATGAAGTCGGCCACCTGACAGAAGCCTTTAACCGCCTGCTGGAAAAGTTACAGGCCAGTCAGGCAAAAATGGAACACATGGCACACCACGACGTGCTAACGGGCCTTCCCAACCGCGCGCTGCTCAACGATCGGCTGACACAAGCATTGGCCCGAGCCAGTCGCAACCAGACCCAGCTGGCATTGCTCTATGTGGATCTGGACCGTTTCAAGCCCATCAACGACCTGTTGGGGCATGAAGCCGGTGATGCCGCCCTAATGCAAATCGCCCAGCGTCTGACAGAGGTGGTGCGCGAGTCTGATACCCTGGCCCGAGTGGGTGGTGACGAATTTGTGCTGCTGCTGACCGATCTGCAGGGTTCAGGCGAACATGCAAAGGCAGCTGCCTCTGCCGTAGCGACCAAATGCCTGGATGCCATCGCAAAACCCATCACCTTGCATGGCGATCAGCACACCATTGGCGCATCCATTGGTATCGCCTTGGGAGATGGCACCGTGTCGCCACAAGACCTGCAGGTGGCTGCCGACAGCGCCATGTACAAGGCCAAACAGGCCGGTGGACAGCGCAGCTACTGCATTCCGGCCAGACCGGCAATCGCCAGCGCATAGCCATTGACCCCAAAGCCCGCCATGACCGCGTTGGCCGCTGGCGAAATGTAGGAATGGTGGCGAAAGGCCTCACGCGCGTGCACATTGCTGATGTGCAGCTCAATCAACGTGATACCCGTGCCTTTGATGGCGTCCTGCAACGCCACGCTGGTGTGCGTGTAGGCACCCGCATTCAAGATAACACCGGCCAGTTTTCCCTTGGCATGCAGCGCGCCGGCTTCATGCAGCCAATCCACCAATTCGCCTTCGTGGTTGGACTGGCGAAATTCCAGCGCAAAACCGTTGGCAGCGCACGCGCGCTCACACAACAGGCGCACATCATTCAACGTCTGTGTGCCATACACCTGCGGTTCGCGCGTGCCCAGCAGGTTGAGGTTGGGGCCGTTGAGGACAAAAGCAGTTTTCATGGCGGAGTTTCGTGAAATTCAGTGATTTGGAGAATGCTACTACTTTTATAGCTGTCTACGTATATTAGACGAGGGCTAGAGGCACATTTCGCTCTAAATACTGGCTGCAATCGGTGGCAGCACATGCTGCACATCCCCACACTGGGCGCGGTTGCGCAGGGCGTGTTCCATCACCACCAGGGCCAGCATGGCCTCGGCAATCGGGGTGGCCCGGATGCCCACGCAGGGGTCGTGGCGGCCTTTGGTGATGATTTGGGTGACGTTGCCGGCCACATCAATCGAATCGCGCGGCGTGATGATGGAGCTGGTGGGTTTGACAGCAATACTCACCTCCAGGTCTTGCCCGGTGCTGATGCCACCCAGCACGCCACCAGCGTTGTTGCTGGCAAAGCCCGCCGGTGTGAGCGAATCGCCATGCGTGGTGCCACGCTGCGCCACGCAGGCAAAGCCGGCGCCTATTTCCACGCCCTTGACGGCGTTGATGCCCATCATGGCGTAGGCAATGTCCGCGTCCATCTTGTCAAACAGTGGCTCGCCCAGACCCACCGGCACGTTGGAGGCGCAAACACGAATCCTGGCTCCGCACGAGTCGCCAGACTTGCGCATGCTGTCCATGTAGTCTTCCAGCGCCTGCACATCGGCCACCGGGGCAAAGAAGGGGTTGTGGGAAACGTGGTCCCAGCTCTCAAACGCAATCGACAGCTCACCCATTTGCGTCATGCAGCCTTTGAAGGTGGTGCCGTACTTTTCCTTCAACCATTTTTTGGCCACCGCGCCAGCGGCAACCATGGGCGCAGTCATGCGCGCGCTGGAGCGGCCACCACCGCGCGGGTCGCGAATGCCGTATTTCTGAAAGTAGGTGTAATCCGCATGGCCGGGGCGGAAGGTTTCCAGAATGTTGCCGTAGTCTTTGCTGCGTTGGTCGACGTTTTCGATCAACAGGGCAATCGGCGTGCCAGTGGTCTTGCCCTGGTAGACGCCGCTCAAGATCTTCACGGCATCGGGCTCGTTGCGCTGGGTGACAAAGCGGCTGGTGCCGGGTCGGCGGCGGTCCAGGTCGCCCTGAATGTCGGCCTCGCACAAGTCCATGCCCGGCGGACAGCCGTCAATCACGCAGCCAATGGCCGGGCCGTGGGATTCACCAAAGTTGGTGACTGCGAAGAGATGTCCAAAGGTATTGCCGCTCATAGGTGGGGATTATCCCCGACGCCGCGTCGCTATCATGCACCCCAAGGGAGAAAAGCCGGTGCAACAAGCAAATATCGTCAACACATTCATCGCACGCTGGAGCGGTGTCACGGCGTCAGAGCTGTCCACCGCCCAAAGCTTTGTGCGTGAGCTGTGTGACCTGCTGCAGGTAGCGCCGCCCCACCCCACACCCGCACAAGACTACATGTTTGAGCGCCCCATTACCTTCCACCACGGTGATGGCTCCAGCAGCGCAGGGCGTATCGACTGTTACCGGCGGGGGCACTTTGTGCTGGAGGCCAAAAAGCTCAAGACTGGCGGCCACACCAAAGGTTTTGACGACGCGCTGATGCGTGCCCGCGCACAGGCCGAGGGCTATGCACGCGCCCTGCCCGCGCCAGAAGGCCGCCCGCCTTTTTGCCTGGTGGTCGATGTGGGCAACGTCATCGAAGTGTATGCAGAGTTCACCCAAAGCGGCGCCACCTACACCCCGTTCCCAGACCCGCGCAGCCACCGCATCAAGTTGGCCGATTTGGCCAAGCCCGAGGTGCGTGCCACCTTGCGCGCCATCTGGACCGACCCGCACAGCCTGGACCCCAGCCGCGCCAGCGCCCGCGTCACCCGCGAAGTGGCGGGGCAACTGGCCAAACTGGCCAAATCGCTGGAGCAAAGCGGCCACCGCGCCGACCACGTGGGCGCATTCTTGACCCGCTGCCTGTTCAGTATGTTTGCCGAAGATGTAGAGCTACTGCCCGAAGGCAGCTTTATAAAACTGCTGCAAACCTACCGCGACCAGCCCGCAACAGCGCAGCAAATGCTGCGCATCCTGTGGACCGACATGGACCACGGTGGCTTTTGCGCTGCGCTGGCTGCACCCGTGCTGCACTTCAATGGCAAATTGTTCAAGGAGCCCTCGTCGGATGGATATAGCTTGCTATTGAATCGGGAGCAAATCGACCAACTCATCGCCGCCGCCCAAGCCAACTGGCGCGAGGTAGAGCCCGCCATTTTTGGCACCTTGCTGGAGCGCGCGCTGGACCCCACCGAGCGCCACGCGCTGGGCGCCCACTACACGCCACGTGCCTATGTAGAGCGCCTGGTGCTGCCCACCGTGATCGAGCCCTTGCGCATGGAATGGGCCAACGCCCAAGCCGCTGCCGTGGTGCTGGCCCAAGAAGCGGCCGAACTCAGCGGCAAAGCGCATGACAACAAAATGGCCGAGGCCCGCGCCGAGGTTCACAAGTTTCACCACCAGCTCTGCACCACCCGCGTGTTAGACCCGGCGTGTGGCAGTGGCAACTTTTTGTACGTGACGCTGGAACACTTGAAGCGGCTGGAAGGCGAGGTGCTCAACCAGCTAGAGGCCTTGGGTCAAACGCAAGACAGTCTGGCGCTGGAGGGCGAAACGGTTACCTTGCAGCAGTTGCGCGGTATTGAGCTGAACGAGCGCGCCGCCGCGCTGGCCGAGCTGGTGTTGTGGATTGGCTACTTGCAGTGGCACATTCGCACCCGTGGCAACAAGGCCGTGGCCGAGCCGGTAGTGCACAACTACGGCAACATCGAATGCCGCGACGCGGTGCTGGCGTGGGACGACCTGGAGCCCGCCTACGACCCGCATGGCGTGCTGTTAACCCGTTGGGACGGCACCACCTTCAAAATCCACCCTGTCACTGGCGCGCAGGTGCCCGACGAAGCTGCCCAGGTGCCGCAATGGAAATATCTGAACCCGCGCAAGGCGCAGTGGCCGCAGGTGGATTTCATTGTGGGCAACCCGCCGTTCATTGGCGCGTCGACCATGCGCGCGGCGCTGGGCGATGGCTATGTAGAAACCTTGCGCAAGGTGTGGAGCGATGTACCGGAATCGGCAGATTTTGTGATGTATTGGTGGGGGCATGCCGCTGCTTTAGTGGCTGCGGGTTTAGTGCAGCGCTCGGGGTTGATTACGACCAATAGCTTGCGGCAGACGTTTAACCGGCGGGTGGTGCAGGCAGTGTTGGATGGCAGCGGGGCACAGTTTGCCGCCGCCCTCATACTGCCAAACGCGCAGAAATCGGTCGGCGACAAACCGCACCCCACTGCTGGCGGTGCGTCGCTGGTGTTCGCCATAGCGGACCACCCGTGGGTGGACTCGGCCAATGGTGCGGCGGTGCGGATTGCGATGACCGTGGTTCAGGCTGGTAATTCGCCGCTGGAGGGCCGTTTGCTCGCGGTCGCCGATGAGCAAACCGGCGAGTATGGCGAGGTGGCTGTCACGCTGGACGAGCAAACGGGGTTGATCCATGCGGATTTGAGCGTGGGGGCCAACGTGGCATCGGCTGTGGCGCTGCGAGCCAATGGCGGAATCACCAGCCGCGGCGTCATGTTATTCGGGGCAGGCTTCATCATCACCCCTGCAGAAGCGCTTGCACTCGGACTTGGAGGCATCACCGGCTTGGAACGCGTGATCCGCGAATACCGCAATGGCCGCGACCTGACCGACGGACCGCGAGGGGTAAAAGTCATAGACGCATTTGGTCTGACCGCCGAGCAACTCCGCAACCAATTTCCTGCCGTGTACCAAAGGCTTTTGGAACGCGTGAAGCCGGAGCGCGACGCGAAGGGCACGAGCAAAGACGGCGCTGGCTACGCGGCGCTGTGGTGGCTCTTCGGCAAACCTCGGCAAGAAATGCGCAAGCAACTCGCCACCCTACCCCGCTTCATCGCCACCGTAGAAACATCCAAACACCGCACCTTCCAGTTTCTGTCCGCCTCGGTGCTGCCCGACAACAAGCTCATCGCCATCGCCTTGGCCGATGCGTTCTCGCTCGGCGTACTGTCCAGCCGCACCCACGTGGACTGGTCGCTGGCGGCAGGTAGTTGGCTGGGCGTGGGCAACGACCCGGTGTACGTAAAAACACGTTGCTTCGAGGCCTTCCCCTTCCCCTCCGAAGACACCGGCCTAACCCCCGACCTACGCACCCGCATCGCCCACCTGGCCGAGCAGATCGACGCGCACCGCAAGCGCGTGCTGGTGCAGGCGTCCCCCGCAAAGAAGGCAGACAAGCTAACCCTGACCGGCCTCTACAACGTACTAGAAGCCTTAAGAGAAGGCCGCGAACTAACGGCCAAAGAAAAGACCATCCACACCCAAGGCCTGGTAGGCGTCCTCAAAGAGCTGCACGACGAACTGGACACAGCGGTGTTGCAGGCCTACGGTTGGGCCGACCTGCACGCCACGCCTGCCGACACGCCAGAGTTGCTAATCCGCCTGGTGGCCCTGAACGCACGACGCGCTGCAGAAGAAAAGACCGGTCTGGTACGCTGGTTGCGCCCTGAGTTTCAAAATCCGGTTGTGGTGGATTCGCTATCAAACAAGGAGCTGCCTACGTATATTCCACGAGGGCTACAGGCAGATTTGGCACTAAACAATTCCGATAAAACGGCTATGGCGCCAGCCACCAGCACCACCCTGGCCTGGCCTGCGACCCTGCCCGAGCAGGTGCGCGCAGTGGCCCAACTGCTAGCCAGCGCCAACACCGCCCTGCCACTGTCAGCCCTGGAGGCCAGCTTCAAAGGCCGTGGCCCCTGGAAGAAAAGTCTGCCCCGCATTCTGGAAACGCTGGAAGCCTTGGGGCGCGCGCGTCGCGTTGGCGCTGACTGGAGAAGCTAGGCGCAATATCCCGGCAGGGTACAACGGCTAGAAGCCGTGTGTCTTGCCGCTAACCCGGGTCAGCCTTTGGCGTTGTCAGCAGGGGTGTCGTCTTCGCCCTCAGGCCAGTCGCGGATATAGGCCTTGAGCATCTTGTTTTCAAAATTCTGGCTGTCCACCACCGTCTTGGCGACGTCGTAGAAGCTGATCACACCCATCAGCATGCCCTTGTCCATCACCGGCATGTAGCGCGCGTGGCGGTCCAGCATCATGCGGCGCACCTCGTCCATGTCGGTTTCCATGGTGCAGATCAGCGGGCCGTTGTCCATGGCCCGATAGACCGAGGTGGTACCAAAAGCACCACCGTTTTTGACCACCGCAATGATCACTTCGCGAAAAGTCAGCATGCCCACGACCCGGCCATTCGAGATGACCACCAATGAGCCTATGTCTTTTTCGGCCATGAGCCCGGCGGCATCGGCCAGGGAATCTTCGGGGGTGGTGGTGTAGAGCGTGCCGCCCTTGACGCGCAGGATATCGCTGACTTTCATGGGTTTTCCTTGTTGCACCGAGTTGGCAAAATTCACCCAAATATAGCCCACAATCGGCAGGTTTCATCACTGCTCGAAATGCGGAGAATTTCTATGCCCGGTTACGCTGACCCCGGATTTGACACCCTGGCCCTGCACGCAGGCGCCACCCCCGACGCCACCGGCGCCCGCGCCGTGCCCATTCACCTCACTACCTCCTTCGTTTTCGAATCCAGCGAACACGCGCAGTCGCTGTTCAACCTGGAACGCGCGGGCCATGTGTACAGCCGCATCAGCAACCCGACCAACGCGGTGCTGGAGCAACGCGTTGCGGCACTGGAAGGCGGCATTGGCGCCATTACGGTGGCCAGCGGCCAGGCGGCCCTGCACCTGAGCATTGCCACGCTGATGGGTGCCGGCTCGCACATCGTGGCCAGTACGGCGCTTTACGGCGGCTCACAAAACCTGCTGCACTACACCCTGCGCCGATTCGGCATTGAGACCACTTTCGTCAAGCCAGGCGATATGGACGGCTGGAAGGCCGCCATCCGCCCCAACACCAAGCTGCTGTTTGGTGAAACCGTGGGCAACCCCGGGCTGGAGGTGCTGGACATTCCCACGGTGTCTGCCATCGCCCACGAGGCTGGTGTCCCGCTGCTGGTGGACTCCACGTTGACCTCTCCGTGGCTGATGCAGCCGCTGGCACTGGGGGCCGATCTGGTCTACCACTCGGCCACCAAGTTCCTCAGTGGCCACGGCACAGTCATTGGCGGCATCGTAGTGGATGGTGGCAGTTTTGACTGGGCACGTGCCTACGCGGCCAGCGGCAAATTTGAAGAACTGGCCGCGCCCTACGACGGTTTTCATGGCATGAACTTTAGTGAAGAAAGCACCGTGGGCGCCTTCTTGCTGCGCGCGCGGCGCGAAGGCCTGCGCGACTTTGGCGCTTGCATGAGCCCGCACACGGCCTGGCTGATTCTGCAAGGCGTAGAGACGCTGAGCCTGCGCATGGAACGCCACATGCGCAACACCGAGAAGGTGGTGCAGTTCCTGGCCAGCCAGCCCTTTGTGGGCCGTGTGGGCCACCCCATGCTGGAAAGCCACCCCAGCCACGCGCTGGCGCAAAAGCTTTTGCCCAAGGGGGCGGGTTCGGTGTTCAGTTTTGACCTCAAAGGCAACCGCGAACAGGGCAAGAAATTCATCGAGACGCTCAAGGTGTTTAGCCACCTGGCCAATGTAGGCGACTGCCGCAGCCTGGTGATCCACCCGGCCAGCACCACACACTTTCGCATGACCGACGAGGCGCTGGCAGCGGGCGGCATTACGCAGGGGACGATTCGCCTGTCCATCGGGCTGGAAGATGCCGACGATTTGATTGACGATTTGAAGCGTGCGCTCAAGGCCGCCGAGAAAGCTGGAGTCTAAAAAATGGAACTGCTCGTCAACGGCGCTAAAACCTATTGCTACACCGGCGGCAAGGCCTTCGATACCGCCAAGCCCACGGTGGTTTTTATCCACGGCGTGCTCAACGACCATAGCGTCTGGATTCTGCAAAGCCGCTACCTGGCCAACCATGGCTACAACGTGCTGGCGGTAGACCTGCCCGGCCACTGCCGCAGCGCGGGTGAGGCACCCTCTTCTGTGGAAGAAGCGGCAGACTTCATTGCCGCCCTGCTGGATGCCGCCGGGGTGCAAAAGGCCGCGTTGGTGGGCCACAGCTGGGGCTCGCTCATCGCCCTGGAAGCCGCCGCCCGGCTGAAAGAACGCGTGACGCATCTGGTGCTGGTGGGCACGGCCTTCCCCATGAAGGTATCGCCGATGCTGATTGAGGCTTCGCTGAACGAGCCCGAAAAAGCCCTCTCCATGGTCAACGTGTTCTCACGCAGCACACTGGCGGCGCCCCCTTCGGTTTTGGGGGCCGGCACCTGGGTTTATGGCACGGGTATGGCGCTCGGCCGGCGGGTGCTGGCCAGCAACACCGCTGTCAACGTGTTCCATCGGGGTTTTGTGGCCTGTGACCGCTATGCCAACGGCGAGGTGGCCATCACGACCATCACCTGCCCGGTGCTGTTTGTGCTGGGCGCACAAGACCAAATGACCATGGCAAAGTCGGCGCAGCCACTCATCACCAAGGCCCGCGCCAGTGGCAAGGCGGTGCGGGTAACAACACTGCCCGTGGGCCACCACCAGATGAGCGAAACACCCGAGGCAACTTTGTTTGCGATCCGTGACTTTCTGAATGCGCCCACGGGTCAGCCTGCGGCATGACGGTTCACACGTTCGCCCTGCCCCGCGTATTGCCCCAGCATTGGATTGGCAGGAGCCTGATGGCCAGCCTGCTCTGTCTGACCGCCACACTCTGCAGCGCCACCGAACTGCAACTGCTAACCGAAGAGAATCCCCCGCTCAACTATTCTGAAAACGGTGTCCCAAAGGGCCTGAGTGTGGACGTGGTGCGCGGCATCCAGCGCCGTCTGGGCAACACCGACTCCATCAAGGTCCTGCCCTGGGCCCGTGCCTACCGCTTGGCTACCACGGAACCAAATGTTGCCCTGTTTGGCACAGCACGCAGCGCAACGCGGGAGGACCAGTTTCAATGGGTAGGACCACTGGCAACGGCGATTGCCTCGTTCTACAGCAAAGCCGGCTCGGGCCTGCAGATTGCCAGCATGGAAGACGCAAAGAAGGTGTCGCGCATTCTGGTGGTACGCGACTTCTACACCCACCAGATGCTGGTAAAGCTGGGCTTCAACAACCTGGAACTGGTATCCAACCCTGAAACCATGGTGAAAATGGCCGTGCACGACCGTGCACCACTGATGTTTGTGGGCAACGTGACACTGACAGAGCTGCTGGAAAAAGCCGATGCCAAGCGAAGCGACGTGGAACTGGTCTACACCGTGACCAGCATCCAGACCTACATCGCGTTTTCTTTGGGCACACCCAGGGAAGTGGTCTCTGCCTGGCAGGCGGCACTGGACGCCATGAAGCGCGACGGCAGCTACAACGCTATTTATGCCAAGTGGTTGCCCGGCGAAACCCCGGCCAAAATCAAACCAGACCCGGCGATTGCCCCCTATTGAGGGGTTCCATACCGCCAAGGGTTTGGCGTGCCGTCAAAAACTACATTCCAGCCTTGACCGACAACACGGGGCACGAAACCGACATCAACAACTCCTGGGCCACACTGCCCAGGATGAGCTTGCCGACCGGTGAGCGTTTGCGGATGCCGATGATGAGCAGCGAAGCTGGCAAGGTATCCACCAGGTTTTCGATCTCTTCAACCGTGCTCTTGCCCCGGCCAAATTGCTTGAACACGCCGTCCACCTTGGCATCGGCCAACAGTTTTTCAATGCGCTCTGCGTCATGCGCGCTGGCCATGGAGGCATCATCGCCATCACCAGGGGTTGCGTTAACCACCATCAGCGGCTCATTGCGGCGTTTGGCAATTTCAATCCCCTTGTCCAAGGCAGCCTGCCCTTCGGGGCGGGGGGCGTAGGCAACAAGAATGGTCATGGATCTTCCTTTAGTGGGCAGTGGTGATGGGAATCAAGGCATTGTGCATGGTCTGCACAAAACTGCAGTGTCGCCGAATGGTCATGGTGCATCCCCATCGATCGATTTTTGGGCCAGCACAGCGGCAACCCGCAGCCGCAATTCAGGCAGTAACTCGGCCTCAAACCAGGGGTTATTGCGCAGCCAGCGGTTGTTGCGCGGGCTGGGGTGCGGCAAAGGCACCACGGCAGGCCAATGGCTGCGCCACGCCTGCACCACCTGCGTGAGTGAGCGTCCGCGCGGTCCCGGCAGGTGGTAGTCCAGCGCATACTGGCCAATCACCAAGGTGAGTTGCACATGGGGTAGCGCTTGCAGCAGTGGCGCCCGCCATTGGGGTGCGCATTCCGGCCGTGGCGGCAAGTCACCGGATCGACCGGTGCCGGGGTAACAAAAGCCCATGGGTGCGATGGCCACCTGGGAGGCGTCGTAAAAGACCTCGGGAGGCATGCCCAACCAGTCGCGCAGCCGGTCGCCACTCGCATCGGTAAACGGCAGCCCCGACGCGTGCACTTTGCGCCCCGGCGCCTGGCTGGCGATCAGGATGCGGGCGCTAGCCCCCGCCTGTAGCACCGGACGTGGACCCAGCGGCAGATGCGCCTCGCAAAGGCGGCAGGCACGGATTTCGGTTAGCAGTTTAGGCAGCGTCGACATTTGGGGAAAATGCTATACCATTCATAGCACCTCACGTAGTGTTACCGAGGGCCAGCGGCCAATTTGCCACATCTTCTCGGTCTGGGGAGTGCGTTCCACCAACCAGGTGCTCAGCAGCGGCTGCAACAGCGTCGTATCCGGGTCCACCAGCAGCACATAGCGCGCCTCCGTGCCCGGCTGCATCACCTCGCGCAGCTGGCCAACCCAATCAATAGAAATCAAAGTCTGTAGCAAAGGCTCCAGCCGCAGTGGGTCCACATGCAGGGTGCTGCACAGTTGCTCCAGCGTCATGCCCTTGGCAGGTTGCGTGCGCACCAGCTCAAGCTGCTGCACCACCTCTAAAGAAAACTGAAAACGCCAGCCGTGTGGTAATCGGCGCAGCGTTCCCCCGGCCAGCAGGCTGGGCAAGTAGGCCGTGAGTGCCGCACCCAACAACACAATGACCCAGACCAGATAAATCCAGACCAACAAAATGGGCAGCGTGGCAAAAGCGCCATAAACCATCGAATAGGTGGGCACGCTGGACACATAAAACGCCAAACCGCGCTTGGCCAGCTCCATGCCGGTGGACACGAACACGCCACCCATCCAGGCATGGTCCCAGCGCACATGGGTGTTGGGTACAAAGCGATACAACGCCGCCATGCCGCCAGCCACCGCCAAAAATTGCAGCAGATTGAGCAACAGCGACACACCACCCGGCAAGTCGCCCACCATACCCTTGGAAAAGGAAACGGCATACGAGGTCATGCTCAGGCTCACTGCCAGCAGCACCGGCCCCAGGGTGATGGCGGACCAGTAGATCACCACACGCTGGGTAAACGGGCGCGGTTTGCGCACCCTCCAGATGTTGTTGAGCGTACGGTCTATGGTGAACACCAGCGCCAGCGCCGTGAACAACAGGGCCACCAGGCCCAGCGAGCCCAGCTTGTTGGCTTTGCCGGCAAACTGGTTGAGGTAGCCCAGCACCTGACGGGCAATGTTGTCAGGAACCAGACTTACGATTAGCCATTTTTGCAACACATCCTGGAACTTGGCAAACATCGGAAATGCCGTAAACACGGCCAGCGCCACGGTAATGAACGGTACCAGCGCAATGATGGTGGTAAAGGTCAGGCTACTGGCCGTCAGGCTCAGGCGATCTTCGCGAAAGCGCTCGCGCAGCGTGCGCAGTGCGTGGAACCACGGCACGTGGGACACTTCCAGCAGCCAGCCCTGTAATAGTCGTATGAATTGCATGGCCGCTATGATGCCACCGACATGAACGCTCCCTCATCAACCCCCTCCTCATCCGTCAACACCACGCGCTGGCTCGCCGTGGGCAGTGTGCTGGCACTGATTCTGCTGTCCTTGGCCTGGGAACTGGTTCTCGCACCCCTGCGCCCCGGCGGTTCCTGGCTGGCCCTCAAGGCCCTGCCGCTGTGCATTCCACTGGCCGGCCTCTTGAAAAACCGGCTCTACACCTACCGCTGGGTCAGCCTGGTGGTGTGGCTGTATTTCATTGAAGGGGTGGTGCGCGCCTGGAGCGACAAGGCACCGGGCAACTATTTGGCCATGGTTGAAATTGTGCTGTGCCTGCTGCTGTTTGTGGCCTGCGCCCTGCATGTGCGCCTGCGCCTGGGTCCACGCGGCGCCAACAAAAATCCTGATAGCCTGGAGGTTGCACCATGAGCACCGACAACCCATTGATCACGCAACTGCGTAGCATCGTTGGCCCAACCAACGTCCTGAATGAGGGCGACCTGAGCGCCTGGGAGCTGGACTGGCGCAAGCGCGAGCGCGGCCACGCCCTGGCCGTAGTGCGCCCCGCCAGCACAGCAGAAGTTGCCTCCGTGGTAAAGGCCTGCGCTGCTGCAGGCGTCAGCATCGTCCCCCAGGGCGGCAACACCGGCATGGTAGTGGGCTCCACGCCCGACGCCAGCGGCACGCAGGTGGTGCTGAGCCTGACCCGCATGAACCAGGTGCGCGCACTGGATGGCGCCAACCTCACCATTACCGTAGACGCCGGTTGCGTGCTGCAATCCATTCAAGAGATGTGTGAACAGGCCGGCTTTTTGTTCCCCTTGAGCCTAGCCTCCGAGGGCAGTTGCACCATCGGCGGCAACCTGGGCACCAATGCGGGCGGCACCCAGGTCGTGCGCTATGGGAACACACGCGAACTCTGTTTGGGCCTGGAGGTGGTCACGCCACAGGGCGAGATTTGGGACGGTTTGACGGGCCTGCGCAAAGACAACACCGGCTACGACCTGCGCCACCTGATGATTGGCTCCGAAGGCACGCTGGGTGTCATTACCGGCGCCACCATGAAGCTTTACCCACTGCCCAAGGCGCAACTCACCGCGTTTGCCGCCGTGCCCTCGCTGGACGCCGCCGTGCAACTGCTGGGCCTGGCCCACCAGCACCTGAGCGCGGGCCTGACCGGCTTTGAGGTCATGGGCCAATTTGCCCTGAGCCTGGTGACCAAACACTTTGCGCAAATCAAGGTACCGTTTCAAAACACGGATTTCCCCTACTGTGTCGTGCTGGAGAACTCCGACCAGGAGTCTGAAGCGCACGCACGTGAACGTTTCGAGCATTTGCTGGAAGTCGCCATGGAACAAGGCTGTGTGGTAGACGCCGTGGTGGCCGAAAGCATCACCCAGGCCCGCGCGCTGTGGCACATCCGGGAGAGCATTCCGCTGGCGCAGGCACAAGAGGGACTCAATATCAAACACGACATCTCGATTGCTGTATCGCGCATCCCCGAATTTGTGCGCCAAACCGACGCCCTGCTGCAAGCCGCCTACCCCGGCGCCCGCCTGGTCAACTACGGCCATCTGGGCGACGGCAACCTGCACTACAACGTGCAGGCGCCCGAGGGCGGGGACGCCGAAGCTTTTTTGCGAGATGATGAAAAAGGCGTCAACGGCATCGTCTACGACATGGTGGACCAGTACAAAGGTTCCATCAGCGCCGAGCACGGCATCGGCAGCTTGAAACGCGACAAGCTGGTGCAGCACAAGTCGCCCGTGGCGCTGGACATGATGCGCGCCATCAAACGGGCACTGGATCCACACAACCTCATGAACCCAGGAAGAATGCTATCAATTAAATAGCATACTACGCATAGTTGACGAGGGCTATCGGCCCATCGCAACCATCAATTGCCTAATATCAAGCTCAGTATGATACCTGTGGTGATGGCAACCAACAGGTAGTCACCACCACTTTGCACCCATTGGTAGCCACGGGGCGGGGGGGTAAGACGGTGGGCACGCCAGTCTTCTACGACATATTGCCGTTCACGGTACTGGGGAGGCAAACGCCCGCCGCGGTAGTACATACGGTCTGGCCCGCCGCCACGCTCGCCATGTTGGGGTTGGCCATAGTAGCGATAGTTGTCGCGGTAGTCACCACGATAGTCACCGCGATTGTTGTCACGATAATCGCCGCGATTGCTGCCACGATAGTTGTTGCGGTAGTCACCGCGTTCGCGGTCGTTCCTGCGTTGGTCGCGATCGTAGGTGTTCTGGGACTGGTTGTTGTTGTTGTAGTTGCGGTTGGCACCGGGCGAGTCGCCTTGGGCCCAGGCAACCTGGCTCGTGACCAATATGACGGCCATGACAGTGGAGAAAACTTTTTTGCTACGCATGGAGGGCTCCTGGTGAGGGAAAATCTTCAGGCTTTGCGGGCGCCGAGTGGTTCATCGTGTACCCACAAATCATTTTTATTATGCGCCGACAAAATCCATCTGTCCGTGCGCCAGCGAACGCGGCATGGTTGACCGGTTACAGTGGCGGGGTGGATGTCGCAATAGGGGCGCCTTCCATGAACAAAATCGAGTTTGACTGACCTGACCGACGGAGGAGACACCATGAGCAAAATGGCACCGGAGATGCTGGCCTTGCAGCGTTTGTATCACTGGGAGAAGACCTCTCCAAACCGCGTCGCGTTTACCCAACCGATGGGTGGCGGTGTGGTCCAGGACACCACCTGGGGCGAGGTGGCCAATCAGGTGCGCCGGATGGCGAACTACCTGCAGTCGCAAGGCTGGGAGCCCGGCTCCAAGGTCGCAATCCTGTCCAAAAATTGCAGCTGGTGGATCATGAGCGATCTGGCGATCTGGATGGCTGGCTACGTTTCGGTGCCGTTGTACCCGACGCTGGCAGCAGCAACCGTCCACCAAATCCTCACGCACAGCGAGGCCAAAGCCTGTTTCATCGGCAAACTCGACGGCTGGGAACAGATGAAGCCAGGTGTTCCCGTTGGGATGCCGTGCCTGAGCTATCCATTGTCGCCACCCGACGCCATCAAGTCCTATCCCGGCTGGGAGAAGATCTGCAAAGACACCCCACCGCTGCAAGGCAATCGGGAGCGTGGTGGGGACGAACTGGCCACCTTGATTTACACCTCTGGCACGACCGGCATGCCCAAGGGGGTGATGCACAGCTTCAGCAATTTCGCTTGGGCGCTGGACGCAGGCATCCGGCGCCTGCCGATGGGCGCGGATGACCGCATGTTGTCGTACCTTCCGCTGGCGCACGTGGTCGAGCGGGTGCTGGTCGAACACGGTTGGTTACGTACTGGTATGCAGGTTTTTTTCGCCGACTCGCTCGACACATTTGCAGCAGACCTGCAACGCGCCCGCCCGACGATCTTCTTCTCGGTGCCGCGCTTGTGGGTGAAGTTTCAGCAGGGCGTACACCACAAGATGCCGCAAGCCAAGCTCAACCTCCTGTTGTCGATTCCAATTCTGAGCGGCATTGTCCGGCGCAAGTTGCTGAAGGCCCTGGGCCTGGATCAGTGCCGCATCGCCGCAGGGGGTGCGGCACCGATGCCGCTAGCCCTGTTGCAGTGGTACAGCAAGATTGGCCTGGACATCAACGAAGGTTACGGCATGACCGAGAACCTGGCCTTATCCCATATCACCGAACCCGGCAAGAACCAGCAAGGCACCGTGGGGCCTGCCTACGACGGCGTCGAAGACCGGATCGATCCCGAGAACGGCGAGATCCAGATGCGCAGCCCGGCGCTGATGCTGGGCTATTACAAGGAACCCGAAAAAACCCGGGAAGCCATGACCGAAGATGGCTGGTTGCGCACCGGCGACAAGGGCCGCCTCGATAAGCAGCGTGTCTTGTCCATCACCGGTCGTGTCAAGGACCTGTTCAAGACCGGCAAGGGCAAATACGTGGCTCCGGCGCCGATCGAGGACAAACTGATGACGCACGAAGCGATTGAAGCCTGTGTGGTCACCGGGGCGAACTTGGGGCAACCCCTGGGAATCATCATGCTGGGTGCCGACTACCAAAGTCGGGCCGCCGATGCCGGCGCACGCGCCGAACTCGAGCAATCCCTGGCACAACACCTCAAAACGATCAATGCGGCGCTCGACCCACATGAGCGCTTGCAGTGTTTGGTGGTAGCCAGTACGCCTTGGACGGTTGAGAACGAGATCCTCACGCCAACCTTCAAAATCAAGCGCAACCGGATCGAGGAGTTGTACGCCGCAAGTTACGATGGCTGGGAGTCATCCGGCAAGAAAGTGATCTGGTAAGGACGCGGCCCCAACTCCCGTCAAGTCACAGGGCGCAGTCCGCGATAGCTACTGCGGCACCAGTTCTACCCGCCGGTTTTTGGCGCCTGCCATATCCTGAGCAAGAGCAAGGCTGCTCCCCAGGACGCATATCGTCTATCGTGATGCGAGTCATATCACTTCTTTTCATGGCCAGGGAAAACATTACAAGCACGCAAAAGTGATAGTGTCTGTGCGATGAAATACACAACACAAATTGTCATGATCACACTGCACAGTCCGAAGACTTTTCCATGCATTGTCGATAAAATGTTGACACACTCAGGTTGCCATTTCGCTTGACTTCGCCTGGTTGGTAACGGTCACAGTTTCATGCAACTCCTTAAAACTTATATCGTCGAAGATAGCCAAGTCATACGCGACAGTCTGATTGCCGCACTGGAAGAGATGACCCCCATCGAGGTAGTGGGTGTTGCGGAAGATGAGGCAACTGCCGTGCAGTGGCTGGGCGAGTCCAGCAATGCCGCAGATCTGGTCATCGTTGATATTTTCCTCAAACGTGGATCCGGCTTGGGCTTGCTGCAATCGTCACAGCGGGCAAAGCAACAACGCACCATGGTGGTCCTGAGCAACCACGCTACACCCGAGATACGCCGCAGGTGTGCCGAATTGGGCGCCAGCAAGGTTTTCGACAAATCGAACGAACTGGAGGCGTTGATGCTTTATTGCGAACGCTTGGCTGCCGGCGAAGCAGGTAGCAGCGGATGCGGCGAACTCAATTGAACGCAACTACTGGATCAAACCGTTCTTCAACGCGTAATAGGTCAGGTCGCTATTCGATGCCAAGCTCAGCTTTTCCATGATGCGCGCACGGTACGTGCTAACCGTCTTGATACTCAGCGACATGTGTTCGGCAATATGTCCTACCGCCTCTCCTGCCGCCAACCGCAAAAACACCTGCAGTTCACGTTGCGACAGTTTTTGATGCGCCGATTTCTCCAACCCCCCGCCACCGGCCAACGCCTCTGCCAGTTGTTCGGCAACACTGGCGCTGATGTACTTGCGTCCACGCGACACAGTGCGTATGGCATCAACAATGTTTTCGGGGTCGCAGTCTTTGCCCAGATAGCCACTGGCACCCTGCTGCAACAATGCCGTGGCGTAATGCGCTTCGGGCAAGGCACTCAAGATCAGCACCGGCAGGTCAGGGGCGCGCGCCTTGATGGCGACCAGTGCTTCAACTCCACCTTGGTCGCCCATGGAGAGGTCCATCACCATGACATCGACACCACCCGCGCGTGCGATGTCCAGCGCTTCGCGGCCATTGGCGGCTTCGGCGACAACCGAAAAATCCACATGGTCGGCAAAAAACTGTCGAAGTCCAGCGCGCACAATGGCGTGGTCATCAACGATGGCAATGCGGATCATGGTGTTTAACGCTTCCTACCCTAATTGACTTTGCATTCTAGGCCAGCCCATGCCACTGTCTAAAATCAAGACGCGAATGCCATTGGCCATTTTGCTGCTGCTGGTTGCTTCCCTCACCATGGTTTTTATTACCGAGGATTCGAATCGGCGTGCAACAAATTTAATGCAAAGGCTTGGCGACATTGCCACGAACCGCCTTCACTTGTATGACCTGATCAAGGGCGTGTTGGATGCAGAGTCCGGTCAACGGGGTTACCTGTTGTCTGGTCGCGAGGAATATCTGGCGCCCTACAGCGTCGCGCTCAAAAACATTGAGGTCGCCTTCGCACAACTCGACGCGGCCTACAGCAGTGAGCCGGCATCAAAAGTACTTCTGACGAAGCTGCATGCGCTGACCGCCACCAAATTGTCAGAACTTGCCATCACCGTCCAAATGCTGAAAGACGGCAAGTACCAAACCGGCAAAGACTTCACGCTCAGCGGCATTGGCCAGGAGTATATGGAGGCGATCCGTGCGACAGGTGCCGAGTTATTGGCAGTCGAAACCCAGCGACTCCAGACCAGCCAGCGCGAAGTGTCTGATATTCTGGTGTACAGCCGTGTGGGCGTAGCGCTGTTGACTGCCCTCAGCCTGTTCCTAGTCCTATTGAATATGCGGGAAAACCTGGCATTCAAGGCCGTGCAGGAAAAACACCGCGTGGCGATGCAGGCGGAGCAGGAGAATCTGCAGAGTGAAGTCATGCGCCGCACCGCGAAATTGCTCGAAGTCAACAACCACCTGCAAACCGTGCGTGAAGACGAGCGTCACCGCATCGCCCGCGACCTGCATGACGAACTGGGCGCATTGCTGACGGCGGCCAAGCTGGATGTTGCGCGCATCAAGTCACGCTTGGGTACGACCGCGCCCGAAGCACTGGAACGCATCAACCACCTAGCTACTACCCTCAACGCAGGCATCGCCATGAAGCGGCGCATCATTGAGGACTTGTGGCCGTCGTCACTGGCCAATTTGGGTCTGGTCGCATCACTAAAAATCCTGGCTGGCGAGTTTTCAAAGACCGCAGGCATACCGGTCCATTGCGCGTTACAACCCGTCCAATTGACTCCCAATGCACAACTTGTGGTTTACCGCCTGGTTCAGGAAGCCACAACCAATATTGCAAAGTACGCAAAGGCCGACAACGTGTGGCTTGAACTTGCCGCACTGAATGGTCGCGTGGAAATGACTGTGCGCGATGATGGCGCAGGATTTGATACCCGCCAAATTGCCAGCAAAGCCCACGGTTTGTTGGGTATGCGCTTTCGGGTGGAGGCGGAGCTCGGGTCATTGGAACTCATTTCCAAGCCGGGCGAAGGCACGTTGGTACGTGCCCAGTTGCCGGAGTCTTTGTCTTTGCCACAATCCGGTTGACCCTTTGACGCCCTAAGCGGCCAACTTCAGCGGCAACAGCCGGCGATATTCCTTTTTCGACACCGCATAGCACTCACACGACTTGTGCTCCAGACCTTCACGGTCCAGCACAACGATGTGGCCACGGCGGTAGCGAATCAGCCCTGCGTCTTGCAACTTGTGGGCTGTCATAGAGATGCCTTCACGGCGCACGCCCAGCAGATTGGCGGCGAGCTCGTGGGTCATGGCGAGTTCGTCGCTGGGCAGGCGATCCAGCCCCAACAATAGGCGGCGGCAGAATTGTTGCTCAATCGTGTGGTGGCGGTTACAGATGGCAGTTCGGGCCATTTGCCCCAGCACGCTCTGGGCGTAGCGCATCACGACCTTCATGACACCGCAAGATTGCTCAATTTCGCTTTTGACAAAGCGTGCGCTGATGCGAAATGCGCGGCCAGCGCTTTGCACCACGGCGTCTGTGGCTGCGGAATCAGCACCGAGCAAGAAGGCAATGCCAACGACGCCATCGTTACCGACCACCGCCACCTCTGCGGACGCGCCTTCGCGTGTCATGGTCATCAGCGACGCGACAGCGGTTGTTGGAAAGTAGACGTATTCCGGCGATCGGTCCGCAGCGTAGAGAACCTGGTTGAGTGAGAGCTCTACCAGCTCCAAACGGCTTTGCCAACGGCTCAGGTCTTCTGCAGGCAAGGTGGCCAACAATTGGTTTTGCTGTGCACCGAAGGCGTATTGGTGTGTTGTTCCCATGGGGCTCTCCTTGAATGAATAAGTCGATGCCCTGATATTCCCGCAACAGCTGTCCATGCGGTATCGGCCAATGCCGCGATGTGGTGTGGGACTAGTCCTACATACGCCAATACACTATTCTTTTAATAGCGTATTACGTATATTTGACGAGGGCTAGCACCCAATTTGATCAATCACCCCACCCGCTCACCCGTCTGTAGCCGCCACAGCGCCGCATAACCGCCGCCCCGTGCTACCAGTTCGTCGTGGGTGCCACTTTCCACAATGCGGCCAGCCTCCAGCAGGTGGATGCAGTCCGCCTGGCGCACGGTGGACAGGCGGTGGGCAATGACGATGGTGGTGCGGTTGCGGCTCACCACGTCCAGCGATCGCTGGATGGCGGCCTCGGTCTCGTTGTCCACGGCGCTGGTGGCCTCGTCCAAAATCAGCACCGGCGGATTTTTGAGGATGGCGCGGGCCAGGGCCAAGCGTTGGCGCTGCCCGCCCGAGAGCTTTTGCCCCCGCTCACCAATGCGGGTGGCAAAGCCCAGCGGCAATTGCTGGATGAACTCGGTGCACTCTGCCGCACGGGCGGCTTCTGCAATCTGCGCGTCGGTGGCGCCTACTGCGCCATAGGCGATGTTCTCGGCCACCGTGCCATCGGTCAGAAAGGTGTCTTGCGACACGTAGCCCACGGCGCGGCGCAGGTCTTGCAGGTTCAGGGTGTCAATAGCTTGGCCGTCGAGTAAAATGCGCCCCGATTGCGCCGTGTAAAAACGCAGCAACAGCTTGACCAGTGTGGACTTACCTGAGCCGGTGGAGCCCACAAACGCCGTGGTCTTGCCAGCCGGCAGGGTCAGGTTAATGTCTTGCAGCGTGGGCGTGGCGTCATAGGAAAAGCCCACGTGTTCAAAGCGCAGCTCACCCTTGACCCCGGCGATGGGGAAGTGCTGGCCTTCGTAGGGAATGGCAATCGGTGTATCCAGCAACTTCATGGCGCGATCAATGGACGCTACCGAGCGCTGGTACATGTCGGCCACATCCGCCAGGCCGGTCATTGGCCACAGCAAGCGCTGGGTCAAGAACACCAGCACCGAATAGGCGCCTACCGCCAGATCGCCGTGCAGCGTAAGCCAGCCGCCATAGAGCAGCGTAGCGGTGAAGCCGCACAAAATCGCCATGCGGATCACCGGCGTGATGGCTGCGCTAAAGCGGATGGCATGGGAATTGGCCGTGCGATAGGCATTGCTGCCCTGCTCGATATGGCTGGCCTCAAATCCTTCGGTGGCAAAGGCCTTGATGGTGGCCAGACCCAGCAGATTGTTGTTGAGCCGAGCACTCACATCGCCTGCCGCCTCACGCACTTTGGCGTAACGTGGCGCCAGACGCTGCTGAAACCAGAAGGCACCCAACAGAATGACCGGTACCGGTAGCAAGGCAATCAGTGCCAGGCCGGGTTGCAAAGCCAGAAACACTCCACTGATCATGATGCTGGAACAGAACACCTGAATGATCTGGTTGGCCCCACCGTTGAGAAAACGCTCCATCTGGTTGATGTCATCGTTCAGGATGGACATCAGGTTACCGGTGCGCTGGTTCTCAAAATAGGCCATCTCCAACATCTGCACATGGCGGTAGGTGTCCAGGCGCAGATCGTGCTGAATATCTTGCGCCAGCTGGCGCCACTTCAATTCGTACAGGTACTGGAACAGCGACTCGCCGCCCCACACAAATACGTTGAACACGCCCAATGCCAGCAACTGGTGCCAGGTGCTGGTAATACCCAGAAAACCCAACACGTTGCGCGCCAGAAAGCTCTGCTCACCTTTGACCACCACATCCACCGCGGCACCAATCAGCACCTCGGGCAGGATGTCAAAGAACTTGTTTAAAACCGAGTAGAGCGACGCCAACCAGAAGTCACGCCGGTAGTTTGCGGCATAAGCCAGCAGGCGCTTGACCGGGTGCATGGCGCCGCCCGCCGCCTACTTCTTAGGCGTTTTACCCGCTGGGGCGGCCGCCTTTGAGTCAGCCGGTGGCGGCAGGCCCAGGTGTTTCACCACCGCCTGTTCCAGCACCTTGACCCTGGCTGCTACCAAACTCTGCGTTTGTGCTACCAGCTTCTCGCCCAGCGCCCGCTCAAAATCGCCCCCCATTTGCATGAACTTGCGATTGACGGGCGACTCGATGATGGTGATCAACTGCTTGAGTTCGTCCTCGGTGAACTTTTCTTCGAGCAGTGCGCCGATCGTCGATGGCCCCAGTTTCACGGCCTGTTGGCGCACCTGGGGGCCTACCTCTTCCACATACTGCTTCAGGTCTTGCTGAACCAGCTTGGCGGCGGCCTCGCGTTTTTCGGGCGGCACGCGGGTTTGCAGTGCCATGGCTGCCTGCTGCTGCAACTGCATCGCCGGCCGTGCGACCAGGGTCTGTGCGGTCTGCTCAATGGCCGCCTGTTGCAGCACCAGAATGCGATTGACCAGTTCTTTCTTGACAAACGATGACTGCGCCTGGGCGACTCCGGCCACCAGCACCAGTGCCAGAGTGAGAATTTTTTTCATGAAAACACTTTATGCGATGGAACAGGAGGCTACTGTAACGCGGTTGCTCCAGCTGGACGTTGCACCGTCCATCATAATCAAGCAACCTCTACCCAACAGAGCACATTGAACAGAACACATTGATATGGAACGCAAAGACCGCCCCGTGCCAGACCTGGTAATTGACGCGCGCGACATGGAACCCCCCGAGCCCTTTGTTGCCACCTTGGACGCGCTCGATACCATGGACCCCAAACACACACTACTGCTGATTATCAACCGCGAGCCGCATCCGCTGTACCGCGCCCTGAACAACAAGGGCTATGCGTACCAGACCGACATCACACCCGACTACACCTTCGAGATCCTGATCTGGCGCAAATGAGTCAGATGCAAGCGACGTTTGGCATAGCGCATGGTTACCACAGCACCCGGACAGAACCACTAAAATTTGCCGCTAACCCGCAGCCCTTGCCCACTATGCCCCATTCCACGACCCAGCGCCCCATTCGCAGCCAGTACGAAGACTTCATGCGCCACGTCTACACCACGGGCGTGCACAAGGGGGACCGCACCGGCACCGGCACGCGCAGCGTGTTTGGTTACCAGATGCGCTTTGATTTGAACGAGGGCTTTCCGCTGGTCACCACCAAGAAGGTGCACCTGCGCAGCATCATCCAGGAGCTGCTGTGGTTTCTGACCGGCTCCAGCAATAACAACTGGCTCAAGGAGCGCAATGTCTCGATCTGGGACGAATGGGCGCGCGAGGACGGCGACCTTGGCCCGGTTTACGGCGTGCAGTGGCGCAGCTGGCCCACGCCGGACGGCGGCCACATCGACCAAATCGCCGAGGTGATCCAAACGCTCAAGACCAACCCCGACAGCCGCCGGATCATTGTCAGCGCCTGGAATGTGGCTGAACTCAACAAAATGGCCCTGATGCCCTGCCATGCGTTCTTCCAGTTCTATGTGGCCCCTAGCGAGACACCCGGCGGCAAGGGCCGCTTGAGCTGCCAGCTGTACCAGCGCAGTGCCGACATTTTTTTGGGCGTGCCTTTCAACATTGCCAGCTATGCGTTATTGACGCACATGGTGGCGCAGCAATGCGATCTGGACGTAGGCGACTTCATCTGGACCGGTGGCGACTGCCACATTTACAGCAACCACCAGGACCAGGTTGAGCTGCAACTGAGCCGCGCACCGTTTGCCTACCCCACGCTGCACTTCAAGCGCCGGCCCGACAGCATCTTCGACTACCAGTTTGAGGATTTTGAGGTACTGGGCTACCAATGCCACGACGCCATCAAGGCCCCGGTGGCCGTGTGATTAGCCGCAAACAACTGCTGGCCCTGGTGGCCATCACCCTGATGTGGGGCCTGAACTGGCCCATGATGAAATTCTCGCTGCGCGAGATGACGCCGCTGTACTTCCGTGCAGTCACCATGAGCAGCGGCGCCATGTGTCTGTTCATCTTCTACCGCCTGCGCGGCTTTCGCATGTTGCCAGAGGGGCAGGAATGGGGCACGGTGATCAAACTGGGGCTGCCCAATATACTGGGTTGGCACACCATATCCATCTTCGGCGTTATGGAATTGGCCTCGGGGCGTGCTGCCATATTGGGCTTCACCATGCCGATCTGGACCGTACTGATTGGCACCCTGTTTCTGGGTGACAAGCTGACAACCCGCACCACGGTGGCCGTGGTCGCGGTGGGCACCGCCATTGCGCTGCTGCTGTCGCACGAACTCGATACGCTAACAGGCCGCCCCGCCGGAATCCTCTGGATGGAAACGGCCGCATTGCTATGGGCTATTGGCACGGTGATGATGCGACGCGCCCGCATAACCCTGCCGGTAGAAACGCTCACGGTGTGGATGCTGATTCTGTCCAGCGTGTGCCTGTGGATCATGGCTATCGCGCTGGAGCCCTGGCCGAGCTGGCATTTCAGCGGCGCCATGTGGGGCAGCCTGCTGTTTGGCGTCGTCATCAACTACGGGGTTGCCCAGATCATCTGGTTTGGCATGGCGCGCAATTTGCCGCCGGCCACTAGCGCCATGAGTATCATGGCAGTCCCGCTGATCGGCATCCTGTCGGCCACGCTGATTGTGGGTGAGAGGCCGCACTGGGAAGATTACGTGGCCATGGTCTGCGTGATGGCCGCCATTGCCGCAGTCCTGATACCCAGCCGCCGCAGCAAGCCAACACCCACCTGATTGATTTTTTGCATGCAACTGCACCTCATATTCGCCAAGGCCCGCAATGGCGTCATCGGCAAAAACAACGCCCTGCCCTGGCATTTGCCCGAAGACATGGCGCACTTCAAGCGCGTGACCATGGGCTGCCCGGTCATCATGGGGCGCAAGACTTGGGACTCGCTCCCAGCGCGTTTTCGGCCCCTGCCGGGGCGTGTCAATTTGGTCGTCACCCGCCAAATAGGTTGGAACGAAATTGGGGCTCAGCCCTCGTCCAGCTTACGCAATGCGCTCCTGTTTTGTGAGCAATTCGAGCACGTCTGGGTCATTGGCGGTGCCGAGCTCTATGCGCAGGCGCTGCCCTACGCCCATACCGCCGTGGTAACCGAGATTGACGCCGACTTTGATGGCGATGCTTTTGCCCCACAATTTGGCCCGCAGTGGATTGAAACCACTCGCGAAACCCACACCGCAGCCAACGGGCTGGGCTTCAGCTTTGTGACCTATCGCAACCCCAACCCACTACCAACCCCTGAAAGAGACTAACCATGTCAGGACACGGATTCCACGTTCACGGCCCGCACGACCACGAAATCGAACACGCCCAGCAAGGCGGTCACGGTAGTGGCCACGAAAACGGCGGCATGATCAACCAGATCGCCATGTTCACCGCCATCATCGCCACCATGGGCGCCATATTTGGCTACATGGGCGGCGCCACCCAGGCCAATGCCGGCCTGTACAAAAACAACGCGGCCATCAAGAAGACGGAAGCCGCCAACCAGTGGAATTACTACCAATCCAAGAGCACCAAACAGTCGCTGGCGGAAATGTCGCGCGACCTGGCCACCAAGGACGACGACAAGATCAAGTACCAGACCAAGTTGGACCGCTACGACAAGGAAAAAGCCGAGATCAAAACCGTAGCCGACAAACTTGAGGCCGATGCCACCGAGTGGGACCATCAAAGCGATGCACAAATGCACCTGCACCACCGCTGGGCACAAGCCACCACGGTGTTGCAAGTCTCCATCGCGCTGGCGGCCATTGCCCTGTTGAGCAAAAAGAAGTGGCTGGAGTACGGCATGTTTGCCGCAGGTGGTCTGGGTGTTGCCGTTGGCGCCATGGCCATGCTACACATGTAATAGCAGCATACGTATATTCCAAGAGGGCTAGCGCCTGAAACATGCGTCAACATCTACAGGAGCAGTGCCGATGCTGCCCACAACCATTAGCTGTCAATGCCAAGCAGCAGGCAGATCCCAGGTCGCCACCCAGTCAGGTAACTGTTCAGCCGGCATGGGCCGGGCGATGGCATAGCCCTGGGCCAGTTCACAGCCCAGCGCCATCAACTGCACGCCATGGGCATCGGTTTCAACGCCCTCCGCAATGACTGTGCGGTTGAAGGCAGCAGCCAGTCCGATAACCCCTTTGACAATCGACAAATTGCCAGTGTCTTCCAACATGTCGCGGATAAAACTCTGATCGATCTTCAGAATATCCACCGGTAAGCGACGCAGATAGGTGAGCGATGAATAACCGGTGCCAAAGTCGTCCAGGGAGAATTTCACCCCCAGACTGTGGCAGTCCGCCATGATTTTTTGCACGGCGCCCATATCTTCCAGCGCACTGGTTTCCAGTATTTCCAATTCCACCATGTCAGGGTCAATCCGTGGGTGACTGGCCAACAGTGCAGCCAACTTGGCGGTGAACTGTTCGTCCAGAAACTGGCGCGCGCTCGCGTTGATGCTGACCGGTAGCTTAAGCCCAGCCTGCGCCCAGGCGTCGAGTTGCATGAAGGCCGTCGCCATCACCCAGTCGCCCACTCGCTCGCTCAGCGGATGCTTTTCAATAGCCGGCAAGAAGCTGGCGGGTGCCAGCAAGCCCCGCTCCGGGTGGTTCCAGCGTATCAACGCCTCCGCCCCCACCACGGCACCACTGCGCATGTTGACCTTGGGCTGGTAGTACAGCACCAACTCCTGCTGCCGCAAAGCTTGCTCGATACGGGATTGCTGGTTAGAGCGGGTCTTGACTTCGGCGTCCTGGTTCGCATCGAACAAATGAAATCGGTTTTTGCCGCCGCGCTTGGCCTCGTACATGGCGAAATCGGCGTTGCGCATCAACTGGTCAGCGTCTACGTTGTCATTCGGGTACAAGGTTACGCCGATGCTGGTGGTGACCGACAGTTCCATGCCACCGACTAGCACGGGGCAAGCGCATGCGGCCAAAACCCGGTTAACCAATTGCACGCAGTCTTCAACGCCACGTAGGCCCGTCAGCACCACCACAAATTCATCGCCGCCCATGCGAGCCAAGGTGTCGCCCTCACGCAGCCCGTCGCGCATCTGCTGGGAGATGGCTACCAGCAGTTCATCTCCAACGCTGTGACCAAATGCATCGTTGATGGACTTGAAACTGTCAATGTCCATATACAACACGGCCAGAATTTGGCTTTGACGTTGGCAATTCGCCATGGCCTGTTGAAGGCGGTCCGACAGCAGCAACCGGTTGGGCAAGTTGGTCAGCGCGTCAAAGTGTGCGCCGTGTTCCAGCATTTCCTGATGCCGTTTGAGGGGTGTAATGTCGGAGAACAGCGCCACATAATTGGTGATGGCGCCCTTGGCCTCGCACACGCGGCTAACGCTCAACAACACCGAAAAGGCTTCACCGTCTTTGCGCCTGCTCCATATCTCTCCCTTCCACTCGCCGTCGCGCATCAACGCACACCGCATCGCCCTGAACACAGAGTAGCTCTGGCGACCGGATCGAAAAGTCAGCGGGTCTTTTCCCAAAACCTCGTCATGGGTGTAGCCGGTAATATGGGTAAAGGCTGCGTTGACATCCACAATCAGGCCTTCTGCATTGGTGATTAGGATGCCCTCATTGGTATCGGTGAACACCCTGGATGTCAGACGCAACTGCGCTTCAGCCAACTTCTGTGCGGTAATGTCGCGGGCGATCTTTGAGGCGCCAATGATTTTTCCCCAACCGTCGCGGATGGGAGAAACGGTGACTGACACGTTGACGCGCCTACCGCTCTTGCACACGCGCACCGTGTCGAAGTGGTCAATGACTTCACCGTTCAAGATTCTTTCAAGAATAAATTTTTCCTCGTCCTTGCGGTCGCTCGGCAGCAGCAATTCAATGCTGCGCCCTATCATTTCTTCTGCGGTGTAGCCGAATATTTTGGTGGCAGCCGGGTTCCAGCTGGTCACAATACCATTCACAGACTTGCTCACCACGGCATCGTCCGTGGAACTCAGAATGGCATTGGACAGGCGGGCGGCGGCCTCCAATTTGACCTTCTGTGTGATATCGCGCGTGATATTGGAAGCACCAACGACCACCCCATCGCGGTCACGAATAGGAGATATGGTGACCGACACATAGATGCGGTTGCCATTCTTGTGCAAACGTTCGGTTTCGAAGTGGTCCACTCGGGCCCCACTGAGTACCCGTTTCAGGATGTGGACTTCCTCTTCACGGCGCTCCGGTGGAAACAGCACCAGCATGGACTTGCCCAACATTTCCCCTTCGGTGTAGCCAAAGATGGACTGCGCACCCGAATTCCAACTGACGACCAGACCATCCATATTTTTGCTGATGATCGCATCATCCGAGCTCTGCACAATGGCCAGGAAGTGTTCCAACGAGTGCTCCAGGGTCCTTGCGGCATCCAGTGCCGCTCCAACCCTCAAAATGTTTGAAAATGAACTTTTAACCATGGTGCCCCCATTTGGTTTTTCAAGTTTTTCAAGCTTTTGAAGATTCAGTTTAGTTTTTCTGGGAGAAGTTGCAAATTCCAATCCACACGGTTATGCGGCCGGCGCCGCCTCCGTTACCGGCAGACATTCGCAATTTGGTTGGCCGCATGCGTAGCCAGATAAAATGCATTTTCGTAACTACTTGATTTTTAACAGTTATTTCGTTTTATGAAACTCGCCACCTGGAACATCAACTCTCTGTCCGTGCGCCTGCCGCAAGTGCTCGACTGGCTCGCCGCCAACCCGGTGGACGTATTGGCCCTGCAGGAACTCAAAATGACGGACGACAAGTTTCCGGCGGACGCCTTCCAGGCCGCTGGCTACTCTTCCCAGTGGTTTGGCCAGAAGACCTACAACGGCGTGGCCCTGCTCACGCGCACACCCGCTACCGAGGTCGTGAAGAACATACCCGGCTTTGACGATGACATGGCGCGCGTGATTACTGGCACCGTGGAGGGTGTGCGCGTTATTGGTGCTTATTTCCCCAACGGCCAGGCGCCAGGCACTGACAAGTTTGAATACAAGATGGAGTGGCTCAAGGGCCTGCGCCATTGGGTCAAGGCCGAGCTGGAGAGGCACCCACAACTGGTGCTGATGGGCGACTACAACATCACCTTTGACGATCTGGACGTGTGGGACCCCGAGGGCATGCGCGAACAGATTCACTGCACCGAAGACGAGCGTTACCACCTGCGCGCCCTCATTGCGCTGGGCCTGCACGACAGCTACCGCCTGTTCGACCAACCCGCAAAGAGTTATAGCTGGTGGGATTACCGCGACTTTGGTTTCCGCCGCAACCGTGGCATGCGCATTGACCATATCTTGATTAGCAACGCGCTCAAAGACAAGGCCACCGCCTGCACCATCGACAAGACGCCGCGAAGTAACGAGCGCCCCAGTGACCATACGCCGGTGGTGCTGACACTGAATTGAGCGCGATTCGCCGCTGGGCCGCCCCAAGGCGAATCAGTCCCCTCGGGGGCAACGACCCGCGCAGCGGTGGAGTGTGGGGGCCACACTTACTCCAAACCCAGCTCCTGGATTTTGCGCGTGATGGTGTTGCGCCCGATCCCCAGTTTCTGCGCCGCCTCAATGCGCCGGCCCTTGGTGTGGGCCAATGCAGCCAGAATCAGACGCGACTCAACCCGTTGCGTCAGTGCATCCCATACATCCGTTCTTCCTGCGCACAACAGCGCAGCGGCTTCGGCCTGCAGCTCGGACTCCCAGCCAACCGTGGGTTGCGCGAGTGCCGCGTTGAGTGAGCTTGCCACCGGGGCCGCTACCGACACGGGAACCACGTGGGCAACCGCAGAGTCCACGTCGCCATCCCCCGCCGCCAAATGCACCCCGACTTCGGGTGGCAAGTCTTTGGGCTCAATCACCTGGGCTGGTGCCATCACCGTGAGCCAGTGGCACATGTTTTCCAGCTGACGCACGTTACCTGGGAAGCCAAAGCCTTCCAGCCAGGCCAGGGCGGCGTCAGAAATTCGCTTGGGTTCTACCCCAAGCTGCTGGGCGCTTTGCTGCAAAAAATGGCGTGTCAACATGGGCACGTCTTCCTTGCGCTCACGCAGCGCCGGCAGGCGCAGGCGGATGACGTTCAGGCGGTGGAACAGGTCTTCGCGGAAGCCCCCTTCCTTGACCCGCAACTCCAAATCCTGGTGCGTGGCTGCAATCACCCGGACGTTGGCCTTGACGGCGGTATGACCGCCAACACGGTAGAAATGCCCATCGCTCAACACGCGCAGCAAACGGGTTTGTAGCTCAAACGGCATGTCGCCAATTTCATCCAGAAACAGCGTGCCGCCATCGGCCTGCTCAAAGCGTCCTCGGCGCATGGTTTGCGCCCCGGTGAACGCGCCGCGTTCGTGGCCAAAGAGTTCGCTTTCCAGCAAATCCTTGGGGATGGCCGCGGTGTTGATGGCTACAAACGGGCCTTTGGCGCGCGGTGAATGCTTGTGCAGGGCGCGGGCCACCAGTTCTTTGCCAGAGCCGGATTCACCGGTGATCATGACCGTGACGTTGCTGGGTGACAGGCGCCCAATGGCGCGGAACACATCCTGCATAGCCGGTGCCTGGCCCAGCATTTCGGGCGACTCCGTCATGCTTTCTTCGCTCACTTCCTCGCGCTGGCTTTCTTCCACGGCGCGGCGAATCAGCTCCACTGCCTTGGGCAAATCAAAAGGCTTGGGCAGGTACTCAAACGCGCCGCCCTGAAAGGCGCTGACCGCGCTGTCCAGGTCCGAGAAAGCGGTCATGATGATGACCGGCAGCCCCGGATATTTGGTCTTGACCTTGTCAAGCAGCTCCAACCCCGAGCCGCCGGGCATCCGAATGTCGCTCACCAGGATTTGTGGGCCTTCGTCTTCGGCCGCTGTACTGAGCGCGGCCAGCACCTCGCGGGAGCTGGAGAAGCTGCGGGTGGGCAGGTGTTCGCGCAGCAAGGCCTTCTCCAGTACGAAGCGGATGGACTGGTCGTCATCTACTATCCAAATCGGCTTCATAGTGGTGCGTTCCCTGGTTCTTGGCAGTTACGGTAACGGAATCAAGATTTTGAAATCCGTACGGCCTGGTACGCTGTCGACCTCGATCAGGCCATGGTGCTGTTGAACAAAGGTTTGCGCCAATGTCAGCCCCAGGCCAGAACCACCTTCCCTGCCCGATACCAGTGGGTAGAAAATGCGGTCCTTGATCGAATCGGGTACGCCCGGTCCGTTGTCAATGACATGCAATTCCAATGCCAACCGGTAGCGTTGTTTGCCAAAGGTGATCTGGCGCAGCACGCGGGTGCGAAACGTGAGCACGGCGTCACCCGCAGCGATGCGATCCACCAGGGCCTGGCAAGCGTTGTGCGCGATGTTCAGCAGGGTTTGGATGAGCTGTTCATGATCACCCCGAAATTCGGGAATAGAGACATCGTAGTCACGCACCACGCGCAGGCCCTTGGGAAACTCGGCCAGAATCAACGAACGCACCCGCTCGCAGACCTCGTGGATATTGACGTCACTCACCATGTGTGGGCGGCGGTGTGGAGCGAGCAGGCGGTCCACCAGGCTCTGCAGGCGATCGGCCTCGCGGATGATGACCTGGGTGTATTCGGTCAGATCGGGCGACTCCATCTCCATTTCCAGCAACTGCGCCGCACCACGAATACCTCCCAGCGGGTTCTTGATTTCGTGCGCCAGATTGCGGATGAGTTCCTTGTTGGTCTGGGCCTGCTCGGCCAGGCGCTCTTCACGCTCCTGGCGTGTCTGCTGCTCCAGTGGCACCATCTCGACGATGATCTCGGTCACCGGTTCGGTCCAGGTGATGATGACATGCACTGGCAAGGGCTCGGCGCTGATGCGTTTTAAAAAAGCGTCGTAGCGCAGTACATCAAAGGCGTTCTCGCGTGCACCGTTCAGGGCATTGCGAAACAGAGCAGGTTCGGTAAAGGCCTCCGCCAGATTCGACCCAACAATGTTGCGCCGGGAAATGCCCATGGCATCTTCCAAAGCGGAGTTGGCGAAGGTGACGGATGCATCCGGCCCCACCACGGCCACCAGCGTGGCCAGAAGATCAAATGCTTGTAAACGGGACGGTGCTTCCACCAAACCGTCTATTTAGGAGAAGAACTGGCCGAAGCGGACGACAGGCGGCCCAACTCGCGCCGGATGCCATCGATGTCGCTTTCATTGCGGGCAATGTTGGCCTTGAGTTCGGCGACCCGCTCCAGGTACTTCTGTTGGTTGCGGGCTTCAGAGGCGAGCCTCTCGGGCTCGCCATTGTTGTATTCCTTGACCAGTTCAACCTGGCGTGTCTCAGCTTTTTTGAGCTCGGATTCCAGAATCATGCGCGAATCGGAGTCTTTGGCGCGCTGGTCGGCAGAATCTGTACGTGTGCCGGGCTGGGCGCCACTCGCTGCACGGCTGGCGGCGGGCTTGTTGGACTGAACCACGGTCACATTGCCGCCAGAGATCAGCTTGCAGGACTTAGCCTGGGCCTCCGTGACCGTGTTGGTGTATTCATTGCCGCAGCGGTAAATCTTGGCCTGGGCCCAACTGGTGGTGCCCACCAAACTGGCCAACAAGGGAATCAAAAAAACAATTTTCATGTAGTGTCCACACAGCCCGTTCAAGGTTGGCCAGCCAGTATGCTTCAAAAAGAGGCAAAAACAAAATTTCGCCTCACCGATGTCGCTATGTGATCACTTTGCTAACCATTGGTTGCAAAAAAAAAGGACGGCGAGTGCCGTCCTTTTCGATCAATCCACAATGACTGCCCCCGAATGGGCAGCCAAATCCCATTACAGGGAGTAGTACATATCGTATTCAACCGGGTGCACCGCCATGCGAAAGCGGGTCACTTCGCTCATCTTGAGCTCGATGTAGGCATCGATCATGCTGTCGGAGAACACGCCGCCCTTGGTCAGGAACGCACGGTCTTTGTCCAGGCATTCCAGCGCCTGGTCCAGGCTGTGGCACACGGTGGGTACCAGCTTGTCCTCTTCGGGAGGCAAATGGTACAAGTCTTTGGTAGCCGCTTCGCCGGGGTGGATCTTGTTTTCCACGCCGTCCAGACCGGCCATCAGCAGAGCGGCAAAGCCCAGGTAAGGGTTCATCAATGGATCGGGAAAGCGGGCTTCCACGCGACGGCCCTTGGGGTTGGCCACAAACGGGATGCGGATCGAAGCAGAACGGTTCTTGGCCGAGTAAGCCAACTTGACCGGTGCTTCGAAGTGCGGAACCAGGCGCTTGTAGCTGTTGGTGCCGGGGTTGGTGATGGCGTTCAGCGCACGGGCATGCTTGATGATGCCGCCGATGTAATACAACGCGAAGTCGCTCAAACCGGCATAGCCGTCGCCAGCAAACAGGTTCTTGCCGTCTTTCCACACCGACTGGTGCACGTGCATGCCAGAGCCGTTGTCGCCGTGGTAGGGCTTGGGCATGAAAGTAGCGGTTTTGCCGTAGGCATTGGCCACGTTGTGGATCACATACTTTTGCAGCATGGTCCAGTCGGCGCGCTCGACCAAAGTCGAGAAGCGGGTGCCAATTTCGTTTTGGCCCGCGCCCGCCACTTCGTGGTGGAACACTTCAACCGGGATGCCCAGGGATTCGAGAATCAGGGACATCTCGGCGCGCATGTCTTGCGTGCTGTCGACCGGGGGCACGGGGAAGTAGCCGCCCTTGGTGGTGGGACGGTGGCCGCGGTTGCCGCCTTCGAGCTTGGAGCCGCTGTTCCAGGGGGCTTCGTACTCGTCGATTTCGTAGAAGGTGTTGTTGGGTTCGGTGCTCCAACGTACGCCATCAAAAATGAAGAACTCTGGCTCTGGGCCGAAGAAGGCCGTGTCGCCAATGCCGGAGGCCTTGAGGTAGGCTTCAGCGCGCTTGGCGATGGAGCGCGGATCGCGGTCGTAGGCCTTGCCGTCGGCAGGCTCAACCACATCACAATTCATGATGATGGTGGTTTCTTCAAAGAAAGGGTCGATGTTGGCAGTGTTGGGATCGGGCATGAGCAACATGTCCGACGCTTCAATGCCTTTCCAGCCAGCAATGGACGAACCGTCAAACGCATGGCCCGACGCAAACTTGTCTTCATCAAAGTGCGAAACAGGCACGGTGGTGTGCTGCTGCTTGCCGCGGGTATCGGTGAAGCGGAAGTCGACAAACTTGACTTCGTTCTCTTTCACCATCTTCATCACGTCTGCGACGGTCTTGGCCATCAAATACTCCTGTTACACGGTTGTGAAAATTCTCGCCTTGCCTCCATTGCAGTTTTTGTGCCAAAACCCGGGCAAGCACCATTTTTGGTAAATCAGGCTATTTTGCCTTGAGACACGTCAGTTTTCCGTTGTGTTGCGTCAAAGTCCGCGTGTGAAGCGGGGGGCGAACGCCTGCCATTTCGGTTGATGCACCAAATCAAGGCTCTTTTGCGTGCACCAATTAAGTGCAATTCTATTTGCGCACCATCTCAGGGCCTAACTTGGCATGCGCCTGCCCCAAACCCTGCAGCAGGGCAGCATAAGCGGGGGCTACAGCAGCGGGTGCGCCTTTTACACCAAGCTCGATATGGTGCCCGTACTGTGCGTGGTCCACGCTGGGCAGGCTGAACACCTTGACCGCATGGTCACGCTCAATGTCCTCCATGAGCGGGGTCAGGCTGGCCTCCATGGCCCCAAACACGATGACCGACTGCTCGACCCAAGCATCCTGCACAAACAGGTGGTGGTAGTGCGTGTCCAGCACCCACTCCATCATGGGATGGGCCATGACCGGGAAACCCGGAACAAAATAAACGCTCCCGCAGTAAAAGCCGGGAATCTTGTTGAACGGGTTAGGGATGATCTGCGCACCGACAGGAAACGTACCCATGTTGAGCCGGTGCAGGTTGTCACTGCGGTTGGGCTCGTAGGCAACGCCCTTCTCCCGGGCAAAGTCCTGCATGCGTTCACGGATCAGCGTCTCAGCCTGGGGGTGCAGGGCCAATTCACGCCCCAGGGCCCGCGCGGCGCACTGGCGTGTGTGGTCATCCGGGGTGGCACCAATTCCTCCACAAGAAAACACCACGTCACCCGAGGCAAAGGCGCGCGCCAGCGTCGCGGTGATGCGCTGCGGATCGTCACCCACGTAGTCGGCATAGGCCAGTGGCAGCCCCCGTGCAGACAGCAACTCAATGGTTTTTGCAAGGTGCTTGTCCTGACGCTTGCCAGACAGGATTTCATCGCCAATGATGATGAGGCCAAAGTTCATGTTGATCTATTCCACGGAAATCAAAAGCGGTGGTTCGGCGACCGGGATTTCCGCCACGATCACGGCCTCGGCCGCGCGTTCCTGGCGCAGAGCCTGCAAGGCCGCCAAACAGTAATGGGTGAACCACAGGGACGAAAAAGCAAACACCAGGGTGTAAATCCAGATTGCCAGCGGCACCAGGAAGACAAAGAAAGTGACCGCAAACAGGGCGCCAAACGCCCACACCAGGCTGGGCGCGGCCCCCAGGTAACCGGTCAACACGCCCATGCCCAGCAGTTGCATGCGATGACGCTTCAAAACCGTGCGGCGCTCTTCGGCGCTGGCGTGGTTAGCCAACGCGTCGAAGGACATGACCCGGTAGGTGAGCCAGCCCCAAATCAGCGGCGGCAAAATCAGCACCAGGGGCGGCACAAACCACAGCGGAAGAGAGGCCACCGTGGCCAGCAGTGCCAGCACCGTGGAGCCCAAAGACCAGGCCACACTGTAGAGAAACGACGCACCGTTGCGCTCTTCCAGTGCCGGAAAACGCCGCAGCGCCACCAGACGCACCAGCATCGGCGTCATCAACAGCGCTACCACCAGCAACGACACCATAACGATCAGGGGCGTCACAACGAAGATGACGACCATTGGGGCCAGCACCGTCTTGATGCGTCCCAACCCAATGCTGTCCAGCCAGGCCCAGCCGTTGTTGACGAACTCGCTGGATTCCAGCAACAGACGCACCTGGTCCATCGCTACATCCCAGTAGAAATAACCTAGGCCTACGGTCAGGGCGACCACCAGAACCAGCGGCAACACCGACAACAGAATCACCCGCGGCCTCAAGCAGTACGCAGCCGCGCGCCAGAACGAATCAAATAGCATGCTCATGTGACAAGGATACCGGGCTTTGAATAGCCTGCAAATCCGCCTCGCTTAACCAGCGCCACTGGCCTGGCGTCAGGTCCACAGGCAAACGCAGACCCCCAATCTGCGAGCGGTGCAAGCCCTCCACGCGGTTACCAACCGCTGCCACCATGCGTTTGACCTGGTGGTACTTGCCCTCGGTAAGGGTCAGGCGCAGATGGAGCGGGCCCACAGCCGCGCAAGCTGCGGCACGCACGGGTTTGGGGTCGTCATCCAGCACCACCCCATCCAGCAGCTTCTGGACCTGGCGCGCGTCCAGCGTGTGCTTGACCGTTACCTCATAGACCTTGGGAACATGGTGGCGCGGTGAACTCATGCGGTGGATGAACTTGCCGTCATCCGTCAGTAACAGCAGACCTGTCGTGTCCTGGTCAAGCCTTCCTACCGCCTGCACGCCCTGCACCGCAGCCTTTTGTGGCCGCAATCGCAGCGGCGACGGCAGCAGCGAGTAGATGCTGGGGTAGGTGGATGGCTTTTGTGAACATTCGGTGCCAGCGGGCTTGTGCAGCATCAGGTAGGCTTTTTCATGGTACGGCCAGTCCACCCCCTGGACCCTGAAGCGCAACCCATCCGCTACAAATTCCGTAGCGGCTTGCGTACATTCCACGAGGGCTGGAGACTCATTTTCCATATAAACTTGAACCAAACCCTGCTGAACCAGCCCGGCGCAAACACGCCGGGTGCCAAATCCTTGTGAGTAAAGTATTTCCTGTAGCTGCATGCGGTGTTTCTCGTTGGTCTTCATTGTGGGGGATTCTCGTGCCGCCCGAATCTTGCCACGAAGCCCACCATGCCGGCATGTTGATGCTGCATCGCAGCAAAACACTGGGCAACCCGGTCGAAAGGCAGTAGACTGCCACGAACTATGACAGCCACGCAGATGGCTCCATATATTCAGGGTGAGTGACATGATCTATGCTGTTTTTGTATTGGGATTGGCGCTGGGTGGCGGCGTCGTTTACTGGCTGCGCCGGTCAAAAACCCCGGACCGCAAACGCATTCCCAAAGATTGGCCGCTGACGGTACGTGCGTTGGTCAACAACCGTGAAAAGCAAGTCTGGCTGTGGCTGACCAAGGTGATGTTTGACCATCAGATATTGATCAAATTGCCCATCACCCGGTTTACCTCACCCGCCCAGCAGGCCGATGCTGCGCACTGGTACCACTTACTCAATGGGGTTTACTGCACCTTTACGCTGTGCAATATGGAAGGTGAAGTGATTGGGTGCATTGATGTACCAGGCCCCAAGGGATTGTCCCTGAGCAACCAAACCCTCAAACACAACCTGCTGTCGCAATGCGGCATCCACTACACGGTGGTGGACCCGGCCAACCTGCCCCACCTGATCCAGATCCGCACAGCTTTCCTGGGCGAGCAAGCGGCCAGAGGCAACGCGAACGGTGAACTGGAGTCGCGCTTCAAGAACGTGAGCCAGCATTTGTACGCTATTGTGGACCGCAAGCGCAACACCAAGAACCAGTCCGTAGCCCAGCTGGATGCGTCCATGCCCAACTCCTCGGGCTACGCTGAAAGCATGCTGGAGTCCTCCGGCTGGGAACAGAATTCCTTCGTGACCCCTCTGGACAGCCGCGCCGCAAAGCTCTAGGTGGGTAAACCCTTAGCAAAGTAGGCATGCGGATTGCATATGGTAGGGTGTTTGTGCCGTCCGGCGCAAAGTCAAGCTACGTCTAAAATATCAAAAAACACCCACACAACATGCTCTCGCTCTTCCGATCCAAGCCAAAAACCCCGAGATTCCGGTCGAATCCCCGGTCGCTCAACGCAAGCGCATGGACTTGGAAGAACGCAAGGCATTCCGACAAGAAATGTTATATCAGTCCATCCGAGAGACATTTTTGTCAATGGAAGTGATTGGCAGCATGTACAAATTCAAAGTTATGCCGGTGGATGCACGTCACCACCGCTTCATCGCCATGATCGACGTCGCCAAATCTTTCGTCACTGGCAAAGAAGCCCGCACCAAGAGTTTTGCCGCCATCGAGAAGCTCATGCGCGCCAATACCTACAAGCGCTTTGGCATACTGATCGAAGGCACCTATTGGCGCGTGAGTGAATCAGAAACCCAGTTTGAACGCCAGGCCCGGGCCGCTGACCCGGTCGGTAGCAGCACGCCAGAACGGGCATTTGCCAGTGCTCAGGCCTCAGATTCCACCGTTGCACACGAACCCGCATTGGCACGTCACGCTTACCAACCCGTGTCAGAAGACGAAGCCAGAGCCTTTATGGAAGCCATCAGCATGGGCTTGGCCCCGCCGGTGGTACAGGTGGGCGACTTTGAATACCAATCCGATCTGGCACCGCTGGACAGTGGCATCATGATTGGCGGAACCCAGTACGGCAAGCTGTAAGCGAAGCCGTCAGCCCAGCCCCCGTTCATCTGATCCACCCTAGAATGTGGTGGTGAACGCACCCTTGCCCACCCACGCTCCGCGCCGCCCTATTCGTGAACTACCCGATGAGCTGATCAGCCAGATCGCTGCCGGCGAGGTGGTGGAACGTCCGGCATCAGTAGTGCGTGAGCTGGTCGACAACGCGCTGGACGCCGGGGCCACCCAAATCACCGTGCGACTGCTGGCCGGTGGCGTGCGCCTGATCAGTGTGGAAGACGATGGCCAGGGCATCCTGCCCGACGAGCTAAGTCTGGCCTTTCGCCGCCACGCCACCAGCAAGATTGGCAGCCTGGTGGATTTGGAGTCGGTGGCCACCATGGGGTTTCGGGGTGAGGCCCTTGCTGCTATTAATTCAATAGCTGACTGTGCAATATTGTCGAGGGCTAGCGGCCAATCGGGCGCTCACCTTTTGGACGGACGCACGGGCGAACTCAAACCGGTGGCCCGCAGCCAGGGCACCACGGTCGAGGTCAAAGAGCTGTTCTACAGCACACCAGCGCGGCGCAAGTTCTTGAAGACCGACGCCACCGAACTGGCCCACTGCATTGAATCGGTGCGCCGCCACGCGCTGGCCCGACCCGATGTGGGTTTTGCCATCTGGCATGAAGGCAAGCTGATTGAACAATGGCGCCGCTGCGAAGCCCCAAGCCAGGAGCAACAACTCACCCAACGCCTGGCCGACGTGTTGGGCGCGGACTTTATTGCCCAATCGATTGCGGTGGACTGGCAGGCCTCCAACACCCAACGCACGGGCAGCGACACGCCAGCACTGCGCATCTGGGGCCGGGTGGGCATTCCCGATGCCGCACGGTCGCGCGCTGACCAGCAGTTTTGTTACGTGAACGGCCGCTTCGTGCGCGACAAGGTGCTCACGCACGCCGCCCGCAGCGCCTACGAAGACGTGCTGCACGGCCACCGCCAGCCGGTGTATGCGCTGTACCTGGCCATGGACCCGGCGCGGGTGGACGTGAACGTGCACCCCACCAAGATCGAGGTGCGTTTCCGCGATAGCCGCGAGGTGCACCAGGGTGTGCGCCACGCCGTGGAAGACGCATTGGCTGCGCCACGCGCCAGCACCGCAGGCACCACCAGTACTGCCAACACCCCGGCCAGCACGATCTGGCCCAATCACTCAGAGTCAAATCAGGCTCCAGCCCTCGTCAAATATACACAAGGCGCTATGAATTTCGCAGTGAACCCGAAGCCAACCGGCCACCGCGTCAGCGACATCAGCCTGCTCTGGCAGCGCAACACCAGCCCGCCGCAAGGCTGGGCGGCAGAGGGTTTTGCGCAGGTCAAGGAGGAGCCCGCAACGCGGGCGGGGGACACGGAGCAAAACCCTCTGCCGCCCAGCCACCCAGCCAACAGCGAGGACGCCACCCAAATCTGGCCCCTGGGCCGTGCGCTAGCGCAACTCCAGGGCATCTACATCCTGGCCGAAAACGCCCAGGGCCTGATCATCGTGGACATGCACGCCGCCCACGAGCGCATCGTGTACGAGCGGCTCAAAAACCAGTTGGCCCAGCAAACCGCAGACGGCGCGACGACCACCGTGGCGCAGCTCACCAGCCAGCCCCTGTTGATACCCGCCACCTTTGCAGCAACCCCCGGCGAGGTCGCCACCGCCGAGGCCCACTTCGCCACCCTGCACACCCTGGGACTGGAGATTTCTCCCTTCTCACCCAAAACCCTGGCCGTGCGCGCCGTGCCCACCACCCTGGCACAAGGCGACGCGGTCGAGCTGGCCCGCAGCGTGCTGGCCGAACTCGGCACCCATGACGCCAGCACCGTCATCCAGCGCGCCCAAAACGAATTGCTGGCCACCATGGCCTGCCACGGCGCGGTACGTGCCAACCGCCGCCTGACCATCGACGAGATGAACGCCCTGCTGCGCCAGATGGAAGCCACCGAGCGCAGCGACCAGTGCAACCACGGCCGCCCCACCTGGCGCCAACTTGGCCTGCGTGAAATCGATGCGCTGTTCCTGCGTGGCCGTTGATTGGCCCACGGCATGAAAACCAAACACTTCGCCCAGCTGGTCATGCTATCGGCCTTATGGGGCGCGTCCTTCATGTTGATACGCCTGGCCAGCCCCGTGCTCGGGCCCAATGTGCTGGCGGCACTGCGCATCGGCATGGCAACGCTCACGCTGGCCGTGCTGATGTTCACCCTGCGCCAGCCCTGGCCGCGAGGGCATTGGCGCGAGCTGGCGCTCATTGGCCTGCTGTCTGTGGCCTTGCCGTTTCTGCTGTTTGCCTGGGCTGCCCTGCAAATCCCGGCCGGATACAGCGCGCTGCTCAATTCCACCGCCGTGCTGTTTGGCATCTTTGCCTCCACCTGGATGGGTGAAGACACGCTCAACGCACGCAAGGTTGTGGGTTGCCTGCTGGGTTTAGGCGGTGTGACGCTGATCGTCGGACTGGGGCCGGTAGAGCCGTCGTGGAAGGTAGCGCTGGCGGCGCTGGGCTGTGTCTTGGCCTCGGCGTGCTACGGCGTCTCCACACCGCTGATGAAGCGGGCGCTGAGCCGCATGGAGCCATTACAAATCACCGCCGGGTTGCATGCGGCAGCTTTCTTGATGCTGCTTCCCGGCGCGCTGTGGAGCTGGCCGTCTGCGCATTTCACACCCGTGGCATTGCTCGCGGTGGTCATCATGGGGGTGATCACATCGGGCATTGCCTATTGGCTGCACATCCGGATTCTGGCCCATGTCACCCCCGTGGCGGCCATGAGCCCCACTTTTTTGATTCCGGTGTTTGGCGTCACCTGGGGCCATGTCTTTCTGGGGGAGCAACTCTCAACCAGCATCTTCCTGGGCGGTGGGCTGGTGCTGATGGCCAGCGCCCTGGTCACCGGCTACAACCCCTGGCAAAAGCAGCACAGTGTAGTAAATGTTCAACCTTGACGTTCATCAGCTAAAAAATTGTTTCAAAAAGACGTCAACGGGTTGTGTAGACCCTTCGTTGTAGAGGGGCCTCCAGTTCCGGAGTACACCAATCTGCTTTGAAAGGCAAAAAATGAACAAGCTTCTCGCTACCCTGATCACCGGTCTGTTTGCTGTTGGCGCGTTTGCCCAGGCCCCTGCCGCCCCCGCAAAGGCCGCCGCGCCCGTTGCTGTTGCTGCACCTGCCGTTGCACCCGTTGCCGCCCCAATGGCAGCTTCTGCAGACGCACCCAAGTCCGACATGAAGAAAGCCGCCAAGAAGCACAAGAAGAGCAAAAAGGCCAAGAAGGCAGCTGCTGCCCAATAATTGGAGCCTGTCAGCCCATAAAAAAGCCCGCTCTGCGGGTTTTTTTACGTTTGGAGTCCGCGCACCACCGGCGCTGCGCCGCCCCGTAAAATGACAGGTTCATGATCGTCTCCCCTGCTACCCATCGCCCCGCCACCCCGAGCAAAACCCCCATTCGAGCTGAAATTTCCGCCCTGTGGCAGCTGGCTTGGCCTATTTTGGTGGGGCAACTTGCCACGGTTGGCATGTCTGTGGCCGACGTGGCCATGGCTGGGCACGCATCGGCGCAAGACCTGGCGGGTGTGGCCTTGGGTTCATCGATCTGGATGATTGTGGTGGTCACGCTCATGGGCGTGATGATGTCGGTCAACCCCATGGTGGCGCATTACGTGGGTGCGGGCCAGTTTGACCGGGTGCCACATGTGGTGCGCCAGGCACTGTGGAAGGGCCTGGGCGTAGGGGCCGTCGCCTTGGTCCTGGCCAACGTGGGGGGCCTGGTGTTTGACTTTATGCAACTGGAGCCCGCCGTGCACGACATTGCCGTGCGCTTTGTCCGCGTGACCAGTTTTGCGCTGCCAGCCTTTGCCTGGTATCGCGTGTTGTACGGCTACAGCGCCAGCCTGAACCAGACCAAACCCATGATGGCCATTTCGCTGGCCGCACTGTTGCTCAACTGCCTGTTGAATTGGGTGTTGATCTTTGGCCACTGGGGTTTCCCGGCGCTGGGCGGTGTGGGTTGCGCCTGGGCCACCATGCTGTGCATCTGGTTCAACCTGGGCGGACTGTTGTGGTGGATGCGGCGCAGCCCGGCCTACCGCAGCACCTGGCCGTTTGACCGCTTTGAAGCCCCGCACCGCGAGAAGGTGCGCAGCTTGCTCAAACTGGGCCTGCCCATTGGAGTGACCTATTTTGCTGAGAGCAGTGCCTTCAGCCTGATTGCCCTCTTGGTGGCGCGCTTTGGCAGCACGCAGGTGGCGGCGCACCAGATTGCGCTGAATTTTTCTTCATTGACATTCATGCTACCCATGAGTCTGGGCATAGCCCTGCTCACCCGCGTGGGCCAGGCCCTGGGCGCGGGTGACCCGGTTGCTGCACGCTTTCGCTCCGCCGTGGGCGTGGGCGCTTCGGTGGGTCTGGCCGTGCTTTCGGCTATTGTGATGGCCCTGTTTAGCCAGCAAATTGCCCGCGCCTACACCAGCGATGTACCGGTTGCCACCACCGCTGCGGGCCTGTTGCTTCTGGCGGCACTGTTTCAGGTGTCGGATGCGGCGCAAGTGTCCACCAGTTGCGCCATTCGGGGCTACAAGGTCACCCGCTCGCCCATGGTCATCCACCTCACTGCCTTTTGGGTGTTTGCTTTGCCCTTGGGCTGTGTGCTGGGTCTGGCACCCGACTGGGCTCCTTGGCACCCGGCCCAGCCAATGCAATCCCAGGGCTTCTGGATTGCCCTGGTGGTAGGACTGACCATCGCTGCCATCGCCTTGGTTCTGTTGCTGCGCCACGTATCCCACCGCGCGGTACTTGACGCCGCCCAACCCGTCCACTGATTGTTGTATGCCGTCACGCAGCCCCCACTCTTCCATGCACCCGGCACTGATTGTGCTCACCCTGGCTTTGATGCTGGGGCTGCAACCCATCACCACCGACCTGTACCTGCCAGCCCTGCCCGGCCTCACCCAGGAGCTGGGTGCCAGCATGGAACAAGCACAGCTCACGCTCACCGCACTGTTGCTGGCGTTTGGGGTTTCGCAACTATTTTGGGGCCCGCTGTCAGACCGCTTTGGACGGCGGCCCATCCTGCTGGCGGGCATGAGCGCCTATGTTGTGGCCTCGGTGGGCAGCGCATTTGCAGGCAATATGGATTTGCTCATTGTCTGGCGCACCATCCAGGGCGCGGCCATGGGCGCCGGTGTGATGTGTGCCCGCGCCATTGTGCGCGACCTGTACGCACCGGCGCAGGGCGCCAACGTGATGTCCAAGGGTCTGAGTGGTTTGGGTGTAATTGCCTGCCTGGCCGCCCCCATTGGCGGTTTGCTGACGTCGCTTTTTAACTGGCACGCCGCGCTCTTGGCGCTGACCGTGTTTGGCGCCGTGGGCCTGGCGGTGGTGGGGCTGCGGTTTGAAGAAACCGTAGCCCACAAGAACCCCAAGGCACTCAACCCCGGCACGCTCATCCACACCTGGTGGACCATTGTGCGCAACCCCACCTTTTTGGCATTTACGGCCCTGTCCACTTTTGCCTATAGCGCCCTGTTCACGTTTTTGGCGTCCTCCTCCTTTGTCTTCATCCGGGTGCTGGGCCTGAGCACGACGCAGTACGGAATGGTGATGTTTGCCAACTCCTTCACCTACCTGCTGGGCACCTTTTTGTGCCGGCGCTTGTTGGTGCGCGTGGGTGTGCGCCGCACGGTGGCCATTGCCGGGGCCTTTAGCCTGGTGGGCGTTAGCGTGATGCTGGCGTTGGCTCTGGCAGGGGTGCAGTCGGTATGGGCGATCGAGCTGCCTTTTTTTCTGTTCATGCTGGCACACGGCATTCACAACCCCTGCGGGCAAAGTGGCGCGGTTGGCCCCTTCCCCAAAGCAGCGGGAGCCGCCTCGGCCCTCAATGGTTTTCTGGCCATGGTCAGCGCCTTTGCCACCGGCCAATGGCTGGGTGCGCACATGGATGGCACCACCCGCCCCTTGATTTACGGCATCGCCTTCTGGGGAGTGCTGCTGGCGCTCACGGCGTGGACCCTGGTGCAACGCTATGGCCGCCCCTGACGCACTGCCGTTTTGCCTGTGCCTGGCAGGGCCCACCGCCAGCGGCAAAACGGCGGCTGCGCTGGCCATTGCACAAGAGCACGCCTGCGAGATCATCAGTGTGGATTCGGCCCTGGTTTACCGTGGCATGGACATAGGCACGGCCAAGCCCAGCGCGCTGGAGCAGGCACAAGTGCCCCACCACCTGATCGATATTCGTGACCCGCTGCACGCCTACAGCGCCGCTGATTTTGTGCGCGATGCCCAGCGGCTGATTCGGGACATCGCCGCACGCGGCAAACTGCCCCTGCTGGTGGGCGGCACCATGCTGTACTTCAAGGCCTTGTTCGACGGCTTGGACGATATGCCCGCCGCCAACCCCACCATTCGCGCGGAGCTAGAGGCGCAAGCCACCGTGAAAGGCTGGCCCGCCCTGCACGCCGAGCTGGCCTTGGTGGACCCGGTTACTGCGGCGCGCCTGGCGCCGCTGGACAGCCAACGCATTCAGCGTGCACTGGAGGTGTTTCGCATTTCGGGCTTGCCCTTGTCGCACTTTCATGCCACCCAGAATGCTATAAAAACAGAAGCTGGTCACGTAGATTCCACGAGGGCTAGAGCCCTAATTTCCTTGGAACCATTGGAGAGAAGCTGGCTGCACAATCGCATTGTGCAGCGCTTTGACACCATGCTGGCGCAGGGTTTTTTGGACGAGGTACGCACCCTGCGTGCGCGCGGCGACCTGCACCCCAACCTGCCCTCCATGCGCTGCGTGGGCTACCGCCAGGCGTGGGAAGCACTGGACGCGTGGGAAGCAGCCGGTGCAAAAGGAGCCCTGCCCTTGGCGGACCTGCGCGAGCTGGGCATCATCGCCACCCGCCAATTAGCCAAGCGCCAGATCACCTGGCTGCGCTCCATGCCAGAGCGCCAGGTGGTGCAAGCAGATCAGCCGGACGCTGTACAAGTCGTTCTTGACAGCATACGCCGGCTAATTCCAGCCAGCACGTGAATTGGCCTGTGCCGCCAATTCACGCTCCGCAGCATTGGCATAGTCGCGGTCCCAGGCGATGACTTTGGGGGTCATGAGCCGGTGCCACAGCGACGGAATCAGCGCAACTGAAATGGTGGTGAGGTAGCCGCCAACCATCATGGGTGCGTTGGGGTAGGGTTGCAGATCCTGGTAGGGCACCTCGCCTTGCGCGTGGTGGTGCGAGTGGCGGGTCAGGTTGAACAAGGCCCAGGAGCTGATGCGCCGGTTGGTGTTCCACGAATGGCGTGGCTGCACGGGCTGCGCCGGGTCGCGCACCATGCCGTAGTGCTCCATGTAGTTGACGATCTCGAGCAGCGCCTTGCCCCACAGCGCACAAGCACAGAAAAACAATGCTGCGGCAATGCCGCCCATGGCCCAAGCAGCGGCTACCAGCACAGCGCTCATGAGCAGACCGCGCAGAAAGGCGTTGTGCCAGGACCAGACTGCAAGCCCACGACGCTGCAGGCGTGCGGCCTCGATGCGCCAGGCACTGACATTGCCGCGCACCGTAGAGATGGCGATATGGGCATACACGTTGCGTCCGCGTGGGGCAGTGGCAGGGTCATTGACGGTGGACACATAGCGGTGGTGCCCGTAAACATGTTCAATGGCAAAGCCCACGTCAAAGCTGAAGGCCAGCAGCCAGCGCCCCACCCACAGTGACACCGGCTCCCAGGTGCGGTGGGTCAGCTCATGCCCGGGAATCGTGCCAATCGTGCCGATCATCAGCCCCGTCAGGATAAAAGCCGACACATGGTGGCCCCAATGGGTTGCGGCCCGGTTAGCCAACAGGTCGGTCCCGGTCCATTGAGAAAGCATTGCACCAACACCCAGAACGTCTACCGTGCTCACGCCCCAGACAGCGGCAAAGCAGATGAGCAGCAAAACCGGCAACGCCATCCATAACTGCACGGTGAGCACCCAGGGATGGCGATAGCGCGGAGTCGTGGTGTCGTCCCCAAAGAACATGTCGCCCAAGGTGCTAAACAGTGCGGTACTCACCAGTGCCAGCGTGATCCAGCCGCCACCCGCAAACAGCGCCACCACCACACTAAGGCCCTGCACATGGAATAAAAAAAACTTGAGGTAATGCCACAGCGCCACCAAAGTTTCACCCAAACCTTTGGGTGGCGCTATGATTTCTGAAGCATTTGAATCAGTATCGGCGAGGGCTAAAGCGTCATGGCGTGTGGTAAACCGGTCTGCATGGATATGCGCTTTGGGCAGGCCGGCCTGCTGTAGTTCGGTGCTGGCCGCATCAATCATCCCTGGCGGGCCGCACAGGTAGGCGTGCATGCCGGGCTCCAGCACCTGCGAGAGATGCCCGGTGACCAGCCCGTGCGCACCCGTCCAGGTGGTGTCGTCGGTGGCATCGGACAACACAGGCAGCAAGGTGAACGTTCCCGCCCAGTGGGTCGCCATGGTGCGCAACTCGTCCATCAGGTACAGATCGGCCTGTGTGCGTGCGCCAAACAGCAAGGTCACCGAACGTGCCACTTGATGAGCCTGCATGGCACGCAACATGGCCATGACTGGCGCGAGCCCCGATCCACCCGCCACAAACAACACCGGCGCGTCGGACTCACGCAGCCAGAATTGTCCCAGTGGCCCTTGCACATGCGCTTTTTGGCCTACGAGGCTCACGCCGTGTACATACTCGGTAAAGACTCCACCGGGCACGCGGCGTACAAAAAACTCCACCGCCCCATGGGCATCTGGCGCCGTGGCAAACGAATAGCTGCGCGTGACACCCGGGAGCGTCGCCAGGCTAATCTGCGCAAACTGGCCTGGCTTGTAGTGCAGAGGGCCATCGAGTTGCAGGCGCAAACGCTGAATGTCGTGGGTCAAGGGCTCTTGCACCACCACAGTGGCACTGCACTCCTGCACCGACAACGCCTTGGTCTGCTCAACTTCAATGCGCACCGGCCCCATTGGCACGCTCTGGCAGGCCAGAATTGTGCGCTGCGCCAACTCCTCTTCCGAGAGCAGGTAGCTGGACTCAGTGAGCTCTCGTACTTTTCCTTCCACCAGACGGCACTTGCAGGTGGCACAGCCGCCCACACGGCAACTGTGCGGAAAGTCGACCCCCTCTCGCAGTGCTGCGGTCAGAATGGTCTCGCCCGCCAGCACCCGGATAGGCTGGGCATTGATGGTGGCAGACGTACCCGCCGAATTGAGCTTCAGTCCGAACATGCTGCTTCCTCAGGCTTACGGGTGCTACGCTGCCGATGTGGGATCAGCCGCTTTGCTAAACCGGTCAACCGGTTGTATTCCCCATATTTCATCGGCATATTCGCTGACGGTGCGATCCGATGAAAAATAACCCATGCCGGCAACATTGAGGATGGCACACCGCTCCCATTCCTCTGGCCTGCGGTAGAGCGAATCGACCTTGTCCTGGGTTGCCACGTAGTCTGCATAGTCGGCCAGCAACTGGTAGTGGTCTGACTCCAGCAGGGAATTGACTACATCCACATAACGGTTGGGTTCTTCGGGTGAAAAGCTGCCTTCGGCCAGGCGATCAATGGCGTACTTCAAGTCAAAGTTGTTGTTGTAGTACTCGCGTGGCTGATAGCCAGCGTTGCGCAGGTGGGTCACGGTTTCGGTGCGGTTGCCAAAAATAAAAAAGTTCTCCAAGCCCACATGCTGCGCCATTTCAATGTTGGCACCGTCCCACGTGCCGATGGTGAGTGCGCCGTTGAGCGCAAACTTCATGTTGCCGGTGCCCGACGCCTCGGTGCCAGCCGTTGAAATTTGCTCGGACAGATTGGCCGCCGGAATGATGGTCTCGGCCAGAGAGACGCAGTAGTTGGGTATAAACACCACACGCAGCAAGCCGCCTAGGCGGGGGTCATTGTTGACGACGCGAGCCACATCATGGATGAGCCGAATAATCAACTTGGCCATGTAATACGCGGACGCTGCCTTGCCCGCAAAAATGACGGTGCGCGGCACCCAGTTGCCATTGGGCTGAGCCAAAATGCGATGGTAGCGGGTGATAACGTGCAACACGTTGAGCAACTGGCGCTTGTACTCATGGATCCGCTTGACCTGCACGTCAAACAGGCTCTCAGGGTCCACGATGACGCCCGTCGTGCGGGCTATCAGGTCAGCCAGACGGCGCTTGTTTTGCTGCTTGGTCAAACGGAAAGCATTTTGAAATTCGGGTTGATCGGCAAGCTCTCGTAGTTTGGCCAATTGATCAAGATCACCGCGCCAGTTTGGGCCAATGTGGTTGTCGATCAGGCCCGAGAGAGACGGGTTGGCCTGTGACAACCAACGCCGAGGGGTGACGCCGTTGGTTTTGTTGCAAAAACGCCCCGGGTACATCATTGCAAAATCCAGAAAAATAGTATCGACCATCAACTGGCTGTGCAGGGCCGAGACACCGTTGACCTTGTGACTTGCGAGCGCCGACAGGTGGGCCATGCGCACACGGCGTATGCCGCGCTCTTCGATGAGCGAAATTCGCCGGGGCAGCGCGTTGTCGTCGGGAAATCTGAGGTGCACTTCCGCCAAAAAGTTTGCATTGATGTCGAAAATGATGCCCATATGGCGTGGCAGTATGCGGGTCAGCACATCGACAGGCCAGGTCTCCAGCGCCTCTTCCATCAGTGTGTGGTTGGTGTACGAAAAAATCTTCGTGCACAGACTCCAGCTCTTGGTCCAATCCAGGTGGTATTGGTCGATCAACAGGCGCATCAGCTCGGGAACAGCAAGGGCGGGGTGCGTGTCATTGAGGTGAATAGCCACCTTGTCTGCCAGATTGTCGAAGTTGTTGTGGTGCTTGAGGTGGCGGCGCAATATGTCCTGTAACGAAGCGCTGACAAAAAAGTACTCTTGACGCAGCCGCAACTCGCGTCCGTGTTCGGTGCGGTCGTCCGGGTAGAGTACGCGCGAGACGTTTTCGGACTGGTTCTTGGCTTCAAATGCCTGGATATAGTCGCCCCGGTTGAACGCGTCCAGGTTAATACCGCGTGTGGCACGTGCTGACCACAGACGCATGGTAATCACGCTGCGCATCTGATAGCCGGGAACGCCGCTGTCGTAGGCGGTTGCAATCACGTCTTCGGTATCGACCCAACTAGAGTGACCATTGGTCGGAACCAGGCGTCCGCCGTAGCGTATGGTGTAGCTCAGCTCGGGCCGCATGAACTCCCACGGGTAGCCGTTGGTCAGCCAGTAGTCGGGTTCTTCAACCTGTTGGCCGTTTTCAATGCGCTGGGAAAACATGCCGTATTCGTAGCGAATACCATAGCCAATGCCCGGCAACCCCAAGCTGGCAATCGAGTCCAGAAAACAAGCCGCCAACCGACCCAGGCCACCGTTACCCAGGCCGGCGTCGGGCTCCAGATCAACCAGGGCATCAAAGTCGGCGCCCAGCAGGTTGCAGGCTTGCTTGATCGGTTCATAGATATCAGTTGCCAGCAGCGCATTGGTGAGTGCACGTCCGGTGAGGTATTCCATGGACAGGTAGTGCACGCGCTTGGCATCGTGCTGGCTAGCCTGCGCCAACGACTCGCGCCAGGTGTCAATAATGCGATCCCTTGCGGCATGTACCACGGCGAACAGCCAGTCGCGCGGGGTGGCAGTGCGAAGGTCTTTTCCGACCTGGTACACCAGCCGGTTGGAGATCGCGCGACGCAGGGCATCCACCGTGTTGGTGGGTCTGTCGAACTGAAATATGGGGCCGGTGTTCATGGTCAATCGCCCTTCGGAGCAACACGGGTCAATGATAGGCTGCGATGGGCGCTTTCATACAGCGCACCATAGTGCCGCGCTGCGGCAATCCAGTCAAATTGAAGACGCATACCCCGGCGCTGAATCACTTTCCATTCAGGAGTCTTGAACAGGGTAAATGCACGGTGCATCGCGCTGCGCAAGTCGGACGCAGTCAGCGCATCAAAGACAAAACCGGTTGCCGTGCCTGCTGCCCTATTTTCTGGCGTGCAGTCCACCACGGTATCGGCCAGGCCGCCGACCCGGCGCACCAAAGGCAGCGTGCCATAACGCAAACCGTAGAGTTGGGTCAGGCCGCAGGGTTCAAACGCGGAGGGTACCAGCACCACGTCGGAGCCGGCCAGCACGTTGTGTGCGGCGGCCTCGTCATAGCCGATGCGGACACCCACCTGGCCGGGGTACCGGGCAGCGGCTTCGATGAATGTTTCCACCAGCCAAGCATCGCCTTCACCCAGCAGCGCCACTTGCCCTCCCATGGCGGCCACATCGGCAAGAACCTGGGGCAACAAGTGCAAGCCTTTTTGCTCGGTCAAGCGGCTGACCACACCAAAAATCAGGGCATCGGGGCGCGATTGCAGGCCCATGCTGTTTTGCAATGCCTGCTTGGCCGTGGTTTTGCCAGCGAGTCGGTTCACATCGTATTTCTGGAGCAATAAAGGGTCGGTACCGGGATTCCAGATCTGGTAATCGACGCCATTGAGAATGCCGGACACGACGTGCGTGCGCTCACGCAGCAGCCCGTCCAAGCCAAAGCCGTGTGGCTCGGTCAATATTTCACGGGCATAAGTTGGACTTACCGTGGTGATCCGGTCGCTGAACTGCAGGGCTGACTTCATGAAAGAGGCGTGGCCGAAAAACTCCAGCCCATGGATACCAAAGTATTCATCAGGCAGTCCCCATTGGGAAAACTCATGGTGAGAAAACAAGCCTTGGTAAGCGAGGTTGTGAATGGTAAAAACCGTGGCGGGTGTCGGGCAACCAGTCGCACGGAATGCATGCACGTAGGCGGGGGTGAGTCCGGCGTGCCAATCATTGCAGTGAATAACATCTGGCACCCATTGTGGGTCCAGTCCCTGGCCTAAACAGGCGCCTGCCCATCCCAGCGCAGCAAAGCGTTGTGCGTTGTCACTCCAGTCCTTGCCATCGGGCCCAAGGTAGGGATTTCCAGGGCGAGAGAACAGCTCCGGGGCATCAAGCAGGTAGGCAGGGCATTTGACACCGGGCAGTGTTCCCAGCGAGACCGTTGCAGCTGGAAGGGATGGTGCTTTTCCCCAAGGCGCAGGGGCGTTTGCCAAGTCCGCGACGGCCCTAGTCGCTTGCACGTTTTCAGTGAAGGCGGGAAATGCCGGCAGCAACAGGCGCACATCGCAGCCCAAGGCGTGCAATGCTGGTGGCAGTCCCGCGCTGACGTCGGCCAAACCGCCAGTTTTGAGAAAAGGGTATAGCTCTGAACAAATGTACAAAACCTTCATGTTGGCTGCCCCGCGGGCTCCTTCGCTGATTCCAAGGCCTGCAACATGGCACTGGTGACCAGCACCACACCCTCTGGACTGCGGTAAAAGCGCCTGGCGTCTTCCTGTGCATCGTACCCAATGGTGGTGTGCGCGGGGATGCGGCAACCTTCGTCCACAACGACCTTGCGCAAACGGCAGTGGCGCCCAATATAGGCATCGGGCAAAACAACGGAATGCTCCACCATACTGTAGGAGTGCACCTGCACGTTGGTAAACAGTACGGAATTGAGGATATGCGCACCGGACACAATGCAGCCGCCCGCAACCACGGAATCGACCGCCATGCCTCTGCGTCCGTCATCGTTAAAAATAAACTTCGCCGGGGGGACTGTGGGCTGGTAGGTCCAGATGGGCCACTCGCTATCGTACAAATCCAGCGCCGGTGTCACCGCCGTGAGGTCCATGTTGCTGGCCCAATAGGCATCCACTGTGCCCACGTCACGCCAGTAGGACTGGGCCTCAGCGCTGGTTTTTACACATGACAGGTTAAAAGGGTGAGCCACAACCTCGCCGCGGTTCACCATGGCCGGAATCAGGTTTTTGCCAAAGTCGTGGCTGGAAGAAGTCACCTTGGCATCCGCTTCAAGGATGGCAAAAAGGTACTTGGCATTGAATACGTAGACACCCATGCTCGCCAGCGCCATCTGCGGGCGCCCCGGCATGGCTTCGGGTTGGACGGGTTTTTCTTGAAAACGGGTTACCTTGCGATCCGCGTCGATGGTCATCACCCCAAAAGCGCAGGCGTCTTCCAGGGGTACTTCAATGCAGGCAACGGTGCATGGCGCGCCCTGGGCGATGTGGTCTTCCACCATGGTGGCGTAGTTCATTTTGTAGACATGATCACCGGCCAGTACCACGATGTATTCGGGGTCATGTCCGCGCACAATATCCAGATTTTGGTAGACAGCGTCGGCCGTACCCAGATACCACGATTCGTCGGCTTTTTGTTGCTGTGCGGGCAGCAGGTCAATGAATTCATTGACCTCGTTACGCAGAAATGACCAGCCATGTTGCAAGTGGCGCAGCAGGCTGTGTGACTTGTATTGGGTCAACACGCCAACACGGTGAATGCCGGAGTTCACGCAATTGGAGAGCACGAAATCAATAATGCGGAACTTGCCCCCAAAGGGTACGGCGGGTTTCGCGCAGTGCTCAGTCAGCGCCTGCAGCCGGGAGCCCCGCCCGCCGGCAAGTACGAGGGCGATCGTCCGACGGGCCGCGCCGTGTTGTGCACCATTGTTCATAGCAAGCTTTCCAAAACGTGGTTTAAGAATCTGTTATTCAAGACCGGTTACGGCCATGCGCTTGTGTGAGCGAAGCCAGGCGCTGTGCAGGATCGTCTCCCACCTGACTCCATTCAAAACGCCATTGCCAGCAATCACTCGGCTGCCCCGGCGTATTCATTCTGTGGGACGCATCGAGTCCGAGCACGTCCTGAAAAGGCACGATCATGGTATTCGCTACTGATTGCGAAAGCGACTGCATCATGGCCCAGTGAATTTCCACGTCAGCTTGAGGACCGAGGTAGTTGCGCGCTGCTTGCCGCTCGACCGGGCTGGCAGCGTGCCACCAGCCTGCGCAGGTGTTGTTGTCGTGCGTGCCAGTGTAGGCCACTGTTTGTGGCTCATAGTTGTGAGGCAGATAGGGGTTGGCTGGGGTGTCGCCAAAAGCAAACTGCAGTACCCGCATGCCGGGGAATCCGCATGCAAGGCGCAGGACGGTGACGGAGGGGCTAATCTCACCCAGGTCTTCGGCGATGATGGGCAAGGCCGGCGAGGGCATCTTGTTTGAAGGGGTCGCGCCCAGTGCATCAAAAAAACTTTACCGGGACCGGTGCGCCATTGGCCTACCGCAGCGGTGAGTTCAGTAGCAGGAATTTCCCAGTAGGTGTCAAAGCCTCGGAAATGGTCAACGCGCACAATATCCACCAAGCTTAGCAAGTGCTTGAGGCGGGCTTTCCACCAGGAGAAGCCGCCTGCTTGCATGGCACTCCACCGGTACAGCGGGTTGCCCCAGCGTTGACCGGTGGCGCTGAAGTAGTCTGGCGGCACCCCAGCCACGACGGACGGTTCACCGCAGTCGTCGAGCTCGAATTGGGACGCGTGAATCCAGACATCGGCACTGTGATGGGCGACAAAAATGGGCGCATCACCAATGATCGAAACACCCAGGGTATGGGCGTAGTCCCGCAAGCGGCCCCACTGCACCGCGAAGCGCCACTGCACAAAGCTGAAGAACATCACATCGTTGCGCAGTTCTGCGGCCATGGCCGCCAGTGCGCCGGGTTCTCGCTGGGCCAACGGTGTGGGCCAGTGGGTCCAGGGTTGCCCGTAACGTGCCTCCAGTGCCATAAACAAGGCGTAGCCATCCAGCCAATGGGATTGCTCCGCACAAAACGCAGCAAATTCGGCTCGTTCCGGGTTGAGCGCGCCCTGCGCAAAGCCCTGCCATGCATCGTGCAGTCGCGCCATGCGGTAAGGCACTACCGTATCAAAGTCGCAATGGCTGGGTTCCAGAAAGATTTCTGGAGTGGCGTGCAGCCAGCCACTGCGAACCATGTCCTCCAGATCGACCAGCAAAGGATTGCCGGCAAATGACGATGGACTCGCATATGGGGAATTGCCGGGCCCGACCGGCGAGAGCGGCAAAATTTGCCAAAGGCTTTGACCTGCAGAAACCAGCCAGTCCACAAAATGGTAAGCATTGGCACCCAAGTCACCCGAGCCAGAGGGACCTGGCAGTGACGTGATATGCAACAACACACCACTGGTGCGTTGCGACAAAAGGGGATCTGTAGAAGTGCGCATTACTACTGCAGTGGATGGTTTGTGGGGGCCGGCGAAGTTGCCTGAACGAGGCCCTGCACGCAGTGTGCCGGTGCGACGACGGTACCCGAATAGCACGGTGCCTGTTCCCAGTTTGATTGGGGCAATGCCACCGCATGGGCACTGTCCAATACTTGGCGCCACGGCCCAGGCGGCAGCGCAAAGCTTACCTCTTGAACACCTGCATGGAATGCCAGTAGCCAGCGATGGGAGACGCTTACACCAGTGACACTGAGGTCTATCACGCAGGCAAAACTGCACGCCTGGGGATCTTCCCACTCGGTTGCACTCAAAGCATGCCCGCTGGGGCTACGCCAGACGATGGCTTTATCGTCCGAAAACCAGTGTGCGTGGCGCAACGCGGCATGGCTCTGGCGCAAAGCAATGAGCTGGGAGCAAAAACCAAGAAGCCCTTGGTCTGCAGCATTCCAGTCCAGCCAGGACGTGGCGTTATCCTGGCAATAGGCATTGTTGTTGCCGCCCTGCGAATTGCCCCATTCGTCACCGGCCAGCAACTGGGGAACGCCTTGGGAAACAAACAGGGTGCAGAGCAGGGCGCGGCGCCATTTTCCCCTCAGTGCGTTCACTTCAGGGTCTGCGCTGGGGCCCTCCACACCGCCGTTGGCACTGAGGTTGTGGTTGTGACCGTCGCGATTGTCCTCCCCATTGGTGGCGTTGTGCTTGTGGCAATACGCTGTCAAATCGGCCAGCGTCATGCCGTCATGGGTCGCAACAAGGTTGATGCTTGCCAAGGGGCTGCGCCCCTCATGTTGAAACAGGTCGCCGGAACCGGTCAGGCGGCGAACAAAGTCACCCCGGGTTGCACCATGGCCCAACCAAAAGGCGCGCGTGGTGTCGCGGTAGCGGTCATTCCACTCGTGCCAGCCGGCAGGGAAGTGGCCCAACTGGTAACCACCAGGACCGATGTCCCACGGCTCGGCGATGAGCTTGACTTGGGCCAGTACCGGGTCTTGGGCAATGGCACTGAGCAAGGCCGAGTGGGGGTGAAAGCCTTGCGCCAAAACGGGGTCACGGCCCAGGGCGGTTGCCAGGTCAAAACGGAATCCATCGACTCCATAGACCTCCACCCACCACCGAAGGCAGTCCATGACCCATTGAATGGCGCAGGGGTGCGCCAGGTTAAAACTGTTGCCGCAACCACTGTGGTTGATGTACTGCCCGGCCGTATCCAGCGCGTACCAGCTGGCGTTGTCCAGCCCGCGCCAACTGAGCGTGGGGCCGAAGGTATCGCTCTCGGCGCTGTGGTTAAACACCACATCGAGCACCACCTCCAGACCATTGTGGTGCAGCTGGTCGACCATGAAACGGAACTCTTCGCCTACATCGGCGCAGTCCGTGCTGGCATAACCGGGGTGCGGGACGAAGAAGCCCAGGGTGTTGTAGCCCCAGTAGTTGCACAAGTCTTTTTTGAGCAAGTGCGCCTCGGTGATATGCAGGTGCACCGGCAACAGGCACAGGGTGGTAATGCCGAGCTTTCGGTAGTGCGCCAGCATGGGTGGGCTGACCAGACCAGCATAGGTGCCCCGCAGCGGTTCAGGCACATCGGGGTGGCATTGCGTTAAGCCCTTGACATGCGCTTCGTACAGTACGGTGGTATCGAGTGGAATGCGCGGGCCTTTTGCCATGCGTGCACCAGCTTGCCGCTCTTGGGACCAGTTGAGCACACGCGCTTTGGGAATGCGTGCCGCGTTGTCGGATGGGTCCGGCAGGGCGTCGAGCACGGTGGCATCAGGTGACGGAACATCCAGGTAGTCACGCTCCAGCGACAGATTTGCCAGGTCGCCACACAGTGCGCGGGCATAGGGATCAATCAGCAGCTTGGCCGGGTTGAAACGCTGCCCATCCTTTGGTTGGTACGGGCCGTGCGCGCGCAGCCCGTAGAACTGCCCCGCTGAAAGCCCCGCAACAAAGCCGTGCCAGACGTCATCCGTCTGGGTCGATAGGGTGATTCGAGCAGTCTCGCGCTTGCCTTTTTCGTCATACAAGCACACGTCGATGCGTTCAGCGTGCTGCGAGTACACCGCAAAATTAACCCCAACCATCCCATCCAGCGTCATGCAGCTCGCGCCGATGGGTCGTGGTTGTCCCGGGGCGCAGCTCGTAGGTTGGTTCGTGGTCTCGCGTTGGCTCATGCTGGTAGTTCCGGCTCAAGCCACAGCACGCCCAGCGGCGGCAAAGTCAAAACGACGGAGTGGGCATACCCATGGCAAGCGACGGGAACAGACGAGACCTCACCACAATTGCCGGCGCCGCTACCGCCGTATTCGTTGGCATCGGTATTCAAAATTTCGCGCCAAACACCACCCTGGGGCACACCCAGACGGTAGCCGTGGCGCGCCACAGGAGTCATGTTGCAAACCACCACGACCTGCTGTGCGCTGGTGTGGCCGTAACGCACAAAGCTGTAAACCGAATGTGCTGCGTCTTGTGCATCAATCCAGGAGAAGCCGCCCGGTTCATCGTCACGGGCGTGCAGTGCAGTATGGCTGCGGTAGAGGTGATTGAGGTCGCGCACCAATTGGCGTATGCCGGCATGGGAAGGGTTTTGCAACAGGCCCCACTGCAGTTCAGCGTCGTGGTTCCACTCCTGCGTTTGCCCCCATTCGCCGCCCATAAACAGCAGCTTTCGACCCGGGTGCGCATACATGAAGGCGTACAAGATCCGCAAATTGGCCCGCTTTTGCCAGTCGTCCCCGTGCATCTTGCCGTACAGAGAGCCCTTGCCGTGTACCACTTCGTCATGGGAGAGGGGCAGCACATAGTGCTCGCTGTAGGCATACATCATGGAAAACGTGATGCGATTGTGGTGGTGCGCGCGGTGCACCGGGTCCAGTGCCAGATAGGCCAGTGTGTCGTGCATCCAGCCCAGGTTCCACTTGTAATGAAACCCCAAACCACCGTTCCATGGAGGCGCGGTGACGCCGGCAAAAGCAGTGGACTCCTCGGCTACCGAAATGGCACCAGGAGCCTCTACCCCCACTACTTGATTGACTTCACGCAGCAGGGCGATGGCTTCGTAGTTTTCGCGGCCACCATCGCGGTTGGGCACCCACTCGCCTTCTGGCCGACTGTAGTCACGGTACAGCATGGAAGCCACCGCATCGACGCGCAGCCCATCAATTCCATACCGCTCGATCCAGAACAAGGCGTTGCCGACCAAAAAATTACGTACTTCGTTGCGGCCGTAGTTGTAAATCAGCGTGTTCCAATCGCGGTGGAACCCTTCGCGCGGATCGGCGTGCTCAAACAACGCAGTGCCGTCAAAGCGCCCCAGCGCATCGGCGTCAGACGGAAAATGCGCGGGCACCCAGTCCAGCAAAACCATCAATCCAGCCGCGTGGGCGGTGGCAATAAAGTCCCTGAAAGTCTCTGGTGAACCGTAGCGCGCGCTAGGGGCATACAGGCCCGTTGGCTGATAGCCCCAGGAGCCGTAAAACGGATGCTCATTAATGGGCATCAGCTCGATGTGGGTAAATCCCATTTCCACTACATAGGGCACCAAATGTTCGGCCAGATAGTTCCAGTCGGGCAGTTGGCCATAGGGACGTTGCCATGATCCGACATGCACTTCGTAGATGGACATGGGGCTTGTTAAGGCCTGGGACCGTGCGCGTTGGTTGGGTGTTGGCTCAACGCGCTCTGGCAACTGCATGACTACGCAGGCGTGGCCTGAGCCGGTTTCTGTGCGCAAAGCATATGGATCGGTTTTGAGCACGCGCGAGCCGTCTTCACCCAGAACGGAATACTTGTAAAGCGCACCGTCTCCTACCCCTGGAACAAAAATTTCCCACACACCAGCCGTTCCACGGTGCTGCATGACGTGTTGAGCCGGGTCCCAGTGGTTAAAGTCGCCCACCACGCAGACTTGGTTTGCGTTGGGGGCCCACACGGCAAATGCTGTGCCGGTGGAGCCATTTTGCACGCATGGGTGCGCACCCAGCTTCTCCCATGGCCGCATGTGGCGACCTTCTGCCAATAGCCAAAGGTCGGTTTCGCCCAACCAAAAGTCAGTATCAAGAGGATGCAATGGGTTTGCCTTGCTGAGGTGCTCCAACGCGTTTACGGCAATAGCGCCGCCGCATGGTGCGCCAGGTGGTCGGCCATAAAGGTGGAAATGAAATAGTAGCCATGGTCATACCCAGCATGGCGGCGCAGCGTCAGCGGTTGGTGAATGCGCTCGCATGCGGCTTCCAACAGATGCGGGTTTAACTGGTCTTCCAGAAATTTGTCGGCCAGACCCTGGTCGATCAAAATGCCGTAGGGGTACGGAACCACAGATTGGGCAGCCATCAGGGCAACGCTGTCGTGTGCAGCCCAAGTGCTGGCGTCAACACCCAAATAGCCGGCAAACGCTTTTTGCCCCCACGGGCATTGCGTGGGTGCGCAGATGGGTGCAAAAGCCGACACCGACCGAAACAGACCCGGGTGCTTGAGTGCCAGAGACAGCGCCCCGTGGCCGCCCATTGAATGCCCAGTAATGCCCATGCGGGCGGTATCAATGGGCAGATGCACTGCTAGCAGGGGCAACAACTCCTGGGTGAGGTAGCTCTCCATGCGGTAGTGTTGCGACCAGGGTGCCTGAGTGGCGTCCAGGTAAAAGCCCGCCCCCACGCCAAAGTCCCAGCTATCGGTCTCACCGGGCACCTGGGCACCGCGCGCACTGGTGTCGGGCGCAATCAGCGCCAGACCATGCTGCGCGGCATATCGCTGGGCACCTGCCTTGGTCATGAACGTTTCTTCATTGCAAGTGAGCCCAGCCAGGTACATCAGCCCCGGCACCCGGTGTTGCGCGCCACCGGCCAGGGCCTGCGCAGGCAGAAACACCGAGAACTTCATTGGCAAACCAATGGCCGTGGACGCATGCTGGTAGAAGCGCTGTACGCCACCAAAGCAGGCGTGTTCGCTCAGTAACGTCAGAGGGGTGTTCTGCATTTCACTATAACTTTGATAGCTGTTTACGTATATTGGACGAGGGCTGGAAGGTGATTTGACTAATAGATTACGACGCCACGAATGGACTCGCCGCGCTTCATCAAATCAAAACCCTTGTTGATATCTTCCAGCGGCATGGTGTGGGTGATCAGGTCGTCGATGTTGATCTTGCCCTCCATGTACCAGTCCACGATTTTCGGCACGTCGGTGCGGCCGCGCGCGCCGCCAAAGGCCGAGCCTTCCCACTTGCGGCCGGTGACCAGCTGGAAGGGGCGCGTGCTGATCTCGGCACCGGCCTCGGCCACGCCGATGATGATGCTGCGGCCCCAGCCCTTGTGCGTGCACTCCAGCGCCTGGCGCATGACCTGCGTGTTGCCAATGCATTCAAAGCTGTAGTCGGCACCGCCGTCGGTCAGTTGCACGATGGCATCCACGACGTTGGGGACCTCTTTGGGGTTGATGAAGTGCGTCATACCAAACTTGCGGGCCATGGCCTGGCGCTCGGGGTTGATGTCCACCCCAATGATCTTGTCGGCACCGACCATTTTGGCGCCCTGAATCACGTTGAGGCCAATGCCGCCCAGCCCGAACACCACCACGTTGGCACCGGCCTCCACCTTGGCCGTGAAGATCACCGCGCCAATGCCGGTGGTCACGCCGCAGCCGATGTAGCAGACCTTGTCAAACGGCGCGTCTTCGCGGATCTTGGCCAGCGAAATCTCGGGCGCCACGGTGTAGTTGCTGAAGGTACTGGTGCCCATGTAGTGAAAAATGGGTTTGCCATCCAGGCTAAAACGGCTGCTGCCGTCGGGCATCACACCCTTGCCTTGGGTGCCACGAATCAACTGGCACAGGTTGGTCTTGCGCGAGAGGCAAAACTTGCACTGACGGCATTCTGGCGTGTACAGCGGTATGACGTGATCGCCCTTTTTAAGCGTGGTCACGCCAAGGCCCACATCCACCACAATGCCCGCACCTTCGTGGCCCAAAATAGCCGGGAATATGCCTTCGGGGTCAGCGCCACTCAAGGTGTAGTAGTCGGTGTGGCAAATGCCGGTGGCCTTGATTTCTATCAGAACCTCACCAAAACGCGGGCCTTCCAGATCCACGGTTTCGATGGTCAAAGGTGCGCCGGCTTTCCATGCGACTGCTGCTTTTGTTTTCATGTATATCCCCTTTCAATCGACCTTGGCACCAGCTGCCTTCACCACCGCCTGGTACTTGGCCAGTTCGCTTTTCATCAACGCGCCAAATTGCTCGGGGGTGGTGGGCACGGGCTCGGCCAGCAGGCCGGCAAAGCGGGCCTGTGCCTCGGGCGAACGCAGGGCCGCCACAAAGGCTGCATTGAGCTTGGCAATCACATCCTTGGGCGTTGCCGCCGGGGCCACCAGCCCCCACCAGGTGTCAATGGAAAAGCCCTTGAGTGTGTCGGCTACCGGTGGCACATCCGGAAGGGCTGGCGAGCGCGTCAGCGTGGTGACCGCAAGCGCCTTGAGCTTGCCGGACTTGATGCCCGGTGCAGCCGTGGCCAAGTTGTCAAAGTTGAAATCGACCTGCCCGCTTTGCAGCGCAAACTGCGCCGGGTTGCCACCGTTGTAGGGAATGTGCAGGGCAAAAATACCGGCCTGCGCCTTGAACATTTCACCGGCCAGATGGCCTGCGCTGCCGTTGCCGCCGCTGCCATAGTTGAGCTTGGCGGGGTTAGCTTTGGCGTAGGCGATCAGGTCTTTGACGGTGTTGATGTGCAGGCGCTGGGCTACTTCGGCGTTCATCACCAGCACATTGGGCACGCGCACCATCTGGGTGATGGGGGCAAAGTCGGCAGCGGCATTAAAAGGCATCTTGGCATACAGCCAGGGATTCACCGCATGCGTGGCGGTTGCCGCGATGCCAATGGTCAGACCATCGGGTGCGGCCTTGGCCACGGCGTCGGCACCAATATTGCCACCCGCACCGGGCTTGTTGTCCACAATGACGGTGCCCAGGCTGTCTTTGACCCGCTCGGCCAGTATCCGCGCCGTGACATCCAGCGGGCCACCGGCCGCATACGGCACGATGAGCCGTATCGGGCGGCCTTGCGCCCAGGCCAGGTTGACAGTAGACAAGGCCGCCACGGCGGCCACGGTAGAGATGAGTAGGGTTCTGCGTGTCATGGCACCATTGTGCCTCTATCATGGGCACTGCACACCATGAACCTCCATATCCACAACCTCGGCAAACGCTATGGCAACACACCGGTGTTTGCCAACGTGTCCCTTACCGTGGAGCCTGGCGAATTTGTCGCCATCGTGGGCGAATCGGGCGTGGGCAAATCCACCTTGCTGAACTGCATGGCCGGTCTGGACACCTGGGACAGCGGCACCGTGCACCTGGATGGCACTGACCTGGGGCTGCTCAACGACGACGCCCGCGCACTCTTGCGGCGCAAACACGTTGGCTTTGTGTTCCAGGCCTTTCACGTGCTGGGCCATCTGGATGTGGCGCAGAACGTGGCCCTGCCGCTGTTGCTGCTGAACACACCGGATGACGCCCGCGTGCAAGCCATGCTGGATGCAGTGGGCCTGAGCGGCATGGGGAACCGGCTGCCACAACAACTCAGCGGCGGGCAGTTGCAGCGGGTGGCCATTGCCCGCGCACTGGTGCACCGCCCCACCCTGCTGCTGGCCGATGAGCCGACCGGCAATCTGGACCCCACCACCGCCGCCAAGGTGATGGACGCGCTGGTGTCGCAAACCCGCGCGCAGGGCACGTCACTCGTGCTGGTCACCCACTCACAGGCCGCCACGGCGCACGCAGACCGGGTGTTGCACTTGCGGGGCGATGGTATTGCAGTCAATTGAACCATCCGTAACCATGCTCCAACGCACGTCCCATCGGTTCTATCGCATTGCAGGCACGGCCATGCTGGCACTGGCCGCCCCGCTGTTCTGGTGGGTGAGTGATGCCAGCCAGTCCGTTTTGATCGACCCGATGTTGTTTGTGTTCTCGCACACTGTGGTGGAGATGTTTGCGGTGGTGGTAGCCATGCTGATTTTTGCGACAGGCTACCAGGCCATTCTCTACCAGCGCAACGGAGCCGTGGTGCTACTGGGGATCGGGTTTTTAGGGGTTGGTGTGCTGGACTTTCTGCACACCATGGCTTACAGCGGCATGCCGGATGCGCTGACTCCCAACTCTCCACAGAAGTCCATGTACTTCTGGCTGGCCGCACGCCTACTGGCCGCTGTATCGCTGCTTGTCTATGTGTTGCTGCCCAAGGGTGGCGAAATCAGCACGACCCGCAAGCGCTGGGCAACAGCCTGCATGTTGGCAGCCATTGCAGCCATTTCTGCGCTGGGTTTGCTCAACCCTGACCATGCACCGGTCCTCTTTGTGCCGGGCAAGGGGCAGACCCCCTTGAAGGTGGGGCTGGAATGGACTGTGATTGCCCTCAACCTGTTGACTCTGATGGGGCTATGGCAACGCCGTCAATACCTGGTCGGTGAAGCGCTGTCTGTGCTCGAATTCACCGCTGCATTGGCGGCCGTATCCGAATTGTTCTTTACGCAGATTGGCATCATCGACATGGACCTTGCCAACGCCGTGGGGCATGTTTACAAAGTTGCAGCGTATCTGTTTCTGCTCGAAGCCACCTTCAACGAATCCATGCGCCGGCCCCTGGAAATAATTCAGGGGCAAAACCTGCGCGAGAAGGTGGCCCTCAATGCCGCTCCGGACGGCGTACTGTGGGTCAACAGCAAGGGCTGCATCCTCATGGCCAACCCGGCCATGAAAGCACTCACGGGTTACAACCCCGATGAACTTCAAGGTAAGGGCGTGGACATATTCCTGCCTCCATCCGCTCGTGGGGATGATGCCGAGACCATGCACCGGTACTTTCGTGACTCTCAAGCCAGCGCACCAGGGGGCGTAGACCTGAACCTGACCCACCAAGATGGTCACAGTTTGCCCGTCAACCTGTCGCTGGGAAACTGGGTGGATGGCAATGAGCACCACACCATTGCCTACATCCGCGATCTGACCGAACGTAAGAAGAACGAAGCCTCTCTGCGCCACCAGGCCTCACACGATGATTTGACGGGTCTGGCCAACCGCTGGTTGTTTCGTTTGCAGTTGAATGATGCGCTGGTCAGCGCGCACAATAGCCGCCGTCAAGTCGCCGTGCTGTTGATTGATCTGGACCACTTCAAGAGCGTGAACGACAGCTTTGGGCATGCCACCGGTGACACGCTGCTGAAGAAAGTGGGGCAACGCATCCAGACCTACATGCGTGCCAGTGACACGCTGGCACGCATGGGTGGTGACGAATTTGGTGTCCTCATGGCAGACCTGTCGGACGTGGACATAGCCGTTGAGCAGGCCAAGACATTGTTGGTCGCGCTGCAGTCAGTATTTGTACTGGGCAGCGAAGAGGTCCATACGGGCGCTAGCGTCGGCCTGACATTTTTTCCCATGGACGGCGCCGATGGCGACACCCTGCTGCGCTATGCCGACATGGCGTTGTACCACGCCAAGGGCATGGGACGTGGTGTGTACGCCTGCTATTCACCCAACATGGAAAAGCATGTACAAGAGGACATGCGCCTGCACGCCCGTTTGAAGGACGCCCTGTCCCATGGCAGGTTGCAATTGCACTACCAACCACAGGTGGACGTACAAACCGGTGCAATTGTGGCCGCCGAGGCACTGCTCCGCTGGACCGACCCGGTGTTGGGTAGCGTCTCGCCGACACGCTTTATACCCGTTGCCGAGGCACCCGGGCTGATCCTTCCCCTTCCGCAATGGGTGCTGGACACCGCGTGCGCCCAGATCGCACAGTGGGCACAATCTGGCACGCCGCTGCGCGTGGCCGTGAATATTTCTGCCCAGCAGTTCCGCCAGCGGGACTTTCCGCAAACCGTGCGGGAAACATTGGATCGCCACCAGGTCCAGGCCCGCTGGCTGGACATTGAGATCACCGAGTCAGTGGCCATGTCGCAGCCCACCCAAGCGCGCGAACAGCTCAACGCCCTGGCCCGCCTGGGATGCTCCATTGCATTGGATGACTTTGGTACTGGCTATTCCTCACTGGCTTACCTGAAGGCCCTGCCGGTGAACAAGCTCAAGATCGACAAGAGTTTTATGGATGGCATCCCCAGCGATGCCAATGACGCGGCCATCGCGCGCGCCATCATCGCTCTGGCCAAGAGTCTGGGCCTGCAACTGGTGGCCGAAGGTGTGGAGACGAATGCGCAACTGGCTTTCCTGCGCGAGTTTTCCTGCGAAGCCTACCAAGGCTGGCTTTTTGCCAAGGCCATGCCAGCTGATGAGTTGAACCGGCTGATCCAACTCAATGGGGTCAGCCCGGCCCTACCACAGTAACTGCAGTGTCCCGTCCAGCACGCGGTAACCGCGCTGCGCCATGGCGCGGGCCTCGGCTTCGTCATGGGTGACCAACAGCGTGGCCATGTTGAACTCTGCAATGCGCTGACGAAATTCCGTCTGCAGTTGCAGGCGCAGCTCGGCGTCCAATGCCGAAAACGGCTCATCCAGCAACAACACACGCGGCTGTGTGATCAGGGCGCGCGCCAACGCCACACGCTGCTGCTCGCCACCCGAAAGCTGTGTCACCCGCGCACGGGCAAAGGTCTGCAGGCCAAAGCGCTCCAACATGGCGCAGGCCTGCGCGCGTGCTGCCGCCTTGCGCAGCCCCTGCTCCACCAAGCCAAAGGCCACGTTGTCCTGCACATCGAGATGCGGGAACAGGGCAAAGTCCTGAAACATCAACGCAAAGCGCCGCCGTTCGGGCGCCAGGGCCGTGATGTCTTGCGCATCAAACAGCACACGACCGCCATCCAGCGACTCCAACCCCGCCACCATTTTGAGCAAGGTGCTTTTGCCGCTGCCAGACGGCCCCAAAATGGCGACTGTTTCGCCACTGTCCACCCGCAGGTTCACATCGCGCAGCAAAACGCGGGCCTCCCAATCTTTGGCTAATTGCTGCAGTTCAAGCACGGCCCCATTCCTTTTCTATTCGGTGTTGCCCGTGGCGGGACGCGTGGTGGCGGGCGTGTCGCACACGCGGTGGTGCCGCCCACTCAATAACGGTGAATGCCAGCAACGCCAACGCCATCAGCAGGCAGGCCAGCACCAGCGCGGCATCGCGGTTCGCACTGCCGGGTCGGCCCAAGTATTCATACACCAGGGTGGTGAGCGTAGCCCATTCCGGGCGCGACAAAAACAGGGTCACCGCAAATTCACCCACGGCTGTTGCGGCGGCAAACGCCATGCCTCGGCGCAGGGCCGGACGCAGCAGCGGCAGGGTGACCCGCCAGAACACATGCCAGGGCGAGGCGCCCAATGACCGTGCGGCCTGCGCCAAATGCTCTGGCATGGCATCCAGCCCCGCAGCCAGCGACTGTGCAACAAACGGATAGGCCAACAACGCATAGGCACACACCAGCAGGCCCAGGCTGGCGGTCCATTGCGGGTACAGCAGCAACAAGCCAAAGGCCACCGCCACGGGTGACAGCACAAACGGCAAGAACGCCAGTGCGCGCAGCACCACCGAACGGCGTGCCGCCAGGGCATGGGCCACGCCCAGCAGGGTAGCCAGCGCAACGGCCATCACGGTAAAGCGCAGGCTGTTCCACAGCGCTTGCAGCGTAGTGGTATCCAGCACCACTTGCCACGCAGGCCAACCCGCTGCTGCGGCGCGGACCAAAATCGCCAGCAGCGGGGCTGCACAAAACACGGCCAGCACCGTCAACGCCAGGCACAGGCTCGCCCACTGCAAGGCACTGCTGGGTCGGCGCCGTGGCACAGGGTCATGGCGCTGGGGAGTTGCCAGGCGCCGCGCCAAGGCAGCATAGGCCAATGCCACCCCGCCGGTCAGAGCCAGCATCCACAGTGCCAATGCACCGGCCTGGGCCAGTTCCAGCTCATGGGCGACCAGGGTGTAGATTTCGACCTCAACCGTGGCGTAGTCCTGCCCACCCAACACCAGCGCCAGACCAAAACCCGAGAAGCAGTACAAAAACACCAGGCACAGGGCAGACAGCAGCCAGGGCGCAATGGCCGGCCATTCGATGCGCCAAAACACCCGCCACGGCGTGGCGCCCAGGGTGCGTGCAGCCGCCACGCGGGTGGCTCCCACCTGTCCCAATGCCTCAGTGCTGGCGCGCACCACCAGGCACAGGTTAAAAAACAGGTTGCCATAAATCAGCAACCAGGGGCTGCCTTGCAAGTCAGGCCCGCCCAGACTTTGCAACACCCCCTGGGGGCCCAACACGGCCAGCACACCCATGGCGGCCACCAGCGTGGGCACCACAAAGGGCAGCATCAGGCCGTGCAGCACCCATGAACGTCCGGCAAATTCAAACCGCGCCAATACCCATGCAACCGGCAGGCCCAGCAGCCCGGACAACGCGCAGGTGGACAGGGCTTGCACCAACGACCAGACCATGCGCCGGCGCAGATACGCATCCTGCCAGGGCGTCCAGAGTGACAGTTGTCCACCTTCCACAAGCAGCCGAATGGCCGGCGCCACCATCAACACCAGCAAAAATGCCAGTGGCAGGGCAGCCAAAGCCAAGCGAAACGGTGTCTTCATAACGCCATGGTGCCAGACGCCACGCCGGACTACTTCAACACAACCCGGGTCCAGCGTCGAACCCAGGCAACCCCGTGTTCGGCAATGGATGGGGAACTGGGGCTGTCAAAGGCCAAGGGCTCCGGTGCATGGCGCAGGGCGTCCACCTTGGGGCTGCTGGTGCTGGCCGGGTACATCCACATACTGGTCTGCAGTGCCTGTTGTACCGGACCCGAACGCAAAAACGCCATAAAGCGCAAGGCCGCCGCCCGCTCTTTACCGCCCTTGACCAGCGCTACGCCCTCAATTTGACGGAACACCCCACCCCGCAAGAACAAACTGCCGGTTGGCGGCTCGCTCAATTGTGTCTTGCTGTAAAACAACTCCGCTGCCGGGCTGGTGGCATAGCTCACCACCAGCGGGCGGCTGCCGCCGTTGTGGCTGAAATCGGTGTAATAGGCTTCGCTCCAGCCGTTGGCCACCTTGAGCCCATTGGCACGCATGCGGCCCCACCAGGCAAACGCGTTTTCTTCACCCATCGCGCCGATGGTGGCCAGCAAAAAAGCATTGCCCGGGCTGGACGTGGCCGGGTTCTGCACGACCAGTAAACCCGCATAGGCGGGCTGGGCAAGGTCTTCCAGCGAAGTGGGCAGTGCCAGGCCTTTCCGGGCAAACCACGCCTTGTCGTAATTCAACGTGACATAGCCGTAATCCACCGGCAGCAGTGCAGCAGGCAGAGTGCCTGCAAGCGCGTCACCGCCGCTGGCAAGACGGGCAGAAGCACCTGCGTCCGCATCCAGCACTTGCGCCGCCTGGGCCTTGGCGGCCAACACATTGTCGATACCAAACACCACATCGGCCACCGGGTTGGCGCGGGTCAGAATCAATTTGTTGAGCATCTCCCCCGCATCGCCCGCCTTGCTGATGCGCAGGGTGACGCCGGCGTCTTTTTCAAACTGGGTCAGCAGTGCCTGCGGCAGCGCAAACGACGCATGGGTCAACACCCGCAGTTCGGCTGCAGACGCCAGGCTGACACCGCAGGCCAATGCCAGAGCAGTGAACAAATGGGCAAGACGGTGTGGGATACGGTGTGACATGCGGTGGTGTGAGTGGCCGCAAATTTTAACGGCCCCACCTGTTGCCCGGGCACAATCCGTCTCACCGATGAAAACCCTTGCGTCACTGCTGTGCAGCTTCTCCTGGCAAGAACTGCGCCACCACCCCTGGCGCAACGCTGCCGCCATGGTGTCGGTCATGCTGGGCGTGGCGCTGGCATTTTCGGTGCATTTGATCAATGCATCGGCGCTGGATGAATTTGCGCAGGCGGTGCGCTCGGTGGGTGGCCAGCCCGATCTGGAACTGCGCGCCGGCGCCGGCCTGACTGGTGGCGTGGACGAAGTCCTGCTGGCGCGCATGATCCACCACTCCGATGTGGCAGTGGCCAGCCCGGTGCTGGAGTTGAGCACCTATGCCCTGCTGCCCCAGCCCAACGCAACAGCAGCGCCTGCGGACCAACCCCAACGGGTCTTGCTGCGCATCATGGGCGTGGACCCCTTGCAGGTGGCGCAACTCAGCCCCGACCTGCTGCCCTTGCCCGACACCAGCGCCAACCGGCTGGACATTTTTGCGCCTGCCACCGTGTTCCTCAACGCCGCGGCCCGCAGCCGGCTAACCGGCAACACGCTGCAACTGCAACGCGGTATGCAAGTGGCAGCTGTGCAGGTGGCCGGCTCGGTGCGGGCCAGCGGGGCACCACTGGCGGTGATGGACATTGCCGCCGTACAAGATTTTTTTGACCTAGACAACCGCATCACGCGGGTGGATCTGCGCCTGCGCGCCGGCGTGGACCGCGCGGCCTTTGTGCGCAGCCTACAGGCCAACGCCGATTGGCCGGCCCAGGCTCGCTTGGTGGAGCCGGGCGATGCGCTGACCCGCATGTCCACCCTGTCGCGGGCCTACCGGGTCAACCTGACCGTGCTGGCGCTGGTGGCGCTATTCACAGGCGGCTTTCTGGTGTTTTCGGTGCTGGCCTTGAGTGTGAGCCGGCGTGCACCCCAGCTTGCGCTGTTGGGCGTGCTGGGGCTGACATCCACCCAGCGCTTGCAACTGGTGTTGCTGGAAGCCCTGGTGTTGGGACTGGTCGGCAGCGTGCTGGGCATCGCATTGGGCGGCGGCTTGGCGGCGCTGGCTTTGCGTCTCTTGGGTGGGGACCTGGGGGGCGGTTTCTTTTCCGGCGCAGCGCCCGCGCTGCAATGGAGCTGGCCCGCTGCGCTGGCCTTTGCCGCATTGGGGGTGCTGGCTGCACTGGTGGGCGCCTGGTGGCCAGCGCGCTGGGCCCAGGGCTTGCCACCGGCGCAAACCCTCAAAGGTCTGGGCACCGCGCAGGTCAACCACAACCACGGCGTACTGGCACTGGCCTTGTTGCTCGCTGGGGGCATGATGGCGCTGCTGCCACCAGTGGCCGGCATTCCGCTGGCAGCCTATGTGAGCGTGGGCCTGATCTTGGTGGGTGGTATTGCCGGCCTGCCCTGGCTGGTAGGCGTGGTGCTGGACCGCATCGCACCGCAGGTGGCGTACCGCGCTCTGCCCCTGCTGGCAGTGGAGCGTGCGCGGCGGGTGCGCGGCAGTGCGGCAGTAGCCGTGAGCGGCGTGGTGGCGGCGCTCAGCCTGGCAGTGGCGCTGACCGTGATGGTGGCGAGCTTTCGGCATTCAGTCACACAGTGGCTGGATTCCGTTTTGCCTGCCGATTTGTATGTGCGCACGGCCACCCATACCAGCGCACTGGATGCCGCCTACTTCGACCCCGCCTTTGTGCAGGCAGCACAACGCCTGCCCGGTGTGCAGCGCCTGAGCCCACAGCGCAACCAGCAGTTTCTGCCCGACCCCAACTTGCCCGCCGTGGTGCTGATTGCACGCCCGCTGACCGGGCCACTCAGCAGCAGCCTGCCTTTGACGGTGGGGCCGCTGCCGATACCACCCGGCCAGATTGGCATCTACGTGAGCGAGGCCATGGTGGACCTGCATGGCGCCCGCCCCGGCACGACTCTCCCCAGTCTTTCTGATCATTTTAGGGCTCTAGCCCTCGTGGAATCTACACAACCCACTACGTTTTTCATAGCAGGTGTGTGGCGCGACTACTCCCGCCAGTTCGGCACCATCGCCATGGATCTGGCAGATTTTCAGCGCCTGAGCGGTGACAACCGCGTCAACGACCTGGCGATTTGGCTGGAGCCAGGCGTGGATGTAAACGCACTGGAACATGCATTGCGCGACCTGGCCAACCGCCAAGCTGGCACGCCCGGCGGGAACGCGGCACGGCTGATGGAGTTTGGCTCGGCCCGCGAGATCCGGGCCACGTCTTTGCGCATTTTTGATCGCAGTTTTGCCGTCACCTACTGGCTGCAGGCGGTGGCCATCGGCATTGGGCTGTTTGGCGTGGCAGCGTCGTTCAGCGCCCAGGTGCTGGCACGGCGCAAAGAATTTGGCTTGCTGGTGCACCTGGGGCTAACGCGCCGGCAGGTGCTGCGCGTGGTGGCCGCTGAGGGCCTTGCCTGGACCTCGCTGGGTGCCCTGGCCGGTGTGGGCTTGGGCCTGTCCGTGGCGGTGGTACTGGTGCATGTGGTCAACCCACAAAGTTTCCACTGGACCATGGAGCTAACTGTGCCCGTGCTGCGCCTGCTGGCACTGGCTGCAGCCGTGGTGGCTGCTGGCACGCTCAGCGCATGGCTGGCCGGACGGGCAGCGGCCGGGCGCGATGCGGTGCTGGCGGTCAAGGAAGACTGGTAAAAGTTGTGTAAAGGCCCTGCACATCAGTAGGCACCGCACACAGAATGGGCGTTGAATTCAGGACCATCCATCCTTACCAACACCCCACCATGACCCCATCTGACACCGCACCAAAGGTGCATCCCGACCGTCGTGCGCTACTGAAATGGCTGGTGTGCACGGGTGGCTTTACCGGCACGGTGGCGCTACCAGGCGCGTTTGCCCAAATCCAGCCGCCGCTGGCCAGCGCCAGCGAGATCTGGCGCGCCACGTCCCGTGTTGGCTACGGGCCAACGCCGCAACGGGTTAGCGACGTTCAGGCGGCGCCCAGCACCCGGGCCTGGGCGTTGGCACAAATTGATATTGCACACGCAGCCAGCCAAAACGCCCCCCACATCGAACCAGACCTTGCAGGTTTCAACGCGAGTCTGCCGGAGTTGTTCCAAGGCGTGCAGCGCGAGCGCCAGGCGCGCGCAAAGATCAAGGCCGGGACTGCGCCCGCAGCCGAAGCACAGGCCACCCCGCGCATGGATTTTTCGGGCCCTGTTGACCCGCTGTATTTCAACCGCACCGTTGCCCAGCAAGCAGCGGCCTGGCGCCTGATGGCCAGCAGTCAGCCGGACACCGAAAACCCCTTGCTGGCGCGCATGACCGAGTTCTGGTTCAACCACCTGAATGTGTTTGTTGGCAAAGGCGCGGTCCGACCCTTTGTTGGGCACTATGTGGTCAACGTCGCACGCGCCCATGCGCTGGGAAAATTTGAAGACCTGCTTCTGGCCAGCGCCCGCCACCCTGCCATGTTGCTGTATCTGGATCAGGCGCGCAGTGTGGCCGAGGGCTCCCGCGCAGGGCCGGGCGACACACCGCGCGGCTTGAACGAAAACTATGCCCGCGAACTGATGGAGTTGCACACGCTTGGCGTGGACGGCGGCTACACCCAGAACGATGTGCGCGAACTTGCCAGGGTGCTGACCGGGTGGACCATTGCCCCCCAAGGGAGTAATGGGTTTCGATTTGCAGGACGGCTGCATGACACCGGCAGCAAATTGGTGATGGGGCGGCGCTTTCCCAACGCCTTCGCAGCGCCTGGTGAACACGAAGGCGAAGATGCCATACGCATGTTGGCCCGCCACCCCAAAACCGCCCAGCGCGTCACCTTGCGCCTGGCCCAATTTTTTGTAGCAGACCAGCCATCCCAAGCGCTGCTGAACAGCCTGCACCGAACCTTCCTGGACACAGGCGGTGACATGCGCCAGGTCATGCAAACGCTGCTGGGTTCTGCCGACTTCTGGGCCCCCGAAAATCGCCTCTTCAAGACACCGATGGACTTCGCCTGCTCGGCGCTGGCCGCCACCAATGGCGCAACCGAGCGCCGCCATTGGGTGCTAAGCCTGGGCTTTCTGGCCAATGCGGGCCAACCAATGCATGGCTGGCAAACACCCGACGGTTACAAAACCGACGCCGCCACCTGGCTCGTGCCCGAGGCCCTGACGCGGCGCGCCGACTACGCCATTGCACTGGCACGGCAGACCAGCGAACTCGATTTTTTAACCCCGTTTTTAAGCTCCGCAACCCGTCAAACCCTTGCGCAGGAGAGCCCCGGTTTACGGGCCGGGCTGGCCATGGCCAGCCCGGACTTTATGTACAAATAGCAAAGGACATGGCCATGACACCCTTCAAAATCAGCCGCCGCCGCGCCGTACAAACCTTGGTCGGGTGCTCCACCGCGTGGGCTGCTCCCCTGCTGTGGGCACAGGACAGCGTCGCAGTCAACAAGGACGCACGTCTGATCGTTGTCTTCCTGCGGGGCGCCTACGATGGCCTGTCGGCCTTTGTTCCGTACGGTGACCCCCACTACGCCAGCATGCGCCCGTCCATTGCGATTGCACCGCCCGATGGGACGACGCAAACAACCATTGCGCTGGACACCACCTTCGGCTTGCACCCCGCCATGGCCAATTTGCTGCCGTTGTGGAAAGACGGTGTGTTGAGCGTCATCCCGTGCGCAGGGAACCCAGACGCCACGCGCTCCCACTTTGATGCCCAGCACCACTGGGAGACCGGAACCCCCGGCAAGAGCAGTGGATCGGTAGGCTGGATGAACACCCTGGCCGGCCTGCGCAAGGACAGCAAGGCCATTGGTGTGGGAGAAGCCAACCCCCTGATTCTGGCCGGTGCCAATCCGATTCAGCTGGTCCCCAAAGGAAACGCGGCAACGCAACAGGGCGCGCTGGGCAACGAGCGCACCCGCGATGCCGTACTAAAACTGTATGGCGGTCAAGATACTTTGTCCCAAACGTTTCGCGCCGGTGCAGACAGCCGCATGCAAACCGCCCAAACACTCACCAACGACACCAACACCACCATGGGCGCCCCTGGCATGGACAGCAAAGAAATGGCGGCCGCCAATAACGGTGCCGGACCGGCAAAGGGGCTGCTACTGGATGCGCAACACCTGGGAACGCTGATGCGCCGTGAGCGCAATTTGCGCCTGGGATTTTTGTCAGCGGGCGGCTGGGACACCCACGCCAACCAGGGCAACGTCACTGGTACGCTGGCCAACAACCTGGGTGATTTGGCCCGAACCCTGGTGCAGCTGCGCAGGGACTTTGCCCAACCCAACGATGTGGTGATGGTGTGCAGCGAATTTGGCCGCACCAGCGCAGAGAACGGAACCCGCGGCACCGACCATGGCCACGGCAACGCCATGTGGCTGATGGGAAACCGGGTGCAGGGCGGGCGCTGGCACGGCGGATGGGAAGGGCTTGCCGCCGAGCAGCTACACGACAAGCGCGACCTGCCCGTGCACAATGATTTTCGTGGCGTGTTTGCCCAGGTTCTGCGCCATGTCCACGGATTGACGGATGCAGAACTCAACACTTTGTTTCCCGGTTACGCGTGGGACAATTCGCTGCGAGGGCTGATACGCCCTTTATAAGAAATTGGCCGCTAGCCCTAGTGAAATAAACACAGTATGCTACGTATTTAATAGCATATCACTCGTGCCGCAACGCCTCGATCGGGTCCATCCGCGCGGCGCGTCGGGCTGGAAAGTAGCCAAAAAGCACGCCAATGAAGGCCGAGAACACAAACGACATCACATTCACCGACAGGTTGAAGGTGTAGGGCACAGACATCAGCTGCGCCAGCCCGATAGACGCTATCGTGGCCAGCACAATGCCTACCAGCCCGCCCAACGCGGCCAGCACCACCGCCTCAATCAAGAACTGCAGCAGCACCTCGCGCTCCAGGGCGCCAATGGCCAGGCGCAGACCAATCTCGCGCGTGCGCTCGGTCACGCTAACCAGCATGATGTTCATGATGCCAATGCCGCCCACCAGCAAGCTCACCGCAGCCACTGCGCCCAGCAGCATGGTCATAACTTTGGTGGTGCCCGACAGCGTGTCGGCCAACTGTTTGGTGTCGAGCACGTTGAAGTTGTCCTCATCGGTGCTGGCCAATTTGCGGCGCTCGCGCAGCAACTGGGTGATGCCAGCAGTTACGCGAGCGCTATCGCTGCCATCCTGCATGGACACCAGCAACGTGTTGACACGAATATTTCCAGTAATGCGACGTTGCAGTGTCTTGATCGGCATCAGCACCAGATCGTCCTGGTCGTTGCCAAAGGCGCCCTGCCCCTTGGAGGCCAGCACACCAATGATTTCACAGGAAATTTGCTTGACCCGCAGTTGCGCGCCCATCGCGGTCTGCGTGGCATACAACTCGCGGCGCACGGTCTCACCGATCAGGCAGACGGCAGCGCCCGCGCGGACCTCGTCATCAGAAAACTCCCGGCCACTGGCAATGGTCCAGTTGCCGGTGATCAGCCAGTCGTTGGTGCTGCCAATGACACTGCTGGACCAGTTTCGGCCATTGGCCACCAGGGTGGCGCCTGAGCGGGCTTCGGGCGCGACCGCTGCTACGCCGCCAATCTGGGTGGCAATGGCTTCGCCATCGGATTCCTTGAACGCCACGGCACTGCCGCCGCCACCCGGTCCCATGCGCTGGCCGGGGCGCACTTGCAACAAATTGGTGCCCAGGCTGGAAATCTGGTTCTGCACCGCTAGGGTGGCGCCATTGCCCAGGGTCACCATGGTGATCACGGCACTGACCCCGATCACAATGCCCAAAATGGTGAGAAACGAGCGCATCAGGTTGCGCCGGATGGAACGCAGGGCCAATAAAAGGGTATTGAGCAACATCAGTGCACCTGCTCGGCCAATTCGCCCACGGGATGGGGATTGCGTTCGTCACTGGCGATCACGCCGTCCACAAAGCGCACGATGCGCTTGGCGTAGGCCGCCATGTCGGACTCGTGGGTGACCATCAGCACGGTTATGCCATGGTCCACGTTCAAGCGCCAAAGCAGGTCCATGATCTCGCGGCTGCGATGGGTGTCCAGGTTGCCGGTTGGCTCATCGGCCAACAGCACCGCCGGCTGGGTCACGATGGCGCGGGCAATGGCCACCCGCTGCTGCTGCCCGCCCGACAATTCTGCAGGCGTATGGTGTTCCCAGCCTTTGAGTCCAACCGAATCCAGGGCTGCTGCTGCCGCAGCATGCCGGGCCGCTGCGGGCTCACCCCGGTACAGCAGGGGTAACTCCACATTTTCCTGGGCCGATGTGCGTGCCAGCAGATTAAAGCCCTGGAACACAAAGCCCAGATAGCGCCTGCGCAACATGGCGCGCTGGTCGCGGGTAAGTGTCTCAACGTGCAACCCCTGAAACAGGTATTCGCCACTGGTGGGTGTATCCAAACCGCCCAGCGTGTTCATGGCGGTGGACTTGCCCGAACCGCTGGGGCCCATGATGGCCACAAATTCACCCGCCTCAATGTCCAAGTCTACGCCCTTGAGCGCCTGCAGGGCTGTCGCGCCCTGACCATAGACCTTGGTGATGCCCCGCAGGCGAATCAGCGGTTGGCTCACAGGTTGACTCACTGGGCCGCTCCGGCTGCACGCTGGTCGGTGATGACCGCCATGCCCTCTTGCAAGCCTTCGCCCGTGACTTCGGTCATGCGTCCATCGCTGATGCCGGCCTTGACGGACACTGCCACGGCCTGACCGTTCTTAAGCGTCCAGACCTGCTTGGCAACCGGCCCGTTGCCGGTGGCGGACTTGCGCCCGCCGCCGCGCGGCATGCGCGGCAGCAGTTTGGACACCACGCCACCACTGTCGGAGGCAGGTGTCGCTGCAGCCGCAGCAGCCGTCGTGGGCGAAAAACGCAGGGCGGTATTGGGCACCAGCAACACGCCGTTGCGTTCGGTAGAGACAATGGTGGATGAGGCCGTCATACCCGGGCGCAGGCTCAGGTCGGAGTTGTCTACGTCCAGGTAGGTGGTGTAAGTCACCACGTTGTCGGTCTTGGTGGAACCAAAGGCTACGCGGGTGATCTTGGCCGGGTAGCGGCGCGACGGGTAGGCACTGACGGTGAAGCTGGCTTTCTGCCCAACCTGGACCGAGCCCACATCGGCTTCGTCCACGCTCACTTCCAGCCGCAAGCGCGCAATGTCTTCTGCAATGGAAAACAGCGTTACGGCCTGCAACGACGCCGCGACAGCATTGCCAGGGTCCACCGTGCGTGACAGCACCACACCGTCAATGGGGGACCGGATGGACGCCTTGGACAGGTTGGTCTCGTCAGTAGACAGGGTGGCCCGCGCTTGCGTTACGTTGGCACGGGCGCTGTCATCGGCGGCCACGGCACGGTCGGCGGTCGCGTGCGCGGTGTCGAGTTCGGTGGCCGATGGCACCTTGCCGCCGGAGAGCTTCGCCACTTCTTCAAAGCGGGCCAGGGTGGCCCGTGCCTCCTTGACCGTGGCCGTGCTCAGGGCCTGCTGTGCCTGCGCGGCAACCAGTGCAGCACGCGAACGCAACACCTGGTCTGACAACTTGGAGGTGTCGAGCTCAACCAGGATTTGTCCTTTCTTGACCCGATCGTTCACATCGACAAATACCCGCGTGACCGTGCCCGAGAGCTCACTGCCAATGTTCACTGCACGCGTGGGTTGCAGCGTGCCGTTGGCTGCGACGGTCAGGGTCAGGTTGCCCTTTTGCACCGGTTCAGTCACGTAACTGGGCTGTGCACTGCTGGCCTTGTGCATCTGCCAATACCAGAGCCCTGCGGCCACGGCCAGCACAAGCAGCACGCCACCCCACAGACTGGGGCGTTGCCACCAGGGCCGCACAGCACTGGCGTCACCCAACAGCGCCTTTAGGTCAGCCGTTGTCACGGTTGTTTGGGTTTCGACGGAAGGGGTAGGAGTAGGTGTGGTCATGGCGTCGCAGTCTCAGATTCTGGCAACCAGCCGCCCCCCAGGGCTTTATAGAGGCGCACATAGTCCGCACTCAGGTTGGCTTGGGTGGCTTGCACGCTGTCCTGGGTGGACAGCAGGGTGCGCTGGGTGTCCAACACGGTTCGGAAATCGATCAGACCGCTGGCATATCGCTGGCTGGCCAGCAGGTCGGCATTGGCCGCGGCCGTAGCGGCAGTCTTCAACCGTTGCAGGCGCTCCTGATCGCTTTGCAGCGAGACCAGTGCATCTTCCACGTCTTTCAGAGCAGTAAGGACGGTAGCCTCGTAGGCCACCCGCGTCTGCTCCAGTGCTGCTTCTTGTGCTTGTACTTGGGCGCGCGCCGCGCCGCCGTCCAGCAAAGGCACTGAGACGCCGGCCAGCAGATTGCGAAGCACGGATGCACCATCGGTCAATGCGCCCAGCGTCAAGGCCCGCAGACCGAGTGAGCCCGAAATCTGGAAACTGGGGTAACGCGCGGCATCTGCCTGATTGACGCGGTCCAATGCGGCCTGCACCCTGTACTCAGCCGCACGCACATCAGGGCGTTGGCGCAGGGTTTCTGCGGGAATCGCCAGGGCCATAGAGTCGGGCGCCTGGGGAATGGCTGGCTTGCCGTCGGCGTTGCCCTGCAGCAGAGTATTCAAGGCGCCCGGTGCCTGGCCTGTGAGTACCGCCAAACTGCTCTGGTCTTGGGCGAGGTTGCTGGCCAGCGTCGGGATCTGGGCGGCAGTTTGCTCACTGGCCGCCACCGCTTGCTCCACATCCAGTGAGGATGCAAGCCCGGCCTGGGCGCGCCAGCGGGCGATTTGCAGTGTTTCCGTCTGGGCCGCCAGGTTGCGCCGCGCAATGGCCAGGCGCGCCTGTAGTCCGCGCAGGTCCATGTAGGTCACCGCCACCTCTGCGGCCATGGACACCTGGACCTGGGCGAGACTGGATTGGGAGGCCATGGCATCCGATTCGGCCGCACCCAAGGCACTGCGCTGGCCGCCAAAGATATCGGGCTCCCAACTGGCGTCAAAGCCGGCCTGGAAGGTGCTGGTCGCGTCGCTACTACCCGGCTGGCTGCGCTGGGCTGAAGCGGACGCGTTGACCGAGGGGCGCAGACCGGCTGCCTTGCCATCCCGCAAGGCGCGTGCCTGTTTCAGCGCTGCTTGCGCAGCGCGCACGTCGGTGTTGGACTGCAAGGCCTGCGCCACGAGTTGCGTGAGAACTGGATCATTGAACCGTTGCCACCAATTGGCCAGATTCATGGTGGCAGCGCTCTGCGCAGTAATCGCGTTCCACGCGTTAGGCACTGGGGTCTGGGGTAATTCGCCAGCCTGATGAATGGGCGACGCGCAAGCGCTCACCACCAGGGACAATACGATCGCACCACTGCGACACAACCACACAGATCGCGTAGACGGGGTATCCGGCATTTTGATGGTCATCCGGCAACCTTGTTGGTATGGGTCACGTATGTATTGTGACCCCACGAAGTGTCGGTGGCTTGACGTAAAGTTAAATCTTGTAAAGTTGCGAGCCACTGCCCCAAGGACAGAATACAAAAATGCACACTGTGACCAACCCCACCAGCTGGCTCAGCCGCTCGATTGGCCTGATTGAAGCCGACTACTTGCGCAGCGCCGATACGCACCTCATTCCCCTGCCGTTGCCCGAATTTGCACAGCACGGTATCGACTTTTACCTGAAGGACGAATCTACCCACCCCACTGGCAGCCTCAAGCACAGGCTGGCACGTTCACTGTTTTTGTACGCGTTGTGCAATGGCTGGGTGCAAGAGGGATCCACCATTGTGGAAGCCTCCAGTGGCTCCACAGCGGTCAGCGAGGCGTACTTTGCCCGCCTGCTCGGCCTGCCATTTATTGCCGTGATGACGCGCAGCACCTCCCCCGAGAAGATTGCACAGATTGCGTTCTATGGCGGCCAATGCCACCTGGTGGACAACGCCACTGAGGTCTACGCCCAAGCCCAGGCATTGGCGCAGCAGACCGGTGGCCACTACATGGACCAGTTCACGTACGCCGAACGCGCCACCGACTGGCGCGGCAACAACAACATTGCCCAGAGCATGTTCAGCCAAATGGCGCGTGAGCGCCACCCCATTCCGCGCTGGGTAGTGGTGGGCGCGGGTACCGGTGGCACCAGCGCCACCGTGGGTCGCTACATCCGTTACCAGCAATACGCCACGCAGGTGTGCGTGCCGGACCCCACGGGTTCGGTTTTTGGCGCCTACCATCGCACGGGAGATGCCTCCATCACCGGCGAAGGCTCCCGCATTGAGGGTATTGGCCGGCCACGGGTTGAGGCCAGCTTTATCCGCACCTTGGTTGACCGCATGCTGGAAGTGCCCAATGTGGACTCTGTAGCGGCCATGCGCGCGCTGTCGCACATGCTGGGGCGCAAGGTGGGCCCGTCCACCGGAACCAATTTCATCGGAATGTTGACACTTGCGCAGGAGATGCTGCAAGCCGGCGAACAAGGCTCCATCCTCTCGCTGCTATGCGATGCCGGCGAGCGCTACTTGCCCAATTACCACTGCGCCGAATGGGTGACCTCCAACCTGGGCGAATGCACAGCCGCAGAACAACGCGTGGCACGGTCTATCGCGGCGGGCCGCACCCAGTGAAGCCCGTATTTCCCGCTCCCACACGCCGCAAAGTGTTGAGCGCGGGAATCTGGACCAGCCTGTCTTTGGGCTGCCCGGCCATGGCAAGCGCAGGCCCACTGCTGGCGTTTCCCCGGGATGGCGGCGCCCACCCGGATTTTTCAACCGAATGGTGGTATGTCACTGGTTGGGCCAACGCGGGCGGTCAAACAGCCGCCTACGGCTTCCAGCTCACATTCTTTCGCAGCCGTATCCCCAAGACCCAGGGCATGCGGTCCGGCCTGGCAGCCCGCCAACTGATCTTTGCGCACGCGGCCATCACCAACATCCGAGGGCGAAAACACTGGCACGACCAACGCATGGCGCGCTCAAGCGGTCGTGCGCCGGGCAACAGCCCCACAGACACAGCATGGGCAGACTCTACCCACACTGCCATTACCCTACAAGACTGGTCGCTTGTGGAACAGAACCAGGTTCTGCAGGCTAATTTGCGCTGCGCCGATTTCTCGCTCGCGCTGACATTGACACCGACACAGCCCGTGCTGCTGCAAGGCGATCAAGGCCTGTCACGCAAAGGGCCTGATGCGGCGCAAACCAGCTACTACTACAGCCTGCCCCACATGCAGGTGCAAGGTGCACTGGAGCTGCACGGGAAGCAGCTTGTGGTGGAGCCGGGCAGCACCGCCTGGCTGGACCACGAATGGAGCCAGGAAATGCTGCATCCGGACGCGGTAGGTTGGGACTGGATCGGCATCAACCTGTTTGACGGAAGCGCGCTCACGGCGTTTCAGTTGCGCGACCGGCGCGGCGCAGCCCTGTGGGACGGTGGCTCATTCCGCACTCAAACCGCATTGCACACCTTCCAACGGGGCGATGTCGTATTCAGTCCCGCGCGCACCTGGACGAGCCCCTTGAGCCAATCCACCTACCCGGTCGAGTGGGCTGTGCGCACGCCATCCGGCACTTACACGGTCCGCGCGCTGCTCGACAACCAGGAGCTCGACAGCCGCGCCTCAACCGGCGCCATCTATTGGGAAGGCCTGAGCGAGGTCCGGGACAGTCAGCAGCGCCTGGTGGGGCGCGGCTACCTAGAAATGACCGGGTACGCGGCCCCAATGCGCATGTAATCGCTTGTCATCAGAAATCCATTACCACAGACAGGTTCACATGCCGCCCCGGCTGGGTATAGGCATCGGCCTGGGTTGTGGCATTGGCGGTGGTCAGCCCCTGCACATCCGACCAGAGCCAGTACTTGGCATCGGTCAGGTTGACGATTCCCGCAGTCACACGCAAGTCCTTGCGGACACGCCACTGGCCAGTAACATCCAACGTGGTCGCAGAAGGCACATTGGTGAACTGGGTACTACCGGCCTTGAGCCCGGCGGTGAGGTCCACATCGCTGGCATCTTTGGCAGCGCGATAGCGCAGGTCCATGCGCACGGACCAGGCGGCAGCATCGTAGTTCAACCCCATTGCCAGCATGGCGGGATCAATGGAATTCAGCGGCAGCCCAGTGGCGTTATCCCGCCCGCGGGTCATGCCATAGGCAAAAGGCGTACTCAAGCGGCCAGCACCCACCTGCCCCCAATCCATATTGCCCTTGAATTCAAAGCCCCAGATAGTGGCGTTGTCAACGTTAACGGTCTGGAACACATTGGGGTCCAATGCGGTGTTGGTGCCATTCAGGAACTTCTTGTCCACGATCAGTTCCCGGTAGTCGCCAGTGAAGGCGGCAACATCCAGGCTCAGACGCTGCAGGCGCGTGCGCAAGCCGAGTTCGACATTCTTGCTGGTCTCAGGTTTCAGGTCCGGGTTGGGCAGCAAGCGGGCATTGACACCAGGAGTGGGGTCAATGAAGCCGTTGAGTTGGGCTGCGTTGGGGGCGCGAAAGCCACTGGCGAAATTGCCGTAAACCGACCAGGTGGGTGACACACGGTAAAGGGCTCCCAGCTTAGGCGATGTGTTGACACCAGACATGGAGACGCCCGGTTTGGTGGCGGGCGGCGCAAAACCGTCCTGGCTAATGACGTCTACCGCAAATCGCTCAAATCGCAGACCCGGCGTAATGCTCCAACGGTCATTCGTAATTTCACTTTGTCCATACAACGCAGCGCTGCTGTCACGCGAATCAGGAAAGTACTTTTTGGGTACATAAGCGGCCAAGGGAGCGGGGTCAAAACCACCAAACCAGCTGGTTACGGTGGTACTCGCCAAATCCAACCCGTAGGTAAGCTTTTGTGCCCACTGGTCTGAAAGATTCACGGACTTGCTCGCCTGCACATTGGCCTGCCAAATATGCTCACCGTAGCTGGTGTCACGTACGCGCACGCCGGCATCGTTGCGCATCGTGCGGCCGTTGTCCTGCGCGTCGGAGTTCTGCAGGCTCACCACCGTTTGCAACTGGTCTGCCCAGGGAGACGAAAGCACATAGCGACTATCCCAGGTGAAACGATCCCGACGCGAAGTGTCAGCATCGGTTTCTCCGGCAACCAGCGCTTTGGTCGCGGTCGTAGTTGGCGGCGGTAGCACTGCGGCACGGCTGGACAGCAACTCGGTATCGCTGGACTTGCCAACATGCTCCAGGGTCAGAACGTGCTTTTGCGTGGCAGTCGGACGCAGCACCACTTTGCCCAACAGCGAGTCACCCCGGTCGGTCTGTGGATTGGGGCGTGTACGGGTTATATTGGGGGCATCATTGCTACCCATATTGTCCAGGGCTTGGGCCTTGTGCACGGAACCGGTAATCAGCCATTGCACCGCGTCGCTCGCACGCCCGGCAACGGTCGCCGCAACATTCAACCCCTGATCATCACCGCTCCAGTTGGTGGCCAGGCGACCCGCCAACACACCGTTGCCAGGCCCTGCACTTCTCAGAAAGTCAGCCGGTTCGAAAGTAATGAAGTTGACCAGCCCTGCCAGACCGTCCGAACCATACAGAACAGAGCTGGGGCCGCGTACCAGTTCGACCCGCTTGACGAGATCAAGCGAGAGAGCATCCCGTCCAAAAGCGTTGTTGCCATTAACGTAGCTGCTAGGCACCCGCGTACCGTCAATCAGCATGAGCACCCGGTTGCCACCGATACCGCGTATGTTGAAGCCCGCGTTGCCATCACGCCCGGTTGAATTGCCTGCACCGGTGACCGTGAAGCGTGCCGGAGCGCGCTTCACCGACACATTCGGATAGTCTTTAACCAAGTCTTTGATGTTGCCAACTTGCTTGTCTAACAGGTCACTGTCTGTCAGAACATCGATGGACATGGGCAAGTCGTCGCGCAATTGCTCACTGCGGGCCCCGCTGACAACCACCTGATTCAGGCTTGTTGATGGGCTTTCTGCATGGGCACCGAAAGTGGTGGAGCAAGCGAACGCAACCAGCATGGCAACAGGTTTCAGGCGCAAAGTCGGTAACGGATGGGATGTAAACACTCTTTTTAGTTTCAAAAAATGACGATGGTCAATTGTATTCAGCAGCACTTTAACCACGTTACCTGCATTCTGAGTTCAAATTGATCCAGATCAATGTTCCGGCAACCACTTTGCGAGACCATTGTCTTGTTCTCTTTCAACACTAACCGGGCGCCCATTGGGGCCATAACACCAAGAAAGTCACCATGAAGCATTTGAGATTAAAGAGTGTCGCTGCTGTATTGCTCACCAGCATGGCCTTGTCCGCTCAAGCACAGGCACCGACCGCACCGGTTGCGCCAGCTGAAAAGGCTTACCAAGCTGGTGATTCGTCTCCCGTCGGTGATGTACCCATGGTGCACAGCATTAACCCGAAGGCACCAACCATGACCGTCGCCGAGTTTGATGCGGCGCGCAAAATTTACTTCGAACGCTGTGCAGGCTGCCATGGCGTGTTGCGCAAGGGCGCAACTGGCAAACCACTGACCCCCGACATCACGGTGGCCAAGGGTACCGACTACCTCAAGGTATTTATTGCTTACGGATCGCCTGCAGGCATGCCCAACTGGCAAACATCCGGTGAGTTAACCGAAGCACAGGTTGACATGATGGCGCGCTACGTTCAGCACGAGCCGCCTCAGCCTCCCGAGTGGAGCATGGCCGACATGAAATCGACCTGGAAAGTTGCGGTGCAGCCCAAGGATCGGCCCACCAAGAAGATGAACAATTACAACATTGGCAACATCTTCTCGACCACGCTGCGTGACACGGGTGAAATTGCCTTGATCGATGGCGACACCAAGCAGATCATCAACATCATAAAAACCGGTTACGCCGTGCACATTTCCCGCACATCCGCGTCGGGACGCTACCTCTACGTCATTGGACGCGATGGCCGTGTCAACATGATCGACATGTGGATGCCCAAGCCCGACAACGTCGCAGAAATCCGCATTGGTCTGGAAGCCCGTTCAGTGGATACGTCCAAGTACAAGGGCAAGGAAGGTGACTTCACCGACAAGCTCGTCATTGCCGGCGCCTACTGGCCGCCCCAATTTGCCATCATGAAAGGTGACACACTTGAACCACTCAAGATCGTGGCGACCCGTGGCATGACCGTTGACACACAGGAATACCACCCTGAGCCACGCGTAGCTTCCATCGTGGCATCTCACTTCAAGCCCGAGTTCATCGTGAATGTGAAGGAAACCGGCAAAACCCTGATGGTCAACTACTCGGACGTGAACGCACTCAAAATCACGGAACTGGGCTCTGCTCGGTTCCTGCATGATGGCGGCTGGGATTCCACCAAACGCTACTTCATGGTCGCGGCCAACCAAAGCAACAAAGTCGGCGTGATTGACGCGAAGGAAGACAAGCTGGCTGCAATTGTTGATGTCGGCAAGATTCCACACCCCGGACGTGGTGCCAACTTTATTCACCCGAAGTTTGGCCCCGTTTGGGCAACCGGACATCTGGGTGATGAAACAATCTCCCTCATTGGTACCGATCCGGTGAAGCACAAGGCACAGGCATTCAAGGTTGTGCAAACGCTCAAAGGCCAAGGCGGTGGTGCCCTGTTTATCAAGAGCCACCCCAAGTCCAAGCACCTGTACTCCGACACGCCTCTGAATCCCGATCCAAAGATTTCGCAATCGGTCGCGGTCTACGACATCAACAACCTCGACAAGGGCTACACAGTTCTTCCGATTGCAGAGTGGGCTGGTCTCGCAGCTGACGGCGGTGCGCAACGGGTTGTACAACCTGAGTTCAACATGAATGGGGATGAAGTCTGGTTCGCCGTCTGGTCAGCCAAGAACAAGGAATCGGCCCTTGTCGTTGTCGATGACAAGACGCTGAAACTCAAGGCGGTTATCAAAGACCCACGCATCATTACGCCAACGGGTCACTTCAACATCAACAACACGCAGCACGACGTGTATTGATCTTCATGTCGGCAATGGGGTTAGCAATCGCTTCAACGCCGACCATCTAGGCCAATCGCAGAGTTGGTCCTTCAACGCCACCGCACAGTTGCCTTTTGCGCCTGTCCGGTTGGCGTTTTCTCATTTTGATACTGACTTTGTTGTTCTTGTTTTTCTTCCGATTGCCCTATGCAAGGGCCGCTTCGAATAACGAATGTGTCCAGGTTGTCGACCAGAATGAAAGCATCAACACACTACCAGCGGCCGTTAGTCGCCAGTTAACCGCACCCGCTACCTACATGGCACTGTCCGCTGATGGGTGCTGGTTGGCAGTTGCAACGGACACCCCCCCAACTCTATGGTTGTTTGATGGAGGCCTTCAGCTGAAAGTCCGCCACCTATCAACAACCCTGGACGGAAAGCATGCGTCTCAAATTAACTCAATCAAAGACAATCGGCTTCGTAAAAGCTTCATCGTCGGCCAGAAGGACATCCCGGAACTATGGGAAATCAGCTATGACGCAAATGCCGAACCCATCCATGATGGTTACGTGCACGACTACAGGATGGGTGAGTCCATAGCCAAACCGGGATTTTTGGGCATCCGCCGCACTCTATTGGAAGAACCGTTAGAGGTGATCCAGATAGAGTCGTCAGGCGTAAATGTACTGACTGCGCCCTACTCGGTAGAAGGCAAACAAGCGCCGGGCCATCCGCTGATTCAGGTCATCAACCTGAACATTCGCCGCAAAGTTGCGGAAATTCCTCAAGACTCCATTCGCGCCCAGCTCCCGCAAAACGTACGACGCACTAAAAATTAGTGCACGCCGTATCGCGCCAGCCGAGGCGCATCAATGATGCGAATGTCACGTTTGTCAATTTCAATCAGTTTTTCTTCTTCCAGTTCACGCAGTACCTTGGAAAAATACTCTGGTGTTAGTGACAGCCGGGAAGCAATGGTCGCCTTGGTAACCGGCAAGGACACCGTTATGACCTCACGGCTCGCGCAATCCTGGACTTCGTTGTCTCGTAACAAATACCCAATGACGCGCTGCATACCGCTGTGCAATGCGCCCGACTCAATGTCATGCACCAAACCATGCAGGCGACGCGAGATACCCGCCAGCATCTTCATGGAAAAACGCGGATCTCGTTCAATTTCCGCAACAATGGCGCGCTTGCTCACTTTAAGCAGTAACGTGGAAGACAAAGCCTCTGCATTCAGGATGTAGGCTTTTCCGGTAAACATCAGTGCTTCTGCAAAACTCTGCCCTGGACCAACCAGCTCAATCACTTTTTCATGCCCCGCAGGAGAAATGGCAAACAGTTTCACTTGCCCTGAAATCACGACATGGAACTCTTCGCAGGGCTCTCCGAACCGGAAAATGACGTCGCCCCGCGCCAAGCGCAGAACCTGGCACCCTTGCGCAGCCCGGCTCAACTCCAATGGCGACAAATCGCTAAACAGCGGCAGCACGGCAAGGAAACGCGGAATATTGAACTCATCTACTTCCATGGGTTTTCTCAGTGGTGGGCGGTTGGGTACGGAACGCCAAATTGTAAGCCGTGGTCAATACGGCACCGAAAACCCACCGTGAAACAAAAAAACCCGCATAAAGCGGGTTTTTTGAGTTCGAACGCTTACTTGAGCGACAAAATCCAGGCAACCAACTTCTTGGCGTCAGCTTCATTGACTTGTGCGTTAGCAGGCATGGGTACAGGACCCCAGACTCCAGAACCACCCTTGATGACCTTGGTGGCCAACATGTCGGCAGCCTTGGCATCGCCTGCATACTTCTTGGCGACGTCCTTGTAAGCTGGGCCCACAACTTTCTTGTCAATGGAATGGCACGCCATGCAATTCTTGGATTTCGCGAGCGCCTCGTCGGCAAACGCTGGGCTGGTCATAGCCAAAGTGGCAGCAGCAGACAATACAGCCAGAATAATACGTTTCATTTCTATTCCTCTTCGGTTAATTTGGGGGAAAGCTCTCGCGGATGAGCCGCAATCCCTCAACGGGACTAAGGTATCAGTGGTTGACCACTCCGCTGCTCAAGGATAGCAGAACCAGCAAAACCACAAATTGATCTAAATTAGCTTGCCTGGTTGTTTTTGTTGAGAACCCGCCCATCTATTGCCCAATATGCCCAATACCACTACCCCTAACGAACGCAAAAAGTCCCAAAATCCCAAATCGCTTTCAGGTTTGCTCCCTTTTTTGCGCCCCTACCGTGGACGCATTGGTTTGGCTATTGTGTTCCTTGTCTTGGCTGCAATGGCCACATTGGCGTTTCCTATGGCGCTGCGTGGCCTGATCGACGGTGGACTGGTTGTGGAGAACAAGGGCCAACAAGTCATGGCGCTGCGGGAGCACTTTGGCGCCCTGTTTCTTGTTGCTGTCGCCCTTGGCGTATTTTCCGCAGGACGTTTTTACATGGTGAGCTGGCTGGGTGAACGCGTGACCGCCGACCTGCGCAACGCGGTGTACCGCCACGTTTTAAAGCAAAGCCCCGAATTCTTCGAAACCACCCAAACCGGGGAAGTATTGTCGCGTCTCACGGTCGACACGACCCTGGTACAAACCGTAGTGGGCTCGTCGCTGAGCATGGGCCTGCGCAATCTGGTCATGGGCATTGGAGCATTGGGTATTTTGGTCTGGACCAACCCGTTGGTGATGTTTCAGGTGCTGGGCGTGCTGGTTTTGGTGGTAATTCCCAGCCTATGGTTTGGCCGCCGGGTACGCAAGCTGTCCCGCGCAAGCCAGGACCGTATTGCTGACTCCAGCTCCATCGCGGCCGAAGTGCTCAATGCCATACCGGTCGTGCAAAGCTATTCAGCCGAAGGACGGGAAGCCGCACGCTTCAATATCTCGACCAACAATGCCTTTGAGACGGCCGTACGCCGCTCCAAGGCACGTTCAGTGCTGGTCGCCTTCATCATCATCGCAACCTCTGCGGCGCTGCTTTGGGGTCTGTACCAGGGAACACAGGCTGTAATGGCAGGCCGAATAACAGCAGGCCATCTCGGACAAACGGTGTTCTACGTCATCATTTTGGCGAGCGCCTTCGCCATTCTGGGGGAGGTGTACGGCGACTTGCTCCGTGCTGCAGGTGCCACTGAGCGGCTGATGGAATTGTTGGGCACAAAGTCACCAATTGTTTCACCGGAAAACCCGGCTCTAGCCCTCGCACCCACTGGTGGAAGCGCTATCAAATTCGAAGCAATTCAGTTTCACTACCCATCACGCCCGTTGCAGCCTGCGTTGTCAGACTTTTCCATGACTGTCGAACCAGGACAGACCATCGCCTTGGTCGGCCCCAGTGGTGCGGGGAAGAGCACCGTATTTCATTTGCTCCTGCGGTTCTACGACCCCACCAGCGGCAAAATCATGGTCGATGGCGTACCAACGCAGAAAATGGCTTTGGATACGCTGCGCCAGCGGATAGGCATCGTGCCGCAGGATGCCGTCATTTTCTCCAACTCTGCCTTGGAAAACATCCGGTACGGCAAGCCTACAGCCACAGACGCAGAAGTAATATCCGCTGCGCAAGCGGCGTTTGCCCATGAGTTCATCACTGCTCTGCCCGAGGGGTACAAGACATTTTTGGGCGAGCGCGGCCTGCGACTGTCCGGTGGACAGCGACAGCGCATTGCCATCGCGCGTGCCATACTCAAAAATCCTCCGCTGCTATTACTGGATGAGGCCACGAGTGCCTTGGATGCCGAGAGCGAGCGCATGGTCCAAGCAGCCCTGGAGTCTGCCATGCAAAACCGCACAACTCTGGTGATCGCCCACCGGCTCGCGACCGTGCAAAAAGCAGACCGGATTTTGGTGCTGGATCATGGAAAACTGGTGGAACAGGGGACCCACGCGGAGCTGGTCGCACGGGGTGGCATGTATGCCGGACTGGCAGCGCTGCAATTTAACGCCTAAAACCCTGCGCAAATCGGCCATTCACAGGGAACATTGTGCCCATCAGCTCCCAGTATTCATTGCATTGGCTCTTTCAACGCCTGTGGCAAAGAAAAAGGCAAAACGTAAATCCCGTCCTCTAACAAAGTCAGTGTCTCTTCACGGGTAGCGGTACCACGTATACCGCGAATTGGCGTTTCACCGTAATGGATTTTCCGTGCTTCTTCGGCGAAACGATCACCAACATCCGCGGTGTGCGCGAGCACGTGGCGGGCCATCGCAAACCAAACGGACGTAACGTCCGATACGCCGATGGTAGGCACTGGTTGCTCTTGTTTTCCATGCAAACGTTCCCCACGCCCGGACCGCATGAAACGCGGAGCACTCACCTGTTTGGTCACCGATGGGTCGCCACAGGCAGGACACAATATCTGTAAAGCCTGATTCTGAGCAACAAATTCAGTTTCTGAGGCAAACCACCCTTCGAAGGTGTGCCCCTGCGCACAAAGGAGGTTGAGCACTTTCACGATTACGCCCCATCAGCCGCCAACTGCGTCAGCGGACTGCCAATTGAGATTCCAGACGCCATTCAACACATTTTGCAGCCACAGTGCACCCACTAGAGTCTTGGCATCGGTAACACGGCCATCGCTGCACCATTGCAATAACTCGGAAGGCGAAGCCGTGATGACGTCGAGAAATTCGCCAGCATCAAGATGACGCTGCCCACAAACCAAGCCTCTGGCAAACCAAATGTCAATGAATTCGGTGGAGTATGCAATGACCGGGTGCATCTGCCCTGCCCGCGCCCATTCGGCTGCGTAGTAGCCTGTTTCTTCCTGCAGTTCTCTTTTGGCGCACGCGAAAGAAACCTCACCGGCATCCAACTTACCAGCAGGAAACTCGACCATCACGCGATCAACAGGGTATCGAAACTGTCGTTCTAACACGACCCGCAGGCTGCCATCTTCGATCTGCAACAATGGTATGACCATGACCGCGCCTGGATGAACAACGTATTCCCGAACCGTTGAACTGCCATCTGGAAGTTCAACGGTATCCTGAAAAGCGTGAAGAAAGCGGCCTTTGAAAACCACTTGGCTGGATTGCTGTGTCTCAATCAAATGACGATCGGTCATGTCAAGTCCAGCAACACGGAGACTTCACTCAACACGCTCATACCCTAAAGCACGGAGGCACGATTTCGTATTCAGCGGGTATATTGCGAGTCAAGTACCCAGCATCCGCCGAACAGCGTTTCCACACAGCGCCAACAGTCCACCAGGCAACAGACCCAATCCCAGTATCAAGGCACCATTCAAGCACAGAACAATGCGGACATCCAACGGCGCTACCACACTGCTAGCGGTAATTGGACTGTCAAAATACATCACCTTGATCACTCGCAGGTAGTAGAACGCGCCTATCAGAGACATGAGCACCGCAAAAACTGCGATCGCCAAATGAATATTCTGACCAGACGCTATCAAGGCCTGCAGCACTGCAAGTTTTGCATAAAAGCCGACCAAAGGCGGAATACCGGCCAGAGACAGCAAACAAACAGCCATCACACCAGCATAAAGAGGACTGCGTTGGTTGAGCCCTGCCAAGTCCGCAATTTCTTCGCTCTCAAAGCCTTCCTGTGACAACAACAGCAAAACACCGAAACTGGCCAATGTAGTCAGCACATAGGTGACCACATAGAACATGGCTGAACTGTACGCATTGGCTGCAAACGACAAAGCGTCACCATTCACTACGCCAGACATAAGACCCAACAAAACAAAGCCCATTTGCGAAATCGTTGAATACCCCAACATGCGTTTGAAATTTGTCTGCGCAATCGCCACCAAGTTACCAACCACCAGCGAACCAATCGATAACACCAGCAGCATTTGTTGCCAATCAAAAGCCAGTGGCAACATCCCTTCGACCAGCAGACGCATGACTATGCCAAACGCAGCCAATTTGGGCGCGCCACCAATCAACAGCGTTATGGCAGTTGGGGCACCTTGATAGACATCAGGAATCCACATGTGAAAAGGCACCGCACCCAGCTTAAAGCCAAGACCTGCCACAACGAACACCAGGCCAAAAACCAACACTTGGTGACGAATCTGTCCAGAAGCAATGGCCTTGAACATGGTAGTGATGTCTAACGTACCTGTGGCGCCGTAGAGCATGGACATCCCGTACAGCAAAAAACCGGATGCCAAGGCTCCCAGTACAAAATACTTCATGGCCGCCTCAGTTGCCGTTGCATTGTCACGGCGCAAAGCCACCAGCGCATAGCTGGAAAGAGTTAACAGCTCCAGTCCCGTGTAAATTACCAGCAGGTTGTTGCCAGAAATCATGACGGACATGCCCAGCAAAGCAAACATGCTGAGAGTAAAAAATTCGCCCCCGCGAAGCATGCCACGGTGTCCGGCATAAGGTCGGCCGTACACCAACGTCACCATCACGGCCACGGTTGCAAAGCATTTGAGCCAGTTCCCCATGGGGTCACTAACCACCATGTTGCCAAAAGCATAAATGGTCGTTTCGCTCAACGCCAGGTCAGCCTGCATGTAGGCAACAACCGCCAGGGTCAACAACGTAAACACATAGGTGGTGCCGCGCATCGGACTCTTGATACCCAAGTCCAGCAAAGCAATGACACACGCCATTACCAGCAAAACAATATCGGGGTAAACAGCGATCCAACTGAGTTTGTCAATCATCGTTCATCTCTCAATTCAGTTTGATCAATTCAACTTCGAAACAGCAACATGTTTAAGCAGTTGCGCAACCGAAACGTCCATCACATCCGTGAAGGGTTTGGGGTAGACACCCATCCACAATACGGCAATTGCCAGCAATGCAAGCATGAGGAACTCACGCACATTGATATCCTTGAGTTCCTTGACATGGTCGTTGACCACCGGCCCCAGGTAAACACGCTTGAACATCCACAGGCTGTAAGCGGCGCCAAAAATCAACGCGCTTGCTGCACCAAAACCGATCCAGAAGTTGAACTTGACTGCAGCAAGAATCACCATCCACTCTCCGACGAATCCAGCAGTGCCTGGCAATCCGCAATTCGCCATTGCAAAAAACAAGGCAAAAGCTGCAAATTTGGGCATAGTGTTGACAACACCGCCGTAGCTGGAAATTTCACGGGAGTGCATCCGGTCGTACAGCACACCGATGGTAAGGAACATGGCGCCCGAGACGAAACCGTGTGCAATCATCTGCACCAGACCACCAGAAACACCCAATTCACTAAAAATAAAGAACCCCAACGTCACAAAACCCATGTGTGCCACAGACGAATAAGCAACCAGCTTCTTCATATCCTGCTGCACCATGGCCACCAGACCAACGTAAACAACTGCGATCAATGACAGTGCAATCATCAGCCAAGCCCACTCATGGGCAGCGTCGGGAGCAATCGGCAGGGAAAACCGCAAAAAACCATAGGCACCCAACTTGAGCATGATGGCCGCCAGAACAGCAGAACCACCGGTAGGCGCTTCAACGTGCACATCGGGCAACCAGGTATGAACTGGCCACATGGGGACCTTCACCGCAAACGCCGCAAAAAAGGCAAAAAACAGCAAGGTCTGCGTAGTGCCGTCCAGTTGCAAAGTCTGCCAAGTCGCAACATCAAAGCTGCCACCCGATTTGGTGTACAGGAATATCATGGCAATCAGCATCAGCAAGGAACCGAGCAAGGTGTACAGAAAAAACTTGAACGCTGCGTAAATCTTGTTTGGCCCACCCCAGATACCAATGATCAGGTACATAGGAATCAAGGTAGCTTCAAAGAAAACGTAGAACAGCAAGCCGTCCAGAGCAGAAAATACGCCGATCATGAATCCACTCAGAATCAGAAACGCGCCCATGTATTGGTTGACTCGCCGGGTAATTACCTCCCAGCCAGCGATGACTACTATCACATTGATGAAGGCAGTCAGAAGTACAAACCACAGCGAAATTCCATCCACTCCCACGTGATATTTCACATTAAAACGTTCTATCCACGAATAATTTTCAACAAACTGCATTGCAGCTGTGGTGGTGTCGAATTGGCTGTACAAAGGCAGCGTGAGCACAAAGCTGGCGACTGCGCCAAACAAAGCGATCCAGCGCACCATTTGTACCTGCTCATCACGGCCCAATGCCAGCAATACCACGCCGAACGCAATGGGCGTCCAAATCGCAAGGCTCAACAATCCCATGTTCTTTTTCTCCTACGTGCGAAAAACGAAGTACGTCATCAACACGAATATCCCCAAAATCATGACCATCGCATAGTGGTACAGGTACCCTGTTTGCACCTTACGCACTACGCTGGAAACCACGCCAATCAGCTTCCAGGAGCCATTGACGATGCCACCATCAATGATGGCTTGATCTCCTACTTTCCAAAATGCTCTGCCCAAAGCTTGTCCACCCTTGACCACAATGTTTTCGTTGATCCAATCCATGTAGTACTTGTTTTCCAACAGGATGAAAATGGGCATGAACGTACGCTTGATCGCGGCCGGCCACTCTGGCTTGAGCATGTAAAAGACGTAGGCCAACAGCACGCCAGCCGTTGCCAACAACAAAGGCAAACTGGTAAGAGAGTGCATTGCCATCTGCATCGGGCCATGAAACGCATGTTTCAACTCTTCCATGGCCGGGTGCAATTCGGAGTTCACAAAGATCGAGTCCTTGAAGAAATCACCGAATAGCATGGGACCAATTGCAAGATAACCAATCACCACCGATGGAATCGCCAGCAACACCAACGGCACGGTCACGACCCAGGGTGACTCATGCGGATGGTGGGCGTCGCCGTGATGGTCGTCATGACCGTCATGGTGTCCATCGTGGGCATCAGGATTTTGATCGAATCGCTCCTTGCCATGAAACACCAGAAAGTACATCCGAAAGGAGTAGAAAGCTGTAACAAACACGCCTGCCAAAACTGCAAACTGTGCGAAACCAGCCCCTGGCAGGTGACTCTCCATGACCGCTTCAATAATGCTGTCCTTGGAATAGAAACCTGCAAAAAATGGCGTACCGATCAGAGCCAACGAACCAAGCAATGAAGTGATCCAAGTGATGGGCATGTACTTGCGCAGTCCTCCCATCCAGCGAATATCCTGATTGTGGTGAACGCCCATGATCACGGAACCAGCGGCCAGGAACAACAAGGCCTTAAAGAACGCGTGTGTCATCAAATGGAATACCGCCACCGAATAGGCAGAAGCTCCGAGTGCAACGGTCATATAACCCAATTGGGACAATGTGGAATAAGCGACCACGCGTTTGATGTCGTTCTGAACAATGCCCAAGAAGCCCATGAACAGCGCCGTAATGGAACCAATAACCATCACAAAACTCAACGCGGTATCACTCAATTCAAAGAAAGGCGACATGCGCGCCACCATAAAAATACCGGCCGTCACCATCGTCGCAGCGTGAATCAGCGCGGAAATGGGGGTTGGGCCCTCCATCGAGTCTGGCAACCATATATGCAAAGGGAACTGTGCCGATTTACCCATGGCACCAATGAAGAGGCAAATGCAGATTACGGTGACCAGCATCCAATCGGTTCCGGGCAAATTCAACGCGGACAGTTCTGCTGATTTTGCAAAAGCCTCCGCGTAGTTCAACGTGCCAGCAAAGCTTGCAATCAAGCCAATCCCGAGAATGAAACCGAAGTCCCCCACGCGATTGACCATGAAGGCCTTCATATTGGCGAATATGGCAGTAGGCTTGTTAAACCAAAAACCGATTAGCAAGTACGAAACCAAGCCTACGGCTTCCCAGCCGAAAAACAGTTGCAGCATGTTATTGCTCATAACGAGCATCAACATGGAGAAAGTGAAAAGGGAAATATAGGAAAAGAACCGGTTGTAGCCTTCGTCTTCTTCCATGTAACCGATGGTGTAGATGTGAACCATCAGGGAAACGAAGGTCACGACGCACATCATCATGGCCGTCAGACCGTCAACCAGAAATCCCACCTCCATCTTGAGACCACCCACTACCATCCACGTGTAGATGGTTTCGTTGAAGCGAGCGCCATCTTGCACCACAGATTGCAAGGTCAAGGCCGACACAATGAAGGCAATCAGCACGCCCAATATGGTTACCGTGTGACTGGCACGGCGGCCAATCACATTTCCACCAAATTTGGTGCCCAAAATACCTGCGAGAACAGAGCCCACAAGCGGTGCCAATGGCACGATCAGCAAATTGGAAACAGACAGGGTTTGGCTCATATCTTAATTAACCCTTGAGCGTGTTGAGGTCGTCCACGCTAATGCTGGAGCGATTGCGAAACAGCAGAACCAGAATGGCCAAACCAATAGCGGATTCAGCAGCTGCCACCGTCAAGATGAAGAAAACGAATATCTGCCCATTCATGTCGTGCAGGTAATGGGAGAACGCCACAAAATTGGTGTTCACAGCCAATAGCATCAACTCGATAGCCATCAACAAAACAATCAGGTTGCGTCGATTCAAGAAAATACCAATTACCGAGAGCGCAAAGAGGATCGCACCCAAAGTGAGAAAGTGCCCTAATGTCAAAGTCATTTTTGTTCCCCCTCGCTTGAGACTGCGGGCGCCGAGACTGGCGGGGCTTTGGTCGATACCATTTTCAACACTTGCAAACGATCCCGCGCCTTGACGCGTACCTGATCGTAAGGATTGACATATCGGGTGTCCTTACGCGACCGCAGTGTCAAGGCAATCGCCGCAATCATGGCTACCAGCAAAATGGCAGCGGCAACCTCAAGCGGATATAGATACTGCGTGTACAGCAACTTCCCCAACTCTTTTGCATCCGACACCCTGGGCGCGCCGGGTACCATTGCAATTACTTCGTTCGGACCTTCCGTGACTCTGAAACCACCCATCAGAACGGTTGCCATTTCAAGGGCAATCAACACGCCAACCAGGGCAGCGACGGGAAAATGCTTCCAAAAACCCACACGCAACTCTTCAGTTTTGACGTCAACCATCATGACGACAAACAAAAATAGGACCATCACCGCACCGACGTACACCAAAATCAGTATGAGTGATAGAAACTCTGCCTTGAGCAGCATCCAGATCATGGAGGCTTGGAAAAAGGTTAGGACCAAAAACAAAACCGCATGAACTGGGTTGCGCGCCGTAATTACACGAAACGCAGCCACCAGCATGATGGTTGAAAACAGATAGAACAAGCCAGTCGTAACGCTCATGATTCAAATTCTTTCTTGCAGCATTTCAACGATATTTGGCGTCTGCCTGCCTGCTTGCTGCAATCTCACGTTCGTAACGATCGCCGACCGCCAGCAGCATGTCCTTTGTAAAGTAGAGATCCCCACGCTTTTCACCGTGGTACTCAAAAATATGGGTTTCGACGATGGAGTCCACTGGGCAGCTTTCTTCGCAGAAACCACAGAAAATACACTTTGTCAAATCAATGTCATACCGCGTGGTACGACGAGACCCATCTGCCCGAACATCCGACTCAATCGTGATCGCCATCGCAGGACAAACTGCTTCGCACAACTTACAAGCGATGCACCGCTCTTCACCGTTTTCGTACCGGCGCAAAGCATGCAACCCACGGAATCGCGGAGACTGTGGTGTTTTTTCTTCGGGGTATTCCAGCGTGATCTTGCTTTTAAAGGCATATTTGCCTGTGAGCGCCATCCCTTTGAATAACTCGACCAAAAGAAAACTGGAAAGAAAATCTTTCAACGAGAACTCACTCACTGCGGGTGTATTAGCAGTCGGCGTTGTTGGCATAGGCATAGGCATCTCGAATTACTTCCAAATGTTCCAAGGAGTTTGCATCCACACCCCAATGAATACCAACCAAACCAATGTCACGGGAATGAATATTTTCCAGCCCAAGCGCATGATCTGGTCGTAACGGAACCGTGGAAAAGTCACGCGGACCCAAATGAAAACCGTCATGACAAAAAAGGTTTTTAAACCAAGCCAGATCCAACCCGGGATCCAGTTAAACAGTGCGCTATCAATCGGTGACATCCAGCCACCAAAAAACATTGTTGTTGTCAGGATCGAAATCAACCAAATATTCGCATATTCAGCCATCTGGAACATGGCCCATGACATGCCCGAATACTCAACCATATGCCCGGCAACGATTTCCGATTCGCCCTCGATCACGTCAAAAGGTGTTCGGTTGGTTTCGGCCAAACCCGATACAAAAAAGATGACAATTATGGGTAACAGCGGTAGCCAATTCCACGACAGGAAATTGAGGCCCATTTCAGCAAAATGGCCTTTTGCCTGCCCCGCCACGATGTCCGACATGTTGAGGCTGGAAGAAACCATCAGCACGACCAAAAAGCAAAATCCCATGGCGATTTCATAGCTCACCATCTGGGCGGAGGCACGCATGGCCCCCAGGAATGCGTATTTGGAGTTTGAAGACCATCCCGAAATAATGACCCCGTACACTTCCATCGATGCGACGGCCATCAAAAACAGTAGCCCCGCATTAAGATTGGCCACTGCCACTTCCGGACCAAAGGGAATAACGGCCCAAGCCGTCAGCGCAGGCGCCACGCACATGACGGGGCCAAGATAAAAGAGGAATTTATCTGACGCTGCAGGACGAACAATCTCCTTGGTCATCAACTTCAACGCATCAGCAATAGGTTGCAATAGCCCCCACGGACCGACACGGTTCGGGCCCAGGCGAATCTGCGCCCAACCCAACACTTTTCGTTCCCACAAGGTGGCATACGTGACGGCAGTCAAAACAACCGCCAGAACCGGCAAAATCTTGAGCAACGCCCACACAATAGGCCAAGCCAACTCCACCCACCACGCTTGCGCAGTCAGGCCCAGCCCGAAGTTATATATTGCATCAATCATGCGACCACTCCCGCTTCAGATTGCAGTGTTCCCGCTGCACGACCATCCGCTGTCAGTTGCAGCGACGTCGAGCGACGAACAATACTGTCTAACTGATAAATCGCGGCCACACAGGGCTCCCCGATCATGCTTGCAGCGTTTGTTGACTCTGTCCCACAGTCGTTACTCAACCGCTCGGACGGCGCATGTGTAGATATCTCGCCTGCGCTTTGCAAATGCGTGTGTTCCAAAATCTCCTGCGCGGACTCAAATTCGAAACCCGGCAGGTCCAGGATATTGGCCAAGGTACGCAAAACTTTCCATGCAGGACGCGCTTCACCCAGTGGCTTAACAACCGCATAGAAACTCTGCACACGTCCTTCAGCATTGACAAACGTACCAGGAGTCTCGGTAAATGGCGCGATAGGCAGCAAAACATCGCTGAATTCCATATTCGCTTTGAACGGACTCAGGGTCACAACCATCTCGCATTGCTTCAACACCTTTGACGCTAGTACACCAGCGGCTGAATCAAACTCTGGTTCGGTGTTCAGTAACACAAGCGCTTTGACACCACCAGACAACATTTGTCCAGCATTTAGACCGCCTGCGCCAGGAAGCGCGTTCACCAATTGCGCCCCGACAGTGTTGGCTGCTTCAGTCAAGTAACCAACCGAAGCACCCGTTTGGTCACCAATCCAATTGGCCAAAATGAGCAGCTGAGAAGCCTGTGCATGGTGAGCTGCGGCATTGCCTAGCAGCACCGCTTTGCGTTCACCACCCATTAACGACTGGGCAATTTTCTTTGCGATTTCCGTCACATTGCCAGACTGTGGAGCGGCAACACCTTTTGCCACCGCGATGGCGGTAGCGATATCCGCCAAAGCTTGAATCCACTCTGCAGCTGTTACGGATACTGTGTTGCGAACGGACATGGCCCAATTCACAGAACCAGCTCCAACCACATTGACCTCGCATCCAACACGAGCGGCCTGACGAACACGTTGCGCAAACAGAGGGTGGTCCTTGCGAAGATTGGAGCCTACAACCAGAACGCGTTGCAGAGAAGACAAGGTTGCAATCGGCATCCCCAACCAGCGCGCACCAGCCTGAACAGGTTCGAACTCAGCATTACGCATTCGATAGTCGACATTTTCACTGCCCAAGCCGCGAACCAAAGCCCCGGCCAGATACAGTTCCTCCAGCGTGCTGTGCGGGCTTACCAAAGCTCCAATCGACGCAGCACCGTGCGCCGATTTAATATTCTCCAAACCATGGGCAACATATTCCAGCGCAGTCTTCCAGTCCACACTGTTCCAAACACCACCTTGCTTGAGCATCGGGGTTGTCAGACGCTCTTCACTGTTCAGGGCTTCATAGGAGAAGCGATCACGGTCCGCAATCCAGCATTCATTAACCGCATCATTCTCCAGTGGAACCACTCGCATCACCTTGTTATTCTTGACCTGAATAATCAGGTTGGCCCCTGTGGAGTCATGTGGGCTCACTGATTTGCGACGTGACAGCTCCCAAGTGCGAGCACTGTAGCGAAAGGGCTTGCTCGTCAATGCTCCAACCGGGCAAATGTCAATCATATTGCCGGACAGTTCAGAGTCGACACTCTGACCAACAAAAGTCTCAATCGCGGCATGTTCACCGCGATTCGACATGCCGAATTCCATCACACCGCCAATTTCCTGGCCAAAACGCACACAGCGTGTGCAGTGAATGCAACGGGTCATCTCCTCCATGGAGATCAGGGGGCCGACATCCTTGTGAAATACAACACGCTTTTCTTCTTCGTAACGCGATGTGCTTGCGCCGTAGCCAACTGCGAGATCTTGCAACTGGCACTCACCACCCTGGTCACAAATAGGGCAATCCAGTGGGTGGTTGATCAGCAAGAATTCCATCACCGACTTCTGCGCCTTGACCGCCTTGTCGCTCTTGGTGCGGACCACCATACCCTGGGTTACCGGTGTTGCACACGCAGGCATTGGCTTTGGCATCTTCTCCACGTCCACCAAGCACATACGGCAACTGGCCGCAATGCTCAGCTTCTTGTGGTAACAGAAGTGGGGAATGTAGGTTCCTGCTTTCTCAGCCGCATGCATGATCATGCTGCCTTCAACAATTTCAACCTTCTTGCCGTCGAGTTCGATTTCAATCATCTTGGAGCTCACTCAAACGTAGGCTGGGACCATGCAGGTCTTATGCTCAACGTGGTACTCAAATTCGGGTCTGAAATGTTTGATCATGGCGCGCACCGGCATGGCTGCGGCATCACCCAAAGCACAAATCGTGCGCCCCATGATGTCGGACGCCACGCTGTCGAGCAGATCCATATCTGCAGGGCGACCCTGTCCATTTTCGATACGGTCCACCACGCGTGAAAGCCAACCCGTTCCTTCGCGACACGGCGTGCATTGACCACATGACTCATGCATGTAGAAGTAGCTCAGACGTTGCAGGCTTTTCACCATGCAGCGGCTGTCGTCCAGCACAATCACCGCTCCCGAACCCAGCATGGAGCCAGCTTTGGCTATCGAGTCGTAATCCATCGTGCAATCCATCATGATGGACGCAGGCAATATGGGCGAAGAAGAACCGCCAGGAATGACGGCCTTTAACTGGCGTCCGCCGCGCACGCCACCCGCCAATTCCAACAACTTGGAGAAAGGTGTTCCCATGGGAACTTCAAAGTTGCCTGGCAGTTCCACGTCACCACTGACCGAGTAAATCTTGGTGCCGCCGTTATTAGGCTTGCCGCACTCAAGATAGGCCTGTCCACCATTGCGAATGATCCATGGCACCGCAGCAAACGTCTCGGTGTTGTTGATGGTGGTGGGCTTGCCATATAAACCAAAACTGGCGGGGAAAGGCGGCTTGAAGCGGGGTTGGCCCTTTTTGCCTTCCAGCGATTCCAGCAATGCGGTTTCCTCGCCGCAAATGTAAGCACCAAATCCATGGGCCGCATGCAATTGGAAACTGAAGCTACTGCCCAAGATATTGTCACCAAGCAACCCGGCCGCACGCGCTTCTGCAAGCGCTTCTTCGAAACGATCGTACGCCGAAAAGATTTCACCATGAATGTAGTTGTAGCCAACCGAAATACCCATGGCGTAGGCGGCAATTGCCATCCCTTCAATCACAATGTGCGGATTGAATTCCAAGATGTCGCGGTCTTTGCAAGTACCGGGTTCACCCTCGTCCGAGTTGCAAACCAGATACTTCTGGCCGGGGAACTGGCGGGGCATAAAGCTCCACTTCAAACCCGTTGGGAAACCGGCGCCACCACGTCCGCGCAGCGCGGATTCCTTGACCGTAGCGATCACTTGATCCTGGGTCATGGCCTCCGCAGCATCAATTCCCAGCACTTTGCGCAACGCCTGATATCCACCACGCGCCACATAGTCCTTCAGGCGCCAATTCGCACCATTCAGATCAGCAAGAATTTGCGAGTTGATGTGACGGCCATGGAAACAGGTTTGCGCGCCAGTGGCGCGAAATTGGGACAGGATATGCTGCGCCGTCATCATTTGCCTCCCGCCGCTCGCAAGCCGTCGACCAACTGGTCCAATTTTTCGGGTGTCATAAAGCTGCACATGGAGCGGTCATTTACCAGCATGACGGGGGAGTCTGCACATGCACCCAAACACTCGCTTTGCTGTAGTGTGAACAGGCCATCCGGCGTGGTTCCACCCATGGAGATACCCAGCTTCTTTTCCAGATACTGCAACGTACTCACGCCATCACGCAGTTGGCAGGGCAAATTGGTACAAACATTGAGCTTGTATTTCCCAACGGGACGTTGGTTGTACATGTTGTAAAACGAAGTCACCTCACAGCTATCGGCGCCATGCCAAGGTACTCAGCAACCAAACGTTCACTGTCGGAACTCACGTGCCCCAATTCCTGTTGAACGATGGCCAAACAGGCCATGACGGCTGACTGCTTCTGATCTGCGGGGTACTTGGCAACCTCGCGGTCAAATCGCAACTTGGTTTCATTGGAAATCATCGATCCACTTCCCCAAACACAATATCCATAGTGCCGATGATGGACACGGCATCCGCAATCATGTGACCCTTGCCCATTTCATCCAGCGCCGCAAGGTGCACAAACGCCGGCGGACGAATCTTCATCCTGTAAGGCTTATTGGCGCCGTCACTAATGATGTAGATACCGAATTCACCTTTGGGATGCTCAATGGCGGCGTAAGCTTCGCCCTTCGGTACGCGAAAACCTTCAGTGAACAACTTGAAATGGTGAATCAAGTCTTCCATGTTGGTCTTCATGGATTCGCGATCCGGCGGTGCAACCTTGTGGTTGTCTGTAATGACAGGACCGGGATTGACCCGCAACCAATCCACACATTGCTTAATGATGCGGTTGGACTGCTTCATCTCTTCCATGCGAACGAGATATCGGTCGTAGGTATCCCCAGTCTTACCAACAGGAATATCAAAATCCAGCTGGTCATAAACCTCATACGGCTGTTGTTTGCGCAAATCCCAGGCCACGCCAGAGCCACGCAACATAGGGCCAGTGAATCCCAGATTCAGCGCACGCTCCGCAGTAACGACGCCAATACCAACCGTGCGCTGCTTCCAGATCCGGTTATCCGTCAAAAGCGTGTGGTACTCCGCCAGATAGGTCGGAAACCGGCTTGTGAAATCATCAATGAAATCCAGCAAGCTGCCACCACGGTTGCTATTCAACCGCTCGGTTGACTTGGCGCTACGTACTTTGTTGGACTGGTGCGTCGGCATGACGTCCGGCAGATCGCGATACACACCACCGGGACGAATGTAGGCTGCATGCATTCTGGCACCGCTGACGGCCTCATAGGCATCCATCAGATCTTCCCGTTCGCGGAACGCATAAAGCATTACGGTCATTGCACCGTTGTCAATCGCGTGGGCGCCAACCCAAAGCAGGTGGTTCATTAGCCGCGTAATTTCGGCAAACATCACGCGGATGTATTGCGCCCGAATTGGCACTTCGAGCCCCAGCAATTTTTCGATGGCCAAGCAATAGGCCTGCTCGTTACACATCATGGACACGTAATCGAGCCGGTCCATATAGGGAAGACTTTGCAAATACGTTTTGCTTTCGGCCAGTTTTTCAGTCGCACGGTGCAACAGCCCAATGTGCGGATCCGCACGCTGGATCACCTCGCCGTCGAGCTCAAGGACCAGGCGCAAAACGCCGTGTGCAGCGGGGTGCTGCGGTCCAAAATTGAGGGTGTAGTTTTTTATCTCAGCCATGCACTCAACTGCTTACTGCAGGCCCCCATAGTTGTCTTCACGAACCACGCGCGGCACGTTCTGGCGTTCTTCAATCGTTACCGGCTGATAAACCACCCGGCCCAGCTCAGCATCAAACCGCATTTCCACATGCCCAAAGCACGGGAAGTCCTTGCGAAATGGATGCCCGATAAAACCATAGTCCGTCAGAATGCGACGCAAATCGTCGTGCCCATTAAACACGATGCCAAAAAGATCGAACGCTTCACGCTCAAACCAATTGGCACCGCTCCAGATATTCGTCACGGTGGGCAACATGGGCGCCAGATCGTCTGCAGCAAATACCTTGAGTCGCACGCGCTGGTTCAGTGAAACCGACAACAGGTGCAACACGACACAAAACCGCAAACCGTCAGGTGTTCCTTCCGGATATTCGGAGTAATCGACACCACACAGATCGATCATTTGCTCGAACTGGCAACGGGGATCACTGCGAAGCGCTTCGGCACAAGCGTGGTAGTTGGCAGCGGAAACCACCAACGTAACCTCACCCAGGGCGACCGCGATGCTCTTGACCTTGTCACCCAACGCAGCCACCACCGCATCACGCGTGGTTTCGGGCGGAACAGAATATATTGTCATAACTATCCCTCAAACCCGAGCGATGGTGTTCGTGCGGCGGATTTTTTGCTGGAGTTGCAAAATTCCGTACAACAACGCTTCCGCAGTCGGGGGGCAACCGGGCACATACACATCCACCGGCACAATACGATCGCAACCGCGAACGACCGAATAACTGTAGTGGTAATACCCTCCGCCATTGGCGCAAGAACCCATGCTCAGCACCCAGCGCGGCTCTGCCATTTGGTCATATACCTTGCGAAACGCTGGCGCCATCTTGTTGGTCAGGGTACCTGCCACGATGATCAAGTCCGACTGCCGGGGACTGGCGCGAAACACCTCGGCACCAAAACGGCTGATGTCATAGCGGGCTGCAGCGGCGTGCATCATTTCAACTGCACAGCAAGCCAAACCGAACGACATGGGCCAAACCGACCCGGTTTTGGCCCAATTCACCACCGAATCGTAGCTCGTGGTGAAAAAACCCTCTTTGAGAACACCTTCAATCATTCCGTCACTCCCAGTCCAGGGCGCCCTTTAACCACATGTAAACAAAGCCAATGGTTAAAACGATCACAATTTCCAGACCCAGCAAGAAACCAAAAAATCCCAACTCCTTGAGCGCTACTGCCCAAGGAAAGAGCAGCGCTGTTTCCAGGTCAAACAATATGAACAAAATGGCGATGAGGTAGTAGCGCACATCAAATCGCATGCGCGCATCACCAAACGCTTCAAAGCCACATTCGTACGGGGAATTTTTGGCTGCGTCAGGCCGATTGGGGCCTAACACATAACCAATGATCTGGGGCACTACCCCAGTCAGAACACCAATCACAATGAACAAAAGAACAGGAAGGTACTGATCAAGGCTCATATTGACATTCTGTGTATAGCTACGCTTCCGAATTCGGTCAAACCGAAATTGAAGGAATATTATGATTTGGTGCCGTCGGCGAGACTCGAACTCGCACAGCTCTCGCCACTACCCCCTCAAGATAGCGTGTCTACCAATTTCACCACGACGGCTGCTCTTTCAGTCTGAATTGCGTGAGGAACCCGAAGGTTGGTTGCTTTCCAGACAAGCCTAGAGTTTACCCTGAATTTACCCCTATTTCCCAAGGGTCAGGGCAATTAAAAAACCAATCATTTCGCTGGAATTTGCCCAACACCAGAGGCTGGTACTGCGGGTGCCGATGCGGCCGGTACTACCGCCGGTGCAACCACTGCCGCGCTTTCCAAAACGCTACCCGAACTGACAGGACGCAAATTACCAAAGTAGGCCAATGCCAGTGTGCAAACAAAGAAAACGGTCGCCAGAACTGCCGTGGTGCGGGACAGGAAGTTGGCACTGCCGCTGGCACCAAACAAACTGCCGGAACCACCGCTGCCAAAAGCTGCGCCCATGTCGGCACCTTTACCGTGCTGCACCAGAATCAGACCAATCATCGTCAGGGCGGTCAACATCTGGACGGTCAAAATAATCGTCAAAAGCATATTCATTCTCAACTCCTAAAACTGGAAATCCGCACCCTGATCAATGGGCGGCGGCAATGATGGATAAAAAGTCGGCTGCCTTGAGGGATGCGCCCCCCACCAGGCCACCATCGATATCAGGCTGGGAGAGCAACTGGTTGGCATTTGCCGCATTCATGCTGCCACCGTACACAATGAGCACGCGTTCGGCATGATCGGTAGCGGCACGTAACTGGGCACGCAGCACGGCATGCACCTGCTGCGCCTCTTCGGGCGTGGCGGTCTTGCCAGTTCCGATAGCCCACACCGGTTCGTACGCCAAAACGATCTCGCTGATGCAATGCCCATTGGTGTGGATGACCGCTGCGAGTTGGCGTTTGACCACCTCTTCGGTGCGACCGGCTTCGCGTTCAGCGAGGGTCTCACCCACACAGACCACCGGCGTAATGCCTGCGGCAAGAGCGCGTTGGGCCTTGATGGCCACTACGGCATCGGTTTCACCGTGGTGTTGGCGACGCTCAGAGTGACCGACCAGGCAATAGCGTGTGCCGAAATCTTTCAGCATGCCAGCCGAAACCTCACCGGTGAATGCACCCGATTCATGCTGCGACACGTCCTGCGCGCCCACAGCAATAACAGAACCAGCAACCAATCCCTGCACCTGCGCCAGGTACGGCGCCGGAACGCACACCGCCACATGGCAGGCGGCCTGGGCCGAGCCTGCCACCAGCGCCTTGACCAGCGCTTCGTTGGCAATGACCGAGCCGTTCATTTTCCAATTGCCTGCAATCAGCTGTTTTTTCATGCTTGTGCTTCCCAAGTCAAAACAATCTTGCCCACGTGCTGGTTGGATTCCATGAGCGCGTGGGCTTGCGACGCACCACTACCGCTGACCTGGCTGGCATCCAGCGCAGCAAAAACACGGTGCACCACCGGCTTGATGCGCGCAACGGCCAATAAAGGCCAGACGTGTTGCAACAAAGCCTGGGCGATACGGGTTTTGAACGCAACCGGACGTGCACGTAAAGTAGAACCCGTGACGGTCAGCCGCTTGCGCATCACCAAAGCGGCATTGAACTCGCATTGCACGCCACCCTGCACGGCAATGAGGACCAGACGGCCATCTTCTGCCAGGCATTGGACTTCTTTGGCAACATAGCTGCCGGCCACCATGTCCAGCACCACATCCACGCCACAGCCATCGGTCAGGCGCAAAGCTTCCGCCTGGAAGTCTTGCGTCTTGTAGTTGATGGCATGGTCTGCACCCAAAGCCAGGCAAGCGGCACATTTTTCGTCTGTTCCAGCTGTGACGATGACGTGTGCACCCAGGGCTTTGGCCATCTGGATAGCAGTCACACCAATGCCACTGCTGCCGCCCTGCACCAGCAGGGTCTCGCCCGACTTCAAACCACCACGGTCAAAAACGTTGCTCCAGACGGTGAAAAAAGTCTCCGGCAGTGACGCTGCCTCTATATCGGTCAGACCTTGCGGCACCGGCAGACACTGGCCTACAGGCGCCACGCAGTACCGCGCATAGCCACCGCCAGCAACCAAGGCACAGACACGGTCACCGATCCGCAGTCCAGCAGCGGAAAGCGCCTGCGCGTCGCCGCTCTCGATAGTGCCAGCGACTTCCAGACCTGGAATATCGGACGCACCTTCGGGGGCTGGGTACTTGCCAGCTCGCTGCAATACGTCTGGACGGTTAATACCGCTGGCTGCCACGCGAATGAGCAACTCGCCCACGCCGGCAACCGGCACAGGACGCTCTGCCAGACGCAAAACGTCCGGTCCACCAAAACCTGCAATTTCAATAACTTTCATAGCATTTTCAACCGGTAGCCCTCGTCAACACTACACAAGACACTACCAAATTTATAGCAAATAGATTAACCCTGCTCGCCATTATGGGCTGGGCGGTCCAGCAAAGCCTTCATGGACAGCTTGATGCGACCCTTCTCATCCGTCTCCATGACCTTGACCTTGATGATCTGGCCTTCGGTCAGGTAGTCGGAAACCTTCTCGACACGTTCGTGCGCGATCTGGCTGATGTGCAGCAGGCCGTCCTTACCGGGCAGCAAGTTGACCAAGGCACCAAAGTCCAGAATTTTGGTGATGGGGCCTTCGTAAACCTTGCCGATTTCGACTTCAGCGGTGATCTGTTCGATGCGCTTCTTGGCCAATTCGGCTTTTTCTGGATCGGCTGAGGCGATGGTGATAGTGCCATCTTCGTCGATGTTGATCTGTGTGCCGGTTTCTTCGGTCAGCGCACGGATCACGGAGCCGCCCTTGCCAATCACGTCACGGATTTTTTCGGGGTTGATCTTCATGGTGAACAGACGCGGTGCGAAGGTTGACACTTCGGTCTTGGCCTCTGCCATCGCCTCTTGCATCTTGCCCAGAATATGCATACGCGCTTCTTTGGCCTGGGCCAAAGCAACTTGCATGATTTCCTTGGTGATGCCCTGAATCTTGATGTCCATCTGCAGCGCAGTGATACCGTTGGTGGTACCCGCAACCTTGAAGTCCATATCGCCCAGGTGGTCTTCGTCACCCAAAATGTCGGTCAACACCGCGAAACGGTTGTCTTCCTTGATCAGGCCCATGGCGATACCGGCCACGTGGGCTTTCATAGGCACACCAGCGTCCATCAGCGACAGGCAACCGCCGCAGACGGACGCCATGGAAGAAGATCCGTTGGATTCGGTGATTTCCGACACCACACGCATGGTGTAGGGAAAGTCTTCCTTGCTTGGCAGCACAGCAATCAGTGCACGCTTGGCCAGACGACCGTGGCCGATTTCGCGGCGCTTGGGTGTGCCGACACGGCCAGTTTCGCCAGTGGCGAACGGAGGCATGTTGTAGTGCAACATGAAACGGTCTTCGTAATCGCCAGAGGGCGTCAATACGCTGTGCATCGCGCTCAGTACCCAGGGTCGTAACAACCAATGCCTGCGTTTCACCACGGGTAAACAGAGCCGAACCGTGGGTACGGGGCAGCACGCTGTTGCGGATTTCTATGGCACGCACGGTGCGTGTGTCGCGACCGTCGATACGGGGCTCGCCGGCCAGAATCTGGCCGCGCACAATCTTGGCTTCGATGTCGAACAGCATGCCGTCCACGGTCACGCCGTCAAATTCCACGCCTTCAGCCTTCAAGCCAGCCTTGGTCCAGGTGGTCACTTCGCGCGTCGCTTTGGTGCGTGCTTGCTTGTTGCGGATTTGGTATGCAGTAACCAGCTTGTCCTTTGCCAGCGCATCGACCTTGGCGATCAGCACTTCATCCTTGGCAGGAGCTTTCCAATCCCACACCGGCTTGCCGGCGTCGCGCACCAGTTCATGGATGGCGTTGATGGCGATGTTGCCTTGAGCATGGCCAAACACCACGGCGCCGAGCATGATTTCTTCGGACAGTTGCTGTGCTTCGGACTCGACCATCAGAACAGCCGATTCGGTTCCGGCAACGACCAGATCCATGATGGAGTCTTTGCGAGCGGTCTGGCCGGGGTTCAGTACGTATTCACCGTTGATGTAACCCACGCGAGCAGCGCCGATGGGGCCGTTGAACGGGATGCCGGAGATGGACAGCGCAGCACTGACCGCAATCATGGCGGCGACGTCGGCGTCCACTTCAGGGTTCAACGACACAGTGTGGATGACCACATGTACTTCGTTGAAGAAACCTTCGGGGAACAGCGGGCGAATAGGGCGATCAATCAGGCGGCTCGTCAGCGTTTCAAACTCGCTGGGGCGACCTTCGCGTTTGAAGAAACTGCCGGGAATCTTGCCTGCGGCATAGCTCTTTTCAAGGTAGTCAACAGTCAGGGGGAAGAAATCCTGGCCAGGTTTGCCTTCAGTCTTGGCGACGACGGTGGCAAGCACCACGGTGCCGTCCATGTCCAGCAGCACAGCGCCGGTAGATTGACGCGCGATTTCGCCGGTTTCCATGGTGACCGTGTTGTGGCCCCACTGGAAAGTTTTGGTGACTTTTTTGAACATTGTCATGGTGTATCTCCTGTGATTTTCGGAAGAAATTGGAAGGTAAAGGCCACCTCACCCAAGCCCGGATTCGCCATTACAGTCCACGATGCCATTCCAGAAAAACTCTGCCCATCAGGGCGGAATTTGCTTGGAATGACACAGCTTCGTTCTGTTTTTGCCGTCTCCGAAGTAAAAAACGCCTGAGCTAGTAACCTAACTCAGGCGTTCATCATTCGATCAGCCGCTTACTTGCGCAGGCCCAGCTTGGCAATCAGCGCAACGTAACGATCGTGATCGATACGATTCAGGTAAATCAACAGGCTCTTGCGTGTATTCACCATGCGCACCAGACCACGACGACCGTGGTGGTCTTTGGCGTGGGTCTTGAAGTGGGGCATGAGCTCGTTGATACGGGCGGTCAGCAGTGCAACTTGCACTTCCGGGCTACCGGTATCGCCGGGGCTACGGGCGTTGTCTTTGACAACAGCGGCTTTGATGCTGGATGCAATCATGGTTTTTCCTGTCTTTGAGAGGCTGCGACGTTGCGCATGCCCCTGGTTTTTGAACTTGCGCCGGGTGCTGGAACTGCTCCCGGCGTGCGCCTTGCCAAATGCAAAGCCGCTCGATTATAGCCCGAACTGCCCTAACCGTCGAATACGGCGCGGGCAGCCCGTCATGGGCGCTGCATCTTGCAGCTGGTAGGTAGTTCTGCGGCTTCCGGCGCTATGGTTTTGATTACGCGAAAACCGTAGCCCGAACCCTCCACATCAAATTTGACGCCGGGTGTGCCCTGGCGGTCCATAACGCCCACCACCAACGGCTGCTGGAACTGGTGATCAGCCGCACGCATGTTGCCGGATTGTCCCCCCAGGGTCACACGGCCACGCTCCAACTGCGCTGCCACTGCGACAACATCCAGGCTGGCAGAGTTGGATTGAGTGGCGGCGGCTTCCATGGCCTGCGCCAGGGATTCGATCAACAACTGCATGCGCATGTGGACATAGTCGTCTTCAGCCTTGGGGTAGCGCTGCTTGAACGAGCGGTAAAACGCCTCGCTACCCGCGGTTTGCACATTGGGCATCCAGTCAGCCACCGCGATAACCCTGCCAATCCCCGCCTCACCAATGGCCGCCGGTGCACCCATGGCATTGCCATAGAAGGTGTAGAACTTGCCTTCAAAGCCCACATCACGCGCAGCCTTGATCAACAGGCTCAGATCGTTGCCCCAGTTGCCGGTAATCACCGCTTGTGCGCCACTGGCCTTGATTTTGGTGGCATAGGGCAAAAAGTCTTTCACGCGGGCCATGGGGTGCAATTCTTCGCCCACGATGCGCACGTCCGGGCGCTGCGCGCCCAGCTGGCGTTTGGCTTCACGCAGTACCGCCTGGCCAAAGCTGTAGTCCTGACCAATCAGGTACACATCCTTGAGCGCCTTGTCGTCCCTGATCACATCCATTAACGCAGCCATGCGCATATCGGCATGCGCGTCATATCGGAAATGCCAAAAACTGCATTTCTCGTTGGTCAACACTGGGGCCACCGCCGAGTAATTCAAAAACAGCACGCGCTTGGACGGCTCACGCTCGTTGTGTTTGTTGATAGCGTCGATCAAGGCCGCCGCATTGGCGGATGAATTGCCCTGCAAAACAATGCGCGCACCGTTGTCAATGGCTGAGCGCAGCGCAGACAGAGCCTCTTCGTTCTGGCCCTTGCTGTCGTAGCGCTCCAGAACCAGGGTCTGATTGCCACCGGCTGCTGCGGGCAGCTTCACGCCACCGCGTGCATTGACCCGCTCCACTGCCCAGTTGAGGTTGCGAAACACCGCCTCGCCTGCATTGCCATTGGGGCCACTTAGCCCCTCGATCATGGCCAGCTTGACCGGCGCGGCCTGCGCTTGGGCAAAAGCCACGGGAATACCCAAGGGCAGCGCAAATAACGCCAGCAACCCGGTTTTCAAGATCCAACGGGAAAGAATAAACATGTGATTTTTTTCTTGAAATTGACTGAAAGAACCGCAGCTTGGATGCATGCGGTGCTCATGGTGAGCGTCGCGCAGTGTACTAGGAGACTTGCTATGTTTTTTGCCACTACCGCCCAGCCCCAATTGCGCCGCCACGCCTATGTCAACCCAGGCCGTTCACTGGAACGTTTTATGGACGACGCGCTGCGCACCACCAACAAACCTTGCGCTTACACGCAGGACGAGACCGCTTTCACCCTGAGCATGGATGTGCCCGGCGTGACCAAAGAGCAGTTATCCATTGCCATTGAGGGCGCTGTGGTTCGTATCAGCAGCAAAGAGGGCGCGGCCCGCCACTACAGCGCTGCCTATGAGCTGCCACAGGACATCGACACCTCGGCCAGCGATGCCAAACTGGAAAACGGTGTGTTGACCCTGAAACTTGTCAAAAAAGTGCCAGTCAGCAACGCCACCGAACTGGTAGTTCACTAAAGCCCCAGGTCGCCCGCGCTCGGGGAGGCTGTCCAACGGCCAGCGTGGCTTGACGTCAAAGGCGTAAGTAGCGCTGACCTGTTGCAGGCCACTTTGCAGGCGCATGGCCCCCGCCATGGCGATCATGGCGCCGTTGTCGGTGCACAGGTGCAACTCCGGGTAATGCACCCGCACCTTTCGTTGGGCACACGCGGCATTGAGTTGGGCACGCAACTCGCGGTTGGCACCCACGCCACCGGCCACCACTAGGCGTTGCAGGCCGGTTTGTTTTAACGCGTTCATGGACTTCTTGAGTAGCACCTCCACGATGGCCGCCTGGGTCGAGGCAGCAAGGTCTGCGCGCTGCTGCAAGGGCAGTGACTCAAATAGGCCCAAAGCGCCATCGGTGGCCTGCGCAGCCACCATGCGTTGGGATTGAACCAGTACCGCCGTCTTGAGTCCGGCAAATGAAAAATCCAGATTGCCACTGTTGAGCAGCGGCCGTGGTAGCTTGTAAGCGTCTGCCCTGCCCTGCTCGGCCAAGCGGCTCAGCGCCGGGCCGCCCGGGTAACCCAGCCCCATGAGCTTGGCCGATTTGTCAAAGGCTTCGCCCGCGGCGTCGTCAATGGATTCGCCCAACAGTTCGTAACGCCCCACGCCCTCCACCCGCATCAGTTGCGTGTGTCCGCCAGATACCAGCAGGGCCACAAAGGGGAACTCCGGCGGATCGGCGCTCAGAAACGGGGACAACAAATGCCCTTCGAGGTGGTGCACGCCCAACACCGGCTTGCCCAGTGCAGCACCCAGCGCACAGGCCACGCCAGCACCCACCAGTAGCGCACCAGCCAGACCGGGACCACGCGTGTAGGCCACCACGTCAACATCGGCCAGTGATTTGCCACTGGCGTCCAGAACCTCCTGCGTGAGCGGCAACACGCGCCGGATATGGTCGCGACTGGCCAGCTCGGGCACCACACCGCCAAAGGCCTGGTGCATTTCGATCTGGCTGTATAAAGCGTGCGCCAGCAGCGTGGGCAAGGCCTGCTCCTCGGCCTGCACCATGGCCACACCCGTTTCATCGCACGACGACTCAATCCCCAAAACCAGCATGTTTTCCCCTGTGAGGGTGCGAGTTTAGTAGAGTAGCCCACTATGCTCCTAGGCACGCCCTTGTCCACGCCCTTCTCACTCCATCCGCTCGACGATGACGCCATTGCCAGCCTGGAGCGCGCCACGCTGGACGCCGTGGCACCCCCTGCCCTGCAAGAAATCGATGGCTGGCTGTTGCCGTTTGATACCTCCACCATTGGTCGCGCCAAAAGTGCAGTGCCCCTGCGCCATGACCACATCGATACCGCGTTGGTCAAGACTATCGAAGACCGGTATGCTGCACGCGGCCTACAAGCAGCCTACCGCGTGGCTGATGTGCCGGGCTTGGCCGGCATGCAGGCCGAGTTGGTGCGATTGGGCTACCAGCCCCAGCAGCCCACTCTGGTACAGATCGGCAGCGTACTGGCTATGCGCCAGTTTCGCCCCGGCACACCCGGCAACTTGTCTTTGGTGCCGACACCCGTATGGAGCGCGGTTTATCTTGCAGAAGGCTTTGACCCGGTAGATGGTGCAAACCGGGTGCAAGCGCTCAGTCGCAGCCCGCATGTGGTCTATGCCTGGATTGAAGAAGGCGGTCAATCGGTTGCCGTAGGCACGGCAGCTTTCAGCCAAGGCTGGGCCAGCATCCACGGTATGCGCACCCTGCCCCAGCATCGCGGTAAGGGTTTGGCCGGACGGCTACTGGCAACCTTGGCAGATGCCGCCATGGAGCGCGGCCTGGAGCGCGTGTTTCTACAGGTCGAAGAAAGCAATACTGCGGCACTGGCACTGTACCAGCGCGCCGGATTGACCACCGCCTGGCACTACCACTACTGGCGCAAGGATGGCTGAAACGACATCAGCGTCAACGACGGAACAGGTGGCTGCGGCATTACAGCGCGTAGTCGCGCTCCACCTTGGCAATGCGGACCTTGAATGCGGCATACCATTTCTGGTGCCCCAACCGCTGTGCGTCCAGGTGCTCGGCGTTGGCTTTCCAGGCGCGGATCGATTCCAGATCAGCCCAGTAGGACACGGTGATGCCCACTGTTTCCCGCGCTGACTCCACACCCAGATATCCCGGCTGCTGCGCGGCCAGTTCAACCATGCGTTCGGCCATGGCCCCGTAGCCGGTGTCGCCATCGGTACGCAGTGAGGTGAAGATGACCGCGTAATACGGTGGCGCGGGTGTATGGGCAATGGGGTTCATGGGTAGAAATGGTGTTGGCAGGCCGAGAGCGCAGTGTAAGGGTGCACACGCACCAGCTTGATGCACAACACCTTGTCCATACCCACTGAATGCACCATACGGTGCGCGCTGGCCCCATTCACAGCTGGCACAGTCTGTGCAAGTAGTTGGTCGAGACTTTTTTAACGACCAACGAAACGGAGTGGATATGGCGTATTTGGTACCTTCAGAGTTTGTGACCAAGATGGTGGATGCAGGCGAGTCCAAAATCTTCATGTCCACACGGGACACCTTGATCCGGGCCTACATGGCAGGTGCCATCCTGGCACTGGCGGCGGTGTTTTCCATAACCATCAATGTGCAGACCGGTCAGCCCCTGGCTGGCGCCGTGTTGTTTCCGGTGGGCTTTTGCATGCTGTACCTGCTGGGATTTGACCTGCTGACGGGCGTCTTTGTCTTGACACCGCTGGCGCTGATCGACAAGCGCCCCGGTGTGACTCTGGGCGGGGTGCTAAAAAACTGGGGCCTGGTGTTTGCGGGCAACTTTGCCGGTGCCTTCACGGTGGCGGTGCTGATGGCCATTACCTTCACCTACGGCTTCTCGGTGGAACCCAATGCCGTGGGCAAGGCCATTGGCGTAATCGGTGAGAAACGCACGCTGGGCTATGCCGAATACGGTGCTGCCGGTATGCTGACCCTGTTTGTGCGCGGCATGCTGTGCAACTGGATGGTGTCCACCGGTGTGGTTGGCGCCATGATTTCGACCACCGTCACCGGCAAAGTGGTGGCCATGTGGATGCCCATCATGCTGTTCTTCTACATGGCCTTTGAGCACTCGGTGGTGAACATGTTCCTGTTTCCATCCGGCCTGCTGTTGGGTGCCCATTTTTCGATGATGGACTACCTGATCTGGAATGAAATCCCCACTGTGCTGGGCAATCTGGTAGGGGGACTGTCATTCACCGGCCTCACCCTGTACACCACGCACCTGAAGACGGCACCCAAGCGTGCATTCCCATAGTCTGCGGCGCCATGGCCCGCGCTTTGAAAATTTCGATAGGGCAGTGTTCGGAGAAAGGGCGCAAGGAGGTCAATCAGGACTTTCATGGCGCCTACATTCCGAACGAGCCACAACTCACCGCAAAGGGCATTGCGCTGGCGCTGGCCGACGGCATCAGCAGCAGCGCGGTCAGCCAAGTGGCCAGCCAGTACGCAGTTGCCGGTTTTCTGGAGGACTACTACTGCACCTCGGACGCCTGGTCGGTCAAGACCTCGGCCAAGCGGATTCTGGATGCAACCAACTCCTGGCTGCATGCGCAATCCCAGCATAGCCAATACCGCTACGACAAGGACCGTGGCTATGTGTGCACGCTCAGCGCCATGGTCCTCAAATCGACCACTGCCCATATATTCCATGTGGGCGACTCGCGCATTTACCGGCTGCGCGGCAACACGCTGGAGCAACTGACTGCCGACCACCGCGTGTGGGTCGGCAACGGTCAGAGCTACCTGGGCCGTGCGCTGGGCGTCAATCCGCAAATCGAGATCGACTACCAGACCCAGCCGCTGGAGCCGGGCGATATCTTTCTCCTGGCCACCGATGGGGTCTACGAACACCTCCACGCCAAGGCCATGGTCGGCATGCTCCATGCTGGTCAGGAAGGACCGTGCGATTTGCAGGCGGTCGCAGAGCAGTTGGTGCAAACCGCCTACGCGCAGGGCAGTACCGACAACCTTACCGTGCAGATTGTGCGGATTGACGAACTGCCCGTGCATGAGGCCCATGAATTTCAGCAGCACCAGTTGGGCCTGCCGTTCCCGCCCATTCTGGAACCCCGCATGGTGTTGGATGGCTACACCATCGTGCGGGAGGTGCATGGCAGCAGCCGCAGCCACATCTACCTGGCCGTGGACAGCGAGACCCACACCCCCGTCATCCTGAAAACACCGTCGATTGACCTGCGCGGCGACCCCGCGTATTTGGAGCGCTTTCTGACCGAAGAGTGGGTGGCCAGGCGTATCAACAGCGCGCATGTACTCAAGCCCTGCCAGCAAACCCGCAAGCGCAATTTTCTGTACGTGGCCACCGAGTTCATCGACGGCCAGACCCTGACGCAGTGGATGACCGACCACCCCACACCCAGCTTAGAGACGGTGCGCAGCATGGTCGAACAAATCGCCCGGGGCTTGCGTGCCTTCCACCGGCTGGAAATGCTGCACCAGGACCTACGCCCCGACAACATCATGATCGACACCACGGGCACTGTGAAGATCATTGACTTTGGCTCGACCCGGGTAGCCGGCATTGCCGAGACCATGACTGCCACACACCCCGAGGCGATTCTGGGCACCGCCCAATACACGGCGCCCGAAATATTTCTGGATGAAAGGGCAACGCCCCGCGCCGATCTGTTTTCGCTCGGCGTGATTGCCTACCAGATGCTGACCGGGCGCCTGCCCTATGGGGCGGAAGTGGCCAAGTGCCAAACCCGCGCGGCGCAAAACCGGTTGCAGTATGCCTCGGTGCTCGAAGACGAGCGGGACATCCCCGCCTGGATCGATGGAGCCCTGCGCAAGGCGGTGCACCCCAACCCGGCCAAGCGCTACGAGGAACTGTCCGAATTTGTCCAAGACCTGCGCCATCCCAACCCGGCATTCCTCAACCGCCACCACGCGCCACTGATAGAACGCAACCCCTTGGTATTCTGGAAGAGCGTTTCTCTCGTGTTGGCCTTGCTGGTGATGGTGCTTGTGGCGCGGACCTCGGGCCACTAATTTCTATACAGACGCTATTTCTTTGATAGCTGGTTACGTAATGAGAAAGAGGGCTAGCGGCCATTTTGTGCACGCACCACGAAAAACAAGCGCGTTGCCCCGTATTGGTGCATTGCAACCCGCTCGTGGGACAAATTCCCGATTGCCCTCTGAAAACCAAACCGCCAAAGCCTGCTCCCACATGGCACAGCTCTTGCGTAATTCCCTGCAGTCATAACGAAGCGCGCACAACGCAACGCTAATTTTTTGGAGTCGCCCGTATGAAAAAAATGAAACTGGTCATGATTGGCAACGGCATGGCCGGTGTGCGCGCGCTGGAAGAGCTGCTGAAGATTGCACCGGAGATGTACGACATCACCGTATTTGGCACCGAACCACACCCCAACTACAACCGCATCTTGCTGTCGCCCGTGCTGGCTGGTGAGCAGACCCTCGATGAGATCGTTCTGAACCCCTGGGAGTGGTACACCGATAACCACATCACCCTGCACGCTGGCTGGACTGTGACCCAGGTGGACCGGGTGCGCCGAGTGGTGCACGCCGAGAACGCAGCGGGCGAAAAAATCAGCACCGCATACGACCGCCTGGTGCTGGCCACCGGCTCCAACCCTTTCATCCTGCCCATTGCGGGCACGGACCTGCCAGGCGTACTAGCCTACCGTGACATTGCCGATACCGAGGCCATGATCGAGGCCGCCAAACACTACAAGCACGCGGTGGTGATCGGCGGCGGCTTGTTGGGTCTGGAAGCCGCCAATGGCCTGATGAAGCGTGGCATGACGGTGAGCGTGGTGCACGTCATGCCCACGCTGATGGAGCGCCAACTCGACGCGACTGCGGGCAAGATGTTGGAAAAATCGTTGCAAGAGCGCGGCATGCAGTTTCTGATTGGTGCACAGACCCAGGAACTGGTAGGTGGCGCCGACGGGCGTGTCACCGCCGTCAAGTTCAAGGACGGCAGCCAAGTACCAGCCGACCTGGTGGTCATGGCCGTTGGCATTCGCCCCAACACGGCCTTGGCCGAGAGCATGCGCCTGTACTGCAACAAGGGCATTGTGGTCAACGACACCATGCAGACCACCACCGATGCACGCATCTACGCCGTGGGTGAGTGCGCTGCGCACCGGGGCATTGCCTACGGCCTGGTGGCACCCCTGTTTGAGCAGGGCAAGGTACTGGCCAACCATCTGGCGATGTTTGGCATTGGCCGCTACACCGGCTCGCTGACCTCAACCAAACTCAAAGTCACCGGTATTGACCTGTTCAGCGCCGGTGATTTCCTGGGTGGCGACGGGGCCGAAGAAATCGTCATGAGCGACCCCTTTGGCGGCGTGTACAAAAAACTGGTGGTCAAAGACGGCAAACTGGTAGGTGCCTGCCTGTATGGCGACACGGTGGACGGCAGCTACTACTTCAAGCTGTTGCGCGAGGGCCGCAGCGTGGCCGACATCCGCGACAAGCTGATGTTTGGCGAGAGCAATATCGGCGAAGGTGGCCACGAAGGCCACAACAAGGCCGCCGCCATGAAAGACAGTGACGAGGTCTGCGGCTGCAACGGCGTGACCAAGGGCACCATCTGCAAGGCGATTAAAGAAAAAGGCCTGTTTACCCTGGACGAAGTGCGCAAGCACACCAAAGCCAGCGCCAGCTGCGGCTCATGCACCGGCCTGGTGGAGCAGTTGCTGATGTTTACCGCTGGCGGCGACTACTCGGCCACGCCCAAAATGAAAGCCATGTGTGCCTGCACCGACCACGGCCACCAGGCCGTGCGCGACGCCATCTGCGCCAACAAGCTGCTCACCATTGCCAGCGTCTTTAACTTCATGGAGTGGAAAACACCCAACGGCTGCGCCAGCTGCCGCCCGGCGGTCAACTACTACCTGATCTCCAGCTGGCCCAAAGAGGCCAAGGACGATCCGCAAAGCCGCTATATCAACGAGCGCAGCCACGCCAATATCCAAAAAGACGGCACCTACAGCGTGATCCCCCGCATGTGGGGGGGCGAGACCACGGCCAACGAGCTGCGCAAGATTGCCGACGCAGTGGACAAGTACCAAATCCCCACCGTCAAAGTCACCGGCGGCCAACGCATTGACTTGCTGGGTGTCAAAAAAGAAGACTTGGTGAATGTGTGGAAAGACATCGGCATGCCCAGCGGCCACGCCTACGCCAAGGCGCTGCGCACGGTCAAAACCTGTGTGGGCAGCGAGTGGTGCCGCATGGGCACGCAAGACAGCACGCAAATGGGCAAAGACATGGAACGCGCCATGTGGCGCATGTACGCGCCGCACAAGGTCAAGTTTGCGGTGTCAGGCTGCCCGCGCAACTGTGCCGAGGCCGGCATCAAGGACGTGGGCGTGATTGGTGTGGACAGCGGCTGGGAGTTGCACATTGCCGGCAACGGCGGCATCAAGACCGAGGTAGCGCAGTTCTTTACCAAGGTCAAAACCAGCGACGAGGTGCTGGAGTACACCGGCGCCTTCATGCAGCTCTACCGCCTGGAGGGCTGGTACCTGGAGCGCACCGTGCATTACGTGAACCGCGTGGGCATGGACTACGTGAAGAAAAAGATTCTGGAAGACGAGGCGGGCCGCAAGGCACTGTGGGCCCAGTTGCAGGCCGCGCTGGAGGGTGAACCCGACCCGTGGTTCGATTTGAAGGAGTCCCAAGTTGATATGCGTCAATTTGAAGCGATTTCGGTCTGAGTTTCAGACTGAATGGTCAGGTTCATCGAAAACTACCAAGGGATACTCCCTATTTATCTCCAAATAGGGTGAACACCATGCACACGATCTTGCTGAACCGTAGAACCATCATCGCCGCCGCCGCAGGACTGCCCTGGCTGGGCGCACACGCCCAAGTCAGCGATTTGGGCGATGCGATCAACAAGGCGGGACGCCAGCGCATGCTGAGCCAGCGCATGGGCAAGGCTTGGCTGGCCCTGGTGCACGGCATCGAGACGAGCAACGCACAAACGGTGCTGGACAAGTCCTTGGCCCTGTTCGACCGCCAGCTAGTGGAACTGAAAGCCTATGCCGTGTTGCCCGAGATCAAGGACACCTACACCAAGCTTGACGCGTCCTGGACGACCTACAAGACGGCACTGGTGGGCAGTGCCCCCACACGCGAGCATGCCGCCGCCATGTTGAAACTCAATGCCGGGGTGCTGGCACTGGCAAATCAGGGCACCGTGCAGTACGAGACTGCGTTGGGCAAGCCCCAAGGCAAATTGGTCAACATCGCTGGACGACAGCGCATGCTCAGCCAGCGCATGGCCATGTGCTATTTGGCCGCCCGGTTGCCGGTGGATGCCTCCACCATGGTTACCGAGATCGACAAAGCCCGCAGCGAATTTGTCAATGCCATGGGCATTCTGCACAAAGCACCCGAGACCACGCCACGCATCCAGGAAGATCTGCAACTGGCCGACGGGCAATGGGTGTTTTTTGACACCGCACTCAAACGCGTGGGCACCGCCGACGCCGGCGCGGCCAAACCCCTGACCGATGTATTTGTCGCCAGCGAGAACCTGCTGACGGTGATGGACCGGGTCACCGGCCTGTATGCGTCTCTCAAGACATGATTGATTTACAAATTGGCCGCTAGCCCTCGTGAAAACTTGAGGCAAGCAGCTACAAAAGGAATAGCAAAATGAGCGAGTGGACCCCTGTATGCCGTGTTGAAGACATCCCCGTACTCGGTGCGCGACGCGTCACCCGCGCGCAGGGCATGGACGTGGCGGTGTTTCGCAACGACAAAGACGAAATCTTTGCCCTGCTCGACCGCTGCCCGCACAAGGGAGGTCCGCTTTCGCAAGGCATTGTGTTCGGCACCAGCGTGGCGTGCCCGTTGCACAACTGGACCATTGGCCTGTGTACCGGCCAGGCCGCTGCGCCCGATGAAGGCTGCACGCCCCAATTTGCCGTGCGGGTGGTGGATGGTCAGGTGTCACTCAAGGCCGCAGAGCTCGCGCACCACGCCACCGACTTGACCCGACCGGTACATTGCGCAACCCGCCCTACCACCGGGATAGCCAGCAGGGTTTGAAGCAGGCCGCGAACGCCTGCGGGACAATACCGGCATGGGCATTGCAAATTACATCAAAGAAATCGGCCGTGGCAAGGACGGCGCACGCGCACTGAACCGCGAGCAGGCGGCTGATCTGTTTGGCCAGGTGCTGGACGGCACGGTGACCGATCTGGAAATTGGCGCCTTCTGCCTGGCCATGCGCATCAAGGGCGAAACGGCGCAGGAAATGGCGGGTTTTTTGGACGCCACCCACCAGCGTCTGCACTGCATTCCCGCTTCTGACAAGCCAGTCATCGTCATCCCCAGCTACAACGGCGCGCGCAAACTGCCGGTGCTCACCCCCCTGCTGGCGCTGTTGCTGGCGCGCGAGGGTTTACCCGTTTTGGTGCATGGCACAGCCACCGAATCCAGCCGTGTTTATACGTCCGAAGTGCTTCTAGCCCTCGACATACCTACACAAGTAGCTATCGAACCCATAGCATCTGGCACCGTGGCCTTTGTCCCCACCACGCTGCTCAACAGCGGCCTGCAGCGCCTGTTAGAGGTGCGCCGCGTGGTGGGCCTGCGCAACCCGGCCCACAGCCTGGTCAAGCTGATGAACCCGGTACAGGGCAAAAGCCTGCTGGTCACCAGCTACACCCACCCCGAATACGCTGTGTCCATGGCCGAGACACTGGCCCTGATGGGGAGCAACGCCCTGCTGCTGCGCGGCACCGAAGGCGAGGCGGTGGCCGACCCCCGGCGCACACCCACCATGCAGGGCTACATGGCCGGCCAGGTGGTGGAGCGCCAGGAGCACCAGGGCGGCACCCTGCCCAGCCTGCCCGACCTGCCGCCCACCACGGACGCCAATCTCACGGCCCATTACATTCGGCGGGTGTTGGACGGTCAGAAGCCCGTGCCGACACCCATTGCCCAACAAGTGGCCCACATCTTGCATCTGGTGCAAGCACTATGAATCACGATTTTTCCCACTCCGGCGCGCTCGGCCCGGTCACCCTGGTGGGAGCCGGCCCCGGCGACCCCGAGTTGCTGACCCTGAAGGCGCTCAAGGCCATCCAGAACGCCACCGTGTTGTTGGTGGACGATCTGGTCAACGAGGCCATTGTTGCCTTTGCCGCACCCACGGCCCGCGTCATCTACGTGGGCAAGCGCGGCGGCTGCCAATCCACACCGCAGTCGTTTATCGAAAAGCTGATGGTCACCGCCGCGCTGGAGGGCGAGACCGTGGTCCGACTCAAGGGCGGCGACCCCTTCATCTTTGGACGTGGCGGCGAAGAAGTCGAGGCCCTGCAAGCCGCTGGCGTGCGCTACCAGGTCATCAACGGCATCACCGCCGGCATGGCGGCGGTGTCGTCGCTGGGCGTGCCGCTGACCCACCGAGAACAGGCCCACGGCGTGGTGTTCATCACCGGCCACGCCAAGCCAGGATCTACAGGAACCGATTGGCGCGCCCTGGCCGCCACCGCGCACCAGGCGCGACTGACGATCGTGATCTACATGGGCATGAGCGGCGCCGGCCACATCCAGCGCGAACTGCTGCATGGCCTGGGCGCCGACACGCCGGTGGCCATTGTGCAAAGCGCCAGCCTGCCCCAGCAGCGCCACGCCGTATGCACCCTGGGCGAACTGGAAGCCACCATTGCCCAAGAAAAGCTGGCCAGCCCCAGCGTGATTGTGGTGGGCAATGTGCTGCAGGGGCTGTTGGCAGCCGGGCTGGATGCCAGCCCCCTCGTGTCGGACTGCCGCGCCGCCTGATCTCGGCCGATACCGTGGCACCGCCTACACTGCGGCCCATGCAAAGTTTTGACGCAGTCATCATCGGCGCCGGTGCTGCCGGCCTGTTCTGCGCGGGGGTGGCGGGCCAGTTGGGCATGAAGATCTTGGTGCTGGACCACAGCGAGAAAGTGGCCGAGAAAATCCGCATCTCGGGTGGTGGCCGCTGCAACTTCACCAACCTGGGTACCACGGCCGCCAACTTCCTCTCCAACAACCCGCGCTTTTGCCGATCGGCCCTTTCACGCTACACGCCGCAGGACTTTCTGGCGCTGCTGCACAAGCACCAGATTGCCTTCCACGAAAAGCACAAGGGCCAACTCTTTTGTGACACGTCAGCCGAGGACATTATCCAGATGCTGCTAGCGGAATGCGGCGCCAGTGGCAATGTCACCCGCTGGCAGCCCTGCGCGGTAAAGAATGTACGATTTCTATCCGCTAGCCCTCGTGGAGATTACGCAGGCAGCTACGAAATTGATAGTGATCGCGGAACCATCCAGTGTGGCGCTGTCGTCGTGGCAACGGGTGGCCTGTCCATTCCCAAGATCGGCGCCACCGATTTTGGCTATCGACTGGCCAAGCAGTTTGAACTGCCCCTGATCACGACGCGTCCGGCCCTGGTGCCACTGACATTTGATGAAGAGGCCTGGGCACCGTTTGCGCAGCTGTCGGGGTTGTCGCTGCCGGTAAGAATCGAGACTGGAAGCAAAAAGGAAAAGATCGGCTTTTTGGAAGACCTGCTATTCACCCACCGCGGGCTAAGTGGTCCGGGTGTGCTGCAAATTTCAAGCTACTGGCAAGCCGGCACACCCATCCGACTGGACCTAGCACCCGACACCAACGTGGCAGAGTTGCTGAGCCAGGCCAAGGGCCGCTCGCGCCGGCTCATCGCCAACGAGGTCGCCACCCTGGTGCCCGCGCGCCTGGCCGACACCTGGATCTGCCAGGGTGCCAGCCTGGGCCACGACTGGGCACGCCCCATCAACGAGGCCAGCGACAAAGCCCTCTTCGCCCTGGCCGAACGCCTGTCCCGCTGGGAACTCACCCCCACCGGCACCGAGGGCTACCGCAAGGCCGAGGTCACCGCTGGCGGTGTGGACACCAAAGCCCTGTCCAGCCAGACGATGGAGTCCACGCAGCCGGGCCTGTATTTCATTGGCGAGGTGGTGGACGTGACCGGCTGGCTGGGCGGCTACAACTTCCAGTGGGCCTGGGCCAGTGCCTTTGCTTGCGCCCAGGCACTGGCCCTGCGGCAACGCTGAAGGCGCTATAATCCTAGGCTATTCTGGCAGACCCCCGTCGGCCAATACTAGTTAATGACGGGGAATACCGCTGAACGTGGCATGTGGGGCTCGATCTCCCCACGTGACTGGCGACAGCACATTTTGGACAACATTACGTAATGACAACCATCCGTGTAAAAGAAAACGAGCCGTTTGACGTCGCTCTGCGTCGCTTCAAACGCACTATCGAAAAATTGGGTTTGCTGACGGACTTGCGCGCACGCGAGTTCTACGAGAAGCCCACTGCAGAGCGCAAGCGCAAGAAGGCCGCTGCCGTCAAGCGCAACTACAAGCGCATCCGCAGCATGCAATTGCCCAAGAAGATGTTCTGATTTCCTAACGGATTCAGCGCCTTCACAAGGCCAAAAAGCTCGCTTGGGGACGCTCCAGCGGGCTTTTTTATTCCCCTCTCTCTCAGGAACCACTGCAATGTCATCACTCAAAGACCAAATCACCGAAGACATGAAAACCGCCATGCGCGCCAAAGACGCTGAGCGCCTGGGCACCATCCGCCTGCTGCTGGCGGCATGCAAGCAAAAGGAAGTGGACGAGCGCGTGGAGCTGGACGACGCCATGGTGGTGGCCATTGTGGACAAGCTCATCAAGCAGCGCAAAGACAGCATTGAAGCCTTCACAAAGGCCCAGCGCATGGACTTGGCTGACAAAGAATCGTCTGAGCTAAAGGTGCTACAGGCCTACCTGCCGCAACGCATGTCCGCCGATGAGGTCTTGGCCGAAGTGAAGGCCATCGTGGCCGAACTCGGTGCCACTAGGTCGTGGTGTGGGTCCCAGCGATATGGGCAAGGTGATGGGCGCCGTCAAGGTCAAGCTGGCCGGCAAAGCCGAAATGGGCACCGTGTCAGCCGCTGTCAAGGCCGCGCTGGCGGGTTAAAACGCGTTTGCCTGCCACTGAATGCGCAGTGGCAGCGACGCAAAGCCGCTGGCAGGGAAGACGGCGGTCTGCGGCGGCTGTTCGGGCACTAGGTCAACGCGCTGCGTACGGCGCAGCAACTCTTCCATCAAAACGCACAACTCAAGCCGCGCCAAGGGCGCACCCGGGCAGACGTGAATGCCTGCGCCGTACAGCAGGTTCAGAGACGGGTCGCGATCCAACTGAAACACATCCGGGTCGCCAAACACGGCCTCATCGCGGTTGGCCGACGCCCACATCAGCGTCAGGCGATCCCCTGCCATCAGGCCTTGCCCGCCCACCTGGGTCGGCTCGGTGGCAATCCGGCGGTTGCTGAACAGGGGCGGATGGATGCGCAAAACTTCATCAATGGCCGCAGGCAACAAGGCAGGCTGTGCGCGCAACTGCTGCTGCAAGGCGGGCTGCTTCGCCAGGTAGTGCGTCAGTATCTCCACGCTGGCGGCCATGGTGCCGAGTTCGCCCACCGTCCAGTTGCGCAGGATGCTCACAATGTCATTCTCAGCCAATTCCTTGCCCCCAATTTTGGTGCGCAGCAGGCTGGTGGTGATGTCGTCCGGTGCGGCGTCACCGGCATCGCGGCGTACCATCAAGAGCGCCTTGATGTAGCCGTCAAACTCCAGCGCCACGGCGTCCATGGCGGCCTGCTCGCGCGACAGCGTGGCTTGGTGGTTGCGGCGTATCCATTGGCGCAGCGGCTCATGCAAATCCGCTGGCCAGCCCAAAAACGCGCATTCGATGCGCAAGACAAAGTCTTGCGCAAAAGTGGTCATCTCGATGGCTCCACTGGCGGCAGACAAATCCTGCAACAGGTTGACCGCAATCTCTCGGCATTCCGGTGCAAAGTCCTGCATGCGCTGCGCGCTGAAATACGGGTCAATCACCCGGCGGTAGCGGGTGTGCTCGGGCGGGTCCATCCCGTTGGGCACCGATGGATAACGCGATACCGCGTTGCTGAAGGTGCGGTGGTCGTGGAGCACCCGCAGCACATCGGCATGCCGGAATACCGACCAGTGCTGGTACTCGCTGTGGGCCACTGGGCACCGTTGGCGCATGGCGTCATAAGCGGGAATGGGGTTGTTGATGACTGTCTCGGACCGTGGGTCCCAGTCATGGTGTTGCGTGCGGGTCGTCATAGTAGAGATTATAAATACATCATGCCGTGATATATTTAGTTTAAAGACCATGCCAAAATCCGAGTCAATTGCCAAACCCGTCAACCGGCGCCAACGCCCGGCCAAGCGCTCTTTGTCCAAGACCGACGTGGAGGCATTGGCTGCTTTTCGTTACCAGTTGCGACTTTTTTTGCGCTTCAGCGAAGATGTGTGCCAACACCACGCCATCACGCCATTGCAATACCAGATGCTGCTGCAAATCAAGGGTTTTCCAGACCGCGAATGGGCAACCGTGAGCGAACTGGCAGAGCGCCTGCAAGCGAAGCACCACGGCGTTGTAGCCCTGATTTCACGTTGCGAGTCACTGGGCCTGGTGCGCCGCAAGACCAGCACAGCCGATCTGCGCCAGGTTGAGGTGCACCTGACCGCCCAAGGCCAACGCGTGGTCAATCGCCTGGCGCTCCAGCACAGAGACGAACTACAGACCTTCGTGGACTATTGCGGCAACGCGTTACGGCCAACTCCCACGCCTGCCCCATCATCACCCCCTTGCGGAGAGCAACCATGAACCACCTGCGCACACGCGCCGTCCACGCCGGACAAGCACCCGACCCGGCCCATGGCGCCATCGCAACGCCCATCCACCAGACCACGGCATTCGGCTATGGCACGCTAGAGCACGGTGCCGCCATATTTGCGGGCAAAGCGCCAGGCTACCGCTACAGCCGGTTTGCCAACCCGACAGTGCATGCACTAGAGGCCAAGATGGCCGATCTGGAAGGCGCACCCGCTGCGTTGGCTCTGAGCAGCGGCACGGCGGCCACATCGGCGATCGTGTTGGGGTTGCTCAAACCCGGCGATGACATTGTATTTTTGGGGCCTTTGTACGGCGGTACCGAAAACCTGTTCCGCTCGCTGGCGGGCCGCTTTGGCATCCGGGCCATTGACGCATCAGAGCAGGGTTTGACGGCGAGCCTAACGGCGAACACCCGCATGGTCTGGGTGGAGCCCCTCACCAACCCCAGCTTGCACCTGCACGATCTGTCCCAAGTAGCAGCGCTGTGCAAGGCACGCGGCATCATCAGCGTGGCCGACAGCACGTTTTGCACGCCTTGCCTCACGCGCCCACTGGAACACGGCATCGACCTGGTCATGCATTCCATGACCAAATACCTCGGTGGCCACGGTGACGCCACCGGTGGCTTGGTTGCTGGCGCAGCGGCCTTGGTGAGCGCCATCCGCCAGACCGGTCTGGGCCAGGTCGGCGGCAACCTTGCCCCCCAAGAGGCCTTTTTGTTTTTGCGCGGCATCAAAACACTGCCGCTGCGCATGGCAGCCCACTGCGAAGGCGCGCTGGCGGTTGCGCGGTTTCTGGCGTCACACCCAGCAGTATCTGCCACGCATTACCCCGGTTTAAACGAACACCCCCAACACGCGCTGGCACAACGCCAAATGCAGGGTGGCTACGGCGGCATGGTGTCGTTTGAACTCTCCGTTGGTACGCGGGCACAGGCTGCCGCTGTGCTGGACCGGCTCACACTGTTCACCCAAGCCGTCTCGTTGGGCGACGTGGACAGCCTGGCCTGCCATCCGGCCAGCACCACGCACAGTTTCATCTCGCCCGAGGCGCGCGCAAAAAATGGCGTGGGTGAAGGATTGATTCGCCTGAGCGTGGGGATCGAGCACCCCAACGACTTGATCGCCGATCTGGCGCAGGCGCTTAGCTGCCTGCTACTTTCATCCGGTTAAGCAAAATCGAGCCCACGGTCTTTGCACCATAGTTGTATGTGTCGGCACCCACTGCCTCAATGCCTTTGAGCATGGTTTTCATGTTGCCGGCAATGGTGATCTCGTGCACGGGGTAGGCAATGTGGCCGTTCTCGACCCAAAAACCGCTGGCGCCACGCGAGTAATCGCCGGTCACATAGTTGGTGCCCTGGCCCATCAGTTCGGTCACAAACAGACCCGTACCCAGCTTTTGCAACATGGCATCCAGGTCGTCCCAAGGTCGGGTCTGGCGCGAAGTGAAGGTGAGGTTGTGCGAACCGCCCGAGTTGCCCGTGGTTTGCATGCCCAGCTTGCGCGCGGTGTAGCTACTCAAAAAATAGCCCTGCACCCGGCCACCCTCAATCACCTTGCGCGATTTGACGCTCACACCCTCACCATCAAACGGAGAGCTGCCTTTGCCGCGCAGCACAAACGGGTCTTCAAACATATCAATGTGGCGCGGCAACACTGCCTTGCCCAGCGAATCCAGCAAAAACGTGCTCTTGCGGTACAGCGCACCACCGCTCAGGGCCTGCACCAAACTGCCCACCAACCCTGCGGCCAAAGGCGACTCAAACAGCACCGGGCATTCCACCGTGTTGATCTTGCGCGCCTTCAGGCGGCTCAGAGCGCGTTCGGCAGCGTAGCGGCCAATGGCATGGGGCGAAGCCAATGCGTCCGGGTGGCGCTGCGAGCTGTACCAGGCGTCACGCTGCATGTCACGGCCCTTGCCCGCAATCGGCGACACCGACATGGAATGGCGCGAGCTGGCATAGCCACCGCGAAACCCGTGCGTATGGGCACTGAAAAAATGCGATTGCTGGGCTGATACGCCAGCGCCTTCGCTGTTGGTGATCTTTTTGCTGGTGGCCAAGGCCGCCGCCTCGCACTCCAACGCCAGGCGCATGGCGTCTTCACTGGTGATGGCCCAGGGAAAGAACAGATCCAGATCGCGCTCCCGGTCCGCAACGGGCGCAATGTCTTGTACGTCCGGCAGGCTGGCAAAGGGGTCTTCGGCGGTGAAGCGGGCAATGTCATAGGCGGCGCTAACGGTTTGCGCAATGGCCTCTTGTGAGAAATCCGATGTACTGGCGTTGCCCCGGCGCTGGCCCACGTAGACCGTCACACCCAGCGATTTGTCGCGGTTGCGCTCCACATTTTCCAGCTCGCCATTGCGAACCGACACGCTCAGGCCGCAGCCTTCGGACACTTCGGCACCAGCGTCGGTGGCGCCAAGCTTCTTGGCATGCGCCAGCGCGGAGTCCACCAAAGACTCGAAAAACGGACGACTGTAGGCAAATCCGCTGTCGGCGGGCTTGGTCGAAGGGGTGCCGCTGGCGGCAGTGGGGGTCGGGGAATGGGGGTTCGTCATAGCGGAGGCTATGATACTTGCCAATATGAGCAAACTAAAAAAAGGCTATTTCGTCAAGGGAAAATTCGTCGCCGAGGGCAGCGAGTTGGACCTGGAACTCAAGCGTGAGCTTAAGGGAACCGATGAGAAAAGCCGCACCGATCTCAAGCGCGAAAGCACCGAACTACAAAAGCTGGGTGAAGACCTGCTGACCCTGCGCGCCGAACTGCTAACGCGTTTGGAACTGCCCGACAAACTGCTGGAAGCCATCGCCGAGTACAAGCGCATCACCAATTTTGAAGGCCGCCGTCGCCTGATGCAGTTCATCGGCAAGCGCATGCGTCAGTTGGAGCCGCAAACACTGGAGGCCATTCGTGTGGCCCTGGTGGAGCAGCACACACCGTCGGCCCTGGAAACGCAAACGTTGCACGCCACCGAACAGTGGCGCGACCGCCTGATTACCGACGATGATGCTGTGGGCCAATGGGTCAACATTTGCCCGACGACGGACGTGCAACAACTGCGCGCATTGGTCAGGCAAGCGCGCAAGGATGCCAAACCCGAAAAGCCCGGATTGGCACCCCGCCATGGCCGGGCCTACCGAGACATCTTCCAGATCGTGCGCGAACACCTGATGCACCCGGATAGCGATGCCAACCCCACCCCGCTGGATGCCGGTCTGCACAACCCCGGAGCCGATGCGTGAGTGCAGACACATTGCCTTCGCTCGATGCAGTAAAAATTGGCATCGTGTCGATCAGTGACCGCGCCTCCACTGGCGTGTACGACGACAAAGGTCTTCCAGCACTGCAAGACTGGTTGACCCGCGCCCTGCAAAACCCACTGACGTTTGAAGCACGCCTGATCCCCGACGAAGCCACCACCATCAGCGCCACCCTGATTGAACTGGTGGACGCTGGTTGTTGCCTGGTGCTAACCACCGGCGGCACCGGCCCCGCGCTGCGCGACGTGACACCCGAGGCCACGCTGGCCGTGGCGCACAAGGAAATGCCGGGCTTTGGCGAGCAAATGCGCCAAATCTCTTTGCGCTTTGTACCCACCGCAATTCTCTCGCGCCAGGTGGCAGTGATTCGCGGTCAAAGTCTGATCATCAACCTGCCAGGGCAACCCAAAGCGATTGCCGAAACCCTGGAAGGCCTGAAGGACGCCGACGGCAAGCCAGTGGTCAACGGCATCTTTGCCGCTGTGCCCTACTGCATTGATTTGGTTGGCGGGCCGTATCTGGACACGGTGGAGTCGGTGTGCAAGGCGTTTCGGCCCAAGAGCGATTCAGTCACCAGTTTCGGACCAATCGACCGTCCTGGCAAACTCGACTTTACACGAAAAAGTTACTGGCATCACCCTCGCTATGTCCATTTACCGCTGCAACAAGTGTGGATTCAGCTTCAAACCGAATACGATTAACGGTGCATCTGGAATCTCCATCGGCCTATCCGGAAGATGCCCTGTCGCCCGTCTGTGGCACACCAGATGCGACCGATTTGCCTTGGCACCTTGTTTTTAAGTCGAAGAAATTTTGGGGCTGATTGCAAAGAGCGGTATTTCTCAGGCCCTTGGCGGAAATTCAAGGCCAGTTACAGCATCAATGCCCGACATCTCCAAGCCCGAGAACCCGACAGTTACCCTTCAGCCAGGCCTGCGCCAACTGTTCAGCCACAGGGTATACCTCGTCGTTCCACGGAAACAAGAAGACCAAACTGACCAAGCCTCACCACTGCAAGACGTCAACCTGCACAACACCAGCCTGCCTGGCCAGACCCTTTTACCAAACAGCAGGCTCTCACCGCAAGACTGGTTTGTTTCACGCCAAAATCAAAGCGCAATTTGATTTTCCTCATGTCGATACCAGACTGGATTCGTCGAGGACGCTAGCATTCGCGCTCGCGAATTATACCGCAGGGCTACGCGCTGTTTGCCGAACTGATGGATCGCGTGCGCTTCGCCTACCGCAAAAGCCACAGCTGGGTGAACCTGGAACTCGCAAACCTCTCCCAAAAGGACGCACAAGCCATCAACACCTTGTGCCGCCAGCTCTACCGGATGGCTCACACATTTTTGCGCTACCACTACCAAAAGCCGGAGCTTGAAAAGTCGATGTCGGCAGACCTAACGACGGATCTTCAAACCGCTCACTCAATGTTAGACAATTTCCTTCCTCCGATTGAGGGTGATGCTGGCGTGAGTATTTTGCCTTCAATGAACTGGGATTTCTTTCAAACGCCCGGCTTAGGACCCACGACAACCAAATTCAACGACGAAACCCTAGCTCCAAACGCGAGGCGTAGAAACTAGCCTCCGTCGCGTCACCGAGTAATGCCAAGTACCGACACACGGTCATTTACCACAAACGAAGACTTGCATGAACTGGATGTGGTGTGCCTTCCTGCCGGTCAGCCTCCCATTTGTATCGAATGCAAATCCGGTGAGTTCCGCCACGACATCGACAAATACCCTTCTTGGCCTGGGGCAAACTCAACGGTGTAAATTTCCATCAAGGTTTAACGTTGGCCGGAAATTTTGCGACCAAACGTTCTCGCACCTGAGACGCCGACAACACTCGCTCTGGATGCGCCTGCGCTCAAAGCGGAGCCACTTGCGGACCCCAGGAACAAGCCGGTCTGGCCCACAACGAGCGCAAACCGTCACGCATCACTTCGCTCTGGGACGCATATTCGCCTGTAGCCACTTTCGCTTTGACAATTTGCGCCATGTCGCCGGGCAACCTGATGCTCATGTGTTGGGTGTTGCATGGTTATACCAAGAGCTGGCAACGCCTACTTACCCACCAGCTGGTTGAGCCGCTCGGCTTCAAAGCTCTCCTTGCGCGCTGCGTCACCTGGCACGCAGTCGGGCGTGCTGGCCACACCAGCGCGGTTGGCCGACAGCGTTTCAATGGCTTGCCACAGCAGCGTAATCTGGTGCTCCTGCCCTGAGGCGGAGTCAATCAGGCCGCGCAGAGCCTGGCTGACAGGGTCGTCTTCCTGGGTGATGCCGTAGGCAGTGAACTTGGGTTCGGCGTGGCTGACATCAGCACTCTCCCCGGTCTTGCTGGGGATGATGCGCGCCGGTATGCCCACCGCCGTAGCGCCTGCAGGAACGGGCTTGATGACCACTGCGTTGGAGCCAATCTTGGCGCCGTCACCCACCTCAAAGCCGCCCAGTACCTTGGCACCGGCACTCACCACCACGTCTTTACCCAACGTGGGGTGGCGTTTGACGCCCTTGTAGAGTGATGTTCCGCCCAGCGTTACGCCTTGGTAAATGGTGCAGCCGTCACCAATCTCGGCGGTCTCGCCCACCACCACACCCATGGCATGGTCGAAGAAGACGCGCTGGCCAATGATGGCGCCCGGATGGATTTCAATGCCGGTCGCCCAGCGGCCCAGGTGCGAAATAAAGCGCCCCAGCCACTTCAAGCCGTGTGTCCAGCACCAGTGCGCGCGACGGTGCAGTACCAGCGCGTGCAAGCCAGGGTAGCAGGTCAGCACCTCCCACGTGCTGCGCGCAGCCGGGTCGCGGTCAAGAATGCACTGAATGTCGGAGCGGATACGGGAAAACATGGGCTTAGTCTATCCCTTCACTTCAGGACAAGTCCTTAATATGGATTTGGCAATGCCCCGAAGGATGTGGACCTCTTCCTGCGTGACCTGGGCACGGTTGAAGAGGCCGTTGAGCCGGGGCATGAGCTTCTTGGGCGCGGCCGGGTCCAGAAACTCCAGCGCCACCAGGGCCTGCTCCAAATGTGCCAGCATGCCGGCAACCTGCGCGGCATCGGCCAGCACGGGCGGTTGGGTGGCGGTTTGCACGCCAAAGCTGCCCAAGGCCAGACGCCATTCGTAGGCAATAACCTGCAGCGCTGCACCCAGGTTGAGTGAGCCAAACTGCGGGTTGCTGGGAATGCTCAGACACGCGTGGCAGCGGTACACGTCTTCGTTGCGCATACCAAAGCGCTCGGAGCCAAACAGGAAGCCAATACCCTGCTGTGGCCCAACACTATCAACCAAATCAACCTCTAGCCCTCGTGGAATATACGTACGTTGCTGCGATTTTGATAGCGAATCGAAATGCTCCCGGGGTGTCACCGTAGGCGGGCCAAAGTCGCGCGGCGTCATGGCGGTGGCGCACAGGTGGGTCAAACCGTCCAGCGCTTCGTCCAGCGTGTCCACAATACGGCACTTGTCCAGCACATCCAGCGCGCCACTGGAACGCTGAATGGTTTCCTCGCGGCGCAGCACATTGGCCCAGCGCGGCGCCACCAACACCAGATCGTCGAAACCCATGGTTTTCATGGCCCGGGCGGCCGCGCCCACATTGCCGGCATGGCTGGTGTTGATCAGGATAAATCGGGTAATCATTGGAACCGGTAAAATACAGATATTGTCGCGCCTGCATCGCCAAGCGTTCCGCCCAGTTCTTCATCACAATTTATGTCGCCCAATCTGCACCCCATGATCAACGTGGCCGTCAAGGCCGCGCGCGCCGCCGGTTCCATCATCAACCGCGCAGCGCTCGATATCGAGTCGGTTCGCGTTTCCGAAAAGAAAGCCAACGACTTCGTCACCGAAGTGGACCACGCTGCCGAGCAGGCCATCATAGAAACCCTGCTCACCGCCTACCCCGGCCACGGCATCTGGGCCGAAGAGTCCGGACGCGAACACGGTGCCAAAGATTCCGAATTCGTCTGGATCATCGATCCGCTGGACGGCACCACCAACTTCATCCACGGCCTGCCGGTGTACTGCGTGAGCATTGCGCTGGCCGTCAAGGCAAGGTTGAGCAGGCTGTCGTGTACGACCCCACCCGCAACGACCTGTTCACCGCCACCAAAGGTCGCGGTGCCTACCTGAATGACCGCCGCCTGCGCGTGTCCAAACGTATCCATTTGAAAGATGCGCTGATTTCCACCGGTTTCCCCTACCGCGCTGGCGACAACTTTTCCAACTACCTGACCATGATGGGCGAAGTGATGCAGCGCACTGCCGGCCTGCGCCGCCCGGGTGCCGCCGCACTGGACTTGGCCTATGTGGCCGCTGGCTACACCGAAGGCTTTTTTGAGCTGGGCCTGCAGGCCTGGGATGTGGCTGCCGGCTCGCTGCTGATAACGGAAGCCGGTGGGTTGGTAGGTAACTTCACGGGTGAGGCCGATTTTCTGGATCAACAGGAATGCCTGGCTGGCAACCCGCGCATCTATGGCCAGCTCATCACCATATTGGGCAAGCACAGCAAATTTGCCAGCGCTGGTGAAAAGGCCGCGCTGCGTCAGTCTGGCGACAACTGAAGACTTTCCAGCGGCACCGGGCGTCCAAAGAAAAAACCCTGAAAGGCCTTGCATCCGTTGCGCAGCAGAAAATCGCGCTGGCCAGCGGTTTCCACGCCCTCAGCCACCACGCTCAAGTCCAGACTGCGCGCCAGGCTCAAGATAGTGCGGGCGATGGCAGCGTCGTTGGGATCTACCAGCACATCGCGCACAAATGACTGGTCGATTTTGAGCTGGTCCAACGGCAAGCGCTTGAGGTACGACAGCGAAGAGTAGCCGGTGCCGAAATCATCCAAGGCGAAACTGACGCCCATCGACCGCAATTCCCCCATTTTTCCAATGGCGTCGTCAAATTCGCTGAGCAACATGCTCTCGGTCAACTCTAGCTTCAAGCGGTAGGGGTTGGCACCGGTGATGCGCAACAAATCCAGCAGTTGCGGTGTGAACTCCGGATGGCGAAACTGACGTGCACTGACATTGACCGCTATGGTGAGCCGGCGGGTTGAAGGGCTGGCGCTCCATGCCACCAATTGCATACAGGCTCCGGCCAGCACCCATTGCCCTAGGGGGAAAATCAGGCCAGTCTGCTCGGCCACCGGAATGAACTCGGCTGGTTCCACCATGCCACGCGTGGGATGGTTCCAACGCAACAGCGCCTCGACCCCGGTGGTCTTGCCTACCTCGTCCACCACCGGCTGGTAATGCAGTAAAAATTCTTCTTCTTCCATGGCGCGACGCAGGTCTGCCTCCAAGACGGCACGCGCGCTGGCGGCGGCTTGCATGACCGGATCGAAGAAGCGCAGCGTATTGCGACCCGCAGCCTTGGATTGGTACATGGCAAGGTCCGCACGTTGCAACAATTCATCCACGCTTTGCTGCTGGCCAAAAAACAGGGCCACCCCAATGCTGGGGGAACTGTGGTGGGTTTGTCCTTCCAGGTCGTAGTACTGGTTGAGCGCGATCAGCACTTTTTTGCCCACCGCATCAGCCTGCGCAGCAACGTCCAGCTCGGTTTCGCCGATTTCTTCCACCATCACCACAAATTCGTCGCCGCCCAAGCGGGCCACGGTATCCGCGCTGCGCACACAGCCGGTCAAGCGGTGCGCCACCTGTTTGAGCAGTTCGTCACCCAAGTGGTGCCCGCGCGTGTCATTCAAAACCTTGAAGTTGTCCAGGTCAATAAACAGCAACGCACCATAGCTGCTGCGGCGCGCGCTGGCGGCAATAGCCTGGCTCAGGCGATCAATCAACAGGCGCCGGTTGGGTAGTTCGGTCAGGGGGTCATAAAAAGCCAAACGTTCAATGTCTGCTTCGGCCTGTTTGCGCGCACTGATCTCGCGCCCGGTACCGCGGTAACCCTTGAAGCTCCCTTCGCTGTCAAAGACTGGAGCGCCGCTGATGGAAACCCACATCAGCGAGCCATCCTCACGGGTACGTTGCATCTGAAAATCGAGGAAAACTTCATGCGCGTACACGGCCGCGCGATGTGCCTCCCACTGCGCATCGGTAACGCCCAATACACCTGAGTCCCAGCGTGTCTTGCCCAAGTAACTCTCGTCGGGCCGAGCTTTTGTGGATTCGTGATCACCATCAAAACGGATGAAGCGAAACTCCGCGTCCTGCTCCCAATACCAGTCTGAACTCAATGCCGTGAGGGCACGAAAACGCTCTTCGCTGCGCTGGGTGGCTGCCAACTGGTCGGCAGCAACCTGCAAGGCGGCGCGTTCGCTGGAGATATCCTGCACGATGCCAAATTCGGCCCTGATCACCCCGAGTTCGACCTGGCGCTGCACGCGCGAACGCAGCCAGATGACTTTGCCGTCGGGGCGGCGCCAGCGGTACTCCACGATGGCATCGTCCATCTGCTTGAGGGCGCGCTTGACCAGCGGACGATCCTCGTCGACCACACTTTGCAGGTGCTCTCCCACCGGCACCACCTGCGCGCCCCCCATTTGCGCGATCTCGCAATAACCCCGTGACAAATGCACCATGGCATCGCCGGGGTAAACCACCCAATAGCCCACCTTGGCCACCGCCTCGGTCATCTGGTGCAGCGTGAGCTGGCGGTTAAGCTGTTCATTTGCCCGTTCCAGGGCCTGTTCGTCTGAGAGCACAGCGGCCTGGGCCATGCGCAAGGCAGTCACGTCACGCAGGTAAAACAGGAGATAGGCCTGCAACTGAATTTCGACCTGCGAGACGCTGATGCATATCTGGCGGAGGCTTCCATCTTGCGTGCGCAGGGTGACGTCAACATCACGCACCTGACCGCCGGTGGCTAGCGGGCTCAACACGCGCTCCCGCGTGGCCTCGTCTGCCCACATGCTTAACTCCATCGCCGTGCGCCCTAACACGCGGTCGCGCGAATATCCGCAGAGGTTGAGGTACGCCTGGTTGACATCGACCAACACGCCATCGCGCACGCGGGTCAGTACCATTGCCTCAGGGCTTTGTTCAAAAATCGCACGGTAAAGCGCGTTGCCGCCCGCAGCGATGAGCGGGGGGTCGTCGTGCGGAACGTTGGACACAGCCGGCCTTTGGTTAACCGGGTATGGCCTCTTGCCAGCGCGCATCCAAGCAGAACACCCGGTTTCGCCTGTCGTCATCAATGGATAATTTGGATTTCAAGGGATGCTCCTGCAGTTAAATCGCGACGGTCAGCCCTTTGGCATTGCCCACCAAGCAAGAGCGTAGCACCGATTATGCGGGTGAGCGTCCCGACTCAGATCAGCCCGGCCAGTTTTGCATCAATGCAGATAGGAAGTTCCGAAAGAACATCCAAACGCTCATTGGTTAAAACTGCAGGCGTGGGCCAGGCCCAAAGCGCCGAGTCGCGTTGCGCAAGCAGGGTTCGGATTTCCACCCTGCACAACCGTACAAGCGACTCCACCACGGCATCCACATCCGGGTGCCCCGTGTCCAGTCTGATCCGATCCAGCAGATCGGCCGTGGTTTTGGCCGTGAGCATCAAATCGCCAGTGACCCAGCTATTGACCGTGAACAAGGAGACAGGGACGCCCTTTGCATCCAATCCGATGGCCAACAAATGGCGTGTGTTGGGGTTGCTGGCACCGCTACCGAGCTTGCCAAATTCAATCTCACGGACAGAGTGCAGCCTGCGCGACCAGAGCTTGCGCCTCGCAAACAAGTGGATGTGGCCATGCTCGAACGCCCCGGGCCGATCTTCGGGCGAGTGTGAATGGTAGAACCACTGAAACCCGGTGCCTTGGTCGATCGCATCATCATCGGGATAGTGGTTCCACTGCTTCGGCGTTTGCCCGCCGAGCAATTCCCCAAATAAATGGGCTCCGCGCTGGGCAAGGCCTGCATACGTTTCCAACAAACGGGAACCGGCCGCTACCTGCGCGGCATGACTTGATGCACTGGACGACCGGCTCGCTTTACCCATCAGTGCATGGGCGCGCACTTTGGAGCACACTTTGGAGCACATTTGGGCGCGCATTTAGCCATGCACTTCGGCGCACATTTCTTGGCTCCGCACTTTGCGGGCTTGGCGCAGCACTTGGGCGCGCATTTGCCGCAACACTTGGACATGCCAGTCCTTGGCTTGCACTTGGCAGCGGCCTTCATGTCTTGAGCCGCGGCGGGTAGAGCCAGGGTGGCGACCGTCAGTGCGGCCAGGGATGCCATTTTCAAAGATGTGTTCATACAGGTTCCTTAGTGGTGGATAGGTCGAGGCCGCGATTGGCTTCCTCACCCACTAAGAGGCGCCAACCAGACGGATCGGTTCGCGTCCAATAAAAAATATTTTTCTGAACCCGCGAACCATTTGGGTGCCAAGCCCCCTCTTAGTCGGTAACCACCCCGAAAAACGAACCCAAAGGACCGCCATGACCTACCACGCTTCCGCACTGTTATCCGTCTTGATCGCCTCGCTTGGCTTTGCCACTGGTGCATTGGCGGCAAACGAAACGATCAGGCCCGCAGGCTACAAGCCCATCGCCGGAGATGCCCAGCTGGGCGAAAAGCTCTTCAACGACACCAAGCTCTCGACCAACGGCATGTCCTGCGCATCCTGCCATGCCAACTACGGCGCATTCTCGGCCTCGTTTGCCAAACCCTATCCCCACGCCGTCACCATGGCCAAAGACCAATTGGGCCGCAAGAGCATTTACCTGGATGAAATGATCCAGGCCTGCATGGTCATGCCCATGGCGGCTAAACCGCTGCCTTGGGATTCCAGGGAACTGGCAGGTCTCACCGCCTATGTGCAGACGCTGCAAAAGACCTTCAAACCAGCCCATTAACCCACTCGGAGACTTCCCATGAAATTCGTAGCGACCATTCTCACCATCGCGTTTTCCTCCCTGGCAACCCTGGCCATGGCCGGAGACATCAAACCCTTCAGCCAGCAGGAATTCGACCAACTCACAAAGGCGGGCCAACCGGTGGTGCTGGACATCAGCGCGCCATGGTGCCCCACTTGCAAGGCGCAAAAACCCATCATTGACGGCTTGATGCAGCAGCCCGCCTACAAGGATGTGACGCTGCTGACCATCGACTTCGACAACGCCAAGCCCACGCTCAACAAGTTCAGGGTCGCCATGCAAAGCACGCTGGTGGCATTCAAGGGCGAAAAGGAAGTGGGTCGCTCGGTTGGCGACACCACCGCCGCAGGCCTTGAGGCGCTGATCAAAAAGACGGTGAACTGATGGAGTTCGGCCTCGGCTCTTACGGTTTTGGTTTCCTGGCCGGGCTGCTGTCAACGCTATCGCCCTGTGTCTTGCCCGTCATTCCCATTTTGCTGGGCTCGGCTACCCATGTGCACCCAAGGGCGCCGCTGGCACTCGCAGGCGGGCTGGCCCCTGTCTTACGCCATCATTGGCACCGCGCTTGCCTGGGCCGGCTCCGCGCTGGGGCTGGACACCTCCATTTTTCGCGGCATCGGAGCTGCAATTTTGGGATTGCTGGGTTTGATCCTGATGTCTGGCGGTTTGCAACAGCGTTTTGCTGCGGCTACCTCGGGCATTGGCGATGCTGGCAACAACCTGATTGCACACATGCGCCTGGACGGCCTGTGGGGCCAGTTCGCAATAGGTTTGGTGTTGGGCGTGGTGTGGAGTCCTTGTGTCGGCCCAACTTTGGGCGCGGCTATTGTTTTGGCCAGCCAGGGAACGCAACTTCTGCAAGTCGCCATGCTGATGGGGATTTTTGGCCTGGGGGCTGCACTACCCGTTGTCGCGCTGGCCTACGCCTCGCGCGGCGCAATGCTCAAGATGCGAGGCAAACTCATGCAGGCCGGCAAGACGGGCAAGATGATTCTGGGTGCCATCATGATCGCGCTGTCGGTGCTCATCTTGACGGGTGCCGACAAGCCCATCGAAGCCTGGCTAGTGGACCATTCCCCCGATTGGCTCACCCAACTGACAACCCGGTTTTAATGGGTGAAGATGCTACTCAACTCGCAACAGCACCAAACCATGGTAGACAGCATAGCCGATCGCAACAACTTGATCCTGGCCGCCCAGACGGGCGACCCGGTCGCCATTGGCCGCCTGCTGGCCGTGTGCCAAGCCGATGCCCGCCGCTACGCCCACAAACACTGCCAAAGCAGCGATGTGGACGATGCCGTGCAGGAATCGCTGTTGATCATTGCCCGCAAGGTCAGCGGGCTCAAAGCCGCCGCCGCCTTTTCGGGCTGGCTCTTTACCGTCATCAAGCGCGAGTGCCGCAAGCTGGAACGAATGATGTTCAAGACCGACTCGCTGGACGAAGACTTGGCCGAGCACCAATTGCTCTGCAAGTCTGACAATGACTTGCGCATCGACCTGGCAGCAGCGCTTGAATCACTGCCGGCCCACTACCTCGAAGTAGTGCTTCTGCGCGACTTCGAAGACCTCACCATTTCGGAAATTGCCGAACGCCTTGACGAACAGAGCGGTGCCATCAAAAGCCGGCTGCACAGAGCCCGCGAGCTTGTGCGCGAATACATGTTGGGGCCACTGGTGCAAACTGCCAAGCAGCCATAGTCAGTTTGGACCGCCGCGGAAAATGTGCCAGCCCGCATTTACCCGACAATGGCGGCTTCACCCCAGTCTTCCATGCTGATTGCGTAAGCCATTGATGCCCCAAGAGATGTCTTCACTTTCACCTTCACCTTCACACTCACCCGCCCTGGCTGCGTTTGCCGGCCACACCCCCATGATGCAGCAGTACCTTGGCCTCAAAGCCGAGTACCCGGACACGCTGCTGTTCTACCGCATGGGCGACTTTTACGAGATGTTCTACGCGGACGCCGAGAAGGCGTCGCGCCTGCTGGACATCACCCTGACCACCCGTGGCCAGTCGGCCGGCCAACCCATTGCCATGGCCGGTGTGCCGTTTCATGCCATGGAAGGCTACCTGGCCAAGCTGATCCGCCATGGCGAATCGGTGGCCATTTGCGAGCAGGTGGGCGAGGTCACCGGCAAAGGCCCGGTGGAGCGCAAGGTGGTGCGCATCGTCACCCCCGGCACATTGGTCGATGCCGAGTTGCTGAGCGAAAAATCCGAATCCATGTTGATGGCCGTGCACCAGGGCCCGCGCAACCGCTGCGGCCTAGCGTGGCTCAGCGTGACGCAAGGTGTGGTGTATCTGGCCGAATGCACCCCCGACGAAGTACCGGACTGGGTGGCCCGCGTGTCCCCCAGCGAGCTGGCCTACAGCGCCGGCGCCACCACTGCCTTTGAAGACCGCCTCAAGCGCCTGCGCTCCAGCGCGACCAGCAACAACGCCCTGTACACCACAGCACGGCCCGAGTGGCAGTTTGACAGCGCCCTGGGCCAGCGCAAACTGCTGGACGCGCTGCAAGCCGCGAGCCTATCTAGCTGGAACGCGCAAGACCTGCCCCTGGCCCACGCCGCCAGCGCCGCCCTCTTGGGCTATGCAGAGCACACCCAGGGCCGCAACCTGACCCACATCAGCGCGGTCCAGGTGCAGCGCGATGATGAGTTGATCGATTTGCCAACCACCACCCGGCGCAACCTGGAGCTGGTGCAGACCTTGCGCGGTGAAGACGCACCCACCCTGTTTTCGCTGCTCGACACCTGCATGACCGGCATGGGGAGCCGCCTGCTCAAGAGCTGGCTACTCAGCCCCCGGCGTGACCGTGCGCAGGCCCAAGCCCGGCTGGACGCCATTGCCACCCTCAAGGGCGGTTTGTGGGATGGTTTGCGCAAGCAACTCAAGGGCAGCGCCGATGTGGAACGCATCACCGCCCGCACGGCACTGCGCCAAGTGCGGCCACGCGAACTGGTGGCGCTGGTGCAAACGCTACAAAAAACGGAGCTGCTTGCGCATATTCTGCGAGGGCTGGAAGGCGATTGGGCTGGAAGTTTTGCTCCGTGTCCCCCGCCCGCTTTGCGGGCTCCTCCTTTACCTGCGCAAAATCCCCAGCCCAACCACCTTCCAGGGGCTTGCTGGCACAGCTGGCAGCCGACCTACTTTCGCCACCAGAATGCTCCACATTGCTGCTGCAATCCATTGCGCCAGAGCCTGCCGCCGTGGTGCGCGATGGCGGTGTGATTGCCACCGGCTTTGATGCCGAGCTAGACGAACTGCGCGCCATCCAAACCAACTGCGACAGCTTTTTGGTGGACCTGGAGGGGCGCGAAAAAGCCCGTACCGGCATTGCCAATTTGCGCGTGCAGTTCAACCGTGTACACGGCTTTTACATCGAAGTCAGCCAAGGCCAGTTGGACAAAGTACCCGACGACTACCGCCGCCGCCAGACGCTGAAAAACGCCGAGCGCTTCATCACCCCCGAACTCAAAGCCTTTGAAGACAAAGCCCTGTCCGCACAAGACCGCGCCCTGGCCCGCGAGAAGTTGCTGTTTGAGCAAGTGCTGGACCAGTTGCAGGCCTTTGTGCCCGCACTCACCCGCACAGCCCGCGCGCTGGCCGCGCTGGACGCCCTGTGCGCGCTGACCGAGCGCAGCTTGACCCTGGGCTGGTGTGCGCCGCAGTTTGTGGTGGAACCGTGTATTGACATCACCCAAGGCCGCCACCCGGTGGTGCAGGCACGCTTGGCGGAGTTGTCCAGCGGAAATTTCATCGCCAACGACACCCGCATGGGCCCCAAGGCGCGCATGCAAATCATCACCGGCCCCAACATGGGCGGTAAATCGACCTATATGCGCCAGGTGGCGCTGATTGTGCTGCTGGCCAGCATTGGCAGCCATGTGCCCGCCACCGCCTGCCGCCTGGGGCCGATTGACGCCATCCACACCCGCATTGGCGCAGCCGACGACCTGGCCAACGCCCAGTCCACCTTCATGCTGGAGATGACCGAGGCGGCGCAAATTTTGCACAGCGCCACGCCCCACAGCCTGGTGCTGATGGACGAAATTGGCCGCGGCACCAGCACCTTTGACGGGCTGGCCCTGGCCAGCGCCATTGCCACCCAGTTGCACGACAAAACCCAGGCCTTCACCCTGTTTGCCACGCACTACTTTGAGCTGACCGAGTTTCCCGCCACGCACCACGCAGCACTCAATGTGCATGTAAGCGCCACCGAGTCGGGCCGCGACATTGTGTTTTTGCACGAAATCCAGAGCGGCCCCGCGAGCAAGAGCTACGGCGTGCAAGTGGCGCGACTGGCCGGCATGCCCGCCGCTGTGCTCAACCAGGCCCGCCATACGCTGGAAGCGCTGGAGACCCAAGCCACCCAGGCGCACGCGCAGGTGGACTTGTTTGCCGCGCCACCGGCTGCCGAAACCGCATCGACCAGCGCACTGGAATCCAAGCTTGCTGGCATCAACCCCGATGCGCTCAGCCCAAGGGAGGCCTTGGAAGCGCTGTACCAGTTGAAATCGCTGCTTAACCACGGATAGCACGGTGGTCAGTGCGAGCGGCTGTTACTGTAGAAACCCACAACTGGCAACCTCCAAAATCGGTTAGCCTCACAAGCTGATAGCGAAAAAAATAAACCAGGGATCTTCATGAACATTGCAAATAAGCTGGCGTCTCTCACGCTGATGCTGATTTCGACCGTTGCGTCCGCCGAAAACGGCGTTACCGACAAAGAAATCCTGATCGGCCAGTTTGCGGCCATCAGTGGGCCTGCGGCCCAATTGGGGCAACGCATGCAATTGGGCATGCAGGCGTATTTCACCGCAATCAATGCGCAAGGGGGCGTCAATGGCCGCACGATCAAGCTGTTGACCAGAGACGACGGCTACGAACCCGAAAAAACGGTTGCAGCCGTCAAGACGCTTATCCTGGAGGACAAAGTGTTCGCGCTGGCCGGCTCAGTGGGAACCCCCACCGGTCTTGCCGCGGTGCCCATCGTTTCAGAGCAGCGCGTTCCATTGGTGGGCATGTTCACAGGGGCCCAGGCCCTGCGCGAGCCCTTCAACCGCTACGTATTTCATGTGCGGGCCAGCTACTTTGACGAAACCGAACGCATCGTGCAGCACCTTACAACCCTTGGCATCAAGAAGATCGCGGTGTTCTACCAAAACGATGCCTATGGCAAAGCAGGGCTTGAAGGCGTAACGCAGGCTTTGACCAGGCGCCAGCTCAAACCGGTAGCTACGGCCACAGTGGAAAGAAACTCAGTGGATGTGACACAGTCACTGGAGACGCTGGTCAAGGCCGCGCCCGAGGCCATTGTGCAGATTGGCGCCTACAAGTCCTGCGCGGCATTCATCAAACAGGCACGCGCCAAGGGCTACGGTGGCCAGTTCTTCAACGTCAGCTTCGTGGGCTCCAGGGCATTGGCCGACGAACTGGGCGACACCGGCCAGGGAGTGGTAATTTCACAAGTGGTCCCGTTTCCTTATGCCCAAAACACACCTATGGTTCGCGATTACCAGCTACGCATGACCGAGGCCGGCCATAAGGATTTCGACTTTACCAGCCTGGAGGGCTACCTGACCGCACGCGTCTTGGTGGAGGGGCTACGGCGCGCAGGGAAGAACCTGACCCGCGATAGCCTCATCGCCGGGCTGGAGTCCATGAATGAAGTCAACCTAGGTGGTTTCACAATCAATTACAGTTCCAAAAGCCACCAAGCGTCCAACTTCACCGACCTGACCATCATCGGTCGCGGCGGCAAGTTTATGCACTGACTGACAATGACCTACTGCGTTGCTATCAAACGCAACGCCGGGCTGGACCGTGTCATCACCCCCGACACGCCGCTGGACGAGGCCACCAAATGCGCGCTGGTGTCTATGGATGCCACACGCAAGTCCAACCTGTCGGTGGGCCTGTCGCCCAAGAAGATATCCACCCCGCAAGAAAAATTGCTATAACCCGCACTCATCCGTTTATGCCCGCCACCATCGTTTTCTCCCACGCCAACAGCTTTCCCGCCAGCACCTACCGCGTATTGTTCAAAAGCCTGCAAACACGCGGCTTCACGGTCAAGGCGGTGGAAAAATATGGCCATGACCCGCGCTACGCCATCAGCAACAACTGGCCCAACGTGGTGCCCGAATTGATCGACTTTGCGCAAGACGCCGTCACCCAGACGGGTGAGCCTGCGTGGTTGGTGGGCCATTCGCTGGGTGGGTATTTGAGCCTGATGGCCGCCATCCGCAAGCCCGAGTTGGTGCGCGGCGTGGTGCTGATCGATTCGCCCATCGTGGGCGGCTGGCGCTCCAAGGCGTTGGGGGCCATGAAAACGACCGGCATGTTTGGCTCGTTCTCGCCCGGTGCGCTCAGCAGCAAGCGGCGCAATACCTGGCCCAGCATCGACGCGGCCTACGCCCACTTTCGCCACAAAAAAGCCTTTGCCAAATGGGACGATGCGGTGCTGATGGACTACGTCACCCACGGCACGTTGGAAGCCGATGGCAAGCGCGTGCTGAGTTTTGACCGGGACGTAGAAACGCAGTTCTACAACACCGTGCCCGACAACCTGGAGCGCTTGCTGGCACGCCACCCGGTCAAATGCCCGGTTGCGTACATTGGCGCGTTGGCATCGCACGAAATGAAGCAAGTGGGCATGGATGCCACCCAAAAAGTCACCAAGGGGCGCATTTTGATGCTCGACGGCAGCCACCTGTTCCCCATGGAAAAACCGATTGCTACCGCCGCGGCCATTGAGGCGGCCTTGCGCAACATGGAAGGTTAAGCAGCCCAGGTGACGGCGCCACTCCAGGCAGTGGCCAGCACCACCACGCCAAAGGCAATGCGGTAGTACGCAAAACCCACAAAGCTGTGCGTGGCAATAAAACGCAACAGCCAGCGCACGCACACCCAGGCTGCCAGAAACGACACCACCAATCCCACCGCAAACAGCGGTATATCGGCCACGCCAAGCAACGCGCGCTCTTTGTACAGGCTATAGACACCGGCACCAATCAGCGTGGGGATGGCCAGGTAGAACGAAAAATCGGTGGCCGCCTTGCGCGACAGCCCCAACAGCATGCCACCGATGATGGTGGCCCCACTGCGGCTGGTGCCGGGAATCATGGCCAGGCATTGCACCAGGCCCACCTTGAGGGCGTCTTTCCAGTTCATGTCATCGGCGTCCAGCACACGCACCGCATTGCCGCCGGCTACCTGGCGCTTCTCGGCCCACAGGATGATGAATCCACCGACGATAAACGTGGTGGCCACCACCACTGGCGTAAACAAATGCTCCTTGATGGTCTTGCCAAACAACAGGCCCAGCACCACGGCGGGAATGAAGGCGATCAGCACGTTCAGCGCAAACAACTGCGCCTGGCGCTGTGTGGGCAGGTCTGCCACGGTGGTGCGGATTTTTTGCCAGTACACCAGCACCACCGCAAAGATGGCGCCGGTCTGGATGGCAATATCAAACACCTTGGCCTTGTCGTCGTCAAAGCCCAGCAAGGCACCGGCCAGAATCAAATGCCCAGTGCTGGAGATGGGCAAAAACTCGGTCAACCCCTCGACGATGCCCATCACAACGGCCTTCATCAGCAAAACTAGGTCCAAAACCAACTCCTTCAAGTAAAAAATGGCGGTAGCTCTCGTATTATCTACGTAAGTAGCTCACTTATTCATAGCGATCTACAAGTCGTTGCAACTTGTTTGTAGCGGGCCGTTGCACGGCGCCTGGGCATGGCATACATTGCAGGCTCACTCCGTTACCCCACGTCAGGACCGACCCCCATGAACCGATCTCTCATTACCCCGTTTATTCTGTTGGCCATCGCCAGCAGCGCCCACGCGCAATCCACCGAGCAGCGCAGCAACCTCAGTGACCAGCAGGGAGTCGCCGTCACCATTTACAACGAGAACCTGGCCCTGGTGAAAGACCAGCGCCGCCTGCAGATCAAACCCGGCACATCCAGCCTGGCGTTTCGTGATGTCAGTGCGCGGATGCGCCCCGAGACTGCCCTGCTGCGCAGCACCACGGCGCCCGGCAGCCTGACGGTACTGGAGCAAAACTTCGACTTTGATCTGCTCACCCCGCAAAAGTTGCTGGAAAAATACGTGGGCCGCAATGTCCAGATCATCCGCACCAACCCCGCCACGGGCGCCGAGACCACCGAGCAGGCTCAGGTGTTGTCAGCGAATAACGGCGTGGTGCTGCAAATCGGTTCGCGCATTGAGACCGGCATTCCCGGGCGCATTGTCTATGGCGATGTGCCGCCCAACCTGCGTGACCGCCCAACGCTGGTCATGGCGCTGGACAACACCGGTGCTGCGCAACAAGATGTGGAACTGAGCTACCTTACCAGCGGCCTGGCCTGGAAGGCAGACTACGTGGTGGAGCTCAACGCCACCGAAGACAAGCTCGACATCTCCGGCTGGGTCACACTGACCAACACCAGTGGCGCCACGTACCGCAACGCCAAATTGCAATTGGTGGCGGGTGACGTTAACCAGGTCGCGCCGCGCATGGAAAACCGTGTCTTGATGGCGGCGCCTTCGCCCACCATGGCCAGGGCACCCAAAGCGATGGAAGAGGAATCCTTGTTCGAATACCATCTCTACACCCTGGGCCGCCCCACCACCATTGCCGAGAACCAGACCAAGCAGGTGTCACTTTTGGCGGCCAGCGGCGTGCCAGCCCGCAAAGAACTGCTTCTGCGTGGCAACGAGTACTACTACCAAAGCAGCTATGGCGACCTGGGTAAAAAAATGAAGGTGGCCGTTTTTGTTGAATTTGACAACAAGGAAAGCGACCATCTGGGTATGCCTTTGCCCAAGGGCATCATCCGCGTCTACAAAAGAGACAAGGCGGGTAACGCCCAGTTCATTGGTGAAGACCGGGTCGACCACACCCCCAAGAACGAAAAAGTGCGTCTGAAGCTGGGCGACGCGTTTGACGTGACGGCCGACAAGAAGCAGACTGACTTCAAGAAAGTCGGTGGCGACGGCAAGTTCAGTAACCAGTTCGAAAGCGCATTTGAGTTGGTACTGAAAAACGCCAAGAAAGAGGCCGTGACTGTCACCGTGCAAGAACCGATGCCCGGCGACTGGCAGGTGCTCTCCAGCAGCCTCCCCTACACCAAGGGCGCCAGCAACACCGCTGTGTGGAAGGTGCAAGTACCCGCCGAAGGCAACACCACCCTGACTTACCGTAGCCTGGTGCGCTACTAAAAACGCCAAGCGCAATCTCAGCGGGTCGGCACGGCTGCATTTCGCGCCGCCGTCCTGGCGTTTCGCACTACGGTAGTTCCAAATCGTCGCTTGGCGGTTTTCTGCGGGGGTTTGTGGCGGCACATTAGCGCCATTACCAACCACTCCACGAGATTCACCATGTTGTTGCACATTCTGTCGAGCACCCCCAAATGGGTTTTTGTTTTGTTTGCCGCCCTGCTGTGGCTAGGGCTTCAACAAATGCAACCGCGCCAGGTCAGCCTGAACCGGGCCACCCTACTGCCCCTGCCCATGGCGGGTCTGTCGCTGTTGGGCGTGGCCAGTGCGTTTGGCAACCTGCCCGTGGCCCTACTGGTCTGGCTGGCTGGCACGGCCCTGGCCTTTGCTGCCGCACTACAACTGCAATCCAGCGCGCGCATCCACTATGACGCCACCAACCGGCGCTTTCACCTGCCCGGCAGCGTCGTGCCGCTGGCCCTGTTCATGGGTATCTTTATCACCAAATATGCGGTGGGTGTGAGCATTGGCATCCAAGCCAGCCTGGCCCATGACGGCACTTTTGCCCTGACCGTGAGCACCCTGTACGGCGCCTTCAGCGGCATCTTCCTGGCGCGTGCCGCCCGCCTTTGGCGCTTGGCACTGCAACAGGCCAACGCCTTGCAAACCGCCTGAAGCATACAGCGCGCCCCTAAAATCGCTGGCACTATGCCCCAAAACCAGACCATGAGCCCCGACGAGATCGACCGACTGGCGCGCAAGCGCGCCGGGGCCAAGCTGGGCTGGTACGTGCATGCAATGGTTTATGTGGTGGTCAACCTGTTTATATTTTCCATATCGCAATACGGCTTTGGCCATCGCCCCTGGTCCATCATGCCGCTGCTGGGTTGGGGCCTGGGTCTGGCGCTGCACGGCATCTCGGTCTGGCTGCTGGGCGCCGGTGGCAATGTGCGTGAACGCATGGTGCAAACTGAACGCGAACGCTTGCAGCGCGAGCAAGACCGGCGCAACGGATCATGAAAATCGACTGGATCGATAAACTGCGGCGCGGGCTGCAGACCATTGCGTTTTGCCTGGCCATTGCCAGCATCCAATACGCCTTTCGCCCCGACCACCCGTTTGAGCCGCCGCTGGTGTATTCGCTGTGTATTGGCATTTGCACCTGGTCGTTTATAGACTTTGGCTCACAACTGTTTCCATCCGCCCAAATTTCTGGCTGGCCCACGGGACTGGCAGGAAAGCTGTTGCCTGTAGCCGGCATTGCGTTGGGATATTTGGTGGGCACCAGTCTGGCTGACTGGTATTTTGGCTGGTCCAGTTTTGCCAATGCATCGCGCCAACAATTGATTTTGTCGGGCCTGATTTCGGCCATTGTGGGGGTAGTCGTCACCTACTACTTCTTCACCCAGGGCAAAAATACCCTGCTGGAAAAGCAAATCGGCGAAGCCACCCGCCTTGCCACCGATGCCCGCCTCAAGCTGCTGGAAACCCAGCTGGAGCCCCACATGCTGTTCAACACCCTGGCCAACCTGCGGGTGTTGATTGGAGTGGACCCCCAGCGCGCACAAGACATGCTGGACCGCATGGTGGCTTACCTGCGCGCCACGTTGGCAGCCTCGCGCGCCAGCAACCATCCGCTGGAACGCGAGTTTGACCGGCTGCGCGATTACCTGGAGCTGATGTCCGTGCGCATGGGCCCCCGCATGCGCTACACGCTGGACCTGCCCGCCGATCTGGCCAATCTCAATGTACCCGCCCTGCTGTTGCAACCCCTGGTGGAAAACAGCATCAAGCACGGTCTGGAGCCCAAGCTCGAAGGCGGCAGCATCACCGTGCGGGCGCAGCGCGACGGCAGCACACTGACCTTGTTGGTGAGCGACACCGGCGTGGGCTTTGACGCGCAGACTGCATTGACCGACGGTTTTGGCTTGGTCCAGGTGCGCGAACGCCTGACCGCTGCCTATGGCGAAAAAGGCTCGGTGGAGCGCAATTCCACCCCTGGCCAAGGCACCACCGTACTGCTGCACCTGCCCACCAACACAAACACTGCCTGATCGATGCAAGCCGCCACCGCCCTGATTGCCGAAGACGAACCCCTGCTGGCGCAAGCCCTGCAAGCCGAACTGGCCCGCGCCTGGCCCACACTGACTGTGCTAGCCACGGTGGGCGACGGCGCCTCAGCGGTGCGGCAAGCCTTGGCACTGCAACCCGATGTGCTGTTTTTTGACATTCGCATGCCCGGCCAAACCGGGCTGGACGCCGCCGTTGAACTGGCCGAGCGCTGGCCCACGGAAGGTACGCAGGAACGCCCCTTTCCTGCCCTGGTGTTTGTAACCGCCTACGACGAATACGCCGTGCAGGCCTTTGAAGCCCAGGCGGTGGACTACCTGCTCAAGCCCGTGCAACCCCAGCGGCTCCAAAAGACAGTAGAAAAACTGGCGCTAGCCCTCGCCAAACCTACACAACACGCTATTAATTTTGAAGCAACCCTGGGTCAGTTGCGCGGTCTGCTGGCCGGGCCGGCAACAGCGCCCAAACCGCCTTTGCAAGTGATTCAGGCCAGCGTGGGCAGCACCATCCGCATGGTGCCGGTTGACGAGGTGTTGTGTTTTGAGGCAGCCGACAAATACGTGCGCGTACTCACCGCCGAGCGCGAATACCTGATCCGCACCCCGCTCAAGGAGCTGCAGGACCAACTGGACACCGCGGTGTTCTGGCAGATCCACCGTGGCACCATCGTGCGCGCGCTGGCCATCGATGCGGTCTCCCGCGACGAAGCCGGTAAGGCCTTTGTGGCGTTGCGCGGGCTGAAAGAGAAGTTTGTGGTGAGCCGGCTTTACACCCACCTGTTCAAAGCCATGTGACAACGCGCAGATGGCGCCAAACTCCCTGTATTACGTTATGTAATGAGACATTAGCCATTTGAATAATTTGCGCAAATTGGTAGCATCCCTATGCCTCGTTGCGGGCAGATGCGCTATCGTGTATGCAGTGGCACTTTGTGTCCACATCTTCTTTTTACTGGAGAATTTATGCGTTTGAAGCTTACTATCGTCGCGGCCGCTGCCGTTGCTCTGTCTTCTGGCCTTGCCTTCGCGCAAGAGGTTGTCACCATCGCCCACGTTGGTCCTACCAGCGGTGCTATTGCCCACCTGGGCAAGGACAATGAAAACGGCGCCAAGATGGCCGTCGAAGAACTGAACGCACAAGGCGTCGTGATCGCTGGCAAGAAGGTCACCATTAAGCTGATGACAGAAGACGATGCAGCCGATCCAAAGCAAGGCACCGCAGTTGCACAAAAGCTGGCTGATGCCAAGGTTTCTGGCGTGATCGGTCACCTGAATTCCGGCACCACCATTCCTGCTTCCAAGATTTACAGCGACGCTGGCATCCCCCAAGTGTCCCCCTCCGCTACCAACCCCAAGTACACACGCCAAGGCTTCAAGACCGCCTTCCGTCTGGTGGCTGACGACACACAACTGGGTGGCACACTGGGCCGCTACGCTGTGAAAGAACTCAAGGGTAAGGCTTTTGCTGTGATCGACGACCGTACCGCTTACGGCCAAGGCGTGGCACAAGAGTTCAAGAAAGCCGTGGAAGCCGCTGGCGGCACCGTGGTGGCCAACGAATTCACCACCGACAAGTCGACCGACTTCAACTCCATCTTGACCACCATCAAGGGCAAGAAGGCTGACGTCGTGTTCTTCGGCGGTATGGACGCCGTTGCCGGCCCCATGCTGCGCCAGATGAAGTCCCTGGGCATCAACGCCAAGTTTATGGGTGGCGACGGCATCTGCTCCACCGAACTGGTGAAGCTGGCTGGCGACGCAGTGACCGACAACCAAGTGTATTGCGCAGAAGCCGGCGGTGTTGAAGGCAAGCAAAAAGCGGGCATGGAAGCTTTCCGCGCCAAGTTCAAAGCCAAGTTTGGTACCGAAGTGCAAGTGTATGCACCCTACGTCTATGACGGCGTGAAGCTGATGGTGGCTGCCATGGAAAAGGCCGGTTCTTCTGACCCAGCCAAGTACCTGCCTACGCTGGCTGCTACCAAGGACTACCATGGCGTGACCGGCGACATCACCTTTGACAACAAGGGCGACATCCTGAACGGCGCTTTGACCCTGAAGACCATCCGTGGCGGCAAGCTGGTTGAGCTGGCTGTTATTCGCTAATCACCCCACTTTGCAGGCAACCCAAAAACGGGTTGCCCCGCAGAAACAAAAAACGCGCCAACCCGGCGCGTTTTTTTTATGCCCAACGAAATTAGCGTGGCCGCAGCCCTTCTGGCACCCAGCGGCTCAAGCGGGCGTTGATAGCCGCCTCGTTGTGCTGCCACTTCACGCCCAGCCACACCACACCCAGGCCCAAGACCGTGAGCGCAAACGGAAACAACAGGCTGTCCTGAAACACCCGGTGCGACAAATAACCCAAGTACCCCGCCACCCCCAGCGCACCAAATATCGTGAACACACGCCGCCCAATGGCCGCACCCAGCAGCACCAGGCCCACATTGAGTACTGCATACATCAACTTGCCCAACTCGTTACTGGAATCACGCAGACTCAACCCACCCCAAAACATAATGGCGCCAAAAATATAGAGCCAAAAGGCAAAGTCCTGCCGCCATTCAGTCGATTGCGACAGGCGCGTGCGCATATCCACCCACATGGCCATGGCGCAGGTTCCCAAGCCGAACACCAGCGACACATCGCGCACAAACTTGTAGTCCCAACCCTCGTTTTGCATCAGGCCATTGGCCACATCCATGCTCAAGTACCACAGCGTGATCGCCACCGGCATCACCATAAACGGCAACTTGTAGCGCCACAGCATCACCGCCGCCGCAGCCAACGTGCCGAACTCCAGCGTCTGCCAACGCCAGTCAATGTGCGTGTGGTACTGGGCAAATGATTTGCTGCCGCCCTCGGGCCACAGGCCCAGCAGATGCTGCACGCACCACAACGCCAATGGCACTAGCACCACCGCCAGCGTGGCCAGCAAACCCGCAGGCACCGGCAACGCCTTGGCCTTGAAATGGTCCGCCACCTTCAGGCAGGCATAGCCATAAGCCAGCGCAATGGCCAGCAGCCCACCCGCACCCATGGCCTGAAAGCCCAGCGTCATGAATAGCGACATGGCCCCAATGGCCACCAAGCCGCCAAAGTAATACAGCACGTTCACAAAACCAAAACGTGGCCCCTGTGCAATGGCCGCACCCACAACGCTGGCCGGTGTGGCCACAACGGCATCTGACAGAAGGGCGCACCGGGCACCCCAACGCGCCCACAGCGCTTGGGCCTGCGCCGTGGTGATGATGCCAACTTGGGCGGCATCCTGCACATCCTGTTCATGCAGCGCAATGCTGCGGGCCGCCACGCCGGTGGCGGGCTGCGGAGTGGTGTGTTGAAAATCGGCTTGTGTCATACACCCATATTACCCAAGCTACACCCTAAAATCACCTGTATGAGCAACCCCATCCCCGCCAATAACGCCCCCGAAACTCCCAAGACCAGCAATTTCCTGCGCCAGATCATCGAAAAAGACCTGGCCGAAGGCACCTACGCCACCCGCCGCTGGGCTGGTAGCCCCGGCGATGCCGCGCACCACGCTGCAGGCGCACCAGACCCCGCCAAAATCCGCACCCGCTTTCCGCCCGAGCCCAACGGCTACCTGCACATCGGCCACGCCAAAAGCATCTGCATCAACTTTGGCCTGGCGCGCGACTACGGCGGCGTGTGCCACCTGCGCTTTGACGACACCAACCCCGAAAAAGAAGACACCGAGTACGTGAACAGCATCATCGACGCGGTGAAGTGGCTGGGCTTTGACTGGAGCCAACCCGGCAACGACAAGCCCTACCAGGCCAGCGACTACTTCGACTTTATGTACCGCGCTGCCGTGCATTTGATCGAAACCGGCTACGCCTATGTAGACGAGCAAACAGCAGAGCAAATGCGCATCAACCGGGGCGACTTTGGCAAGCCCGGTATCGACAGCCCGTTTAGAGGCCGCACCCCCGCAGAGAACCTGGCCCGCTTTACCGACATGCGCGATGGCAAGTTTGAGGACGGCAGCATGGTGCTGCGCGCCAAGCTCGACATGGCCAGCCCCAACATCAACCTGCGCGACCCGGCCATCTACCGCATACGCCGCGCCACGCACCACAACACGGGTGACACCTGGTGCATCTACCCCATGTACGCCTATGCGCACCCCATTGAGGACGCGCTAGAGCAAATCACCCACAGCTTTTGCACGCTGGAGTTTGAAGACCAGCGCCCCTGGTACGACTGGCTGCTGCAGCGCCTGATAGAAGGCGGCCTGCTCAGCGCCCCGCCCCCGCGCCAGACCGAATTTGCGCGGCTGAACCTCACCTATGTCATCACCAGCAAACGCAAGCTGGCGCAACTGGTGTACGACCACAAGGTCAACGGCTGGGACGACCCCCGCATGCCCACCATCGTCGGCCTGCGCCGCCGGGGCTACACGCCCGAGAGCATTCAGCTATTTGCCGAACGCATTGGCGTCACCAAGTCTGACAGCTGGATCGACTACAGCACCCTGGAAGGTTGCCTGCGCGAAGACCTGGAAGCCAAAGCCCACCGTGGCATGGCCGTGCTGAACCCGGTGAAGCTGATCATGACTAACTGGGACGACGTGATGGGCGCCGGCCACCTGGAGCCCTGCACCCAACCCGCCCTGCCCCACGTGGCCGAAGGCACCGAGCCACCGCCCCCACGCCACTTCACCATCGGCAAAGAGGTGTGGATCGACCGCGAAGATTTTGAAGAAGTGCCACCCAAGGGCTACAAGCGCCTGTTCCCCGGCAACAAAGTGCGCCTAAAGGGCGGCTATGTGATCGAGTGCACCGGCTGCATCAAAGACATTGACGGCGTCATCACCGACGTGCTGGCCACCGTAGTGCCCGACACCAAGAGCGGCACCCCCGGCAGCGAGACGGTGAAGGTCAAAGCCGCCATCACCTGGGTGGGCGTGGCCGATGGCCAACCCGCCGAAGTGCGCATGTACGACCGCCTGTTTAGCGACGCCCAGCCGGATGCGGGTGGCAAAGACTTTATTGAGAGCTTGAACCCGAACAGCTTGAAGGTGGTGACTGCGATTGTTGAGCCGTCATTGGCCAATGCGCTGCCCGACCAGAAGTTTCAGTTTGAGCGGCACGGGTACTTTGTGGCGGATCGGGTGGATCACGTCACGGGTAGCAAGCCGGTGTTTAACTTGGCGGTGGGGTTGAAGGATTCGTGGGGGAAGTAAATTAGCCTCTGTGTCAAAAATGAATTAGTCGGAGCAAATATGAAAATTAGGCGAATGCTCGTAGAGCAACTCAATCAACGGATAACCGCTGAAATTTTTTTCAATGACTCGCTGAATATCATCACCGGCTCAAACGGATCAGGGAAGACCACTTTCTTAAAGGCTTGTTGGTACCTCTATAGTGGAAATATTGGAAACGCACTACGCGAAATCACCTTTAGGAGAATGGAAATTGAGACTGATCAGTTGACCTTGACAGTCACTTGCAGCGATCCTGCATCCAATGATCCCGAGTTCTCAATTTCTCTCAAAATCCACGTTAAATTGAAATTCGAAAATGAGGACCTTCTAAAGGCGGCCAAAGAACCTCTCATCGGAACATGGGATCAAATCAAAGAGTATTTGTGGAGATATAGGTTTTTAATTGCTCTCAATCATGAATCTCTGTTCTTCCCAACTTTCCGCCGCGTTGAAGGGGGTTTTTTGCTTGACAACAAGAACGAAAGAACCGTTCGAACCAAGAGAACGGGACTTGCAGGTGATGTCGACAATGACGATGAACTCACCAGAGCCCTACGGGCGACTTCGAATGCCCTTACAGAATTCGACAACAAATTTGTTTGTTCAATGTCGACCACTGATGTTGAACGACTTGTCTCAGAAACCAAAGCAAAAATGGATTCGATGCAGAAAGAGGAGTACGAGGTATTAGCAGAGGCAATATCGAAAGACATTAGACAGTGGAAAATCTCGGGCGAAGCCGATGATACCGGTGCCGAATACTTGAGAGGCATTCTCAAAAATGTAACAAATGTCGAAGATGACGCGCGACCGCATTGTCGAACCGATGCGCAAATTGAACTCAGAACTCTCCCAGTACTTCCCAAATAGATTAATTAAGATCAACGAACTTAAGCTAGGCGATGGCAAAGAAAGCATCGAAGCGGCATCATTGTCTGCAGGTGAAAAACAACTACTTAGTTTTCTTTGTTATGCGGCTTTTTATGACAACTATGTATTCATGGTTGACGAGCCCGAGTTGAGTCTGCACCTTGACTGGCAAAGGAAGCTAATTTCATCGTTAACGTCGCTTGGCGAGAGTCATCAATATTTCTTTGTCACGCACTCTCCTGCCATATACACAAAGTTTGCCGATTACGAGATTTCGTTCGACAAGTACCTTACTTAACTTTTCATAAGTTTTGTATGGCGACCTTACGATATACAACCGAAGAGTTAATTGAATCACTCAAACGAACGAGATTCAAAACAATTGTCGTTGAAGGTGGTGATGACATTGAAATATTGCGCGATATCGAATCAAAGCTTTCGCTGCATTGTGGCTCTGTGAATTTCGTCCACGCTGGTGACAAAACATCTGTGCTGCGTATTTGGGAAGAAAAAGAGTCTTTCCCTCACGAGACTATTGGATTTCTTGCAGACTCTGACCTTTGGTTGTTCAATTCTGAGCGGAAGAACTATCCGAAAGTCGTCTTTACGCATGGGTATTCAATCGAAAACGTCTGCATTCAGTCCCCAAGTGTTACGGATTTTGCCGGCGCAAGAATACCAACGCCGACAAGTTGGACGGCAGCGATTGTCAGCCTAATAGATTGGTTCTCTGCGGAAGCAGCGTTTCACCTTGATGGACAAAATCCTATCTTTAACG
>NZ_JADJKN010000006.1:0-543724 GCF_016705985.1 Candidatus Aalborgicola defluviihabitans
CCCGGATCATGCAAAAAAGCAGCTGTAGGTGCCTCGCAACCCCGCCCTGAACCCGTGCCGGTGCCGGATATGCCGGTATTGGCAAAACACCAACCCCCAGATCCACCCGCCATGGTTCCCGCACTTGCGGTGCCTGTTCCAGAGCCAACGTTAGTAGCCGTAAATACCGTGCCCACATTGTTGTTAGCCGCGCCACTCAGATTGAATTTAGGCGACCCGCCCTTTGTCACGATGGTGTAGGTGGCCCCCACAACAAACGACCCTGGGGTGAAAGTGCCGTTTGGGCTGATTTGTGTTAAATCAACCATAGGGGATTGAACGAAGGTCCACCCCGCTAGCGTTCCGGTTCCACCTGCATCGGTCACATTGACTTTGATCACCCCCGTACCGGCGTTGAAAGAGGTAATGTCGCCGTACATCCATTGCGTGGTTGGTGAGGCGGTGGACGAAATAACTACATTCTTTCCGGTCGAAAATCCCTTGCCGGTCTGCGCCAGGGTAAAGGTTTTCGAGCCGATCGCAATCGCGTTGCTGGTCGTCGATGTTGCAGTCAGTGCCTTGAGCGGCGGGTTGAGATAGGCCGTGGTCACCGGCGCATTGGGGCGGCGGGTGACTCCGTCATCATTGAACCACGGCTGGTAGCGGATCTCGGGGTTGTAATAAATGGTGTTGGTATCTGGCGACCGCAAGGCGGGCAACACATAGTTGGGCGGCACCTGAATTCCGGGAACCGTACCCTGAAAATTTACCCGCTGATAGGTATCCGTCAGTTCCCAGCCAATGCCGTTACTTTGAACCGGATTGGTTGTGATAAACGTATCACTCGCGAATACGGTTTCTGGCATATGGCGAAAACCCATGGAGCCGGAGTCATCCATCAGCAACATGAGATTCGGCTGCACACCCGCGCCAGCCCTGCTGAGCAGCGGTAATTGCGCAGGTACCTGTGCATCGGCGACAGGTGTCCAGACCGCTACCAGTGGCACAACAGCGCATGCCAAGCGCTGGCAAAGCCTTGAAAAATTTGGAATTGTCATTTGAGGACCTCCTGGGATGGCACTACTGTGCATTACTCTGCATTAACAATGGACTGCAACCAAACGACTGCACCTTGGGTGGTGGCGCCCGTTCCAGCGTTGCGCGCGTAATCGGGGCTGAAACCTCGCGCGGTGATTACGGTAATTGAGAAGGATGCGGCTGCCGGTATGGTTTGCAACTCGACCATACACTGCGGATAGGTGTTTGGCGGATTGTTATTGGCGTCATAAATATTATCGGACGCGGTAAAGTCATATCGACCCGCTGGCGCTGTGACGGCCGTCCAATTGGCAGCAGTAACCCAACGCGGCGAAGCCTGCGTGCTCGCGGGCGGCGACTGAAAGGCTGCTAAGCGTGAGGCAGTAGCCAGTTTCATTTGTCCCTCGCAAATGCGCAAGGCTGCTTCAGCATACTGCTGGGCGATGGTTTCCATCCGCAGGTTGTTGGTCGCACGTTGCTCCGAGGTGGCGGTACGCATGGCGGTAGCCCCCGTGATACCAATGATCACCAGCATGATCAACACAATGATGAGTGAAATACCCCGACTAGCGCGCTTGTTGGCGAAAGGTTTTCTTGGCGTTTGCATAGTGGTTATTCTTATCAAAGCGGCATTTTGGAACGCAGGGTGCTAGTGGTGTAGTAAGCACGATACAAGCGCTTGTCTGGAGACGTTACGCGCGCTGCCGTCAAATCACACGGCTGGTAGGTCTGGTCGTCTTCGTCCCGCAACACGGGTTCGGCACTGCGCATCAAGAGGCAGATGCGTACGCTGATCACCGCATCCCACTCTGCCGGATTGCCGGATACGTTAATGGTCGCGGCCTTTTTGTACTGGATGACTTGACGATCATCGGCAACCAGCGGAAACGTCCGCATGCCGTACCAGATTTGCATGTCCTGTACGTTCTCAATCAAGGGCGCCTTGGCACTGCCGCCGCTGGCGTTGGGGTACGGCAAAACCTCGGTCCCAGCAGTCGGAGCAGGAAAATTGGGAGAGGCAGGGCTGGCGCAATACAACTCGGGGCGCCCGGAAGATGCAGAAACATCAATGAAGTAACGGTTGCTCGCAACGTAATACGGAATATTGTCCGCGTCTTGTTGCGGTCCAATACGTGTACCCAGACAATCCGTGGGGATACCGCCACCCGTTGGAGCAGTGTTCATGGCGTCTGCTTCATAGGCAACTGAAAGCCCCGAAGACGCGAATCCTACCGTTGCACTGCAGGCTAACGTTGCGGCAACCGGGTTGGTAAAAGGACCAACACCATAGGTACCACCATCACATCCACGTATATAGCCTGATGTCTGGACAACAAATCCGGCAGTGGGACTCAAACTGTGGTATCTAACCACCCGCGGAGTCCCAGTTAAGGAAGCAGGTGCCGAGTAACCGGCCAACTGAACTTCGCGCGACAACATATTCAACGCGATTTGTGCGTCCTGATTCATCTGGGTCAGAGCAGCAAGGTAACGGCTGGCATTGCCGGAGCCAACAAAACTGACAATCACCGCACCGACCACGACCAGGCCAATGGTCATTGAGATGAGTACTTCAATCAGGGTAATGCCCCTGACTGCGCGTTTAGACCGTATGGACTTCATAGGTTAATCCTGAAGAAACTACAGCGAACACTCTCATCTGCCGGTGCAAAACCCAAACCCGCCGGGGGGCACTCCTTGGCTGTGTCGGCCGCTGCGTTGCGAGAATCAGTGGAGTTCTCTGCAGCATTTGCCACCGCCGGATCCTGCCAGGCAATCCACACATCGGCGCCAACAGTCCCCTGAATGGAAATAAAAACCGACCCATGGGGCAACTGGCTTTGAACCACTTTGCGCCAGTTATTGAGGTCATAGGCTGCCAAGTTTGCGGCAGTGCAAGTCACAGCACCTTCACAACTGGTATCGGCTGCCACTGTACTGGCTTGTCCGGTCCAACTGGTGGTGTAGGTATAGGTATTCAAACCCAACTTGTTGGCTCGCATGCGCTCCGCAATATCCTGTGCCAACATCGTTGCCGTGCCCCGGTATTGCGACATTTTTGAATAACGAATGGCGGAAACATTGGCACCGGCCAACGCCAGCAACCCAATTGTGGCCAACAAAATAGAAATCAACACTTCCAGTAGCGAGACACCGCGGCTTTTGCGTCGATTGGCACGACGGGCGTAGGCTGGGCGTATGCGGGTCAGTTGTTGCATGCTGTTGCTCCCGATGCCCCTTGAACCAGCAATCTGGGCCTACCCTGGTTAGAGATACAAACGATGCGCTTGGTAGCTGATGACACATTGCTGGTCGGAGTAACCTCAAAAGTTTCAGAAGCTGCTTTCGACCAGCCATTGGCTTCATACATAAAATAGGTTCTGGTATTTGCGGGCGTGGCGATCTGCTGGATAGTGGCAATATTGGGAGGCGGTTGCTGGACACGAATGATTTCCTCCGTTGCAGGTTCATAAGTACCTGGAGTTGCGCCATCCTGATCCGTAAAAATCATCCAACCATTTGCCCAGGTGGCTGGAGCGCCAGAGCATGCGCTGGTGCTATTGGCCGCCAAACTGCATATTGAAACTTTTTTGCTGCGACGCAATGCCTCGGTTCTGGTATACCGAAAATCGTCAACCAGTGCCTGCGATGCACTTTGCACGGGCGCTTCACCAACATAAGGGAAAAGCTTGGCATAGCCAATGACGCCAAAATGGCCATGATAGCCACCGTTATCATCACTTCGATAATCGTGAAACCATTTGGACGAGTTTTCATGCGGTAGAGACTAACCGCCGATCATGGCAGTGACAAGGCGTTACGGACATTCGGCTACATTTTTCCGTCAAACGGTAAACTGCACCAATACAAGCCAAAGTCACTCGTGCCCAAATCCACTCTCGAACGCGCACTACAACTAGCCGCAACCGCACGGCACAACTGCCCCCCTAATCCGGCCGTGGGGTGCATCGTGGTTAACGCAGACGCCACGATATTGGGTCAAGGCAGTACCCAGTCGGCTGGCGGACCACATGCTGAAATCATGGCTTTGCGGGACGCGCAGACCAAGGGCCACTCCGTTAAGGGTGCCACCGCCTATGTGACTCTGGAGCCCTGCGCCCACCATGGTCGCACCGGCCCCTGCTGCGATGCACTGATTGCCGCTGGCATCCAAAAAGTGGTTGCCACCAATACCGACCCCAACCCATTGGTCGCCGGGCAAGGCTTTGCGCGCCTGCGGGCAGCGGGTATTGAAGTAGAAGTTCTGCCACCTGGCGATCCACTGGCTGTACAAGCCCGTGACCTGAACATCGGCTTTTTCAGCCGCATGGTGCGCAAGACACCCTGGGTACGGATGAAGGTTGCCGCGTCACTGGACGGCAAAACAGCACTGAATAACGGCCAAAGCCAATGGATTACCTCCACCGAAGCGCGGGCGGACGGTCACGCCTGGCGCGCACGTTCGTGTGCCGTGCTGACTGGCATTGGCACGATTCTGGCCGATGACCCGCAGCTGGATGTGCGGCTAATCCAAACCACCCGACAGCCCCATGTTGTCATTGTGGATAGCCACTTGAGAATTCCACTCGATGCAAAAGTCTTGTGCAGTGGCCGCACCGTCTATATCTACACAGCGGTTGCAAATACATCCAAGCAGGCTGAATTGGAGCAACGGGGCGCCAAGGTCATCCACTGCCCGCAGAGCCAAACCACCGAAGCCCAACCAGCCGTTGACCTCCAAACCATGCTGCTGGACCTGGGAAGACGGGAGATTAACGAACTGCACGTAGAAGCCGGGCAGCGGCTCAACGGCTCACTGGTAAGGCATGGGCTGGTGGATGAACTGTTGGTCTACCTGGCGCCAAAGTTCATCGGACAAGGGTGGGATATGGCCCATTTCGGCCCGCTGGTAGCCTTAGACAAAGCGCTACAGCTGGATTTCTCGTCTGTTGAACTGGTGGGGCCGGACGTCCGGCTTGTGGCCAGAGTGCGCGGTCGGGACGATTTTTAGCCTTGGTGTAGGGTCACGACCCTAATCCCTGCGAAAATAGTCGGATGTTTACAGGAATCATCTCCGGCGTCGGCCGCATTACGGACGTGCACGCCCAGGGCGATACGCCCAGCCATGGCAAGCGCCTAACCATTACCTGCCCTAAAGGTTATCTGAATGACGTTGGTTTGGGCGACAGTATTGCGCTCAACGGTGCCTGCATGACTGTCACCGGCCTCGATCCCGCAGCCAACCAGTTCACCATCGACATTTCCGCCGAATCCCTCGCCAAGACTGCCGGGTTGGACGCGGTGGGCCCCATCAACCTGGAAAAGGCCCTGCGCGCCAATGACCGGTTGGGCGGCCATTTGGTTTCTGGCCATGTGGACGGTATGGGAATAGTCACGCACTTTGCTCCCATAAGCGAAAGCTGGGAGTTGCGCGTGCTCGCCCCCACAACCCTGGCCAAGTACTTGGCTTACAAGGGCTCGATCACCATCAATGGCGTGAGCCTGACGGTCAACCGCATTGCCGACCAAGCCGACGGCTGCGAGGTCAGCATCAACCTGATTCCGCACACCGTGGAAAATACCGCATTGAACAGCCTGCAAAGCGGCTCGCGGGTCAACCTGGAAATTGACCTTATCGCACGCTATGTGGAGCGCATGCTCAGCAGCAGCCCCACACCCGCAGCCTAACGCCGGTTTGCACCGGCTTCCCATTTTTCAGATTCACCAAGGATACCCATGAAACGAGTTGATGACTTTCGCCTGAAGTTCGGCAAAAGAGAGTTGGTGCCGATCATGATTGGCGGAATGGGTGTCGATATTTCTACCGCCGAACTGGCGCTGGAAGCGGCACGCCTGGGCGGTATTGGTCACATTTCAGATGCTTTGGTTCATGATGTGTCCGACCGCCGTTTTGATACCAAATACGTCAAAGGCAAAACCAAGTTCTACAAAGCCAACATCAATAACTCAGACAAGAGCATCATCAAATTTGACTTGGGTCACCTGGCCGAAGCCACCAAGCTGCACGTTGGCAAAACCATGGAAGCCAAACGTGGCGACGGCATGGTGTTCGTCAACGTCATGGAAAAGCTGACCATGAACAGCCCGCGTGAGACCCTGCAGGTGCGCCTCAACTCGGCGCTGGATGCTGGTGTGGATGGCATTACCCTGAGCGCAGGCCTGCATCTGGGCTCATTTGCGCTGATGGCCGACCACCCCCGCTTTCGGGATGCCAAGCTGGGCATCATTGTGTCGTCCGTTCGGGCATTGCAGTTGTTCCTGCGCAAAACAGCACGCCTGGACCGTTTGCCCGATTTTGTGATTGTGGAAGGCCCGCTGGCCGGTGGCCACCTGGGTTTTGGCCTGGACTGGGCCCAATACGACCTGGCCACCATCGTTACCGAGATTGCTGCCTTCCTGAAGGCCGAGCAACTTGACATTCCTTTGATCGCCGCAGGCGGCATTTTCACCGGCAGCGACGCCACTCAGTTTCTGCAAAATGGCGCCGCCGCCGTGCAGGTGGCCACGCGCTTCACCGTGTCCAACGAATGTGGGTTGCCGGCCGACGTCAAGCAAGAGTACTTCAAGGCCAGCGAAGAAGACATCATTGTCAACACCATCTCGCCCACCGGCTACCCCATGCGCATGCTGCGCAACACACCCGCCATTGGCTCTGGCATTCGACCCAATTGCGAGGTTTATGGCTATTTGTTGGACGGCAATGGCAACTGCGGCTACATCACGGCCTACAACGAGCAGATTGCCCTGCACCCTGATGGCAAAAATATCTCGGTCATGGACAAAACCTGCCTGTGCACCCACATGCGCAACTACAACTGCTGGACCTGCGGCAGCACAACCTACCGCCTGAAAGATACCACCCGCAAGGCGGCTGACGGTAGCTACCAGTTGCTCAGCGCAGAGCACATATTCAAAGACTACCAGTTCAGCGTTGAGAGCCAGATTTTGCTGCCCGTTTGAGTGACGACACTATGACTACACCCAGCCCTGTACCCATTTCCCCGGTTGAAGACATCGTTGCCGACATGCGCGCCGGGCGTATTGTCATTTTGGTGGACGAGGAAGACCGCGAAAACGAGGGCGACCTGGTATTGGCTGCCGACCATGTGAGCGCCGACGGCATCAACTTCATGGCCCGCTATGGCCGTGGCCTGATTTGCCTGACGCTCACCCGTGAGCGCTGCGAACGCCTGAAACTACCTCCCATGACCGCCCGCAACGGCGACAAAAAAGGCACGGCATTTACCGCGTCGATTGAAGCGGCCGAGGGCGTATCCACCGGCATTTCCGCTGCCGACCGCGCCCGTACCGTGCAGGCCGCGGTGGCCAAGGCCGCTGTGCCCGAAGACCTGGTGCAGCCCGGTCACATCTTCCCCCTGCAAGCGGTCGATGGTGGCGTGCTGATGCGGGCTGGCCACACCGAAGCCGGTTGCGATTTGGCGGCCATGGCCGGCTGCACGCCCGCGTCGGTGATCTGCGAAATCATGAAGGACGACGGCACCATGGCCCGGCTGCCGGACCTGCAGGTTTTTGCCGCCGAACACGGTCTGAAGATTGGCACTATTGCCGACCTGATCGAATACCGCAGCAAAACCGAGTCGCTGATTGAGCAGTTGGGATCGCGCCCGATGCAAACCGCATTTGGCGAGTTTACGGCCCATGCGTTCCGTGATACTTCAGGCCTTGGCGTGCACCTAGCCCTCGTCAAATCTACATGGTTAGCTACTGATTCTGTAGCAGTTCGGGTGCATGAACCCCTTTCGGTATTGGACGCATTGGAAACCGGGCGCGGCATGCACTCCTGGAGCCTGGAAGCCACGCTGCAACACATTCAGCAAGAAGGCTCAGGCGTGGTAGTGCTGCTCAACTGCGGCGAAAGCGGTGAACAACTGCTGGCGCAATTCGACGGCACAGCCCAGTCGGCACAGGCCCCCGTGCGTGGGCGCATGGACCTGCGCACCTACGGCGTGGGCGCGCAAATTTTGCGCCACTGCGGCGTACAAAAGATGCGACTGATGGGCAGCCCGCGTCGCATGCCCAGCATGACCGGTTACGGCCTGGAAATAACTGGCTACATTAGTAAATAGGAACCCCATATGTTTGGCGCAGACAAAGGCGGTGTGGACGCAAACGACACACGCATGAACGGCAAGAAGCTCAAAATTGGCATCGTGCAGGCGCGCTTCAACGCATCCGTAACTGATGCGCTGGCTTTGGCCTGCAAGGCTGAGCTGGTGGCCCTGGGCGTTGCCGAGAAAGACATCGACCACATCACGGTGCCCGGTGCACTGGAAGTGCCGGTCGCATTGCAGGCCATGGCAGAGAAAGCCAATTACGACGCTCTGGTGGCTCTGGGCTGCATCATTCGCGGCGAAACCTACCATTTCGAGTTGGTAGCCAACGAATCTGGCGCCGCCGTTACACGCGTTGCACTGGATTACCAATTGCCCATTGCCAACGCCATACTGACCACCGAAGATATGCCCCAGGCCGTAGCGCGCCAGGAAGAAAAAGGGCGCGATGCCGCCCGTGTAGCCGTGGAAATGGCCAACCTGCTGGAGTCGCTGTAATGTCTGAAATCAAATCTGCTTCGGCTGCCAAGCGCCCGCCTCGCCAACCCCGTACCGGGCTGACCAGCACCGGTGCGCGCAAGGCTGGCAGCAAGTCCGATCGCAGCCGCGCACGCGAATTTGCACTGCAAGGCCTCTACCAGAGCCTGGTGGGCCGCAATGCAGTAGACGACATCGACACCTTTACCCGCGACCTGGCGGGCTTTAACAAAGCCGATTCGGTACATTTTGATGCCCTGCTGCAAGGCTGCGTGGCTGAGGGCGCGCAGTTGGACGCCTTGATCGTGCCACTGCTGGACCGCCCACTCTCGGAAATCTCCCCCATTGAACACGCCATCATGTGGATAGGCGCTTACGAGTTGCAGCACTGCATGGACGTGCCCTGGCGCGTAGTGCTCAATGAGTGTATTGAACTGGCCAAGGAATTCGGTGGCACCGACGGCCACAAGTATGTGAATGCCGTGCTCAACGGCCTGGCCCCCAGCCTGCGCGCCACCGAGATCGCGGCTGATCGCAGCCCCACCAAGAAACCCCGCGCCTGAGACGCGCCATCCAGACCCCCAATGCACATATCGTCACGCGCCCAGAAGATCGAACCCTTTTATGTGATGGAAGTGGCCAAGGCCGCCTCCACACTGGCCCACGAAGTAGCGCACACCGATGCGCCCATGATCTTCCTGAACATCGGCGAGCCTGATTTCACCGCCCCGCCACTGGTACAGGCCGCCGCCGAAAAGGCCATCCGCGACGGTCGCACCCAGTACACCCCTGCCACTGGCCTGCATTCCCTGCGTGAACGCATCAGCCACTGGTATACGCAGCGTTTTGGCGTCAACGTATCGGCCGAGCGCATTGTGGTTACCGCAGGTGCTTCCGCCGCGTTGCAATTGGCCTGCCTGGCCCTGATTGAGTCCGGCGATGAAATCCTGATGCCAGACCCCAGCTACCCCTGCAACCGACATTTTGTGAGTGCCGCCGAAGGCAGAGCGGTGCTGCTGCCCACCACGGCTGCCGAACGCTTCCAGCTTACCCCCGAAGCGGTGAAGGCGGCCTGGGGTGCGCGCACCCGTGGCGTGCTGTTGGCGTCGCCCTCCAACCCGACGGGTACCTCCATCCACCCAGATGCCCTGCGGGGTATCCACCAGGTGGTGCAGTCACACGGCGGCATCACCCTGGTGGATGAAATCTACCTGGGCTTGAGTTTTGATGCACAGTTTGGCCAGACCGCGCTGGCACTCGATGACAACATCATCAGCATCAACAGCTTCAGCAAGTACTTCAGCATGACTGGCTGGCGCCTGGGCTGGATGGTGGTGCCCGAAAAACTGGTCAGCGTGATCGAGCGGCTGGCCCAAAACCTGTTCATCTGCCCCAGCACCATTGCACAGCATGCCGCACTGGCCTGCTTTGAGCCTGAAAGCCTGGCCCTGTACGAGCAACGGCGCAGTGAGTTCAAGGCGCGGCGCGACTACTTTTTGCCCCAGCTCAACGCCATGGGACTGACCGTGCCGGTAATGCCTGATGGCGCCTTCTACGCCTGGGCCGACTGCTCCGCTGCCTGCGCCAAGCTGGGCGTTAAGGACAGCTGGGACTTTGCCTTTGAAGTCATGAACAAAGCCCATGTGGCGCTCACGCCAGGGCGCGACTTTGGCACAGCCCAGACCCAAAATTTTGTGCGCTTCTCCACCGCCAGCTCCATGGAACACCTGCAGCAGGCCGTGGCCCGTTTGCGTGCGTTGTTGATGTAAATTTTTATTTCTATGAACCAAGACCTTTCCATCCTCCACCTGGTTATCAACGCCAGCTTTGTCGTGCAACTGGTCATGGCGCTGCTGCTCACCGTTTCCGTGACCAGTTGGGCCGCCATTTTTCGCAAGTTTTTTGCCTTGAAGCGGGTCAAGTCTCAAAATGAGGCCTTCGAGCGCGAATTCTGGTCCGGCACCAGCCTGAATGATCTCTTTGACTCCGCCTCCCGAAACGCCGCCAAGACCGGCCCCATGGAACGCATTTTCGGAAGCGGCATGCGCGAGTTCCAGAAACTGCGCGAACGCCGCATCACCGATGTGGGCACCTTGATGGACGGCGCACGCCGGGCCATGCGCGCAAGCTTCCAGCGCGAAATGGACGAAGTGGAGACCAATCTGTCTTTCCTGGCCTCGGTCGGCTCCGTGTCGCCTTATGTTGGCCTATTTGGCACCGTATGGGGCATCATGCACGCCTTTGTAGGCTTGGCCGCCCTCACCCAAGTCACGCTGGCCACCGTGGCGCCCGGCATTGCTGAGGCTCTGGTGGCCACCGCTATCGGCCTGTTCGCCGCCATTCCGGCAGTGGTGGCCTACAACCGCTTTGCCCGCGACATTGACCGTATTTCCACGCAGCAAGAGACCTTTATCGAAGAGTTCTCCAACATCCTGCAGCGCAACGTGGGCGCGCAATCCGCGCCAGCACCTGCAGGACGCTGAACATGCCAGCCGTCTCACACCGTGGCCGCGGCCGACGCACCATCAACGAGATCAACATGGTGCCCTTCATCGACGTGATGCTGGTGCTGCTGATCATCTTCATGGTCACCGCCCCGCTTATCGCACCCAGCATGATCGACCTGCCCAGTGTGGGCAAGGCATCGCGCCAACCTGACCAGATTATCCAGATCATTCTGGGTAAAAATGACAGCCTGGAGATGAAAATCAAGGACAAGACCACCTCCATCACGCTCAAGGAACTGGCCAGTAAAGTGAAGAGCGCTCAGGGCAACAACGACGGCAAAGCAGCAGTCAGTTCTGCCGTCGTCATCAGCGCCGACAAGGCCACAAAGTACGAGAGCGTGGTCAAGGTGATGGACACCCTGCAGCGCGCGGGCATCCAGCGCGTGGGCCTGTCCGTGCAATTGGCCAACTAGGCGCCAACAGCACACTGCCACCGACATCTTAGCTGCCATGCACGCCACCACCGAACGCCTGGAATTTGCCCCGCCGCCCACGCGGGGCTTGGTGCGGGCCGTGGGCTTGGCCATTGTGGTACACGCCCTGCTGGTGGTGATGCTTGCCATTGGCGTGCACTGGAAACGCGATGCCACACCGGTCACCGTGGAGGCCGAACTGTGGTCTGCCCTGCCGGTGGAGGCTGCACCGCGCCCCGTGCCCGAACTACCTCCACCGCCGCCACCCGAACCCGTCAAGCCAGTGCCCAAAGCAGTTGTTACACCACCCGCGCCTACACCGCCGCTACCTGACCCGACGATTGCCATTGCCAAGGAAAAGGTCCGCTTGCAAAAAGAGAAGCAACTGCAGCAAGAGCGGCTGGAGCAGGAAAAACTGGAACGAGACAAGCTGGAGCGTGACAAGCACCAGAAAGAGGCCCTGAGGCAGAAAAAACTGCTGGAAGACAAGGCTGCCCACGACAAGAAGCTGCAACAGGAACAGCAAAAGCAACAGGACGCCAAATCCGCCGCCGACGCTAAAAAGCTTGCAGTTCTGCGGCAGCAACAAATCGACCGCACCCTGCGCATGGCAGGGCAGGACGTGGGCTCGGGAGACGACAAGGCGCGTGGCACCGGCAAGCAACCTTCCGGACCATCGGCGGGGTATGCTGGGCGCATCAACGCACGGGTCAAGCCCAACATCACCTACACCGACACACCCACCGGCAACCCCAAGGCTGAGGTGGAGGTGCGTACCTCGCCAGACGGCACCATCATCAGCCGCAAGCTGGTCAAGCCCAGTGGGGTCAAATCCTGGGACGATGCGGTGCTCAACGCCATCGACAAGACCGAGGTGCTTCCACGCGATGTGGATGGGCGTATTCCACAGCCCATGACTTTGGTGTTTAGCCCTCGCGGTTGAGCTCGGCGCGTTTGACTTTCACCGTCGCCCAATGGTCGGCATCCGGCAGCGCTGGCTTGGTGCGGGTGATGGGCTTCCATAGCGGAGATAACTCGGCATTGAGTGCTGTGAAGTCGCGCTGGTCCGCAGGTACATCATCATCGGCATAGATCGCGTTCACGGGACATTCGGGCACACACACAGCGCAGTCAATGCAATCGGCCGGGTCGATCACCAGAAAATTGGGCCCTTCGCGAAAGGCATCTACCGGACAAACGTCAACACAGTCAGTGTATTTGCAACTGATGCACGCTTCGGTTACGACAAACGTCATGGCCAACTCCTGTTGTTAGCTGCATCCGACAACTTCCGTTCAGCACCTATTGAATCCGCCGGCTAGTTCTAAATGATGCGCATTACATACATCTTTATTGTACTGCTACACCAAGACTTTGGATTAAATAGACCCCTTCCGGTAAAGTGGTGAACCCCTTGCACCTTTCGACATTGGAGCGCGACATGACGGCAACCCCATCGAAAATCGGAAAGTACCAGATCGAACGCGAGCTGGGGCGCGGTGCCAGTGGGGTGGTGTACCTGGCCCGCGATACGTTTCGGGACAACTGGGTCGCCATCAAACAAATCCATCCGCACCTGCTGCGGGACCCCACGCAGGCCAGCAAATACCGCCGCTTGCTGCACAACGAAGCCGTGCTATCTGGTCAGATCAACCACCCTCACATCGTCTCACTCATTGACGTAGACGAACGTGCCGATCCACCGTATCTGGTGCTGGAATACGTGCAAGGCCAATCACTGGAACAGCACACCACGCCCGACACCTTACTGCCAGTTTCGGAGGTATTGGACATTGCTTTCAAGTGCTGCAATGCGCTGGAGTACGCCCACTTTCACGGTCTGGTGCACCGCGACATCAAACCCGCCAATCTGCTGCTGCGCAACGACGGCGAGGTCAAGCTCACCGACTTTGGTGCCGCCGTATCGCAACACGGTGACGTCACCCAGTTGGTAGGCCTGATCGGATCACCCGCCTACATGTCGCCAGAGCAGATACGCGAAGAAAAGTTGACCCATCACTCCGACATGTTTTCCCTTGGCGTGGTTCTGTACGAACTGCTGACCGGCCAAAGGCCCTTCCAGGGTGAAACCGACTACGCGACCATCTACAAGATCGGGGCGGACGAACCAACACCAGTGCGCGTACTGCGCCCGGAATTACCCGGCGCTATGGACGAGGTTGTGCGCACCGCCTTGGCCAAAAATGCGACACATCGATTTGCCACATGGAGTGATTTTTCTAACGCCATCATTGGGGCAAGTACCAGCATCTCCAATGTGGCTTCGCAGATCACCGAGGTCCAACGCTTTCAGGCCCTCAGACAACTGGATTTTTTTGAAAACTTCAGCGATGTAGCCATCTGGGAGACTCTGCGCCTGGGGCGCATACGCACGTTACAAAACGGAACCGTGCTCATGAAAGAAGGGGCGGTCGGACAATCCTTCTATCTTTTACTGGATGGCGTGGTTCGCGTAACCAAGAAGAACCTGGCACTGACCAAGCTGCGCGCTGGAGTCAGCATGGGTGAAATGGTCTACCTGCAGCCCGGAGAGAACCGACGATCCGCCACCGTGAGCGCGGAGACGGAGGTAACGGTCCTCAAGATCAAGAGTGCATCGCTACATCAGGCATCTGCTGAATTACAGTCCTGCTTCGACAAGGCCTTTATCAAAATGCTGGTGAGCCGTCTAATCGCCACCAACCAGCAATTGTCGGAGTGGGATGTGCGTTGAAAACGCTGACCCAGATGGGCTGCATCGATTGATCTGAAGGTCACGTTTCAACCCTGCCCCCGCATGGTTACAACACGAAAAGGCAGAGGCGTGGATTCTGGAACAGGCTGGGATTGTGTTTGATGCCAAGGCAGTGCCAGATGGGCTGCGTGTTGTCGCCAGTTGATGCCTGTTGAAACAAATTGACCTGTAACGCATAATGCACACTGTGACGATTGAAATCAGAGCCTACCAAGATACCGCAGGGTGTAAGCCTTATGCCGACTGGCTGGACAGTCTGACCGATAACAAGACCAAGGCCAGGATTGTGGCGCGCGTCAGCCGTATGGCTGCTGGGAATTTTGGGGACTGCAAACCGCTGCGTGATGGTGTGCAGGAATTGAAAATTGACTTCGGTCCAGGTTATCGCGTGTACCTGAGCAAGCAAGGCCCGGTATTGGTACTGCTGCTATGCGGTGGCGACAAGAGCGACCAGAGCCGCGACATAGAGCGTGCTATTGCGTATTTAAAAGATTGGAAACAAAGGGGTAAACCATGAAAGTACCACGCGACATCAGCCACGATGAAATCGTCATTGGCATGCTCAAAGCCGACCCGGATTTTGCTAACGAGTATTTGGCTACTGCTTTGGAAGAGGTGGATTTACCGGGGGGCCAGTTTGCACTACTGGCTGCGCTTCGACATATCGCAGAGGCCCAGGGCATGAGCGCCGTAGCTGCCCGTGCCGGCATACCCCGCGAAAGCCTTTACCGCGCCCTGAGCCCCAAAGGGAACCCAACCATCAAGACCTTTTTGGCCGTTGTCCGTGGCGCTGGCCTGCACTTGGAGGTTAGGCGCGAGGCATTGGCTGCTTGAAACGATCGACCCAAAGCCGCGCCATGCAGAAACCTACTCACAGTGATCGCCAAAGATTCGCTAGCGTGTGGGATGCAATTGAAGACACCCCAGAAGAGGCCGCAAGGATGCGAGCACTGTCCAAATCAAAAATGGAAGCGGAAACTGTCGCCAGCGTTGTTGTCGGTCAGTGGCCTGCGGCCAGTCATGTGGTGTGTGCCCCCGCCCTCCCGTGGGCCTCGCCGCTGCGCGGCTTGGCTACGCGCTGAACTGCCCGTCCGCCCTCCAAGGGGGCTCACTCAGTCAGCGCAAAACCGGGGGGGGGGGCAGCGGCGCTGACGCGCCGCCTTGATGCCAAATCAACACGACCCAAGGGCACGGAATATCGAAAATCGTCTTACATCCGCCCTTACATCGCGCACAAATAAAAAGACCCTGCTACTTATTCAATAACAAGGTCTTCAATATCTATATGGGGTGGCTGATGGGGCTCGAACCCACGACAACAGGAATCACAATCCTGGACTCTACCAACTGAGCTACAGCCACCGTAAGCTTTCTATTATAACTCCTGATTCGGCCTACTCCGCTTGCGCTTCCAGTCCCGCAGTCACACTGGGGTGTGGGGCTTTGATCTTGACTTTGAAACGCTGGGTCAGCAGTTTGTAATAGGCTTGGCTTTCTGCACTGGCAATCCACTGGGCGTATTGTTTGCGCCCCTGCTCGGCAGCATCGCCACTAGGCACTGGACTGGGCAGTATCTTGTTCACACGCACCACGGCATAGCCCTGAGGACCCAGGTCTACGCCCACCCAGGTGGGCAGTTTGACCGTATCAGCCTGCAATATCGCTTCCAGCACCGGAGCCGGCACAGTCTGTGCATTTTCCCGACTCACCACTACCTGCGTTGGCAAACTGGCCGGCGCAGTCACTTTCCACGTAGCAAGCTTTTCAGCGCCATCTTTCTTCGCCAGTTCGGCGGCCTGAATGGCCACCAGACGCGCCTTGACGCTGGCGCTTACCTCAGCAAGCGGTTTGGTGCGCGCGGGTGTGTATTCGATGACGCGAGCCGCAGCCAGTTGGCTGGGGCCCACTTCGATGGCCTCTGTGTTGCGTTTCTTCTCCAGCGAATCCGGACTGAACACTGCCGCCAGAAATTTGGGGTTCGCCAGTACGCCCGTCACGCCAGGCGCCGGCTTGCGTTGCAGCTGGGTAGCGGTTTTGACTTCGAGCTTGAGCCGCTCAGCCACAGGCGCAAGGCTGTCCGATTGCTCGTACACACCATTGGTAAAGGTTTCTGCGACATCGGCAAATTTGCGCTGCGCTTGTTGTGTCTTCAGGTCCGATTCCATACTGGCGCGCAGTTCTTCGAACGTGCGCAGTTTGGGGGCTTTAATGTCGGTAACCTTGATGATGTGAAAACCGAAGTCAGACTCGACTACATCACTGATATCACCCTTCTTCATGGCGAATGCAGCGTCTTCAAAGGGCTTGACCATAGCGCCCCGGCCAAAGTAATCCAAATCGCCACCGTTGGGTGCCGAGCCCGCATCCTGCGAATTCTTTTTGGCCACATCGGCAAAAGTATCCGGCGCTTTGCGCACCTGTTCCAGTAATGCTTGCGCCCGCTCACGTGCCGCCTTGCGGGCGTCCGCCGGCATGTCTTTCGGCGCATTGATCAGGATGTGGCTGGCACGGCGCTCCTCTTTGCCGCTCAGGCGCGACACGTTTTGTTCGTAATACGATTTGAGGTCCGATTCGTTGAGCACGATGGACTTCTTGACCGTATCCAGATCCAGCACCGCATACTCAATGGAAGCGGACTCGGGTGCCTGGAATAACTTGGGGTTGGCTTGGTAGTAGGCTTCAATTTCGGCATCGGTGGGGTTCACCTTGCTGGTGTAGTCAGCTGTATTGAAACGCGAAACCTGGACTTCACGGCGCTCATAGAACGCATTCAGGGCGACATCAGCAAGCGCAGGGGGAGAGAACGCCGTGTCGGTGACACCGGCCTCTACCTGGCGGGACGACAACTGGCCACGCACACGGGCCTCAAAGCCATCCGGTGTCAGTCCCTGGCTGGCTGCCAACTGGCGATAGCGGTCCATGTCCACGGAGCCATCAGGCTTGCGCAACGATGCAATGGTGGGGCTTTGCTGCAGTTCACGGGCCAGACGTGCGTCAGATGTACTCAGATGAGAGTCTTTCGCTGCTTCTGCCACCACCCGCTCACGTACAAGGCGTTCCAGTGTCATGTAGCGTGCCGCAGGAGAGTCCAGCAACTTGGCGTCTACATTGGGTGCCTGGGCCCGTATGCGATCCACCTCGTTTTTATGTGCAGCATCCCACTCGGCTTGGCCAATGTTTTCATTTGCGACCGTGGCGACCGCATCGCCCTTGGCAGTGATGCGGCTAAAACCATCCACGCCGACCAGCACAAATGCGGGAATGATCAGCAAGAACATGAGGGACATCATGACCTTTGTGTGCTTGCGAACTAAATCGAACATGCGCTAACTCTCCAATCAATAACAAAAAAGGCGAACAACACTGTTCGCCTTTGTCTGGGTACCGGTGGTGGGTGATGACGGGCTCGAACCGCCGACATTCTGCGTGTAAGGCAGACGCTCTACCAACTGAGCTAATCACCCATCCTTAAACCTAAAAATCAATTCAGGGCATCTTTCAATGCTTTGCCAGGACGGAACTTGGGAACCTTGGCAGCCTTGATTTTAATCGCAGCGCCGGTGCGTGGATTACGACCGGTACGAGCGGCACGTTTTCCAACCGCAAATGTACCAAAACCCACCAAGGACACCGAGCCCCCTTTTTTTAGGGTGGTTTTTACAGCACCGATAGTGGACTCCAAGGCGCGCGCGGCAGCAGCCTTGGAAATGTCAGCGTGTTTCGCAATGTGCTCAATCAGTTCAGTTTTATTCACAAAGACCCCTTGTTTGGAAGCAGCGTTTATCGAATTGTCTCTTCAAAATAATTTCTTCACCGGACTTTGTTTTTCGGTACGCTGCATGGATCACATACGGACCGAAAACTGGTCTGGGCTACCTGGGTTGCGGCTACAAAATACCGCTACCCATTAGAAGCCACCGATCTTCGCCATGTCAATACGCCATGCAGCATTACAACGGTGCGGACGCCGATTCTAGCGGCATTTGGACACACCTGCCCTCAGGAATACCCAGGTCAAATATGGTAAGCGTTGCATGCGCCAAAAAGATGATTTAACTGGCCCGCGCGCGAATTTCGGGCAACGCCTTTTGCAGGTAATACACCATGGACCATATGGTAAGTACCGCCGCCGCCCAAATAAGCCACACACCCAAAACGCGCGTGTTGATCAAACCAAACAACATTCCGTCAAACAGCAAAAACGGAATTGCAACCATTTGTACAACTGTTTTGAGTTTCCCAATCATGTGCACGGCGACGCTCTTGGACGCGCCGATTTGGGCCATCCACTCCCGCAGAGCCGAGATGGCAATTTCGCGGCCCACGATGATCAGCGCAACAAACACATCCGCACGCTGCAAATGCACCAGCACCAGCACGCAGGCGCAGACCAAAAATTTGTCGGCTACCGGGTCCAGAAATGCCCCAAAGGAAGACGTTTGATTGAGCTTGCGGGCCAGATATCCATCCAGCCAGTCGGTCGCAGCAAACACCACGAACATCACCGTGGCAATCAGGTTTTTTTCGCTTTGCGTTGCCACGCTGTCGGGCAGATAGAAGATGCCCACGATAAGCGGGATCGCGAAGATTCGCGTCCACGTCATGATGGTGGGGATGGTCAAAAACATCGCGCAATTGTGGCACGCCTAATGCAGGGCCCGGTAAATTTCTTCCGCCAGTTGGTGTGAAATGCCTTCCACCGTGGCGATATCGTCCACACTGGCCAGTGCCACACCGCGCACACCACCAAAACGCTGCAACAAGCGGGCGCGTCGCTTGGGCCCGACGCCTGGAATTTCTTCCAGCTTGCCGCCACCCACGCGCACCTTGGCACGCTTGGCACGCATGCCGGTGATGGCAAAACGGTGCGCCTCATCGCGGATTTGGGCTATCAGCATGAGCGCTGCCGAATCCGAACCCAGGTACACCTTCTCGCGGCCGTCGGCAAACACCAATTCTTCCAAACCCACCTTGCGACCTTCGCCTTTTTCCACCCCCACAATCAATGACAGGTCCAACCCCAGTTGTTCAAACACTTCGCGCGCCATCGACACCTGACCACGACCACCATCGATCAGCACCAGATCCGGCATGCGTGCCGTACCGCCGGAAGGCTGCCCGGTGTGCTTGGACTCTTGCGCCACGTCTGCCAGCTTGCTATAGCGTCGGGTCAAGACCTGACGCATGGCTGCGTAGTCGTCACCTGGCGTGATGCCATCGATATTGAAGCGACGGTACTCGCTGTTTTGCATTTTGTGGTAGTGAAAGACCACACACGAGGCTTGCGTGGCTTCACCGGCCGTGTGCGAGATATCAAAACACTCCACACGCAGGGTTTCGAGGTTTTCCAGCGCCAAATCCAGTGCTTCGACCAATGCGCGGGTGCGAGCCTGCTGCGAACCCTCTTCTGCCAGCAACCGGGCCAATTGCAAGGCTGCGTTGGTTTGCGCCATTTCCAGCCAAGTGCGGCGCTGTTCGCGCGGCTGGTGCACTGCCGTTACTTTGAAGCCCACTTGTTCGGACAGCGCTTTCAACAACCCTTTGTGAATAGGCTCGCTCACGATCAGCGTCGGCGGCATGGCCACGTCGATGTAGTGCTGTGACAAGAATGCTTCCAGCACTTTGGCCTCTACGGGCCGCGCCGGTGCCTCCGATTCCTCGTCGTGCTCCAGACCCACCGCTTCTTCCACATGTACCGGGAAATACGGCCGGTCCCCCAGGTGGCGGCCGCCCCGCACCATGGCCAAATTCACGCAGGCGCGCCCGCCCTGCACTTTCACCGCCAGGATGTCCACATCACGGTCTTCCACGTTGTCCATGGACTGCTGGTGCAGCACATTGGACAAGGCCGCGACCTGATTGCGCAACTCTGCTGCCAGTTCAAACTCCAGCTTCTCGGCGTGCTGCATCATGCGGGCCTCCAATTGGCGCATCACAATTTGGGCATCGCCGCGCAGAAATTTCTCGGCATTGGCGACGTCTTCGGCATAGTCCTGTTCCGAAATCTGGCCCACGCACGGCGCCGAGCAGCGCTTGATCTGGTACAGCAAACAGGGCCGGCTGCGGTTGCTGAAAAACGTGTCTTCACAGGTGCGCAGGCGAAACACCTTTTGTATCAGCAGAATGGCCTCTTTCACTGCCCAGGCACTGGGATAGGGGCCAAAGTAGTGGTGCTTTTTTTCCACCGCGCCCCGGTAGTACGACACGCGTGAAAATGACCCACCGGTCAGCTTTAGATACGGGTAGCTCTTGTCATCCCGAAACAGAATGTTGTACTTGGGGCTGAGCGTTTTGATGAGGTTGTTTTCCAACAGCAAAGCTTCGGCCTCGGAGCGCACCACCGTGGTCTCCATGCGTACGATCTTGCTCACCATGTGGCCAGTACGGGTGCCACCATGGTTCTTCTGGAAATAACTCGAAACCCGACGCTTGAGGTTGATGGCCTTGCCCACGTACAGCAACTGGTTCTGCGCATCGAAATAGCGGTACACGCCCGGCAGGGCCGGCAGGGCGGCAACCTCGCGCAGCAGCGCTTCGGAATGGTTTTCGGACATGGTCGCTATTGTGCGTTTATTCGCCCGCCGCCCTGGCAGCGTGGACAATCAGCACCATGCAAAACGCGCCGCCCCCTTCGTCTGCTGCCCTCCTGCTGTGGGATGTGTTCTGCCGCGTGATCGACAACTTTGGCGACATCGGCGTGTGCTGGCGCCTGTGTGCCGACTTGGCCACACGTGGCCACACCGTCCGCTTGTGGGTGAATGACGCCTCGGCCCTACAGTGGATGGCGCCTGGCGCCTGCCAGGGAACTTGGCCGGGCATCACGGTACGCCCTTGGGAGCAGTCAACCGATGCAGCCCAGCTGGCTAGGCTACCACGCGCCGACGTTTGGGTGGAAGGCTTTGGTTGCGAACTTACTACTGAATTCATAGCTGCTTACGTATATTCCACGAAGGCTAGAGACACTATTGACAATAGAAATCCAGTATGGATCAACCTGGAGTACCTGTCGGCCGAGGCGTATGTAGAGCGCTCCCATGGCCTGCCATCGCCCGTGATGCACGGCCCGGCCAAGGGTTGGAGCAAGCATTTCTTCTATCCCGGCTTCACCGCCGCGACGGGCGGTCTGCTGCGTGAATCCGACCTGTTGGCGCGCCAGCAGGCCTTTGACTTGCCAGGCGCCAAGGCCCACTGGCTGCAGGGTCTGGGCATTGACTGGGCGGGCGCGCGGCTGGTATCCCTGTTTTGCTACGAGCCGACGGCGCTGGAGGGCCTTTTGCAGCAACTGGATTCAGAACCCACCCAGTTGCTGGTGACCGACGGCCGCGCCAACCACGCAGTGCAAGCGCTTCTGGCCCGCCGGAGAGTGGATGGCTCGCCGCCCTGGCACAAGCTGCAGATTCACTTTTTACCGCGATTGACCCAGCACGAATACGACCACCTGCTGTGGGCCTGCGACCTGAACTGCGTGCGTGGCGAAGACTCGCTGGTGCGCGCCCTGTGGGCGGGTAAGCCGCTGCTCTGGCAGATTTACCCGCAGGATGATGACGCCCACAATGCCAAGCTCGACGCATTTTTGGACCTGCTGGCCGCAGACGACAACCTGCGCGGTGCCCACCATGCCTGGAACGACACCCGACCAGCCCCGTTACCCTTGATGAATCTCAACTCTTGGTCACAAACCGTGCAATTGGCACGTCAACGCCTGCTGCAAATGCACGATCTGACCACGCAATTGGGGCAATTCATCGCGGAAAAACGCTAAAATCTGAGGCTTTGCTGACTTTGTCGCCTTAGATAGGGTGAGTCATGCTCCGCCGCACACTGCGGCCTATTCCTGCTGACAGCACAGGCTACCAGCACCAACCGCCCGAACATTTATGAAAATCGCTCAAGAAATCCGCGCCGGCAACGTGATCATGCACGGCAAGGACCCCATGGTTGTCCTGAAAACCGAATACGCCCGGGGTGGCCGCAATGCCGCAACCGTTCGGATGAAGCTCAAGAGCCTGATCGCCAACTTTGGCACCGAAGTCGTGTTCAAGGCTGACGACAAGATGGACCAGGTCATTCTGGACAAGAAGGATTGCACCTACTCCTACTTTGCCGACCCCCTGTATGTGTTCATGGACACCGAGTACAACCAGTACGAAGTCGAGTCCGAAAACATGGGCGATACCCTGAACTACCTGGAAGACGGCATGGAAGTCGAAGTAGTGTTCTACGAAGGCAAGGCCATTTCGGTTGAGTTGCCTACCAGCGTGGTGCGCGAGATCACCTGGACCGAGCCCGCCGTCAAGGGCGACACCTCCGGCAAGGTTTTGAAGCCTGCCAAGATTGCTACCGGTTTTGATGTGGGCGTGCCTATTTTTGTGGCGCAAGGCGACAAGGTCGAAATCGACACCCGAACCGGCGAATACCGCAAGCGCGTGTAACAAGGGCTCCTTCGGGAGTCTTTTTTTTGCCCCCCGTGGTAGCCAAAATTGCGTGTAGGCTTCACCCCATGAATACAGTGAATTCCGTACCCTCACGCCTGGCCCTGCGCCGCGTCCTGATCGACACCTACCAAGAGAACGTGGCCTACATGCACCGGGACTGCGAGATCTACCGGGCAGAAGGCTTCAAGGCACTATCCAAAGTCGAAGTGCGCACCAACGGCCGCCATATCCTGGCCACTCTCAACGTGGTGGAAGACGCCTCCATCGTGGCCTGCGGTGAACTGGGACTGTCGATTGCCGCATTCGCGCAGATGGGTGTGGAAGACGGCCACAGCGCCACGGTTATCACAGGCAGAGCCGCCGGCATCCATCAGCGCACTGCATCGCAAGCTCAACGGCGAACGCCTGGGGCGGGAAGATTTCCGAAGCATCGTGCAGGACATCGCGCAGCACCACTACTCCAAGATTGAGTTAACCGCCTTCGTCGTAGCCTGCAACCGCGACGAGTTGGATCGAGAAGAGGTCTACTTCCTGACAGAAGCAATGATTGGCGCGGGCCAACGCCTGGACTGGCACGAGAACCTGGTGGTAGACAAGCACTGCATTGGCGGGATTCCCGGCAACCGCACCTCCATGCTGATCGTCCCCATCGTGGCCGCACATGGCATGCTGTGCCCCAAGACATCGTCGCGTGCCATCACCTCGCCAGCCGGAACGGCCGACACCATGGAGGTGCTGGCCGAAGTGGAACTGCCGATCGAGCAGCTCAAGGACATCGTGCGCAAACACCGCGGCTGCCTGGCCTGGGGTGGCACTGCCAACCTGTCCCCGGCCGACGATGTGTTGATTTCGGTGGAACGGCCACTGTCGCTGGATTCACCGGGGCAGATGGTGGCATCCATCCTGTCTAAAAAGATTTCTGCTGGCTCCAGCCACCTGGTGCTGGACATCCCCATCGGGCCCAGCGCCAAGGTGCGCTCCATGCCCGAAGCCCAGCGTCTGCGTCGCCTGTTCGAATATGTGGCGCGGCGCATGCAACTCTCTCTGGATGTTGTTATCACCGACGGACGCCAGCCCATCGGTTTTGGCATTGGCCCGGTGCTGGAAGCCCGCGACGTGATGCGCGTGCTGGAAAATGACCCCCGCGCCCCAATGGACCTGCGCCAAAAGGCGCTGCGTCTAGCGGGTCGCTTGATTGAATGCGATCCCGATGTGCGTGGTGGGGACGGCTTTGCCATTGCCCGCGACATACTGGACTCCGGCCGCGCACTAACCAAGATGAACGACATCATCACCGCCCAAGGTAGTAAAGACTTTAATCACAACCAACCGGATTTAGGCCTGCTGACCTTTGACGTCCAGGCGCCACGCGCCGGTATGGTCGTTGGCATTGAAAACATCCAGCTGGCCCGAATTGCCAGCCTGGCGGGCGCACCCAAGGTTAAAAATGCGGGTGTTGACTTGCTTTGCAAACTGGGCGATACGGTGTTGGCTGATGCCGTGCTGTATCGCGTGCATGCCAGCTATCCCGCTGATCTGGAATTTGCCCGCCAGGCCAGCCTTAAATCCATTGGCTACACCATCGGCGTAGCCGATGAGCTGCCCCATGTTTTTGTGGAGTTTTGATGTCCCAATCGCCTGTAATGCTGCACTTTGCGCAAGACTTGGCCAGTGCCGAACGCATCGCCCAGGCTGCTGGCATGGCGAGCGCCCCGATCGACAGCCACCGCTTCCCCGATGGCGAACTCAAGCTCCGCTTGCCCGAACACCTGCCCGAACACGTGGTGCTGTTGCGCACCCTGGACAACCCCAACGAAAAGCTGGTGGAGTTGCTGCTGGTGGCACGCACCGCCCGCACCCTGGGCGCCCGCCACGTGACTCTGGTGGCCCCGTATCTTGCGTATATGCGACAGGACATTGCCTTCCACAGCGGCGAAGTGGTCAGCCAGCGCGTGGTGGGGCGCTTTCTGGCCGACCTGTTTGATGCTGTCATCACCGTGGACCCCCATTTGCACCGCGTAGCCACCCTGCAAGAAGCCGTACCAGTACCACAAGCCATCGTGCTCAGCGGTGCGCCCTTATTGGCCGACCTGATTGCCACGCAACTCACCCGACCATTGCTGATCGGCCCGGATGAAGAATCCGCACAATGGATCGCCCAGGCCGCCGAGCGCTACGGCTTTGACCACGGTGTGTGCCACAAGGTGCGCCATGGTGACCGCGAGGTGCAGATTGCCCTGCCCACGCTGGACGTGCAAGGCCGCTCCGTCGTGGTGCTGGACGACGTGGCCAGCAGTGGCCACACACTGGCCGGTGCCACGCGTTTGCTGCTGGCCGCAGGCGCCGCTACCGTGGATGTTGCTGTCACCCACGCCCTGTTTGCAGGCGATGCGCTGAAGGTCATCAAAGACGCTGGTGTTGACAGGGTCTGGAGCACCGATTGCATCACCCACCCAAGCAACGCCGTTAGCATGGCAGAAACCATTGCCTCGGCATTGCTTGCTCTTCACGATTAGGACAACACGTTTTGGATACCTCGAAAAATCTCGACGAACGCACCATGATGGATGCTTGGGCCTATATACAAGCCCAGGCGGATGCCGGCATTCCCCTCAAACCCAACGCCTACCGGCTGGCCTTTGGCGATCCGGAATTTCTGCTGCGCCGCGAAACGCGTGGCATCCGGTTGCAATTGGAACTCCTCAAGCCCGACCTGGACCAGGCCGAGATGGGTATCGAAAGCACCATCGTAGTCTATGGTAGTGCGCGCTTCAGCGCCCCCGAAGAGGCTCAAGCCCTGCTGCAGGCCGCACAGGCCAGCGGCGATGCGCCGGCCATTGCCTTGGCCCAGCGCCACATGCGCAACGCCCACTTCTACGAACAGGCCCGCCGGTTCGGCCACATCGTTGCCACCCACAGCAAGACCAAGTCACCCAAAGAGCGCATGTACATCTGCACCGGTGGTGGCCCGGGCATCATGGAAGCCGCCAACCGGGGTGCGTCCGAAGCGAGTGTGCCCACGCTGGGCTTGAACATCGCCCTGCCGCATGAGCAGCAAGCCAACCCCTATGTCACGCCAGAATTGAGCTTCAAGTTCCACTACTTTGCCATGCGCAAGATGCATTTCATGATGCGTGGGAAGGCCATGGTCGCCTTTCCCGGCGGCTTTGGCACATTGAACGAGCTTTTTGAGGTCATCACGCTGGTCCAGACCAAAAAATCGGTCCCTGTTCCCATCGTACTGTTTGGCAAAGACTATTGGAAGCGCCTGATCAACATGGACGCGCTGGTAGAAGAAGGCGCCATATCGGCAGAAGACCTGAACCTGTTCCACTACACCGACGACCCGCAGGAAGCTTGGGAGATCATTCGCGAGTTTTACAAACTCTAGGGTGCAGCTACCCCATTTTTAGGGACGCATTCGCCACGCCAGGCGAGACCCCAGCCCCACGGCCGCTCCCACTGTCCAGAACACCGCTGAGATACCGATAACGGCACCGGCTGTACCAAACAGCATGGGCATGAGCACGCTCGACAAGTTGATAGCAGCCAGACGCAACACTAGTGCCTGACCGTGCAGGTGGTGCGGAGTGATCTGGTGCAGGGTACTCATGATCATGGGCTGCACCGAGCCCAGGGCCAACCCCAGCAACACCGAACACAGCCCCATAGACCAGGGCGACTCCATCCACGGGTAAATGCCAAACAACGCAGCGGTGGCCACCATGGCTACAGCCACCACCAACCATTCCTTGAGGTGGTGCGCCAACAACGGCATCAACACCCGCACCGCAGCGGCGGCAATGGCAAAGCCGCCCAGGATGGCGCCAATCACCGAGGCGCTGAAGACCCGCTCGTGCCCCAGCACCGGTACCACAAAGGTGTGCACATCCCAGCAACTGGACAGCAACCAGTTCACCAACAGAAGCCGGCGCATGGGTGGCTCACGCAACAGGTTCCAGACATGGAGATGGGTTGCACCAACCACTGGTTCCACAGGGGGCAGTTCCACCGTGCGCCGCACCCACAACCAGGTGGCCCAGGGCAACAGCGCCAGTAGGATAAAGGCACCCCGAAAGCCGTTGTCGTCCCCCGCAGTGCCGCCCATCCAGACACCCACGTGGTCAATCAACAAGCCAGCCAGCACCGGGCCAACAAAGTTGGAAACGGCCGGCCCGATGGCCAACCAGCTGAACACACGCTTGAGTTCGGTGGAGGTGCGCGCAGCGCGTCCCACATGGCGCTGCAAGGCAATAGAGGCAGCCCCGGTCGCGCCGCCCATGAGCAACGCGCTCAGGCACAGTACCCAGAACTGTGGCCACAGCACAGCCAAGCTGGCACCGACGGATACCGCCACCACACCCATGCCCATAGGTCGCTTCAAACCATGGCGGTCGGCATAGCGCCCGGCTGGCAGCGCCAGGAACACCTGGGTCAGCGAAAACAGCGCCAGCAGCACGCCCACAGAAAATGCGCTATGGCCTTCGCGCAGCGCCAACAGCGGCGCGGCCATACGCAAGCCCGCCATACTGCCGTGCAGGCAGATGTGCCCGCAGATCAGGCGTGCCAGCGCCCAGGACTGGCCTTCTTCACTGCCCGGCGCAGCCCTCATGCGCCGCTGGCACCATCAGAATCACCGTCTGTGCGGTCAAAGTCCTTGTCCTGGGGAATCAGCGCCTGCGCCTGCGTGTCCGGCAAGGCCTCTACCTTTTTCAGCACGCGGCCCATGGCGCGGCTGCGGGTTTCGGCGCTGTCCAGCGTGTTGAGTACGGTCTGGGTTTGCGATTTGACCTTGGCCAACACGTCGCCAAACTTGTTGAACTCGGTCTTGACCGCACCCAGCACCTGCCAGACCTCGCTGGAGCGCTGCTCCAGCGCCAAGGTGCGAAAACCCATCTGCAGCGAGCTGAGCATGGCCAGCAAAGTGGTGGGCCCTGCCAGCGTAACCCGGTGGTCACGCTGCAGGCTTTCCATCAGGCCGGGGCGGCGTAACACCTCGGCGTACAGACCTTCGGTGGGCAGAAACAAAATGGCAAAGTCGGTGGTGTAGGGTGGCTCCACGTATTTCTCGACCATGGACTTGGCCTCCAGGCGGATGCGCAGCTCCAGCGCCTTGCCAGCCGCCTCGGCACCAACCACATCTGCCCTGCCCTGTGCGTCCAGCAGGCGTTCGTAATCTTCGTTGGGAAACTTGGCATCAATCGGCAGCCACAGGGGCGCACCGGTGTCAGATTTGCCGGGCAGCTTGATGGCAAAGTCCACCACGTTCTTGCTGCCGGGCCGGGTGGCAACCTGCACCGCGTACTGGTCGGGCACAAACACCTGTTCCAGCAGGCTGGCCAGTTGCGCCTCGCCAAAGATGCCCCGCGTCTTGACGTTGGTGAGCAGGTGTTTAAGGTCGCCCACGCCCTGCGCCAGGGTCTGCATCTCGCCCAGGCCTTTGTGCACCTGTTCCAGCCGGTCAGCCACTTGCTTGAAGCTCTCACCCAAGCGGGCTTGCAAGGTGGTCTGCAGCTTCTCGTCCACGGTAGCGCGCATCTCGTCGAGCTTGGCGGCGTTGGTGGTTTGGAGCTGCACCAGCTGCTTTTCCAGCGTCTCGCGCACTTCGTTCAGGCGGCGCGCGTTGGCCTCACTCAAGCCGGAGAGCTGGTTGTTCAGGGTGTCGGAAAGCGTCTTTTGCAGCAGGGTCAGTTGCTGGCCAAAGGCGTCAATCTGGGTGTTTTGGGTGCGGGTGGCTTCGGCGCTTTGCTGGGTCAGGGTTTGCTGAAAGGTGGCCAGGTTCTGGCTAAGTTCCTGGCGTCCGCTTTGGCCCGACTCCGACACCTCGCGGCGCAGTTCGCGCTCCAGCCGTTCGCTGCTGGACTGAAGCAGGGCGCGCAGGTCTTGCAGCTCTTTGCGCTGCAGCTGCGCCTGTACTTCGCCGCCCTGCATACGACCCAAGCTGCGGCCCAGCGCCACCAACACCCAGGCCACCAGGGCGAGATTGACTGCCGCCAGCGCCAGCAGTATCCACACCATTGCACCATTCACAGCCATAGCATCCTTGCAGCCAAGTTATTCAAAGAAAAACGGGCTCTAGCCCTCGTCGGATCTACATGAGAAGCTATCAAAACAATAGTAATTACGCAAACCCTCACTTTGCCAGCTCGGCTGCGTTCAGCGGCGTCACGGCCTTGCCGTGCACCAGGTAGCCAATCAGGTTATCCACGGCCAGCATGGCCATGGCTCGGCGCGTGCCGGCGGTGGCGCTGGCAATGTGGGGCGTGAGCACCACGTTGGAGCAGGCCAGCAAATCCGGGTGCACCGTGGGTTCACCCTCAAACACGTCCAGCCCCGCCGCTGCAATGCGGTTTGCGCGCAGGGCCGCCGCCAGCGCCACATCGTCCACTATGCCGCCGCGCGCAATGTTGATCAGGGTCGCGGTGGGTTTCATCAAAGCCAACTCCGGCGCACCGATGGTGTGGTGCGACGCGGCGGAATACGGCACCACGAGCAGCACATGGTCGGCGGTTCTGAGCAATTCTTCTTTGTCCACATAGTGGGCGCGGCATTCGGCCTCTACCGTGGCGTCCAGCCGGCTGCGGTTGTGGTAGACCACCGGCATGCCAAAGCCGAACGCTGCCCGGCGTGCAATGGCCTGGCCAATACGTCCCATTCCGATGATGCCCAACGTGGAGCCATGCACCTCGGCACCAGAGAACATCTCAAAGTGCCAGTGCTTCCATTGACCGGCACGCAAAAAGTGTTCGCTTTCGGTCACGCGTCGGGCGGTGGCCATCAGCAAGGCAAAACCGAAATCGGCGGTGGTCTCCGTCAGCACATCGGGGGCGTTGGTTCCCAGCACACCGACTGCGGTCATGGCTGTCAGGTCGAAGTTGTTGTAGCCCACTGTCATGTTGGCGCAGACCTTCAGCGTTGGGCAATGGGCCAGCAGGTCTGCATCGATGCGCTCCAGCCCAAAGGTCAGCGCGCCGTCTTTTCCTTGGAGTCGGTGCAATAGTTCATCACGGCTCCAGGGCGCATCGTCGGTGTTGGACTCCACGTCAAAGTACTCAGACAGGCGCTGGGCCACTTCGGGGAAGATGGCGCGGGTGACAAGGATATGGGGGCGAGGCAAAGGGTCGGTCATACCGTGCTGTCAGTCCAGCCAGACTGTGAAATCCTGAACCGGTACACGGGGCGTATGGAAACCATTGACCGTAGCGGCTTCGTCGGCGTAGCCCATGGACATGGCGCAGACCATCATTTCACCCGCGCCAGCACCAATGTGCGGCATGATGATCGAGTGAAAGCAGTTCCAGGCAGCTTGCGGACAGGTGTGCAAACCGTGTCCACGTGCCGCCACCATGATGCTTTGCAAGAACGTACCGAAGTCCACCAAGGAGCCACGACCCATCACACGGTCGATGGTGAAGATAAATCCCACCGGTGCATCAAAAAAACGCAAATTGCACTGGTGCTGGGCGTGCATCTTGTCCTTGTCGCCCTTGCCAATACCCAACAGGCCATACAGACCCCAGCCATTCTCGCGGCGCCGTTCAAGGTACGGACTGACCCATTTCGGCGGATAGTAGTCGTAATCTTCGGTGTACTGGGCTTGCAGTGCCGGGTCGGTCAGCATGGCGTCGTGTATTGCGCAGGCTTTCGCGACCAGCGCGTCACGGCTGGCGCCTTGCAGAACATAGACTTTCCAGGGTTGGGCATTGGTACCCGAGGGCGCACGGCTAGCCACCTGCAGGATTTGCTCAAGGGTCTGGCGCGGCACCGCCTGGTTGGTAAACGCGCGAACCGATCTGCGCGAAGTAATCGCCGCATCCACGACTGACTGGGTCAACTGGACCGACTGGGTCATAACAAAGTCTCCAAAACGACTTTCAAAGGGGCCGGCAGAGGCACCGGACGGCGGGTGGTCTTGTCAACATAGACATGCACAAAATGGCCTTTGGCAGCTGTCTCATCTGAGGCGCCGAAGACGCCTACCTCGTAGCGCACGCTGGAAGTACCCAGCTTGGCCACACGAATACCCACATCCACCGGTTCGGGAAAAGCCAGTGAGGCAAAGTAATTGCACTGCGTCTCAATAACCAGGCCAATGGTGTCACCCTGGTGGATGTCGAGCACGCCGCGCTCAATCAGATAGGCGTTAACCGCCGTATCGAACCAACTGTAGTACACCACGTTGTTGACGTGACCATAGGCATCGTTGTCCATCCAGCGCGTGGCGATGGTGCGAAACGCACGGTAGGCACTGCGCGGCTCGGGCTGGGGCTTGGTGTGGGGGGTGGAATCCTGCATGGCTTGATTTTGCCAGCACCGCAGCGGTGCTGTGCCCGCTTCGTCCAGTTCGATATGCGTCGGACGCGTACCTATGACGCCCCGGTGACAAATCCCGTATTTAGAAAATGTGTTCTAAATTGTTGCAATGCAGCAAATAAGACTTGCAAGAAACAAATCGATCCCTATAATTCATACCATGCTGCACTGCAACATCGACAAGCCATCAAGGCAGGTTACGGAGCAGATAGCGAGTTTTTACCTTAACCCATTGGAGATTAATATGTTGACTGTTGAACAAGTAGTTGCTTCCCACAAAGCTAACCTGGAAACCCTGTTTGGTCTGACCAACAAGGCTTTCGAAGGCGTTGAAAAAATTGTTGAGCTGAACCTGACTGCCTCCAAGGCTGCTCTGGCCGAAGCCAATGCCCACACCCAGTCCATGCTGAGCGTGAAAGATGCACAGGAACTGTTGGCCCTGCAATCCGGCCTGCTGCAGCCTTTGGCTGAGAAGACCGCTGCCTACAGCCGTCACCTGTATGACATCGCCACGTCCACTAGCGCCGAATTCAGCAAGAACCTTGAAGGCCAAACTGCCGATGCCCAGAAGAAATTCATGGGTCTGGTAGACAGCGCCGCCAAGAACGCGCCTGCTGGATCTGAGTCCGCTGTAGCCATCATGAAGAGCTCGGTTGCTGCTGCCAACAACGCACTGGAATCCGTGCAAAAGGCCGTCAAGCAAGCTACCGAAATGGCTGAAGCCAATTTCAACTCTGTGGCTGCCACGGCAACCAACGTTACCAAGCAAGCTGCCAAGAAGCGTTAATGGCCACAGAAGGCGTGCACCGGATCCTGCATTTGGAGCGCCTTCTCTAGCAGACAAGGGGAAACCCTGACATAATGAAATGACTGGAAACGCAAATGTGTTTCCAACCGGTTGTCTCCTCGGGTCCTTTCGAAACCATCAGGTTCAGGGATCCCTTCAAGGCCTCGTTGCAAAACGGGGCCTTTTTTTTGCGTGTCACCGCGCAAAATCAACGGGTCCTGGCTGCAATGGCCGCACGCAACTGCGGCATCGACTGCAGCATGGCTTGGCGCCCCGCTTCGATAGAGCGCTTGCGGGCACTGAAGTCAGCACTGGAAACCCCGGCCAGCACTGGGCGCACCACCACATCGGCTTCTTTCAGTTCAAAGTAGTTGATGCTCTTGCTCATGATGGCAAACGTCTGCAGGAGAACGTCCAGCGTGCCGCTTGCGGGGTTGTTCTCTGGCGGGTTTGAAATATCCACTGCAATCACCAGCTCCGCACCCATCTGGCGGGCCGCCCGCACAGGCACCGGCGACACCAGACCACCATCCACATAGTCACGCCCGGAAATGTGTACCGGCAGGAACACGGCCGGAACAGCACTGGAGGCGCGCACGGCAGTTCCGGTATCACCCCGCTGGAACAGCATCCCTTGGCCGCTGTTGAGATCCGTGGCTACGATGCCCAGGGGCATGGGCAAACTTTCAATTGAGCGCGATCCCACCTGGGTATTAACATAGCGGGCCAGCGCATTACCACGCAGCATTCCGCGGTTGAACAATGGCAGCGTCCAGTCCGCCATGGTAGCCTCCTCCATGGTCTCAGCCACCTGCTGCAACTGTTTGCCGTTCTTGCCGCTGGCATAAATGGCAGCCACCAGGCTACCCGCTGAGGTTCCGGCAACCAACGCCGGACGAATGCCAGCCTCTTCCAGTACCTGGATCACCCCAACATGGGCAAATCCTCGGGCAGCGCCGCCGCCCAAGGCCAGACCTATACGCGGGGGTACTTTGGGCTCTATGGGCGCCGACGCACACCCAACAAGTACCAGACTCACGACTAACAGTGACACGTACTTCATAAACACCAACGATTCCTTGCAGAGTTCAAATAATCTTATTGCGAATGATTCGCGTTTGAATTATGATGGAGTTGCACCCACTTCCTACTTAGGTAAACCACCATGATGAAAAAACACATCGCCCTCGTCGCCCTGGTTTGCGCCGCAGGTACCGCCGCCATGGCACAAGATCAGGTTCTTAACATCTATTCCGCACGCCACTATGCGACGGATGAGGCGCTGTACAGCAACTTCACCAAGGCAACCGGCATCAAGCTCAACCGCGTGGACGCCGACGACGCCGGCATCGTGGCCCGCCTGAAAGCCGAGGGCAGCGCGTCTCCGGCTGACATTATCCTGCTGGTGGACGCCAGCCGCCTGTGGCGCGGTGAAGTAGATGGGTTGTTTCTCCCCATTCAATCCAGGGTGCTGGATGACGCCATTCCTGCGCAACTGAGGGGCAAACCCACAACCAATGGTGCAATTCCCTGGTTTGGCTTTTCCACCCGCGCCCGGGTAATCGTCTATGACAAGGCACACGTCAAGAAGGAAGACGTGGACACCTATGAGGAGCTGGGAGACCCCAAAAACAAAGGCAAGCTGTGCATCCGTTCTGGCTCACACCCCTACAACCTGTCGCTGTTTGGCGCCGTCACCGAGCACTTGGGTGAAGCGGCTGCCGAGCAATGGCTCAAGGGCATGGTTAATAACATGGCCCGCGCTCCCAAGGGCGGCGACACCGACCAAATCAAGGCTGTGGCGTCAGGTGAATGCGGCGTCGCTGTCACCAACAGCTATTACCTTGCACGCCTGATGCGGTCATCAACACCAGAAGACCGCACCGTCGTTGAGCGCGTTGGCGTGGTATTTCCCAACCAGGCGAGCTGGGGCACGCACGTCAACATTGCCGGCGGGGCCGTGGCGAAGTACTCCAAGAACAAAGCCAATGCCATCAAGTTTCTGGAATATCTGGCAAGCCCTGTCGCCCAGGAACACTTTGCCAACGGCAACAACGAGTGGCCTGCCGCAAAGGGAGTGAAGATCAACAACCCGGCACTGCAAGCCATGACCGGCGGTAGCTTCAAGAGCGAGACCATTCCCATCAGCGTGGTGGGAATGAACCAGGTCAAAGTACAGCAGATGCTGGACCGCGTCGGATTCAAGTAATCCAACTCAACCCAAAGAAAAGGGCCCAATCCGCAACGGAGTGAGCCCTTTTTTTCGGGAATTCCAGCAGGACTTCGGTCTTGCTCTCGTCTTTGTCATCCAGATCCACGGTCAGGCGACCACCATCGGTGAGGCGTCCAAACAGCAACTCGTCAGCCAAGGCGCGACGAATCGTGTCCTGAATCAGACGTTGCATGGGGCGTGCGCCCATAAGTGGATCAAAGCCCTTCTTGGCCAGATGCTTGCGCAGCTTGTCGGTAAAGGTAACGTCCACCTTCTTGTCAGCCAACTGGGTCTCGAGTTGCAGCAGGAACTTGTCCACCACGCGCAGTATGACGTTTTCGTCCAGTGACTTGAAACTCACTATGGCGTCCAGCCGGTTGCGGAACTCCGGTGTGAACAAGCGCTTGATATCGGCCGCTTCATCTCCGGCTTCACGCGGATTGGTGAAGCCAATACTGGCCTTGTTCATGGTCTCGGCACCCGCGTTGGTAGTCATGACAATGATGACGTTGCGGAAGTCGGCCTTGCGTCCGTTGTTGTCGGTCAACGTGCCATGGTCCATGACCTGCAGCAGCACGTTAAAAATCGCCGGGTGTGCTTTCTCGATCTCATCGAGTAGCAAAACGCAATGCGGCTTCTTGGTAATGGCCTCAGTCAACAAACCACCCTGATCAAACCCCACGTAGCCGGGAGGTGCACCAATCAGGCGGCTCACGGCATGCTGCTCCATGTATTCGCTCATGTCGAAGCGAATCAGGTCAATGCCCATGATGTAGGCCAGCTGCTTGGCGGCTTCGGTCTTGCCAACGCCCGTAGGACCACTGAACAAGAAGGAGCCAATGGGTTTGTCTCCCTTGCCCAGGCCGGAGCGCGCCATTTTGACCGCAGACGCCAGCACATCCAAAGCTTTGTCCTGACCAAACACCACGTTCTTCAGGTCTCGTTCCAGCGTTTTGAGCTTGCCACGGTCATCGTTGGACACGTTGGCCGGCGGAATGCGGGCAATTTTGGCCACGATCTCTTCGACCTCAGACTTGGTGATGGTCTTCTTGCGCTTGTTCGGTGGCAAGATGCGCTGCGCAGCACCGGCCTCATCAATCACGTCAATGGCCTTGTCAGGCAAATGCCGGTCATTGATGTACTTGGCGCTAAGTTCAGCCGCAGCCTGCAAGGCAGCCACGGCGTATTTGACATTGTGGTGCTCTTCAAAGCGCGACTTGAGGCCCTTGAGAATCTCTACCGTCTGTTCGATGGTGGGTTCCACCACGTCTACCTTCTGGAAACGGCGTGACAAGGCAGCATCTTTTTCGAAAATGCCACGGTATTCCGTGAAAGTGGTCGCTCCAATGCACTTGAGCTGGCCCGAGCTCAAGCCTGGTTTGAGTAAATTGGACGCATCCAGTGTGCCGCCAGATGCCGCACCGGCACCAATGAGGGTATGGATTTCGTCAATAAACAAAACTGCGTGGGGCTTGTCTTTGAGGGCTTTCAACACGCCCTTAAGTCGCTGCTCAAAATCACCCCGGTATTTGGTTCCAGCCAGCAATGCACCCATGTCCAGCGAGTAAACGATGGCCTCCGACAGAATTTCCGGAACATCCGATTGCGTGATGCGCCATGCAAGCCCCTCAGCAATAGCGGTCTTACCGACACCCGCCTCACCCACCAACAGGGGGTTGTTTTTGCGGCGGCGGCACAGGATCTGAATAACGCGCTCCACCTCGTATTCGCGGCCGATCAAGGGATCAATTTTCCCGTCCTTCGCCAGCTGATTGAGGTTGACAGTAAATTGCTCCAGTGGCGAGGCCTTCTCGCTCTTCTCACCACCGCCACCCTCTTCGGTGTCGGTCGGGCTTTCGCTGGACTTGGCGGCCTCAGGCGGATCACTCTTTTTAATGCCATGGGCAATAAAATTGACCACATCCAGGCGCGTTACACCCTGCTGGTGCAGGTAATAAACCGCATGCGAATCTTTTTCACCAAAAATGGCCACCAGCACGTTAGCACCGGTCACTTCCTTTTTGCCGCTGCCCGTGGACTGAACGTGCATGATGGCGCGCTGGATGACACGCTGAAAGCCCAGCGTAGGCTGGGTGTCCACGTCATCGGTACCCGCCACCTGGGGCGTGTTGTCCTTGATGAAGTTGGAAAGCGACTTGCGCAGGTCGTCGACATTGGCCGAGCAGGCACGCAGGACCTCGGCGGCGCTGGGGTTATCCAACAACGCGAGCAAGAGATGTTCCACGGTAATGAACTCGTGGCGCTGCTGGCGGGCTTCGACAAACGCCATGTGCAGGCTGACTTCCAGTTCTTGGGCAATCATGAGATTTCCTTTTTTTGCCTAGCGTTGATGATTCACTGTAAACCGTTTACCGGTTTAGCGTATTTTCTATTTGCATTCACACCACGAACTAACCTACGGGCTCGCAGATGCATTTCAAGGGGTGACCCGATTTGTGGGCCGCTTCCAGCACCTGATCCACCTTCGTCACTGCCACGTCTTTGGTATATACACCGCACACGCCCTTTCCATCGAGATGGATCTTGAGCATGATCCGGGTTGCAGATTCCAGGTCCTTGCCAAAAAACTCCTGGATGACCACCACCACAAACTCCATGGGCGTGTAGTCATCATTGAGCAACGCCACCTGGTACATCTGTGGCGGTTTGACGCGTTGCGTACGGCGCTCCAACACCACAGAGCCACCTTCCTCTCGGATGGGCTGCTTCACGGGCGGTTCAGAAAGTGTGGGCGGGTTATTTGTAGCCATGAAAACAATTCTATAGGTCACCTCAAAGGATTGCACCGCAAGAGTGAATTGGTGCCATAGTCCCTCGATTCAAGTCATAAAGCAAAAAAAATGCCACCATCGACCGACCCGGTCCTGGCGGCATACCTGCCAACGCAGCAATAGGCGCCACAACAGCGGCGCCCAGCACATGCCGTTACATGTGATCAATCATGACCTGCCCGAAGCCAGAGCAACTGACCTGGGTAGCACCATCCATCAAGCGGGCAAAGTCATAAGTCACCTTTTTGCTCTTGATGGATTTGGACATGGAACTGATGATCAGGTTCGCTGCTTCAAACCAGCCCATGTGGCGCAACATCATTTCTGCCGAGAGTATTTCCGAACCAGGGTTTACGTAATCTTTACCCGCATATTTGGGCGCCGTGCCGTGGGTGGCTTCGAAACAGGCTACGGAATCCGACAAGTTGGCGCCGGGCGCAATGCCAATGCCGCCGACCTGTGCAGCCAGCGCGTCAGACACATAATCGCCATTCAGGTTGAGCGTGGCAATTACGCTGTACTCGGCAGGGCGAAGCAGTATTTGCTGCAGGAAGGCGTCGGCAATGCTGTCCTTGATCACAATGTCCTTGCCGGTACTGGGATTCTTGAACTTGCACCAGGGTCCGCCGTCGATCAGCGCCGCACCAAATTCCTTTTGGGCCAAGGAATAGGCCCAATCACGGAACCCACCTTCGGTGTACTTCATGATGTTGCCCTTGTGCACAATGGTCACGCTGGGCTTGTCGTTATCAACTGCGTATTGAATGGCCTTGCGTACCAAGCGCTCGGTGCCTTCGCGGGAAACCGGTTTGATACCGATGCCGGACGTTTTGGGGAAACGAATCTTGGTAACACCCATTTCTTCTTGCAAGAATTTGATCAGCTTTTTGGCCTTCTCGCTTTCGGCTTCAAACTCGATTCCTGCGTAAATGTCTTCCGAGTTTTCGCGAAAGATCACCATATTGGTCTTGTGCGGCTCCTTGACCGGGCTGGGCACCCCTTCAAAATACTGGATGGGGCGCAAGCACACATACAGATCGAGCTCCTGGCGCAAGGCCACATTCAATGAACGGATGCCACCGCCTACGGGCGTGGTCAACGGTCCTTTGATTGACACCACATATTCGCGCAGGGCTTGCAGAGTCTCTTCCGGTAGCCACACATCGGGGCCGTACACATTGGTGGACTTTTCGCCCGCATAGACTTCCATCCAGTGAATCTTGCGCTTTCCTGCATAGGCCTTGGCAACTGCGGCATCCACTACCTTTAGCATCACGGGCGTGATGTCAACGCCCGTACCGTCGCCCTCAATATACGGAATGACCGGCTGATCTGGCACGTTCAGGGACATATCCGCGTTGACGGTAATTTTTTGACCTTCGGCAGGGATTTTGATGTGCTGGTACATGGAAATTTGATCTCCGTTGGGGTGTTGGAATCGCGATAACCTGTGAAGCCATGCTTCTAAAAGTGCATAAATTCTATTCCTAAAAAATTTTGCCTTATTGCTTTTCAGGCAAGATCGACAGAACTTCTGAAGGTACATTGGAAGGTACATTGGCTCAGCACGTTGCCAACCAGCCAATGCCCGCAATTGCGGACATTTCGGATTGCTGCGCCACAATCACGCCATGAATAAATTAATTTCTGCTTTTTTGACCAGTTTGCTGCTTGCGTCAGGGTGTGTCCATGCCCAGGAAACACCACAAACCCAACTGCAGCGAACCCAGCTGGCGATTGGCATCTACCAGATTGATGCCCAGGTTGCAGTCACCTCCGAGGAGCAACAGATTGGCCTCATGTTCCGCCAGGAAATGCCGCAACATGAAGGCATGCTGTTCGTGTTCGATGAACCCAGCCGTCTGTGTTTCTGGATGAAAAATACGCTGCTACCCCTAACGGCCGCCTTCATTGCTGACGATGGCACCATCGTCAACCTGGAAGACATGAAACCCAAAACCTTGGATTCTCACTGCGCGATCAAACCGGTTCGCTACGTTCTCGAAATGAACAAGGGCTGGTTTGCCAAGAAAGGCCTCAAGGCCGGCGCAAAACTCACGGGCAATCCCTTCAAGCCATAAAAAAACCGACCATTGGTCGGTTTCCCTAAGCTAATTTGAATTCAGGCGAAATTGGCTTCGACAAAACTCCAGTTCACCAGCTTGTCGAGGTAGGTTTCAACAAACTTTTGGCGCAGATTGCGGTAGTCGATGTAGTAGGCATGCTCCCACACGTCTACGGTCAGCAAAGCCTTGTCGGCTGTGGTCAGCGGCGTACCGGCTGCACCCATGTTGACAATGTCCACGGAACCATCAGGCTTCTTGACCAGCCAGGTCCAGCCGGAACCAAAATTGCCCACAGCCGATTTAACAAATGCGTCCTTGAAGGCTGCATAGCTGCCCCATTTGGCGTTTATGGCAGTCGCCACCGCTCCAGACGGTTCGCCACCACCGGCGGGCTTCATGCAGTTCCAGAAAAAAGTGTGGTTCCAGATCTGGGCTGAATTGTTGTAAATACCGCCGCTGGACTTCTTGACGATGTCCTCCAGCGACATGGACTCAAATTCAGTGCCCTTTTGCAGGTTGTTCAAGTTCACAACGTAGGCGTTGTGGTGCTTGCCATGGTGAAATTCCAGGGTCTCTTTGGAGTAGGCGGGTGCCAGCGCATCAATCGCGTAGGGCAATGCAGGCAGGGTGTGTTCCATGGAATCCTCTCTCGGTTGGTTAGCAGATGGGTCGATTGTAGGAATGAATTGGTTTTTTAGCTGGCCACGGTCAAGTCAACCGCACCGTCGGTAAGGGTTGCCCTTACCGACTGCCCTGCCCGTGTCTGCGCAACGCGAGTCAGCGTGCTGCCATCTTCCAGACTTAACCACGCATAGCCGCGCTTGAGCACCAAGGAGGGGTCCAACAGGCCCAGACGCAATTCAGCACGGTGCACTTGGTCAGTACAGCGCTGCACAGCGTGTTGCACAGCGGGACCTACGTCTTGCGAGCGGCGCTCCAGCACCTGCCGCCGCGATTGAAAGGTCAGGTGTACGCTGTGCTGCAAACGTTGTTGTGCAGCCGCCAGCAGCAATCGCTGTTGGTGTGCCAGTGAAGACGGGCGACCCAAACGGCTTGAAGCCTGGTCCAACCGTAGCGCCTGACGGTCGATTTGACGCAACACAGCGGCCTGCAGGCGCGCCTGCAGAGTCTGCGCTGCAGCCAGCCAAACGGCGGTGGGCTGCGCAGCCAATTCAGCCGCCGCTGTGGGCGTGGGTGCACGCAGGTCGGCAACAAAATCGGCGATGGTGAAGTCCGTTTCATGCCCCACACCGCAAACAACCGGCACCGGACTGCACGCGATGGTGCGCGCCAAAGTCTCATCGTTGAAGGCCCACAGGTCTTCCATGGCACCACCACCGCGCACCAGCAAGATCACATCCATGGCCAAGGCACCGGGCTGCTGGGGAGCCTGGGCTAAAGCATAGAGGTTGGACAGGGCCTGCACCAATTCGCGCGGGGCACCCTCGCCCTGCACCGAAGCCGGTGCCAGCACCACTGGAATATGCGGCACGCGCCGCTGCAAGGCAGTCACCACGTCGTGCAGAGCTGCTGCGCCCAGCGATGTCACCACCCCGATGCCACGCGGCGCTACAGGCAAGGGGCGCTTGCGGGAACTCTCAAACAGGCCTTCCCGCTCCAGCTTGGCCTTGAGCTTGAAAAACTGCTCAAACAAAGTTCCCTGACCGGCGGGGCGCATGCTTTCCACCACCAGCTGCAATTCACCTCGGGACTCGTAAACACCCAAACGGCCCTGCACTTCCACGCGGTCGCCATCGCAGGGACTGAAGTTCAGCAATCCGGCGGCGCGCCGAAACATGGCACAACGGATTTGGCCGGTATCGTCCTTCAGAGAAAAGTAGCAATGCCCACTGGCCGCCTTGGTAAATCCGCTGATTTCGCCGCCTACCGTGACGGGGTTGAAACGCGCATCCATCGCATCGGCAATGGCGCGGCACAACGCGCCAACCTGCCAAACCCGCGTCGCCCCAGCAGAAGTAGCCCATTCAACCATGGCACTAGCGCGCAAAGTGACACATATTTACTTGTCCACAGTTCAAGGCTGAGTCACCCGCCCAGCAGTTCGATTTCTCGGTACAAGTCATTGATTTCATTGGATTTTTTGTTGCCTCATTTGTCATCATTTTGTCAAAACCCAACGCGAATGCGGCTTCGCACCGGTGCCAGACGGGTTCTACACACAGTTATCCACATATTCTGTGGGCGGAGCTCGCGTCGGGCTGGGCCATAATCGCGGTGCATTTCATCCGTACGGAGTGAACCATTGTTTTCCATCATACAAGCCGCTGGTTGGCCTATCTGGCCCCTTATTGCATGCTCCGTCTTGGCGCTGGCCATTGTCATCGATAGATTCATCAGCCTCAAGGCGTCCAAGATCGCACCCGCAAAACTGCTCGATGAGGTGCTGAGCGTGACCCGCACCGCCATCCCCGGTCCAGACGTGGTGACGCAACTGGAAAAAAGTTCGGCCCTCGGTGAAGTGCTGGCCAGTGGCCTGCGTGCAATCAACGCCGACCCACGCTGCACCGAAGACGACCTGCGTGCCCACATGGAAAGTACCGGCCGCGTTGTCGCCCAGCGACTGGAACAGCGCCTGAGCGCGCTGGGCACCATTGCCTCGGCAGCACCATTGATGGGTTTGTTCGGAACTGTGGTCGGCATGATCGAAATTTTTGGCTCCCAAGCACCCGGTGGTGCAACGGGAGGCAATCCGGCACTTCTGGCTCACGGCATCTCGATTGCCCTCTACAACACGGCGTTCGGCCTGATTGTGGCCATTCCTTCCCTGATCTTCTGGCGTTACTTCCGGGGGCAAGTGGATGGATACCTTTTGACGCTGGAACTGTCGGCAGAGCATCTGGCGCGCCACCTCAAAGTGTTCCGCAAGTAAGGCCATGAATTTTCGCCCCCGTAAACAAGAAGAGCCCGAGATCAACCTGATCCCGTTCATTGACGTGTTGCTGGTGGTGCTGATTTTTCTGATGCTGTCCACCACCTACAGCAAGTTCACAGAAATGCAGCTCAAGCTGCCGGTCGCCGATACCGAAGCGCAGCGCGATTACGCCAAAGAATTGATAGTGGCCGTCAGCGCTGATGGCGCCTACAGCGTCAACCGCACACCCGTCGCCGGGCGCAGCCTGGAGAGCGTGGCCACCGCCATTGCCGAGGGCGCCAAGGCGGGCAAAGACACCGTAGTCATCATCAGTGCCGATGCCAGCGCCAAGCACCAGGCCGTGGTCACAGTGATGGAAGCCGCCCGCCGCGCCGGCCTGAACCAGATTACCTTCGCCACCCAGTCCTCAGCGCAGGCGGGTGGCCAATAGCGCCATGCCTGACACGTGGCAGCAGAAACTGCAACGTGGCTTGCTGCAAGCCTGGACCCACCGGGGACTCGTTTCCCACTTGCTGTGGCCCCTCTCGCTGCTGTACCGCCTACTGACCTGGATGCACCGCTTGGCGTATGCGCTGGGGGTGACCCAGGTGCGACGCGTGCCGGCGGTGGTGATTGTGGTGGGCAATGTGGTGGCTGGTGGCGCTGGTAAGACGCCCACTGTCATGGCGCTGGTTCAACACCTGCGCGCACGCAACCTGCAAGTTGGCGTCATCTCGCGCGGCTATGGGCGTGCGGAGCCATCCAGTTGTCTGGAAGTACAGACCGACTCCCAGCCCCATAGTGTGGGTGACGAACCTTTGCTGATCCGACGCACCACCCAGGTGCCAGTCTTTGTTGCACCAACTCGCTATGTGGCCGCCATGGCCTTGCTGGCGCGCTACCCGCAAACACAGATTGTGGTCTGTGACGATGGACTGCAACACTACGCTCTGCACCGCGACCTGGAGGTCTGTGTCTTTGATGACCGGGGCATCGGCAACAACCGCCAGTTACCGGCTGGGCCTTTGCGTGAACCGTGGCCGCGTACGCCTCTAGCCCGCGCCGGCCAACGGAAAGAGCGATTGCTGGTGCTGCACACGGGTAGCCACCCCGCCTTTGCTGGCTACACGGCCAACCGTGCGCTGGCAAACTTTGCGACACGGCGCGACGGTACCCAAGTGGCACTTGATACGCTAACCCAGGCAGGCGAAAAGCCTTTGCTGGCTGTGGCGGGTATTGCACAGCCAGAATCATTTTTTGCCATGTTGCGGGCGATATCCTTGCCATTGGTTCAAACTATGGCATTACCGGATCACTATGATTTTCATAGCTTCCCACATAATATCTACGAGGGCTACCGCATCATTTGTACTGAGAAAGATGCTGCCAAACTGTGGCTAGTAGCGCCAGACGCGCTTGCAGTTCCCCTGCAGTTTGAGCCCGATCCCGCTTTCTTCACCGCTCTGGACGCAACGCTATCATCGCCCCATGGACACAAGACTTCTTGAACTCATCGTTTGCCCCGTCACAAAGGGCCCCTTGGAATACAACCGCGAAAAGCAGGAGCTGATCTCCCGCAGTGCACGACTGGCCTACCCGGTACACGACGGCATCCCGGTCTTGCTGGAAAGCGAAGCCCGTACCTTGACTGACGCGGAACTCGGTCTGTAGCCACCCCATGGCCTACACGGTCCTCATCCCGGCCCGCCTGGCCTCTAGCCGTCTGCCTAACAAACCTCTGGCCGACATCGGCGGGGTTCCCATGGTGGTGCGGGTGGCGCAACGGGTGCTCTCGGGCGTACCGCCCAACACACGGGTGGTGGTGGCAGCAGATAGCCCCGCCATCATGGCCGCCTGCGAGAAACATGACATTGAAGCCATCTTGACACGAGAAGATCATCTGTCCGGCAGCGACAGATTAGCCGAAGCCGCCACGTTGCTGGCGCTGGAAGACGACGCCATCGTAGTCAATGTGCAGGGCGACGAACCGCTGATTGACCCGGCCCTGGTGCACGCGGTGGCGGCCACGTTGCTGGCCCATCCCGAGGCCAGCATGGGCACCGCCGCCCATGCTATTGACAACGTGAAGGACTTTGCCAACCCCAATGTCGTCAAAGTGGTACTGGATACCAAAGGATTAGCCCTGTATTTCAGCCGCGCGCCCATCGCTTGGTGGCGCGATGGTTTTGACCAGGGCATTCACGCCCTGCCCCAGCCGGCACCCCTGCGTCACATCGGCATTTACGCATACCGTGTCGGCTTTTTACGGCAGTTTCCGCAGTTAGCACAGGCACCTATCGAAATCACCGAAGCGCTGGAGCAGCTGCGCGCCATGTGGCACGGTTACCGCATTGCCGTGCACACCACGGAACATGCGCCCGGACCCGGCGTAGACACCCCGGAAGACCTGGAGCGCGTTCGGGCACTTTTCCAAGTGTAAGCGTGGGCCGGCTGTAAGTTATCCGCCAGTTGGTCCGTGCTATTCTCCCGGGAAATGATCGCCTAGCGTGGTGCGCCCTTGGGATGCCCTTTGCGGTGAGGTTTTTTTGTTCTATCCGAGGGTATCCATGAAACTCATTTTGTTGGGCGCACCAGGCGCAGGCAAAGGCACACAAGCCACGTTCATCTGCCAAAAGTACGGCATCCCACAAATTTCTACCGGTGACATGCTGCGTGCAGCGGTAAAGGCCGGCACACCGCTGGGCTTGCAGGCTGACGCGGTGATGAAGTCCGGTGGTCTGGTCAGCGATGATCTGATCATCAACCTGGTGAAAGAGCGCATTGGGCAGTCCGACTGCGCGAATGGTTTTCTCTTTGATGGGTTCCCCCGCACCATTCCCCAGGCCGATGCCATGAAGGCTGCCGGCGTCAAACTGGATTACGTGCTGGAAATTGATGTGCCATTTGAAGCCATCATTGAGCGCATGAGCGGTCGCCGTTCGCACCCCGCGTCTGGCCGCACTTACCACGTCAAATTTAATCCACCCAAAGTAGCAGGTGTGGACGATGTAACTGGTGAGCCCCTGGTTCAACGTCCTGACGACCAGGAAGAAACTGTGAAGAAGCGCCTGGATGTGTACAGCGCGCAGACTCGCCCCCTGGTGGACTACTACAGCAATTGGGCCAAGGCAGAGCCGCAAGCCGCCCCCCAGTACCGCGCCATCAGCGGTATGGGCGATGTGGACGTTATCAAGAGCCGCGCATTTGAAGCACTGGGCGGTTAATTCGCCACCTGACCAGCGCAGGCGGCGACTGGGTCGTTGACGATACTAGTACAAGTCCCGCTTGTCCAAACCTTCAGAGCGTTTGACTTTCTGCCTGGCATCGTCATTCTTTGGCTGGGTTGCAGGCGTTTGGTTGTTGATGGGTCGCTCAACCGGGGCGGCGTTCATTCTGGTGTTGCCTCCCTGTTTGACGCCTGCGTCACCGCGATACCCATCACGCGGTGATTGCGCCTCCCTCGATTTCATTTCACGCTCCACTGGTGGATTGCGGCTATAGACTGGGGCGGCCCGTTCAGTTACTGCAGAAGGGGGATTGGCCCGCTCTGAGGATTTGTAGGCGTCGTTTGGCGGCGCAGTCTTACCATAGGGGGCCACTGCCTCCCGGGATTTTGGAGATGCGGGCCACTGAGCCGCGGGTGGTGCCATAACGGCGGGGCGCTGCTGCTGCTCCCATTGTTGCTGCTGCTTGGCCGGTTCGCGTGGACGATGCTCCTCGTCGAAAGGGACAGGTGTTGATGGTCTAACGTAGGACCGCTGCTGCACCGGAGTTTCAACCCTCTTGTCATAGCGCTGGTCATACCCCTTGTTGATCCGGGTGGCATATCCTGGGCTGTGCTGGAAGCCAGGCTGGTAAATTTCCTTAGGTGTCAGGGGTGTCCAGCCCTGGCGCGGTGGCGCGCGCCGGTCTGTTGCGTAGCCCCTGGGAAATGAAGTTCCACCCCAGCCAACGAGGGCAGGTGCATATGCCGGTCGTGGCTGATAGCTGCCCGGAGCCCACGCCCAACGCCCACGCAAGCTCACCCAGCGACCATAGTGAAACGGCGCAAATCCCCAAGGGGCGTCGTCTACCCAACTCCAGCCCCATTGCGTGGTCCAGACCCAGCGGCCATCCCGGTAGGGTGCCCAGTCACGTCCCACCTGGCTGGGAAACCAGACAGCGCCATAATCAGAAGCCTGTTCCCAGCTTCCATACCGGTCCAGATCATCCGAACCGGTCATTTCAGGCGACACATAGCTTTGGCTGAGTTGACCTGCCGCGTCTTGTGCCATGTTTTGGGATATCAACCAGTCGTTGAACGGATCGCGCTGGATGGTTTGGGTTCCGCTGCGTACGCTTCCATCCCACAAAAACTCACCCATCTCCCCCTGACGTAGCCAAACATCTCGCGCGGCGCCCGGTTGTGCCGACTCAAAGTGCGCGCGCCCCTGCAGTGCAAAGACACGGGTCATTTGGTCGACCTGGTCCACGCGAAAAAGACCTTCACTGTCCGCGACGATGCTGCCATCACGGGTCAGCACGGTGTAGTCGGCCACCGCATCGCGCGTGCGCAGGCGCAGGCCCAGACTGCCTTTTTCGAGCTGCAAGGAGACCCGCCCTTCGTCGAGTTGCGCGAAAACCAGATCGCCGTTTTCCTCCAGCCAGACACTGCTGGAGCCGATGCGCAGGCTCACCCGGGCCCGCGCGTCGGTGTGCAACCGGTCGCCCTGGGCGATGGTCTGATTGCGCATAACTTGCGTCCACGCCCTATTGTCCGTGTCGAACAGCCAGACCACTCCCGCGAGGTCGGCGACGCGCCCAGCTTGCGTAGGCGGATCAGCCCATGCGCTGGACAGCAAGCCAAAGCCCACTATCAGGGTGGCAATCATGTGCCAACCACGCATGGCCAGCTGTTTTGTCAGGATGGTAAGGCTCAATCTTCTACTCCGGTTAGACACTTAACACTTAACGCGCGAGGGCAATTTTGGGATGACCGGCTATGTGACAGGCTCCGTTTGTGCAGACACCTCTGTTTTGAAAAGCACTTGGCGGACAATTCACCAAATGGCTCAAACCCCAAAAGGCCACAAATGCGACCTTTTTATGGGTCAGTGGCCGGCCATAAGGTCTAGCATCAAGGCAATGCGGGCCTTGACCGGCGATAGTGCTATTGATGGCGGCCATTTGTGCTCAGAAGTACCTGCCACTACACAGCCCAGTGCACAGCGGGTGGTGCGCACCACACGAATACCACGCTGCTGCGCGCCACGCAGAGCGGCTTCCAAATCCTGGTGAATGGTGCCATTGCCAGTACCGGCCACCACAATGCCACGCACTACCGGGTCTCCATCTGCAGGGGGCGCGCAAAGGGCTCGAACAATGGCACCGCTGGCTCCCGCATGGTTCAGGACGATTTCAACCCGGGGCCAAGCCGCCGTCGTTAAATTTGAAATGCTCACGGTGGTGCCGGTTGGCTCTGCTACTGGGCAGGCATGCAGCCAGCGCACCACGCCCTCTTCCACATAAGCCAATGGCCCGGCATCCCCGGAATCAAAAGCATTGTGCCGGTAGGGATGCACTTTTTGAACGTCGCGGGCCGAATGCACGGTACCGGCGCACACCGCCAACACCCCCCTTGCGTGAACAGAACGGGCCACGGCAACGGCGTCCAGCACGTTCTGCGGTCCATCCGGCGTGAGCGACGACGCTGGGCGCATGGCGCAAGTGAGGACCACCGGTTTGGATTGCACAGCAGCTGGCAACACCTGGGACAGAAAAAATGCCGTTTCTTCGAGCGTATCCGTGCCGTGGGTGATGATGAGCGCCGCCACATCGGTTTGGGAAGTCTGGTGTTGCACACGTTGGGCCAAAGCGCGCCACTGCGCCCACCCCATGTCCTTGCTATCGACTTGGGCCACCTGCTCAAACGCAACCGCCCAATCCCCCACAGCCAAGGCCAAAGTCGGAATTGCGGCCAACAACTGGTCAACGCCGACTTGCGCCGCCTTGTAGCCCACGTTATCGCCAGCACTGCTGGCCATACCCGCAATCGTGCCGCCTGTGCCGAGAAATACCAATTTTTTCAACATATTTGTACATTTCCCTTGCAAACAAAATAAAACTGGTTAAAAATACAGTTACTGGATGCCGAAACAGTGTGTATGAACCAACAGCAAGCGGCCCAGCACCAAGGAGTCTTCAGCATGCTCGAAAGTCCCAAACTTACCGCACGGCAACAGCAAATTCTGGAACTGATTCAAAACGCCATCGCGCGCACCGGAGCCCCTCCAACCCGGGCCGAAATCGCCAGCGAACTCGGTTTCAAGTCCGCCAATGCCGCTGAAGAACACTTGCAGGCCCTGGCCCGCAAAGGCGTCATCGAATTGGTCAGCGGCACTTCCCGAGGTATCCGCCTCAAGAGCGACACCCTGCGCTCTATCCACGAATCCCGCATCAAGCAATTCTCCCTGCCACTGCCCGGTTTGGCCCAGTTGGCGCTGCCGTTAATAGGCCGTGTTGCAGCGGGTTCACCCATTCTCGCCCAGGAGCATGTGGACAAAACCTACTATGTGGAAAACAGCCTGTTCCAGCGCCAGCCGGACTACCTGTTGAAGGTACGCGGCATGTCCATGCGCGACGCCGGCATCATGGACGGCGATCTGCTCGCTGTGCAGGCGACCAAGGATGCCAAGAACGGCCAGATTATCGTAGCCCGCCTGGGCGACGAAGTGACCGTCAAGCGCTTTCGGCGCAACAAACATTTAATTGAGCTGCATCCTGAGAATCCGGATTACCAGACCATTGTGGTTGAACCCGGCGAGCCGTTCGAGATTGAAGGCCTGGCCGTCGGCCTGATCCGCAACACCATGCTCATGTAATCCTTTTTTGAAAACGCTACCACCATGAACATCGCCCTGATCGCCCAAGCCGGAATTTTTGAACCGCTGAACAAACTGTTACACCGGTGGTTCGCAAAACGCCCGGCAGCAGCGTGGACAAACGTCAGTCCAGTTGTGAGCAGGTCTCAATTTGCTCCTAATTCTGTAGCGTCTTACGTAGATTCGACGAGGGCTATAGCGGAAAGATACGATAAAGCCCAACCACTACGGGTGATCCGCGTGGTAGAAGCCGGCCAGCCCCGCGCCAGCACGGGTCGCATGGTCATCTCGGGCCGTATGGCCGACGTTTGTGCCGAACTGGATCGTCTGGTAGCACGCGAAGCAGCGCTTTCCTGAAATATTCAGCTGTATGGGTCAGAATGGCCCATCCAAATTCGACCCTGACGCCTATTGCGGGTTGCCTGACAAGGCACAATGGCATCCATGAATATCGTGATTCTGGATGACTACCAAGATGCCGTCCGCAAGCTGGAATGCGCCGCCAAGCTGGATAGCTACCAGGCCAAGGTCTACACCAATACCGTCAAAGGCATAGGTCAACTCTCCGTCCGACTGAAGGATGCGGACATCATCGTTCTGATCCTCGAGCGGACCCACGTCAACCGCCAGTTAATTGAGAAGCTGCCCAAGCTCAAAATGATTTCTCAAACTGGTCGCGCTGGCCAACACCTTGATGTGCAAGCCTGTACCGAACGGGGCATTGCCGTGGCTGAGGGCATGGGCTCTGGTGTCGCGCCGGCCGAACTTACTTGGGCTCTGATATTGGCTGCCATGCGCAGGTTGCCGCAGTACATTGCAACCCTCAAACATGGCGCTTGGCAGCAAAGTGGACTTAAGTCGGGGTCAATGCCTCCCAACTTTGGTATCGGCAGCGAACTCCATGGAAAAATCCTGGGGGTATGGGGCTACGGCAAGATTGGCAAGATAGTAGCTGGCTACGGGCGCGCATTTGGCATGCAGGTTGTCGTGTGGGGCAGTGACGCATCGCTGGAAATGGCCCGTGCCGATGGCTACGCCACCGCCGCCAGCCGCGAGGCATTTTTTGAACAAAGCGACGTGCTCACCCTGCACTTGCGACTCAGCGACACCACGCACCACATGATTGACCACATGGATCTGGCGCGCATGAAACCCACTTCACTGCTGGTCAATACCTCCCGGGCCGAGTTGATCGAAACCAATACGCTTATCGGCGCACTCAATCGTGGTCGCCCGGGGATGGCAGCCGTTGACGTTTTTGAGGCGGAACCCATTTTGCAGGGACATGCGCTGCTTCGGCTGGAAAATTGCATCTGCACCCCGCACATCGGGTACGTGGAGCAAAACAATTACGAACAGTTATTTGGTGCTGCTTTTGACAACCTCGTCAATTTCATCAAAGGCACCCCGACCAACATCGTCAACCCCGGCGCACTTCAAGTCAGACGGTAAGCCCGGTTTTCACTTAAGCTTGTGTGGCGCAATGGGTTTGTACGAGACCAGTTCATCCGCATCAAAGTCGATCAAGTTGCCTGGCGGCTCTGAAAGATCCAGATCAACCACAGTACTCTCGCCGGTTGCCAAATAGGCCGACGGGCTAGGGCTCGTTTCAACGGCCGCTCCCCGCACTGCACTAAATGGCTGAAAACCCGTGTCCAAACTGGAGATAATGCGCCGTGCCATGCCATGCAGCATCAACAGATCACGAAAGGCCTCCAGGTCAAAGCCATGGGATGGGTCATCTCCTGGTGCGCGCACCAAGTGCTGCTCAATGTAGTCAACAGCCTCTTGAGTTGGCCACCGCGCACTGATTTCCTTGCACACGTCGGGATAGGCCTGCGCCAGTCCCGCCTGACTTTGATTGAATTCGGTATAGGCCGGCACACGGCCGGTAAACAGCGCATTGAAGTCATCGCGGTACTGGTCAAACTCGGTCTTGCGGCCCAAGGTATGCAGCAGCCGTAGCAGATCCAAATACACCAGCGGGTTGGAGTCAGGGCTGCCATCTATACTGTCCTTGAGCATGCCAATAGCATCTTCATGCTGACCTAGGGTCATGAAGAATTCGGCCTGCTGTCGAACGTCCAGCATCTCCCGGGTGTTCAGCGCCTTCAAGCTGGCATTCATACTGTTGGAAAAATCTACATGCCCCGCAGCCCGGGCAACTGCAACGTTAGGCACAGGTACAGATCGGCGCTGGGCAACTTGCGCCGCAACGACTGCAGCGGGTGTATGCGGTTTACCCAAATGGACGTCGATATCCACTTCCGTCAGCGCCGGAGCAACTTCAAAGACCGATTCAGACAGTTCCTCTACGGGAATCTGCGTGGGCAGCGAAGGGGGCACGGTATGCACTGCATCCGCCCACTCAGACTTGACGGAAACACCACCATCACGCCACCACGGTGTCATGTTCTGTCCCGCCTGACGCATCCGCCACCATGCGAAAGCTACTACTGCGCAACAGGCCAGCAAAAATGCCAGCAGACCATAGACCAGCGGATTTAGATAGCGCTCGGATTCGGCCTTTCCAAGCCGTGCGGTCAAATCCTGCAAGGTTTGATTATTTTTTGCAGTCACCGCCTGCAACCCTTTGAGATCCGTTTCAATGGACAAACGCCGCTTGTCGGCATTGAGAATGTCTTGCGGGCTGGCATTGAGTGATCGCCACAAGGCCACGGCCTCTGCACGCTTTTGCAAGTCCTCACCTTCCCCAAGCACCAATTCACTGCTCAGTTTCAGCGTCGGATCGCGCTCTATCGTCAAATCCAACGGAGCCAACTTGAGATGGGCCCGGCGGGGTGCGACTGGCTTGGCAAGCAAAATCGCCACAGTAGTCGCCGCAACGGGTTCGGACGGTTGGACCTTTGTGGACCTCTTCACCGCCTTGACAGGCTTTGCCGGTTTGGCGACTGCCAAACGATCAACCGCCCCCGTGCCGGGGGCTGTAGCCGCTGGCAATGTAATCGGTGACTGCGCAGGAGCCTGCTCACGCCCGCCTGCAGGTGCGGGCTGCCCTTCGCTGGCCAGATCTGCCAACAAGACAAAACTTCGCGTCGTCTTGTGCTCGCACCCTGCGCGCAAGTACACAGTAACAACGGGTTCATCGACACGGGCACTGGCGTTCACGACGACAGTTCCCGACTGTGATCCCGCTGTGACGTTGCTGCTGACAGTCACTCGGCTGGCATCCTGCTTGCTATCTCCATAGAAAACATCAGCCTCGAAGCATTGCGAATACGGGTCGTCCTGCGGATCCGTCTGAATCAAAACCGTCAATTTAAGAGGTTGCCCCAACAGCACCGCCCCCCGGGCGCGGCCCAGGGTCAGTGCTGGGCTGCTGATCGCCAAACAAAGCGCAGCTGTTCCCAGAATTGCAAATCTATATTTTCTATAAGAAACCATTTATGTCACGAATTTTCGCATAAGCAGGGCCTGTCTGGGTGCGTTCTATTACAACCAACACCAGACACACAGGCGACAAATACGTGTACCAGCCGCCACCCCGCAGGTCACAATGGTGCTGTCACCTTCGACACACGCAGTCACCCAAAAGACAAGCCATGGACGAACCCATCCTTACTATTGATGAACGTTCAGCGATCAACACCGGTCGCTGGTTTTCATCCCTGTCCCCTTCGCTCAAACACGACATACTGCGATGCGCTTACGTCAAACGTTTCAAAGATGGCGATCTGATTGCCGCACGTGGAGAACCACCGGAGGATTGGATTGCCTGCGCCAAGGGTGCGGTACGGGTGAGCTCAACCTCCATATCCGGCAAGCAAATCACACTCACCTACGTGGAGCCGGGCATCTGGTTTGGAGACGTGTCCATCTTCGACGGCGACCGGCGCACGCACGATGCCTACGCCCATGGGGACTCCACCATCCTGTGTGTCGCCAAGGCGGACTTCAAAAAAATTCTGGCCTTGCATGTGGAACTCTACGAAGCCCTGTTGCGCCTGCATTCGCGACGCATACGTCAGTTGTACGGCTTGGTGGAAGATCTCAACACCCTGCCACTGCGCGCACGCCTGGCCAAGCAGTTACTGCACTTGGTACGCAGCTACGGCGTGCCATCGCTGAGCGATTCAACCGAGATGCGCATTGGCCTACAACTAGCCCAGGAAGAATTGGCGCAACTGCTGGGGGCATCGCGTCAGCGGGTCAACCAGGAATTGAAGTCCATGGAGCGCGAAGGCGCCATCCGCATCGAGCAGGGTGGCTTGGTTATTCGCGATCGCCATGCACTGATGCAAATCATTGACGCTGACAACTGAACCCGACGACCTCATCCAACTACTGCTCCACATCCATGAGTGAATTTGACCATTTCTTGGGCACACGTCCAGTATCCGATCAACATGCGTTTGACGTCCACGCACTCACCAATTGGTTGGACCAAAATCTGAAGGGATTTGCCGGCCCGCTCAGCGTGGAAATGTTCAAAGGTGGGCAATCCAATCCCACCTACAAGTTGATCACCCCCAGCAAGAGCTATGTGATGCGGGCAAAGCCCGGCCCCGTAGCCAAGCTGCTGCCTTCGGCCCACGCAGTGGAGCGCGAGTATGCAGTCATGAGTGGGTTGCAGGACACGGATGTGCCAGTTCCCCACATGTACTGTCTGTGCGAGGACGAATCCATCATCGGGCGCGCCTTCTACGTGATGGAGTTCATGCAAGGTCGCATTCTGTGGGACCAATCGCTACCGGGCATGGACCGCCCGAAACGCGCAGCCATCTACAGCGAAATGAATAGTGTGATTGCAGCCCTGCACAAGGTTGATGTGGCCGCGCAGGGCTTGCAGAACTATGGCAAGCCTGGCAATTACTTTGAGCGGCAGATTGGCCGTTGGAGCAAGCAGTACATGGCGTCCATCACCCAGCCCATTGCCGAGATGGACCAATTGATGGAGTGGCTACCAAAAAACATTCCGACTATGGCCCGTAACGACAAGATGGTCAGCATCGTGCACGGCGACTACCGTCTGGACAACCTGATGTTCGACTCCGAACAGGCCAAGATCATTGCCGTACTGGACTGGGAGTTGTCAACCCTGGGCCACCCCTTGGCCGACTTCAGTTACCACTGCATGGCCTGGAATATCCCTCCAGGCTCGTTCCGTGGTATTGCCGGACTCGATTTGGTGGATTTGGGCATACCGTCACAAGACGAGTACATCCGCATGTACTGTGAGCGGACGGGTCTCGTAACACCAGAACAGCTCAAGGCCGACTGGAACTTCTACATGGCCTACAACATGTTCCGCATCGCTGCCATTCTGCAAGGCATTGCCAAACGCGTCGAAGCAGGCACGGCGTCCAGCGCGCAAGCCGTCACGTCCGCAGCGGGAGCACGCCCGTTGGCACAGATGGCCTGGAAGTTTGCCTGCGCCATCCACTAACGTTTTTACCCATTTTCCGCATACCTTAATTGGAGACCCCATGGACTTTGACTATTCGCCAAAAACAAAAGAACTTCAGGCCCGCCTGCTGCGGTTCATGGACGATTACATCTACCCCGCTGAAGGTGCCTACCATGCCGAAATCGCTGCCAACACGGCTGCAGGCAAGCGCTGGACACCACTGAAAACCATTGAAGACCTCAAACCCAAAGCCCAAGCAGCGGGCCTGTGGAACTTGTTTCTACCCGTCGATAGTGCCCAGGCATCCGGCTACGAAGGTGCTGGTTTAACCAACCAGGAGTACGCGCCGCTGGCCGAGATCATGGGCCGCGTGATGTGGTCCAGCGAAGTGTTCAACTGCTCCGCGCCCGACACCGGCAACATGGAAACCATAGCCCGCTACGGTTCGGAGGAGAACAAGGCACTCTGGCTCAAACCACTGCTTGAAGGCAAGATCCGTTCCGCCTTTGCCATGACCGAACCCCAGGTAGCGTCCAGCGATGCCACCAACATTGAGACCCGCATCGAACGACAAGGCGACGACTACGTTATCAATGGCCGCAAATGGTGGACTTCGGGTGCAGGCGACCCACGCTGCGCAGTTTTCATCGTCATGGGAAAGACCGACCCCGAGGCCGCTCGCCATTCACAGCAAAGCATGGTACTGGTTCCAGCAAAGACACCAGGCATCACGATTGTGCGTCCGTTAAACGTGTTTGGTTACGATGACGCGCCTCACGGCCACATGGAGGTGCTGTTTGAAAACGTCCGTGTACCAGTCAGCAACATTCTTCTGGGGGAAGGTCGTGGTTTTGAAATCGCGCAAGGACGTCTTGGCCCCGGACGAATTCACCACTGCATGCGCCTGATTGGTCTGGCAGAACGCGCGCTGGAACTGATGTGCAAGCGCGCCTCGCTACGCGTTGCATTTGGCAAGCCCATTGCTGCCCAGACTGTGACCCAGGAGCGTATTGCGGAAGCGCGTTGCAAGATTGACATGGCGCGTCTGCTCACGCTCAAAGCCGCCTGGATGATGGATATGGCCGGAAACAAATTTGCCAAGAATGAAATTGCCATGATCAAAATCGTGGCACCCAATATGGCCTGCGAGGTGATTGACTGGGCCATGCAGGTGCACGGCGGGGCCGGCATGTGTGACGACTTCCCACTTGCCTATGCCTACACCAATGCGCGAACATTGCGCTTTGCGGATGGCCCGGACGAAGTTCACCGCAACGCCGTGGCCAAAGCAGAACTTGGCAAATACAACCCAAAACCAAAGATCGCGTAAAACGTTGCCCACGAGCAAAAACAGTCCACAACTCATTGAGAGGTGGGCTTCCTCAACCATGGAGGCGGCCGCTTGCTTGAATTGCCGGCAAATATTGGCTGCGCGCTTCGGCCTGACTGCGGTGGACACTAGTGCCAGTTGACGCTTAACGTTGTGCTCTTGCTGCAGTTGAACTTCAATCTGGGCCTCTTACTCGGCCTTTAATATGGCCGTGATGTCTTGGGAATCTGAAATCACAAACGCAGTCACCAGAAAGCGATGCTCCATCCACGAGCCACGAAATTACCCGAAGTGCATCCCGCTAAACCAGTTGTCCGGCGTTAACGTTCTTACACATCGCCGTTCAACATACTCAGTCGTCAGTGAAGATGCCGTGGCTTTCGTCCGCCACCACCATGACCGCCTCCATGGTTGCCGCCAGGACCACTAGGGGGCTTGCCTAGCGCCAGCGAATTCACCAGCGCATCAAATCGTTGTGAGAACAATTTATCAACCTCTGCAACCACGCCGCTCAACTCGGCACCATCAAAATGGCGCTCCATCAAGTTGATGACATCCTGCACCAACAGGTCGCGTTGCACTTGCATGATGGCTGCGGGATTCGGCCCCACAAACAACATTAGGAAATCGTCGCGCGACTCGCCGCCCTGTGCGCCGTCTTCGTCATCGAATTCGGCGTCGTAGAAAGTCACCTCGACGGCCGCACCTGAATCAGCAATGTCGTTGAGATTCATGCACAACTCGTCAAGTGCTTGGCGAAAATCGTGATCACCGGCCACGGTCCAGCACATTTGCAACAGGTGTTCCGTTGCGTCAAATTTGATGCCTGGCTCGTCTTCATAGGAACTGTTAGCCCCATCCGACAAGGACCTCGCGCCAGCGTACTTCCAAAGGGGCTTTAGTGCCTCCTGCAGCTGCTCAAAGCGAACATCCGCGCGCAGAGCGACTTGACCATGGACATGGATCTCAAAGGGGGCGTTGTAGCGTGGCATAGGTGAAGTGTAGTGGTGCCCGAGACCGGAATCGAACCGGTACGCCCGTTATTCACGAAGCGGCGGATTTTAAGTCCGATGTGTCTACCTATTTCACCACTCGGGCACATTCGGTCTATTGTGGAACAAAAATGCCCCGTCAGCGAATGTTGACGGGGCATATTGAACCAAAATATTTGGAGGCGCGGTCCGGAGTCGAACCGGACTAACCGGATTTGCAATCCGGGGCATAACCGCTTTGCTACCGCGCCAATGAATCCCACCTACCATGTCACTCCAACTCCACCACTCCAGAGAATGAAAAAGGGAAGCGATTAGCTTCCCTTTTTGGAATTTGGAGCGGGAAAAGAGTCTCGAACTCTCGACCTCAACCTTGGCAAGGTTGCGCTCTACCAACTGAGCTATTCCCGCATTTCAAGCCTCAAATTATAGCGCGATTTTTCAAAATATTGAAAACTCCAAAAAGTTTTTCGCGCTGTCTCACGGCCTGTTCAGTGCTTAACAGACTCTTGGGGCTGTACGACGGGCACAACGGGTGCGACCACTGCAGCGGGAACTTCTTCGTCCACCAGTGGTACCGGCATGGACTCCAACGCCAGTTCCAGAACCTTGTCAATCCACCGAACTGGAACAATCTCCAGCCCATTCTTCACATTCTCGGGAATGTCCTGCAGGTCCTTGGCATTGGCTTCTGGAATCAGCACGGTCTTGATCCCGCCGCGCAGAGCAGCCAGCAGTTTCTCTTTCAATCCACCAATTTCGGTCACTTCGCCACGCAAGGTGATTTCTCCCGTCATGGCCACATCGCCCCGCACGGGTATGCCCGTCAAAGCGGACACAAATGCGGTAGTCATGGCCGCGCCTGCGCTGGGCCCATCCTTGGGCGTTGCGCCATCGGGGACGTGAATATGGATGTCTTTCTTCTCAAAAACCTCATCCTTGATACCCAGACGCCGTGCGCGGCTACGCACTACCGTCCGGGCCGCCTCCACCGACTCCTTCATCACATCGCCCAAAGAACCCGTACGGGTAATCACACCCTTGCCAGGTGTGAGTGCGGCCTCAATCGTCAACAGATCGCCGCCAACTTCGGTCCATGCCAAACCGACTACCTGGCCAACCTGGTTCTGTTGCTCAGCACGGCCATAGGTGTATTTGCGCACGCCCAGATAGTCATTCAGGTTGTCTGCGTTGACCACCACTTGGCCCACGAGTTTCTTCAGCAACAGGCCTTTGACGACCTTGCGGCAAATCTTGGACAACTCGCGCTCCAGAGAGCGCACGCCAGCTTCGCGGGTGTAGTAGCGAACAATATCGCGCACAGCGTCTTCAGAGACCAGCAATTCGCTGCCCTTCACACCATTGTTCGTCATCTGCTTGGGTAGCAGATAGGTAAGCGCAATATTGGTCTTCTCATCCTCGGTATAGCCGGAAAGACGAATAACCTCCATGCGATCCAACAAGGCCGACGGGATATTCATGGAGTTGGAGGTAGCGACGAACATCACGTCACTCAAGTCGTAATCGACCTCTACATAGTGATCGCCAAACTTGTGGTTCTGCTCGGGGTCCAGTACTTCCAGCAAGGCGCTACTCGGGTCACCTCGAAAATCGGTGCCTAGCTTGTCAATCTCATCGAGCAGGAACAGCGGATTGCGTGTGCCCACCTTCGATAAGCTCTGCAAAACCTTGCCCGGCATGGCACCGATGTAGGTGCGGCGGTGCCCACGAATCTCGGCCTCGTCGCGCATACCCCCCAGAGCCATGCGTACATACTTGCGCCCCGTCGCCTTAGCGATGGACTGGCCCAGAGAAGTTTTTCCCACACCCGGAGGGCCCACAAGACACAAAATAGGCGCCTTGAGCTTGTCCACACGCTGTTGCACCGCAAGGTATTCCAAAATCCGGTCTTTGACCTTGTCCAGGCCATAGTGATCTTCGTTGAGCACGGTCTCGGCATTGGCCAGGTTGTGCTTGATCTTGGTCTTGGCAGCCCAGGGCAGGCCCACCAACACATCGATGTAGTTGCGCACCACGGTGGCTTCAGCCGACATGGGCGACATGAGCTTGAGCTTCTTCAGCTCGCCTTCGGCCTTCTTGCGCGCCTCCTTGGGCATCTTGGCGGCCTTGATCTTCTTCTCGATCTCTTCGATGTCGGCGCCTTCTTCGCCCTCGCCCAGTTCCTTCTGGATCGCCTTGACCTGTTCGTTCAAATAAAAATCGCGCTGGTTCTTCTCCATCTGGCGCTTGACGCGACCACGGATTTTCTTGTCTACGTTCAGGATGTCGACTTCGCGCTCGATTTGTTCGAACAGGTTTTCCAGCCGTTCTTTGACACTGGAAAGACCCAACACCGCCTGCTTGCTGTCGAGCTTGAGCGGCAGATGTGCAGCGATGGTGTCGGCCAGGCGACCAGCATCGTCAATGCTGGAGATGGAGGTCAAAATCTCTGGCGGAATTTTCTTGTTGAGTTTGACATACTGGTCAAACTGCTGCATCACCGCACGGCGCAAGGCCTCGACCTCGCTTGCCTTGCCGCGGCCCTTTTCGGGGAGTTCTGCAACCATTTCAATCGGTGTGACATCGGCAGAAAAATACAACTCGCCTTCTTCAATTTTGTTAACCGATGCCCGTTGGTGACCTTCCACCAGCACCTTGACCGTACCATCCGGCAGCTTGAGCATTTGCAGGATGGTCGAAACACAACCGACGTCAAACATGTCGGAAACCAGCGGGTCGTCCTTGGCGGCCGTCTTCTGTGCAACCAACATAATGCGCCGATCTGACTCCATGGCGGCTTCAAGCGCTTTGATACTCTTGGGACGACCCACAAACAAGGGGATCACCATATGGGGGAACACGACTACATCCCGCAGCGGCAGAAGCGGTAGTTCGATGGGTGTAGCAGGCAGTGGAGAATGGCCAGACATGGGGTACCTCTTAGTTACCTGTTGAATATGGACTGGTAAACCAGTATTTCAAGCGAACTGCCATTATCAAAGCAGTGCGCAAGGAAAAAACACGAATGACCCGGCGCGAAATTCGGTCAAGTCCGGAAGTTGCGATGAAACCGATTACGCCTTCTTGGCGACCTCTCGGTACACCAGTAGCGGGGGCTTGTTCTCATCAATCGTCGATTCGTCCACCACAACCTTTTCGACATTGGTCGCATTGGGCAAGTCGTACATGGTGTCGATCAGGGACTGCTCCAGAATAGAGCGCAATCCCCGGGCGCCTGTTTTGCGTGCAAGTGCTTTCTTGGCAATGGCCTTCAAAGCGGACGGGCGAATTTCCAGCTCAGCACCTTCCATGGCCAGCAGCTTGGTGTACTGCTTGACCAGCGCATTCTTGGGCTCAGTCAGGATCCGGACCAAAGCATCCTCTGTCAATTCCGCCAAGGCGGCCACTACGGGCATACGCCCGACCAATTCAGGAATCAAGCCGAACTTGATCAAATCCTCGGGCTCTACTTCCTTGAACACGTCCGTCAAGCTACGCTGAGCCTTGCTCTTTACAGTGGCGCCAAAGCCCATACCCGACGTCTGCGTGCGGTTTTCGATGACTTTTTCCAGGCCCGCAAATGCACCGCCGCAGATGAACAGGATATTGGTGGTATCGATCTGAACAAAATCCTGATTGGGGTGCTTGCGCCCACCCTGGGGTGGCACGCTGGCCATGGTGCCTTCAATCAGTTTGAGCAGGGCCTGTTGCACGCCCTCGCCCGATACATCGCGCGTAATGGATGGGTTATCCGACTTACGGGAAATTTTGTCGATCTCATCGATGTAAACAATGCCACGCTGCGCGCGTTCCACTTCGTAATTGCAGCTTTGCAGCAGCTTGAGGACAATGTTTTCCACGTCCTCGCCCACATAACCAGCCTCGGTCAACGTGGTGGCATCGGCCATGACGAAGGGAACGTCCAGCATGCGAGCCAGCGTCTGGGCCAACAGGGTCTTGCCCGAACCGGTGGGGCCAATCAACAAAATGTTGCTCTTGGCCAGTTCAACCTCGTCCTTCTTGGCCTTTTCCTTGTGGCGCAAACGCTTGTAGTGGTTGTACACCGCCACCGCGAGCGTGCGCTTGGCAGGCTCCTGGCCGATCACGTAATTGTCGAGGTTGGCCTTGATTTCTGACGGCGTAGGCAACTCGCTCTTGGCGTCCTTGCCTTCGGTCGTGGCGGGCAATTCATCGCGGATGATTTCATTGCACAGCTCAATGCATTCATCACACACAAACACCGAAGGTCCGGCAATCAGTTTTTTGACCTCATGCTGACTCTTGCCACAAAAAGAGCAATACAAAGTTTTTTCGCTGGAAGAGCCTTTTTTCTCGGCCATGGGTCGCTTGCCTTTTCGGTAGATACCGAATGATACTCAAATGAAAGGCGGTGCCGGCATGGCCGCAAAACACCGCCTGAAGGACATTGCCCCGTAATCAGGGGCGTTTGGAAATGACCTGGTCAATCAGACCGTATTCCTTGGACTCATCCGCAGACATGTAATAGTCACGCTCGGTGTCGCGTGCAATGCGTTCCAGAGATTGCCCGGTGCACTCCGCCAGGATCTTGTTCAATTGCTCGCGGGTCTTGAGGATTTCCCGTGCGGCAATTTCGATTTCTGTGGCCTGACCCTGACTGCCACCCGAAGGCTGGTGAATCATGACTTTGGAATTGGGCAGACAAAAACGTTTGCCCTTGGCACCAGCAGACAGCAAGAACGCGCCCATGCTGGCCGCCATGCCAATGCACAGCGTGGACACATCGGGTTTGATGAAGTTCATAGTGTCGAAAATTGCCATGCCGGCGCTCACCGAACCACCGGGTGAGTTGATGTAGAAGGAAATATCCTTGTCCGGATTTTCACTTTCCAGGAACAACAACTGTGCCACTACCAGATTGGCCGTCTGGTCATTAACCGGCCCCACCAGGAAAATCACGCGCTCTTTGAGCAGACGCGAATAGATGTCGTAGGAGCGCTCGCCCCTGCCAGATTGCTCGATGACCATGGGAACCATGCCCAGGCCTTGCGGCTCCAGGGTGCTGGCCATTGTGTGTTTCAAATTCATAGCATCTCCAAAGAACGGTGTTGACTGTACCGAAAAAATCGATTCCGAATGCAAATGGGGCTTGTCCGCAGGACTGCAAGCCCTGCCCAAGCCCCATGCACTACGATTTCGCTCGCCCTGTGGACGAACGCTCGATCAGTTTTGACCCATCAACTCGTCAAAGCTAATGGTCTTTTCGCTAACCTTGGCCTTGGACAGCACAAATTCGGTCACGTTATTTTCCATCACAATGCCTTCTACCTCGGCCATGCGGCGGTTATCGCCGTAGTACCAGCGAATCACGTCAGCCGGCTTTTCGTAACTGGCGGCCAGTTCTTCCACATGGGCCTTGATTTGCTCGGGTTTCGCTTGCAAAGCGTTGGCACGCACCAATTCGGCCACCACCAGACCCAGACGCACGCGCTGCTCGGCTTGGGGACGGAAGATGTCATCCGGAATCGGTGTCTTGTCGGCGTCCTTGATGCCGCGCTGCTTGAGGTCGGCGCGCGCGCTTTCAATCAGGCGGTCCAGTTCGGCTTGCACGCTGGACTTGGGCAAATCCAGTACTGCCTGGGTCAGCAGAGATTCCATGGCAATTTGCTTGTTGCGAGCCAGTAGGCGGTACTTGACCTCGCGCTCCAGGTTCTTGCGAATATCGCTGCGCAGGCCTTCTACGCTGGCTTCGGCAATGCCCAGGGACTTGGCCAATGCGCCGTCCACTTCGGGCAGGTTGGCCGATTCGACTTTTTTCAGCGTAACCAAGAAATCGGCAGTCTTGCCTGCAACGTCCTGGCCATGGTAATCGGCAGGAAATGCCAATTGGAAAGTCTTGCTCTCGCCGAGCTTCATGCCGCGCACCGCTTCTTCAAATTCCTTGAGCATCTGGCCGTCGCCCACGATGAACTGGAAGTCCTCGGCCTTGCCGCCAGGAAAAGGCTCACCATCGATCTTGCCTTCAAAATCCACGGCCACGCGATCGGTATCTTGCACGCCAGCGTCCTTGGGGCGCAGCGCGAAGGTACGGCGCTGCTTGCGCAGAATTTCGACCGTCTTGTCGATGGCTGCCTCGGTCACTTCAGCGTGAATTTTTTCCAGCGAGGCGTTGGAAAGATCGGCGATTTTGACTTCTGGGAATACTTCAAAAATCGCGTCAAAAGCCATCTGACCTTCTGGGGATGTTTCGCTTTCGGTGATGCGGGGTTGACCAGCCACACGCAATTCGGCTTCGTTAGCGGCGGTCGCAAAAGCCTGGCCGACCTTGTCGTTCATCACTTCGTAATGTACGGAATAGCCATAGCGCTGGGCCACCACGTTCATGGGCACCTTGCCAGGACGGAAACCATCCATCTTGACCGTGCGGGCCAACTTGCGCAAACGGGAGTCCACCTCCGTCTGGATCGCGCCGACTGGCAGAGTCAAGGTAATCTTGCGCTCCAGTTTCTCCAGAGTTTCAACAGTAACGGCCATGATCAGTCTCCTAAACTAAATATAGGGGCAGCGCGTGTCGATATACGACTACGGACTGCCCCGCTTTCAAAGTGGTGCGCGGGGGGGGACTCGAACCCCCACAGTGTTGCCACCGTCAGGACCTAAACCTGGTGCGTCTACCAATTTCGCCACCCGCGCAAAAATACGAAATGGGAGGTCAACAGGCCCCGCAGACGCCGTCTGCAAGACCCGAACCACCCATTTGAAATTGGTCAACCTGCTATTTTAACCTGCAGTTGGGGTCAGACTGGCGCCGGTGCTTCGCGTTTTACGCGGAACCATGCTGCATACATGGCCGGCAGTGCCAAAAGGGTCAATACCGTGGCCACAATCAGCCCGCCCATGATGGCAACCGCCATAGGGCCCCAGAAACCCGAGCGTGACAGCGGAACCATGGCAAGCACAGCGGCAGCGGCCGTCAGCACGATGGGGCGCAGGCGCCGCACGGCCGATTCCACAATGGCGTCCCAGGTGGGTATGCCTGCGGCACGGTCCTGCTCAATCTGGTCAATCAGGATCACCGAGTTGCGCTGGATCATGCCCATCAACGCAATCACGCCCAACAACGCCACAAAGCCAAATGGCCGCCCCGACACCAGCAAGGCACCGGCCACGCCGGCAATGCCCAAGGGGCCGGTCAAAAACACCAACATCGCACGACTGAAGCTATGCAGTTGCAGCATCAGCAGTGTGAAGGTGATAAACAACATGATTGGAATGCCAGCAACGATGGAAGCCGAGCCCTTGCTGCTCTCTTCCACGGCGCCCGCCACCTCAATACGGTAAGCGGTCATGCCCTTGGCTTTCCAGGAAGCCTCCAGCGCCCGCAATTGGGGCAGTAATTCTGCCGTTACGGTCGCGCCCTGCAGACCTTCAGCGATGTCACCCTGCACGGTGATGGCGTAATCACGGCCATCGCGCCACATCACCCCAGGTTCCCAGGTGAAGGTCGGCTTGGCAATTTGCGTTAGTGGAATGGACTTTCCACTGGCGGTTGGCAAGTAGGCGTTGCCAATGTCGGTAATGGCGTTGCGTTCGTCCAGCGGCTGGCGCAGCACGATGTCAATCAGCTTGTCTCCCTCGCGATACTGGCCCACGGTTGTGCCAGACAAAATGGTCTTGGACGCTTGGGCGATGGACTGGCTGCTGACACCCAGCGCGCGCGCTTTGGTCTGGTCCACTTCCAGGCGCATGACCTTGACCGACTCATTCCAGTTGTCATTTACTCCCCGCATATTGGAACTGGCGCGCAGGATAGCCTTGACCTCATCGGCGCGCGCCCGCAGGACCTGCGGCTCGCCACCGACCACGCGAAACTGCACCGGATAGGGCACTGGTGGTCCGTTGGGCAGGATTTTGATCCGTGCCCGGACCTCAGGAAACTCCTGAGCCATCAGCTGCGGCAAGCGCAAGCGCAATGGCTCGCGCAGTTTCAGGTCTTTGGGAAGAATGATGAGCTGCGACACATTGGTTTGCTGGAAGATGGCGTCCATGGGCAGGTAGAACCGCGGCACGCCAGAACCGACCCAGGTGGTGACATTTTCCACGTCCGAGTCCTGCATCAGCCGTGCCTCAATGCGTTTGGTCGTAGCCTCGTTGGCGGCAAACGAGGTGCCCTCGGGGTACCACACATCCATCAAGACTTCCGGGCGCGCGGAATCCGGGAAGAATTGCTGCTGCACCCTGCCCATGCCCACAATGCCCAATGCGAACAGCAAGAGCGTCGCGCCAATCGTCATCCAGCGGTGCTGCACGCACCAGTTCACCATTTTGCGAAAGGTGTTGTAGAACGGCGTGTTAAACAGCTCGTGCGGCTGGTCGTCGGGTTTGTGTGGCTTGACCTTGAGCAGTACCGTGCCCAGGTAGGGCACAAAATACACCGACACGATCCAGCTCAGCACCAGGGCCAACACGGTCACCCCAAAGATGGCAAACGTGTATTCGCCCGTGGACGAACGCGCAATACCAATCGGTAAAAATCCCACGGCAGTAATCAGCGTGCCCGTCAGCATGGGCATGGCAGTTATTTCGTAGGCAAAAGTGGCGGCACGCACTTTGTCGTAGCCCTCTTCCATTTTGCGCACCATCATCTCGACAGCAATGATGGCGTCGTCCACCAGCAAGCCCAGCGCAATGATGAGCGAGCCCAATGAGATCTTGTGCAGCCCGATACCCCAATACTGCATCCCAAGAAATGTGACTGCCAGCACCAGCGGAATGGTGATACCCACCACCAGGCCAGGGCGAAAGTCCACGTAGTAGCGGTTGAACCAGCGCGTTGCACCGCTGCGCTTGTGCAAGCCCAGGCTGACAATGCTCACGCCCAGCACAATCACCACGGCCTCGATCAGCACACCCACAAACTCATTGACGGATTTGGCCACCGCTGTCGGCTGGTCTTGCACCTCCACCAGCTTGATGCCTGCTGGCAGGGTTGCACCCAGCTTTTCGGTAGCAACTTTCAGTGCCTTGCCCATGGAGATGATGTCACCACCCTTGTTCATGGACACCCCCAGCGCAACAATCTGCTGCCCCTGGAAGCGGACCTTGACCTGCGCCGGGTCCACGTAACCGCGCTTGATTTCGGCAATATCACCCAAGCGCAATTGGTTGCCCCCGGCACTGGTGCCGGCGCCGTAGCCCGTACCCCGGATGGGCAAGGCGCGCAGGTCTTCCACGGCCTCAAACTGGCCGGCCACTCGCACCTGCAAGGTGTCCAGCGGGGTCTGGATGACGCCGGCGCCTTCAATGGCGTTTTGCTGGCTGAGCTGGGCCAGCACCTGGTTCATGTCCAGGCCCAGTTGGGACAAGCGCTTCTGCGAAATTTCGATGTAGAGCTTTTCGTCCTGCACGCCAAACAGTTCCACCTTGTTGACGTCGGCCACCTTGAGCAGTTTTTGGCGCACTTCGTCGGCGAAGTTCTTGACCTCGGCATCCGAGAAGCCATCGGCCTGCAACGCGTAGATCACACCATATACGTCGCCAAATTCATCGTTGTAGAAGGGCCCTTGCACGCCACCCGGCAGCGTCATGCGCATATCGCCCACCTTCTTGCGCACCGTGTACCAGGTATTGGCCACGTCAGCGCCGCGGGTGGAGTCCTTCACCTGGAACAGGATGGTGGTTTCACCCGGCTTTGAATAGCTGCGGATCTTGTCAGCGTTGGGCACTTCCTGCAGGGTGCGCTCAATCTTGTCGGTCACCTGCTCTGCCATCTGCTGGGCCGTGGCGCCGGGCCAAAAGGCGCGCACGACCATGATGCGGAAGGTAAACGGCGGATCTTCGTCCTGACCGAGCTGGAAATAGGCTGCGGCGCCCAGCACCATCAGCACGATCATCAAGAACTTGGTCAGTGGAATATGTTCCACCGCCCAACGCGACAGGTTGAACCCCTTCTCCGGGCGCAGATGTTGGTCGTTCATGGCGTTTACTTGCCCGCTGCGTTGCTGGCAGCTACCACGGGGCCAGAAGTTGTCACCGCATTTGCTACAACTTTGGTAGTGCGCTGTGTAGTATTGGCGAGGGCTAGAGGCTGTTTTTCCTTATAGATACTGACCTTTTGACCGGGTGACAGCACATGCACGCCGGCCGTCACCACCTGCATGCCCGGCTGCAGACCACTAGACACGACCACCTCATTGCCATCGGCCGTGGCGATCACCACGGGTTGTAGTTTGACCGTCATACTGGCGGTGTCCAGCACCCAAACCGCCGACGACTGGCCGTCCTGGCGGAAAGCACTGGTGGGAAGCTTGACCACCTGGGCACCACTTCGGTCCAATGCCAGCGGCAATACCGCAACGGTGCTCCCCAGTGCCAGCGCATCATCTACAGGCAGGGTCGCCTTCACGGCAAAGGTGCGTGTTACCGGATCGGCACTGGCCGCCACTTCGCGCACCGTGCCCTTGATCACGCCATTGGTTCCCCAGGCACGCACATCCACTTCAGAGCCCACCTTGACCCGTACCACCTTGTCTTCAGGTACAGAAAACACCACATCCCGTGGGCCATCCTGGGCAATACGCACCACCGGTGTGCCTGCGGCCACTACCTGGCCGGGCTCGGCTTCCACTGCGGTCACCACGCCCGCCACATCGGCCACCAGCGTGGTGTAGGCCGCCTGATGGCCCTGGGCCGAGCCTTGGGCCAGCGCTTGGTCCAGTTGGGCCTGCGCCGCTTTCAGGGTGGCATCGCGGCGCTCCAGTTCGGCACTGCTGATGAAGTTTTTGTCACGTAAATCCTTGTAGCGCTTGAAGTCGGCGGCGGCCAAATCCCGGTTGGTTTGGGCTGCGTTGACTTGGGCCTTGGCGGCAGTAGCAGCCAGCTGATAGTCCTGCGGGTCCAGCTGGGCCAGCACTGCGCCGACGCGCACCTGCTGCCCCAGTTCGGCCTGTCGGCGCACGATCTTGCCGCCTACCCGAAAGCCCAGACGGGACTCGATCTGCGCCCTTACCTCACCGGCGTATTCGCTACCGGCATGCATGCCATCTAAACCCACCGTAACCACCTTAACGGCGCGGATCGGTTCTTCGGTGGGAGCAGGTCGCGAGCAGGCGCTCAGGGCAAGCGCTGCAGCAACCAGGGTCAACGCAATGAAGGGGTGTTTGGAGGACATAGCAGAACCGTAAGTGTGGTGCGGACAAAGAGAGAAATTTATTTACTGACCGATTGGTTAGTAATTTATTCTAAACGAGAATTCTTGTCAACCACAGCCACGCGGGTCACGCCGGTGCCGCCCACCGCTCAGTCGTAAGCGATAACCGCCTTGCCCTGCGCCGCTTGGGCGCGCCAGACCGCAAGAGCGGCGTCGCTGGGGTAGAAGCGGGCGTTGTCGCCCAATTGCAGTTCGGCCACCGCGCCAGTGCAAGCGTCTTCGACCCCTTGCGCCGGCTGCAGCTCCCGTTGAATCGCCAGGCGCACGGCCAGGCCGCGAATCAGTTCGCCATGCTCGGTTTCTTCCTTCTGGGCAGGAAACTCGCGCAGCAGCCGGGCCACATCCGGGCCCTTGCCGTCAGCCCGCGCATCCACTGCGACCCGCAAATATTTGCCAAAGCGGCAGCGCGCCTGCTCCAGACTCCAGATTTGCGTGACGGTGAGCTGCTTGCCACCTGAGAATCGGTCGTTCTGTACCTTGCCCATGACGATGATGATTTCGTCATCCTTAAGCTGATTCTTGTGGGCTATAAGCAGTGCTTCGTCGGCGCGCGCCTCAAGTACAGCGGACTTGTCGTCCAGCTTGAACAGCCCCAACTTGCCGCGTTGGCCATTGATAACGCGCAGATCAGTCACGATACCGGCCAGCAACTGCGGCTCGCGGGTGTCCAGAACCTCGTCGAGTTGGCGCTTGGCAAAGCGCCGCACTTCCAGCGTGACTTCATCAAACAAATGGCCCGACAGGTAAAAGCCCACAGCCGTCTTCTCATACGTCAGCCGCTCCTTGATGCCCCAAGGCATGGCGGCCACCAGATCGGGCTCCTGCGTGCTGGAACCGTGGTCGTCGTCCCCTCCCATGTCGAAAAGGCCCACCTGGTTGGCGTTCGCTGCCGTGGCCGCAGCAAAGTCAAAGGCGCGGTCAATACTGGCCACTAAGGACGCCCGGTTGAGTTGCAGCGTGTCAAAGGCACCAGCCTTGATCAGCGCATCCACGCAACGCTTGTTCAGCCGACTGCGATCCACCCGGCGGGCAAAGTCAAACAGGCTCGTGAACGGGCCTTCTTCCCCGGTGGGGCCTTTGCCCTCACGCGCGGCCACAATGGCATCAATGGCCTGCTGGCCGGTTCCCTTGATGGCACCCAGGCCGTATCGGATTTCCTTGTTGGAGATGGGCTCAAAGCGGTGCTTGCCCCGGTTGATGTTGGGCGGCTCAAACGACAGGCCCATCCGCTGTGCGTCCTCAAATAACACCTTGAGCTTGTCGGTGTCGTCCATTTCCACCGTCATGTTGGCGCAGAAAAATTCGGCCGTGTAGTGCACCTTGATCCAGGCCGTGTGGTACGCCAACAGCGAGTAAGCAGCGGCGTGCGACTTGTTGAAGCCGTAGCCCGGCAAACTTCTCCATCAGGTCGAAAACCTCGTCGGCCTTTTCTTCGTTGATGTCGTTTTTGGCAGCTCCGGCGCGGAAGATGCTGCGGTGTTCGGCCATCTCTTCGGCCTTCTTCTTGCCCATGGCCCGGCGCAGCATGTCGGCGCCGCCCAGCGAGTAGCCGCCCAGAATCTGCGCGGTCTGCATAACCTGCTCTTGGTAGACCATGATGCCGTAAGTTTCGGACAACATGTCGGCCACCAGCGGGTGCGGGTACTCAATCACCTCGCGCCCGTGCTTGCGCGCCACAAAGCTGGGAATCAAGTCCATGGGGCCTGGGCGGTACAGGGCGTTGAGGGCAATCAGGTCTTCCAGGCGCGTGGGCTTGGCGTCCTTCAACATGCGCTGCATGCCGCTGCTTTCAAACTGGAACACCGCCTCGGTCTTGCCCTCCTGGAACAATTTGTAGACCCGTGCATCGTCCAATGGCAGGTTCTCAAAGGCGAAACCTTCTTGCCCGGGATGGCGCTTCATGATGAACTCGCGCGCAATTTCCAGAATGGTCAGCGTGGCCAGGCCCAAGAAGTCGAACTTCACCAGGCCAATCGCCTCCACGTCGTCCTTGTCATATTGGCTCACGGCGGACTCGCTGCCGGGTTGCTGGTACAGCGGGCAAAAATCGGTGAGCTTGCCCGGTGCAATCAACACGCCACCAGCGTGCATGCCGATGTTGCGCGTCATGCCCTCCAGCTTGCGCGCCAACTCCAGCAGGGTCTTGACGTCTTCCTCCTTGGCTTCGCGTTCGGCCAAAATCGGCTCCGCCTCGCTGGCGTAGACGTATTTATCGTTCTTCTTGCCGTCTGTGGGCGGCAGTTGCAGTGTGACGTTGGTGCCAGGCTTGTTGGGAATGAGCTTGCTGATGCCGTCGCAAAAGGTGTAGCTCATGTCCAGCACCCGACCCACGTCGCGCACCACGCCACGCGCCGCCATGGTGCCGAAGGTGGCAATCTGGCTTACAGCGTCTTTTCCGTATTTGGCCTTCACGTAGTCGATCACCAAATTGCGGTTGGTCTGGCAAAAGTCAATGTCAAAGTCAGGCATCGAAACCCGCTCGGGGTTCAGGAATCGTTCAAACAGCAGCTTGTACCGAATCGGGTCCAGATCGGTGATCTTGAGCGCATAGGCCACCAAACTGCCCGCACCGGAGCCACGCCCCGGCCCCACCGGGCAGCCGTTGTTCTTGGCCCAGTTAATGAAGTCGCCCACGATCAAAAAGTAGCCGGGGAAGCCCATTTTTAGAATGGTGCCTATCTCAAACTCCAGGCGTTCCAGGTAAGCGGGCATTTGGGTGTCGCGCTCCGTTGCGTTGGGGTACAGATGCGCCATGCGATCTTTAAGCCCTTCGTGCGAGGCGTAGCGGAAATACTCGTCTGGCGTCATACGCTCGCCATTGACCAGGGGCGTTGGGAATTCCGGCAAATAGTTTTTACCCAACACCAGCGTCAGGCTGCAGCGTTTGGCAATTTCCAGCGTGTTGGCCAGTGCGGACGGCAGGTCTGCAAACAGCGCCTGCATCTCGGCGCTGGACTTGAAATACTGCTCGCGCGTGTACTTGCGCACACGCTTGGGATTGCCCAGAATTTCTCCGTCGGCAATGCAGACACGGGCCTCGTGGGCTTCAAAGTCGTCGGGCGTGGTGAACTGCACCGGGTGGGTGGCCACCACCGGCAGCTTGAGGCGGGCCGCCAACTGCACGGCAGCTGCCACATGGGGTTCGTCATCGACACGACCGGCTCGCTGAAGTTCCAGATAAAAGCGGTGCGCAAACACGCTGCCCAACTGCAGTGCGATTTCCAATGCGCGCTGGGTATCACCCTGAATCAGCGCCTGTCCCACCGGCCCGGCTTGCGCGCCCGACAGACAGATCAACCCGTCATTCAACTCTTGCAGCCACGCCAGTTTGATGACGGCCTGGTTTTTGACCACGTTCTGGGTGTACGCGCGCGCCAGCAATTCCGAAATATGGAGGTAACCCTGCTTGTTTTGCACCAGCAGCACCATGCGCGACAACGCTGTCGTGTCACCACCCAGTCCTTCTAAAAAAATCTCGACACCGATGATGGGCTTGGTGCCCTTGGCCCGAGCCTGCTTGTAAAATTTGATGGCCCCAAACAGATTGCTCAGGTCGGTAATAGCAATGGCGGGCTGGTCGTCGGCAACCGCCGCCGCGATAACTTCATCAATACGGTTGGTTCCATCGACAACGGAAAATTCGGTGTGCAGGCGCAGGTGTACAAACATGCAGGTATTGTAGGTTTTCCCACCTGGACACGGTGGTGCAGCCCATGCGTGCTGCACCTACGGTCAATGCTTAGCGTACAGCGGCCAATGCAGCAATGCGTGCGCCAAACAGGCGACCGGTTTCCAGGTCACCCGCATTCATTTCTTCACCGCTGGCGTCACCGGGCGTCTGCGCCATGGGGCCGGCACTGGACGCCAGGTAGTTCACATCACTGCGTTGAGAGGCCTTGGTGTTGTTGTAGTTGTGCCCGGTGCCGGCCCAGATGCCGCCATGTTGCATGGCCAACGTCATGAAATAGTGCAGCGTGGAATGCTTGTCGCCATTGACATTGGCGCTGGCCGTGAAGCCGCCAAAAATTTTGTCTTTCCAGGTCTGGGTGTACCAGGGCTTGCTGGAGGCATCGGCAAACTTCTTGAACTGCCAGCTCACATTACCCATGTAGGTGGGCGAGCCGAAGATGATGGCGTCAGCTGCGGCCAGCACTTCCCAGCCACCTTCGGGCAGGTTGCCGTCGGCATCAATCGCCAGCAACTCGGCAGCAGCACCATGGGCTACCGACTGCGCCAAGCGCAGGGTATGGCCGTAGCCAGAATGGAACACAACAATCACTTTCGCCATTTCAAAATCTCCAATATTTAAAAAAAATCCACAAACAAATCAAGGCGTCAGGTCAAACACCAGCACCTCGGCGCCTTCCGCGTGGTCCAGCACCAGGCTGTCTTCCTGCGCCAACAACGCTGCATCACCAGCGTTCAGGCGCTGGCCGTTGACAGAAATGGTGCCACGCACCAAGTGCACATAGGCTTTTCGCTCAGGGTCCAGTGCCAGGCTCGCACCCTGGTGTCCATCGAACAGGCCGCTGTACATGCGCGCATCCGCATGGATCAACACCGAGTCATGTGCGCCGTCTGGCGAAGCCACCAGGCGCAGCACACCCTGCTTTTGGGCGGCTGGCACCGTCTTTTGTTCGTAACCGGGGGCAATGCCGCGCACATTGGGTTCAATCCATATCTGGAAGAAATGCGTGGTTTGATCGGGTGCATGGTTGAACTCACTGTGCTGCACGCCGGAGCCGGCGCTCATGCGCTGCACATCACCCGGTGGAATGCCCTTGACATTGCCCATGCTGTCCTTGTGGGCCAGTTCGCCGGAAATCACGTAACTGATGATTTCCATGTCGCGGTGGCCGTGCGTGCCAAAGCCGGCACCGGGGGCAATGCGGTCTTCGTTGATCACCCGCAGATTGCCCCAACCCATATGGGCAGGGTCAACATAGCCCGCGAACGAAAAACTGTGAAACGACTGCAGCCAGCCATGGTCGGCATAGCCCCGGTCAGCAGATTTGCGCAATGTCAACATGATGAATAGCTCCTTTGCTCTAGGAGTGAACTTTAGACCGTAGCAACCCCATTTCCATCCATCGGGTTTGATGGCATCATTCAAATTATTTAAATTTAAGTACACGTACCATGCAAAATGCACGCAACGCCCTGACGCCGGACGCCCTCGCCATGCTGCAATCCATCGCGGCGGCTGGCAGCTTTGCCGCTGCGGCACGGGCCATGGGCATGGTGCCCAGTGCACTCACATACCGCGTGCGATTGATTGAAGACGCGCTGGATGTACTGCTGTACGACCGCAGTTCCCGCCAGGCGGTGCTGACCGAAGCTGGTGCAGAACTGCTGCGTGAAGGTGCCCGCTTGCTGCACGACATGGAAGCGGTGGCCAACCGTGTCAAACGGGTTGCTACCGGCTGGGAGCCGCAGTTCACCATCGCCGTGGACACCATCATTTCCAAGTCCACCGTCATGGAGCTGTGCGATGCCTTCTTTGCCCAGTCGCCGCCCACGCGCATTCGCTTGCGCGACGAAACCCTGTCGGGTACGCTGGAGGCCCTCACCAGCGGCCAGGCCGATCTGGCCATTGGCACCACACACGATACCAACACCACCACAGATATACACACCAAGCCGCTGGGCAACGTCAGCTTTGTCTATGCCGTAGCACCCCACCACCCGCTGGCCAACGCCGCAGAGCCGCTGAGTGACACCCTGATCCAGCAGCACCGTGCGGTGGCCGTAGCCGATTCGGTGTTACGCGGCAGTGCCATGACTTTTGGGCTGCTCAGTGGGCAGGACGTATTTACCGTGGGCAGCATGCAGGCCAAGTTGGATGCCCAGTTGCGGGGACTGGGCGGTGGCAACCTGCCACGCTGTATGGCCGACACGTATATCGATGCCGGCCGGTTGGTGGTAAAAAAAACCGAGCGCGGACCGCGCCAGGTAGCCATCCACTACGCCTGGCGTGGCGGCAAGGCCAAAACCCACGGGCGGGCATTGCAATGGTGGCTGCAACAACTGGAAAGCCCCACCACCCGCGCTGCCTTGCTGGAGAAACATCGGTCGAATTTTTACTAGCCCCCGGCCCCGCGTATAAACTGGGACCAATCCCACAACTCCTGGAGCCCCTGCCCATGACCGCACCCAAACACATTGCCATCGTTGGAGCCGGGATGGCGGCCATCACCTGTGCACGCACACTGGCCCAGGCGGGGCACCAGGTCATGGTGTTCGAGAAGAGCCATACTGTGGGCGGTCGCATGTCCACGCGCAACAGCGCGTTTGGAACCTTTGACCACGGCGCGCAATACTTCACCGTACGCGACCCGCGCTTTGTGCAAGCCCTGCAAAGTACGCCTAACGTCTGCAAGGCCTGGAGCGCCAACACCGTGCAAGTGTTGGACGAACGCGGTCGCGTGGCCGCTGCCGGCCTTCCCGCCCGCGAACCACACTGGGTAGCCATTCCCGGCATGAGCACCCTGGTGCGCCGCTGGGCACAGCCCCTGGTCGACGCGCACTGTCTGGAACTGAACACCAACGTTACCCACATCGAACGCGACGCCCTGAACAAGGCCCAGTGGCAATTGCGCACCCAAGGCGATGGCGACAGCATTCACGTCTACAGCGGTTTTGATGCTGTGGTGCTGGCCGTGCCCTGTGCCCAGGCGCAAGCGCTTTTGAAAGACACCCCAAAGGCCGGCAACCTGTTGAAGAAGACCAGCGCTGTCACGGTAGACCCCTGCTGGACCCTGATGCTGGCCTACCCGCAGGCCATGCAGCCCGGCTTTTCCACCCTGGGGCCGCAATGGAACGCCGCGCGTAGCACCCACCACCGCATTGCCTGGATGACACGCGAGTCCAGCAAGCCTGGACGCGGCGCTGTGGAGCGCTGGACCGTGCAGGCCAGCGCCGCCTGGTCACGCGAGCACCTGAACGACACGCCCCAGCGCGTGCAGGCCAAACTGATCAAGGCCTTTGCAGAGGTTACCGGCATTCGCGCCGAACCGGCCCACATCGACACCAAGCGCTGGCTCTACGCCAAGACCAACCAGCCGCTGGGCCAGTCCCACCTGTGGGATGCCAGCGCGGGCTTGGGCCTGTGCGGCGACTGGTGCCTGGGTCACCGGGTGGAAAACGCCTTTGTATCGGGGCTGGAACTGGCCCTGGCAATTGCGTAAAAGCGGATGAACTTGGGGGCTAAAACCTACCGAGGCAGGTTTGCCCCCTCCCCCACCGGCCCACTGCACGCCGGTTCATTGGTCGCGGCGCTGGCCAGTTGGCTGGATGCCCGCGCACACGGCGGCCAGTGGCTGGTGCGCATTGAAGACGTAGACACGCCCCGCACTGTGCCCGGCGCTACAGAGCGCATCCTGCAACAACTGGTAGCTTGTGGCTTGGTTCCCGATGAACCAGTGGTGCGGCAATCGACCCGCACCAGCCTGTACCAACACGCGCTGGACGAACTCATTTCTGCAGATCTGGCCTACCCCTGTTGCTGCTCGCGCAAGGACATTGCTACCGCCATGCAACAACAGGGTCTGGAGCGACAGCGCCATGCTGAACTGGTTTACCCCGGTACCTGTCGCCTCGGATTACCCGCCGGCGGCACCCCAGAGAACATGGTGTGTGCGTGGCGCCTGCGCATCCAACCCTTAGTGTCAAATCAGCCGATAGCCCTCGTAGATACTACACAAGGCGCTCTTGAATCAATAGCATTCTCCAACATCCACTGGCATGACCGACGCCTGGGGGCCCAGCAGCAGAACGTGCCCACCGAAGTCGGCGACTTCGTACTCAAGCGGGCCGACGGCTGTTTCACCTACCAACTCGCCGTGGTGGTGGACGATGCCGCGCAGGGCATCACCCACGTAGTTCGCGGCGTCGATCTGGCCGACAACACCTCGCGTCAGATTTGGCTACAGCACGCCCTGGGCCTGCCCACGCCGCAGTACCTGCACACGCCACTCGTGCGGGGCACCAATGGGGAGAAGCTGTCCAAGCAGAATGGGGCGCAGGCGGTGGATGCCTCCACCCCGCAGGCCGCAATGGGTGCTCTGGTACTGGCGGCTCAAGTACTGAACTTGCCAGCCGCGGAGCAACTGGGCAGCATCACACAAGCGCTGGCCGCCTGGGTACCAGCTTGGCGGGACCATTGGGGCCGTGTGCGTGATTGAGTTTGCAGGTAGTGGAGAAAATGGCCGCCCTGCTACCGAATTTGAGCACTCACTGTCAACCAACAAGCGGCTTTCACATGATCGCCGGCATGGAACGGCCAGTCTTGACCTATCGCCTTGTCATGTCTTGTGTTCAGTCTGCCGCATTCATCCAATCACGGTACAGCGCATACAACTCGGGAATCCAAATTTCGTGGTTGGAAAAGGAAATTACCATCCGGTCATTTTTGTAATTCCAGCCAATGCGTTGACCACCCCAACCTTCGGCCCAAAAAGTATCCGGCGCGATTGGGTTATCCGTCCAGATCAGGTAGCCATACCCTCGGACTGAATTCTTGCCCCATTTTGTTCCCGGTTTGGCGGTTGATATCTGGGTGTGCGCGGCCTCGTTCACAAACTTGCCGAAGCAATCCGATTTTTTCGACGCCCGCTTGACCCACCATGCAAAGCGCATCCAATCATTTAGATGGAGAAATACTCCAGCATCGGTCTTGACTGCCTGCTTGCCATCAGAGCAAAAAACCCCTGCAGAAGCTGCACACAAGGTGTTCAACCTTCCGGATTCAGCAAGGCCTGCCTGGTCAAATACCATGCGTTGCATCCACTGGGCAGTCGAGACTCCAGTTGCCCTGTTCAGCAGGATGCCCAGAGTCAAAGGATCAGTGGCCTTGTAAGCGAATTGTTCACCCGGTTTGTAATCTGAAAAGGTGCCGTGCGCGGCGCTCGCCAATCGATCGGACGATAGTGCATGCACGATGTCGAATTTGCCCGCGCGAAGATCGGTTTCTTCTTGTGCGGTAAAGATGTAGCCACTGCCCTTTGTTGGTCCGGTGTTGGCCTCGGCTGCACCGGAGGCCATACGTAACAGGTCGCGCACCGTGGCATTGCCCAGAGCTTTTCCTTCCAGTTCAGGCATCAGGGCCGCTGCACGGTCTTCGAGCTTGATCTTGCCGGCACAAATAGCCTGCCCCACGGCCAACGCTGTTACGGTTTTACCCATGCTGGCGCTGGCAAACAAGGTTTTTTCGGTTGCTGGTTCCTTGAGACCAGCATAGATAACGCTGGGGCCGTCCATCAGCACGATGGCCTTGGCTTCGCGGGATGCCAACAGAAACTTGGCTTGCTCCACCACACGAGCCTCCTTCGTCGTGGCGCCACGCGACGCGATAGGCGGCGGGGCGGCCACTGGCTTGATGGTGTACGTCCATCGACGGAACCCGTTCTCATTGCCCAACAAGCTCTTGTCGTCAATGTAAGGATGCCCATCCTTGACCTGAGGGCCTTGTCCAAATGCCGAAGTTGCAACGGCGCACAACAAAAACAGAAATCGTAAAAATGCACCCATACCAAATTTCCCCAGCCATACCAATCGCAAAATGCCACGCCAAACTTTACAGCCGCGCAATTTTGCCATTTCGGCCTACTCTGAAGTCATGGTGTGAGTCATTATGTTCCGGGGACCTCTGAAGAATTCCAATCGAGCGAAATTTGCGTCAAAGTTGACAGATGATCTCCTTGACTGGGCCCAGCGCGTGGCCTCTTCCACGAACTTGCGTTTGGTCGGATCGGTCACACTTTTCACTGCGGGCTCCGTCCCGGCGGCGGCGGTCAAATTGATAGAAGGCATAGTCGCTGTCGCAGCGGCCAGCGTGTGGCTTAAGAATTTGCGGCGATCAGGATGGTCTGTGCACAGGAAGGCACGCAAACGTGGCACAGCAGCCATCGTGGGTGAGTCACTTCGGTTGGTCACAATTACTATGCATTTGATAGCTGTTGATTCATATTTAGCGAGGGCTAGAGGCCAATTTCACCAAACACTTACCAAACCTTGCACGGTTTGGCCGACGTCATCGCTGCGCCGGGTTTACAGGCAAAGGCCTTGCCAAACTCCGGCAGATTCACCACCACACCATTCACGCGGTACTTGCCAGGTGAGTGCGGGTCGGTTGCAGCCTGCACACGCAGGTCCTCGGGGCGGTTGCTCTCACAGGCCCACTGGGCGAAGCCGATGAAGAAGCGCTGCTCGGGCGTGAAGCCATCGCGGCTTTCGGGTTTGACCACCGTGGTCTGCACCTTCCACGCGGTCCAGGCCAGCACCATGCCGCCCAGGTCGGCCATGTCTTCGCCCAAGGTCAGTTTGCTGTTGATTTTGATCTTATCGACCACCGTGTATTTGGCGTACTGCTCAACGATGCATTGCGCGCGCGATTGGAACTTGGTGGCGTCTTGCGGCGTCCACCAGTTTTTCAAATTGCCCTGCGCATCGAACTGGCGGCCTTCGTCGTCAAAGCCGTGAATGAGTTCGTGACCAATGGTGCCGCCAGTGTTGCCGTAGCCCGGCGCGTCGTCCATCTTGGGGTCGAACAGAGGCGGTTGCAACACCCCAGCGGGGAAGTTGATGTCGTTCATCTGCGCTGTAGTAGGCGTTGACAGTGGGCGGCGTCATACCCCACTCGCCACGGTCCAGCGGCTTGCCGATCTTGCCCAGTTGGCGGTGCACTTCAAACTGCATAGCCCGGGTAACGTTGCCATAAAAATCGTCCCGCGCAATGGCTACGCTGCTGTAATCGCGCCATCTGTCGGGGTAGCCGATCTTGTTGACGATGGCCTTGAGCTTATCTATCGCTTTGACCTTGGTGGCAGGGCTCATCCAGTCGAGGTGCTCCAGTTCGTCGCGCATGGCCTGCTCGATCTGCTCGGTCATCACCAGAGTCTTATTTTTGAGTTCGGGCCCAAAGGCGCGGTCTACAAACTCTTGTCCCAGGGCTTCTCCCAACTGGGCATCCACCAGTGCAACACAACGCTTCCAGCGCGGCTGCTGCAGCGGTGTCCCGCGCAGAGTCTTGCTGAAGTAATTGAAGTTCTCGGTGACGAAGTCGCTCGACAAGCTTGATGCCTGTGCATGTGCCACGTGCCAGCGCAGGTAGACCTTGATGTCGTCCAGGCTGCTGTTCTTCCAGTGACGGGCCATGGCTCGATAGAACTTGGGCTCTGTCACATTCAGAGCGCTGACATCAGCCAGTCCCGCCGCTTTCAAATATACGCCCCAGTCAAAGCCTGGCGTCAGCGCCTGCAACTGGATCAGGTCCATTTTGTGGAACAGCTTGTAGGGGTCGCGCTTGTCTACCACCGACAGTGTGGCGCGGGCCAACGTCGTCTCGGTGCGCAGCACGGTTGCTGCGTGCTGCTGCGCCAGCGCGGGGGCTTCGCCCATCAGCGCGAACATGCGTGCGACGTGGGCCAGATACTTGGCGCGCAGGTCTTTGGATTTGGTATCCAGTTTGGTGTAGTAGTCGCGGTCCGGCAGGCTCAGGCCGCCACCCGTCGCAAACGCGATCACGTTGGACGAATTGGAAAAGTCCTGATCCGAGCCGAAACCAAAATACAGGCCGTTGTCGGCAATGGACAGATGCAGTTTGGCCAGCACAGCCGGCAGGTCGGCCTTGCTGCGCATGGCGGCAATCTCGTCCAGCACGGGTTGCATGGGAGTGGCGCCGCGCGTCTCGACGGTGGCCTCATCCATACACGCGGCAAAGTAGTCACCAATCTTGTGCTGGTTGGCCGTGTTGCCATTTTCCTTGTGCGACAGCGTTTCCAGAATGCCCCACAGGAAACGCTGGTTGTCCTGGTACAGCTTGCCGTACACGCTCCAGCGCGCTTGATCGGCAGGGATGGGGTTGTTCTTGATCCAGCCGCCACAGGTGTATTGGTAAAAATCCTCACAGGGGTTGGCCGTTGTGTCCAAGGCCGATGTATCCAGCCCCGGTGTGTAGGGGAACTCGGTCAGTGGTTTGTCCTGCGCAGTGGCAGGCAGGCCCATATACAGGACTTGGGCGGTCAATAAGGCAATGAGACTACAACGCATAAGAAGTGCCCGTGGTTGGATTGGAAATAACTGGAATCATTTTTTTACCGGATACGAACGCACCATCAGTCCATAAATCAAAGTCCCCAGCAGTAAAGCGCAGGCTGCTATCTCCAGCGACAGTGTGAAACCCTCACCGGGTGTGCGACTGCGCGCCAGCATGGCCGCAGCCAGTGGCGGGCCCACGATCTGACCGATGCCGTAGCTGGCAGTGGCCAGCCCCATGTAAGCGGGGGCCTGGGTCGGGCGCAGGCGGCGCAGTTCCTGCATGGCAAAAAACGTGATGGCCGTAAACGGCAAGCCCAGCAGCAGGCTACCCAGGGTAAAGCCGCCCAGCGTAGGGCTGATGAGGCTGGTGGCGATACCCACCGCCTGGATCAGGTAGCAGGCAATCAGCAGCAGGCGCAAGTCGCGCACACCGTGAATGCGCGAGGCGACCAGCGCGCCAACCACGACGCCCAGCCCAAACAGCGGCCAGAACATATCCAGCCACGGCGAGCCGGGAATGGCCTGGCGGGCAATCACCGGCAGGAAGGTGGCGGTGATGATGTAGCCAAAACCAGCCAAACCGTAGGCGAAGGTAAACAGAGCCATCTCGGTGCCCTTGCCAGTGGTTGCGGGATGGGGTCGCGTGGTTGAGGCAGCCGCTGCAGATGGCGATGGCGGTGGCTTTGCCCCCGCGTGAAAAGTGTCCCAAACGGCAGCGGTGAGCAGGGCCGCCAGCACGCCAAAAATCAGCCAGCCGGTGAAGGCACTCCAGTGCAGCGCCACCATGCCACTGGCGGCCAGGCCGCTCAGCACAATGCCAACGCCCGGACCGGTGTAGATCATGGCGCCCATGGCGGGCAGGTTCATCTGAGCCAGCTGGGCCAGGCACCAACCCGAGGTGTAGACAAACACCAGCGCGCTGGCGACCCCGGCGGCAAAACGCAGGGCCGGCCAAGCCACTGGCCAATACAGCACCATGCCCAGCGTCAGCAACACCGTGGCCACCAGGCCAATGCGCACCAGCACCGTACTTTGGGGCGGCGGCGGGCTGCCCAGGCGCCGCCATATCCATGGCTGCAGGGTGCACAGCAGCGCGCCCACCAAATAGCCCAGGTAGTTGGCGCTGGCGAGCCAGCTGGCACCTGCCAGGCTGACGGTGCCGTCGGCCAGCATCATGGGCAACAAGGGAGTGAAAGCAAAGCGGCCAATGCCCATGGCCACGGCCAGCGACACCATGCCCGCGATAACGATGCGCCAAGGGTTCATGCCAGTCCCAGCCAATTAAATGGCGTAAGCAGAGCAATTTCTTCTTTACAGGGGTTGCTGTGGGTGGTGTGCATTGAAAATGGAGGGCGGTAACGTCGCTGGCCCACGCGGCGCCGCATAATCACCCCTTCGCATTGTGCCCAATCCAGGGAGCCCCCGTCGGGCAATGACTTTCATGAAAAAAATATTCAAACTCGCCATCGAAGGCAAGAACCGGGATCGCGTTCTCGATGCCGTCAAGCATGAGGTACGCAAGTACGTCAAACGTGAGCGTCGGCGGTTGTTGCCCGAGGGCGTAGACTTTTGGGACTTTGACTGCAAGTTTGGTCCTACGCAGGAAGCAGCCGAAGTGGTGCATTTTGCAACGCTGACCGGTCTGATGGACACGGTAGCCCAAGCAGGTGGGGAGCAGTTCTATGTGGAAATTCTGGCCAAACATGGCCACCGCCAGGCCCGACCGGAAGGCGCCACGGATCGTGTGACCTCAGCGGCCGCGTCGGCAACCTACCTCGACGACCCACAGTAAAGTGGCCCCGGCTTCCAGCCCCAGACCTGCACTGGGCTGTGACCCTTGATGGCTTGCAGACCCAGGTCGGTGAAGAGGTGCGACTCGGCCAACTCGTCCACCACCGCCTGGGAACAGACCACTGGGTGGCCCAGTTCCTTGGTGAGACCTTCGATGCGCGAGGCCACGTTGACTGCGTCGCCAATGGCCGAGTAATCGTGCCGCGCCTGCGAGCCCAGATGGCCGACGATGGCCTCGCCCACATGCAGGCCGATACCAATGGCGATGGGTGCCCGGCCCTCAGCCTGTAGCTCGGCGTTCAGGCCTTGCAGCGCCTCCAGCATGACGCGGGCCGCAGCGAAGGCTGCAACGCTGGGTTTTTCCATACTTTGCGGCGCGCCAAAAATGGCCATGACGCCATCACCCATGAAGCAGCTGATGGTGCCGCCCGCGCCGTGGATAGCCTGGTTGACCTGCTCAAAATAGCGGTTCAGCAAGGCGATGACTGCTTGCGGCGCCAAACCCTCACTCAGCGTGGTGAAGCCGCGTATGTCGGCAAACAGCATGCACACATGACGCAGCTCCCCGCCCAAGCCAACAGGCAGGCGGCGCTGCAGAATTTCTTGCATCACCGGCGGGCTGACGTAGCCGGCAAAGGCCGCACGCAGGCGGCGGCGCTCGCCCATTTCCAACAGGGCCGTCAGCAGCCAGCGCCCCGCAAGCGCCAGCAGACCAACCAGCAGCGGCACCGCCACCGGCAGGTACCAACCGTGGTGCAACAGCAGGCTGGTGGCGCCCAAAGAAATCAGAGTAAAAGCCAGTGCCACCGCAATCGCTGTATGCGTGCGCAGCTGCAGAAACCATAGCAAACTGCACAGCAACGCCAGAACCACCACCCACGACTCACCCACCTGCACCGCTAGGCCGCCATTCAACAGCGAACGCAGGGCTTGAGCATGCACCAGCACGCCGGGTACGTTGTGGCCGTTGTCCGGCTCCCAGCCGGCCAGGTTCACCGGCTGGATTTGCCGGTCTTCAAACGGCAGCACGCTGCCCAGCAGCACCGGCTTACCAGCGAAGGCCTGAGCCAACGGGGCTACATCGCCCGCATCCACCCACTGGTTCACCTGCTGTAGCGGGATGTAGCGCGGGAAGCCGCCCAGGGCATAGTTGATCAGTCCCGGCTGGGGCACAGCGCGCGGGTTGAGTTTGCGCAGCATCTGGCCGGCCAGCGAGGGTATCGGCTGGCCGGCCGCACCCAGGTTTTCGTTGAAGCGGCGCACTACGTGGTCGGCGTCGGGCGCCAGCAACAGCGAACCGGTGCCGCCCGCGCCCGCCAGGGTGACGAAGGGCGCATAGATGGGCAGGGGCTGGCCGGTGTCGTCGGCCGAGGTGCCCAGCACCACCGGGACAAGCGGGCGCGCCGCCACCAGGCCGCCCAACAGCTTGGCGTCACTGCCGGGCAGCACGCTATCGAAAGAACGGCTGGGCAGCACCACGTCCAGCCCCACCACCGAGGCCTTGGCCAGGGCCATACCGCGCAGAAACGTTCCAATGTGGCCGTGCCACAAGGCAAAGGGTTCGGCAAACTGCTGCAAAGTGGCCTCGTCAATGCCGACGATGACCACGTCCTTGCGCACGGGCGGGGGCGCATAGCGCAACAACACGGATTGCTGGGCGTCCAATACTCCGAACTCCAACGGCCAGGCCAGCGACGTGCCCAGCAGCAGGGCCGCCAGCGCCAGCACGACGGCGTAGCCCGACCCCACCACGCGTTGGGTGAAGTCCCGCACTTATCTTTTGGCCAATGTGCGCAGCTCGGGCAGGTCCGGCCGCTCCTCGGCGAGCTGCTGCCAGAGCTTGCGGGATTCGCTCAAGAACCGGCCCTGCTCCAACAGCGAGGCGAAGATCAGCCGGTCGGAAAACGGCGCCTGCGGCCGGGCCGCAATGCCTCCATGCGTTCCCGTTCCTGCGGGCTACTGAGCGAGAAATACGAGGCGCACCAAGCTATTGGCCCCGGAACCTCCAGCGCAACGGTCCACACATAGTTCACCCCGGCCTGCAGCGCCAGTTTGTCATCCAGCACCAACTGGCTGCCTTGCACGGCAGCGGACAACAGCACTTTGTCGCTGCCCTCATCACGCAGCTCAAACTGCACGGTGGTGGCATCGGGGGGCAGGGTCCAGGCAAATGTGGGCCGTGCGCCGAGTACCTTACCAATAGGCTCCAACAGCTTGAGCCGATCCATACCCAGCCCGCGCATCACCATTCCGCCCAACACTACGCGACCATTGGCGGTCTGCAGGCGGGCGGTTTCGGCCGCCACCACCGACGATCGCAGGATGGCACTCGCGCCCGCAACCGACTGTGGCGCGGTCGCACCCAAGGTAATGCGCGCCGGACCGCGTAGCTGGAATTCGGTGCCCGACTGCAGGTAGACCAAGCTCAGCGTGGCGCCTTTCTCCAACTGGATATCCGCCCCGTTCGTCAGCTCGGACAACAGCGCAACCGGCTTGGTGCCACGATCCGGCGCAAAGCTACTGCGCCTTTCACGTCAGTCACCACTGCCACGGCCTGGGCGTGGGCGCCCAGGGCCAGCAGGCTGAGCGCCAACAGCAAAAACCCAGCTGCCCAGCGGGCCGGCGAAAAAACGGGTGCAGGAGACATGGGATTCCTAGTGCAACAGAGTCAGCGCACCGGGTCGCCAAAAAGGGCGTACGGTGCCCAGTAGAACGGGTGGCTCCACCGTCCATTGCCCAGCTTGCCATCCAGCATGGCCAGTTGGGCCTGGCGAAGGCTCTCGCCGCGCGACAGTGTGCCCTTGCCCTGGGCGGAAAAGGTGGCACTGGTCAGGGCCGTAGCCGATTCCGACTCCACCGCCCAATGGGTGGCCAACACCGAGCGTGCGCCGGCAAAAGAAGCCCCGCACCAAGCCGGACATGGCAGCGCCGCCCTGCTCGCCCGCCGCCGTGTTGCAGGCCGAGAGCAGCACCCACTGCGCATTCAGGCGCAGGCCCAGTACGTCGTCCAGCTCCAGCAGAGGGGATTCGCGTGTGTCGCCGGTAGCGGCCATGGCCAGCGAGGGTTTGGAGATACCGGGCAGCTCGCCCGGCATCAGGCCATGGGTAGCAAAAGCCACCACGCGGCGGTCCAGCAGATTCGCATCGAGCACCGCACGCCGCGTGGCCTGGGCGCCCATCAGCAGGTCAGTTTTCGGGTTGGCACCGAGTGCGCTAGCCAGGGCCAGCAACTCGGTGCGGGTGTCGGGAAGGGCCGGCATGTCGGCATAACTGAATCCCCATTGCGCGTCGTAGCGCGCTGCATCACCAGACAGACCGGAATCCACGCGCGGGGCGGTTGCAAGCTTCGCTCCACCCGCAACGCCAAACAGCGGGTCACCAAAACCCATCAAGGCCTTCGCGGCTACCGTGGGTTGCGCTACTCGGCGCAGGGCCAACAGTGCCGAGGACGATGGCAACTGCGTGACGGCCATCTGTCGCACCAGCCAGGCTGGGGCCTGTCCGGCCTGAGGCGGCTGAGTTACCAAGGCAGCCAGTGGCAGGCTTGCGAGCGGACCGTCGGTTGCGATCAGCAGTGACCGTACGTCGCGCAGTGCAGGCTCCAGCGGGCCGAGCAGGTCTTTGTACAACGCGTACAGCTGCGCACTGGCCGGCACTGACTCGCGTCCGGCAGGTGCAACGCCGAGGTCCAGCAGCCCGCGCAGCTGGGCCACGCGGCGGGCCAGTTCGGCACGCGACACGGCAACGGCACTAAAGCCTTTCCGGCCATCGGCACCCACTAGCCAGACCAAAGTGGCAGTGTCGGTAGGGTACACCACCAGCAGGGACTCACCAGGATTGAGCAACTGTCGCAGCTGGTCGGGTTTGGGGGTGCTGGGCGTAACCAGATCGGCATAGGCGGGGAACTGCTTGGCGATCTGCTCGCGCTGATTGGTTAACACCGTGCGCGCGGCTGTCACATCGGCCTGCTGGGACTTGACGGTGTCATGCAGCACATGTCGGCGTTCGCCCAATGCCTTGCGGTCAACGGCCGGTAGTGCCTTGAATTCGGCCGTCTGGGCTTGACGGTACAGGCTGTCTTCTTCCCGCAGGCTGGTATTGAGTGTGCCCACCAGGGCGGCCACGGCCTGGCGCTGGGTCTGCTCCTGGTCAGCAGGGCGCGCAGGGCCGGTGTGCTGGCCAACACCCGGGCCGTGCTGTCGGTGATGGCGCGCTGCGTCACCCAGACTGCTGCGGTCGGCCAGTTGCAAGGCGCGGTCGCTCATCGCCGGATCGACGGCCTCACCTTTTAACGCCTTGTCGGATACGAAGCGCATGAACTCGTCGAAGGCAATGCCCAGCACATAACCACGCACGCCACGCATGTCCAAGTCCAGCCAGCCACCGGGGTTTTCCAGCGTGGCGGCAAATAGCGCCTCGTAGTCCTGCATGGCCTGCCGAACGTCACCCCGCAACAGCCGCACCAAGCCGCGCATGCCAGCTGCCTCCTGGGTCAGCGGGTGATTGGCACCATAGAGGCGGTTGCGGTAACGCAGCGAGCGCTCGGCCAAGTCCAATGCTTCGTCCATGCGCCCGTTCTTGGCGGCCAGCAGGGCCAGAAGCCGCCAATCGGAGGCGCGGGTGCGAGCCAGGACGTCGGGTGGCATGCTGGCCAAAAAGCTGCTGTAGGAGGCATCGGCCTCGGACCAACGCCTCAACCCGATCAGGGCGCGCACAATCTCCTGGCGCGCAAGCCAACCGGTATGGCTGGCGGCGCTGACGCCGGCGCGTTGCAGCATGGCGTCGGACTGCTGGGCAGCTGCCAGCGCGGGGGTGGTGCTGGGTGGCGTTGAGACTGTTGGCCAGGCGGTAGTCCCAGCGCGCGCCCAGGCCATCGCTGAGCTGGCCAGCACGCCACAGCGCCAGGTTGGACTCGGCCACGTGGATGGCCTCCTGCGGCCGACCATCGCGCACCAGGGCGTAGGTGAGCATGCCCATGGAGCCGTCCAGCCAGCCGTAGGCGTCCAGCACACCGGGGTCGCGCGGGCTGGTACTGTGGCTTCGCGCAGCCTGCACGGCGCTGCGGCCCAAGCCTATGGACTCGCGCAGCGTGGCCACTGCAGCTTTGTTATTGCCTTGCCAGCGTTCGACCTCGGCACGCACGTGCAGACGGCTGATTGGCAGGCTCGCAGGTGCCCCGCCCTGGCGCAGGGCCTGCGCCGCCAGGTCGTCGGCGCGTGACAATAGCCGGGCCAGGATGGCGCGGTCATTGCCCTGAGCAGCGAAATAGGTTTGGCGCAGCGCTGCCATGGCCCGCTGGCCCAGGGACAGGCTGGTGTCTGTGACAAAAGCTTCGCTGGCCTCCAAGGCCTTGCCCGAACTACCCCAGGTGAATTCAGCATTCAGATAAGTGGTGACCCAGCTCTCGCCACCGGGCCGGCCACGCCCGGCGTCCACCAACTGGCGCGCGGTGGCAATCAAGCGTGCGCGCTCTTCCAACAGCAAGGCCGCTTGGTACTGTCGCTGCAGCGCGGCGTAGCGGGCGTCGGGGGCATCGGGCAGGGGCTGGGCCAGCAGGCGGCTGGCTTCGTCACGAGTCAGGTTGCTGCCGCTGAGGTCGGCTTCGTCCAGGGTGACAGCCATGCCAGCAGTATCGTCGGCATCATTTTGTGCATGTGCAATCCCCGGCAGAGTCAGACAAAGAGACACTAAAACAGTGGTGAGCCCATGGCGGCTTCGACCCAACCGCACGGACAGTGGATGCACACAGGATAGTAATTTCCGCCACATGCGCGAGAGTATGACACCGAAGATCGCCGCGGCATAGCACGAACAAACAGAGTCGCCAGTCCGGTTCACCAGCAATTTACACCGTCATTGTCACGCTCGACGCTGAGCGCTGCCACCAGACACGCCCAGAATGGTACGACAATCCATCGATCCAATTTGGAGGAAACCATGAACCCACGCGCCGCCCGACAGACTACCCGCTTGATCCCCCCTTCTTACCGTTGCGCTACTAGGACTTGCCACCCTGACTGTCCATGCCGACCCCGTTGTGGAGACCGTGCATCTCGTCGTTACCGGCGGCCCGAATGCGGGCACCTGGGATGGGTCAGAGGAAAGAGGCGGTTGCTCTGCAGGCATGACCGGCCCAGGTTCTTGGGGTAACCAATTCTCATTGCCCAAAGAAAAAGACCCGGCGAAATTCAATAGCCTGCAATTGATTGTTCCGGATGCAAAAAAAAGCGGCGTCTGGCACCAAAGAATTCTTGATTCTGTTCCGCTTCGGCCCCTTGATCGGCAAGAACACCGAGTACAACATCGAGACACGACCAGCGGAGGCCAAGAAAAAGGCAGTGGCTCGGTGACCGTGGACGACAGGGCGCAACGGCAAAAGTCAGCTTCAACGTCACCAGTGGCGAAGGCTACAAGTTTGAAGGAACGATTGATTGCAAGTCAATCATACGCGGCAGCTAGTCCGCCAAACCGTGTACCCCATATCCGCACGCACAATGCTGGCGGCATCCTGGTCAGTAGGTCTATGAACATTCTGATGCCCCTGCGGACCCGCTGATGATCAGTGGCCAGGAGCTGGTCGCTTGGGGCTGGATTTCGGGTATCAACCGAATCAAATTCTTGGGCCTGATGCTGCGTGCCCAAGCCCAGGTCGGCGGCTTTGACGGCCTGCTACTGCCCGGTGACCATGCCAAAGGCATGCGCGCGTATCAGGAGAGTCCGGTGCTGCAAGGGCTTGTGGTCAGCTTTTTTGAAACGCTCGATGCCAACGGCCAGCACAAACCCATTGGTGCGGTGTGCCATGGCGTACTTCTGGCAGCACGTTCTATTTCAACGCGCACCGGCCGCTCGGTGTTGCATGGTCGCAAAACCACAGCGCTGACTTGGGCGTTGGAGCGTTCAGCCTGGAACCTGACGCGATGGTGGGCCCGCTTTGGATCCCTGTACTACCGCACGTACCGAATCTGCGGGCGATCCGGTAGGCCAGGAGTGTGGAAGCTGAGGTCAAACGGGCCTTGGCCTACGATATTGATTTTTGCGACGTACCCCCCGGTTCGCCCCAGCACTGGCGCAAAACGTCGGGCTTGGTGCGTGATCGCCTGAACGACCCGCGCGCCGCCTGGGTGGTACAAGACGGGCGCTACATGTCGGCCCGCTGGCCGGGCGATGTGCACCTTTGCGCAAAACCTATCTGCAATTGCTTCAATAGCTGTCTGCGCAATGGATACGAGGGCTAGAGGCTTATATGAGTTTAGGCCTCTAGCCCTCGTCGGAACTGCACAGTTCGCTATCATATATGTAGTTTCTGCGCACTATTTGACCTTGCCCTGCTGCCGGCAAATCCGGCTGGCTGTATTTCTTGCGTCTCTGGGTGGCGGCCTCACACCGCCAACACACTGCGGTGGGCTGCAATCGCATCGACGACGATCGGCAGCAGGTCCACAGTAGCGCCGGCATCCATCTGGCTCAGCAGTTCACGGCGCATGCGCGGATCCCAGAACTTGTGGATGTGGTTGCTGATCTCGGCCAGAGCCTCATCGCGGTCACTGTAGGACTCGAAAAACTGGCCAATGCGGTTGGCCATGGTGACGAGGGTGTGGATTTGCATGGATAAGGTTCTCAGTACATTCAAGGAGCCATGAGCCCAAAACGCTCTGGGTAGGTGTAGGCCACGAAATCGTCGCCGCGCACAAAGCCCGCCAGTGCCAGATTGCACCGGCGCGCGACGTCCACCGCCAGTGTCGTGGGGGCGGACACTGCGGCCAGCAGGCCAGCGCCGGCCATGGCCGCTTTTTGCACCATCTCAAGCTGGCACGGCTGGTGGCCAATACCCACCCCTGGGTTGGGTCGGCGCCTGCCTTTGCCATGGCTCCTACCAGTTTGTCCAGCGCGTTATGGCGGCCGATGTCTTCTCGCAGCAGCACGATGCGCCCTTCCATATCACCAAGCGGCCGCATGCGCGGCGCCGGTGAGCTGTTGTACCGCCTGCCACTCCCCCAGTGCGCGCTGCGCCCGGCCCAGCACGTTTGGCGTGAGTCGCAACATGGGTGCAGTGGGCAGGTTGCGGTGTACCTGGCCCAGGCTTTCGGTGCCGCACAGGCCACAGCCAGTTCGGCCGGCAAGGTTGCGGCGGAACTCTTTCAATCGCCACTCACAGGCAGAGGCCACTTCCAACTGCACCTCCAGCCCCTGCGCCGTTTGCTGGATGTCGCTGCCATACAGCTCGCTCGCGTCGGCCAACAAGCCTTCGGTCAGGCCAAAGCCAAGCGCAAAGTCTTCCAGTTGATCGGGGCTGACCAGCATTACGGCGTGAGAGATGCCATTGAACACCAATGCCACCGGAACCTCTTCGGCCAGCCAGTCGGGGTGCTGCATGGCGCGACCACTGCGCCATGCGGTCACATCCTGGGTAAGAACACCGGGTGGCACGACAGCCTCATCAAACGGCTTCATTTGTCCACCACTTCGGGGACCGCCCCTGTTGCAGCAAGCCCTGTTGCTGGCGGTCAAACGCCTGAAAGCCCTTTGCCAATCGGAAGGCTGCGACACCGGTAGCACCTGCACGGCCGTCACCTTGTACTCCGGACAATTGGTGGCCCAGTCGGAGCTGTCGGTGGTGATCACATTGGCCCCGCTCAGGAAATGGAAGGTGGTGTAGACCACCCCGGGCTGCATGCGCTCGCTGACCTGTGCCCGCATCACCGTCTGGCCTGCGCGGCTGCTGATGCCGACCCAATCCCCCTCTTTGATGCCGCGGTCCAGTGCATCGTGCGGATGGATCTCCAGCAGGTCTTCACCATGCCACTGGTTATTGGGCGTGCGCCGGGTCTGCGCGCCCACGTTGTACTGGCTGAGGATGCGGCCGGTAGTAAGCAGCAACGGGAATTTGCGCGTGATCTTCTCGTCGCTCGGGATGTATTGGGTGTTGAAGAACTTGCCCTTGCCGCGCACGAAGTGGTCGACATGCATGGTGGCCGTGCCGGCCTCATCGGTGTTCTCGTTGCAAGGCCATTGCACACTGCCCAAGCGTTCGATTTTTTCAAAACTTACACCCTGGAAAGTGGGCGTGAGCTCGGCGATCTCCTGCATGATTTCTTCAGGATGGTTGTAGTGCATGGGGTATCCCAGTGCAGTGGAGAGTTTCATGGTTACCTCCCAATCGCCCAGCCCCGCCAGCGGCGGCATCACCCGGCGCACACGGCTGATTCGGCGCTCAGCATTGGTGAAGGTGCCATCCTTTTCCAGGAAGCTGCTGCCGGGCAGTAGCACATGCGCATATTTGGCGGTCTCGTTCAGGAAAATATCCTGCACCACGATGCACTCCATGGCCGACAACGCCGCAGTCACATGCTGCGTGTTCGGGTCGGACTGCACGATGTCTTCGCCTTGGCAATACAAGCCCAAGAAGCTGCCGCCCAGCGCGGCATCAAACATGTTGGGGATCGCAAGCCCGGGTCCGGATTGAGCTCAACGCCCCAATGCGCTCAAACTGCACGCACGGTGGCGTCGCCAATGTGGCGGTAGCCCGGCAATTCGTGCGGGAAGCTACCCATATCGCAACTGCCCTGCACATTGTTCTGACCGCGCAGCGGGTTCAGACCCACGCCCTCGCGTCCGACCATGCCGCAAGCCATAGCCAGGTTGGCGATGCCAATCACCATGGTGGAGCCCTGTGCGTGCTCGGTCACACCCAGACCGTAGTAGATGGCCGAGTTAGGGCCGCTGGCAAACAGACGCGCGCATTGCGAACCTCATCCGCTGCTACGCCGGTTACGGCCTCAAACGCTTCGGGCGAGTTCTCTGCACGGCTCACGAATGCGCGCCATTCGTTGAAACTCTTGCTGTCACAACGCTCCGCCACATAAGCCTCGTTGATTAGCCCTTCGGTAGCAACTACGTGGGCTAGTGCGGTGATCATGGCCACGTTGGTTCCCGGCAAGAGCGCAAGGTGGTGGTCCGCACGCACATGCGGCGTCTCCACCAGCTCGATGCGCCGTGGGTCCACGACGATCAGGCGCGCGCCTTCGCGCAAGCGACGCTTCATGCGCGACGCAAACACCGGATGGGCATCGGTCGGGTTGGCACCAATGATCATGATGACGTCGGCCTGCTCGACCGACTTGAAGGTCTGCGTGCCGGCCGAGGTGCCAAAAGTCTGACCCATGCCATATCCCGTGGGCGAATGGCAAACGCGGGCACAGGTGTCCACGTTGTTGGTGCCAAACGCCGCACGGATCAGCTTTTGAACCAGGTACACCTCTTCGTTGGTGCAACGGCTTGATGTGATACCACCCACCGAGTCTTTGCCATGTTTGGCCTGAATGCGCTTGAACTCGCTGGCCGCGTAGTTGATTGCTTCATCCCACCCCACTTCGCGCCATGGGTCGGTGATCTTGGTGCGGATCATGGGTTTGGTGATGCGGTCTTTATGGGTCGCCTAACCCCAGGCAAACCGGCCCCTTCACGCAAGAATGTCCTTCATTGGCCTTGCCGTCTTTCCACGGCACCATACGCACCACCGTGTTGCCTTTCATCTCGGCCTTGAACCCGCAGCCCACGCCGCAATAGGCGCATGTGGTGATGACACTGTGCTCGGGTTGGCCGAGTTCGATGATGGATTTTTCCTGCAAAGTAGCGGTGGGGCAGGCTTCGACGCAGGCACCGCAGCTCACGCATTCGCTGTCCATAAATGGCTGGTCTTGCCCGGGCGAGACACGGCTCTGGAAACCGCGCCCAGAAATAGTCAGTGCAAAGGTGCCTTGCGTTTCTTCGCAAGCCCGCACACAGCGGTTGCAGACAATGCACTTGCTGGCGTCATAGGTGAAATACGGGTTTGACTCGTCCTTTTGGCGTCGCAATGGTGGTCGCCCGCCACACCGTCCACCAGGCCCCTGCTACGCCGTAACGCACATTGCGCAAGCCGGTCACGCCGGCCATGTCTTGCAACTCACAGTTACCGTTGGCGCTGCAGGTGAGGCAGTCCAGCGGGTGGTCAGAAATGTAGAGCTCCATCACACCCTTGCGCAGCTTTTGCAGCTTGGGCGTTTGGGTGTGCACCACCATGCCCGGTTCGGCAGGGGTCGTACACGATGCGGGCGTTCCCTTGCGGCCATCGATTTCCACCAGACACAATCGGCAGGAACCGAACGGTTCCAGGCTGTCGGTGGCGCACAGTTTGGGCACCTGAATGCCTGCATCTGACGCAGCGCGCATCAGCGATGTGCCTTTGGGCACGCGCACTGCGTTGCCATCAATGGTGAGCTCCACGGTCTCGCTGGACGTGCGGCCGGGTGCCGCGGTCCACTTCAATCTTGATGTGCTTCAACATGGTTTTGTTCCTTCAGGCCGTCTGATCGGCCGTGGCGGTCAGTCCAAAATCTTCCGGGTAATGGTCCAGCGCAGACAACACCGGGTAGGGCGTCATGCTGCCCATGGCGCACAGGCTGCCTTGCACCATCGTGTCACACAGGTCACGCAGCAACTCCACTTGCTGGGGGCGGTTTTTCCCAGCGTGATGCGGTCAATCACTTCCACACCGCGTGCTGCCGATGCGGCATGGCGTGCATTTTCCGCAGCTCTCAATGGCACAAAACTCCATCGCGGAACGCGCCAGCTGAGCCATGTCGGCGGTGTCGTCGTGCACCACAATGCCGCCGTGGCCGAGCACTGCGCCCATGGCCGCATAGGCCTCGTAGTCCAAGGGCACATCCCATTGCGATTCGGGTACATAGGCACCCAGTGGACCACCAACTTGCACCGCCTTGATGGGTCTGCCGCTGCGCGTGCCACCACCAAAACCATACAACAATTCACGCAAGGTGAGGCCAAAGGCCTTTTCCACCAAACCGCCGTGCTTCACGTTACCCGCCAGTTGGAAAGGCAGCGTGCCGTGTGAACGGCCCATACCGTAATCGCGGTAGAACTGCGCGCCCCGCGCCAGGATCCCGGGCACACTGGCAAAAGTAATCACGTTGTTGATCACGGTGGGCTTGCCAAACAGACCCTCAATGGCCGGTAGCGGTGGTTTGGCCCGCACGATGCCGCGTTTGCCTTCCAGGCTTTCCAGCATGGCGGTTTCTTCGCCACACACATAGGAGCCCGCTGCCTTGCGCACCTCCAGCGTGAACGCGTGATCGCTGCCGAGCACACGCGGCCCCAGAAAGGCCGCCGCTGTGGCGCGCGAAATTGCCTCGCGCATGGTGGCTGCCGCGTGCGGGTATTCGCTGCGGATGTAGATGTAGCCCTGGGTGGCGCCCACCGCCAGAGCGGCAATCACCATGCCCTCGATCAGCATGTAGGGATCGCCCTCCATCGTCATGCGGTCTGAATAGGTTCCGAATCGCCCTCGTCAGCATTGCAAACCACGTACTTTTGGTCGGCCTGCGCCCCGGCGACTGTCTTCCATTTGATGCCCGCCGGAAACGCTGCACCGCCGCGACCCCGCAGGCCAGAATGCATCACCTCGCCCACAATGGCTGCACTCTGAAGCGCCAGTGCCTTGCGCAGCCCAGCCCAGCCCTCATGGGCCTCGTAGTCGGCCAGGCTTAAGGGGTCGGTGATGCCCATGCGCCGAAAGGTCAGCCGCTCTTGCAATGCGAGAAAGGCGATCTGCTCGGTGATGCCCTGGCGCAAAGGGTGTTCACCGCCTTGCAACAAACCGGCATCCAGTAGCCCAGCCACGTCCGCCACAGTCACGGGACCATAAGCCACACGGCCTAGCGGTGTTTCCACCTCGACCAGCGTCTCCAGCCAAAACAAGCCACGTGAGCCGTTGCGCACCAGCTCGATCGCAAAGCCGCGTTGTTCGCATGCGCTCAACAACGCTGTGGCTACCTCATCGGCCCCGACTGCCAACGCAGCCGAATCAAGGGGCACATAAATCTTGACGGCGCTCATTTAGCCTCCACACCAGCCAACAGGGTTGGCAAAACGCGCTGTTGTAACCCGCGCAAACACACGCTCGTTGATCTGGATGGCTGGCGACTGCGCACACAGCCCCAGGCAATACACCGGCTCGAGTGATACCGCGCCGTCGGCCCGTGTTTCATGCGCCTTCACGCCCAGCCACTTTTCGATCTCTGACATCAAGTCATCCGATCCGCATGCTTTACATGACTCAGCCCGGCATACCTGTACCACCGTGCGCCCAGGCGGCGTGCTGCGAAAATAGTGGTAGTAGCTGATCACCCCATGCACTTCGGCACGCGACAAATTGAAGCCCTTGGCGATGGGAGCCACCGATTCAGCGGGTACATACCCAAGGGCATCTTGTATGGCGTGCAGCAACGGCATCAAGCCTCCAGCCTGATCGCGGTGTTGCTGGATCAGAGATTCGATGTGTTCTTGCATGCGTGGACTCCGGATATGTGGGAACGGATCAGTCAGGCAGGCCGAAATGTGTCAAACACAACATTTTTGGTTCACCGCTGTGCACTGCCCGCTTGTGGCTTTTCCAACAGCATCGCAACCAGCTTCTCGGTGCTCTCCAGCACCCGCTCGCTCAAGCCTGCTGCGAGTGGCGCGTTACGCCGCATTTTGGCGGCGTCCCGACTGGCAAATAGCGTCGTCTGGTAAGGCTCCCACACGCGTCGCAACTCGGCAACTTGTGTCTTGATCTTTGGCGCAGTCAATGGCGATGTCTCCATCTGCATCAGCACCGCGGTGAAATGGGCCCGTGCCAAATGCAGTTCCATGTCGGCCGGTGCGGTGTTGATTTCCCAGGTTTCGTACAGATAGAACTCATCATGCGCCGAGAGCATGCGTTGGCGCCGGCAAGGTTGACCAGTTGGTCCTGTGGCTGGCTATCGACATCCCGATAGACCAGCGTGACGTGGTGCGCCACTTGCTGTAGCTCCTCACCAGATCGTACAAAACATCAGCCCCTAATTTGGTCGGCTGCGCCGTCAGGAGTGGCTTGCATCGTGCCCACACCACATCCAGCTCAGCCAGGGTTTGGCCTGCGCCGCATTGGGCTGAAACGCCTTGAGTGCGGCAAGTTGGGTTTCAAACAGTCGGACTGACTCTTGCAAAATAGCGCGTGCGCCATCGGGGTCAATGCCTTGCCCTAACATCAGATAGGCCTTGGTCATGCGCTGCGCCAGCATGCGCTGGCGCCCCGCCACGTTCACGGCGTGCGTGGTATCCATCCGCTGGGCCGCCACTGGAGCTGTCTGGGCCTGCACCTGCAGTGGTAAACAGGAAAACGCCAGCGCGCACAGAACCCATGTACCGAATCGATATCTGAGCATGGAAGGTCTCCTGCGGTGAATGAAAGAAAAATAACACGATTGCACAACAACCGCATGAGCCGAAGTATCCCACCTCAAACCGACACTCAGGGCGAAAAACTGGCTTCTGGCTTGATCTTGGTGGGTGCTTCTCCGGGCAGCCACTTGGCATATATCACCGCATAACTGCCGTCGCGTTTCATGGCGTCCAACGCGGCCTGCCACTTGGTAACCAACTCCCTGGGTGTGCCCAGCGAAAACGCCACATAGGTCTGGATGCTGGTGACCGTATAGACAAGCTCCAAATCGCCGGGGTTGGCACCAGCTTTGTCCAGCATATCCGGCAAGGTGGCGCTGGACGTAAACATCAACGGTGCGCGATCGTTCAGGGCCATCTTCACCATGGTCTCGGGCTTGGGCACCAGCTCCAGATTCGTAAACCCCAGTCTTTCCAACAAACGGTGGGTATAAAAGTCTCGTGCCACCATGACGCGTTCTACCGCCTTGGCGTCGTCCAGGTTGTTGATGCGCAAGCCAGAGCCGCGTTTGCCATAGAACGACGCCTTGGATGCAGAAACAGGACCCAACCACTGAAACAACGTTTCGCGTTCGGGCGTGCGTGCCATGGCAAAAAGGCCCACATTGGCTTGCGTGCTCACGGTACGGTAGCCCCTGGCCCAAGGCTGAAATTCAATGAGAGTACCGTCCCCCACGCGACGCTGGATTTCGCGCACAACGTCTACAGCCAGCCCTTTGGCCTGCGTTCCATCGGTAAAGCTCAGTGGCGGGTTTTCGTCGGCGAGCAGCTGTAGCTCGCCGGCAGCAACATTGGCACTCAGCAAGGCTGACGCTGTGATCAGGAGCCATCTGCAAAAAGTGTGCCGTATCAATGTTTGCATTTCAAAGTACTTTTCACGCCAAAAAAATCGCGAATCGCAATTAAAGTTATATCAGATGTTTCAAGCATCTGGTGGCAGCAACAGGCAGCAGAACTGGCCCCTGGTAGCCACGCAATCGGCCGGGTATCGTTACGGCCAAAACCATCGGTGCCCAGGGCGCGATCCGATCAAGTCGTTTCTTGGAACATCAATCCAGCGCGCGCAGCGGATGCAGTCTGCGCTCGCCATTGCTGGCGAGCGACCGTGTGGCGCGCCATACAGCGCCGGTGCAATCACGTGCGGTTCCGGGCAGACCCGGAAGCAGTCTCCGCAAGCCGTGCAGCGATCACGGTTCACGGCGCTGACATGCATCAGCGAGCCTCGCCCGAGCACACCGTAGAACGCGCCAACCGGGCACAGGTGGCCACACCAGCCGCGTGGTAACACCAGCAGGTCGAAGGCAAAGACGGCGAGCGCCGCGCCATAGCCGCCAGCCAGCCCGAAGACCAGCGCGCGCTGCAGCAGCGTGATCGGGTTTACGGTCTCCCAGACGACGCTGCCCAGCAGTGCCGACAGCAGCAACACGACTGCCAGCACCGCGTAACGCAGCCGGCGGTCTGGCGTGGCGTGGCGCAGAAGGGACGGCAGCCGCAGCTTGCCACGCAACCAGGCTGCAAGATCTGTCACCGGATTGACCGGACAGACCCAGGCGCAGTAGCTGCGACCGCCGAAAGCTGCGTAGAACACCGCGACGATCACTGCACCGGCCAAAGCGCTGCCTTCCAACATGTGGTGCGCCAGCAGCGTTTGTAGTGCTACCAGCGGATCAGTCAAACGCAGCACACCGAACAATTCGCCTGATGCCAGGCTTCCTCGGGCCAGCCAGACGCCGGCCCACGGCCCCATCAGGAACAGTGCGAGCACCGTCAACTGACTCGCACGGCGTGCCAGCAGCCACCGGTTGCGTTGCCACATCGAACGCGGCCGGGTGGCCGCAGTCTCAGCGTCGCGTTGCATGATTGGCGCGTACGGTGATTGCAGCATCGCCTTGCAGCACGCAGGCCGCCTCGCACAGACCACAGCCGGTGCAATAGTCAGCGTTGACCACCGGCCTGAAGTTGCCCCCGCGCAAGGTGCGCCCCGGCTGCATGCGGATCGCCTGGCCCTTGAGCGGGCAGGCCTGATAGCAACTGTTGCAATAGGCGGCGCCGGTATAGCTATGGCAGCGCTCGGGCGTGCTGAGTTCCGCCAGTCCCATTGCTGCAGCATTGATGGTGCTGAGCTGCAGCGCCCCGGTCGGGCAGGCCGCGGCGCATGGAATGGTCTCGCACATGTGGCATGGTGTGTCCCGGGCGGTGAAATATGGTGTGCCGGTGGGCATCAGCGGGCTGATTTCGGCCAGGTGCAAGGTATCGTACGGGCACGCCTGAACGCACAGCCCGCAGCGCACGCAGGCATCAAGAAACTCGGTCTCGCGCAACGTGCCAGGCGGACGGATGCGGTCCGCTGGCAGGATGCTGCTGCGCTCGCCTTTGACCCGCGCCACAAGTCCAAACGTGACACCACCGAGCGCCAATATGCTCGTCACCGCCCTGCGTCGTGAGATTTTCCGTTTGACCATCGACTGTCAATTGTGTTGCAGCAACTTACCGCCGCCAAGCGGTGACGCGCTTCTTACCGATGCACCATCTTACCCGTCAGCGCTATTGGTACGTGCTTGTTCAACTTGAACTTCCAGACGAAGCCGCCCGCCAAGTCCTTTTCATTTCCTCACCCATTCACCGGTTGTTGGCAATTTTGAATACAGCCTGACCACCTCGGCCAGAATGGCACCAGAGCCCGGCAGCGTTACTTCCTTAAGAGAAATCGGCCACCAGCCCTCGTCAAGACTACATAGAATACTATTAAATTTATAGCAATCACGCACTGCATCCCCTTCGACTTCTCTAGTCATATTGGGCTAGGTGTAGTTCTCGCTCATCAGCGTGACGTACTAGAAAACGTCTTTTTCCTCGACCAGCATCACGCTTGGATGCAGACAAAATGGCAAGACCTTTGGACCCTTGCCCACCACTTTTCAAGCCCCGGTATATCATCGTCACCCGCCGGTGAAAACAGTCGGTTTGGCGCCGTCGCAGTGGCACCCTACTGCCACGACCACCAGCGCCCACCGACAATCCTCTACCTCGCCCAATGACCCTTACCGCACTGATAGCGATCTATGTGCGCCAAAACTGGCGTCCCTATGCGCTGGCCGCCTGGATGCTGGCGACCAGAGCGCCTTGACAGTCTACATTCCGCGTCAGGTTGGCCATGTGATTGATGGTTTGGTGGCTGGCACCCTGCACGAAGAGGCGTTGTTGGGCGAGTTGGCCTGGTTGGTGTTGGCCGGGGTGGCCATCTATTTTTTGCGGGTGGCCTGGCGTTTGCAACTCTTTGCCGCCAGCTACCGCCTGGGTGCCCAGCTGCGCGCCCGACTGTACGCCCGCTTGTGCCAGCAAGGCCCCCATTTTTTCCAACAAAAGCGCACCGGTGATTTGATGGCGCTGGCGACCAACGACATTGACTCGGTGGAAATGGCCTCGGGGGAGGCCATGCTGGCGGGCTTTGACGGCACCCTGACGCTGATCTTGGTGGTCGCCATGATGACGCTGGGCATCGATGGCCGATTAGCGGCGGCGGCCCCTGTTACCGTTTCCTATTATGGCGTGGGCGTTTTGGCGTATCTCCAACCATATTCACCAAGCCTCCAAAGAATCGTTGGATGCGTTTGGCAAACTTAACGACCAAGTGCAAGAGACCTGACCGGTGCGCACCCTGCGCGCACTGGGATTGGAGGCGCGCAGCGCACAGCGCTTGAGGAACTGGCAGAAGCGCCGCCGACGCCAGCCTGAGGGCCCAGCGCTGGGAGGCCGCATTGAACCAGCGGTGGGGTTACCTTAGTCAGTGCCACGGTCCTGACATTGGGTTTGGGAGGCTATTTTGTTTGGCACGGTGAACTCAGCATTGGTGCTTTGACGGCCTTTAGCATGTACCTGGGGCAGTGGATCTGGCCCATGTTTGCCGGCTGGGTGTTGGCCCTGATCGAACGGGGGCGCGCAGCCTGGGGCCGTTTGCAGCCCGTTTTGATGCGCCATTGACCGTGGCCGACAGTGGTTCTCGCACAGATGTTGAGCCCGGACGTCTGGTCCTGGAAGGGGTGAGTTTTTCTTATCCGGGCCACCAAGCGCTGGCACTGGATGCGGTCAGCCTACAGCTACCGCCCGGCCAAACACTGGGGCTGGTGGGTGCCACGGGCAGTGGCAAATCCAGCGTTTTGCGTTTGATTTTGCGCCAGTACACCCAAAGCACAGGCGCCATTCGCTGGGGCGGCAACACCCTGGGTGACTACACGCTTGAGGCGCTTAACCGGGCCATCAGCTGGGTACCCCAAGAGCCGTTTTTATTCTCGGCCAGCATTGCCGAGAACATCGCCTTGGCCAAAGCGGGTGCCACGCTCGAAGAAATCGCGCACGCCGCGCGCTTGGCTTCCATCCACGACGACATCGTGCGCATGCCCAAGGGTTATGACACCCCGGTTGGCGAAAAAGGCATTGCACTCTCGGGCGGGCAGCGCCAGCGCGTGGCCATCGCCCGTGCCATGTTGACCGACGCACCCTGTTGCTGCTGGATGACGCCTTGTCTGCGGTAGACACCCAAACCGAGACCGATATCTTGCAGCACTTGCGCAGTGCGCGTGCCGGCCGCACCGCCTTGATCGTCAGCCACCGCCTCAGTGCGGTCATGGACGCGGACCACATTGTTGTGCTGAGCCACGGACGCATCAGCGAACAGGGTGACCACGCCACTTTGTTGGCGCGCAATGGCTGGTATGCCGCCCAGTGGCGCTACCAACAACTGGAGGCCAGCCTGGATGCAGCCTGATGCCAATCTGGCGCCCGACGCGGGCGCCACCCGCCGCGCCATCGCCCTGCTGCTGCACGCCGCCGCACCCGAGAAGCGCAACCTATCTGGGTACGGTCTGGTTGATTGCCTGCGCCTTGTTGAAGCCATGGGCCCTTGTTGGGCAAGTATTTCATCGACCAGTACCTGCTGCCGCGCAAACTGGTAGTCCCCGATATGGCCTTGCTGCTGGCAGCACTGTTGCTGACGGGCGCCCTGGCCAGCGTCATCCGTTACGCCCAGCTGGCGCGTATGGCTGGCGTGGCCATGCGTTCGGTCAAGCGCGTGCGCGAAGAGGTCCATGGCCGTGCTGCGCCTGCCCATGGCATTTTTGACAAAGCCATCACTGGCCAGTTGGTCAGCCGGGTTACCAATGACACCGAGCAGGTGAAAAACCTGTACGTGCAGGTTCTATTCGTTATTTTGGACAGCAGCATTGTAGTGTTCGGTGCGCTGGCGGCCATGGCCTGGCTCGACTGGCGGTTGATGCTGATCGTGCTCACCCTGATTCCCGCCGTGGTGGTGATTGTCTGGTTTTACCAGGCTGGAGTGCACCGCGGTGGCCCGGCCCGGCAAAAAGCGCAGTGACATCAATGCCCAAATGTCAGAGTCCATCGCTGGTATGGCGGTGCTACAGGCCAGCAATCGCAACAGCGCTTTAAAGACCGTTTTGACCACACCAACGGCCAGCACCTGGGTGCACGTTTGGCCGAGATGCGGGTCAACGCCTGGTTGCTGCGCCCCATGCTGGATTTGATCAATGTGCTGCTGCTGGTGGTGGTGATTCACAGCTTTGGCCAACGCGCGCTCAGTGCCTTGGAGATTGGTGTTTTGTACGCCTTTGTCAGCTACATCGGTCGTGTGGTCGATCCACTGATCCAGATCACGCTGCAATTTGGCCAGTTGCAACAGGCCGTGGTGGCGGCGGCGCGGGTCGACACGCTGTTGCAAGAGCAACGTCCAAGACCCATGATAGGCCCCAGCGTATTGGCAGTGGCGCTATCAAAATTGAAAATCTGGGGTTTGGCTACGATCCGCGAACGCCCGTTTTGCACGACCTGAGCCTGAACATTCCGGCGGGCGGGTTTTACGGTCTGGTGGGCCACACTGGCAGCGGCAAATCCACGCTGCTGAGTTTGTTGCTGCGGTTTTACCAAGCCCAAACCGGGCGCATCACGGTCGATGGTGTGGAACTGTCCACCTTTAGCGACGCACACTTTCGCGAAGACGTGGGCTTGGTGCCGCAAGACCCGTTTTTGCTGGCCAGCAGTGTGCGCGACAACATTGCCATGGGCCGCGAGCTGGACCAGGCAGCCATCGAAGAAGCCGCCCGCGCGGCCACTGCCACGACTTTATTGTGCAGCTGGAACAGGGCTACGACACCTTGTTGGGTGAGGGTGGTGCCCGCCTGTCGGTGGGACAAAAGCAGCTCATTGCGCGATTGCCCGGGCCCTGGCGGGCGAGACCCGCATCCTGTTTTTGGACGAGGCAACCGCCCATATTGACTCAGAAACCGAGCAAATTGTGCAAGTTGCCCTCTCCGAGCTGCGTGGCAAGGTCACCTGGTGGCGATTGCCCACCGTCTGTCCACCATTCGGGCGGCCGACTGTATCGTGGTGCTCAACCACGGACGCATCCATGAGCAAGGCACCCATGATGAACTGATGGCCCTTGAGAAGGGTGTCTACCAACGCCTGTACTTGTTGCAGCAAATGGGCGAGTAAGACGCAGTACATGGTCGCGTCCGCGCCGTGTTAGCCGAACACTTGCGGTATGGCAGTCTCCAACTTCTATTCTTCAATTTCGCATGAGTCACCTTTTGTATGCTTCAAAGAGCCCGCGGAAAAATATTCGTCAAGCTTTCTCGGTACTTTGGCCGGCTTTAAAGGATAGGAAAATCAAACACATGAGCCCAAGCAACCCGACCAAGAGCGGGCCAAAACACCATGCCGTCCCACAAATGTCCGTCTGATTTTCCTGATTTGTAGGGTGTTGCGGTCACCATGAATACCAGTTCCCACGGGCCTTTGGCCGACAAACCGTCATCCCGGCGCTGGGCATCATCGTCATGGTATTGAGCCTGATCGACACGGGCTACCAGTCCTCCGTCCGCGGGCTGGACCTGTCGTGGCACGCCATGCTGGGCTGGCGCACGCCCACAACCTGCAGCACGGCAGGATCTGCTGTTCAACTACGGTCCGCTGTCGCTCATGGAATCGGCGATCTACTTCGAGAAGAACCATGCTGACGTATTGCTGCTGGGGCTCTACGCGCTGACGCTGGGCTTGTGCTTTTTTTGCGTCCTGAGGATACGTCGGGTCATTGACCTGCTGCTGTTCTGTGCGTTGGCTCTATTTTTGGTACTGCCACACGACGTCTACCTGCTGCCGCCAGCGCTGCTGGCGCACAACGAGGTGCAGCGCGGGCCCGCGACCGCGCACGGTTGGCGGTCTCGGATCGTGCTGGCGTTTGACATGGCGCTGGCCTGCCAGGTGCAATCTGGCGCGGTGTTCTTGTCAGTCCCGGTACTGCTGCTGGTCACGGCGTATCGCATAAGGCTGCGGGACTATGTGCCGGTTGTCCCCGTCTGCTTTGTATTTTTTTCACTGCTGGTGTTTGCGTGGGCGGGTCAGGATTTGGTCAATTTTCCCGCGTTTTTTGCGGGCTACTTCGACGTTTCACAGGCCTACAACGCCGATATGGGTCTGCACGCGCCCTGGGGCTACCAGCTGGCCTTTGCGCTGGGGCGTTGGTGGTGGGCAGCACCTTTGGGCTGCGCGGGATGCAGCAGTTACCGGTTAGTGCGCTGTCCATCCTTTACCTGATGGTTGCCCACAAGATAGACGGTTTATCGGCCATGGCGAACATCCGTTCTGCCCTCATTCCTGGCGCGCGCTGGGCGTTTCTGGGTGCCGTCCAGTTGCGGAGTCCGGCTAGCCATTTCCGCAACCGTGACACTCCACCCGACCGCGCCATTGCTGCCGCCGGGCGACGGGTTCAAGATCTATCCTCGTTGATCAAATACTGCGTTGCGTACCCGCTGAACAGCAGCGTACAGACAGATGCAGGATGCCGACTATCTGCGCCAAAAACCAGAAGGCCCTGACGAGGCCCGACGCCGCCATTCCGTTCAAGGACATTCAGGCGCCATTTGACGTTCCCGTTTGAGTTTGGCTGGCCTACGCTTCGGGGTGGAACGGGCCGCCACGCCCGGCGTTTAGTCGTATTACGCGACCAGCCGCCGCATGACCGAACACAACGCCAACTTTCTGGCCAGCAAAAGTGCCCAAATCTGTTCTGTTCAGCATGGTCGCAGTCGACAACCGCTTACCCTCGCGCTGGAAGACCCGCAGACACCGGGGGCCTACCGGAGCTTCTACTCATGTAGGTCGGCAAACCCCGGACCAATTGGTTACTGACCTGCCGCACGGCTCCGCTGCGCGAGAAAGCCAAAGCCGCCAACCCACCTTCGAGCTCCGGTTGGCCAGACGCTCATCTTGCCCTCATTGCAGGACTAGTCAGCCTTAGGCCCGAATAGCGGTTGAACCAACATGGCTGGGCCGTTTAGCCGGCTTTTTGTTGGGCCCACCTGCGCTGGGGCTGTCCGTGGTGGCCCCCAACTGGCAACGTGATTTCCGGTTCTTGCGGGAGGCAGGCGAAAGCGGCTTCCTCCTATCGCCAGCACCTCGAGTCCACAGCCGGCTGCCGCCCACTTCCTCAGGGGTGTCGCCACGGCGACGGAGGACGGCATTACCAACATCAAGCCGCCCGCATTAATCAACAGCTTTCCGTGGTTTGACAATGAGATTTGATGTGACACTGTGCACGCTGGCATGGGCACCTCCTCGATGAGGTAGATCGGCCTGCCTCCGTCTTTGCTCTGGGGCTTCCACTAACTCCAGCGGACCTTTGCTTGCCAACAGTGATCTGGATCGCACCATCATCGCGAAAAGTTACGCTGGTCGCCGTCCTGTATCACGATGGCTCTTTTCATGAAATTTGTTCTGGGTCAAATATCTTCGTGGATAGTTGCGCCACTGATGTTCCCAGCGGTGGCTGAGAACTTCGCCAAATGGATTTCTTCACTATTGCCGGAGATGTGTGATGCGAAATCCTGATACAGAAGGCAACCTTGTCCTCGGCAGGATCGCTCTCAATGAGCTTGTTAGCGATACTACCTGCCGTCGCTGCGGATCGTTCCATGTGCTTCGTGTGGATTTCGGCGGACCCCGGGGCGTTGGAATGCGATCACAGACGTTCCTGGGTCTCTGCTGGTCACGTGACCCTGATTTCGGGGCAAGGCGTTCTGCGCCGAGGCGAAGGACCGGTTCGCACCTGAGTGACAGCGGTATTGCCGCGCGGATTGGACCGGATGGCAGAACCGAACGTTCTTGCCGGCTTGTATTCCATTGAATGGTACGGTGAATTGACCGGGAGTTACTGGGTTTGCCGAGTCAGGCTGCTGTCCGGGCCGATCACGCTAAGGAACCGCAGGGGTGGGGGCCGTTCGCAGCGCGGTAGCCGACTGGGGCTTAGTGCTCGATCCTGCTTTGGCTTGGGATCTCGAATTGCCTGTCGTTGGTGAAACCTGGGACGGTCTTCTCAACGACGAGTATGGCTTTCATGTGAAGCCGGAACATGCCATAACGGCAATGAAAAGCGCGACGTCCGGCCCGGTAGTGGAAGGTTCCGTCGGTGGCGGTACCGGCATGATACGGCACCTTGGAAAGGTCGGTACCGCCTCACGCAAGGTCGTCATTGAGGACGGCGAGTATGGTGGGAGTCCTCATTCAGTAAAATACGGTTCCTGTCGTCGGTTGCTGAACGTGAATGGAATCAACGTAGGGCAGGCCATTGTTGAGCAGCCGGTCTGTTTCGAGGGACGGAAAGCGAACATCCATTCACGCGGCCGATGTGCCGGCCTGTGATGAGAAATCACCGCCACCCCGCAACACCCGCCGCGAAGGGTCGGGTTCTATTATTGTCATTGTCGCAACTAACGCCCCATTTTTACCGCACCAACTCCATCGACTGGCGCGACGTGTTCCCTTGGGTATTGGGAAAATGGGTGGATTGGGAGAGGATGGATCGGGTGAAATATTTGTCGCTTTTTCCACTCAGCCCTTTGTGAAGCCTTCAGGCTCCAACTCGGTGCCTGTTCAACAACTGGATAACGGGCAAATGAATCCTTTCTTCGAAGCCACTGTTCAGGCAACGCAGGAAGCAATCCTCAATGCCATGCTCGCAGCGGAAACCATGACCGGTGCGGATCGAATCCGTGTTCCTGCTTTGCCCAAAGATCGCTTCCGTGCGCTGATTCAGCATCGATCTAGTTGAATTAGTCAATCTGACCACACTTCGTTCACTGCTTAAATCACACCATGACAAATCGCCGCGGCTTCTTGAAATACCCCTTGCTCACTGTTGCTGTACCGGCCATGCAGTTGACCGGCTGTGGCGGTGGCGATAGTCCCGCGCAAGCGCAGTGCCTTATTCCCAGCGTTTCCAACCTTATTCCGGTTCCATTGACCCGGCAAGCGGCGGATTACACCTGTGGCATCACGGCAGTTCAGTCGATCCTTGGTTACTATGGCATTGATCGTCGCCAGGATGTTCTGATCGCCGCGATGCAACCGGATCCGGATAGGGGTACGAACTATCAGAATGTGCTGGCCTATGCGATATCTTTGGGATTCGAAGCCTCCGCGCGCAACGGCATGACCCTGGACGAACTGAAGGGTCGCATTGATAGCCGAATCCCGGTTCTATTGGATAATCTAGCTCGGGCAACGCCACCTGTTGACCGGAGCACATTCGAAATGGGTTCCATGTGGTTGCTCGTGAGTTACGACAATGACCATTTTTATTTCATGGACCCATCGACACTGGGTCACAGCACCTACATCCCGATTCCAGAACTTCTTGAGCGCTGGCACGACCATGACGATTACCAGAAGCAGGATTTGTTTTGTTTTGCATCGTCATGATCAGACGATGACGCACTTCAGGGCTACCGGATCAAGGTTACTCGTCTGGAGTGAAAGTGAATTGACTGGAGCAGCCCGGCTTGATCAGGCTCTGGCCCTTGTCGGGGCCTCCCCGCGAAATCTAGTGAAAGCATGCTACAAGATGACAGCCATTACGCCGGCAGTCGGGGCCTAGGACCTACATTTGGAGCATGGTAACTGGCGCTTTCTTGGTGTTGCAAATCCCTCCCGCAACGTTATGCGCCATGTCGTGCAAGGCCCTCAGCAGCATCCGTACGGAATCCAGGTGCCCTCGACTGGCGTTTCCCGCGCCAGCGCGGAGACATGCTTCTGGCGACGCAAACTTGGCGTTCAGGTAATTCCACACCGCCAACTTTGACGGTTTGCCCGTGATGGGTCTTGTCGCATTGAATTAAATCAAGGTGTCAAATCCGCGGACCCGTGCGAAAGACCGGCGCGCGGAAAGAACTGGTAGTTGCTGCGACCGCAGTTTTTGGCGCGATACATAGCGGTATCGGCGTGTCGAATCAGCTCATCGGCCGTAGCGCCATCATCGGGAAAGACGCTGATGCCGATGGATGGAGACACCGACACGGCACGACCATCAATGATGACGTCGACACTGACGGACTCAATTAGGTTGACGGCCACCAAGCCGGCATCGTCTGGACTGGCAATGTCGGTGAGCACGATCAGGAACTCGTCGCCACCCAGGCGCGCCACCACATCGGCGTCACGCACGGCGAGCTTGAGGCGACACGCGACTTCCCGCAGCAGCGCGTCGCCTGCATGGTGCCCCAGGGAATCATTGACCAGTTTGAAGTTGTCGAGGTCAATGAACAAAGTGGCGACCGCCGTCCGCCTTCGCCGGGCCAAGGCCAGAATGCTGTCGAGTCGCTCCATCAGGTAGAGCCGGTTCGGTAGTTGCGTAAGCGTGTCATGCAGTGCCATGAATTCGATGCGCGCCTGAGCCGCTTTGCGCGCACGGATGTCCCTCAGCACGGCCAAGCGGTACGTGCCGCCCTTGAACGGCATCGTCTTGCCAACAATTTCGACCGGAATCTCAACACCATTGGTGTCAAGGACCGCTGCTTCATACGGATCTTCGTGGCCGGACTGCATGTACTCGCTGACGGTGGGCTTCCATCGCTCAGGGATAAAGTCCAAGGTGTTGCGCCCGACAATGTCCGTAGAGGTCCGGCCGAGCAGTCCCTGCAGCGCGTCGTTGACATCCGTGACCACGCCGTTGTGATGGAACACGACACCCTCGGTGGTAGCTTCGGCCAGTTTACGCATGCGCTCTTCACTGTCGCGGATCGCGCGTTCAGCCTGCCACTGGGTTGTGATGTCGCTGATCAGTACAAATGCACCCAGTTGGGTCTGGCCATCATCGAGGTGGGGAATCAAGTTGACCTCAATTACCCGCTGGGTGCCATCGGGCAAAGTCTGCTCGCGCACGTATTGAACGGTCTTGCCGGCGACCACTTGCCGCACGTGTGGCTCAATCATGGCCCAAGCGGCCTCGCCAATGGCTTCGCGCACGGTCTTGCCAAGGATGGTCTGGGGCGTCCAGCCGTTGTACTCGGCATAACGTCGGTTGGCAAACTGGCACTGCAAGGTGTGCACCTCGTAGTACGCGATCAACGCCGGCACCGAGTCGGCAATCAAACGCAACAACGAATCGCTCGAACCCATGGGGCGATTGTTGAGGTCCGGCTTATCGGTCGAAGACATCATTTTGCATTTATATCGCGCAGGTTTTCACGATAGCAGAACTGCGGTAAAACGCACGCCCAGACGTTGCCAACTAGTTCCCATGCAGACAGTCCAGACAACTATGGGTAGGACATTCGACCGCGTGAGGTCAAGTATGGTGCCGAAATAGGTCCGCGGGGTTCACGCTTTCCCTTATGCGGCGTCCAAATATTCCAATCTTCTGCCACCACCGGCACAATCGCTGTGAAAAGCGGGGCTGTGGGTACGACCCCACCCCGGTGCAGAAGCAGCGCCGTTCGCTGACCAAACCTCAGATGGACTCCAACCGGTTGCGCCCACCCGCTTTGGCGCGGTAAAGGGCAGAGTCCGCCTGGCGCAGGGTCGCTTCGAACGTCGCTACCGTACCTGATGCCAACCCGGCGCTCAAGGTGGAACCGGGCAGCGGACCACTTCGGGCAAACTGAGCTCGCAATTGCTCTAGGCGGTGGCGCAATGCAGCGTCGGCGTTTTGCCCCAGCGCGATGACGACAAATTCCTCCCCCCCCAATCGGGCGCTGCGGCAGACAGGGGACTCACTCGCGTGCAACATCAATGCCAGATGTTGAATCACCTGATCACCAACGGAATGTCCGTGGCGATCGTTGATCTGTTTGAAATGGTCTAGATCCACCATACCCAAGGCCAGCGCCTGCTGCGGCGCTTGCGCACCAATCCACTGTCGCAGGCCCACGCGGTTGAGCAGGTCGGTCAATGAATCATGTTCTCGCTGGTGCTGCAGAAGGGCCATCAGGTCGCCCGACAGAACCAGCACCAAGCCAACAACCCCTCCGATCAAAGCCATACCGGAGGCCAGCACCGATCCGGTGTTGACCAGCGAGTTGCTGACTGAGCTATCAACCAGACCCAAAACGGCTGCCAAGCTGCGCATGCCCATCAGCACGGCAAACACTACGCCCAGCAAGGCCAATAGCCGCATGCCGGCTTGGTGCTGTGGCCGCGACTCGCCCAGCGCGGTACGCGTCACCAGCAGAGACAGGAAGGCCAGCAGGAGCGACAACAGACCAATGCGCCAGCGCGGGCTAGGGGCCATCACCCCAAACCACAGTACCGTGCACAAGCTTGCCGCGCAGCAGGCCGCAAGCCAGCCCTTAATGTGCGGGCATGCTACGCAACTGCCGGGCCCCGCCCAACAATAGCGACACGCCCGTTACCATCAGCATCACAGCCAAGACCAGCCCCACCCACGGCGACAGCCACGCCTGCAGCATGTTGAGCGCAAAACCCACTGAAGCCAGCAGCACACCGCACGCGGCCAGCTGCATGCCCGGTAGTCTGCGACCCAGCGTCCGGTTGGTGATGAGCATCACCAGTGATAACAGCGCAGCCGACAGCGAAAGGGTGATGCCCAAGCCAAGTGGATCGAGGTAGGTCCAGGCCGTGGGACTCATGGCGTAACTTCCTGTGTGGAAGCCCGCTCCACCCGGTTGCGTCCCTTCGACTTGGCTGAATACAACGCGGCATCAGCCTGGCGCCAAAGGGTTGAAATCCGTGCCCGTGGAGGCCATCGCTAGCCCAAGACTGGCGGTCACGGCCAGGCCGGTGGAGTCCGGTGCAAGCCGCTGCAGGTCATCGCGCAGGCGCTCGGCCACGGCATACGCACCAGGCTCCTCCATGTTGTAAAGCAGCACGGCGAATTCCTCGCCGCCCATGCGCACAGCCATGTCGCCTTCGCGCAGTTGGCGCAGCAGTACCTGGCCCACGAGGCCAACACCCGGTCGCCCGCCGCATGCCCGTGTGTGTCGTTGACATGCTTGAAATGGTCCAAATCCACCGCTACAAGCGCCCAGCCATCTAGCACGGTGGGAAGGCACGAAGCCAGCGCATGGCGGTTGAGCAACCCGGTGAGTGAGTCGCGCTCAGCCTCGGCCTGCAAGTCGTTGATGACCAGCAACTGGTGCACCAAGAGCAAACCGGTCTGTATGGCGACGAAAGACATGGCTCCCACCAGGTAAACCACCATGTTGAATGGCGAGCCCAAGACATAAACCGGCTGTATATTCCCGTGCCATGCCCACACTGCCCGCACCAGCATCAGCACGGACAAGAGAAGCGCGGCAATGGCTACAAACGCAAGCCCCAACGCAGTGCCTCGCTTGCGCAAGGGCCATAGGGCAAACAACAAGCAGCCCATGAGCCAGATGGTGGCGGACGAAAATGCCATGACACGGTGGGGTAGGCTGGGTGACCACAAGCCCCACCACAGCGACGTAAGAATGAGACACACGGCGGGTACCAGCCACCACACTTGCCGGGGCGGTTTGCCTGCGAGGCGATGGGTGCCATCGATAAGCAGCCCCAGGCCAGCCACCATGGCCGGATTGCCGACCAAGAGCGCGAGTTCTGCGCCCACCAGCCCTTGGGAAACATTGAGTAACGCCCCGCCCGAAGCCAGCACCGAACCGGCTGCCCAACTGCGCAAGGCCCGGCCATGGCGTGAGTGCGACACAAGCCAGAACGCAAGTGCCGCGAGTGTCAGCGAAGCCATAAAGGCCGCCATCGTAATGGCGCGTGGTTCAGGCATAACCCGCTTTTGATTGCTGTTGTCGTCTTACAAGGATCAGAGTGGGGATCGGAAAACCCCCATCTGACAGCGATCCATAGCGCCCGCGTGCCACGGATCGACCCTATTGGTGCTGGTCCAATGTTTGTGAATGGGCATTGTGTGTTTCACCTAAAAAGTGAACTATCGTTCGTAATTTTTGAATACGTCCATTCTGCGCTGTCAATTTCCAGAGCCAACATAGGGTTTTCGCGAAGTCTGGGCGGCTAGACATTCCAACTGCATGAGGCAAGGTACGACCCCGAGAAATCATGTTTAACAGTCGTAGTTCCCGCCGGCCTAGTCGCCGCGAACCATTGCAAATTCAATGGTTAGTATGCAAATCGATGTGATGGTCTGGCGCATATCGTCACGGCCGGGTACGCCCGAGCTGGTCACGCTGTACACGGGCACGTTCACGCTCGGGTAAGCCGCTTCGGCGCCACGGACACTAATGCGATGCCTCCAAGAATGGCCAGGCCAGTCCAACTCAGGCGCTGCGTCCAAACCTCCCCAGAAGAAGTGTTCCTCCGATGGCCGCCAGAAGCGGCACGCTGAGCTGCACCGTAGCGGCGGCGCTGGAGCGCAAATGCGGCAGGACGGTGTACCAGACGATGTAGCCAAACCCCGGAAGTGATGGCCCCAGAGCACAACGCGAAGCCACACCGGCACTGCTCGCCGAGAGCTGCGTGGCGTGCACCAGGACCAGCAGTACCGAAAACGGACGGACCGCAAAAGTTGCCAGCGGTGGTGGCACCGGCATTGAGCGACTTTTTACCATGCAGCGAGTAAGCGCCCCAGCTCACGCCTGCAGCCATCATGAGAACAGCACTGCGCAGCGGCGGCGCACTCAAGCCGGGCAGCAGCAACGCTGTCAGCCCGCCTATGGCAACCAACAGCCCGAGCCACTGGCGCACGGACAAACGTTCCCCCTGCCAAAGACTCGTACCCACCATCGTGGCCGGCACGGACCCGAAGAGCAACAACGCCCCAATACCTGCCGGCAAACTGACGTATGCAAACGAAAATGTGGCCGCATAAGCCGCCAACCAGAAGGCCGGCACCCAACCGCCACTTTTCGTTGGCGACACGCCGCGAAGCCGCATCACGACCACGAGCATCGCGGCGCCTGACATCAGACGAATGGCAGCAAAGCTGGCCGGGTCGATGGTGCCGCTTTTGAGCGCAAAGCGGCAAAGCAGCGAGTTAGCTGCAAAGGCCAGCATCGCGAGTAATGTCAGCAAGAAAACGTATGCGCCTTTCAACTGCATGATGGCCAGTATTGCGCCGAGAAATCATCGTTAAGAGCCATGGTTTCCCCGCGCAGTTGTCGCGCAAGGCAACTCAAGGGGTTGCAGTTCTCTTTGACGACTGCACAACCCCACACACGGTGCAAACACGGTCTCACCATTTTTAAACGCTTCAGCCCGCTGCTCGCAACGCCGCAGCACTTCCCGCCGTTGATCGTTGCTATAGGCAACCCACCAATCACGCTCGTCCTGCGTGCGAAAACACCCCCTGCACAGGCCAAGTTCCGGGTTCATCTCACAGACATTGATGCAGGGTGAACGCACCTGTATCGGGGTAATGGCATTGCTATTCATCTAGACCTTTCTCAAATCAGATATTCGCTTCAATCAGCATACCAGCGCTTGAAGGATGTCATGGGTCACGTCTTGACCCGGCGCTACGCCTCGTTCGACCACTCGGTCGCGTCCAAGAAATCATCCACGTGGCGCGCGCCGCGAATCAATACCGCTAGGCCGGACTCTTGCTCACACTGGCGCAGGCAGGCCTCAAATTCGGGTGTCAGCCCACGATAGACCTCCATCCACGTGTGACAACCGTCTTGAACTCCAGGACGCCGCTTAAGCGCACTCGGCACACCACACAGGTCAAACACGCGCTGCTGTAGCCCCTGCACACCTTGCTGCAACACCAACGCCTGGTCGGTCGGAACGCGGTAGTAAATGTAGCGATCCATGGCATCTCCTGTCAGATTTGCTGAAAACTCGCCTGCGTTGCAGCCGCGCTTTCGACGGCCATCATGTCACAGGAGCCTACCACCGCAATGTCCGTGGCCCCAGCAACGCACCAACCGCTGCCGGAATTGCGATGCCCAGCACGTACCAGATGCCGACGAAAGGCGCCCCCGATTCCGGGCAATGCAAGGCATAGACCAATGCGGCCAGTGCACCCGCCAGCAAGCCGGCGCTGGCGCCGGCCAATGCCGGGCGGGTCGGCGCCAATCCCTTCATCACCCAGAACGTCGCCACGAACAGCGGCAGCGAAATCAGGGCGATGCTAAAGGGACAGGTGTTCCAGGTCGCGCCCAGAATCAAGCCGGCGCGCTGCTCCGGGTCGGCGCCAAGCAGCACCAGCGCTGCAACCAGCCACAGCAACAGGACCGGGGCGGCAAGCGCAGCCCAGGCACCGCCCACCCGCATGCCAGGGCGCGCCAGGCGTTCAGTGGCAATAAAGGCCGCGAGTGCCAAAACGCCGGCAAACGCCATCTTGACCCAAAATATCAACTCGCCCATGGCTTGTGCCAGGTCTGCGCGCAGGCCATGGGTAAGCACCAGAAGCAGCACTGCGCCGACAATGCCAGGCCAAGCGCGACGGCGAAACGCCGGCCCACGGTATGCATGGGCACTGGCGCAGCACCGGTCGCGAGCAGGGAAATGAGATCGTCGGTCTTCACGTGTTTCCCCTGATTCTGGCTGCCAGTGCTTTCAAGCCCCGGTGGACACCTATTTTGACGGCCGCCTCCGACATACCGGTTAGCTGTGACGTCTCCACCACCGAGCGCCCTTCAAGCTTGACGTGCACTATGGGCAGCCGCTGCCGGTCGGGCAGACTGGCAAGCATTTGACCCAGGTCCTTGCGGGCATCTGACGCATCGGTGTCGGATGCGGCAAAGACTTCCAATTCGTCATCCAGCGGATCAGTCAGTGCCTCGCGCGTGGCACGGGCGCGCAGCAAATCCACCAGTTTGTAGCGCGCGATGGCATGCACCCAGGCTGTGAGTGGCTGGTCGCTGCGGTAAGTATGGCGCTGGTTGTGAACCGCCAGCAGTGTTTCTTGCACTAGATCCTCCACGTCGTCGGGTCGTTGAAAAAGCCTCTTTCTGTAGTAGGCCCGCAGGTGCGCGCTTAAGGCTTTCAGAAAACAGTGGTAGGCCGCAGCATCGCCCTGCAAACCTTGCAGTAACGACTCGCGCAACAGTCTCTCGCTTTGCGCGAACCGGTCATCCATTACTACTGTTCGTTCCATGCGGGCATTGGGTTACAGGAAGCGCAAAAAAAATATTTTTTGCAAATTGTTGTTCCAACTGTAACCGGCGGGCCGTGTGCGGCGAAGTACCTAGCAATTGGAACGCAAATCATGAATACAGACCGTTCAGTTCACAAACATGGCTTGGCGCTTTACACGGAATATCAATGAACCATCTCACACAAACCATTCACCCAGCGTGGCTGCGCGCCATGCACTGGCTCAATGCCGTGGCGGTGGTAGTGCTCATGATGAGCGGCTGGAGAATCTACAACGCCACCGCGTTCCTCGGCTTTGCGATCCCGAAGGACATCACGCTGGGCGGTTGGTTGGGTGGCGCCTTGCAATGGCACTTCGCGGCGATGTGGCTGCTGGCGGCCAATGGTTTGCTGTATTTGTCCTTCAATCTGGGAACCGGTCGCCTGTGGCGCAAATTCTTCCCCCTATCGGGCGCCGCCCTGCTGGCGGATGTTCGGGCGGCGCTTCAGGGCAGGCTGGCCCATGCCGACCCCCGCCACTACAACATGGTGCAAAAGCTGGCCTATTTGCTGGTGATCGCCGACAGCGTGGCGCTGGTGCTCTCCGGGCTGGTGCTCTGGAAGTCTGTGCAATTCCCTCTGCTGAGGGAACTGGTAGGCGGCTATGAAGGCGCGCGGCGGGTCCATTTTTTCGCCATGGCCGTGCTGGCCGCCTTTGTGCTGATCCACCTGCTGATGGTGGCGCTGGTCCCGCGCACTTTGCGCACCATGGTTCGTGGTTATTGAAAAAGTCCAAAGTATGAATATTAAGAACCCTGTGTGCCTGGCAGTCGATGGAGATCTGGTGCGCAAAGAAGCGGCCCGACGCAACTTTCTGCGCCACTCGCTCACGCTCGGCGGTCTGGCCATGCTAACGGGTTGTTCGCTGGTCGATGAGGCCAGTGTGGACACCGCCCTGAGCCGGATTTCACGCATCAATGACGATGTGCAGGGATGGCTGTTCGATCCCACCCGGCTGGCCCCGACCTATCCCGAGTCGATGATCACCGGCCCTTTCCCTTCAATGCCTACTATGGTGAAGACGAGATACGGGAAATTGAGGAGAGCAGCTACCGCCTGGAAGTTACTGGCCTGGTCGCCGACCGTCGCCAATGGACTCTGCGCGAGCTGCGCGCCATGCCGCAGATCGAGCAAGTCACCCGTCATATTTGTGTGGAAGGTTGGAGCGCGATTGGCAAATGGGGCGGTGTCTCGTTTGCCAGCTTTCTGCGTCGCGTGGGCGCCGATCTCAGCGCCAAATACGTAGGCTTCAAGTGCGCCGACGACTACTTCACCAGCATTGACATGGCCACCGCACTGCACCCACAAACCGTGCTGGCGCTGACCTATGACGGACAACCGCTGCCGCCCAAGTATGGATTCCCGATGAAGCTGCGCATGCCGACCAAGCTCGGCTACAAGAACCCGAAGCACATTCAAGCGATTTTTGTCACCAACACCTACCCCGGGGGCTACTGGGAAGACCAGGGGTACAACTGGTTCGGCGGCAGTTGAGCCTGACCGCCCGACTGCCCTGAAAACTCTGGCAATTCCGCCAATTCACCATCACTTCAATGGAATTCACTATGAAATCGATCACTACCGCCCTCTTGTCCGCCGCCCTGTTGATTTCGGGAGGCGCGGCATTCGCCCAAGACGCCATGCACAAGGACGCCATGTCCAAGGACGGCATGCAGAAAGACGCGATGGCCAAAGATGCCATGCACCAGGATGACATGTCCAAGGACGGCATGAAAAAGGACAGCATGAAGAAACCAACCGCCAAGAAGGACAATATGAAGAAAGACAGCATGGCCAAGGATGGCATGAAAAAGGATGCAATGGCCACCGACGCGATGGGCAAAGACGAGATGAAGAAATAGGGAGCGCCGCCATGCATGGTCGGTCTCCCCCAACCAGGCTTGGCCAGTTCGCCGCAGTCGCGGCGCTGGCTCTGACGACTTTGGCCCCGGCCTGGGCCAACCCCAGCTTGCCGGAAATACAAAGCAGTGCGCCCGTGCGACCGGCAAGCAATTTGCAGACTGCCGTCTTCGCGGGCGGCTGCTTCTGGGGCGTCGATGCCGTGTTCAAGCACGTCAAAGGCGTCTCAGACGCGGAGTCGGGCTATGCCGGGGGTCGCTCAAACACCGCGGATTACGAACAGGTCAGCGGCGGTGCAACCGGCCATGCGGAGGCGGTGCGCGTGCGCTTCGATCCGTCACAGGTTTCTTACCCGCAATTGCTGCAAGTATTTTTCAGCGTCGCGCACGACCCCACCCAGCTCAACCGACAAGGCCCGGACACCGGCACGCAATATCGTTCAGCAATCTTCTACACCAGCGCTGAACAGAACATGGCGGCGCTGGCCACCATCCGCCAGCTTGACGGTGCACACACCTTCGCCAGACCCATCGTCACGCAGCTGGCACCGCTTGCGCAGTTCTACCGGGCCGAGGAGTATCACCAGAACTACCTGGCATTGCATCCTCAACAACCGTATATCGTCTTCAACGACATGCCCAAATTGAAACAGTTGCGTCAACAATTTCCAGCCTTGTACAGATAAAAGAACCAACCCCTTTGGCGGGACAGTATGGAAAGGCATCCGCACCCTGTTCTTGCCCAGGTGCCGCGCTGGCACCATTTCAACACGCGCTGTAGGCACCTTCAATTGCACCGCAGCTTTGACAATGGCTTTGGCATCCTGCCCAAAGTCGCCGCGCAAGACCGCCCGACTATCGCGATGGCCTGCAGACAGGCGGCTTCATGGGTATCCCGGTACGGAGTCTGGTGATGGAAGGCGCGAGGTGCGAGATGCACCGCACGGTGCTTGTGGCCTATAACTTGGGGCCATGCGCGTTCTTGACCGGGCTTAACAACAAACTCCCTACTTCTGTGGCTGCTTTTGTCTAAGTCGGCGCAGCAATCGAAATATTGCCAAGCCCAGGCCGGCAACCAGCAGCAAGGCTATCAATGAAGCCAAGATCGCATGCTGAAGAATCCAACCAGCCGAACCAATGGCAACATTGAGCCAACGCGGAAGGAAATTGAGCGGCGTGCCATGCACTTGATGCAGAAATATCGCACCGTCGAAGTCATGGGACAGGGCGGTGTGCATACGCCCGGATGTCTCAAGGCGACTGAACCCGGGCTGCCCCCACGCAACAGGCGCTGACTTCAAGTCGATGAAAAAATCGGATGTTGACAGCCCTGCCAGTGCGCGCTCTACGCTGAAACGCGCATCATCTGGAAGCGGCTTGGCGGCCAGTGCCGTCACGACGGCCAGACCCTGGGCAGCGTCGGCTTCCGAAGTATCCATGGCGGCGCCGTCCAATGCGAATACGCCAATGGTGTAAAGCTGGTCCCCTAACGCGCTATGGAGGTGTTGACCCATTGAAGGAATCGATTCGCCCAATGAGTTGTAATGAAGGTGACTGTGATGAGCCCACAGGATCATCTTCGGAAAATGGCCTAGCAACGCCAATGCTAGTTTGGCATTGAGCGCATCGGGGGATTGCTGGTACACCTTCATGGACTTGTTGGCAGCCAACCAATCGCTGCATTGCTGCAGCCGGTAGCGCAACATCGTGGGCACGAGTTGGAGGGCGGCGACATGCCTTGCCGGTCGACGAGCGCCGACAGCGGTTGCTGCCGAGTCAACAATCCAACGCTCGATTTCCGACAATGCCTGCGTAACGGTTTGACTGCTTTTGCATTCGAGCGATGGACTCAAAATCTTGGTCCACTCGCGAATCTTCTGATCGCTGACGCTCGGATCGAGCGCCTGCACCGACGCGAGAAATGCACCTAGGCTTTTTTCCGCCGAACCACCATACGCGCGCGCCATACCGGGCTGCAGATCAAAACTGGTGAGGTAGATTGCCGGTGCGCCGGATTGTGGTTGCAAAGCTTCAGCAATCACCGCTTCCATTGGTGCGGTCTGCCACAGGCCGAACAACGCCTCACGGGTAAACAACTCCGCGACGGCGGCACCCGAAACGCCATTTGCATAGACATGTTCCTGGGCAGTCCAGGCATCAATTAGCGAACCTTCCAACGCGAGCACGTCGAATCCCTTGCGTTCGTGCAGATAACGCACAAACCTTTGACGGACCAGTGGCATTTCCTGCGTAACATGAATCGATTCGCCCAGGGCAACTGCCCTGCGCGATCCGACCGCTGCATCAAGAAATGAGTAGTCGTCTGTTCGATAAGGTTTGTCGAGGTCCAATGGTTGCACCTGCGAATCGGCCGCGCAAGCTTGGGTGAGGATGGCCAAGCCGAGCAAGCACGCACACTGGCAAACCAGCGATCTACCCATGCGCATGATTCTCTTCCCCTCAATTCCTGTGTATGAATGGCTGCATGACCCAGAGAACTCCGACGAGCCCCATCAGTGCGACGCAGATGGTGGCGACTCCAAGCTTATGCGAACGCATCCAGCCCCCGATGCCAAAACTGAAGAGCGTCAGGACGATGCCTAGTAGAAACAACGTTGTGAGAGGTTCCTGTTGCGCCTGAAGAGCTTCTGGCAGCGTCGCGGTGTTCAAAGTAACCGTCACCGAGAAGGTAGAGCCCAACGTGACAATCAGAAAACAGATACCTGCGCAGGCCGCCAACAGGGCCGCCCAGCTGCCAATCCGGCGCGTTGACTGAGAAATCAGCAACGTCCCGTAGAAAGCAAACGCAAAACCGGCGAGCACTGAACTGACGAAAGCGAGCTGTTGATATCCTGTCATGGTCGTCACTTCAACGTTGGGAGGCTGGGCACCGGATCATTACTTTGCGTTCGACGAGTAGGCTAACTGCCTGTGCAAAAGTATCGCACCCTGGAACCATCCTGATACAACGGGTTTCCCCTGAGATGAATATCTGGTTTCCCAAGAATTTGCGTCACATCGGCTCAAATCACCGTGCGCATGCTGCGCGGCCACTCGTCCGGCTTGCCTGGCACCGATTGCCGCAACAGTTTTACCTTCGAGCCAATGCCAAGCTACGCCGACGACATGCGCCAAGCGCTAGCGTCTGTGCAGCTAAAACATCTGCCGGGCGAAATGGCGGTGTATTGCAACGACGGCGTCACCTCAATCGAACTGCTGGTGGCTGCGGTCACAGGCCGCCAACGGTGGCCGAAATGGGTCGCGATCAGACCACCAACTTGCCCTTCAGCTCAGCCCCGGGGCAGCACTACCTGGTCAACCAAGTAGCACCAGGATTCGGGCATTATCTCCAGGCAATGCCAACAGGGCAAAAGATCGAACCAGGGTCACCGCTGACGGGTCCGTGGCAGGCACGGGTGGGACACGTTTCTCCATCGACGCCGCCCCCGGCCTGCCTGGCTATATCCTGGCCAATGGGCAGATCGTTGATCCAGCGGCCAGCGATACCGTGGCAAACCTGTTCCTGAAAATAGAACAGCATGGAAAGGAAGAATGGCTGCGCTTCGGTAGCCAGCTTTATCGTCCGCAGGCGACGGTTATGCGCAATAGTACAAGCTGCCCGCCAGCGGTACGGTCTGCATCAACGGTGCAATTTCTTGCATGCCCAAACGGCTAGCACCTTAGATCGTTTGGCGCGGCACGCTTGGTCGAACTTGTATCGGCTTTTCTCATTGACCTGAGGCAGTACCGAAAACGCCCCGTCGCCATTGGGGCGACGCGCGCTGCTGTGCCGCAACTGGCCTACCTACTGCCAGGTCTAGCAGCCGAGTGAACCGGCCACCACCAATGCCAAATTCTGCAGTGACATTCACGCACTTATGACTGGGTCATCGGCAACTGCGAGGCAGCTTCTCATTTTGCAATCGCTCCCGAATCGACACAAATTCGGGAACTCATTTTTAAGCACCCGGGGACACTGCTTCTTCCACCCGATTGCGGCCCATTTGCTTGGCGCGATACAGCCCCGCATCGGCTCGCCCAATCAAGGCAGTCAGACTATCCGTCTGTGGGTCACCCAAGCACGCAACGCCCACACTAACGGTACAAACAGGCAAGCCAGTTTCGCTTGTATTGCATTGCCGGATCCGCTCAGCCGCCAGCAGCGCGTCCTCGCGGCCGGTGTCGGGCAGCAACACTAGAAACTCCTCTCCCCATAGCGTCCCAGAATGACAGGCCGCCGCAGCACGCCCTGTACGCGTTGTACAAAATCAATCAACACCTTGTCGCCTACTGGGTGTCCATGGGTGTCATTGATGCGTTTGAAATGGTCCAGATCCAGCATCAAAGCGGCTAGCGCTGTACCATGGCGTTTGCAGCGTGCGATCTCGCTTTCGCCCAGTTCAAACAAAGCACGGCGGGTGTAGGCGTTCGTCAGACTGTCTTTGCTGGCCAGCTGACCCAGTTCAATGTGCAGCCGTTCTGAAGCCATGAGGATTGCGCCAATGGCAGACAACAACAAACCAAAATTCAAACTACCCAGGTAAATGGCTTGCATGGGGGAGTTGGCGTACAGCCCAATCGGCAACGGTGACGCAACTGCGGTGTATGCGCGCAACAGCATAACGGCACTCAGTCCAACCAAAACCACCAGGCTCAAGTTAGCCCCCAGCTTTCGGTCACCAAATCGCCCGATGATTACGGCCTGCCATAGCAACATGGCAGGCAGGGCTACGCAAATGATGGTCAAACGGTAGTGGTAATAGGTGCGGTCGGTACTGAGCCAGGCAAATGCCGGCACCGAAAAGCACAACAGTGCCGGAAATAGCCAGCTCGGCAAAACTCGACCGTGTAGCGCAGCAGCGCCTGCCAACGCATAGGCGCCAGTCAGCAACAGCAGCACATTGGCCAAGCCGACGGTAATCAAGGGATGCAAGGTGTTCTGCAAGCCACAGTACGGTTGCAAAAAACGCCAGAAGATAAGCGGTAGCCCATTCCCGGAGGCCGTGAATGGACTTGGGATACGAACGGGATTGGGAATACAAGACCAATGCCATCAAGCATCCCATGACGCCGTTGATGAGGATGAACACCCGCAAATCCAACGCAGACCTAGTCATTCTTGTAAGCCCTTGCTTCCGCAAATCATAGTGTAAAAGTATTATTCACACGCTTTTTCAGAGGAAAGCGATCTGTTTGGGGTTCGGATTTGGACTGTGAATTGGGTTCAGTCACCTGCGCAATGCTGACCGCATCCACCCCAAAGTACCCCCGCAAAGCCGCCCGTGTATCACTACGCCCAAAGCCGTCGGTGGCGGCGATGATGGGGCCGGAGCCTAAGAGCGTAACTTCCTTAAGAAAATTAGGGATGTAGCCCTCGTCGAATCTACATAAATAGCTATCACAATTATAGCAAACCTTCACCACATCCGCCCCTGCACCCGCTGGCAAATCCGGCTGGGTGTAGTTCTCGTTCATCAACGTGATGTAGTAAAAACGTCTTTTTGCTCCACCAACATTTCGCGCGCACCGTAGTCGACGATGAAGGCCATCTCGCCCGCTAAGGCCAGGTCATAGGCCTTGCATTTACGCCTTTTTTACACCGCCAGCTTAAAACTCATCCCCATTTTTACGCCCCGTTAACCACACTCCTTCATCAATGTGATGCAGGAGAGAATGATGGAAACAGTGAACACACTTCACGTGGTGTATGGCTTGGGCGGCATGTGTGCTGCCTTGTTGCTGGCGTATTTGGTCTATGCGCTGATCCGCGCGGAGGAGTTTTAATGAGCAGCTCGGCTTGGGGCTGCTGGCCCTGTTTTTAGTCTTGCTCTTGGCCGTATCGTGGCCTTTGGGCATTTGGATCACGCGCATCTGCAATGGGAATCTGCCCGGTTGGATGCAGCGCACCGAAGCGCCGCTGTACCGCTTGGCAGGCGTATCACCCGACCAGTCCATGGGCTGGGCCCGCTACGCGCTGGCCCTGCTGGCGTTTAACGTCTTGGGCTTCCTGGTCCTTTATCTGTTGCAGCGCTGGCAAGCAGTGTTGCCGCTTAACCCGGCGGGTATGTCTGCGGTGTCGGTGGATTCGTCCTTCAACACGGCCATCAGTTTCGTTACCAATACCAATTGGCAGGGCTATGGCGGCGAGACCACCATGAGCTACCTGACCCAGATGCTGGGCTTGGCGGTACAGAACTTTCTGTCAGCCGCCACGGGTATTGCGGTGATATTCGCGTTGGTCCGCGGGTTTGTCGCACGCTCTACCAGCGTGATTGGCAACTTTTGGGTGGACATGACGCGCATCACCGCTTGGTTACTGGTGCCGCTGTCACTGGTGGTGGCCTTGCTGTTTGTGGGTCAAGGTGTGATCCAGAATTTTGACGCCTACAAAGACGTCAACACGCTGGAGAGCACCAGCTACCAGATCGCCAAAAACGGCCCCGATGGGCAGCCGCTCGTGGACGCAAAAGGCAACCCCGTCATGGAGGATGCCAAAACCCGCACGCAGACCTTGGCCATGGGCCCCGTGGCATCGCAAGAGGCCATCAAGATGCTGGGGACCAATGGCGGTGGTTTCTTCAATGCCAACTCATCCCACCCGTATGAAAACCCCACGGCGCTTGCCAACCTGCTGCAGATGCTGTCAATTTTTCTGATCCCGGCTGCGCTGTGTTTCACCTTTGGCCGTGTGGTGGGTGACCAGCGCCAAGGCTGGGCCGTGATCGCCGCGATGACGGTCATGTTTGTGGTGTCCGTTATGGTCGTTACCCCCGCTGAACAGGCTGGCAACCCCTTGCTGACACCGCTGGGCGTGGACCAGACGGCCAGCGCCCTGCAGTCGGGCGGCAACATGGAAGGCAAAGAGACACGCTTCGGCATCAACGGCACCAGCCTCTTTGCTGCGGTGACCACCGGCGCGTCATGCGGTGCGGTGAACGCTATGCACGACTCTTTCACCCCGATCGGTGGAATGGTCCCACTGGTCGAGATGCAGCTCGGGGAAGTCATATTTGGTGGCGTAGGCACCGGCCTGTATGGCATGTTGATCTTCGCCATCTTGGCCGTGTTCATTGCCGGCTTGATGATTGGCCGCACGCCAGAATACCTGGGCAAAAAGATTGAGTCGCATGAGATGAAACTCACCTCGATTGCCATTCTGGTCACCCCCATTGTGGTGTTGGCGGGTACCGCCATTGCGGTGGTGAGCACCGCCGGCCAGGCGGGCATTGCCAACCCGGGCGCCCATGGCTTCTCGGAGATTCTGTATGCGTTCACGTCGGCCGCCAACAACAACGGCAGCGCCTTTGCAGGGCTGTCGGCTAACACGCCGTTCTACAACATCATGTTGGGCTTGGCCATGGCGCTGGGGCGCTTTGGCGTGATCGTGCCAGTGCTGGCCATTGCCGGTTCGCTGGCGGCTAAGAAGCGCCTGTCGGCCAATGCCGGCACCTTCCCGACACACGGCCCGCTGTTTGTGGTGCTGCTGATTGGCACCGTGCTGCTGGTGGGGCTGCTGAACTATGTGCCATCTCTGGCGCTGGGTCCGGTCGTTGAGCACCTGATGTTGTGGATCACGCGTTGAGCCGTCGGCACCGCACGCCCCTATTGAGTGAGTAACTTATGTCAAACAAAAATTCTTTGAACCTGATGGATCCGGTGTTGGTAAAGCCCGCTGTGCTGGCTGCCTTCACCAAATTGAACCCTGCTGTTCAGTTGCGCAACCCGGTGATGTTTGTGGTCTACATCGGCAGCATCGTCACCACGCTGCTGGGCTTTGCGGCCCTGAGCGGTGACGGGCCTGACCGCCCCGCTTTTATTCTGGGCATCTCACTGTGGCTGTGGTTCACCGTGCTCTTTGCCAACTTTGCCGAGGCGTTGGCCGAGGGCCGCAGCAAGGCCCAAGCCGATTCGCTCAAGGGCTTGAAGAAAAGCACCTGGGCCAAGAAGCTCAAAGACCCGGTGCACGGTTCTACTTGGCTACCTGAGCAGGCCGAAAACCTGCGCAAAGGCGATGTGGTGCTGGTGGAAGCGGGCGATATGATTCCTGTCGATGGTGAGGTCATCCAAGGCGTCGCCACCGTGGACGAAAGCGCCATCACCGGCGAATCGGCACCCGTGGTGCGCGAATCGGGCGGCGACTTCGGCTCGGTCACTGGCGGCACCCGCGTGCTGTCCGACTGGCTGGTGGTGCGCATCAGCGTGAACCCCGGCGAGTCATTTTTGGACCGCATGATTGGCATGGTGGAAGGCGCCAAACGCCAGAAGACCCCTAATGAAGTAGCGTTGACGATTCTGCTGGTGGCATTGACCATCGTGTTCTTGGTGGTGACCGTCACACTGCTGCCGTTCTCTATCTTCAGCGTGCAGGCCGCCGGCAGTGGCGCGGTGGTGGGCATGACGGCGTTGATTGCGCTTTTGGTCTGCCTGATTCCCACCACCATTGGCGGCTTGTTATCGGCCGTGGGGGTGGCCGGTATGAGCCGCATGATGCAGGCCAATGTGATTGCCACTTCGGGCCGCGCTGTAGAGGCTGCGGGCGATGTGGATGTGCTGCTGCTGGACAAAACCGGCACCATCACCCACGGCAACCGCCAGGCCACTGTTTTTATTCCCGCACCCGGCGTGTCACCCGCACAGTTGGCCCAGTCCGCCATGCAGGCCTCGATGGCCGATGAAACGCCCGAAGGCCGCAGCATCGTGGCACTGGCCCAGCGCCAAGGCGTTACCGAGCCACGGCTGGCCCACAGCACAGAAGTGGCCTTTACCGCCCAAACCCGCATGAGCGGTATGGACGTGCAAAACGACGATGGCAGCACCCGTCCGTTGCGCAAGGGCGCGGTGGACGCGATTCGCAAATACGTGGAACCCATGGGCAGCACGATGCCTGCAGAAGTGCTGCGGGCGCCCGACGACGTTGCGCGCCGCGGCAGCACGCCGTTGGCCGTGGCAGCCGGCAGCGTGGTGCTAGGCGTGGTAGAGCTCAAAGACATCGTCAAGACCGGTATCAAAGAGCGCTTTGGCGAGCTGCGCCGCATGGGCATCAAAACGGTGATGATCACCGGCGACAACAAGCTCACCGCAGCCGCCATTGCGGCCGAGGCCGGCGTAGATGATTTCTTGGCCGAAGCAACGCCCGAAGACAAGCTCAAACTCATCCGCCAGTACCAAGCGGAAGGCCGCCTGGTGGCGATGACCGGCGACGGCACCAACGACGCGCCCGCCCTGGCCCAGGCCGACGTCGCGGTGGCCATGAACAGCGGCACCCAAGCTGCCAAAGAGGCCGGCAACATGGTGGATTTGGATTCAACCCCACCAAACTGTTGGAGATTGTGGAGACCGGCAAGGCGCTGTTGATGACACGCGGCTCCCTCACCACCTTCTCCATCGCCAATGACGTGGCCAAATATTTCGCCATCATTCCGGCGATTTTTGTGAGCACCTACCCGCAGTTGGGTGTACTGAATGTGATGCGTTTGGGTAGCCCCAACTCGGCCATCCTGTCGGCGGTGATCTTCAACGCGTTGATCATCATGTTCTTGATTCCGCTCGCCCTCAAAGGCGTGAAGTACCGGCCGGTGGGCGCTGCAGCCTTGCTGCGCCGCAACCTAGCCATCTACGGTCTGGGCGGTTTGATCGTGCCGTTTATCGGCATCAAGCTCATCGACATGGTACTGGTCCTCGCCAGACTCGTTTAATCATCCGAAGGAACTACAAACCTTCTGTTTCCCGGTGCCCCCCGCCCCGCGCGCCCGCCCGCCACTCCTTCGCCGGCGAAAGGGCCGATTTTGCGCAAAACGTTTTACGTGGCTCGGGCTCCACTACTTGGATTGGACTATTTGGGTGCACTGACGGATCGACCGGGGGGGGACCGCGGGGAAAAAAAAAAGGGGGCCCCGACGGGGGTTGAGCGTGGCTACCGGTCTGGCCAACCAGCGGACGTGGGGATGCCACACTAGGCGCGCTAACGTTTGGCATTGTTACGGCGCAAGCCAGCCAGGGCCCCCCCCGCCCCGGGAAGACGTTTGATCTGGGCAATGGTTTGGTACTGCGTGATGGCAAGCCGGTAGGCTCCCACCGTTGGAGCGAGGCAAACCGACTGGTGTGACCTGACCAAGGACTTTGGCCCTGAGGGCTCTGGGGCCGCCCCTCGGCCACCTGGGCACAATGCCCTAAACGCAGCAGCCTCTGAAAGCGGCTCCAACCAGGACCGCCGCTGAACCGCTGCGCTGATCGCGCCTGATCGTCAGGCGCCGACAGGTCTTGTTTCCGCATCGCATGGCATTTGCGCGTTGGCAACCAGTTGCACCCTCAGCAATACGGCCTGAAAATTTGGGGGCGCCCCCCCCCGGGGCCGGCCCGGGGCCCGGGGGGGCGGGGGCCCGGCGGGGGGGGGGGGGGGGGGGCCGCGCTGGTTCCTACGGACCTGGTGACCGCGTCGTCTAGCGGATTAGACCCGCACATCAGCCCCGCAGCGGCCAACTACCAAGTGGCCCGCGTAGCGCGCGCCCGCAAGCTGCCAGCAGACCAGGTGCAGGCCCTAGTCGCGCAGCACACGCAAGCACCCCTGTGGGGAATTTTGGGCGAGCCGCAGGTCCATGTTTTGCAACTGAATCTGGCGCTGGCCGCTTTGCGTTAACAATGCAGCATGGCAAGCACTTTTGACTCCCGGCAAGACCCTGATGCGCTGATGGCGCGCCTGAAGGAAGAAAGCCAGGCCGGCGCACGCGGCAAGCTGCGCATCTACTTTGGCGCCAATGCCGGCGTCGGCAAAACCTACGCCATGCTGGCCGCTGCGCAGCGTGCCCAACACGCTGGCCAGCGGGTGCTGGTGGGCGTAGTGAAACCCATGGCCGCAAAGACACCATGGAATTGCAAGCCGGTTTGCAGGTGCTGCCCTTGCAGAGATTGCATACCGTGGCCAGGTGCTGTTGGAGCTGGATATTGATGCCGCACTGGCCGCCAAGCCGGATGTGCTGCTGGTCGATGAACTGGCCCACAGCAACGCACCGGGTTCGCGCCACCCCAAGCGCTGGCAAGACGTGCAAGAGCTGCTAGATGCCGGCATTGATGTGTGGACCGCACTGAACGTACAGCACCTAGAAAGCCTGAACGGCACGGTGTGTGGCAGCACCGGTGTGCGCGTGACTGGAACCGTGCCCGACACCGTGCTGGACAACGCAGATGAGATTGTGTTGGTGGATGTGACCGCCGACGAGTTGCTGGCCCGCCTCAAGGCCGGCAAGGTCTACATCCCCGCGCAGGCCGAGCGTGCCACTCAAAATTTCTTTCGCAAAGGCAACCTGATTGCACTGCGCGAGATTGCCTTGCGCCGCACCGCCGAGCATGTGGGCGACGATGTGCGCAGCTACCGCCAGCACATGATGCAAAGCTCCCGCCAGACGAATGGTGCCGACCATTCCGCCTGGAATACGTCGGGCGCCCTGCTGGCCTGTGTGGGCCCACAGGCCGGGGCAGAGCACGCCGTGCGCACTGCTGCGCGCCTGGCCGGGCAGCTCAACGTGCGCTGGCACGCCGCTTATGTTGAAACCCCCGCGCTGCAGCGGCAAGCGCCCCAAAGACCGGGACCGTACGCTGGCCGTGCTCAAGCTGGCCGAAGAACTGGGTGGCAGCACGGCGGTGCTGACCGGCGACAACATTGCCCAAGCGCTCTTGCAGCACGCCCGCACGCTGAACTGCGCCACGTTGGTGCTGGGCCGTCCAATACCGCGCCCCTGGAGCGGCCTGTGGCGCGTGCTGATCCCGACGCTGACACGGCAGCTGGCCACGCTAGCACCGGCACTGGATGTTATGGAGGTGGGTTTTACCGAGAGCGTGCGCAAGTTGGCGCAGCCTTTAGGACGTTTGGCAGAAGAGGCCCCCGTCACGTCTGTCTGGGAGTCGCAATGGGCTCGCTATGGCGGCGCAGTCGCAGCCTGTTTGCTGACCACGGTATTGACGCAACCCATGCTTCCCCGGTTTGATCTGGCCAACATCGTCATGCTGTTTCTGCTGTGCGTGGTGCTGGTTGCCGTCAAGCTGGGGCGTGGCCCGGCCAGCTTGGCTGCGGTGCTGGCGGTCGCGTCGTTTGATTACTTTTTTGTGCAACCGCGCATGTCGCTGGCCGTGAGTGATGTGCAGTACCTGGTCACCTTTGGCGTAATGCTGGTGGTGGGTTTGTTGATCGGTCAGCTCACGGCCAATCTGCGTTTTTCGGCCAATGTGTCGGCCAGTCGAGAGCAGCGCGCACAGGCCCTGTTTGAACTTTCGCGCGAGTTGTCGGCTGCGCTGCAGTGGGAGCAAGTCGTTGGCATGGGCGAGGCCGCCGTACAGCGCACCTTTGGCGGTCAGGCCAAGGTGCTGCTGCCAGATGCCCACGACCGGCTCATCTTGCCAAGCGATCTGCCGGCGGACCTGGACAGCAGTGTTGCAGACTGGGTGCTGCGCAACGGCCAGCGTGCGGGTATGGCGACCTCGACTCTGCCGTCCAACGCGTGGCACTATGTGCCGCTGCAAGCGCCCATGCGTTTGCGTGGGGTGTTGGCGCTGAAGCCCGCTCAGCCACGCTGGTTGCTGATTCCCGAGCAGGTGCAGCAGTTGGACACTCTGGCGCGGCAAATCGCCATTGCGCTAGAGCGTGTGCACTACGTCGAGGTGGCGCAGGGCGCTGTGGTTCAAATGGAATCCGAACGCCTGCGTAACACCCTGTTGGCGGCTATGTCGCACGATGTTCGCACGCCGCTCACCGCATTGATCGGGCAGGCCGAATCACTGGCCAACTCTTTGCCACTCACGACAGACCAGCACGCTTCAGCCAATGCCATCAGCCACGAGGCCCGCGAGCTCAGTACCTTGGTGGGTAACTTGCTGGAAATGGCCCGGCTGGAGAGTGGCCAGGTTGAGCTGCACCTAGAGTGGCAATCGGTGGAGGAGGTGGTGGGCAGCGCCATTCGCGCCGCGCGCCACGCGTTGGGCGCGCTGTCGGTGCATACCGTCATTGCGGCCGACCTTCCTTTGGTGGAGTTTGACGCCGCTTTGATGGAGCGCGTGTTGGTTAATCTGTTGGAAAACGCCGCAAAGTATGGCGTGGGCACCCTGCTCCATGTGCCCGCCATTGAGCTGACCGCGCAGGCCAAGCCCGATGCACTGGAGCTGCGGGTGCGCGACTACGGCCCCGGCCTGCCACGCGCCAGTTCGGGCAAAGAAGTTGATCTCTTTGAGAAATTCACCCGCGGCAAGAATGAATCATCCACCCGGGGGGTCGGCTTGGGCTTGGCTATTTGCAAGGCCGTGGTAGATGCGCACAGCGGCCGCATCAGTGCCCGCAATGCCGATGGCGGTGGTGCAGAATTCACCATCACGCTGCCACGGCGTGCACCGCCCTTGCACCTGACGAATCTACCGAACCTGTCGAAGCCTGAGCCCATGTCCACCCCATCGCCCGTTGCTGTACTGATTGAAGACGAGCCCCAAATTCGCCGCTTTGTGCGTGCGGCACTGGAGGCCGAGGGTTGGCAGGTGTTTGAGGCCGACACCGCGCAGCGTGGCCTGACCGAAGCGGGCACCCGCAAGCCCGACCTGCTGGTGCTGGACCTGGGCCTGCCCGACGGCGATGGTCTGGAGGTGATCCGCGATGTGCGCGGCTGGTCGGCCGTGCCTATCGTGGTGCTGTCAGCCCGCAGTGATGAAGCGGACAAGATCGCCGCGCTGGATGCCGGTGCCGATGACTACCTGACCAAGCCCTTTGGCGTGGGCGAGCTGCTGGCCCGCGTACGCGCCAACCTGCGCCGCCCACGCGCCGCGAGTGCCGATGGCAAGGCCGACGAATCGCTGTTCTCGTTTGGCGACGTAGTGGTAGACCGCAAAGCACGCTTGGTGCGCCGCGCCGGCGTAGAGGTACACCTGACTCCCACAGAATACCGGCTGCTGCTGGTGCTGGTGGCCAACGTGGGCCGCGTGTTAACGCACCGCCAGTTACTGCGCGAGGTGTGGGGCCCGTCGCATGCGGACCAAAGCCACTATCTGCGTATCTACTGGGGCACTTGCGGCAAAAGTTGGAATCGGATCCCGCACAGCCGCAATATTTATTGACAGAAACAGCTGTTGGGTATCGACTGGTTGTGCTCTAAATTGCGCTTATTGCAGTCGCCTGAATCGCTGCGGGCGGTACCAAGACAATCTGCAAGCCTTTTCGGCCGCTTCGGCCAATGGTGCAACTGGATGCGCCAACCGCTGATGTGGGTAAGCACACCGGAAGCGGTACACGTCGGTTTTCAAAAAGCCAGGTGCCTTTGAAAATTCTGCGCGTGTCGGCCAGCAGGTCAGGCCATTTTGTCCCAAAGCCGCACGCGCAATGCTGGCCGAATCAACCCCAAAGTAGCCGCGCACGGCGCTGGACGAGCCCACGCTTGATCAGACACCGACGATGGTCGATGCTGCTGGCGCGCTCCAGCTTCATTTCGTGAGCGTCGGGACGACAGGCAAGACGAGAACACCGCAGGCCCTTGAGGCGACACGTGACCGGGTGGCGCCGGTCACGATCTGAGCCAAATTTTCTATTTTTCAGTCAAGGAGTAAAAAAGTCAGATATGTCCATGCTAATCAATGGCGTCAAGGTTTCAGCCAATTTATTGCTCTAGTGCACTAGGCGGTTTTTAAAGTTGAAACGCCAGCCATCGCACCATGCCCTCCACGAAAGCATAGGCTATGCCAGGTTGGCGGGCAATATAGCGCTTGGCACCCGCACGCTGGCGCGCGACCCATTGTGAGAAATCTTTTGACATCGCCTGGGGCAAAAAAGGCCACCATCATTTCGTAATTCAGGAACAGGCTGCGTTCATCCAAATTGGCCGAGCCCACCAGGGCTAAATCTTCGTCAAACAAAACCGCTTTGGCGTGAACCATAGCGGTACAGAGCCAAATATCTGCACCAGCAGCTGCCATGTCTCGCAGTGAAGCGTGACGCGCGATGTCTGCCAGCCGGTGATTGGAGCGGGCGGGCAGCACCACATCCACCGCCACCCCACGGCGCGCCGCCAGGTCAGCGCCATCAGCAACGTGGCGTCTGGAACAAAATACGGCGTCACGATGGTGATACGTCGCTGCGCGCCAAAGCAACTGGAGATTAGTAGTGAGTAAAGTGTGTCATCGGCTTGGTCGGGGCCGCTGGGTAGAAACTGGGCCACAGGACGCGCGTCAATCGTGGCCCCGAGTGGTGTAGGCGTGGACTTTACCGTGGACGCAGCAGTGACCTGGCCAGTCTTGGAGAACTGCCAGTCTTGGTCAAATTGTGATTGCGTCTGGGTCGCAAGCGCGCCGCTACACAAAGGTCAAATCAACCCATGCCGTTTTGGGCGGAAGGGCAATGGGATCACCCACAAAGTACTCTGCTGCCAGATTACGCCCACCCATCCATACGGTCTGGCCATCGGCGATGGCCATTTTTCGGTGGTTGCGTAAATTGGTACGCCCAGGCAGTACGGAGCGCAGAGGCGATACAAACAACTCGACCACTACGCCCGCTCGACGCAAGTGGCCCAGCGCTGCAACGCCGCCAAAATAGACACCAACCCCGTCAATAAGCAAACGCACCTGCACGCCCGCTTGTGCACGCTCCATGAGGATGGCGCTCAACTCGGCTCCCAGCGCATCACGACCCAACAGAAAGGTACTGACATCCAGCGTACGGGATGCCTGGTACATCAATTTGCGCAGAGCATCCAGAGATTCGCGTCCGTCCTCGTGAATATCGAGTCCGTCATAGGTGGCTGCAGGTGGTAGCCCCATTGCGGCCGATAGTTGCCGAAACTTCTCTGCCAGCGTCGTGCAAGCCATTCCCATTCCGAGGGCATCAGGCCTTTTAGCCACCGCTGCTGTACTAAGGGACTTGCGCCCGCCAAAAAGCAAATACAAGGGCAGCGCCAAGTACGGCAGCATGGCAAGCGAGACCACCCAGGTCAGGGCCGCCGCAGGGTGGCGACGTTGTTTTCGGGCATGGGTTGTCACGCCATAAATGACCAGGCCCACCGTCACCAAGACGCTGTGCAGCGAAAACCAGTGTTGGGAAATAAGTTGCTCGAACATTTTGAACTGCCACAGCGTATCGCACTTCGGTTAGTCTAAGCCGGTTCAGATTGAAAGCCGCGCCATGCAAACACCAACCCAGAGTCCCTCCACCGAAAAGGTCAAATCCGGCGTGGACCACTTGCGATTTCATCGACCCAATGCACATTTGGCGTCCACCTTCGGCAACGATGCATTTGCCCTGCGTGCAGAGGCGTTTGCCCGATTTTTCGGCACACCGCTATTCTTGGGTGCACAAACACTCATCGTCGCGGTATGGATTGGGCTCAACGTAGCCGGCCTAACGACCTTTGACGTCTACCCTTTCATTCTCTTGAATCTAGCGTTCAGCTTGCAGGCGGCTTATGCGGCCCCATTGATCTTATTGGCCCAGACCCGACAGGCAGCGCGCGACAAGGTCCAAACCGAAGCCGACGCTTTGCACCGCGAAGCACTGGCCATTACCAACGAAAGACGGCAGGAAGATGCAGCGCGCAATACAGCGCAGGTGATGTTGCTATTGGAGCAAAACACCCGCCTGACCGAGCTCACCAAGCAGTTGACGGAGCGGATTGAGATATTGACGGTGGAGATGCATGCGCACTTCACGGCAAGCGTGAAAGGTACCCAGTAACACGTGACTTTTGGATGTTGGCGCTGAATGTGATTGAGACGATGATGCCCATCTGGCCCCCGCAACACCGCCTGCATATCGCGGTAGCAAAAGCCGTCGGTACCCAGCGTGAGGTAGCCAGGCTCTGCCGGCAGGCGCGGACTTGATGATCTCAGTCAAGTGGGCAACGGAGCCTGACAGCGTAACTTCTTTAAGAAAATTCAGGTTGTAGCCCTCGTCGGATTTACGTGAGTAGCTAGCAAACTAATAGCAACCCTTCACCATATCTGCCTCTGTGCCAGCTGGCAAATCCCGCTGGGCGTCGTTCTCGTTCATCAGCGTGACGTAGGCCTTGCAGTTGGGGATGGTCGCCCCCAGCAGGAAGCCGCGCGAGCGCTGGCCGACGCTGCTTGAACAAATTGGCCAGGCCAGGCGCTCAAGAATCATCCACAACCTGAAGGGCAGCAGCCTGTGGCCACTGTGCCCATCTTCACTACCCAGTCATGGGGGTTAGCGGTTGAAAGGAATTCTGATTTGTCGGCGGGGGGGAGGACGTTTACCGAGCCATTTCAACCCTGACTGGTTGTCAACAAAAAAGCTGGTTGACACGGCCAACGGCTATCGGTTATACCGAGCTCAGGGAGGACAAAGGCTCACCAGAATACTGAGGCACTTTGTTGCAATGTCTCGTTGGGTCAGACGCAGGCCCAACGGGAGCGGTGATAGAAAAAAAATTGACCGGCTTTGGTTATGCAAACTTCAACACGTCCTTTCCATCCAACGCGCTGGCTCACGCCCCTGCGCGCGACACTGCTCTATGCCGCGCTTGCTGCGTTGTGGATCGTCGCATCCGGCTACCTGCTGAGCCTGACCACCGCCGATGCAGCGCTGCTTGCGCACTTCGAACAGTTGAAGGGCCTGGCTTTCGTCGTCGCCACCAGCATCCCGCTCTATCTGTTGCTCCGGTTCCATGCCGCCCGCTCTGTCCGTCTAAACGAAGCCGCCGAACAGTTCCCCGGCAAGCCCCGTTTTGGAGCTATTTTCCTCGCCCTCGCATTGATCGCGCCACTCATCGGTTTCGGCATCGTCAGGCTGTACGGCCCACACATTGAACAAGAGACCTTCGATAACTTGCACAGCATCGCCGAGCTAAAAACCAAACAAATCGAAAACTGGGTTAGCGAGCGCATCGGCGACGCAAAAACATTGTCCGAGAGTAAAGGATTCATCATTGCTGTCGCCGACCTGCAACACGACGGCAGTGCGAAGCATGCCGAAGTCGTCCGCAACCACTTGGAACTTCCGATCAAAATTTTTGACTACGGGTCGGTGGTTCTACTCGACGCTACCGGTCGGCCGCTGGTGAGCCTGGGTAAGCCACATCTCCTTAACGATGCAACCCTGCAGCAACTGCATGAAGCCTTGACGATCGGCAAAGTACAACATGGCCCGTGGCGCTCCGACAGCGGCGGTGAGCAGCACATGGACTTCATCGCGCCTTTAACGCTTGACGCGGATGGGCAAAGCAAGCCCATCGGTGCTGTGCTGCTGCATGTCGACCCTTTGCGTTTTCTGCAGCCCTACATTGACAGCTGGCCGGGGGTGAGTACGAGCGCGGAAACCCTGTTGGTACGCCAGCAAGGGGACCGGCTGGATTACTTGAACGAGCCGCAGCGCCGAGCGGGAAAGAACATAGTCGCCGGTGTCGCCGGTGTCGCCGGTGTCGCCGGTGTCGCCGACTGATAGTGCACTGCCAGCGGCGATTGCATTGCACGCGGGCCACTCTGGGAATGTTAGCGGTGTCGATTACCGCGGCGTACCGGTGCTCGCCGCCTATCGCCCGGTCAAGGGAACCGACTGGTATCTTGTTGCCAAGATTGACCGCGACGAGGCGTTCGCGTCCGTGCGCGCGCTGGCCATCTGGATCAGCCTGGTCGTCTTCATCGCCGCTGCTTCCATCGGCGTGACGGTGCTCTTGCTGTGGCGACAGCAACAGCAGGCAAACCAGCTGAAACTTCAGCTCAACACTTCGGCGCTCGTGCGACAAAGCGAAGCCCGCTATCGCGCGGCGACCGAGTCGGTGGTAGATGCCATCGTCAATGCCGACTCTGCGGGCAACATCATCAGTTGGAATCGCGCGGCGGCACGTCTTTTTGGCCACACCGAAGCTGAGGCACTTGGCCAGCCGCTGACCCTGCTCATTCCCGCACCGCTGCAACACCGCTGTGTTGATGGGCTGACACGTCTGCGCACGGGTGGCACACCCCACGTCATCGGAAAAACGGTTGAGCTGACCGCGCGACACAAGAATGGAACCGAGTTTCCTGTCGAGCTGTCACTCGCACGCTGGCAAACCGATGAGGGCGTTTTTTATACGGGCATCCTGCGTGACATTGCCGAGCGTAAGCGCGCGGACCTTTTGCTGCGGCGGCAAAAGGATCTTTACAACATGCTGTCGCAAACCAACCAAATGATCGTGCGCTGTGACAGCCCGGAGTACTTGTTCGAGAACACTTGCCGCGTCGCCGTTGAGCAGGGCGGTTTCCGCTTCGCCTGGATCGGCCAGTACGAAGCCAAGAGCAACCAGGTAAAGCCAGTAGCCCGATTTGGTGAGGACCACGGATACATCGATAAGGTGCATGGCAGCGTCGCTGCAAATGAAGTGGACCAACGCCGATTGGCCTCTGACGTTATGCGCTCCGGCACGTACATCATCATCAACGATTTCCTGGCGGATTCCACTGTCACACCATGGCTTGATGTTGCCGCGTCGGCGGGCGTGGGTTCTGCAGGCGCTTTTCCCATTCGTCACGGCGACAAGGTGGTTGGCGCACTGAGTCTGTATGCTGCTGAACCGGGATTCTTTAGCGCTGATGTTCTGAGCACACTCAGCGAGATGGCCTCCGATATCACCTTCGCCCTCGACAACCTGGATCGATCGGCAGCAATGGCCGCAGCCGCTCAGGTGGTAGGGGCGAGCCCGGTGGTGGTGTACCGTCTGGTACCAGAGGATGGCGGCCGAATAGAGTACATCTCGGAGAACGTCAGCCGCTGGGGCTACACCGCGGCGGAAATACTGTCTGGTGCGGTCAATTACCAACACATCGTGCATGCCGACGACATGGTACTGCTCAGTGCTGAACGCGAGCGACATGCGCGTGAGGGGCATGATAATTTTACGCAAATCGGCCGTATTGTTACTGCCACAGGGGACACGCTGTGGGTCGAAGTCCATGTACACATCGCGCGCAATGCCGACGGGCAGGTGCTGTGCTACGAGGGCACTGCAACCGACGTTTCCGAGCGCGAGCAAATCAATGCCACGCTGGCGCAGCGCAATGTGCTCATTGAAACCATTCTGGAGCACGCTCCTATCGGTTTCGCTGTAAACACCATGGATGACGGCAAGGTGCTCTTCGTCGGCCATAACTTCGAGTCTTTTTACGGCTTGCCGAAAGGGGGCTGAGTGAAGTATCGGATTTTTTGATAAGGTTTATCTTGACCCGGATTTGCGAGAACGGCTGCGTACCCGCGTGATGGAGGATATCAACTCCGGTGATCTGACACGTATGCACTGGGACAATATCGAATTCAAGGGCCTTGATGGCAAGAAGCGCGTGGTCAACGCCATGAATATTCCGCTGCCAGAACAAAACCTGACGATTTCGGCGGTACAGGACGTGAGCGCACAGTTTGAGGCACAGGCAACGCTGCGTGCGGCCGAGGAGCAGTTTAGAGGATTGGTTGAGCAGGCCATCGCCGGCATCTACATCATGCAAAACGGCCACTTGGTCTACGTCAATCAGCGCTGTGCTGAAATCTTCGGGTATGCCACAGCTGAGGCCCTCAGGGGGGTTGATCCTCTTACGCTGGTAGTCGAATCCGACCGCGCCAAGACGCTGGAGCACATGCAACAACTGGCCGATGGTACGGTGCAGCATATGGCTTTTGAATTCACCGCCACGCGGCAGGATGGCAAGATGATGACCATTGGGCTGCATGGCGCCCGCGCCACGCATTGCGGGCGGCACGCGACGATTGGCCTGTTGCAAGACATTTCTGAGAAGAAGCGTGACGAAGAGCAAATTGCACGTTATGTGAAACAACTCGAAGGCGCCGTCATGCGCACCGTGGAGGTGGCCACCACGCTGAGCGAGATGCGCGACCCCTACACAGCCGGTCATGAAAAGCGCGTGGCGCAGATCGCCGTCGCCATCGGCGCCGAGATGGGCTACAACGGACAACGGCAAGAGGGGTTGCGCGTCGCCGGCTACCTGCACGACATCGGAAAAATTACCATTCCTACCGAGATACTCTCCAAACCAGGGCGCCTGAGCACCATCGAGTTGGAGCTAATCAAGGGGCATGCACGGGCCAGCTACGAAGTTCTAAGAAATGTAGAGTTCCCCTGGCCGGTGGCCGAGATCGCCCTGCAACACCACGAGCGCATGGACGGCACTGGCTACCCGCAGGGTCTGAAGGGAGAGGCAATCCTGCCCGAGGCCAGAATCATGGCTGTTGCGGACGTGATCGAAGCGATGGCTTCCCACCGGCCTTATCGTGCTGGGCTTGGTATCGAGGCAGCGATGCAGGAAATCTCGCGCGGGCGCGGGACGGCTTACGACGTTGCGGTAGCTGATGCCTGCCTGCGGTTGTTTCGGGAGAAGGGATACCAAATACCCGCCTAATTGGTGACCAGTTCCCATGGCTGCGCATCGATAGTGTCACTTGCGCACTGGCGCCGTATCAACATGCTATCAAATCGTCGTCATCTGCACAGCAGCGATGTTGGGGCCGCTGCTGGCTTGCAATTGCTGCGTGATAAATGGCATCGGCGCGGTTGTGTCACCGGCCAGTTGGCGCTGATGGCAGGCGCGTCCACGATGACCGCCGCCTGCTCCGTCACGATAATATTGCTACTAATTGAATAGCAATAAATCTTTATTTCCAGAGGGCTATAGTCACCTCTTGCAATCGGGGCAAACTTATCCTCTGACTGAAGGCACCTCTTTAAGAAACCGCTGACATAGGACTATCACCATGACCCATGCACTTGCAGCCCCTGAATGGGACATCTCCGAGTGGCTCAACACCGCCCAACCCCTGCAACTCTCGGGCTTGCGTGGGCGGGTGGTAGTCATTCATGCCTTTCAGATGTTGTGCCCCGGTTGCGTCTCTCACGGTATTCCGCAGGCGACCGAGATACACAACACGTTTGCATCCGACGACTTGGTGGTGGTTGGTTTGCACAGTGTGTTTGAACACCATGCAGTCATGGGGCCTGAGGCCCTGAAGGTATTTGTGCACGAGTATCACCTTCAATTTCCCATCGGCATAGACCGGCCCGTGCCGGGCAGCGCCCTACCCAGCACCATGCGCAGCCTGGGCCTCAAAGGCACACCAAGCCTGATCGTTGTTGATCGACAGGGTGTGATTCGGTTGCACCACTTTGGTCGCGCCTCGGATTTGGGGGTCGGTGCGTTGCTGGGCAGATTACTGGCTGAGGACGCTGCGCCGGTGGCGGGCGTGCAAGCCATGTCGGCCCAAACGCACCCGCAATCCGGCCAACCGTGTTTACCCGACGGATGTCCGGTGGGGCGCTAGGTTGTAGTGCGGGTAGGCAACAGCGACTCCTCGATCTTGACCGCCTGCAGAAGAACGCCAAGTGCGTCGCGCACCAGGTCGCCCGGACAGACGCCGCACCATGGTGTGGTACGCGTTGCGATGCGCGAGCCCCAAGAGACGAGGGCGTGGTCGGAGTGATCGCCAGCGTGGTTGATCTGGTCACCGGTGCGGCACGAATCATGCCGTACAGCAGGGTGCGCTCGGGGTGGCGAGGCATGCTGGTGCCCACACGGGTGCAGGTGAAAACGCTGTTGTGATGGATGGGGCGGACCTTGCACTGGGACAGCCAGTTCGGTGGAGACCGCCACTGCCACTATAGCTGTGTTTGTATGCAGCTTTCCACTATAAGCGCCTGTCTGTCGGGGTTTGTCCGGAATCAGACTGTTATCTCAGCGCAAGCCCGTTTTGTCAGGATGATCCACCGGTCCGCCATTGTCAACGCCCGGGTGATCGCCACCGTCTCGCGAGTCATGCGCGGCCAGGCCAGTGTGAAGATCAAGGGCTGCCCCGAAAACCTGGCGGTAAGCCGCCCGTTCTCCCCTCTGTTCTAGTAGATTTTCAAGCAAATGTAAGCACGGTTTGCGGGCTGAGTACACTTATCGCCCATGTCCACACAATTTCACATGCACAAGGCGCGCCTGGAGACTCTGGTCGATGGAGTCTTTGCGATTGCCATGACGATTTTGGTCCTGGAAGTCAAAGTTCCCGAGATTACGGATGGCCGATCGACCGACGCCTTGCTGCATGCCTTGGCACACCACGGCTACGTCATTGGCGCCTATTTTTTTAGCTTTGCCATGCTGGCGTTGTTTTGGGTCTGGCACCACCGCCTGGTCGAAAAGATTCGCGAGTTTGACCTCCCCTTGCTGGTCTGCACGCTCGTATTTTTGGCGCTGGTCTGCTTCTTTCCTTTTGCCGCCGCCTTGCTCGGCCGCTATCCACTGAACCTTGGCGCCCTGTTGGTCTACGTTCCCTTGACGGGCATGATCGTCTTGCTACAGACCTTGTTGTTCGCATTGGCCGTGCGAAGACAGCTCTTGGTGGACAGCGTTTCGGCCGACGACGTGCTGGCCACGCAAAGGCGCAACTTTCGCGGCTCCGCCATCTTCTTTTTTGCCAGCATTCCCACCGCCTTGCGCGTGCATGTTGCATGGATTGGCGTGTGTGTCGTTTTGGGTGTGTTCTTTTTGTGGTTGGCACGCGCGCGCGTCAAACACACCCAGAAGGCTGCCTGACTCCAGGGCCGCAGGGCGTCTTTGCTCGGCCAGGCGATGGTCTGAATCCCCAAGAATCAGCGCCCCGTCGTCGCAAACCACGCGCCGGGCTGCCGAAGAACACAGCCCTACCCCCAAGGCGGACGGGTGATTGGTTTGCCAGATCACAGTCTGGCCCGCCCCCCCCCCCCCCCCCCCCCCCCCGCCGCCCCCCCACCAGCGGTGGCCCGCGTGCCGGGGCGATGCGGGGGAGCTTGCGTCTCGACTCCGATGTGATCCAGTATCTTTGGATGTCGGCACTGAAGGTGATGAACGCGATGATGCGCATCTGCCCTCCGCAACGCCGCCTGCATATCGCTGCAGCCACAGCCATCGGCACCCAGGGTCAGATAGCTACGGTCAACTGGCAAATCCGGCTGGGCGTAGTTCTCTTTCATCAGCGTGACGTAGTAGAAAGCGTCCTTCACTGCCCAGCGTGGTGCGCCCAGATGTGGCGCCTAGCTGGAAGCCGCACAACCGTTGGTCGGAGGATGCCCAAGGCTTCGCGGTAGCTCAGGCCTCCGTGTGCGTGCAAGCGCGTGCGCCGTCGTACATTTGGCGGCTGGCGTGGGGATGCATCTGCCTTTTCGGGATGCTCGTGCTGGCTATATGTCGCGGGTAGTTCCGCCCTGCGCGCTGGCCTGACGGTTCATCTGTGCCGACAACGCATCCCGACTAGACTTAACCAGGCAGTTCAATCCTTAGCCGTCACAATTTTGGAGCCAAGTCATGAAATCGAAAGCTCTCCTCGTCGCCGCACTGTTGTTCATGGCCATACAAGCATGCCATGCGGCTGATCATCCCATCGACCAGTATCAAAGCAAATGCATAGCCAAAGACTCAACCACCTCTGGAATGACGAACTGCACCAATGGCGCGATCTCTCGATGGGATAAGGAGCTAAACAGCGTCTACGCCAATTTGATTTCGTCGCTTGCACCGAGCGAGCAACAGGCCCTTCGCGCGGCGCAGAGGCAATGGATTTTGTATCGAGACGCCGAGTTCAAGCTAATCGATGAGATGTACAAAACCAAGGACGGCACGATGTATATCCCGATGCGCGCAGCGGATCGTCTTGAAATTATCAAGACGCGCGCCTTGCAATTACAGGCCTATCGTGATCTGCAAGGCCTCTAACGCGAGCCCCTGGCAACTACGACTGTTCCCCACCCACATCTCCACTATCCGTTTGACGATCTACAGGTAAAAACCTTGCCACTTACAGTGCAGTTTGAACGTTCTTTTGGTGGATATGCTTTCCATGGTAGATACCCATTATTGAGAAGATAGCCACACATCAGTTCGGTAGTTGATCCATTGACATTCACTTGGGCTGTTGCGAAATTAATGGTGAACTTTCCACCGTCTGGAGCCTTAAATCCGTTTACAACCTCTTGATCTGCTGTAAGAGAAACCGAGTTTGGACATGTATAAATGACTGACTGAGCATTCGTAACATTTGGAGCTAATGTGGTCATTGCTCCACCAATTTTTGAAGTTCCCACATCCGCCGAAACCCCACTCCGTTTCATTACTGATTGTGCGTATCCGACACTTGTAAACATCAAAGCGATTGCGCAGACCATGGAGTAATTAGAAAAGGATTTCATAAGCTAGATCTTCCATTTCAACTATTAGATCTATAAACTGGGGTTCACTTTAAACACGGATAGGCGTTTCAACCTCATGAAGCCAAGTATCACAACCCAAACCATTAGAAAAATGCGGGTTTTCCCTAGTATGACAATTTGAATCCGCCAGAATTTGCGCCCTGTCATCGCAAACCAGGCTCTGGGCTGCCGATGGACACAGGCTTCTCCAACTCCTGCGCAGAGAAGTCATCCCACAACGATGGCCGACTTGCTTGCGGAATGCGCGGAGCTTCCGGTTCGACTCCGATGTGATCCAGCATCTTGTGGATGTCAGCACTGAATGTGATGAACGCGATGATGCTCATCTGGCCCGCACACCGGGCACTGGACCGGGAACACCTCGTAGATGCGGGCGATTGGCGTGGCGCGCCAACTAGTCGCTCAGGCCAGCTGCTCCAAGGCTGCACGCACAATGCTGGCCGCATCCACCCCAAAGTACCCGCGCAGCGCAGCTCGCGTATCGCTGCGGCCAAAGCCGTCGGTACCCAGGGTCAGGTAGCTACGGTCAGCGGGCAGGAACGCGCGCACGCTTTCCGGCACGGCGCACACATAGTCGGTGGCGGCGATGATGGGGCCGCTGCTGGCTTGCAATTGCTGCGCGATGAACGGCATGGGCGCAGATGCGTCACCGGCCATTTGGCGATGCAGGCAGGCGCGGCCTTCGCGGGCCAGTTCGCTCCAGCTGGTGACGCTGTACACAGTCACATTCACGCCCTGCTCGGCCAGTAGTTGCGCGGCCTCGACGACCTCGGTCAGGATGGCGCCAGAGCCCAGCAGCGTGATTTCCTTAAGAGAATTCAGGCTGTAGCCCTCGTCGGATATACATATATAGCTAGCAAACTTATAGCAACCCTTCACCACATCAGCCTCTACGCCTGCTGGCAGATCAGGCTGGGCGTAGTTCTCGTTCATCAGCGTGACGTAGTAGAAAATGTCTTTTTGCTCCACCAACATCTCGCGCATGCCGTGGTCGATGATGACCGCCATCTCTCCCGCAAAAGCCGGGTCGTAGGCCTTGCAGTTAGGGATGGTGGACGCCACCAGGTGGCTGGTGCCGTCCTGGTGTTGCAAGCCCTCACCGCCCAGCGTGGTGCGGCCAGACGTGGCACCCAGCAGGAAGCCGCGCGAGCGCTGGTCGGCGGCGGCCCAGATGGCATCGCCCACACGCTGGAAACCGAACATGGAGTAGTAGATATAGAACGGCAGCATGGCCAAGCCGTGCACGCTGTAGCTGGTGGCGGCTGCCGTCCAGCTGGCGATGGCGCCCGCCTCGGAGATGCCCTCTTCTAATATCTGGCCGTCCATGGCTTCGCGGTAGCTCAGCACCGAGCCAATGTCTTCGGGCGCGTAGCGCTGGCCGACGCTGCTGTAGATGCCCACCTGTTTGAACAGATTGGCCATGCCAAAGGTGCGCGCCTCGTCGGCCACGATGGGGACGATGCGCGGGCCAAGTTCTTTGTCCTTCAACAGGTTGCCGAGCATGCGCACAAAGGCCATGGTGGTGGACATTTCTTTGCCCGCCGCAGCGGTGGCAAAGGCTGCATAGCTGGCCAAGTCCGGCACCGGCACCACATCGGCTGTCGTCTCGCGGCGTGGCAGGTAGCCGCCCAACTGCGTGCGCCGCTCAATCAGGTAGCGCATCTCGGCACTATCTTGCGCTGGCTTGAAGAATTCAAGGTTGGCGGCCTGCGCGTCGGTGAGCGGCAGGTTGAAGCGGTTGCGAAACTCGATCAGCGCCGCCTCGTCGAGCTTCTTCTGGCTGTGCGTGGTCATCTTGCCCTGCCCGGCCTGGCCCATGCCATAGCCCTTTTTGGTGTGGGCCAGGATGACGGTGGGCTGGCCAACGTGTTGGGCGGCGGCGGCATAGGCGGCGTGGATCTTGACGATGTCGTGGCCGCCGCGCTTGAGGCGGTCGATCTGCTCGTCGGTCATGCCCTGCGCCAGCTTCTTCAGTTCTTCGTTCTGGCCAAAAAAGCTATCACGGTTGAAGCGCCCATCCTTGGCAGCAAAGGTCTGCATCTGGCCGTCCACCGTGTTGGCAAAGGCCTTGACCAGCGCACCGGTGGTGTCGCGTGCAAACAGGCCATCCCAATCGCTGCCCCAGACCAGCTTGATGACGTTCCAGCCTGCGCCACGGAAGAGCTTTTCCAGCTCGTCGATGATGCGGCCATTGCCGCGCACCGGGCCGTCCAGGCGCTGCAGGTTGCAGTTGACCACCCAGACCAGGTTGTCCAGCTTTTCGCGGCTGGCCAGCGTCAACGCACTCATGCTCTCGGGCTCGTCCATCTCGCCATCGCCAAACACGCCCCACACTTTTCGGCCAGCACAGTCTTGCAACTGGCGGTGCGACAGGTAGCGCATGAAACGCGCGTGGTAGATCGAGCTGATCGGGCCAATGCCCATGGAGCCGGTGGGGAACTGCCAGAAGTCCGGCATCAGCCAGGGGTGCGGGTAGCTGGAGAGGCCACGAGCGCCTGCGCGGGGGCCGTAATCTCTTGGCGGTAGTGGGCCAAGTCAGCCTCATTCAAGCGCCCTTCCAAAAACGCTCTGGCGTACACACCGGGTGCACTGTGCGGCTGGAAGAACACCAAGTCACCACCGCGTGATCCTTTGAAGAAATGGTTAAACCCCACCTCAAACAAATCGGTCGCGCTGGCATAGCTGGCAATATGGCCGCCCAGCTCACCATAGGCGCTGTTCGCACGGGCCACCATGGCCAGCGCGTTCCAGCGCATCAGGGATGCCAGCTTTTCTTCAATGGCCAAATCACCGGGGAAGCTGCCCTGTTGGTCCACCGCAATGCTGTTGACATAGGGCGTGGCCAGTTCGGGCGACCAGCCTATGTGTGCCGTGTTGGCCGCACGCACCAGTTGGTCCAGCACAAAGCGGGCGCGCTCGGGGCCTTGCGCAGCCACCAGGGCGGCAAAGGCGTCCGTCCATTCGGTGGTTTCTGTGGGGTCGGGATCGCCAGCGGGCGTGGAGAGGTGCGTAGAGTTCATGGAGCGGTTTATACCGCCAATGCAATGTCCAGCGCCTGGGTGATGTCCGCCAGCACGTCCTCTATGTCTTCCAGACCGACCGACAGGCGCACCAGACCTTCGCTGATGCCATGGGCAGCGCGCTCTTCGGGCGTGTAGCAAGAGTGCGTCATGCTGGCGGGGTGTTGTGCCAGCGACTCGGCGTCGCCCAGGCTCACAGCACGGGTTACCAGTTGCAGTGCGTCCATAAAGCGTATGCCGGCCTCCATGCCGCCTTTGAGTTCGAACGCAATCATGCCGCCAAACTGGCGCATCTGGCGTTTGGCCAGATCGTGCTGGGCAAAGCTTTTCAAGCCGGGGAAATGCACCGTAGCGGTGGCAGCGTGGGCCTGCAGAAGTTCGGCCACGGCCTGGGCGCTGCTGCAATGGCGGTCCATGCGCAGGGCCAGGGTTTTGAGGCCGCGCATGACCAGTTGCGCGTCGGGCGCGGACATGACGGCACCGGTCATGTCCTTGAGGCCAACCAGGCGCACGTGCTGCGCCAGCTCGGCATCGGCAAAGATGGCCGCACCCGCTGTCAAATCACCATGGCCGCCCAGGTATTTGGTCATGGAGTGCACAGACACATCGGCACCCAACAGCAAAGGTTGCTGCAGATACGGTGTGCAGTAGGTGTTGTCCACAATCAACTTGGCACCACCTTGGTGGGCGATTTGGGCCACGGCGGCAATGTCTACCAGGCGCATATTGGGGTTGGCCGGGGTTTCGCAGTACACCACCTTGGTCTTCGGGCCCATGGCAGCCTGCACCTGCGCGGGGTCGGTCATGTCCACATGGCGCACGGTCACGCCAAAGCGGGTCAGGCCGTGGTTCATGAAAGCATAGGTGCAGCCATAGAGCGTCATGTCGGCCAGCACCTCGTCGCCCTGCTCCAGCATGGACCACAGGGTGGCGGTTATGGCACCCATGCCAGAACCAAATACCACCGCACCGGCGCCTTGCTCCAGACTGGTCAGGCGGGCTTCCAGCAAGGCCAGAGTGGGGTTGGCAACGCGGGTGTAGAAGTAGCCCGGCTCGGTGCCGGCAAAGCAACGCGCGCCATAGGCCACATCGGGAAAGGCAAAGGTGGACGTGGCGTAGGTGGGCGGCACCAGTGCGCCTTGGTGATCAGCCGGGTTGTAGCCCCAGTGGATGGCTCGTGTGGCAAAACCGCCAGCCTTGTGCTTGGCTGCTGCGGGAATGGAATCGAGTGGCAAGTCGTTGGCTTTCATGGCGTTGTCTCCTACTGGTGTTATGTAGAACAATTTTTGTCCACATGCATCAGAATATTTTGGCAAAATTGCGGCTTCAATCGACAACAAATGATTAAATTAACCAAAATTATTGAATTTGTCGGCAAAATTCACCCATGAAACCATTTGACTCCATTGACCAGGCCATTTTGCTGGCCCTGCAACGCGACGCCCGCCAGACCATGGCCGAGTTGGCCGAGCAGGTATCACTCTCGCAATCGCCATGCTGGCGACGGGTGCGGCATCTGGAAGAGTCGGGCGTCATACAGGGCTACCACGCCAGTTTGAGCCGCAAACACCTGGGCTAGGCGTCACCGGGCTTTATCCACCTGCAAATGCAAAACCACACGCCAGAGGTAACAGCAGCGTTTGAACGCGAGGTCGTCGCGCTGCCCCAAGTGGTGTCTTGCCACAACCTGTCCGGCAATTACGACTTTTTGATCGAAGCCGTCGAGGTGGATTTGGAAAGCCTTTTCGGCACTGGTGCGCAACAAGATCCGCAGCCTGCCCGGCGTGAAAGAAATCGCCACCAGTTTTTCGCTCAAAGAGGTCAAGGCGGCGGGCATTTTGCCGGTGGGTGGCTAGCGCAGCAGTGTTCGCGCCCACACCGCGATTTGGCTCAATACACCGGCCGGGTGCCGAAGCGCGTGGTCTTCGCTCTTGCCAGTAACTTGACCAGTTTCATTTTCGCTTTCATGGCCTTGAACTCAACCCTGGCGATGGTTTCGCGGTCCATCGTGTCAGCGTCCCGGATGATGCCGATGAAGCAGGATGCCACTTTGGGCAGACGCTCGCCCATCACCCAAGAGTAGTCGTCTTCCGCATTGAGCAGGTACACCGGATTGCTGATCATGTTGATCAGCGGCACACCGGCCTCATACCAATCACCGCCGTCGGTTGGCGGGAAATCACCCAGCGGGCCTTCCGCAGGCAGGATGAATACGCGGTGCACATCGTTCTCTTCCAGATTCTTCAGAATGCTGCGCACCATATCGCCATTGAAGGGGGCAAATACGCCAGTTCCTTCAGGCAAACCGCTCTCAACCAGGTTGCCCGCGCTGTCTTCCACGGCTTCTTTCGCTACATGTTCAACGGTCATTTCCAGAACCACTCTGGGTACCACATCGTCCTTGTGATCCCGAATGAATGTCCGGGTGCCGATGGAGCCATAGAAGTGCCCTGCAGTGAGCAGGATGGTCAGGTTTCTTTTCAACTCCTTGCTGGCCGCAAAATGCTTTGCCACGGCCAGCACCACGGCGCACCCGGACGCGTCTTCGACCGGTGAGACAAAAGGGGAATCGTGGTGACTGTGCATGACCATCACTTCCTCGCCAGCGCCTGCGGCATTGCCACGAATTTCGCCCACAATATTGTGGGTAACACCGGGCTTGCGGGTTCCGCACAGCGTCAGTTTGGCGGTCGCGGCTCCAGAACGCGCCATCTCGATCAGGTCAAGCCTGTCCTTGCGGCTCACCCAGCATCCCGGCAGGGGCTTGTCCAGAATGTTCTTTTCCTTGAATCCATACGGTGCGTACATCTTGCACGATCCCCCCGGTTGGTCTTTGAGTATTCCGATAAAGCCCACCGCGCCTTTCTCGCGCGCCATTTTGTAGAAATGCCATCCCATGCGGACCCAGGTCGCGGGGTGATTGACCCGCATGATCGTGTCGTGGGGATCGTATGCACCCAGTGAAAACCTTTGCAGCAACTTGAGGTCGAGATCCGGAAAACTGATATCCGTCACCACAATCTTGCCTTTCCAGTCACCCCCCTGGAACAGCTTGCCGGGGTCGGCATAGACCAGCGCAGCGGTCAGCCCGGCCTCCGGGGTAAATGCGCAATGCGGAATCCACTGGCCTTCGATTTCCCGGTATCCGCCACCGTTATTCACTTCGAGTGAAAAACGGTTGACCTCGTACACCTCGACCGGGATGGCTTCCTTGCGCACATCCGTAATGCCAAAGGATTGCAGCTTGCTCACCAGGTAATCTTCGCACTGGTGTCCCGCTTGCGATCCGGCACGCCGCGGACCCCAGGCCGTCATCTCGTGTATCCATATGGTCATGGCGGCTTCGTCGAAGGCCCCATCGGCTGCGCTGGAACTGTCTTTCATTTGGATTTCCCCTGGTTGGTGATGAACGGCAACGCTGCTGATGCGGCGACAACATGACGGAACATAACAGTTAGTGGCCCGGCCTTGGGCGTTAAATGGACCTCAGTTGCGGCCAAGCCCGCCTGCCTACAATGCAGGCCTTGCCATCGGCCAAGCGCCATGGCCCCGAAAGACTTCACATGACCGACCAGCCCACCCCCACCGCAGCACCTGACGCATCCGACCCTTCCGACGCAGTGGATGCACCCGTCAAGCCCTTCATGCGCACCATCAAGAGCTTTGTGAAGCGGGCCGGGCGCACCACCACCGGTCAGGCCAAGGCGTTTGAAGAACTCGGTCCCAAGTTTCTGGTTCCCTACCAGCAAAACGCTATTGATTTCGAAGCGCTTTACGTAGATTCCACGAGGGCTAGCGGCCGAAAAGACTTAAACATTTCACCCATCGTGCTGGAAATCGGTTTTGGCATGGGCGAGGCCACGGCCCACATTGCCGGTGTGCTGCCCGACACCCGCTTCCTGTGCTGCGAGGTGCACGAGCCCGGCGTGGGCGCGCTGCTCAAGCGCATTGGCGAGCAAAACCTGACCAACATCCGCATCTGCGCCCACGACGCGGTGGAGGTCATTGACCACATGCTGCCGCTGCAAAGCCTGGACGGGGTGCACATCTTCTTTCCCGACCCGTGGCACAAAACCAAGCACAACAAGCGCCGCCTGATCCAGTCGCCCCTGGTGGCCAAGCTGGCGCGCCGGCTCAAGGTGGGCGGCTACCTGCACTGCGCCACCGACTGGGAGCCCTATGCCCAGCAGATTCTGGAAGTGCTCAGCGCCGAACCGCTGTTGAAGAACCGCGCTTTGGCAACCCACCCCGAGCTGGCCGGCTACGCACCCAAACCGCATTACCGCCCGCTAACCAAGTTTGAAAACCGGGGCATCAAACTGGGCCACGGCGTGTGGGATGTGGTGTTTGAACGCATCTAGCTTCACCTGCAGCGCTGCATGAGCCTGTACCGCCCCAACCCACCGCCTGCGCGCAACGGCGTGGGTGCCAGTTGTGTGGTCTTGGCGCCTGGCCCCTGGGCCACCATGCTGGACTATCTGGTGCAGCGCTTTCCCGGCGTGGCTGCCGCCACCTGGGCACAACGCCTGAACAACGGCGACGTGGTGGACGACCACAGCCAGGTGATAACGTCCGATACCGCGTTTGAAGCCGGTCGGCGCCTATACTACTATCGCGCCGTACCCAGTGAGCCACCCATTCCCTTTGAAGCCGTGGTGCTGTGGCAGGACGCGCACCTCATGGTGGTGGACAAACCGCACTTTCTGCCAGTGATGCCGTCCGGCAAGTATCTACAGGAAACCGTGCTGATCCGGCTGAAAAATGCGCTGGGGCTGGACGCCCTGTCGCCCATCCACCGCATCGACCGCGATACCGCCGGGCTGGTGCTGTTCTCCAAACAGGTGGCCAGCCGTGCGGCCTACCAAAACCTGTTTCGCTCACGGCAAGTGGACAAAACCTACGAATGCATTGCCCCCTGGAACCCGGACCTGCCCTGGCCCGTCACCCGCCAAAGCCGCATCGAGCCCGCAGCGCACTTCATGCAACAGACCGAAGTGGATGGCGCACCCAACGCCCTGACCCACATCACCCCAATCGAGGTGCAGGGCGCACTGGCCCGTTACGCACTCAAACCCGTAACCGGGCAGCGCCACCAGCTGCGGGTGCACATGGCGGCACTGGGCCTGCCCATTGTGGGAGACGGCATCTACCCCACGCTCACGCCCGAAGGCAGTGCCGACTACAGCCAGCCCTTGCAACTGCTGGCAAAGTCCATTGCATTTACCGACCCGTTGACGGGTGAGCCACGCCAGTTTGAAAGCGCCAAAAAACTGCGGGGGCTGGCCGAAGTCTCCTTAGAAACTACCTTCCTGCCCCCGTGAAATGGCGACGATACGCTACTGATTCTGCAGCATTCCGGCGGACAACCCGTGCATCCTGTTGTTGATGGAGCATTGTAAGATTCCGGCTTCGCTGCATCGATCATCCACCGACACAATCTGCCATGCATATTCCGCCACGCGACGTCAAACTGGAAGACTGTGATTTTTACCATTCGTTCACACTGGGTGGGCGTGACGTAATCGGACATTGGGACCTGCGTGACAACTGGGAGCCCTATCTGGGGCACGTCAATTTTTCCGGGCGCTCAGTGCTTGAGATCGGACCCGCCAGCGGATTCCTATCATTCTGCATGGAAAGTGCCGGCGCACAGGTAACCGCTTTAGAACCGCCGATGTCGCATCTCTGGGATGTGGTGCCGTCGCAAGGCATTGACCTCGTTGCCTGGCGCAACGGGTTTTCCAGACAGATCGAACGTGTGCGCAACTCGTTCTGGTACGCCCACGCCGAATTGAAGTCGTCAGTTCGCATGATTGAGGTGGATCCGTACCAAATGACAGACACCATAGGAAACTTTGACATTGGTCTGCTGGCAGCTGTGCTGCTGCATTGCAGGCGACCATTTGACCTGCTCGAAAGCGTCGCTGCACGAACCCGTAAAACCATCATCGTGACCGAGGTCTACAACGCGTCACTGGGAGAACAGGCTGCCTGCGCATTTCTGCCGCATCGCGGTGTTGATCAGGTGGACACCTGGTGGCATTTCACACCGCAATTTTTTGTCTCCGCACTGGGGCTTTTAGGTTTTACCGAAGCACGGGTTATTTTTCACACCCAGCGACAACCTTCTGTAGAGGGTCGGATTGTTGAACTTTTCACCGTCGTTTGCGAAAAACCGGGTAATACCTGACGACAACTTGTCAACCAGGCTCGCCACCACCTGGGGTGTCCAGCTGGACGGGCGAACCGCGCCAGTTTCAAGGCGCCAAAAACTGGGGGACTAGCCGCAGTTTCAACAGAAACGAGCGTCCAGCCCCCGTGAAATGGGCTATCAAGCCCACTGCACCTTGCCCTTGCCGGAGTACCAGGTTTCGACCTTGGTATCCACATCGCTCTCGATGCGGCTGCGCTTGATCTTCATGGTGGGCGTGAGGCACCCGTTTTCGATGGACCAGGGTTCGCGGGCGATAACCAACATCTGCAGCTTCTCGTGGCTCGGCAACGTGGCGTTGACGTCAGCCAGCAGTTCGGTCATCGCGGCCTCGACCTGGGCACGCACAGCGGGGTCTTTCTGCTTGGGACGCAGTTCCTCGTTGAGCACCACCAAGGCGTAGGCAGCGGAATGCCCCGCACCAGAGACCATGCAAGCCTCAATCATGGGGTGGGCATTGAGCTTGTTCTCAATCGGCGCGGGTGACACGTATTCGCCCTTGGAGGTCTTGAAGATTTCCTTGACCCGCCCGGTAATCTTGAGCAGGCCGTCCGCACGGCGCTCACCACGGTCACCGGTGCGGAAAAAGCCATCCTCGGTAAACGATTCGGCATCCAGGTCGGGGCGTTTGTAGTAGCCCACCAGCTGTCCGGGCGATTTGATGAGGATCTCGCCCTCTTTGCTGATGCGCACCTGAACGCCAGGCAGCGGGGCACCCACTGCGCCCGGCGCATTGACTTTGGGTGTGGACATATGGGAATAGGCCATGTCTTCCGACATGCCGTAACCTTCCATCAGGTTCAGCCCCAGACGGCGATACCAGGAAATCAATTCGCCCGGAATGGGCGCAGAGCCACTGCCAGCCAGCAGGACCTGATCCAGGCCTAGACCCTTGAGAACCTTGCGGCCAACGATCTTGCCAAGAATGGGAATGCTGAGCAGGCGGTCAAGCTTTTTGGGCGGCATCTTGGTAAAGACACCTTGCTGAAACTTGAGCCACAAACGGGGCACCGAAATAAACACATTGGGCCGTGCCCGGTTCAGATCCGCCAGGAAGGTGTCCAGCGAATCGGCGAAATACAAATGGGCATTGCCGCTGATCATCGTGCTGAACTCCAGCCACGCACGCTCAAATACGTGCGCCAACGGCAGGTACGACAACGCACGAATCTCAGTGTCGGCACCAATGTAGGTCTTCAACTCCTGCAGCATCCCCTCTCCGACTTTGGTCACACGCTCAAAGCTGTGCATAACGCCCTTGGGCGTGCCGGTGGAGCCCGAGGTGTAAAGCAGGACGGCAATATCGGTGCCAACACGACCCACGCGACCAGTGAGCGGCTTGGTTTTCTCAACAATAGCGTCCCAGCTGTCGTAGCTGGTTTTGGGGGCCAATGGGAAGGCAATGCAAGGCAAGTCGCTTGGTACACCTGGCTTTTGCGCCGGCCAGATATCGAGCTTGCCAACAAACAGCAGGCTGGCACCGCTATGTTCCAGCACGTAGCTGATAGTCTCTGCGGTCTCGGTGGGGAAGATGGCCACGGTGGTGCAGTCGGCCATCCAGATGGCCAGCTCGGCGATGACAAAGTGGGCACAATTCTTGGACAGCACGGCAACACGTGCACCCGGCTCCAGTTTCATGGCCTTGATGTGGGCGGCCATGCGGCGCGCCTGATCCACTGTCTGGCGCCAGGTGTAATCGACGACCTGCCCGCCTCCCACGGGCTGGGTCATGTAGACCTTGTCCGCCTGCTTGGCTTCGTTATCGTAGATGTAATCCAGTATCAGTTTGGGTTTGGCCACCGCAGATCTCCTTCTTGTGTAGAAGTCGAAGAATACCGCAGCAGGGGTCCAAACCACCTAGGGGAAAGTCCCCAATGAAACTAGGTTCAAACCTTTAATTCCTGCGCCGTGATCTGGTATTTGAAGCTGTCTGGCTCGTGGGAGTCGAATCGCCCCTCGGAATCTTCAGCCACGGGGTACATAAAAAAGCCCAGCTGGGGGCCCTTGGCATGCGGCAAAGACACGTCGTGCGCCACGTTGTAGCCAATCCAGTTGCCTTCCCAGCCGCCAAAAAGGTGCTGGTTTACGGGTGCAACCAATGGGTTTTGAGCGGATTTAATCCATTCAGACGTCTCCTGGCGCATGACCTTGGCTACGTCGGCCGGATCCATGGCCACCCAGCCATAACCGGCCAGATAGACTTCACTGCGGCAATGCTGCGCACCCTTGAGGCTGGCCGGGTTGCCACCCAGCTCACGGTAGCCAAAGGCACTGGGGCCACACGCAAGCCATACACGTCGCGTGCGGGTACACCCACCGCGCGGCACAGGCCCACAAACAGCGCGTTCAAATCGGCACACTTTCCGCCCAGGTTACCGGTTTCCAGCATGGTGGCAATATCGCCCGCGCCGCAGCCGCGCACCTTGGGTTCGCGAAAGGTGTTAACCACAATCCAGTCGTAAATCTTCTTGACCTTTTCCACATCGGTATGCGCGCCACGGGTTGCAGCCAGCGCGGTCTTGCGCACCAGACCATCGGTGGGCAGCAATTCGGTCGGCTGCGTCCAGAATTTCAGCGTAGCGGGGTCTTGCGGGGTGGCGATCTTGTGGGCCCAGTTTTGGGCACGGTTCTGGGTGCGCACCTGGCTGGTCAGCTCCACATAGGGCGCGGCCTGGTTGGCGGCAAATTCCACACAGAGCATGCGTGCACCGTAGTGGCCATCGTCTTCAAGGCGGGTGGTGCCGTTGCTGGCGTAACTGCTGACAAGGGACTCCTGCCAGTCCGTGTTAACCGACGGAATGGGCACCCACAGGCGAGTGGCGCCCTTGGCTTTCTGAATATCGACCCGGGTGGTGACTTCAAACGTGCGCCAGGTGCCAGGCTCGGGGTTGAAGCGGCGCGGGGATTGCGCCGTAGACTGTGCAAAATTAATAGCGGGAAACGTAGTTCCGACGAGGGCTACAGCCGAATTTTTCAAAAAAGTTCGGCGCGAATCGGCACACGCGGTGGCGCAAACGGTGGTCATACAGAGAACTCCGGATTAGATAAAAAAACGGGCGCAATCGGCGTAGGTCAAAATACCCCGAAGTTGGCACAGGCTGCTGCCGCATGAACCGGCAACGGCCACCCATTATCGCCCGCCCCTATCTGGAACCTTGCTTTTGAGCTCTGATGCATTGGCCGACCTGTCGCTGGCCGTTTTTGAAAAAGTGGTGGGCTCCACCCCTGGCTTTCGCCCCCGCGCAGGCCAGCATGACATGGCCGCCTGCGTTGCCACCACCCTGGCCCAAGGCGACCTGGGTGAGCACTCCACGCCCACCAAAGCCATCGCCGTCATCCAAGCCGGCACCGGCGTGGGCAAATCGGCCGCGTATGCGTCCACGGCTATCGCGCTGGCGTTGGAACGCAAAACCCGGGTGCTGATCTCCACTGCCACGGTAGCGCTGCAAGAGCAGCTCATGGGTAAAGACCTGCCGGCGCTAGCCCAAACCATGGACAAGCCCTTTGTATTTGCCCTGGCCAAGGGCCGTGGGCGCTATGTGTGCAAGCTGAAGCTGGAGCGCCTGGTGGGCAGCGGCGGCAGCCCCGACGACCTGTTTGATGCCGACAACGACGCCCCCAAACCGTCCCCCTTTGCAAAAACCCTGTCGCAGGAAGAGGCTGAAGAGCGCCGCATTCAGTTGTACGAAACCATGGCCACCCTGCTGGCAACCCAGCAATGGGATGGCGACCGCGACAGCTTGCCTGAGGCGCCCGACCCGCGCGACTGGTCCACGGTAGCGGCCGAGCGCCACACCTGCACGGTGCGCCACTGCCCGCGCTTTCGTGACTGCAGCTACTACGAGGCGCGCACCCGCCTGGGCGAAGCCAACGTGATCGTGGCCAACCACGACCTGGTGCTGGCCAGCCTGGGCATGAAGACCCTGCCCGAGCTGGACAACTGCCTGGTGATCTTTGACGAGGGCCACCACCTGCCCGCCGTGGCGCTGGATCAGTTTTCCAGCAGCATGGACCTGTCCAACCTGCGCTGGATGGACAAGTGCCCCAAGATTCTGCAAGAGGTGGCCAGCACCCTGCAACTGCAAGTGGGTGAAGATGTGACCACCATCACCAGCCAGCTCAAAGGCGTGCTCACCCAGCTGGCCCGCATGGCCATGGAGATGATGTGGGAGCATACCGGCCGCAATGCCGATGGCGCAGGACAAGACGGCACCCTGCGCTTTGCCCATGGCGTTCTGCCCGAGGCGTTGGTGGAACCCCTCACACAGATTTTGGCGCAAGCCACGGGCCTGTCCAAAGCGCTGGAGGCGCTGGGCCTGGAGGTCAAGGCGGTTGCCAAGGAAGACCCCTCGCAGGCTGTGCTGTGCGCCCAGCTCTACGCCAAACTGGGTAGTCTGGCGCCCCGGTTGGGGAGCCTGGTATCCACCGCCGCCCTGTTACTGGAACACGGCGAGCAACCGCTGGCCAAATGGCTGCAGGCCCAAAGCGAGCACGGCTACCTGACCATGACGGCACACGCCTGCCCCATCGTGCCCGGCGACTTGCTGCGCCAGTTTTTGTGGAGCCAGGTGCGGGCGGCGGTGGTGACATCGGCGTCACTCACCAGCTGCGGCAGTTTCGACTACTTTTTGCACGAGGCGGGGCTTTACAACAACCCCAATGTCACCGCGCTGGAAGTGGCCAGCCCCTTTGACTACGCCAAGCAGGGCACGCTGACCGTGGTGCACACCCGCGCCGACCCCAAGCAGGCCGAGGCCTACACCCGGGAGATGGTGGCCGAACTGATGCAAGACCTGGCACAGGTGGAGCATGGCGCCTTGGTGCTGTTCACCTCACGCGCCCAGATGCGCACCGCCACCGAGACGCTACCGGCCAAGCTGATGGAGGTGGTGCTGGTGCAAGGCACGCAATCGCGCACACGCCTGCTGGCCTCGCACATGGCGCGGGTCGAGGCCGGCTTTCCCTCGGTCATTTTCGGCATGCAGTCCTTTGGCGAAGGGCTGGATTTGCCCGGCACGCTGTGCGACACGGTGTTCATCACCAAGCTGCCCTTTGCTCCGCCGTCTGACCCAGTGGACGAAGCACGGGCCGAATGGCTGCGCACGGTGGGGCGCGACCCATTCAACGAGCTAGTGATTCCGGCCACCGGTATCAAGCTGCTGCAATGGACCGGCCGCGCCATCCGCACCGAAGACGACCACGCCGCCGTGATTTGCTACGACAAACGCCTGTTGCTACAGAGCTATGGCAAACGCATGCTGGCGGGCCTGCCGGCGTACCGGCTGGAGCAACGCAAAAGTCGCAGCGATATTTAGTCCGGAGTTGGCTCCTGATCTGCCGTGTTTCTTAACGCGTGTGCTGCAGGAAGCCGGCCTTGATGTCGGCCACGGTCTGCTTACTCAAGCGATTGCCATACTGACTCACCACGCGGCCTGCCGCATGGTTAGCCAGCCAGGCGGCCTGCGCATGGCTGTGTCCGTGGGTCACTGCATACAAAAAGGCACCGGCAAACATGTCGCCCGCACCATTGGTGTCCAGCGCTTTCACGGGGGCGGATGGCACTTCGGTGCGTTGGCCGTTTTCCAGCACCAGGCAGCCCTTGGCGCTGCGGGTCAGGCACACGGTGCGCGCCAACTGGCCCATCTGGCGGCAAATGGCGTCCAGATCTTGCGTACCACACCAGACCTGTGACTCTTCTTCATTGCAAAAGAGAAAATCCAGACCGTTACCCACCATGGCATCCAGGCCAGCACGGCAGAAGTTGATCATGCTCATGTCGCTCAGGGTGGTGGCCAACGCCACGCCCGCGTCCTTGGCCATGGCACGCCCTTGCAGCGCGGCATCGAGCCCGGTGGGTGAAGCGGCCAGGTAGCCTTCCATGTAATAGATTTTAGAGCGCGCTATGTCGTGCGGATGCAGGGCGGTGTGGTCAAGGTCGGCGGTGGCACCCAGAAAGGTACTCATGCTGCGCTCAGCATCGGGGGTAACCATCACCATGCAGCTACCGGTTTGTCCCTGGGGCGGCTGGGTGTGGGTCAGGTTGGTGGCCACACCGTTGGCCATCAGGTCTTCACGGTAGAAGGCACCCAACTCGTCATCGGCCACACGGCAGGAATAAAAAGCACTTCCACCCAACTGGGCCAGCGCCACCACGGTGTTGCCGGCCGAACCACCGCCGGTGCGCCGCGCGTGCAGTCCCTGAACATGGGCCAGCAGGTCCGTTCGGCGGGGCGCGTCGATCAGCGTCATGTGGCGCTTTTCCACGCCCATGGCCTGCAACTGCGCGTCGCTCACCTCGTATTCAGAATCTACCAGGGCATTGCCGATGGCGTACAGGTCGTAATGGTGTGTCATGCAGCTGGTTATTGTTCAACAAAAGCGCGCTCGACCACATAGTCGCCAGGCGTTGTGGTGCTGCCCTCGACAAAGCCGCGTGCATCCAGCAGTTCGCGCATGTCCTTGTTCAGCGCCGGGCTGCCGCAAATCATGATGCGGTCACGGGCGGCATCCAGCTTGGGCAAGCCCAGATCCGCCTCCAGCTTGCCGCTGGCCAACAGGTCGGTAGCGCGACCCCGGTTCTTGAAAGGTTCGCGTGAAACACAGGGGTAATACAACAACTGCTCTTTGACGAATTCGCCAAGGTATTCATGGTTGGGCAGGTCTACCGTGATGTATTCGGCGTAGGCCAGTTCATTGACCTCGCGCACGCCGTGGAACAGCACCACTTTTTCGAACCTCTCGTACGTGGCCGGATCGCGGATGAGGCACATGAAAGGAGCCAAGCCGGTGCCGGTGCCGATGAGGTACAAGGTCTTGCCAGGCAGCAGGTAGTCAATCAGCAAGGTGCCCGTGGGCTTGCGGCCTACAACGATCTTGTCACCCACCTGGATGTGCTGCAGCTTCGAAGTCAAGGGTCCATCCTGCACCTTGATGCTCAAGAATTCCAGATGCTCTTCGTAGTTGGCGCTGACGATGCTGTAGGCCCGCAACAGTGGTTTGCCGTTTTCCTGGCGCAGGCCAATCATCGTGAAATGTCCGTTGGAAAACCGCAATGACTGGTCCCGCGTGGTGGTGAAACTGAACAGACGGTCTGTCCAGTGGTGAACGCTCAATACGGTTTCGTCCTGAAATGCACTCATGGGGGGCCCTTGCAAAGATTTAAAACAGACTAGGGGGAAACCCCTTAAGTGTAAATCGTTCGCAAGGGGCCTCATTCACCGCGTGAATGTGCTCCATTGGCCACGGCCAAGGCCGTCATATTCACCACCCGGCGCACCGTTGCCGAGGGCGTCATGATGTGGGCAGCGGCCGCAGCACCCAGCAAAATGGGCCCCACCGTGACGCCATGGGCGGATGTCATCTTGAGCACATTGAACAGGATGTTGGCGCTGTCCAGGTTGGGGCAGATCAGCAGGTTGGCCTCGCCGTGCAGCGTGGTGTCGGACAAGGCCGAGCGGCGCACCGTCTCAGACAATGCCGCATCGCCCTGCACTTCACCATCACACTCGATATCGGGTGCCATTTGGGCGAACAGCTCGCGCGCCAGGCGCATCTTGCGCGCCGAGGGGCGATCGGACGAACCAAAGTTGGAATGCGACAGAAACGCCACCTTGGGTGGCATACCAAAACGACTGACCTGGTGCGCAGCCATCAGGGCGATGCTGGCCAGTTGCTCGGCGTTGGGGTCTTCGTTGACATAGGTGTCAGCGATGAACAGGGCATACCGGTCCAGCATCAGGGCATTCATGGCGGCCAGGCCGGGCGCACCGGCTTTGAGGCCGATGATGTCACGCACATGTTGCAGATGGGTGTCGAACCGTCCAACCATGCCGCACAGCATGGCATCGGCATGGCCCAGCTTCACCGACAGCGCGGCAATCGTGGTGTTGGAGCGACGCACGGCGGCCTTGGCCGCTTCGGGCGTCACGCCATGGCGACCCATGATCGTGTGGTACAGCTCCCAGTACTGGCGAAAGCGCGGATCGTCCTCCGGGTTCACGCAGTCCACATCGCGCCCCAACTGGATACGCAGCCCAGCCTTGGCCAAGCGAGCCTGAATCACTGCTGGGCGACCAATCAGGATGGGATAGGCCAGGCCTTCGTCCACCGCCACTTGCGCAGCACGCAGCACGCGTTCGTCTTCACCCTCGGCATAAGCGATGCGCTTGGCAGTTGCAGGCACGGCCTTGGCAGCGCCAAACACCGGGCGCATGAACATACCGGTCTGGTAAACAAAGCGCGAGAGGTGCTGGCGGTAGGCGTCCATGTCTTTGATGGGACGGGCCGCCACCCCCGACTCCGCCGCTGCCTGGGCCACGGCCGGGGCAATGCGCAAAATCAGGCGCGAATCGAACGGTGTGGGGATCAGGTAGTCCGAGCCAAACACCAGCTCTTTGCCGGCGTAGGCGTTGGCCACTTCCTCGCTGATGTCGGCCTTGGCCAGGTCGGCAATCTGGCGCACGCAGGCCAGCTTCATCGCCTCGGTGATCTTGGTAGCGCCACAGTCCAGTGCGCCGCGGAAGATGTAGGGAAAACACAGGACGTTGTTGACCTGGTTGGCGTAGTCTGATCGACCCGTAGCGATGATGCAGTCCGGGCGCACGGCCTTGGCCAATTCGGGACGAATCTCAGGCTCGGGGTTGGCCAGCGCCAGAATGATGGGCTTATCGGCCATCGTCTTGACCATGTCCTGCGTCAGCACACCAGCGGTGGAACAGCCCAGGAACACATCGGCGTCGCGCACGATGTCGGCCAAGCTACGGGCATTGGTCTTTTGTGCAAAGCGGGCCTTGGATTCGTCATAGCCACCGGGGCGGCCTTCATAAATCACGCCCTTGGAGTCGCAGGCATAGACGTTTTCTACGCGCACACCCAGCCCCACCATCACACCCAGGCAGGCCAACGCTGCAGCACCGGCACCCGAGACCGCCACCTTCACATCCTCAATGCGCTTGCCCACCAGTTCCAGGCCATTGATCAATGCCGCGCTGGAGATGATCGCCGTGCCGTGCTGATCATCATGGAAAACGGGAATGCCCATGCGTTCGCTGAGCTTTTTCTCGATGTAAAAACACTCGGGCGCCTTGATGTCTTCGAGGTTGATACCGCCCAGCGTGGGCTCCATAGCGGCGATGATTTCCACCAGCTTGTCAGGGTCGTTCTCGGCCAGTTCGATGTCGAACACATCCACACCGGCAAATTTTTTGAACAGACAGGCCTTGCCCTCCATCACCGGTTTGCTCGCCAGGGGGCCAATGTTGCCCAGGCCCAGCACGGCTGTGCCGTTGGTGATGACCCCCACCAGGTTGGCGCGCGACGTGAAATCCGCTGCCAAACTGGGGTTGGCCTGAATGTCCAGGCAGGGGTAAGCCACGCCGGGCGAATACGCCAGCGACAGGTCACGCTGGTTGGACAACGCCTTGGTCGGGGTGACCGAAATCTTGCCGCGTGTGGGCATACGGTGGTATTCGCGGGCTGCTTCGCGCAGAGCCAGTTCGGCAGGGGACAGTTCGTTCATGGTGGTGTTCTCCAGATCATTCGTTAATGGGCAATGCGCGCCAATTCAGTCGCCAAGGCAAATGCCCAGATCGCGTGCAGTTTGCAGCGTGTCGCTGTCCATGGGCACTGCCTTCATGCGACCGGCCACCTCTTCCAGAGGAATGTAATTCACATTTGGAAAGGCCAGTGCAACCATGACGCCAGTCAGGCCTTCATCCAGCGCACGAACCGCCGCTGCACCAAAACGCAAGGCCGCCAGGCGGTCAAAGGCGGTGGGGCTACCACCGCGCAACAGGTGCCCCAACACCACGACGCGCGCATCTTTTCCGGTACGTTCCTGCAGGGCCTTGGCCACATGTTCGCCCATGCCACCCAGACGCTCAGCATGGCCGATTTCGGCAGGAGCCAGCAGCTCGGTGTGGCCATTGCGGGGGGCGGCACCTTCGGCCACGACGACCACAGAATAGGGATGCCCCTGAGCCTCACGCGCCAGAATATGGCTGGCAACTATGTCCAGATCAGATGGAATTTCCGGCAGCAGGATGGCATGGGCATTGCCAGCAATGCCGCTGTGCAGGGCAATCCAGCCAGCGTAGCGACCCATCACCTCTACCACCATCAGGCGGTGGTGGCTCTCGGCCGTGCTGTGCAGGCGGTCCAGGCAATCGGTGGCAAAAGACACGGCCGTATCAAAGCCAAAGGTGGTCATGGTCTTGTCCAGGTCGTTGTCAATGGTCTTGGGGACACCCACCACGCGCAGCCCTTTTTTGTGCAGTGCGTCGGCAATGGTCAGGGAACCATCGCCCCCCACTGACACCAGGGCGTCAATTTCTTTCTTGCCAAAGTACTCCAGAATTTCATCGGAGCGATCCAGATCGCGCACGCTGCCGTCGGGCATACGGGTTGGAAAATGGAAGGGATTGCCCTTGTTGGTGGTGCCCAGCATGGTGCCACCCAAGTGCCCAATGCCGTGCACCCTCTCCCGAGTGAGGCGCAACACACCGCCGTCAACATAGCGCTCTGGGAACAGGATGCCGTTAAAGCCATCACGGATGCCATAGCACTCCCAGCCCCGGTTGACGGCAGCAATCACCACCGCCCGGATCACCGCGTTAAGACCTGGCGCATCACCGCCACCGGTACAAATGGCGATACGTCGAATGGGGGTGCTTGGCATGGTGGCTCTTTCATCAATACTCTTGGATGCAAGCATTATGGCCACTTGGTCTGGCCTGTAATTCCCAATCGTTGCACCCATCGTGGCATCTGCGATCATTGGGCCATGGTCCACGAATTTTCCGCTACCGACAACACCCTGCTGGTGGCTTGCCTGTGCGCCGATTGGTGCGGTACCTGCCGCGAATATCAGCCACTATTTGAGCAATTGCAAATCCGGTTTCCCGGCACCCGCTTTCTATGGATCGACGTCGAAGAATCGTCCGAATTGATGGGCCCCATTGAGGTGGAGAACTTCCCCACCGTGTTGATAGCGCGTGGCGCTCAGTCCGTATTTTTTGGCACCGTCACACCGCACCTGCAGACACTGGAGCGGTTGCTACGCAACGCCATGGAGCCGGGCGCGGCCACATTGGCTTCAGAGTCACAACGCGACGGCTTGGTGCAGCGCCTGTGGCTGCATAATTTTTAGATAAATAGATCTCTAGCCCTCGTTGAATATACGTAGGCAGCTATGAATTTTGTAGTGAATCATGGGTGACCCATTCACTTACAACTTACCAGCCACCCAGGCCTGAACACTGGCCAGCGCAGCGGGCAGCTTGGCAGGCTCTGTACCACCGGCCATGGCCATATCGGCTTTGCCGCCGCCCTTGCCACCCACTTGCGCGGCAATGAAGTTGACCAGTTCACCGGCCTTGACTTTTGCCGTGGTGTCGGCAGTGACGCCAGCAGCAATCTGAACCTTGTCACCATCGACCACACCGAGCACGATGACCGCAGTCTTGAGCTTGTCCTTGAGCTTGTCCATGGTTTCGCGCAGGGTCTTGGTGTCGGCACCGTCCAGGCGTGCCACCAACAGCTTGACACCGTTGATATCCACTGCCTGGCTCAGCATTTCGTCGCCCTGGGCGGATGCCAGCTTGCCCTTGACGGCGGCCAGCTCTTTTTCCAGATCGCGCACCTGGGCCTGCATGGCTTCCACCCGGGCATGCACCTCGGAGGTGGTCACGCGCAAGGTACCGGCCACACCACCCAGTGTGGTTTCCATATTCTGCACATAGGCCAGAGCGTTCATACCGGTCACCGCCTCTACGCGGCGCACACCAGCAGCCACTCCGCCTTCGGCCAAGATGCTGAAAAAGCCAATGTCGCCCGTGCGTGCCACGTGGGTGCCGCCGCAGAGTTCGCGGCTACTACCAATATCGAGCACGCGCACCGTCTCGCCATACTTCTCGCCAAACAACATCATGGCACCGGTCTTTTGGGCCGATTCAATGTCCATGACACGCGCTTGTGCGGCGGCATTGGCCAGAATCTCTGCATTGACGCGGTTTTCGATCTCTCGGATTTGTGCATCGGTCACCGGGGCGTTGTGAGCAAAGTCGAAACGGGTGCGCTCGGCGTTGACCAAGCTGCCCTTTTGTTGCACGTGGTCACCCAGCACCTCGCGCAGGGCTTTGTGCATCAAGTGGGTGGCGGAGTGGTTGCGCACGGTGGCTGCGCGCTGCTCGGCATTCACTTGGGCGCGAACCTTGTCGCCCACCTTCAGGCTGCCGCTTTGCAGGACGCCGTGGTGGCCAAACACGTCAGACTTGATTTTTTGCGTGTCGCCCACGGCAAACACACCGGCAGCCGCAGTTAGCAGGCCCTCATCGCCCACCTGGCCGCCGCTCTCGGCATAAAACGGCGTGCTATCGAGCACCACCACACCGGTCTGGCCGGCCTGCAGGGCTTGCACGGGCGTGCCTTCAGCGTACAGCGCTACGGTGCTGTCATTGTCCAAATGCTCATAGCCCACAAAGGTGTTGGCCGCGCCGGTGTAATCGAGCGCCTTGTCCATCTTGAACTTGCCGGCTGCGCGGCCCTTGGCCTTCTGTTGCTCCATGGCGGCAGCAAAACCTTGCGCGTCCACTTCCACACCGTTTTCACGGCACACGTCGGCACTCAGGTCCAATGGGAAGCCAAAGGTGTCGTGCAGCTTGAATGCCACTTCACCGGGCAGTACTTTTACGCCGCCGGCCAGCGCTTCATCCAAGATTTGCATGCCAGTGGCCAGCGTCTCAAAGAAACGCTCTTCTTCCACCCGCAGCACCTCGGTGATGCGCGCTTCTTGCGAGGCCATGTGCGGGTAGGCGGCACCCATCACCTGCACCAGGTCTTTCACCAGTTTGTGGAAAAACGGTGTCTTCTTGCCCAGCTTGTAGCCGTGGCGAATGGCACGGCGGATGATGCGGCGCTGCACATAGCCGCGGCCTTCGTTGCTGGGGATCACGCCGTCGCTCACCAGGAATGCGGTGGCACGGATATGGTCGGCAATCACGCGCAAAGACTTATTGTCCAGATCGGTGCAGCCAGTTTCGCGCGAAGCGGCCTTTATGAGCACTTCAAACAGATCAATCTCGTAGTTGCTGTGCACATGCTGCAGGATGGCGGCCAGGCGCTCCAGACCCATGCCGGTGTCCACGCAGGGGGCGGGCAGCTTGTTCACGCTGCCATCGGGCTGCATGTCGAACTGCATGAACACGTGGTTCCAGATTTCGATAAAGCGGTCGCCGTCTTCACCAGGGCTGCCGGGTGGGCCACCGGGGATGTGCTCGCCGTGGTCGTAAAAAATTTCGCTGCAAGGGCCGCAAGGCCCGGTGTCGGCCATCATCCAGAAGTTGTCACTTTGGTATTTCTTGGCACCCTTTTTGTCGCCAATGCGGATCACACGCTCGGGCGGCAGGCCAATCTCTTGTGTCCAGATGTCATAAGCTTCCTGGTCGTCGATGTAGACGGTGGCAGTGAGCTTGTCTGCGGGCAGCTTGTAGACCGTGGTCAGCAGCTCCCAACCCCACTTGAGCGATTCGCGCTTGAAGTAGTCGCCAAAGCTCCAGTTGCCCAGCATTTCGAAGAAGGTGTGGTGGCGGGCGGTATAGCCCACGTTTTCCAGGTCGTTGTGCTTGCCACCGGCACGCAGGCAGGCCTGCACAGACGCGGCGCGCACATAACTGCGCTTGTCAGTGCCCAAAAACACGTCCTTGAACTGGACCATGCCCGAGTTGGTAAACATCAGCGTGGGGTCGTTACCCGGCACCAGCGGGCTGGACGCGACCACGGTGTGACCCTTGGAAGCAAAGAAGTCGAGGAAGGTCTTGCGAATGTCAGCGACACTCATTACGGCTTGGGTCATGGCAGTGCTACTCAGTACAGATTCAATACAGCCGACTATTATCGCTGGCCCTGCGAAGCCTAACCGGCGGCTCGGTTGGCGTCGCGCTGGGCTTGCAGGAAGGCAAAAACGGCTGGATCTTCACAAAAAGCCACGTTAAAGCGCGTCCACGGGCTGGGCGCCAGCGACGAATCCAGAGTGAACAGCGCGCCAGGGCCCAGCAAAATGTCGTGCTCGCCGCCCTTGTAGGCCAGTTCAGTGGCATTGGGTATGTCTGGATGACGCGCCCACAAGAACACCCCGGCCTTGGGTTCGCAGAACAACTCGAAACCGATCTTGAGCAGCCCGGCCGCCGTGAGCTCATGGGCACGCGCCAAGCGCTCGCGCAGGCCCTTGATGTGCTTGCGCCAACGCCCGTCGATCAGCGCGCCGTAGGCCAGACGCTCGTTGAACTCGGAGGATGTGAGGCCGGAGATCATCTTCAACTGCGCCAGATCTTCTAGCAGGTCCGGGTTGGCGGCCAGGTAGCCGACCCGAATATTGGGCGAAATGGTCTTGGAAAAACTGCTGATGTACACCACGCGGTTGAGCTGGTCTAGGCTGGCCAGTGAAGGGCGTGGCTCCGGGTCCAGGTCGGCATAAATATCGTTTTCCACCACTACAAAATCGTACTTGTCGGCCAAGTGCACCACCCGGTGCAAGTGGGCCAGCTGCGCCACCGACCCCGTGGGGCTTTGCAGACGCGGCTGGGTGAAAAACACCTTGGGCTGGTGCTCGATGATCAGGCGTTCCAGGGTCGCCAGGTCGTAGCCGCTGGGCGTTCGCGGCACACCCAACAGGCGCGCACCCAGAAAACGCAGTGAATACTGCAGGTTGGGGTAGCCGGGATCGTCCACCAGCACCGCGTCACCGGGGCGCACCAGCCGACGTGCCGCCAGGTCCATGGCCTGGCTGGAGCCGTGGGTGAGCAGTACATGCTCGGAGGTAAGGGCAATCTCCTGTTCGGCCAGCATGTCGCGCACCAGCTGGCGCAGGGGCAAGTAGCCCTTAGGCTCGCCGTAGCCGCCCAGGTCCACGTTGTCGTTGGCCAGAGAACGCAGGCTGCGGCGCACGCCCTCGCCAAACAGCCATTCGCCTGGAATCCAGCCACAGCCAGGTTTGAGACGTAAGGCACGGTTCTCGAAAATGCGGCGCAGGTACCACATGGAATCGAAGTTGAAATTCGGCCCAGCACCGGTTGATACCAAAGCCGATACGCGCCGTTGCCGCACGAAGAAGCCCTGGTGCGGGCGCGATGCGAAATACCCTTGCGCTACCAGGCGGTCATAGGCGTCCACCACCGTGTAGACACTGACGCCATGGGCATGGGCGAACTGGCGAATGGACGGTGCCTTGGAGCCCGCGCGCAACCCGCCTTCGTCCACCAGCTGGCGAAAACCATCGACGATTTGCTGCACCAGGGGAATGGGGCCATCCGGATTCAAGGAGAACATGGTTGTTCCAACGAAACCGTACTAGGGTTTCTCTGTAGTGGGCGGCGCAACTGCACAGTACACCCGCAAACCGCACTGTGTGTATATGGTAGCTGCGCCGAGCGGGCCCTACAGTTGCGAGCAAGTGGCCTGCGGGCCTTTTTATCGCAACGACACAGAAGCCAACCACCATGCAACGCGAATCCAACCTTAAAAACGCCGCCCTAATGGCCCGCCGCCAAGCCGCCCTGCCCAAGGGCTTGGGCCAAACCTTTGAAATTTTGTGGACCGTGCCGAAAACGCCGAGGTCTGGGACGTGGAAGGCCGCCGCTACATCGACTTTGCCGGCGGCATTGCCGTGCTCAACACCGGGCACCGCAACCCGGTTCTGGTCCAGGCCATCACCGAACAACTGGGCCGCTTTACCCACACCTGCTTCCAGGTGTTGGCCTACGAGCCCTATGTGGAACTGGCCGAGCGGCTCAACGCTCTGGCACCGGGCAATTTCCCCAAGAAGAGCTTTTTTATGACCACTGGCGCAGAAGCTGTGGAAAACGCTATCAAGGTGGCTCGCGCCTACACCAAACGTTCCGGCGTGATCGCCTTTGGCGGCGGCTTCCATGGCCGCACCATGATGGGAATGGCACTCACCGGCAAGGTGGCCCCTTACAAGGCGGGCTTTGGTCCGTTCCCGGCCGAGGTGTACCACGCCAAGTTCCCTTGCGCCCAGCACGGTGTGAGCGTGGACGATGCCATTGCTTCCATTGAAGCCCCTGTTCAAGTACGACGTGGAACCGAGCCGCGTGGCGGCCATCATTCTGGAGCCGGTGCAAGGCGAAGGCGGCTTCTACATTGCGCCGCCCGATTTCGCCCGCCGTCTGCGCGCCCTGTGTGACCAACACGGCATTGTGTTGATTGCTGACGAGGTACAAACCGGTGCCGGGCGCACTGGCACCTTCCTGGCGTGCGAACAGTGGGATGTGGCGCCCGATGTGATCACCATGGCGAAATCGCTGGCCGGTGGCATGCCCCTGGCGGCCATCATCGGAAAGGCCGAGATCATGGACGCTGCAGCGGTGGGTGGCCTGGGCGGCACCTATGCGGGTAACCCGCTGGCCTGTGCCTCGGCGCTGGCGGTACTGGATGTGTTTCAAAGGACAATCTTCTGCAACGCAGCCGCGATCTGGGCGAACGTCTGATGGCCAACCTGAAAACACTGGCCGCCAAGAACAACGCCGTGGGTGACGTGCGCGGCCTGGGCTCCATGGTCGCCATTGAGCTGTGTAAAAACGGCGACCTGCACCAGCCCGATGCCGATTTGACCAAACGACTGTGCGCCCAGGCCATTCAGCGCGGCCTGGTGTTGCTGTCTTGCGGCACGTACAGTAACGTCATTCGCATTTTGGTGCCATTGACGGCCAGCGATGCACTGGTCGACGAAGGCCTGGCCATCATCGAAGCATCCCTGGCTGCGGCACAGGCTGCGTAATTTCACCCCTGAAACGGATAGCCATGGCCACCAATTCCCTTGTAAAGTTTGCGGGGGTTCAGAAGACCTACGACGGCATTGCCCTCGTGGTGCGTGACCTGAACCTGGACATCCAGAGCGGCGAGTTTCTCTCGCTGCTCGGGCCCTCGGGCTCGGGCAAGACCACCACACTCATGATGCTGGCCGGATTCGAGTCACCCACAGCCGGGGAGATCTTTCTGAGTGGTGCCTCCATCACGCGCACCCCACCACACAAACGCAACTTTGGCATGGTGTTTCAGAACTACGCCCTGTTCCCGCACATGACCGTGGCCGAGAACGTGGCCTATCCGTTGATGGTTCGCAAGAACCTGGCCGCTGACCGCGATGCCAAGGTCAAACGGGCGCTGGAGATGGTGCAAATGGGAGGCATGGGCAGCCGCTATCCGGGCCAAATGTCGGGCGGCCAGCAGCAACGCGTGGCACTGGCCCGCGCCCTGGTATTTGACCCCCAATTGGTGTTGATGGACGAGCCACTGGGTGCCCTGGACAAGCAGTTGCGCGAACATATGCAGATCGAGCTCAAGGAACTGCACCGCCAGTTGGGGTTGACCTTCGTGTATGTGACGCACGATCAGTCCGAGGCGCTGACCATGTCGGACCGTGTGGCCGTATTCAACGACGGCGCCATTCAGCAAATCGACGTGGTGACTGCGTTGTACGAAGCGCCAGCCAACCGTTTTGTGGCCAACTTCGTGGGCGACAACACGGTCTTCAACGGCACCGTCACCACCACTGTGAATGACCGCTGCGAGGTGCGCCTGCCCTGCGGCACCCAATTGCAAGGGCTCAACGTGAATGGCGTGCACACCGGCACGGCCGTTCAGGCCTGCTTGCGCCCCGAGCGCATTGTGGTTCACACCGTGGACGAGAAGCCCTGCGACAACAGCATCCGCGCCGTGCTCAATGACGTGATCTATTTTGGCGACCACCTGCGACTGCGTTGCGCGCTGATGGACCAGGTACAGGCCACCGTGAAGATTCCCCTGTCCAGTATTGAAGTGCCGCAATCAGGGCAAGCCCTGTGGCTGCACTTGCCACCCGAGCATCTGCGTGTCTACCGCTGACGCGCCTGCAAATCCCAGCAACGTTATTCATAATTTCCCCCGGAGACAAACCATGAAACTCAAACCCATCGTCGTTGCAGCCACGCTGCTGACGTCCCTTGCCGCCTTCGCACAAACCCAGATCACCGTGGTGAACTTTGGTGGCGCAAATGGCAATGCCCAGAAGAAGGCGTACTTTGAGCCGTATGAGAAGGCGTCTGGCAACAAGATCGTCAGCGTGGAGTACAACGGCGAGCAGGCCAAGATCAAGGCCATGGTGGAAGCCAAAAACACCACCTGGGATGTTGTGGAAGTGGAAAGCCCGGACGTGACCCGTGGCTGCGACGAAGGCCTGTTTGAGAAGTTGGACTACAGCAAGATTGGCAACAAGGCCGACTTCCTTCCCGTAGCGGTGCACGAATGCGGTCTGGGTGCCTTTGTCTGGTCCACCGTGATGGCCTACAACGCCGACAAACTGAAGACTGCTCCCGTGACCTGGGCTGACTTTTGGGATACCAAAAAATTCCCCGGCAAGCGCGGCATGCGCAAAGGCGCCCGCTACAACCTGGAATTTGCCTTGATGGCCGACGGCGTCGCCGTGCAGGATGTCTACAAGGTGCTGGGCACCAAAGAGGGCGCAGAACGCGCCTTCAAGAAGATGACCGAACTGAAATCCAGCATCCAGTGGTGGGAAGCCGGCGCGCAGCCGCCCCAGTTCCTGGTGGCGGGTGATGTGGCCCTGACCACGGTGTACAACGGCCGTATCGACGCTGCACAACGCGAAGGCAAGAACCTGGCTATTACCTGGACCGGCGGCATTTATGACCTGGACTACTGGGTCATGCCCAAGGGCGGCAAGAACCGTGAAGCGGCGCTGAAGTACATCTCCATGGCGGCCAGCGCCAACGAGCAAAGCGAATACGCCAAGCTGATTTCCTACGGACCAACCAACACCAAGGCCCTGGCCAAACTGGACGCCAAGACACTGGCTCTGTTGCCCACATCACCAGCCAACTCCAAGACCGCACTGCAATTCAACGTGGGCTTTTGGGCTGACCAGGGCGAGGCGCTGGAAAAGCGCTTTGCCGCCTGGGCTGCCCAGTGATGTGAGCTGAATACGAGATCGCGAAGACCATGACGTCCACGACCGCCCTGCCCGCCTCTGCCGTTGTGCCCTCGGCTGGCACATTGCCCGCCAATTTGGCGAGCCAGTTGAAACGGGCCGAGCGCCGCAAACGTCTCTTCTCGATCTCGCTCACCCTGCCCTTGCTGGTGTTTTTGGTGGTCATCTTCATCGTTCCCATTGGCGCGCTGCTGATTCGCGCCGTGGAGAACCCGGAGGTGGCCAACACCCTGGGGCGTACCGGTGCCGCACTGGCACAGTGGGACCGCAAGTCTGCGCCGCCAGATACGGCTTATGCATCTTTGGCGCAGGACCTGGCCGGTATCCAGGAGCAATCTGACGCCGGTGCCCTGGCGCGTCGGCTCAACAGCGAAATCAGCGGTGCGCGATCGTTGGTGATGAAAACCTACCGTGCCATGCCACTTGCCAGCGGGCTTACCGCACCCCAGGTGCACCAGAGCTTGGTAGAAATCGATCCGCGTTGGGACGACATCACCTACTGGCAGGCAATCGCCAAAAACAGCGCGCGCTGGACACCAGACTACCTGCTGGCCGCCGTGGACTTGCAGCGCAACGCCCAAGGCTCCATCGAACGCGTGCCCCCTGACGCCGCCGCCTTTGGCCGCATTTTGCTGCGCACCTTCGAGATCAGCGCCGTGGTCACCCTGTTCTGCTTGCTGCTGGGTTACCCGCTGGCCTATTGGCTCTCCACGCTGTCGGCTCGCAAGGCCAATATGCTGATGATTCTGGTGCTGGTGCCGTTTTGGACCTCTATTTTGGTGCGCGTGGCCGCCTGGATCGTGCTGCTGCAATCCAACGGGCTGGTGAACCGCGCGCTGATGGGCATCGGGGTGATCGACGAACCACTGCCCCTGCTGTTCAACCGCCTGGGCGTGATCATTGCCATGGTGCACATTCTGTTGCCCTTCATGATTTTGCCGCTGTACAGCGTGATGAAAACCGTACCGCAAACCTATCTGCGCGCCGCCGTGTCGCTGGGCAGCGCGCCGCTGGCAGCGTTCTTCAAGGTGTATGTGCCGCAAACCTACCCCGGCGTGGGCGCGGGCGGCCTGCTGGTATTCATCCTGAGCATCGGCTACTACGTCACGCCAGCCCTGTTGGGGGGCGCCGACGACCAGATGTTGAGTTACTACGTTGCCCAGTACACCAACGTCACCGTCAACTGGGGTATGGCTTGTGCCTTGGGTGCGGTCCTGCTGTTCACCACGCTGGCCCTGTACGGTGTGTACCGCAAGGTGGTCAAGTCGGAATTGAGCCTAGGGTAATTGAACGAGGACTATGCCCAAATGTTGAACGCTTTCTTCCCCGTTTTCCCCGCCTACGCCACCTGGCTCGACAAGCTGGGCTGGTACGCACTGCGCCTCGTGTGCGTGGGTGTGCTGCTGTTTCTGTTGTTGCCCATTTTGGTCATCATCCCGCTGTCGTTTAGCAACAGCACATTTCTGTCGTACCCCATACCCGGCTGGTCGATGCGGTGGTACGACAACCTGTTCTCGTCGGACGACTGGGCCCGCGCCACCCGCAACAGCTTCATCGTCGCCCCACTGGCCACGCTGCTGGCCACGGTGTTGGGCACCATGGCGGCGGTCGGTCTGGCTCGCGTCAACTTTTTGGGCAAAAGCACACTCATGAGTTTGCTGATATCGCCCATGGTGGTGCCCATTGTGGTGGTGGGGGTCAGCACCTACTTGTTCTTTGCCAAGATTGGCCTGGCCGATACCTACACCGGCCTGGTCCTGGTACACGCCGCCTGGGCGCACCCTTTGTGCTGACTACGGTGCTGGCCACCTTGCAGGGCTTTAACCACAACCTGGTGCGCGCCTCCCTGAGCCTGGGCGCCGGGCCGCTGGAGACCTTCTTTCGCATCACACTGCCCATCATTGCGCCGGGGGTCATCTCGGGTGCGCTGTTTGCATTTGCCACGTCGTTTGACGAGTGGTGGTGACACTGTTCATTGCCGGCCCCACCCAGGTCACGCTGCCGCGCCAGATGTTCACCGGCATTCGCGAAAACATTTCACCCACCATTGCCGCAGTCGCCACCCTGCTGATCATCTTCACCACGCTGTTGATGCTGGGTCTGGAGTGGCTGCGCGGACGCCGCCGCTGAAACGCGGCAAGGAGTTCACATGCCCATGAAGAACCAACCCCTTTCGGGTAACGCCATGCCACGTTTTGGTGGTATCGCCAGCATGATGCGCCTGCCAGTGGTCAGCTCCGCACAGGGACTGGACGTGGCATTTATCGGCATACCGCTGGATACGGGAACCTCGCACCGACCAGGCGCACGCTTCGGTCCGCGGCAGATCCGGGCCGAATCCAGCCTGCTGCGGCCCTACAACATGGCCACGGGTGCCGCCCCGTTTGACGCCCTGCAAGTGGCTGACCTGGGTGATGTGCCGATCAACACCTATTCACTGACAAAGTCGCTGCCCATCATCACCGACTTCTACGATGAGGTCCTGGCCAGCGACTGCATTCCGCTCACGCTGGGTGGCGACCACACCATTGCCCTGCCCATCTTGCGCGCCATGGCCGCCAAGCACGGCCCGGTGGCCCTGGTGCACGTGGATGCCCATGCCGACGTCAACGAGGACATGTTTGGCGAGTCCATTGCCCATGGAACGCCCTTTCGCCGGGCAGTAGAAGAGAACCTTCTGGTCTGCGACAAGGTGTTCCAGATCGGTCTGCGCGGCACCGGGTATGCGTCGGATGACTTTGACTGGCCACGCAGCCAGGGCTTCACCATCGTACCGGCGCACGAGGTCTGGTACCAGTCCCTGGCGCCGTTCATGGCTCAGGTGCGCGAACGCATTGGCAACACGCCCTGCTACCTCAGCTTTGATATCGACGGCATCGATCCCGCCTATGCCGGCGGCACCGGAACACCTGGAAATTGGGGGCTTACGGTGCCGCAGGCGCTGGAGATCGTGCGCGGCTGCCGTGGGCTTAATATCGTGGGTGCGGACTTGGTGGAGGTGTCACCGCCCTACGACCCGTCGGGCAACACCGCGCTGTTGGGTGCCAACCTGCTGTTTGAGATGTTGTGCGTCCTGCCCGGAGTACTCATCCGCTAAGTTGTTACCGTATAGCTACTGTTTTAATAGCTAACTACGCTTATTCGACGAGGGCCAGAGCCCTATTTTTCTTATACGATTAGGAGTTTTCATGTCTGCATCGCCTCTCTCCCTGCTCAAGGACCCGAGCCTCCTCAAGACCGACGCCCTGATCAACGGCCAGTGGCTCAAGGGTGCCAGCCGCTTTGACGTGCTGGACCCGGCCACCGGCCAAAAACTGGCCGACGTGGCCAACCTGACCGCTGCCGATGCGCAGACCGCCATTGCCGCCGCCAACGCCGCCTGGCCAGCCTGGAAGGCCAAGACCGCCAAAGAGCGCTCCACCATTTTGCGCAAGTGGTTTGACCTGTTGATGGCCAACCAGGAAGACCTGGGCCGCATTCTGACTGCCGAACAAGGCAAGCCTTTTGCAGAAGCCAAAGGCGAGATCGCCTACGGCGCCAGCTTTGTCGAGTGGTTTGCCGAAGAGGCCAAGCGCCTCAACGGCGAAACCCTGCCCCAGTTTGACAACAACCGCCGCCTGATGGTCTTGAAGCAACCCATTGGCGTGTGCGCGGCCATCACACCGTGGAACTTCCCAATGGCCATGATCACCCGCAAGGTAGCGCCCGCCCTGGCCGCTGGTTGCCCGGTCATCATCAAGCCGGCAGAATTGACACCGCTGACCGCACTGGCAGCGGCCGAGCTGGCCATCCGTGCCGGCATTCCTGCTGGTGTGCTCAACATGCTCTGCGCCGACAGCGCCAATTCCATCGCCATCGGCAAGGTGCTGTGCGAAAGCGATGTGGTGCGCCACATCAGCTTCACCGGCTCCACCGAAGTGGGCCGCATTCTGATGGCGCAGAGTGCGCCTACGGTCAAAAAGTTGTCGTTAGAGCTGGGTGGTAACGCGCCTTTCATTGTGTTTGACGATGCCGATATTGACAGCGCGGTCGAAGGTGCCTTTGCCAGCAAGTACCGCAACGCTGGCCAAACCTGCGTCTGCTCCAACCGCTTCTATGTGCAGGAAGGCGTGTACGACCAGTTTGTGGAGAAGTTCGCAGCCAAGGTGCGCACCGCCAAGGTCGGCAACGGCTTTGAAGACGGCGTCAACCAGGGCCCGCTGATTGAAGAAGCCGCGCTGGAAAAAGTGCAGCGCCATGTGGACGACGCACTGGCCAAGGGTGGCCGTGTGCTGGTGGGCGGCAAGCGCCTTTCAAGCATGGGTTCGGGTCAGTTTTTTGAGCCCACGCTGGTGGCCGACGCCACACCCGACATGCTGTGCGCCAAGGAAGAAACCTTTGGCCCGTTTGCGCCAGTGTTCAAGTTCACAACGGAACAAGAGGCCATTGATGCGGCCAACAATACCGAGTTCGGGCTGGCCAGCTACTTCTACAGTCGCGACATAGGGCGCATCTACCGCGTGGGCGAGGCGCTGGAGTACGGCATGGTGGGCATCAACGTGGGCATTCTGGCCACCGAGCACGTGCCCTTTGGCGGCGTCAAGCAATCCGGGCTGGGCCGCGAAGGTTCGCACTTTGGCATGGATGACTATGTGGAGATCAAGTACCTCTGTATTGGAGATATTCAACGCTAGAATTCACCCAATGCGGGCGTCGTTCAATGGTAGAACTGTTGCTTCCCAAGCAAATAACGTGGGTTCGATTCCCATCGCCCGCTCCAAGCCGTTCATGTCAACGGCTTCAATCTATGGAGATGATCTTTTGTCCTATCGCCCACTCATCCTGATCGCCTGTCTACTGGCGCTGGTTGCCTGCAGCAAGGTCAACCAGGACAATTACGCCAAGCTGCAATTTGGCATGGCTAAAAGCGATGTCGAAGCTCTGCTGGGCGCGCCTAAAGAGTGTTCGGGCGCGCTGGGCATGGCTAGTTGCACCTGGGGCAATGAGGCACAGACCATCAGCGTGCAGTATGCGGGTGACAAAGTCATCTTGTTTTCCGGCAAAGGCCTGAAGTAGCCGGATCGATCCGATCTAGTCCCGATTACCTTTGCCGTGGCCTCGCCCACGGTCATGGTCATCGCGGTCATGGCCGCGGTCATTGTCCCGGTAACCACGCCTCTGGTAACCACGGCGTTCTTCGTAGCGTTCCCGCACCCATTGCTCCTGCACAAAGTAAACCGGCTGGCCGCAGGCGTTGTAGCGCGCGCAGTGCTGGGCCCAGTTCTTCTGGTGCCCGGGTGGTACATACAAATAGATGGGTTGCTGGTACACCGCGATAGGCGACTGCCGAATCACCATCGGTTGCGGATAGATCAATCGCGGTTGGGGAAAACCGCCAATGTCAATGCGGCCATACACACCCGGCTGATTGATGCCGATGGACATGCCTACTGAGGTTTGCGCCAGCGCCAGCGCTGGCACCAGGGAGCCGGCCATCAGCGCCAAAACCACAAATTTCTTCATCTCGTTTCTCCAGTAGAGTGAGTCTACTTAACGTCCGCACCTGCCTGCGCGACGACCCGCCAGAGAATTTGAGGTAACCAAAGGTAGCCAAGCCGCCATTGACCCAGTCACGGTGGGTGCGTGGCTGCTATTGACAGCCCAGCCTGTCCATCCTAACTGGGCAATCCAGGTAGCGCTCCAAAATCTGTTTGTAGGTGCCATCCGACACCATGGATTCCAGGGCGCCGTCAAAGCGTTTGACAAAAGCGGCGTCATTGGTTGCCTTGCTGAAAGCGATGCGGTCTGCGTCCTCGGAGACAACTACCTTGCTGCGTTTTATGCTGTCTTTTAGCCCCATTCTGTGGACGCGGTCAAAGCCCGACAGTTCGTCACCCAGAAATCCTTCCACACGGCCTGCCGACAGCATCCGCACGGCGGATTCTTGCGAAGTAACAAAGGTGAGACGTTGGACGAACTCGGGCTTTTTCAGCAGAATGTCGTAAACGGGGCCATAGGTGGAACCGCGCTGAACCGCCAAGCGAAAATCGGTACCGATGATGTCGGCCAGCGCATTCGGGTTGTAACGGGCCTCCACCTGGGTAGCTATGAAGAGCACATTGCGGGCGCTGTTGGTGGGGCGGGAAAACAAGGCAAAGGCGGCGCGCTCTTGCGTGTCTGCGGTACCTGGCAGCAGGTCCAGACGCCCCCTTTGCAGTTCTACTACCGCCCGCACCCAGGGCATTTCTACCAAGCGCACATCACAGCCCACGCGTTTAAGCGCCACTGTTGCCAACTCAACATGCAAACCGCGGATCTCGCCGTCAGAGTCCTTGAACGCGTAGGGAGGAATATCCACCCAACGCAGCGACTTCACACAAGTCGCAGCCCATGCGCCAGAGCCAATCAGGCCGCTGCACAACCCAATGATTGTCAACACGCGCACGCGAAATGGGGCGAAATGCATGCACTTATTATCAACGAAGCGTTGTCAATGTACCGGCTCTGTGCCCGCCACAATGGCCTCGTCGCGGGCGATGCGGCCATCGACCAGTTCAACCAAGCGGTCGCAGCGAACGGCCAGACGCGGGTCGTGCGTGACGACGATAAAGCTGGTGCCGCGCTCTTCGTGAATGCGGCGCAGCAGTGCAAATACATCCGATGAAGTTGCGGTGTCGAGATTGCCAGTGGGCTCGTCGGCCAGCACCAACGGCGGCTCCAGCACCAGCGCACGGGCAATGGCCACGCGCTGCTGCATACCGCCAGAAAGCTCGCCCGGACGCTTGTCCATGGCATTGGCAAGGCCCACAGCATCGAGCAGGCTGCGGGCGCGTTCATTCTGCACGCTGTTCACACTGCCCTCACTCATCAGCGCAGGCAAGGTGACGTTCTCCAGCGCCGAGAACGCCGGCAGTAAATGGTGAAACTGAAACACAAAGCCCAGTGTCTGCCGGCGTAACAACGTGAGCTGGGCGTCATCCAGGTCTTGCACCGCCTGGCCTTGCAGCAGATATTGCCCCGCCGTGGCGTGCTCAAGCAGGCCAAGGATGTTGAGCAGCGTGCTTTTACCCGAACCAGACGGCCCCATGAGCGCAATAAATTCGCCCGTAGCTATTTGCAGGTCCAGCCCATGCAGCACCTCAGCTTCGCTGGGGCGGCCAATGTTGTAGCTCTTCTTGATGCCCGACAAATCTATCAGGCCACCGCCAGTTGGGGGTGCAGGCATGGCCATTCTCAAATGCGAATGGCCTGCGCCGGATCGAGCCGGGCAGCGCGCCGTGCAGGCGCAATGGCAGCCAGCACGCCACACACCGTTGCAACCAGCGCAACCTGCAGCGCGGTGCCCGGCGGCAGGCTGATGTCAAACAGCGGCAGGCCGTCGGACCCACGCACATAGCGGGTGAACAAAAAGATCAGCACCACCGCCAGCAGAATCCCCAGCGCCGAGCCTACCGCGCCCACCACGGCGCCCTGCACCAAAAACAGCCGCATCACCTGCCCGCGCGTGGCGCCCATGGCGCGCAGGATGCCGATCTCGCGCTGCTTTTGCACCACCGACACCACCAGCACGCTGGCAATGCCCAACACCACCACGGCCAACACCACACCGCGAATGATGCTGGTACTGACCGACTGAGCGTTGAGTGCGGAGACCAACTGGGCATTACTCTCCTGCCAGCTCTCGATCTTGTAGGGAAACTGCGCACGCAGATCGCGCGCCATGGTCTGCGCCACCCACACGTCATTCAGCGTCAGGTCCAGGCTGGTGGCTCCTCCGGGCAGCGCCAGCAGGTTTTGCGCCGCGCGCAGCGGCACGATGACGGTGCGGCGGTTCAAGTCTTTCACGCCGAGGTCCACCAATGCGGTCACGCGCAACGACTCACTGCGCTGCCCCGTCTGCACCGTGAGCCGGTCGCCCACACGCACGCCCAAGTCTTGCGCCAGCTCGCGCCCCAGAATAGATTCGCCGGGCTCCAGCCGGGCAGTACCGCTGACCACCTTGCTGCGCAGGCCCACCACCCGGTCGTAACGGTCCAGGTCCACACCCATCAGTGCGATGGCCTGCACCGCTTCGCCGCGCAACGCCAACCCTGCGCCCGAAACCATGGGCGACACGCCAGCCACATTGGGTAGCTTTTCAAGGAGCGGCAGCAGCGCCTGCCAGTTGGCGATGGAACGCAAGCGCTGGGCGCGCGGCTGGGTTTCGCTCAGAACCGTGGTGCCCGGCAGCAATACAGCAGCGGGCAAGACCAAATCGTCGGGCGCCTTGAGCGTGATGTGCGCTTGCGCGCCCAGCGTCTTGGCCAGCGTGTTGGCCTGCAGGCCGTTGATCAGCGCCGAGATATAGGCAATCACCGCCACACCAGCGGCAACGCCCACAATGATCAGCACCGTCTGCATGCGCCCCTCGCGCAGAAAGCGCAGCGCCACGCGGAATTCAAAGCCAGGCCAGAGCATGGGATTCAACGCCCCATGGCGTTGGCCATAGCCCCGCCAGCATCTTCCGCTTTGGCTGCCAGTTGCGTGGCGGCTGGATGCCAATCCACCACATGGGGACGCACACGCCCACCCGCTGCCGCGCCGCCACTTTGCAGCACGGCATCACCCTCAGTCAAACCTTCTTGTACTTCCACAGCGCCAAGGGTGCGCAGACCCAAGCGCACGCTGCGCGCAACCGCACGACCATCCTGCACCACCAACACCTCGGCCTGATTGCCTTGCGCAGGCGCACGCAGCGCCGATTGCGGCAACACCAGAGCGGCATCCACCCGGGCAGTTTCAACCTCTACGGACAGCGTCATGTCTTCCCGCAGAAAAGCTGGCACATCGCCGGTGAGCGCAAATTTCACTTCGATGGCGCCGCGCTGCGCGTCCACAGCAGGCGCCAAACTCAGCACGCGTGCCGAGAAGCGCTGGGCAGGAAAGGCGTCTGCCAGCACGGTGGCGCTCTGGCCGGGCCGCAACTGCTCCAGGAACCGTTCGTCCACTTGCGCAACAAGTTGCGTCGGCCCGACCAACGCCAGACTCAGCAAGGCCTTGCCAGGCTGCACGATCTGGCCCGGCTCTACGGCGCGAATCAGCACGCGGGCATCGGTGGGGGCGCGCAGTGTGGCCTGCGCAAGGCGCGCCTGCGCCGCTGTCTTGGCCGCGTGGGCGGCTTCCAACTGGGCCTGCGCTTGTACCAGGTCGGTGCCCCCATCGGCATTGGCCTGCACCTGGGCACTGGCGCTGCGCACCTGCTCCTGCGCCACGGTCGCAGTGCGGCGTACCTCGTCGAGCTGCGCGGGGCTGTAAAAACCCTGACTTACCAGTTGCTGCGCCCGCGTCAAGGCCGCCTGGGCGGTGCGCTCGGTGGCTTGGGCTTGTGCCAAAGTTGCTTGGGCCGTTGTGCGGGCGCTGCTGCGCAACCCGGCCAGGCGCGCACGCGCTTGCTGCTCTGCGGCCTCGGCCTGCGCCAGCGCGGCGCGTCCTTCCTGGTCTTCGAGCTGCACCAGCACATCGCCTGCGTGCACGGTGGCGCCTTCCATCACGCGTACCTCGGCCGCGCGCCCCGTCACGGTGCTACCAACGTCCACGCGCGAGAGTGTGGCCACACGGGCAGAAAACTGCAGGGTGCGCACCAAGGGCGCGCGGTGCACTTCAATCACATCGACCTGCGGGCCGCGCAGCCAGACCACTGCGGCCAGTGCCAATGCGCCCAGCACTACTGCAGCGGCCACCGCCAGAATCTGGCGACGGCTGTGGTGGTTGGTTTGTGGGTTCACGAGACGTAGTGTAGTGCCGGCCCAGCACCAAGCAGAAGCCAAAGGTCTTGGGCGAATTGCGTAAAACTCGCTACCTTCTTTCTAGCATTCCTATTGGACGTAGGGGTTGTTCGGAGCGCGGTCCTTGCCGTTGCGCACGCCGTCGTGGTCATTGTCGCCACGGTTCCAGTGCCCACGGCGCAGTTCCCAGCGGTCGCCATTCTGCGTCCAGGTGGGTTGGTTCATGTAATAGCCACGGCGGGCCCGTTCCCAGTGGCCTGCACGCCAGACGTGCCGATGGCCGCGGAGGTCCCAATAGCCGGCAGACCAGACATAACCACGGCGTGGCGCGGGAACCACTTCATAGCGGGGTTCCGGAGGTGCATTATTGAAATAGACGCGCACTTGAGCGGTGGCAGTCAGCGGCGCGCCGATGCCCACAAGCAATCCAACGCAGATGGCGGCGAGCATGGTTTTGCGAAATTTCATCATGGAGTTTTCCCTTTTTCCGAAATAGTTACCGTGGCCTGCACGCGTTGCAAATGGAAACGCACTGACCTGGATCCCAAGATAACGGACACCACCGCACCAGTCTGTGCGGCACGACACGCAGCCTAGACAGTGGGATCCGGTTGATTTTGACCCTTCAGAAACATCTGAAGGAAAGTCGGCCTCTAGCCCTCGAATAATATGAATATATTGCTATATTTTTAATAGCATTCAAGCGACTTGATCACTGGCACTGGCCCCGCTCTCATGGGAGCCAACACCTTGATTGGCAATGATGTCTACAACGGAAAAGGTGAAGACCTGGGCGACATCAAAGAAATCATGCTCGACACACGCACAGGCCGCGTCGCCTATGCCGTGTTGTCATTCGGCGGATTTTTGGGAATGGGCGAGAAATTGTTTGCAGTGCCATGGAGCGCATTGACCCTGGATACAACCAACAAGCGCTACACAATGAACGTCGAAAAAGAGCGTCTCAAAGACGCACCCGGTTTCGACGCCGACAATTGGCCCAACATGGCTGACTCTACCTGGGAAAAGAACATCCATGACTACTACGGCGCAACGCCGTATCGTGCCTAAAAAACCGCATTGTTATGCGCCGTATTGATCATTTCAAATACGACGGGCCCTGGGCGTTCAGTCTTCTACTGTGATTAGCTCAGGGTCGTCCGCGTGGTCGATCAACATGGCGCGCACCCAGCCTTGCCAGGTCTGCCCAAAGGCATCAATCTGGGCGGTGGTTGCCTGGGGTGCCAGCGCGGCCTGCATCTGCATCCGCAATTCCGCCGGGCGTGCCGCTGCCTCGGGGTGGTGCGACACCTCGACACTCTGGCCGTTGTCCAACCGCGTGAAGCGCATCTCGCCACGCATTGGCACGCCGTAAGTCATCAGGTCCCGCCGCGTATGGCGACCGGCCAAGCCCTGAAACCCTCCGCTGCCGGCTGCGCCGGTAACCAACCCGGCCACGCTGGCGATCACGCCGACTACACCCTCGTCTTGCGGCCCGCGCATGGCAACGCGCACTTCACCACGGTGCGGCGTCTGTCCGGGGTAAAGTCGGGCCAGCGCCACGCGCGTCATCAACCAGGCACCTGCCACAGTCGGGCACGAATGCCCAGCCAGCTTGACGGCGTCCAGGTAGCAGTATTCGATGACGCCGCCTTGCGCAGCGCCCAAGGTCCGCGCCAGCGCGTCGACCATGACGATGGATGGCGCCTGGTCGAAGAATTCCGGCGTCTGCATCAACGACGCGGTCACGTCGCCACCCTGTGATCGGTGCACTGCAAAGAGAACGGGTTGGTGAACTTCATGATCTGCTCCTTGTGATTTCTTAACCTGTCGCATTGGACGGTCCCAGCTTACACAAGTCCAGGCACCGCGTCTGCGCGTTGACAGGCAATTTGCCGATGCAAAGCAAACAGTTGCTCCTGCCCCCGTTCTGTGCAAAGATCATCCTGCAAACCAGTTCGCACTTGTCCCTAAGCCCGACGTGAAGCACTTAATCGATTCATTGCGGCCGCAACGCCCCATGTTTCTGAACCTGACGCAGATCGCAATGCCGGTCGGCGCGCTGACTTCTATTGGGCACAGGATCAGCGGCGTCATTCTGGCGATGACCGTTCCGGCGGCGATCTATCTGTTTGCAATGTCACTGGGTGACGAGATCGGTTTTGCGCGTGTCGCAGAGCTATCGGAGCACTTCGCTTTCAAGGCTGCGGTGGTGATTGCCGTCTGGGCGCTGGCACACCACCTTCTCGGTGGTGTGCGGCACCTGCTCAGCGATTTCGATATAGGCTCTCCATTGCGTTCGGCGCGTAAGAGCGCCCTGTTCGTGAATCTGGCGGGCGTGGCAGTGGCACTACTCGCTGTCGTGGTGGTGTGGTGAAGGGCATGTCAGCCAGCCCAAACCACCGTTCGCGCAGTCGGTTCACCGGCCTGCGCGCCTGGTGGGTGCAGCGTGCAAGCGCTGTCTGCATGCTGGTCTTTCTTATCTTTGTCCTGGTATCCATGGCTGTCCATCCGCTGGCAGGCCATGCGCAGTGGCGGGCTTGGGTCGCGCATCCGGGCATCACGCTCGCTTTTCTTCTCTTTTTTGCTGCTTTACTCAGTCACATGTGGGTTGGCCTTCGCGATGTTCTGCTCGACTACGCCAAACCGACCGTCGTGCGCAACGTGTTGCTTGCGCTGGTCGCCTTGGGCCTGTTCGGTCTTGGCGTCTGGGCTTTGGTGATCCTGCTTCGCTTGCATAGCTGACCCGCAACGGCCTAACGGAAAAGCCTCCCATGAAATTTTCGATTTCCCGCTATGACCCTGACCACGACGAGCGCCCCTACTTGCAGGACTTCGACATCGTGCTTGCCGACTCCGATCGCATGCTCCTGGACGTTTTGCTGCGCCTGAAGGAACAGGACAACTCACTTTCCCTCAGAAAGTCCTGCCGCGAAGGCGTGTGTGGGTCTGATGCGATGAACATCAACGGTCGCAACGGTTTGGCATGCATCACGCCCGTGCGCGGATTGCACGAGCCAGTCGTTATTCGGCCACTGCCAGGTTTCCCGATCATTCGTGACCTGATTGTCGACATGACGCAGTTCTTCAAGCAGTACGAATCGATCACGCCCTATCTGATCAACGATGAGCCACCGCCCGAGAAGGAGCGCTTGCAGTCGCCGGCCGAGCGCGAGAAGCTGAACGGCGCCTACGAGTGCATCCTCTGCGCATGCTGTACCAGCCAGTGCCCGTCGTATTGGTGGAACCCTGAGAAATTTGTCGGCCCGTCGGGCCTGCTTCAGGCTTACCGCTTCATCTTCGACAGCCGCGACCGGGGCACCGAGCAGCGGCTTGCCGACCTCAACCACGACCCCTACCGACTGTTCCGCTGCCGCACGATCATGAACTGTGCCGAGGTTTGTCCGAAGGGGCTAGAGCCCGTGCACGCTATCGAGCGCATTCGCCTGAAAATCGCCGGTATTGAGGAAGGTGCTGGCGGCCTCGATGTCCATCCGCCGATTTCGCCAAAATGAAATGACCCGGAGGTCTACATTAGGAGCACACCGCCATGCCTGTCAAAAAAACAGCCACGTTCAAGGCCATTCCCAAGGGCACTTCCGTAACCTGGCATTACCGCAGTGCAATCGGCCACGGCACCGTCACCGGTGTTCACAAGCTGGGCACCAACGCTGACAACACCATGTATTCGATCGCCGAACACGACCACCATCCAGGCGAGCCCGATATCGTTTTTCATTCGAAAGGCTGCTGCGGCAAAGTCAACCGAAGGAGGCCTACATGGCATCTGCTGCAAGTAGCCCGGCGAAAGCAACAAGCTTCCGCGATCAAAGCGTGTTCGTCCAGCAACTGCTACCGGCATCGCGTGCGCGGCTGGTGACAATTTCGGACAAGGCGCCGTTGCATGAAGCAGCCCGGCTGCTTTGCGCAGGAACCGATCTCGTCATCGTCTGTGGGGAAAATGGTGCCATGGTTGGCGTCATCACAAAGACTGATGTCGTAGCCCGAATCGGGGAGTGCCAAGGCGCCGCCTGCACGACTGCAGCCGCCTTGGTGATGAGCACTGAGGTCTTGCAGTGCGCTCCGGGCGACCTCGTGCACGAGGTGTGGGCGAAGATGAAATCACGCAATTTGAAGAACATTCCGATTGCTGACGCGGATGGCCAACCGGTCGGTGTACTCAATGCGCGCGACGCACTTGGCGTTCTTCTGCAGGAGGTCAAGATCGAGGAGTCGCTGCTACGCGACTACGTGATGGGGGTTGGATACCACTGATCGCTCTGACCAACGCCGGATTCTAGGTATACGCTCCATCAAAGCTGCGGAACTAATGGCTGTGCTGGTGGTGGATGTCCGGGTAATGCGGATGTCTATGGTTGACGGTGGCATGCCGATGCAAGTGCATATGCGGCGTATCGCCATCCCAGGCAAAGGCGTGCGTGTGCTGGTGGTGCGCATCATGCACATGTGAATGCAAATGCTCCATCGGTTCATGGGTATGGACATGTTCATGGTTTTCGGTCAAGTGCAAGACCACGCCAATGGCCATCAGCAGCGCAGCCACCCAGAAAGCGGGGGAAGCAGACTCTCCAAACACGACAAGCGCAACCATGGCACCCAAAAACGGCGCCGTCGAAAAGTAGGCGCCCGTGCGCGCCGTGCCCAGGCCGCGCAGGGCCAACACAAACAGCACCAGACTGACCCCATACCCCAACAGGCCTACCGCCATGGTGGCCAGAGTGATGGAAATTTCCGGCAGGCTAGCGCCCTGACTAAGGGCCAATACCGTGTTCACCAGCCCCGCAATCATCCCCTTGCTGGCGGCGATGAACAGTGCATCCGACGCCGATACCTTGCGGGTCAGATTGTTGTCGATTCCCCAGCACAGGCAGGCCAGTGCGACCAGCAGCGGGCCACTCCAATTCGATGACGAGGATGCAGTGCCGGGCCACGCCAGCAACAGGCCACCCGCCACAATGGCAGCCATGCCAAAAATCATGCGGCGCCCGGCGTTCTCACGGAAAACCACCCAGGCAATGACTGCGGTCAGCACCGCCTCCAGATTCAGGAGCAGCGACGCGGCAGACCCACTGGTGGTGCGCAGACCCCACATCATGGCAACCGGGCCTACAACACCACCCAACAAAATGGCGCCCAGTAACCAGGGCCATTCCGATCGGTGCAAACGCGGTGATTGCCAACCGCCATCGCGAACAATTCGCGCAATCGACAGCCCAACGCCACTACCCAAATACAACAGCCCAGCCAGTAAGACCGGCGACATCTCTCCATCCAAGCGCTTTGCAAACGGCGTGCTGGCGCCAAACAGCGCAGCAGCAGCCAAGGCATAGAAAATAGTGCGGTTCATGGTCCAATTGTCGACGTTCTACATGACTACAATTGCTATCATTTAAATAGCTTTATACGTCTATTCGGCGAGGGCTACAGGCTGATTACGTCTCGATCAGTGAATCCAGCGCGCAACTAGCCCCCACCAAGGCTGGCGTGGACGCTGTAATGACCCACACCGGAATGTCGACCAGCATCTGCCGGTAGCGGCCCTTGTCCTCAAAGCTCTGGCGAAACAGCGCCTCGTCAAACGCGGCACCCAGTCGGGGCACGATGCCCCCTCCAACGTAGACACCACCCAGTGCCCCCAGCGTCAACGCCAAATTGCCGGCTACTCCGCCCAGAAATTGGGTGAAATAACGCACGGTTTGCACACACTGCTCGTCCGAAGCGGTGATGGCGCAATCGGTCACATCGGCGGGCTGCAGGTCCCGCGTCGCGCAGCCGTGCAACGTGCACAGCGCCTGGTACAGGTTCACCAGCCCTGCGCCCGACAGTACCCGCTCAGCGCTGACATGCGAAAACCGCTGACGCAGAATGCCCAGCAGTTGGGCCTGCTGCGCATCCATCGCCGCAAGGGTGGCGTGCCCGCCTTCGCCGCTCAGCGCGGTATAGCCGCCGCCTGCACCGCGTACCAAACCGGATATCCCGAGGCCAGTACCAGGACCCAGCAATGCAATCGCAGCCCCAGGCATTGCCACACCCCCACCCACAGCCCGAAGGTCCACCGGTTTGAGGGCTGGCAAACTCAACGCCAACGCCGTGAAATCATTGATGACTAGGCAGCGCTCCAGCCCCAGCGCCTCCTTAAATTCCGAAATCGAAAAACGCCAACTGCTGTTGGTCATGTGCACAGCATCACCCGTAACGGCCGCTGCAATCCCAATACAGGCCCAGCGTGGCTGCTTGCGCCCATGGGTAAGGAGATAGCTCGAAGCCGAGTCTTGTAGCGAAGCGTTGGCCTCACAGGGTTGCACCGAAATGTCTTCCAGATCGGCACCAGCAGACTCCTGCCACGCCCAGCGCGCATTGGTGCCGCCAATGTCTCCCAACAACCTCGGGTAACCCTGATTCATGCCCAATATCCTTATCATCAGCCGGCAGGGCTTTCGCCACCCGGCGTCACATGGGTCACGCCTGCGTGAACAGCGGTAGCGCGATGCGCTCCGCTTGCACGACTAGACTTAAACCAGCGGCACACCCGTCTTGGCTTGCAACTCTTCACGGGTCACATCAGGCGCCAGTTCCACCAGCTTGAGGCCCAGCGGGGTCACATCCATCACCGCCAGATCGGTAATGATGCGGTCCACCACGCCCACGCCGGTCAGTGGCAAGGTGCATTGGGGCAAAATTTTCAGGTCGGTGCTGCCGTCTTTCTTTTTGGCCACGTGCTCCATCAAGACGATGACGCGCTTGACGCCCGCCACCAGATCCATGGCACCACCCATGCCCTTGACCATCTTGCCGGGAATCATCCAGTTTGCCAGGTCGCCCTGCTCGCTCACCTGCATGGCACCCAGAATACTGAGGTTGATCTTGCCACCACGGATCATGGCAAAGCTTTCGTGGCTGCCAAAGATGCTGGAGCCCTTGAGTGTGGTCACGGTCTGCTTGCCGGCGTTGATCAGGTCGGCATCCACTTCGTCTTCGGTTGGGAACGGGCCAATGCCCAGCATGCCATTCTCGGATTGCAGCCACACCTCTTTGTCGGCGGGTACAAAATTGGCGACCAGCGTAGGAATGCCAATGCCCAGGTTGACGTAGAAGCCGTCTTCCAGCTCCTGAGCAGCCCGGGCCGCCATTTGGTCTTGTGTCCATGCCATGATCAAAATCTCCTAATCAGTTGGGGACAGAGCTAAAGGTCTGTCCCGCAAAGTTATTTGTTAGCGGTAACTGTGCGCTTCTCGATGCGCTTCTCGGGGTGGGGGTTGTGCACGATGCGGTGCACGTAAATACCGGGCAGGTGCACCTGATCGGGCACCATGTCACCCACTTCCACCACTTCTTCGACTTCCACCACACAGATCTTGCCGGCCATGGCCGCAGCAGGGTTGAAGTTGCGTGCCGTCAGGCGGAACTGCAGGTTGCCCGACTTGTCGGCCCGGTGCGCCTTGACCAGCGCCACTTCGGGCACCAGGGCGTGTTCCATGACATACATCTCACCGCCAAACTCGCGCAACTCTTTTCCATCCGCCACGATGGTGCCCACACCGGTCTTGGTAAAGAATGCGGGAATGCCGGCACCACCGGCGCGCAGTTTCTCGGCCAGCGTGCCCTGGGGCGTAAATTCCAGCTCCAGTTCACCTGCCAGGAATTGGCGCTCGAACTCTTTGTTCTCGCCCACGTAGCTGGAAATCATCTTCTTGATCTGGCGGGTTTCCAGCAGCTTGCCCAGGCCAAAACCATCCACGCCGGCATTGTTGGAAATCACCGTCAGGTTTTTCACGCCCGTGTCCTTGAGCGCCTCAATCAGCGCCTCGGGTATGCCACACAGACCAAAACCACCAACCGCCAGCATCTGGCCGTCTTTGACAATGCCCTCAAGCGCGGCGGCCGCGCTGGGATATACCTTGTTCATTACACCTGTCTCCTGTGAAGAATCAATTACCGTACGATACTACTTATCTGTCTACGTAGTTTTTCGTAAAGCCCAACCCGTATCAGTTGAGTCAGAGCATGTCGTTGCACGAGTGGTCTGACCCGCATTGCCCATGAACATTGATTACCGCATCGCCTTTGATCTGGCCCCCGTGGGGCTTGCCCTTTCGCGCAACCGCACCATCATGGACTGTAACCAGCGCCTGTGTGAGATGTTTGGAACCACACGCGAGCAGCTCATTGGACAATCATTTTTGGTGCTCTACCCCAGCGCAGACGAGTTCGAGCGCACGGGCGCACGCATCATTCCCATTATCAACCGCAACGGCACCTATGCGGATGACCGCATCATGCGCAGGGTCGACGGACGCCTCAAGGGCGAGGCCTTTTGGTGCCACGTGACCGGCAGCGCTCTGAACCGCGATGAACCACACGAGTCCGGTATCTGGTGTTTTGAAGATCTGAGCGAGCGCCGCCCGGTCAAGGCAGAATTGACCGCCCGCGAACGCGAGGTAGCCGCCTACCTGATGCAGGGCCTGACGTCCAAACAGATAGGCAAAACTCTGGACATTAGCCACCGCACCGTGGAAATCTACCGTGCCCGATTGATGCGCAAGTACAAAGCCGCCACCGCCGCCGATCTGGTCCACAAATTGCTTACATTTTGAGTTACACAACCATGCGTTTTAGTCACACTGCAGCCTTCATCATCACCCTGCTGCTGGGTACAGCCGTCACCCACTCTTCCCTGGCCCAACAACCACCAGCTTCTGCTGCTGGCAACAGCGCCGCCAAGCCGTCGTTGACGGTAACCGCTGCGCACCCCGCCCTGAGCACGCTGCCACTGCGCCTGGCGGCCAACGGCAATATTGCAGCCTGGCAGGAAGCCAGTGTGGGATCTGAAGCCAACGGATTGCGCCTGTCTGAGGTACGCGTCAATGTGGGCGACCCAGTGCAACGTGGCCAGGTGCTGGCCGTGCTGGCGTCAGAAAGCGTAGCCGCCGATGTGGCGCAGGCCAAGGCCGGCGTGGCAGAGGCGCAGGCCATGGCCGCCGATGCCGCAGCCAACGCCGAGCGAGCCCGCGCGTTTGAAGCCAACGGCATGATGAGTAAACAGCAAATCAGCCTATTGCTCACCGGCGAGCAAACTGCCAAAGCACGGCTGGCAAGCGCCCGCGCGCTGCTGGCCGTGCAGCAAATTCGGCTCAAAAACACCCAAATTGTGGCGCCAGACAACGGCATCATTTCCGCCCGCATGGCCACCGTTGGCGCGGTGGTCGGTGCCGGTACCGAGCTGTTTCGACTGATCCGCCAGGGCCGCCTGGAGTGGCGGGCCGAAGTGATCTCCAGCGAACTGGCACGCATCAAACCCGGCACGCCGGTGAGCGTGACAGCCGCCAGCGGCACCAAAGTGGAAGGCAAAGTCCGCACTGTGGCACCCACAGTTGATCCAGTGAGCCGCAACGCGCTGGTTTACGTGGACCTGGCGACAACACCTGCCACTGCAGCCACCGTCAAGGCTGGCATGTTTGCGCGCGGCGAGTTCGAATTGGGCTCATCGGCTGCGCTAACCGTGCCACAGCAGGCGGTGGTGGCGCGGGATGGCTTTAACTACGTGTTCAAGGTCGACGCCAACAACCGCATCAGTCAGCAGAAGGTCGAGGTGGGTCGGCGCATTGGCGAACAGGTGGAAATCAGCCAGGGCCTGACGGCGGATACCACCATCGCCGTGGTCGGTGCCGGTTTTCTCAACGACGGCGATACGGTACGGGTTAATAACGCTCTAGCCCTCGTCAAACCTGCGCAAGCTGCTACAAAGTAAGGAGCACTTGCCATGAATGTTTCTGCGTGGTCGATCAAAAACCCGATTGCCGGGGTGATGCTGTTCGTGATGCTCACCTTTGCGGGCATCCTGTCCTTCAATGCCATGAAAGTACAGCAGTTTCCCGATCTGGACCTGCCCACCATCGTGGTGGTGGCGTCCCTGCCTGGTGCTGCGCCAGCGCAAATGGAGACCGAAGTGGCGCGCAAGCTGGAAAACAGCATTGCCACGCTGGAAGGTCTCAAACACATTTACTCCAAGGTGCAAGACGGTGGTGTCACCGTCACTGCCGAGTTCCGGCTGGAGAAGTCCGGCCAGGAAGCGCTGGATGATGTGCGCTCGGCTGTTTCCAAGGTGCGTGGCGACCTGCCGGCGGACCTGCGCGACCCCATCGTCAACAAGCTCAACCTCTCGGGTCAGCCAGTGCTTGCCTTCACCGTGGGTTCCAAGCGCATGGACGATGAAGCCCTGAGCTGGTTTGTGGACAACACCATCACCAAACGGCTGCTCTCGGTGCGGGGCGTGGGCGCTGTCAACCGCGTTGGCGGTGCCGATCGCCAGGTGCAGGTGGCGTTGGACCCGTTGCGCCTGCAAGCGTTAGGGGCCACGGCTGCCGATATCTCGCGCCAATTGCGCCAGGTGCAGCAGGATTCCACGGGCGGTCGCACCGATCTGGGTGGCAGCGAACAACCCGTGCGCACGCTGGCTGCGGTGTCCTCCGCCAGTGAACTCGGCGCGCTGGACCTGGCCCTGAGTGATGGCCGCCACGTGCGCCTGGACCAAGTGGCCACCATCATCGACACCATTGCCGAGCCACGCTCGGCCGCCCTGCTCAATGGCCAGCCGGTAGTGGGCTTTGAAGTGGCCCGCAGCAAAGGCTCCAGCGAGGTCGAAGTGGGTGCCGCCGTGCAACAGGCGCTGGCCGAATTGCGGCTGCAGCACCCCGAGATCGACATCACCGAGGCATTCAATTTTGTGACGCCAGTGGAAGAGGAATACACCGGCTCCATGCACCTGCTGTATGAAGGCGCCGCGCTGGCGGTGCTGGTGGTGTGGCTGTTTCTGCGCGATTGGCGCGCCACCTTTGTATCGGCTGTGGCGCTGCCGCTGTCGGCCATTCCGGCATTCATCGGCATGAACTACCTGGGTTTTTCCATCAACGTGATCACGCTGCTGGCGCTATCCCTGGTGATCGGTATTCTGGTGGACGATGCCATTGTGGAGGTTGAAAACATCGTGCGCCACCTGCGCATGGGCAAGACGCCCTACCAGGCGGCCATGGAAGCGGCCGATGAAATCGGCCTGGCCGTGATTGCTACCACCTTTACCCTGATTGCCGTGTTCCTGCCCACCGCCTTTATGAGCGGCATTGCCGGCAAGTTCTTCAAGCAATTTGGCTGGACCGCTGCGTTGGCGGTGGCGGCATCCCTCTTGGTGGCGCGGGTGCTAACGCCCATGATGTCCGCCTACATCCTGCAGCCCATCGTCACAACTCCGAAAGAGCCGCGCTGGATGACGCTCTATATGCGCGGCGCCGCCTGGTGCGTGAAGCACCGGCTCATCACCTTGCTGGCTGCTGGCGCTTTCTTCATTGGCTCGCTGATGCTGATTCCCCTGCTGCCCAAGGGCTTCATTCCGCCCGACGACAACTCGCAAACCCAGGTCTACCTGGAGCTGGCCCCTGGCGCCACGTTGGCCCAGACCCAAGACACTGCCGAAGCCGCGCGCCACCTGATAGCTGCCGTGCCCCATGTGCAAAGCGTCTACACCACCATTGGCGGCGGCACGGCCGGTGGCGACCCGTTTGCACCCCAGGGCGCGGCAGAAACCCGCAAGGCCACGCTGACCATTCTGCTGGATGAGCGCGGCAAGCGCCCCCGCAAGCAGGGCATTGAGCAGGCACTTCGCACGGCACTGGAACCCTTGCCCGGCGTGCGCAGCAAGGTTGGCCTGGGCGCCTCGGGCGAGAAGTACATTCTGGTGCTCACCGGTGACGATGCCGCCACACTTGCCACAGCCGCACTGGCAGTGGAAAAAGACCTGCGCACCATCCCCGGCCTGGGCAACATCGGAACCAGTGCCAGCCTGGTACGCCCGGAAATTGCCGTGCGCCCCGACTTTGCCCGCGCTGCCGACAGCGGGGTTACCAGCACCGCCATTGGCGACACCTTGCGCATTGCCACAGTGGGCGACTTTGATGCCGCCTTGCCCAAACTCAACCTGAGCCAGCGCCAGATACCCATCGTGGTCAAGCTCGACAGCGCAGCTCGCACCGATCTGGACCTGCTGGGCCGCCTGGCCGTGCCCGGTGTCAAAGGCCCGGTAATGCTCAGCCAGGTTGCCACGCTAAGCCTGTCCAGTGGGCCAGCCGTGATCGACCGCTACGACCGTTCGCGCAACATCACCTTTGAGATCGAGCTCTCCGGCATGCCGCTGGGCGACATCACCACCCTGGCCCAGAACCTTCCGTCCATCAAAAACCTGCCCCCCGGCGTGAAGGTTGTGGAAGTGGGCGACGCCGAAGTCATGGGGGAACTTTTTGCCAGCTTCGGCCTGGCCATGCTGACCGGGGTACTGTGCATCTACATCGTGCTGGTGCTGCTGTTCAAGAGCTTTTTGCACCCTGTCACCATCCTCACCGCCCTGCCGCTGTCGTTGGGCGGCGCCTTTGTGGGGCTGTTGCTGGCGGACAAGAGTTTTTCCATGCCATCGCTGATCGGGCTCATCATGCTCATGGGTGTGGCCACCAAGAACTCCATCCTGCTGGTGGAATACGCCATTCTGGCGCGCCGTGAACACGGCCTGAGCCGCCTGGACGCCCTGCTGGATGCTTGCCACAAGCGCGCCCGACCCATCATCATGACCACGCTGGCCATGGCCGCCGGCATGATGCCCATTGCGGCCGGATTTGGCGCCGCCGACCAGAGCTTTCGCTCGCCGATGGCGATTGCGGTGATTGGCGGCCTGATGACCTCGACCGTGCTGAGCCTGTTGGTGATTCCGGCCGTTTTTACCTATGTGGACGACGTCGGCCAGTGGTTCGCCGGCCTGCGCAAACGCCAAGGGCCTAAATAATGACCCGCCATCTTGCAAACGCCGGCGCGACCGCTACACTGAAACGACCCATTTCAACCAACCAGAGAGGAATCGTGGATGTTTGAATTTCTTGGTCGCCACAAAAGCAAAGGGGGCAAGACTGCTCCAGACCATGGCCCATCGACCATGCCCCAGACCGTGCAGTCTGATGTCACACAACGGGACTTGGCCCGGCTGACGCTGCACCACATCCTCAAAGGCCACGGCATTCCGGCCGACTGGGTGACCGCAGACCTGGCACCTGTCCACGTCCCCGGTCAAGGTGACGCCCTTTTGATGCAGCTGGAAATCATGCATTGGCACGATGCCTTGGTACTGCATGCCCCAACCCTGCAACAGGAAATGCTGGACGGCCTGCTCCGTTTCGACCCAACATCCAATAGCGCGCACTACCTGTTCACCTGGAAGTTTTCGCCCGATTGCGGCTGCCCCCATACCCACATGCCTGATCCGGATTTTTGGATCAAAGAGGGTGCATTACAAGCCGCGAAGACTGCACCGGCCGCCAACATTCCAGTTGAGCTGCCAACGTCTGATGAAAATGACGATGACGACCATGGCTTTGCACCAACGCAAATCCCCGATCCCGGCTAATTGGCTCTACAACACCACTATGTAATTCATAGCTGCTTACGTATATCCGACGAGGGCTAGAGGCCAATTTAGCTTTGAATGTTGGGCGTAACCACCTCATTGGCGGTGCGAAAAGCTTCCACCGCTGCCGGCACGCCGCAATAGATGGTGGCGTGCAGCAAAACCTCTTGCAACTCTTCCACCGTAACGCCATTGTTGAGTGCGCCGCGCACATGGCCTTTGAGCTCGTTCTGCTTGCCAAGGGCCGTGAGCATGGCCACCGTGATCAGGCTGCGGGTTTTCAAGTCCAGCCCAGGGCGCTGCCACACATCACCCCAGGCGGCACGGGTGATGTGCTCCTGAATCGGTTGGGTAAACGGCGTGGCATTGGCCAAGGCAGTGGCCACAAAATTCTCGCCCATCACGGCCTTGCGCGTGGCCAGGCCTTGCTCATATGGTGTGCTCATGAAAACTCCAAATCAAAGAACGACAGCCGCAAGGATAATGGCTGTAAACCACCCACAGGAGACCCCATGGCCCGCTACCCTCTACCCGATCTCAACACCCTGCCCGCCGACATCCAGGCCAAAATTCTGGAGGTGCAGGAAAAGGCGGGCTTTGTGCCCAATGTCTTCTTGGCCTTTGCCCGCCGGCCCGCCGAATGGCACGCTTTTTTTGCCTACCACGATGCGCTGATGCTGCGCGAGGGCTCCGGCCTCTCCAAAGGCGACCGCGAGATGATCATCACCACCACCAGCGCCGCCAACCACTGCCTGTATTGCGTGGTGGCGCACGGTGCCATCCTGCGCATTTACGAAAAGAAACCGCTGGTGGCCGACCAGGTTGCCGTCAACTACCGCAAGGCCGACATCACACCGCGCCAGCGCGCCATGCTGGATTTTGCGATGAAGGTCTGCCTGCACTCCGGCACCATTGAAGACGCTGATTTCACCGCCCTGCACGTCCATGGCTTCAATGACGAAGACATCTGGGACATTGGCGCCATTACCGCCTTCTTTGGCCTGTCCAACCGCATGGCCAATATGTCGGGCATGCTGCCCAACCCCGAGTTCTATTTGATGGGCCGCGTGCCCAAGCAAAAATAGGCCTTCCTGTGCGCCCACTGCTCCTTGCCCCGCTGCGCTTAGCCACGCTGCTAGCGGCCACATCCCTGTGCCTGCTGGCCTGCACCAGTCCGCCACCGCAACCCGAAGGTGCCAGCGGCTGGGTACACAAGCCCGGATGGGCCACCCACACCTACGCGGTAGCCGCAGCCAATCCTTTGGCTACCCAGGCAGGCCAGCAGATGCTGCAAAAGGGTGGCAGCGCGGTGGATGCCGCCATTGCCGTGCAAATGGTGCTGGCACTGGTAGAACCACAAAGCAGCGGCCTGGGCGGTGGCGCCTTTCTGTTGCACTTTGATGGTCATCGGACCCAGGCTTTTGATGGCCGCGAGTCGGCGCCTTCGGGCGCCACGCCCGGGCTGTTCCTGGGCCCGAATGGCAAGCCCATGGCATTCAACGACGCCGTGGTGGGTGGACGCTCGGTCGGCGTGCCCGGCACGCTGCGCATGCTGGCCCTGGCGCACCGGCAGCATGGGCGCCTGCCCTGGTCCGCGTTGTTTGAACCCGCTATCCGCCTGGCGACGATGGGCTTTGCCATAAGCCCGCGCATGGCCACTTTGTTGGCTGACGAGCCGGCGCTAAAAGCCGATCCGGTGGCCGCCGCCTACTTCTTCAACCCACATGGCCAGCCCTGGCCGGCCGGCCATGTGTTGCGCAACCCTGAATTGGCAGCAGTGCTAACCGATATTGCCCAACGGGGCCCAGATGCGCTGATGACCGGCGCCGTAGCCCGATCTATCACCAGCGCCGTACAGCACCACTCCAGCAACCCGGGCACGCTCTCGGAGCACGACTTGGCCACCTATAGCGCCGTGGTGCGCGAGCCGCTGTGCTTTGACTACCACGCCCCCATCGAGCAGCGGGACTACCGCCTGTGTGGCATGCCCCCACCCAGTTCGGGTGCCATCGCCATCGGTCAGATTTTGGGTCTGCTGAACCACACGCCGGCTGCCACACTGCCCCTGCAAAGCGGCCTGCCTTCCGGCGACTGGCTGCACTTCTACACCGAAGCCTCCCGCCTGGCCTTTGCCGACCGCGCCCAATTTGTGGCCGACCCGGACTTTGTGCAACCCCCTGCGGGCGATTGGAATAGCCTGCTGGACCCCAACTATCTGGCCGAGCGTGCCGGTCGCATCGACAACAGTCCCGCCGCCAAGGCCATGCCATTTGCGCCAGCGGGCCAACCCGGGGGGCTGAGCGTGGGCTACGCACCTATGCCCGATCAGGTGGAGCACGGCACTTCCCACATCTCGGTGGTGGACGCCTATGGCAATGCCCTGGCCATGACCACCACCATCGAAGGCGGCTGGGGCGCGCATCTGATGGTCAACCGGGGCCAAGGCCTAGTGGGTGGCTTTTTGCTGAACAACGAGTTGACCGACTTCAGCTTTCAACCCTTTGACGCCAGCGGCAAGCCCATTGCCAACCGGGTAGAGCCGGGCAAACGCCCCCGCTCCAGCATGTCTCCCACGCTGGTGTTCGACAAGGCCACCGGGCAACTGCTGGCCAGTACAGGCAGCCCGGGGGGTGCATTCATCATCCACTTCACGGCCAAGACGCTGGTCGGCATGCTCAATTGGGGCCTGAACGCCCAGCAGGCGATCAACTTGCCCAATTTCGGCACGCTGGGTGGCCCACTGATGCTGGAAGATTCGCGCTTTGCACCCGCCACCGTGCTGGCCCTGCAGGCACGCGGCCATACGGTCGTGCAAGCACCGCTGCCCAGCGGATTGCAGGCGATTGAGCGCACGGAAACTGGCTACTTTGGCGGCGCCGATCCCCGGCGCGAGGGCGTGGTACTGGGGGACTGAGTTCCTACAATCACCTTATGGCCATCCCGCAAAGCTTTCTCCAGGAACTCCTCGCCCGCGCGGACGTGGTGGAGATTGTGGGCCGCTACGTGCAGCTCAAAAAAGGGGGCGCCAATTTCATGGGGCTGTGCCCGTTCCATGGCGAAAAATCGCCTTCGTTTTCGGTCAGCCCGACCAAACAGTTCTACCACTGCTTTGGCTGCGGCAAAAACGGCAACGCCATCAGCTTTTTGATGGACCACGCCGGCATGACCTTTATCGAGGCTGTGAAAGACTTGGCGCAGCAATACGGCATGCAAATCCCTGAGGATGAAGCCTCGCCCGAAGACCGGGCCCGCGCCCAGGAACAAAAGCAAAAGCAAACCACCCTGACCGATGTACTGGAAAAGGCCGGCGAAGCCTACCGCAAGCACCTCAAGGATTCACCCCGCGCCGTGGCCTACTTCAAGGGGCGCGGCCTGTCGGGCCAGGTTGCCAAGCAGTTCGGCCTGGGCTATGCACCGGAAGGCTGGCGCAGTTTGGCCAGCGTCTTCGCGCACTACGACGACCCGCTGCTGGTGGAGAGCGGTCTGGTCATCAGCAATGTTGAAGACGGCAGTACCGAAGAGAAACGCTACGACCGCTTCCGCGACCGGGTGATGTTTCCGATCCGCAACATCAAAGGTGAATGCATTGGCTTTGGCGGGCGCGTCCTGGGTGATGACAAACCCAAATACCTCAACTCGCCAGAAACCCCGGTCTTCAGCAAAGGCCGCGAGCTGTACGGCCTGTTTGAAGCGCGCAACGCCCTGCGCGAGGCCGGCTATGTGCTGGTGACCGAAGGGTATATGGACGTGGTGGCACTGGCGCAACTGGGCTTTCCCAACGCGGTAGCCACCCTGGGCACAGCCTGCACCGCCGAGCATGTGCACAAACTGTTTCGTTTTACCGATGCCGTGGTGTTCAGCTTTGACGGCGACAGTGCAGGGCGACGCGCTGCCCGCAAGGCGCTGGACGCCGCCCTGCCATACGCCACCGACGTGCGTTCCATAAAATTCCTGTTCCTGCCCGACGAGCACGACCCCGACAGCTTTATCCGCGCCCACGGCAAGGAGGCTTTTGCGCAATACGTGAAAGAGGCCACACCGTTGTCCCGATTTTTACTGGAGGCCGCGCGTGAGGACTGCGATCTGGACAGCGCCGAGGGCCGCGCCCACATGGCCAGCAATGCCAAGCCGTTGTGGAACCTGCTGCCCAGCGGCGCCCTCAAGCTGCAGCTGCTCGGCGAGATCGCCAACCACGTTCAGCTTGGCAGCCAAGAACTCGGTGCCCTATGGGCCCAAACTGGCCCACCCACCAAGGCCTCCCCTGCCGCGGGACGGCATAGCGATGTCCCACCCGATCACTACGACGACTATGCATCCGCTGGGGAGACCTGGGGCCACCCACTCGACGGAGCGTCACCTGCATCCTGGAACCATAGCGGCACTCGCAAATGGGAAGGGAAAGGCAAGTGGCAGGGCAAAGGTAAATGGGAGAGCACGCGCCCCGTTCGCCCGCCCTTGCGCGGCCCACTGGCCACCCGTGCCGACCACGCCACGCGTATCCTTTTAGCGCACAGTGGCCTGTGGGAGACCCTGAGCGGCGAAGACCACGCCTTGCTCTGCGAACTACCTGCCCCCCATGGCCCGTTAATGGCCTGGCTGGAAGGCCAATTGCACGAGCACGGCCCACTGGCGTGGGGCGCCCTGCGCGAAGAGTTGATCGGCCATGATGCCGAAGATCTGGCGCTGCGTCTGATGGCCGATCCGACGATAGCCAGCACACCAGCGAGTGAGGTATTGGGCGAGTCCGACGCGGAGCTGCGTGGTTTGCTGAACCGTATGTTGGTAGACCGCATCAAGGAGCAGGAGACGCTGGCCATTGCCGCCTCCACCACCGACCCGACGGCGCTGGAGCGCTACCGTGCACTGCACGCGCGGCTGTTGCAACTGGAACTGGCGATCCGCCCTGTCACCTGACGACGTGCTGCACGGGTACAGTAAAAACTGGAAATTTTGTAAATTCGCGGTATAATCCAAGGCTGTTTCGGCAAGAGCGACAGCAGCACCTCCGGGCCAGGCCAAGCGTTGAAAAAAGTACAACCGGCCACCTTACCGCAAGGACTGCATCCCAAATGATCGCCCTCCCATCTTGCCAGCATGGGGAATAGTCTTTTGTATTCCCTGCCATGCCAACTGCCCGCACCACCTGCGGTGTAGACGGCACCCGCTCTGTTCGCCTGTTTTTTTTGATGTCCTGAGGTTCTCGCATGCCTGCTCAAAAATCTGTCAAAGCTGTTCAGTCTCCGTCCAAGTCCGATAAGAAAGCCAAGCCTGTGCCAGCATCCAAACCTCCCGTCGCCAAGTCCAAGGCTCAACTCCTGAAGGAGTCCGCCGACGCCCTGCTTGCCACCAGCGCAACCGCCAAGAAGAAGCCCGGTCGCCCCCCCAAGGCTGCCGCAGCAGCGACTGAGTCCAGCGCACCCCCAAAAACGGGCGCCAAGCGCGGTCGCAAGCCCAAGGTAGCCGCTGAAGGCACCAGTGACGAAATGGACATGTCGGACATTGAGGCCGACTTGGTGGGAGAACCCGAAGCCGCTGCAGCCCCGGGCGAAAAGGTCAAGCCGCTGCGCATGAAGATCAGCAAGGCCAAAGAACGCGCCTTGATGAAAGAGTTTGGACTGGACGAAACCGTTCTATCCGAAGAAGACATTGCCAAGCGCCGCCAGCGCCTCAAAGCCCTGATCACCCTGGGCAAAACCCGTGGTTATTTGACCCACGGCGAAATTTCTGACCACTTGCCCGACAAGCTGGTGGATGCCGAGACACTCGAAGTCGTCATCTCCATGCTCAACGACATGGGTGTGGCCGTCTACGAACAAACTCCGGACGCCGAGACCCTGTTGCTCAACAACAATGTCTCGACCGCCGCCACGCCTGAAGAAGCCGAAGAAGAGGCCGAAGCCGCGCTCTCCACTGTAGACAGCGAGTTCGGCCGTACGACCGACCCCGTGCGTATGTATATGCGCGAAATGGGCACCGTCGAGTTGCTGACCCGTGAAGGCGAAATCGAAATTGCCAAGCGCATCGAAGGCGGCCTGATGGCCATGATGGAAGCGATCAGCGCCTCACCCGCCACCATTGCGGAAATCCTGCGTCTGGGCGAAGACATCCGCGAAGGCAAGGTGGTCATTACCACCATCGTGGATGGATTCTTCAACCCCAACGAGGCCGACGACTACGTGGCCGAAGAAGACTTTGACGAGTTTGATGCCGATGACGACGACGACGGAAAAGGCGGCTCGAAAGCCCTGACCCGGAAGCTGGAAGAACTCAAGAAAGAAGCCCTGTCCCGTTTCGATCGCCTGCGTGAACTGTTCGAAAAGGTCCACAAGATCTACGACAAGGAAGGTTACGGCACGCCCCACTACGTTGCTGCGCAGCGCTCCCTGAGCGAAGAGCTGATGTCCATCCGCTTCACCGCCAAGGCGATTGAAAAGCTGTGCGATATGGTGCGTGGTCAGGTGGACGACATCCGCAAGAAAGAGCGCGAACTGCGCCGCATCATCGTGGACAAATGCGGCTACCCACAAGAGAACTTCATCGCTGATTTCAGCGGCCGCGACAAAAATGGCAACAAGGTTGCAAGCCAGTTACTCAACCTCAAATGGATCGAAAAACAGGCCGCATCAGGCAAATCCTGGGCATCAGTCATGGGACGCAATATTCCGCCCGTGCAGGATTTGCAGCAAAAACTAACCGATCTGCAGTCTCGCGTTGTCGTGCCGCTGGATCAACTCAAAGACATCAACAAGCGCATGAACGCAGGCGAATACGCCTCACGCGCCGCCAAGAAGGAAATGATCGAGGCCAACTTGCGCCTGGTGATCTCCATCGCCAAGAAGTACACCAACCGTGGCTTGCAGTTCCTGGATTTGATCCAGGAAGGCAACATCGGTTTGATGAAGGCAGTGGACAAGTTCGAATACCGCCGCGGCTACAAGTTTTCGACCTACGCTACGTGGTGGATTCGCCAAGCTATCACCCGTTCCATTGCGGACCAGGCGCGCACTATCCGTATTCCGGTGCACATGATCGAAACCATCAACAAGATGAACCGCATCAGCCGCCAACACTTGCAGGAGTTTGGTTTTGAGCCCGATGCATCCGTCTTGGCCGAGCGCATGGAGATTCCGGAAGACAAGATCCGCAAGATCATGAAGATCGCCAAGGAGCCGATCTCCATGGAAACGCCCATCGGCGACGATGACGACAGCCACCTGGGCGATTTCATCGAAGACGGTGCCAACACCGCCCCTATGGAAGCCGCGATGCAAGCTGGTCTACGCGATGTGGTCAAGGACATTCTCGACAGCCTGACCCCACGCGAAGCCAAGGTGCTGCGCATGCGTTTTGGTATCGAGATGACTTCCGACCACACCTTGGAAGAAGTGGGCAAGCAGTTTGACGTAACGCGCGAGCGCATTCGCCAGATAGAAGCCAAGGCGCTGCGCAAGCTCAAGCACCCAAGTCGTTCGGACAAGTTGCGCAGCTTTACTGACAACCTGTAGTCTGTGGCCCCCACGCTCCACCGCTGCGCGGGTCGCTGCCCCCCGAGGGGGCTGAATGCGCTTGGGGCGGCCCGGCGCGGATTTGTGGCCCCCACGCTATGGCAATAGAGACCCACTACAAATTGGCAGGGGTCATGGGCTGGCCGGTGGCGCATTCGCGCTCACCGGTCATCCACAACCATTGGATAGCAGAACATGGCCTACGCGGGGCCTATGTGCTGTTACCGGTACAGCCAGACCAACTGGCACAGGCGCTACGCGCCCTGCCGGTGCTCGGCTTTGCTGGTTGCAACCTGACCATTCCGCACAAAGTGGCGGCCCTGGATCTGGTGGACCGAGTCGACCCGCTGGCGCGGCGCATCGGCGCCATCAACACCATTGTCGTGGAGGCCGACGGCACTTTGGTCGGGCGTAATACTGACAGTTTTGGCTACATACAAAGTCTGCTGCAATCCCAGCCCGATTGGCGCGCCACACACGGACCTGCGGTGGTCGTGGGTGCCGGTGGTGCATCGCGTGCTGTGATTGTGGGCCTGATGGACCAGGGCGTTCCCGAAATTCGTCTGACCAACCGCAGCTGGGCCAAGGCCCATGACCTGGCGCAGGAGTTTGGTGGGCCGGTTCAGGCAGTTCCCTGGGCAGAACGGCATGCAGCATTGGCCGGCGCTGCCCTATTGGTCAACACCACCAACCAGGGTATGTACGGAGAACCGGAACTGGACCTGTGTTTGGACGACTTGCCAACCCATGCATTGGTGTCGGACATCATCTATGTGCCGCTGGAAACACCCATGCTGGCGGCTGCGCGCCAACGCGGCAACGCCACCGTCGACGGACTTGGCATGCTGTTGCACCAGGCCCGAGCGGCCTTTGAAGCCTGGTTTGGTGTATTGCCGGCAGCGACTCCCACGCTGCGCGCGAAGGTGCAGGCCACGCTGATTCCATAGCACGCCTTCCCGCAGCCTTGGTATCTCCACCGCATGCTGACGAGCGACTGGTAGTTGTAACTCCAAGCTATGAAACTTGTAGCAAGATAAAAACTACGATATAGTTTCGCCTGATGTAATATTCGGTGAGCCGGATTGCGATGTCGGCCAATGTGGCCGAGCAGTGGGTCACCTAGAAAAACCGAATCGAGGAGAGGTAATCAATGAGTTCGAAAGAATCTGTCGCCATCGGCCAGCTGCTGAGTCTGCTGGAATCACGCTATGCCATGCGCGTACTGTGGGCCTTGCGCGACGGCCACGCCCAGACATTCCGTCTTCTGCAAGACAGTGTTGGCAGCATCACACCGAATACCCTCAATACCCGCATCAAAGAACTGCGTGAAGCCGGCCTGATGACGCATGGCAGCGATGGCTATTGCGTGACGACCGCCGGCGCCGATCTGCTCAAACGCCTAGCCGACCTGCAAGCCTTTGCCGGAAAATGGGCCAGCAGCCAAGCCAGAAAGGCCAGCTAAGACGCTTTTCGACGACCTTTCGGTCACCCAGGAACGAGACAGGCGCTGCCTGTCTTTTTTTTGTCTGCTGGCATAATGCCAGCCTTTGCCGTTGAGCAAGTTCCCAATCGAACTGCCCCAGTTGGCGATGCTTCGCGATGCCGGCCAATGAATTTTTAACTTGAAGGAGCTTCCATGATCACCACCTCCACCGGTTTGCAATACGAAGACACCACCGAAGGCACCGGCGCGGTTGCTGCCAAAGGCCAGAGCGTGAAAGTGCATTACACCGGCTGGCTGTACAACGACGGCGTGCAAGGTGCCAAGTTTGACTCCAGCAAGGACCGCAATGATCCGTTTGTGTTCCACCTGGGTGCCGGCATGGTGATTCGCGGCTGGGACGAAGGCGTAGCTGGCATGAAGGTCGGCGGCGCCCGCACCCTGATCATCCCCGCCGATTTAGGCTATGGCGCCCGTGGTGCTGGCGGTGTCATTCCCCCCAATGCCACCCTGAAATTTGACGTGGAATTGCTGGGTACTCCGAGTTGATTTAGGTCAAAAACATGGGACCAAACCCAAAGAGTCCCTCAAAAGCCCTTGAAAAGCAGGAATGAGCCCCACCTACTGGGCTCATCCTCTTGAACCAGAAGCCCGTACTTCACTCACTTCATGTCCGACAAGCCCACTACTCCCCCAAGCGACGCCTTCGACGCGGCCTACCAAAGCACCGACGACATGGCATCACCAACCGACTCTGACGCCAACACCCTAAACCAGGTTCAGGCAGATCTGGCGGCACTTCAGGCCAAGAGCGCTGAATTGGCCGACCAATACCTGCGCGCCAAGGCCGACGCTGAAAACGCCCGTCGCCGCGCCGAGGACGAAATCAGCAAGGCCCGCAAGTTTGCAGTCGAGAGCTTTGCCGATAGCATGCTGCCGGTTGCGGACAGCCTGGAAGCGGGTTTGCTCATCAAGGACGCCACTGCAGAGCAGATCCGCGAAGGATCACAAGCCACCCTGCGCCAACTGATCGCCGCCCTGGAACGCAACAAAGTGATTGCCATTGCGCCAGCCGCTGGTGACAAGTTCGACCCGCACCAACACCAAGCCATCAGCGTGGTGCCCTCCGAGCAGGAAGCCAACACGGTCGTTGGACTGCTGCAAAAAGGCTACTCCATTGCGGATCGCATCCTGCGCCCCGCCCTGGTGACCGTGTCCGCTCCCAAATAAGCGCTGCACAAAACCCCTACAAAAGCACTTGAAATCCGAAAAACCGGCTTCAAGTGACGTTCATCTGAATTTTTAAAATAGCAGGAGTAAATCATGGGAAGAATTATCGGTATTGACCTTGGCACCACCAATTCATGTGTGGCCATCATGGAAGGCAACACGCCCAAAGTGATCGAGAACGCCGAGGGCGCGCACAACCCCGTCCATCATCGCCTACCAGGAAGATGGCGAAGTATTGGTCGGCGCATCCGCCAAGCGTCAGGCCGTGACCAACCCCAAGAACACGCTGTACGCGGTCAAGCGCCTGATTGGTCGCAAGTTTGCGGAGAAAGAAGTGCAAAAGGACATCGACCTGATGCCCTACAAGATTACCGCAGCAGACAATGGCGATGCCTGGGTGGAAGTGCGGGGCAATCGCATGGCGCCCCAGCAGGTCAGCGCCGACATTCTGCGCAAGATGAAGAAAACCGCCGAAGACTACCTCGGTGAAGAAGTGACCGAGGCCGTGATTACGGTACCTGCCTACTTTAACGATGCCCAGCGACAAGCCACCAAAGATGCAGGTCGCATTGCCGGCTTGGACGTCAAGCGCATCATCAACGAGCCTACTGCTGCGGCCCTGGCCTTCGGCATGGACAAAAACGAAAAGGGCGACCGCAAGATCGCCGTGTATGACTTAGGCGGCGGCACATTCGACGTGTCCATCATCGAAATCGCGGATGTCGATGGCGAAAAGCAATTTGAAGTGTTGTCCACCAACGGCGACACCTTCTTGGGCGGCGAAGACTTCGACCAACGCATCATCGACTTCATCATCACCGAGTTCAAGAAAGAACAAGGCGTTGACCTGTCCAAGGACGTGCTGGCTCTGCAACGCCTGAAGGAAGCCGCTGAAAAGGCCAAGATCGAGCTCTCCAGCAGCGCGCAGACCGACATCAACCTGCCTTACGTGACCGCTGATGCATCAGGCCCCAAGCACTTGAATATCAAGCTGACCCGCGCCAAGCTGGAAAGCCTGGTCGAAGAGCTGATCGAACGCACCATTGCCCCGATCCGCACCGCCTTGAAAGACGCTGGCGTGACCGCTGCTGACATCCATGACGTGATTTTGGTCGGCGGTATGACCCGCATGCCCAAGGTGCAGGAAAAAGTTAAAGAACTGTTCGGCAAGGAGCCGCGCAAGGACGTGAACCCGGATGAGGCCGTTGCCGTGGGCGCAGCCATTCAAGGCCAGGTCTTGAGCGGCGACCGCAAGGACGTGCTGCTGTTGGACGTGACACCGCTGTCTCTGGGCATTGAGACCATGGGTGGTGTGATGACCAAGATGATCACCAAGAACACCACCATTCCAACCAAATTTGCACAGACCTTCTCAACGGCTGAAGACAACCAGCCGGCTGTGACCATCAAGGTGTTTCAGGGTGAACGCGAGATTGCTTCGGGCAACAAGATGCTGGGCGAATTCAACCTGGAAGGCATTCCACCCTCATCGCGTGGTACACCCCAGATCGAAGTGTCGTTTGACATTGACGCCAACGGCATTCTGCACGTGGGCGCCAAAGACAAAGGCACCGGCAAGGAAAACAAGATCACCATCAAGGCCAACTCCGGTTTGTCCGAGGCTGAAATCCAGCAAATGGTGAAAGACGCCGAGCTCAACGCGGAAGACGACAAGAAGAAAGTGGAACTCGTGCAGTCTAAAAACCAGGCTGATGCCAGCGTGCACAGCGTGAAAAAGAGCCTGACCGAGTACGGTGACAAGCTCGAAACCGGCGAAAAGGAAAAGATCGAGGCGGCCATCAAGGACCTGGAAGACGCCATCAAAGGCGACGACAAGGCAGCGATCGATGAAAAGAACACAACGCTGATGACGGCCAGCCAGAAGCTGGGTGAGAAGATGTATGCCGACATGCAGGCCAAGCAAGGTGCCGAAGGTGCATCAGCAGACGGTGCAGAGCAGGCACACCCCGGTGGCGGCGCATCGTCTGCCGGCCATGCTGCTGACGATAACGTGGTAGACGCAGAAGTCAAAGAAGTTAAAAAAGGCTAATACAGGCTGCTCGGCACGCACGCCGCGTGCTGATTTGGCGCGCCGCGCCCGAACGATTCGTCCAGAATCATCGGCGCGGCGTTTTGCATCAAGTTTGCGCAACGAATCAAAGACCTACACAGTCTTGCTACCATGGCAAAAAGAGATTTTTACGAAATTCTGGGTGTCACCAAGAACGCCTCTGACGAAGACATCAAGAAGGCCTATCGCAAGCTCGCGATGAAGCACCACCCCGACCGCAACCAGGGCGACTCGGGCAAAGCGGCCGAAGATAAATTCAAGGAAGCCAAAGAAGCCTACGAGATGCTGTCGGACCCGCAAAAGCGTGCGGCCTACGACCAGCATGGCCACGCCGGTGTGGACCCGAATATGCGCGGCCCCGGTGATGGCTACGGCGGTTTTGCCGAAGCCTTTGGCGATATTTTTGGCGACATGTTTGGCCAACAGCGTGGTGGGCGCCCCGGCGGCGGTGGCCGCCAGGTGTTCCGTGGCAGCGATCTGAGCTACGCAATGGAAGTCACGCTGGAAGAAGCGGCCAGTGGCAAAGATGCGCAAATCCGCATTCCCAGCTGGGACTCCTGCGAGGTCTGCAAAGGCACAGGTGCCAAACCGGGCACCCAGGTCAAGACCTGCAGCACCTGCAGCGGCTCTGGCTCGGTGCAGATGCGCCAAGGCTTCTTTAGCGTGCAGCAAACCTGCCCTACCTGCCGCGGCACTGGCAAGGTCATTCCCGAGCCCTGCAATTCCTGTCACGGCCAGGGCAAGGTCAAGAAGCAAAAGACGCTCGAAGTCAAAATTCCAGCTGGCATCGACGGCGGCATGCGCATACGCAGCACCGGCAACGGCGAACCTGGCACCAATGGAGGTCCGGCGGGCGACCTCTACATCGAGATTCGCCTCAAGAAGCACGACATCTTCGAGCGTGACGGCGATGACCTGCACTGCTCCGTCCCCATCAGCATGGTGACGGCGGCGCTGGGTGGCGAGATTGATGTACCCACGCTGGCAGGCAAAGCCGCCATCGACATCCCCGAAGGCACCCAAACTGGCAAGCAGTTCCGTCTGCGCGGCAAGGGTATCAAGGGCGTTCGCGCCAGCTATCCCGGCGATCTGTACTGCCACATTACGGTGGAGACACCTGTCAAGCTCAGCGAGCACCAACGTCGCCTGTTGCGCGAACTCGATGAATCCTTTAAAAAGGGCGGTAACAAGCATTCCCCCTCGGGCGATAGCTGGACCGACAAGTTAAAGAGCTTCTTCAGTTAAACCCCTTCACCACACATGAGCGTCAGCATTACTTTCTTGGGCGGCGCCGACACTGTCACCGGCTCCAAGTATCTGGTACGCCAGGGGGATCAATGCCTGATGGTCGATTGCGGCCTGTTCCAGGGCTACAAACAGCTGCGCCTGCGCAACTGGACACCCTTGCCGATTGCACCCAACACCGTCAATGCCGTGGTTCTGACTCACGCCCATCTGGACCACAGCGGCTATTTGCCGCTGCTGGTGAAGGAAGGCTTTACCGGTCGAGTGTATGCATCGCCGGGCACGCAGGATTTGTGCAAGATTTTGTTACCCGACAGTGGTCATATCCAGGAAGAGGACGCGGCCTTTGCCAACCGCCATGGCCTGTCTAAACACACACCCGCCTTGCCCCTGTACTCTCGCCAAGACGCGCTGGACTGTCTGCCGCAAATCAAGACGATGGGTCTGGGCAAAATTTTTGAGCCCATTCCCGGCTGGAAAGTAACCCTGAGTACTGCCGGGCACATCCTGGGCGCCTGCAGCGTGCTGTTGGAAGTGGCCGGGCGGCGCATCCTGTTCTCTGGCGATTTGGGGCGCCCGGACGACTCGCTCATGTACCCGCCGGACCCGCCTCCCGTTGCGGACACAGTGCTGATCGAATCCACCTACGGCGACCGCCAGCACCCCCCTGAGGACTTGATGGCAGAGCTCGGCCCGGCATTGCATCGCCTGGCCGCACGGGGTGGTGTGGCGGTAGTACCGGTGTTTGCGGTGGGGCGCGCCCAAGCGGTGCTCCACGCCATTGCGCAACTCAAAGCCAGTGGACAGGTGCAGCGTTCGCTGCCGGTGTTTCTGGACAGCCCCATGGCGGTGCACACCACCCACTTGTTTGAGAAGCATATGGGCGAACACCGTCTGACGGCCAAAGAAGCCCATGCACTGACCCACAGCGCCGTCATGATCAACAGCACCGACGAGTCCAGGGCCCTGTCCGCCCGCCACGGCCCGATGGTGATCCTCTCGGCCAGCGGCATGGCCACCGGTGGGCGCGTACTGCACCACCTGGAGCAGCGCGCCGGCGATCACCGCAACATGATCATCCTCACCGGTTACCAGGCACCCGGAACCCGGGGTGCCAAACTGGCCAATGGCGACAAGTCCATCCGCATCCACGGGCATGATGTGGACGTTAAGGCCGAAGTGGTGCAACTGCAATCGGCATCTGCCCACGCCGATGCCGATCAACTGCTGAACTGGCTGCGGTCCATGCCGGGTCGCCCAGACCAGGTGTACGTGGTGCATGGTGACCAAAAGGCCTCAGACACCCTTCGGGGGCGCATTGAGCACGAGCTGGACATGCGCGCCATGGTGCCCGAGCACGGTTCAACCTGGCCCAGCTAGGGAAATTCAGGCACGGCACAATGCGCGCATGCCCAGTTCCCGTTACCTGACCGCCGCCTTCTACAAATTCGTTGCCCTGCCTGATTACGTGCAGCGCCAGGCACCACTGCTGGAGCTGTGCCAGCAGCGCAATGTCAAAGGCACCATTTTGCTGGCCGCCGAGGGCATCAACAGCACCATTGCCGGCGCGCCAGACGACATCCATGCCGTGCTGGCCTATTTGCGCCAAGACCCGCTGTTGGCCGATCTGGAACACAAGGAGTCCTGGGCTAAAAGACCCCCGTTTAACCGCATGAAGGTACGCCTCAAGCGCGAAATCGTCACCATGGGCGTGCCCGGCGTAGACCCCACGCGCATGGCCGGCACCTATGTCAAACCGCAAGACTGGAACGCCCTGATTGCCGACCCCGACGTGGTGTTGATTGACACACGCAACGACTACGAAGTGGCCATCGGCACTTTTGCGGGCGCCATCGATCCCCACATTCGTACCTTTGGTGAACTGCCGGCGTGGGTGGAGCAGGCGCAGGCCCTGCAAGCGCAGAACGGCAAAAAGCCCAAGGTGGCCATGTTCTGCACCGGTGGCATCCGCTGCGAAAAATCGACCGCTTTCATGCGTGCCCAAGGCTATGACGAGGTCTACCACCTGGAAGGCGGCATTCTCAAATACCTGGAAGCCGTGCCACCCGAGCAAAGCCAGTGGCAAGGCACCTGCTTCGTGTTCGACGAGCGGGTCTCGGTGGACCATGGCCTGACACAAGGCACCCACAAGCTGTGCCGTGGCTGCCGCATGCCACTGGAAGAAGGCGACTTGCTGTCCCCCCAGTATGAAGCCGGTGTCAGCTGCCCGCGCTGCTTTGACGCCACCAGCGCCGTGCAGAAAAGCCGGGCACGTGAACGGCAACGCCAGTGGGAGCGGGAAAAGGCGCGGGCCAAACCGGCGTGAACCCAAGCGCCCTGCCCATTCTGTATTCGTTTCGGCGCTGCCCCTACGCCATGCGGGCCCGCATGGCCCTGGCCGCCAGCGGCACGGTGTGCGAACTGCGCGAGGTGGTACTGGCGCACAAACCACCCGCACTGCTACAGGCATCATCCAAGGGAACTGTGCCGGTGCTGGTGCTACCCGACGGCACAGTGCTGGAGCAAAGCCTGGACATCATGCTGTGGGCCTTGCACCAAAGCGACCCGCAACAATGGCTGCCCGTTACCGCAGCGGCGCTGGACGCCGTCCTGTTGCTGATTCAGCAATGTGATGGCGACTTCAAATACCACCTGGACCGCTACAAATACCCCAACCGCTACGACTTGGCCGATGGCGTGGCCCACCGGTGCGCAGGCGCGCAATTTCTGCAGATGCTGGATGCCCGACTGCACCCAAGCGAGATGCTGCACGGTGACCACTTTGGCCTGGCTGACGCCGCCATCGCCCCCTTTGTGCGCCAATTCGCCCATACCGACCGCATCTGGTTTTCCAGCCAGCCCTGGGCCAAATTACAGCAGTGGCTAGCCGCTTTTGAAGCGTCCGACAGGTACCGAGGGGTTATGGACAAGCATGTACCGTGGGAGTCCGGTCAGACTCCGGTGGCTTTGCCCTGTACCCAATAGCTATTACTTTCATAGCTGCTTACGTATATTCCACGAGGGCTAGCGGCCAATTTTATGCATGAATATTGGTTACCAGCGTTCCATGTACGGCCGCAGGTCCAACTCAAAGGTCCAGGCGTCGCGGGGCTGGCTGTGCAGGTACCAGTAGTTTTCGGCAATGTGGTCGGGGTTGAGGATGCCGTCCTGGTCTTTCAGCGCATAGCGCTCAGGGAAGCTGGTGCGGATGAAGTCGGTGTCAATAGCGCCGTCCACCACCACGTGGGCCACGTGGATGTTCTGGGGGCCGAGCTCGCGCGCCATGCTTTGCGCCAGGGCGCGCAAGGCGTGTTTGGCACCCGCAAAGGCAGCAAAGTTGGCGGAACCGCGTAGCCCAGCTGTGGCACCCGTGAACAGAATGGTGCCGCGTCCACGCTTCACCATGCGCCGGGCCGCCTGCTGAGCGTTGAGGAAGCCGCTGAGGCAGGCCATCTCCCAAATCTTGAAGTACTTGCGCGCTGTCTCTTCCAAAATGCTGCACGGCACGTTGGCGCCGATGTTGAACACCATCACCTCGATGGGGCCATGCTCGGCTTCGATCTGCGTGAACAACGCCGCCACGTCGTCTTCCTTGCGCGCATCACTGGCATAGCCAAAGGCCTGCCCGCCCTCAGCGTGGATGCTGTCCACCAGTGGTTGCAGTTTGTCCGCACTGCGGCGTGTCACACAGGCGATGAAACCTTCTTTGGCAAAGCGCTTGGCGATGGCGCCGCCGGTGGAATCGCCCGCGCCGATGACCAGCGCGACTTTGGATTGGGATGCGGGTGTGGTCACGGTTGTCTCCTGGGTTGAACTAAACAGTGGCGTTGTTGGTGGCGCTGCCGCTGGATTTTCTGGCGGGCAGTGCCTTGTCCAGAAACCGGCGGCTGGCCGCCAAAATCTCTTTGCGGGTGCGCTCACTCTCCACTGCGCGCGCCAACACCAAGGCGCCTACGCATTGGGCGATCAGTGCCCAGCCCGCGTCGGGGTCACCGGTGCGTTGGCTCCAGCTTTTTTGTGTGCGCTCAAGGGCGGCCTCCACCATGCTGCGCACCTCGGGACCAGCCTGTGCAATCTCCGCACCCAACGTGGGCAACACGCAGCCTAGTTCAGGGTTGGCTGCATGGAAGCTGCTCAGGTAGTCGCGCAGGCACTTGGCCACGTGGTTGTCAGGCGAATCCTGGTTGCCAGCCAGCATGGCGCTGCTGTTGTCCATTTCCTGTGCAACCAGGGCCTCGAACAAGGCCTGCTTGGACGGAAAGTGACTATAAAAAGCGCCGCCCGTCAGACCAATGGAGGCCATCAAGGCATCGATCCCCGTGGCCTTGAAACCTCCCTTTTTGGCAATGGCACGGCTGCTTTCCAGCAGCTTTTGGCGAGTCTCTTCCTTGTGGGTTTTGGCGTAGCGCATGGCGGGCTCCGGAAAAAACGTATTTGACTAGCGTAGTTGACAGTTTATAGTCGTTAGCATAACGTACGTTTATTAAACGATCATTTACCCATGGAGCCAACAATGCCAAAAACTGCAGAATTCTTCTTTGATGTGGGCAGCCCCGCCAGCTACCTGGCGTGGACACAACTACCGGCCTTGTGCGCGCAGGCCGGTGCCACGCTGGTCTACAAACCCATGCTGCTGGGCGGCGTGTTCCAGGCTACCGGCAACGCATCACCCGCAACGGTGGCGGCCAAGGGGCGGTACATGGTGGTGGACCTGGGTCGCTTTGCCAAACGCTACGGTGTGAAATTCAGGATGAACCCGCACTTTCCCATCAACACCCTGCAACTGATGCGCGCTGCCATCGGCGTGCAGCTGCGCCAGCCTGAGCGTTTTGCACTTTTTCTGAATGCAGTGTTCACGGCCCTGTGGGTCAACGGCGCCAACCTGAACGACCCAGCGGTGACAGCCGCGACACTGGTGGAAGCCGGTTTTGATCCGACAGAAATATTCGCGTTGATCAACGATGCCGACATCAAGGCCGCTTTGAAAGCCAACACGGAAGACGCGGTTGCTCGCGGGGTGTTCGGTGCGCCCACCGTGTTCGTGGGCGATGCCATGTTCTTTGGTCAGGACCGGCTGGATTTTGTGAAAGAGGCGCTGGCCTGAACCACGCGCCAGCTATCGGGTACGCATCTCGCAGGTTGCGCTTCCATACCCGGAAATATCAGCAAGGTGACTCCTGCATTCAATTATCAGAACGCTATTCAATTCGTAGCAATATTTTCATATTGTACGAGGGCTAGAGGTCGATTTGATCATCAGTCTTTTCTGTAAACAGCAACAATACCCAGGAGTTACACCAGCTGCAGCCGCGCCCGCGCGGCGGCGTATTCGCGCTTGAGTTGGGCCACATACTCGGCTGTGCCTTGCACCTTGTGGATGGCACCAATGCCCTGGCCGCAGCCCCAGATTTCCTTCCAAGCTTTGGCGGCACCGGCGCCGCCAAAGTTCATTTTGCTGGGGTCGCTGACCGGCAGATTCTCCGGGTCCAGACCGGCGGCGCGGATGCTGGGGGCCAGGTAGTTGCCATGTACACCGGTGAACAGGTTGCTGTAAACGATGTCGTCCGAAGTACCTTGCGCAATGGCTTCTTTGTAGGCATCAGCCGCGCGGGCCTCTTCGGTGGCGATGAAGGCCGAGCCGATGTAGGCAAAGTCCGCACCCATGGCCTGGGCCGCCAGCACGGCGTCGCCGGTGGCGATGGCGCCGGACAGCACCAACGGGCCATCAAACCACTGGCGAATTTCCTGCACCAAGGCAAACGGGCTCTTCACGCCCGCGTGGCCGCCGGCACCGGCTGCCACAGCAATCAGGCCGTCAGCACCCTTTTCGATGGCCTTGTGCGCATGCTTGTTGTTGATGACATCGTGCAGCACCACGCCGCCATAGCTGTGGGCGGCGGCGTTGATGTCTTCGCGCGCGCCCAGGGATGTGATGATGATGGGCACCTTGTACTTGACGCACATGGCCATGTCGTGTTCCAGCCGGTCGTTGCTCTTGTGCACGATCTGGTTGATGGCAAAGGGCGCGGCAGGCGCATCCGGGTGCGCGGCGTTGTAGGTGGCCAGTGCTTCGGTGATCTCGATTAACCACTCTTCCAACTGCTCGGCCGGGCGGGCATTGAGCGCGGGCATAGAGCCCACCACGCCGGCTATGCACTGGGCAATCACCAGCTTGGGGTTGCTGATGATGAACAGCGGCGAACCGATGACAGGGAACGAGACGTGCGCCAGCGCGCCAGGGAGTTTGGTCATATGTTTAGTCAGTTGAGGACAGAGCTAAGGATCTGTCCAGCAAGTTTTTAAAAAGAATCTAGCGCCAAGGCTGTAACGCAGTCTGCGCCTTCAACGATACTGTCGCGCGTGCCAGGCGCCTTGACCAACAAGTGGTCCGCATAGAAACGTGCGGTGGTGATCTTGGCTTGCATAAAAGGCACATCGTTGCCAGCGGCGATCTGTTCTTGTGCCACCAACAATGCACGCGCCATCTGCCAACCCGCCATCACGTTGCCGGCCAACATCAGGTAGGGCACGCTGCCTGAAAACACAGCATTGGGGCTGGCCTTGGTGTTGCCCGCCACAAAGTTCACCACATCAACAAAGGCCAGGCGTGCTGCCTTCAGGCGTTTGGCTACGGCCACTGCATCTGCCGTGCCGCTCTTGAGCAATTCGGCTTCGGTCGTTTCAATTTGAGCCGCCAACGCCTTGCCGGTCTGGCCGCCATCACGTGAGGTTTTGCGGCCCACCAGGTCATTGGCCTGGATCGCGGTCGTGCCTTCGTAGATGGTCAAAATCTTGGCATCGCGGTAGTACTGGGCCACGCCGGTTTCTTCAATGAAACCCATGCCGCCGTGCACCTGCACGGCCAGCGAGGTGACCTCCAGACTCATCTCGGTGCTGTAGCCCTTAATCAGCGGCACCATGAATTCATAGAAGGTCTGGTTGACCTTGCGCACTTCAGCATCGGGGTGGTGATGGGCTGCGTCGTAGGCACTGGCGGCCACACTGGCCATGGCACGGCAGCCTTCCACGTAGGCGCGCATGGTCATGAGCATGCGACGCACATCAGGATGGTGAATGATGGACGCACCGGCTGCGATGCTTCCGTCCACAGGGCGACTCTGCACGCGCTCGCGCGCGAAACGCGCTGCGGTCTGGTAAGCACGCTCGGCGATGGCAATGCCCTGCACGCCCACGCCATAACGGGCCGCGTTCATCATGATGAACATGTACTCCAGGCCGCGGTTTTCCTGGCCCACCAGGTAGCCTCCGGCACCGCCAGTGCCGTCGCCAAACTGCAGGACGGCAGTGGGGCTGGCCTTGATGCCCATCTTGTGTTCGATACTGACGCAATGCACGTCATTGCGCGCACCCAGGCTGCCGTCTTTGTTGACCATGAACTTGGGCACCACAAACAGGCTAATGCCCTTCACGCCTTCGGGTGCGCCCTGCACGCGGGCCAACACCAGATGGACGATGTTTTCGGCCATGTCGTGCTCACCCCAGGTGATGAAAATTTTGGTGCCAAAAATCTTGTAGGTGCCGTCGGGCTGGGGTTCGGCGCGGGTGCGCACGGCGGCTAAATCGCTGCCGGCCTGGGGCTCGGTCAGGTTCATGGTGCCGGTCCACTTGCCGGCCACCAGGTTTTCCAGATACGTGGCCTTGAGCTCGTCGGAGCCAGCGGTAAGCAGCGCTTCAATGGCGCCATCGCTGAGCAGCGGGCACAGGGCGAAACTCATATTGGCGCTGTTGAACATTTCACCGCACACCGAGCCAATGGTCTTGGGCAAGCCCTGGCCACCAAAGTCCGCCGGATGTTGCAGCCCTTGCCAGCCGCCTTCGGTAAACATCTTGAAGGCTTCTTTGAATCCCGGCGTTGCAGTGACCACGCCGTCTTTCCAGCTGGAAGGATTTTTGTCGCCTTCCCAGTTCAGGGGAGCCAAAACGCCTTCGGTGAATTTGGCGGCCTCTTCCAGCACCGCCTGCGCTGTGTCCAGACCCGCATCCTCAAAGCCAGGAATCTGGGCAATATGGTCGATCTTGGCCAGATGCTCGATGTTGAACAGCATGTCTTTGACAGGGGCGACGTAGCTCATGGGGTACTCCGGAAGAAGCGCAAACGCAAAAATTCAACTCAAACGAAAAAAGGGCATCGCAAGCGATGCCCTTTCAGGATCCGCACTTACAGTGCAGCAACCAGCTCAGGCACGGCCACAAACAAATCAGCCTCCAGGCCATAGTCGGCCACGCTGAAAATGGGCGCCTCAACGTCCTTGTTGATAGCCACGATTACCTTGGAGTCCTTCATGCCGGCCAAATGCTGGATGGCTCCGCTGATGCCCACGGCAATATAAAGCTGGGGTGCGACGATCTTGCCGGTCTGGCCCACTTGCAGGTCGTTGGCGGCATAGCCGGCATCCACCGCAGCGCGGCTGGCGCCAATGGCCGCGCCCAGCTTGTCGGCCAGCGGGGTCATGACTTCGTTGAACTTCTCGCTGCTGCCCAGGGCACGGCCACCGGAGACGATGATCTTGGCGGCGGTCAGTTCGGGGCGGTCGTTCTTGGCGATCTCGGATCCGACATAGCTGGCCTGGCGCTGGCGGCCACAGCGGCCAGTGTCTCGACCGCGGCGCTGCCACCGGTGGCGGCAGCGGGGTCAAAGCCGGTGGTGCGCACGGTCATCACCTTGGCGGCGTCGCTGCTCTGCACCGTGGCAATGGCGTTACCGGCGTAGATAGGGCGCTCAAAAGTGTCGGGGCTGATCACCTTGGTGATGTCGCTGATCTGGCCCACATCCAGCTTGGCGGCCACGCGCGGGGCAACGTTCTTGCCGGAGGCAGTAGCAGGAAACAGGATGTGGCTGTAATTGGCGGCAATGGCCACCACCTGGGCCATCACGTTTTCCGCCAGGCCATGTGCCAAAGCGTCGCTGTCGGCGTGCAGCACTTTGGCTACACCCGCAATTTGGGCGGCGGCGGCAGCGGCGGCGGCCGCATTGCTACCGGCCACCAGGACGTGGACGTCGCCACCGCACTGCAGGGCGGCGGTAACGGTGTTGAGGGTGGCACCCTTGATGGATGCGTTGTCGTGTTCGGCAATAACGAGTGCGGTCATGATCAGATTACCTTTGCTTCGGTCTTGAGCTTGGCTACCAGGGTGGCCACATCGGGCACCTTGATACCGGCGCTGCGCTTCGGTGGCTCAACGACTTTAAGGGTCTTGATGCGCGGGGCCACATTGACGCCCAGGGCCTCGGGGGTGAGGGTCTCCAGGGGCTTTTTCTTGGCCTTCATGATGTTGGGCAGTGTCACGTAGCGCGGCTCATTCAGGCGCAGGTCAGTGGTAACAACGGCGGGCATACTTAGGGACAAGGTCTCGGAGCCACCATCCACTTCGCGGGTGATGTGGGCTTTGCCAGCGACAATTTCAACCTTGCTGGCAAAAGTGCCCTGGGGCAGGTCGGCCAGCGCGGCGAGCATTTGACCGGTTTGGTTGCAGTCGTCATCAATGGCTTGTTTGCCCAGAATGATGAGGCCGGGTTGCTCTTTGTCAACCAAAGCCTTGAGCAGCTTGGCCACGGCCAAAGGCTGGAGTTCTTCACTGGTTTCAACCAGGATGGCACGGTCAGCACCAATGGCCATGGCGGTGCGCAGGGTTTCCTGGCATTGCGCCACGCCGCACGAGACAGCGATGACTTCGGTCACCATGCCTTTTTCCTTCAGACGAACCGCTTCTTCAATGGCAATTTCGTCAAAGGGGTTCATGCTCATCTTGACGTTGGCGATGTCCACGCCACTGCCGTCCGACTTGACACGGACCTTGACGTTGTAATCGACCACGCGCTTTACGCTTACCAGGACTTTCATTGCTGCCGCTCCAGATAGTTACTAATTAGTTGGACTTGACGTAGACGTCAACCTTGGGATTCTATTCTGTGCCACCCCTGCCATTCCTCGCTTGGATGACCTTCATGCACGCAACACAAAATAGAACGATCGTGCTTTTTTGAATTATAACCCCACATTCAGAAATTGAAACGGGATTTTGTCGCCGCAAAATCAGTGCATGTGGACCACCCGTTGCGGGAAGGGAATCTCGATATTGTTGGCCCGCAGTGCCGCCAAAATAGCCAGATTGACCAATGAACGCAGATTCATCTGGCCGTTTTCAGGTCACCAATCCAGTAGCCCACCGTGAATTCAAGCCCGTCCGCACCAAATGCGGACAGGGCCACGCTGGGCGCGGGGTCGCGCAACACGCGCTGCTGCGCCAAAGCGGCGTCCAGCAACAGTTGCATGACCACATTCACATCACTGTCGTACCCGACCGAAACAACGGTGGACTGCCAAACTCTGGTATCGGCAAGGGAATAGTTCTCGACCCGGCTGGTAATGAGCAACTCATTGGGAACAATGGATTCCCGCCCAGTCAACGATCGAATCACCGTGTAGCGGGCGTTGATTTGCGTAATGATGCCCTCGAAGCCATCCACCCGAACGCTGTCCCCAATGCGCATACTGCGCTCGGCCAGAATCACAAAGCCACTGATGTAATTGGCCGCCAGCTTTTGCAAGCCGAAGCCAATACCCACCCCAATCGCGCCGCCCAACACGGAGAGGGCCGTCAGATCAATGCCAGCCGCCGACAGGGCCAGCATCAAGCCGACAAACATCAACAATGCGCGGGTGGCATTGCTCACCGCCATGCGCAGCGACAATTCGCTCCCGGTGGCTGCGCGCAGCAAGCGCGTCTCCAGTGCCGACGAAATCCACAGGGCGATGATGAGCACCCCACTGGCCGTGAGCAACCCCTCGATAAGGTTGCGCACCGACAGCGTGCCGCTGCCCACCTTCCAGGTGATCTGGTCCAACTCATTGAGCACCACGGGCAGCAGGCCGCTAACCCACAACACCATGACCAGCCAGGCGACCCACGATATGGTGTGTTCTAGTGAACGCGCCCACCGTGCTTCCCTAAAAGCAGCCCGCAGCACCTTGACCCCGATGCGAATAACCACCAGCGCAACCAGCGCGGGAATCACCACCTTGAACACCGCCAGCGGCACCATTTGCTCGGTCAATCTGCGCGCTACAAAGCCAAGGCACAGCAGCACCAGCGGAAACAGCACACCATCCACATTGCGTTTGCCGAACCAGATCGAGCGCTCGCCGGCCGGACTAAACGCCCGGCGCAAGCCTGCAACCAGTAGCCAAGCCATGCCGACACAGGCCAGCAAAGCCAGTTCCACCAGCACCGTGGGTTGAACAAAGGCGCGCAGCCAGCCTTCCAGATCGTCGATGGGCTGAGGCGTTGGAATTTTCAAGGCACTGGTCATATTAAATGTCTGCCAGCACGCGCACATGCGCTTCCACGCTGCGCGCCAGTGCGTCCAGGCTGTAACCACCTTCCAGGCAGGACACGATACGCCCCTGCGCATGGCGGTCGGCAACACGCATGATGCACTCTGTCATCCAGGCGTAGTCCGACTCCACCAAGCCCATTTGCCCCATTTCATCCTCGCGGTGGGCGTCAAAACCGGCACTGATAAAGATCATCTCCGGCTGGTAGGCCTCCAGCCGGGGTAGCCAGTAGGTTTCCACCAGTTCGCGCACCAGCGGCCCCTTGGTATAGGCGGGCACCGGCAGGTTGACCAGGTTGCTGGCGTGCGAATGGGCACCGCCTTCCGGGTAGAACGGATGCTGATAGAAACTCACCATCAGGATACGCTGGTCACCGGCCACGATGTCTTCCGTGCCATTGCCGTGGTGCACATCAAAATCCACAATGGCCACACGCTTGAGGCCATGGCGCTCCAGCGCGTACCGCGCGGCGATGGCCACGTTGTTGAAAAAGCAGAACCCCATGGCCTTGTTGCGGCAGGCGTGGTGGCCCGGTGGGCGAACGGAGCAAAACGCGTTGGCCAGCTCGCCGGCCATCACCGCATCGGTGGCGGCGAGGGCGGCACCTGCTGCGCTCAGGGCGGCATCCCAAGTGTGGACGTTGATCGAGGTGTCGGGGTCAATAGGCGCGTGGGCCGGGCCGCCGGCATTGATGTCGTCACGCAGCCCGTCGGTCAAACCACGCAACGCGGCCACATGCATGCGGCCGTGGGCCAATTCAATATCGTTCACCGGGGCTTGGGGGCCCTCGCGTCGATCCAGCAGGTCGGCCAACCCGGTGATTCGCAGACGGTCTTCAATGGCGACAGCCGCTCGGGGCATTCAGGATGACCGACGCCCATTTCATGTTTCCAGCAATCGGGGTGGGTAAAGTATCCGGTCTTGTTCGCCACAGTACTCGCCTATCAAAATTTTCGGGTAACGTCCTGCTATGGACGCTCAACACAAACTTAAATCCTTGCTGGATCAGCTTAACACGGTGATCGTGGGCAAACCGGCGCAGATCCAGGACTGCGTCGCCTGCCTGCTGGCCGGTGGACACCTGCTGATTGACGACGTTCCCGGCGTCGGCAAAACTACCCTGGCCCACGCGCTGGCCCGCACCTTTGGGCTGCAGTTCTCGCGCGTGCAGTTCACCTCCGACCTGATGCCCAGCGACCTGTCCGGCGTGTCCATCTACGAGCGCGGCAAGGAAGCCTTTGTTTTCCACCCCGGTCCCATCTTTGCCCAGGTGCTGCTGGCCGACGAGATCAACCGCGCCAGCCCCAAGACGCAAAGCGCGCTGCTGGAGGCCATGGAAGAAAAGCAGGTCACCATCGAAGGCGAAACCCGGGCCTTGCCCCAGCCGTTCTTCGTCATCGCCACGCAAAACCCGTTGGACCAGATGGGCACCTACGCCCTGCCCGAGTCGCAGATGGACCGCTTTTTGATGCGCATTTCGCTGGGATACCCGGACCGGCCTGGCCGAGCGCGAACTGCTGGCCGGCCATGACCGCCGCGATATTGTGGAGCGACTTCCGGCCCTGCTGTCACTCTCCGAATTGCAGCAATTGCAGCAATTGGTGTTGGCAGTGCATGCCGCAGCTCCTTTGCTGGACTATGTGCAAGACCTGATTGCCGCCACCCGCAGCGGCCAGTGGTTTCTGCAAGGCCTGTCGCCCCGTGCCGGCATTGCGGTGGTGCGGGCCGCCAAGGCCCAGGCGCTGCTCAGTGGGCGCGACTATGTGGCCCCGGACGACGTGCAGGCCATCCTGCCGCAAACCATTGCCCACCGACTGATTCCGGTGGGCGACTCAGGCCGGGGCGCAGTTGAGCAAGTGCGCGCCATGCTGGCGACTGTCCCCCGTGAGCGCCGCCAGGGCCGCCCAAGGCGGGGCCCTGGGGCAGCGACCCGGCACCGGTGGAGCGTGGGGGCCAGATTTCAGCTTGGTGCACGTCACGCATTCCCCTGCGCGACAGCACGACGCTCACGCAGCGCAACGTCTACATCCTGCCCACCGCACCTGGCTTCATGTTGGGCCTGACCCTGCTGGTACTGTTGATGGCCAGCATCAACTACCAGCTCAACCTGGGCTATGCGCTGACCTTTCTGCTGGCGGGCAGCGCCGTCGTGGGCATGCATGTGTGCCACGGCACCCTGCGTGGAATGACTATGAATTTGGTAGCGCCTGAAGCACAGTTTGCGGGGGCCAACGTTACTATTGGCATCAACCTCTTGAGCCAGCGGCGCACCCCGCGCTATGGCATCGGTCTGGCAGTGCTGGGCACCGACCACTGGAGCTGGACCGATGTGCCAGCCCAGGGCGCTGCCCGGGTGCAGATTGCATTTCAGGTGCACCACCGCGGTCTGCATCCGGTGCCGGCACTCACTGCCGAGACCCGCTTTCCGCTGGGTACATTTCGGGTCTGGACCGTGTGGCGCCCGGCAGCCAAGGTGCTGGTCTATCCGGCGCCCGAACCGCATCCACCACCGCTGCCTCCTGGCGAGCCACGGCCAGGCGGCGCGGCCACCGTGCAACGCCAGAGCACCGGCGAGTTTGACGGTGTGCGCGCCTACCGCAGAGGCGATCCGCTCAAGCTGGTGGTCTGGAAGAAGGCCGCCAAGAGTGACGAGCTGGTCAGCCGCGATGCCCAACAGGTACAGCGCTTTGAGTTGTGGCTCGATTTGGCCCACACCGGCATTGCTGGCGCCAGCGCGGGTGGGGCACCACTGGAGCAAGCCTTGTCGCGCCTGTGCGCCTGGGTGCTGGCTGCCGACAAGCAGGGGCTGCAATATGGTTTGCGCCTGGGCGGCCAGGAAATCGCGCCCGGCAGCGGTGAAGCCCACCGCAAGAATTGTCTGCAAGCACTGGCGCTGGCCTGGCAACCGGCGGCACCTGCACCAGCCAGCGCCGTTCAAACACCTCCCCGTGAAGCACGCGACACGCTTTTCCTGCTGGCTGTGATCGCCTGGATCATTGCCCCGCAGGTGGGCAATTTGCCGGTTTGGTGCAGTGCCATGGCTGCGACCATTCTCTTGTGGCGGGCCTATCTGGCGGTGCGCAGCCTGACCCTGCCCTCGCGCTGGTGGTTGCTGGGCCTGCTCTTGGTGGCTACCGCGGCCACCTATGCCACCCACCGTACGCTCATGGGGCGCGACCCGGGCGTGACTTATGTGGTAGTGCTGCTCAGCCTCAAAACCCTGGAGATGCGCACCCGGCGCGACGCATTTGTCATCTTCTTTCTGGGTTTTTTTACCCTGCTGGCCAACTTCTTTTTCTCGCAAAGTCTGCTCACCGCCGCGGCCATGCTGCTGGGGTTGCTGGGCCTGCTGACGGCCCTGGTCAACAGCCACATGCCGGTGGGCCGTCCGCCCCTGTTGCAGGCCGCCAAAACGGCAGGCTGGATGGCCTTGCTGGGCGCACCCATCATGGCGGTGCTGTTCGTGCTGTTTCCGCGCGTTGCGCCGCTGTGGGGTATGCCAGGCGATGCAATCGCCGGGCGCAGCGGACTGTCCGCCACCATGCAGGTGGGCACCATTGCCAGTCTGGCACTGGACGACAGCGTGGCCATGCGCATCCGCTTTGACGGCACGGCGCCCCGCATGAACGACATGTATTTCCGGGGGCCGGTGCTGTCCACCTTCAATGGGCGCGACTGGGTGCCACTGCAGTCGGCATTTCCACTCTGGAACCAGCTGGGCGCCGACCTGCAGCCGCAGGGCGATCCCGTCACCTACCAGGTGACCCTGGAAGCCAACAGCCGGCCCTGGATACTGGTGCTGGATGCCACCCCCCAGAAGCCTGCCTTGGCAGACCGACGCGTGACCATGACGCCGGATCTGCAGTGGATTTCGGACCGGCCTGTCACCGATTTGACGCGCTATACCGCCACCAGCTACACCGACTTCCGCTATGGCCCGCTGCGCAGTGTCACCGGCTTGAAAGACTACCTGGCACTGCCACCTGACTACAACCCACGCACGCAGCAACTGGCCAACACCATCCGCAGCGACCCTGCCAACGCCGGTGCCGACACCCCCGCATTGGTAGAGGCCGTGATGGAACGTCTGCACACGGGGGGCTACACCTACACCCTGGAACCCGGCGTCTTTGGCACCCACACCGCCGACGAATTCTGGTTTGACCGCAAGATGGGTTTTTGCGAGCACATTGCATCGAGCTTTGTGGTGCTGATGCGCGGCATGGGCATCCCGGCGCGCATCGTCACCGGTTACCAGGGCGGCACCGTCAATGGCGTGGATGGCTACTGGACCGTGCGCCAGAGCGATGCCCACGCATGGGCTGAAGTCTGGGTCGCCAACCAGGGCTGGGTGCGGGTGGACCCCACGTCAGCCGTAGCACCTGGGCGCACCGGCAGTATCGCGCGCCTGGAAGCACCGCGCGGCGTAATTGCCACGGCGCTGAGCCGGGTCAGCCCGCAGTTCAGCATCAACCTGCGCGCACTGTGGGACGCGGCAAACAATGGCTGGAACCAGTGGGTGCTGAACTACACCCAGAGCAAACAACTCAACCTGCTGCGCGACCTGGGGTTTGAATCACCGAGTTGGGAAGACCTGAGCTACCTGTTGATCGGCCTGGTGGTGGCTGCCAGCCTGGTGGGTGCCGCCTGGACGCTGTGGGAGCGCCACCGCCAAGACCCCTGGCTGCGCCTGCTGCATAGCGCAGCCCTGCGCCTGCGCCGTGCCGGCCTGGAACTATCCGACAACACCCCGCCGCGCCAGATGGCCAGCCTGCTGCGTCAGCACAGCGCAGGCCAACCGGCACAGTTGCAGCCCATTGGCGACTGGCTGCTGCGCATGGAGGCCTGGCGCTACGCACCACATTCCGACGCCCACGCGCGGCGACTGGGTACACTGCAACGCGAATTCCGACAACTGCCCTGGCCCCAACGCATTCCGTGAAACCCCACTCTACCGTCATCCGCATACTTTTATCAATAGCTATCTTTTTGATAGCTTCTTACGTAGCTCCGACGAGGGCTAGCGAGTCAAAAGACCTTAAGAAATCACAAACCAGTGCGGCCAAGGCGCACACCAGCGCCACCCACCACGTCAAGCGTGCGCGCGCCAGCAAGCGCCTGATCGAGACCCAGGGCCCACCGTACGCCACGCGCGCCGACGCGATGCAGGCCGCCGACGCCATCGCGGCCCGCCTGGTCCTGGATGCGCAGTGGGTGCGCGAGGCCATCGGCCAATCGCGCTACATGCCCGGCATTGCCCGCGCCATTGCGCCACCGCCTGTGGGCACGCCCAAGAACTGGGCGGTGTACCGCAGCCGCTTTGTCGAGCCCATGCGCATCCGCGCCGGCGTGAAGTTCTGGCTGAACAACCGCGAAACCCTGGAGCGCGCCGAGCAGCAGACCGGCGTGCCGGCCTCCATCATCGTTGGCATCATCGGCGTGGAAACCATTTACGGTCAGCAAACCGGCACCTACCGGGTCATGGATGCGCTGACCACGCTGGCGTTTGACTTCCCGCCAGAACACCCGCGCGCTGCTGAGCGCGCAGCCTTCTTCCTGCGCGAACTGGAAGCCTTTCTGGAATTGACCCACCGCACCCACACCGACCCGCTGGCACTGCGCGGCAGCTATGCTGGCGCCATGGGGCTGCCGCAGTTCATGCCGTCAAGCTGGAGCAAATACGGCATCGACTTTGATGGCGACGGCCGCGTCGACCTGTTCCACAGCACCGCCGACGTGATTGGCTCTGTGGCCAACTACTTCAAGGCCTTTGGCTGGAAGCCCGGCATGCCCACGCACTTTCCCGTGCATCTGGTGGCCAATGACGCCGACAAGGCCGCCCTGCTGGCACCCGACATCCTGCCTACCTTCACGGCAGCTGCCATGGCCGCCAAGGGCGCCGAACTGGACGCCACGGCCCTGCAGCACATTGGCCCGCTGGCGCTGGTGGAGCTACAAAATGCCGACGCCCCGCCCTTGTACCTGGCCGGCACGGAAAACTTCTATGCCATCACCCGCTACAACTGGAGCAGCTACTACGCGCTGGCCGTGATTGAACTGGGCCAGGCAGTGGCCGCAGCCATGCCAAAATAGTGTATGACTACCGCCGCCAACTTCACAGCCGCTCAAGCTCAGGAAGAAGACGTCACCACTTCGTTGTACCGGGCGGCTATCGGTCCGGTCAGCACACCCTATTACCTGCCCATCTTCACCCGGTTTGAAGAGGCGGAACACGCAGGCATCAGCTGGAACACGGCCGCCAGCCTGACCACTTTGAATTGGCTGGTGTTTCGCAAACTGTGGGGCGCGGCCTTGGCCTACGTGGGGATTGTGGTCGCCATCGTGCTGCTGGTGTTTGGCATTGGCAGCCTGGAAGTCCAGTATTCCGAAACCCTGATGGTCGCGCTGGGCCTGGGCTTCATCCTGGCTGCCTTTGTGCTGCCCGGCCTGTATGGCAATGCCGTTCTGCACAGGGAAAGCCGCAGGCGCATGGCGGCAGCGGCAGAGGCACACGCCGATGTGCAAGACGCCCGCACCCAGCTCACGCGACAGGCCAGCACACGCAACCGCGCCATTGCGATTGCCGTGGCCAATGTGGCGTTCTGGTTGCTGGTGCTGTTGGCCTATCTGCAGTTCACTGCGGTGGACAATCTTGCGGTGATGCCCCAGAGCGCGCTGGAGCCGGGCAACGTGGTAGTTGGGCGGGCGGTCGATGCTACGGCTTCCGCCAGCCTGCCCATTGCCGACGCACCCACATTGGCTCCAACCTCGGCCCTCGAAACGACGGCCAGTGCCGTCGAGCCCACGCCTGTGAAGGCCACTACGGTCACTGAGGCCGCAACGGCCGACAAGGTGGAAAAGCCCTATTTCGTCAATGTCGGACTGTTCGCCAAACCCGAAAACGCAGCGGGTGCCCACACCAAGTTGCTGGCAGCCCAGCTGCCGTCGGTCACCAAGAAACTGAAGACCTCTAAAGGCCTGTTGACACGCGTGCGCGTGGGTCCATTCAACAGCCAATCACAAGCGCAAACTGCCGTAGAAAAAATCAAGGCCCTGCAACTTGATGCCGTCATCGTGCAGCCCTGATCAGCCTGCGCCATTGTTTGAAAGTGGGGGATTCACCGAGGATGCCTAACTCGGTTCACAAAGTTCGCCAATGGGCGGCAAATTCTTACTCGTCGTGCAAGTGTGGCGTGCTTTGCCCTTCGGCCAGTTCGCCCGTATCGGGATCAATCCAGTCGGAAACGCCGATTTCGTCTTCGGCTTCCTGCAGGGTCTCACCGGGCTCGGCGCTCTCTTCGCCAGCGGATTCCATATCGGCCAGCGCGGCCTCCACGGTGTCAAATGGTCCAAACTCGCTTTTGCCATCCGGTGACTGCCAGTGGTAACCGTCGGGGCGCAGCATGATGCTGCCCATCTCGATTTCGGTGACGGACTCATCACCGTCCTCCAGCAACTCATCATCTACCTGTGGCGTTGCGTCTTTATCCGTCATGGTGCTTCTCCAAATGTGTTCATTGTCAATGTCCTGTCACTACGGCGCAACTATGGCACACGATGGTGCCAATAGCGAAGTCCCTGCACCCGCATGCATGCGCCATTCTGGGCCTGCCACGACTGCCAGGTGTAGGCACCACAGTGGGGCGAATCCACGACCGTGATGCTGCGCTCCTGGTAGCGCTCCAGCACCAGCGGCGCAGGGTGGCCAAAACGGTTGCGGTAGCCCGATTGCACAATGGCCGTCTGCGGTGCTACGGTGTCCAAAAACGCTCCACTGCTGGACGTCTTGCTGCCATGGTGGGGCACCAACAACACTGTCGCTTTCAGGTTTGCGCCCTGCCCCACCAGCCGCGCTTCTTGCGGTTGTTCAATATCGCCTACCAGCAAGGCGGTCTGCGCCCCGTTGGAGATGCGCAGCACGCACGACATGGCATTGGATTTGGCAGGCGTGTCGTAGTCCGCGTCTTGGGGATGCAGGATGTCGAACGCCACGCCATCCCACTCCCAATGCTGCCCGGCCACGCAACGCTGAATGGCACGCTGGGTCTGCAACGGGTTGTCGGCTTCGATAGAACTGATGACTGTCGCCTGCGGCTGCTGGGTGAGCACCGCGCTGGCACCGCCCACATGGTCCATATCGCGGTGGCTGAGCACCACCGTGTCCAGCCGCACCTGCAGCGCCTGCAACAGTGGCGCCAGCACGCGGTGGCCGGCATCGCTCTCCAGGCTGTAGCGTGGGCCGGCGTCGTACAGCAGGGCATGGCGGGCGGTACGCACCAATACAGCATTGCCCTGGCCGATGTCGGCAGCCAGCAGTTCAAACTGGCCCGCCGCTGGCACGGGCGCACGCCATAGCAACACGGGCAGCAACAAAGGCACACCCAACAGTCGCATGCTCCACTGCCAAGGCAACACCAGCGCCACACCGCCCAGCACGCCGGCAACCGCCACCCACAGGGGCGGCACAGCGACCGTCACCACGGCCCAGGGCCAGCTTGCCAGCCACTGCAAATAGGCCAACAACCAGCCCATGGCGCCAGCCGCCACATCCCACAACCAGGGCAGAACTACACCCGCCATCGCCAGAGGGGTCACCACCAGCGTGACCCAGGGAATGGCCAGCGCGTTGGCGGCCAGCCCCACCACCGAGACCTGGCCAAACAGCAGCAACGTGAGCGGCGTCAGCGCCACGGTAATCACCCACTGCTCTCGCAAACCAGAAAGTAGTTTGCCTTTTAGGCCGATAGCCCTCGTGGAATGGTCGTTATACGCTCCTGAATCTGTAGCAAACAAGACCCCCACCGCGACAAAGCTCAACCAGAAGCCGCTTTGCAACAAGGCCCACGGATCGAACGCCACCACCACCGCGCAGGCCAGCATCCACACCATGGTCCAGGGCCAGCGCGCACCCGACAGCCGCAACAGCGCCACCGTGGCCAGCATCAGGCAGGTGCGCTGCGCCGGCACGCCCCAACCGGAAAACACCGCATAGCCGGTCGCCAGCAGCACGCCACCCAGCAGTGCGGCTTGCGGCGCCGGCAACACGGTGCACAGCGCACCGGAGCGCCGCCACAGCCAGCCCACCAGCAGTGCCGCACCCCAGGCGAACATGGTGATATGCAAGCCAGAGATCGATACGAGGTGGGCCACACCCGTCGCGCGAAACACATCCCAGTCCGCGCGCTCTATGGCAGCCTGGTCGCCCACCACCAGCGCGGCCAACACCCCAGCGGTTTGGTGCTGCGCCACCTGGGCGTTAATGCGCTCCCGCACGGTCTGGCGCGCCAGCGCAACCGGGTAACGCCAGGTCTGCGCCAGGCGTTGCGGCGCGGGGTCTTTTGCCCCCGCACGCACGTAGCCGGTGGCCTGCACACCCTGCTCCCACAGCCACAGTTCGTAATCAAAGCCATGGGGGTTGCGGGTGCCATGCGGGGCCTTCACGCGCAGCGTCATCGCCCAGCGCTCGCCGGCTTGCACGTTGGGCAGAGGGCGACTCAATCCGGCTACGGACAAGGCGGATTCGCCATACCAGGCAACATCCAAGCGCGGCGGCAAGTGGGCTCTCTGGCCATCCAGAGTAGCGGACTCCACTTCAAAGCGAAAGCGCAGACCAGCCTCGCTGCGCTGCGGCAAATTGGTCACCACCCCAGTCACACGCAGGTCGCGCCCCTCCAACGCCGGGTCCAGCGCATCTGCCAGGTACGCGTTGGCGCGCAGGCCAGTAGCACCAAACCCCAGCAGCGCAAGCGCCACCAATGCCAGCCCCATGCGCTTGTCGATTGCTATTGTTTTGGAAGCTGCACACATATAGCCGACGAGGGCCAGCAGCACAAACACCATATAGATTTGCCATGCAAACAAGTCTATTTGCTGCAACTGCAACGCCGATCCCAGCACCAAGCCCAAAAGAGCCAGGAACCCGTTCCGGGCCTGACCCGGTGAGAGCGTGGAATCGGTGTGCACGGCTTCATGCTACAGCGCCCTGACGCAGCAAACGTCTATAGTCACAGCCTTGAACAAAAAAGGGGTTCCATGCGCACACTGGGCAACATCTTCTGGCTGATCTTTGGTGGTTTCCTGATGGGACTGGGCTGGTGGCTGGCCGGGCTGTTGTGCGCCATCACCATCATTGGCTTGCCGTGGGCCAAGGCCTGCTTTGTGATTGGCCAGTTTGCGTTTCTGCCGTTTGGGCGTGAGGCCGTCAACCGCGCGGTGGTCACAGGCGTGGAGGACATCGGCACCGGGGCGCTGGGCACCGTGGGCAACGTTATATGGTTTCTGGTGGCCGGCATTTGGCTGGCAGTGGGCCATCTGATTGCCGCAGTGTGCTGCTTTGTCACCATCATCGGCATTCCGTTTGGTGTACAGCACCTCAAGCTGGCTGGTTTGACGTTGGCGCCCGTGGGCAAAACCATCGTGCTCAAAGGCAGTGTTTCACGCAACGGCAGTTAGCGTTACGGGGCGGGCCAACCCAGCGTAGCGCCTGCGCCGCCAAAATGTCCCAGACCACCAATCAGGATACTCGACCCCACGAAGAGAAAAGCAATACCCACCACAGCGCCTGCCAGCAGGTAGACAGCGTTGAAAATCTCGCCCAACTGCAACTCCTGCGCCAAGGTGTTGAAAACCGGCGGTGGCCTGGCAAAGAAGTTTTTTGCGGTGAATTGCGCACGCACCGCTGGACTGTCCAGCGTGCGCAGCGTGGTGCTTTTGAGCAGCCGTACCGGCAGGCACACAAGGGGAACAATGCCCGCCGCAATACCCACCAGCGCCCATGCCAGTGATGCAGCCAGCGCGCTGGCAAACAGCCCCAGTACCATCCGTCCCTGCGTGTCGGCCTGCACAAAGAGACTCCACGCCTGGACCGCAATGCGCGGTGCGTTGCGCAGTACATTCAGCACAAAAGGAATCATCGCTGCATAGGGCGCCGCGCGGTGGGAAGCGGCTTCGGACGCCTCCAGCGTCTTGTCCAACACATCCAGAAAATCCTCGACACCGGTTTCATACTGGCCACGGGAAAACGCCGGTACCACCTGCTCGGCCAACAAACGCTCGGCCAGCGCATCGGGGATTACCGCCTCCAGTCCGTAGCCCACTTCCAGTCGCAGCAGGCGTTCATCGCGAAAGATGAACAGCAGCAGGCCGTTGTCCACACCCGCAGCCCCCAGCTTCCAGGCAGTGGCAGCGCGGATGGTGAAATCTTCCACCGAGCCACCGGGTACGCGCGGCAAGATGACCACGTTGATCTGCGCAATCTTCATGGTGCGCGACAAGTGCTCGATGTATTGGTTCTTGGCAGCGACAAAGGCCGGCGACAGCAGGCCAGCCTGATCGTCCAGGTACTGCGCGGGCGGCGCCAGGGATGCCTCTGCGGCGGGCCGCTGTAGCAGCAGCGGTGCCAACACGGTCAGCAAAGAACCACGACAGCAACGGCGACCGTAGCTATCCAGCGGGTCCGGCTGTGTGCCGGTAGGGTTTGTTTGCGCACACAATGCCTTCGCGAATGGGTGGCCGATGATGATTCGCGCGCCCGGATAAGTCAACGCCGTGGTGTTCTTTATGCTTGATAAACTCTTCCATGACCTGTCTCCCCAATTTCGGCTCTACGCCGTGTGTTGAAAGACCCCAGCGTGATCCGCGTCGCTTGAACTGGGCAGGTCAGTACATGCCGTCTAAAGGAAGGAATCCCCATGACCACCGTTCAAGTTGAATTGCCCGATATGTTGGCACAAAGCGCACAAGCCGCTGGCTTGCTGACACCGCAAGCCCTGGAGGCCATGTTGCGCGAGCAGCTCAAGCGCCAGGCGGGCGATGCACTGCGCGCCATGTGGGCCAACGCGCCCGCCAAGGAATTGACGCCAGAGATGGAACGGATGATTGATGACGAGGTGAAGGCCGTGCGCGCCCAGCAGCGCAAGCACGCGCTCATTTGATTGCTTCGGGCGATCAGCATTTGCACAGCCTGGGCGGCAACTACCAGGGTGTGCGCATCGTGACGCCGGCCGAGGCGACGCTGATGCTGGAAGCGCTGTAGCCAAGCAGACCAACCGGCTAAAGAAGAAGCCACCCGAACCCCCACTGTTGGCGCCGACGTTAGATTGACCCAGTCTGCCAACTTTCAGTGACCCAGCGCGCTGTCCTCGGAATCTTGGCTGCGTGCGGGTTGGCGGTCAGTAAGAGTGGATCAGCCCAAAGTCGGCATCTGGGTCAAATTCGCGTCGGCTCCAACAGCCGCCGGCAAGAAGACATAGCGGCCACCCTGCGGCTAAAAGAAGAAGCCCCCCTTACCCCCACAGCTTTAGCGGCTGGCAGGGGTTGTGGGTGGCTTTTTTAATGAACTAAAGACGTCTGCGAGCCGAACTTATTGTGGCCGCACCGTGGTCGTTTGCGGGTGCGCGAGCACTGCGTCCGGTGTGTAGTTCCACAGGGCTGTTTTACAGTGGCATTTTTCAATTGCCCGCAGGGAACTTCATACTATGGTTGGAATATTGCGATTCCCAGTTTTTGCGGCACCAAAGGAAGAAGCCACTTCACCATGTTGGAGGCGCCGGCTCGTCAAAGCGTTGCAACACGAACGCACATTTGTATCCATCTGCTATCTCCGCAAGGTATTCGCGGAATTTGTCTGTCTCGTCTTCTTCGCTCGCAATAAAACGCGGGAGCATTTCGGCATAGTCAAGGATGCCCCCCAAGTCGCGCGCAGACGCGCTTTGGTAAGCCATCTCTTTGGCTTTGATGAGGACACTCTGTAGCGCATAAAGCGCATTGGGCATTTTTTCAGGTTTGATCATGTTCAATGTCCAACTGGATCTAGGGGCACATTAAATACGCGTCCCATTCGCACCGGGTGTGACGGTGATTGGTGGTGGAGCGGAGCCAGCTTTCGTCTGTTTGAGCGTCTCCATAAAACGGTCCATTTTTGCTCCGCTACTCACATTGATACTAGCCTTGGGAGACAAAAGCTGGCTGATCGGAATTTGTTGAGTGCTCACGACCTTTCCTTCCACGTTGAGGATTTGAGCAGGAATTGTTGAGTGGCCTACAAGATCAGCGGCCTTTGATCGTAGAACGCCATCCATGATTTCAAACGTTTGCTCTGCCGTCTTTGCCCCATTTCCAAGATTTTGGATCGCTGCAATCGCGCCCATAGCAGCACCTTCTGCTGGGCCAAGCGCTTGGAGACCGCGTAACGCCGCTGCCCCCGCGCTCTCGGACTGAAACCCGGCGAAGAGCTGGGCTTGCAGTTCGAGGCGGTCAGCCAGTTGCCGCCCGATGAACAGGCCATCGTGCGCGAAGTGTTGGAGAGCCTGATCATCAAATACCAGACTCGGCGCTGGGATGTGTCGCGCGCCACGGCCACAGCCGCTGCGGCGACAACCACCAACAAAGCCGCACCACCCACCAAGACCCCTACGAAGCGCGCCGCGCACGCGGCACGATGAGCACGGCGGTAGTGGTACCCACCGCGCCAGCGGTGGAGAGTATTTCGCTAAGCATCGCCACGCTGCGTGCGCAGCGGGTGATTCTGGATGCCGACCTGGCAGCGCTGTACGGCGTCGAGACCAAGCGGCTCAATGAGCAGATCAAGCGCAATGCAGCGCGGTTTCCGCAAGACTTCATGTTCCAGCTCACGCCCGAGGAGTTCGATTCTTTAAGGTCGCAATTTGCGACCTTAAAGACCGGCCGGGGTCAGCATCGCAAGTACCAGCCCTATGTTTTTACCGAGCACGGCGCAATCATGGCGGCGATGGTGCTCAACAGTGCGCGCGCGGTGGAGGTGTCGGTCTATGTGGTGCGGGCGTTTACGCGGCTACGCCAGGCCGCCGCCATTCATGAGGACTTGGCCAAGCGCTTAACCGATTTGGAGATGAAGACGGAATCGCTGGACATGCAGCACGACACCTTTAGCCGCAATACGCGCAACCAGTTGCGCCAGGTGTTCGACGCGTTGCAGGAACTGATGACGCCACCCAATCCACCCAAGCGGCCTATCGGGTTTGTGACGCAAGACGACACGCCCAGCAAGCACAAGGCCACCAAGGCAAAGGCCGCTGACAAGAAGGCGTAGCGCGCCACCCTGCGGCTAAAAGAAGAAGCCACCCGGAACCCCCACAGCTTTAGCGGCTGGCATGGGGTTGTGGGTGGCTTTTGCTTAGAGATAGAAGGAAACGGGCTGCTAGCCCTCGTGGATATTGCGTAAGTAGCTATAAAAGTTGCAGCGTTCGTGTGTTTTCAAGCATGAACTGCAACCCATTTTTATGGGTGTGGGTAGTTTTCATGAAACGTCAGCAATAGCGTTTTGTAGCCAAGATTTCATGCCTTTTTGTTCACATCGCATTTCTAACCAATCGACCACTTCTTGGTAACTTCCATTGCCACCTTGGATTCGCTCGAGTTGATACGGCACATTGTGAAAAACATCTGCGATTTCAAATGCCATTTTTGGATTTCCCTCAAGGCTGGCAATGCGAATGTCAAGTAAGGCACGTGCCAACAATTTGAAAACCAAAGTTTCGCTATTCATAGATTCTTTCAAGATCATCATTCAATGAGAGAACATTGAGCGGTCAGGTGTGTGAAGTTCTACAGGCACTTGTGTGTTGGGCGTTATGCTGCTTTTCGGATCGCCTGCTCTGCGTTGCAATTCTTGAACCCTTGAGTTTCCATCTACCACCTTACCTGACTCTGTACTGATTTTTATCTTGTCTCCATTGGACGGATTGGTAACCGACCTCATCAATTCTGAATCGGAAAGCTTTGCTAAATCTGGTCTGCTCCCGATAGTCTCTTTTGGATGAAGGAGCTTCAATTCTCCTACGCTTCGTGTGTTACTTCGCCCCATTGTCGCCAACATACCGACCGCCTCAATATTGGCCTGCCGACTCTCTGCCATTCCTTGAAGAGCTGCGTTCTTCAGACTTTCATTGCCGCTTGTAACGCCTACGGCATATGCAGCTAACGCCCCAAACGCATTTCCGATCACCACAATCGGCGCCTCTTTACCCAACAAGTTTTCAACGGCCTGATGGCCATCCGGGTCCACGAACTTGTAGGGGTTGTTGTTGGCGTATGTATACCGATTGAACGCATGAATGTTGCCTTCCTTGAAGTCAACAGGATCAACGCCCATGTATATCCCCCCAGGACGTGCATCCGCCGTAATGGAGGGCGTTTTCCTGAGCCGAATCAAGGGCTTGCGCCGCCCGCGCAGGGGCGCAATCGGCGTTCAAGCTGGCAATTTTTTCCAGAGGCGCGTTTTGCATCGCGCGCGCGCAGCGCGCCCAACGCCAGCACGCACAGGGCGAGCCAGCGCATAGCTTTTATGAACAGCATGGGTCTGTAATGCCTCACCGCTTTAGCGGCTGGCAGAGGGTTCCGACGTTGGAGCGACCCTACTTGCGTCTAACGCAAAAGTTTGTCCAGCTTAGCTTCAACTACACCCGATCCGAATTGCGCGTCCTCTGGAAGGCCCGCGACCTCCCTCGCTGGCAACACTTGTTCAGAAAGCAGGTCTAACTTTTCATCGTACTCTGACACAAAGCAAAGTTCAGGGTTGTCGTGACGCCGAAAGAATTTAGACACCGGCCAGGGGTTTGCACTCCAGTTTGGAATTGAGCCCACGACGGGCCATCGCTGGGTATGCAAACCATAGTCCCCGAAACGACACACAAGCACGGCATTCTCAAGTCGAAGATCGGAGATTTCAACATCGGAGGAGCCTGAGACTCGTGGGCCAAAAAATGCTCCACAAGCCCGCCCTTTACCGTCGGCGCGCATAAGCACACCGATACCGAACCCACCCGTTGCCAGTGGAATGAGGAAGACAGATCCAGTTAAAACTACAAGTTTTTTTTTCATGGCAATTCTCGCCCCGCTCCCAAATATTCATTTCGTCTGGGGTTACTTTTACTTATGCCGTTCATCTTATCGAGCCCCCCATTTTCGGCATGAGCACTAGGGTGTGCGTCATGCAGGTCTTGCTCACGCCCCCTCTGGGCTTCGTAGCGGTCAGTACGTTTGTCGACTTCAAACGTTTTGTCAGGGTGATTGCGACCATGCTCGGCTTCCCGACGAGCTAGGTCTTTTGATCGCCCTGTTTTCACAACAGTACCTTCCACATCTTTTAGAACATACGTTCCGCCCTTTGCAACCGCACCACCCTCAGCCACAGCCACAGCCTTGATACCAAGCTCCGCACCCCGCGCCGCCTCCACGCCATGCTCTACCGCACGTGCTGCCTTGAGCGCCTGACCGGCCCCAGGAATCGGACTAGCAACGCCCACCGTGCTTAGTGCTACGTCTACCAGTGCGTGCCCGACACCAACGCCGGTGTATACAGCCACGCCGAGCTTACCCAAGTCGTAAATCAGGAACGCTACATCAATCGGACTATGCCCGTCCGGATCAACATACTTGTACGGGTTGTTATTGGCGTAAGCGTACCGATTGAAGCTGTGAACATTGCCTGGATCGACAGTAGCGGGATCAACGCCCATAAACCGCCCCAGCACCGGGTCGTAGTACCGCGCTCCCATGTAAGACAGCCCCGTGGCCGCATCAAAGGGCTTGCCCGCAAACCACAGCTTGTTGTTGGCGTTGCTGCTGGCCGGGTTGTTGATGCGCTCGCCGTAGGGGCGGTAGTTTTCTTTCCAGACCACGGCACCACTGGCGTCGGTGGCCAGCATGGGGCTGCCGGAGATGTCGTTGTGGAAGTAGGTCACTTCCGAGGTGCTGATCACTACGGCGCCAGATGCGTTGGACCAGGCGCTGACGCCTGCGGTGGTGAAGGTCCTGACCTTGCAGGTGGTGCTGGCGCCGGGCGTCAGGCCCGTTACGGTGATGGGTGATGCGTTGCCATTGGCGCTGATGCCGCTGCAGTCTGCGGTGTAGTTGATCAGGGTGCCGCTGCCCTGTGCGCCCCGGTGACACAAGCCAGCTCTGAACGCACGCCCGTTGCGCCGAGCCGGTAGTGCCCATTTTTCTATGACTCTTCAAGCGATAGTCGGGGCGGCCAGAAACGATGGCACACACCACACCCTTACAGTGGGTGTGACCGTGCTAGATCAGTCACAATCCCCATTTCTGCTACCCGGCCCATTACCGTTTCCAACGCAACTTGCTATTATTAGTATAGCTATTTACGCATATTTGACGAGGGCTAGAGGCCATTTTTACACTCAACTATTCCGATGGAGCGACCATGAGCATTTACGACACCCTGACCAGCCTGAACATCACCCTGCCACCCGTATCCATTCCCGCCGCTGCCTATGTGCCGTTTGTGCAAACCGGCAACCTTGTGTTTTTGAGTGGCCACATCGCCAAGAAGGACGGCAAGCCCTGGGTTGGCCAACTCGGCAAGAACATGACCACCGAAGAAGGCAAGGCCGCCGCGCGCGCCATCGCCATCGACCTGATGGGCACCTTGCACGCTGCGGTGGGCGACCTGGGTCGCATCAAACGCATCGTCAAGCTGATGTCGCTGGTTAACTCCACCGGCGACTACACCGAGCAGCACCTGGTGACCAATGGCGCCAGTGAACTGTTTGGCCAGGTCTTTGGCGACAAGGGCGCACACGCCCGCAGCGCCTTTGGCGTGGCCCAGATTCCCATGGGGGCGTGCGTGGAAATCGAGCTGATCGCCGAACTGGTCTAAACGAGCCCGCCATGCGCCTGCTGCGGTTCGGCTTGTGGTTCTGGCTGCTGGCCGTTGCGGTGGGCTGGCCCTTGCAAGCGGCTGCACAAGTTGCACAAGAGGCCAACTTCCCAGTGCAGGCACTGACATCGAGCGCGCCCTCGCGTATAGAGGTGGGAGCACGCATGGGTGTGCTGGTGGACCCGACCGGCACGTTGTCCATCGAGCAGGTGCAGTCGCCTGCGCAAGCCTGGCAGCGCATTGACCGGCAGTCACCAAACTTTGGTTTCACCCACGACAGCTACTGGTTTCGTTTCCAGATCGACAATCGGGACGCACAAACGCTGGCCCGTTTCATCGAGCTGCCCATCCCCTACCTGGAAGACGTGCAGCTCTACCAATACGTGGGTGGCGTGCTCCAGATTCACTACACACTGGGCGCCCAATCGCCGTTTGCGCAGCGCGTGGTGCGGCACCCCAACTTCATCATGCCGGTGCAACTGGTGCCCGGCATCAACCAGATCTACCTGCGCCTGGCATCGGCTGGCACCATAGAAGCACCGCTGCGCATCTGGGACCCGGTGCGTTTTTACGCAGCCAGCAACGATGAGAACCTGGCCCAGGGCTCGGTCATCGGCGTGCTGCTGGTCATGGTTATCTACAACCTGTTCGTGTTCTTTTCCACCCGGGACATCAACTACATCTACTACATCGGTTTTGTTGCAAGCTACCTGATGTTCCATTTGTCGCTGACCGGCTACGCCTTTGCCTACGTGTGGCCGCAGGCGGTGCGCTGGAACAGCCTTGCCATTTCTACTTTTGTTGCCAGTTCCGCCTTTTTTACCTGCCTCTTCACCGAGAATTTCTTGCGGCTGCGTTCGTTTTCCAAACCCGCGTTCTACCTGGTGCGCAGCCTGAGCTGGTTCTATGCATTGTTGCTGTTGGTGACCTTTGTGCTGCCGTATAGCTGGACCATCCGCGTGGGCGCGTCCGTGGCAGTTCCCACCGCGGCCATAGCCTTGTTTTTGGGCTACTGGCGCTGGTTGCGCGGCGCCAAATTTGCGCGGTTCTATTGCCTGGCCTGGACCGCCATCCTGATCGGGCTGGCGGTGCTCAGCGCCAGCAAGCAAGGCTGGATTGCATTCAACGGCTGGACCGAAAACGCTTCGCAAATTGGCATCATTTTGCTGGTGGTGCTGCTGTCGTTCACCCTGGCAGACCGGATCAACAACGATCGCACCCTGCGCCTCAACGCGCAGGCCGTGGCCCTGGGCCACGAGCGCAGTGCCCGCGCCAGCCAGCAAGCGCTGATCCAGGCCACCGAACACGCGAACCGGGAGCTCGAGCAACGCGTGGCCTCACGCACCAACGACCTCAACGCCACGCTGGAGCAACTGAAGTCCGCCAATGACCGCCTGCAACTGCTCTCCACCACCGACAGGCTTACGCAAATTGGCAACCGAGCGTTTTTTGACACCAGCATCGCCAGCGAGCTGCGCCGGGCTACCCGCCAAGGCACGCCGTTGACGGTCATGATGCTTGACATTGACCATTTCAAGCGTGTGAACGACACCCATGGCCACTTGGCCGGGGATGCCTGCCTGCGCGCCCTGGCCGACCTGCTGCGCACGCGCATCCACCGCGCAGGCGACATCCTGGCCCGCTATGGCGGTGAAGAATTCGTGATTGTCTTGAGCGCGACCAGCATGGCGCAATCGCTGCACATGGCCGAGGAACTGCGGGCCGCCATCGAGTCGATGGAAATACGGTTTGAGGAAAAGCTGCTACGCATCACCGCCAGCTTTGGCGTGGTTTGCGCTGTGCCACATCCTACACAAACCGTGCAAAATTTCCTGGCAGCGGCCGACCATGCCTTGTATGAAGCCAAGGGTGCGGGACGCAACTGTGTGCGCACCGCGACGCTTGGTTGAAAGTTCAGAGGTGATTGCGGTTGGCCTTGGTCTCGGTCATACCACTCATACGCGCTACCAACCGATTCGTTCGATAGCCTGATCCAGCGCGGCGCGCAAAATCTCTGTCGGAACACGTTGGGGCGCGATTTCGGCCAGTGGAGCCAGTACAAAGGCGCGCTGCCACATGCGCGGATGCGGTACCGTCAGCGACGCACTGTGAACAATCCCATCGCCATACAGCAAGATGTCCAGATCGAGAGTACGCGGCGCGTTGCGGTAGGGCCTCTCCCGCCCAGCGGCGGCTTCAATACCTTGCAGGCACTGCAACAGGGCCGGTGCGGTGTGGGTGGTGCTGATTTCCAGCACAGCATTCACATAGTCAGGCCCACTGGAATCGATCGGGGCCGTGCGGTACAGCGCAGATTGGGCCGTCACGGTAACGCCGGGACAGTGGCTCAAAGCCTGAATGGCGGTGCGCAGCGTGGCCTGCGCATCACCCAGATTGGCACCCAGGCCAAGGTAGGCGGTTACCGGTGTGCGCATGGCCAGCAGTATTAGCTGTTGCTGCTACCCGCTCCGGATTCGGGATTGCCCCCACCCTGCGTTCCACCCTGACCACCACTGGGGCGACGGCGGCGACGGCGTTTGCGCGCAGGGGCTTCACCACCGGCTTCGCCATCCAGCAACGGCGCGTCAAGGCGCGGCGATGGAGCGGTACCCGGTGTTGCCGCGCTGGCAGCGGAATCGACCGGTGTTTCACCACGCGGCACGCGGTGCACGCGCGGGGCGCGGCGCTGCTTTTGCTGTTCTTCACGGACCTGGTCCACCAGGTCCTGGCGCAGGTTGTCGTCGGCCATGCTGAACTCCTGCCACCAGTCTGCCAGCACTTCATCCACCTCGCCAATGTCGGCGCGCAGGCGCATGAAATCGAACGCGGCCCGAAAACGCGCCTGGTCCACCATGCCAAAGGGGCTGCTGCCCACGCGCTTCTCGAAGCGCGGTTGCATAACCCAGATTTCGCGCATGTCACCGGCCAGCTTGCCGCCACCGGACACATCGCCAATGCGGGCGTGGAATACATCGTCAATGGCGTCCATCAGTGCCGGGTGGGAGGCTTGCTGCTGTTCCATACGGCGAGCCCAGCCATCGCGCACGTCGGCCCACAGCACGCAAGCCAGCAAGAAGCTGGGCGCCACCGGCTTGCCTTCGCCCACGCGGCGGTCGGTATCTTTGAGAGCGGCGTTGACAAAGGGCTGCCCGGCACGTTCCACCACCACATCCAGCAGCGGATAGATACCTTTGGCCATGCCCAACTTCTTGAGGGTCTCGATGGACGCCATCGAGTGACCAGTCTGCAGCAACTTAAGCATTTCATCAAACAAGCGGCTCTGCGGCACATCGGCCAACAGGGTCTGCGACTTGATTAAAGGCCCCGCGGTTTTAGTCTCCAATGTGAAACCCAGGGCGCTTAACTTGGCGGCAAAGCGCACGGCGCGGATGATGCGCACCGGGTCTTCGCGGTAGCGCGTGGCCGGGTCGCCGATCATGCGGATGACGCGGTTCTTCACGTCCTTGAAACCATTGTGGTAGTCGACCACGATCTGGGTCTGCGGGTCGTAGTACATGGCGTTGATGGTGAAGTCGCGGCGCACAGCGTCTTCTTCCTGCGGGCCCCAGACGTTGTCGCGCAGCACGCGGCCCGTGCTGTCCACGGCGTGCTTCATGCCGGCAAGCTCACTCTTGCTGGTGCGCTCATTGCCAGCCACCTGCTCGGCGGCAGCGTTGTCCAGGTAGGCGCGAAAGGTGGAGACTTCAATCACCTCATGCTCGCGGCCCCGGCCATAGACCACGTGAACGATGCGAAAACGTCTTCCAATAATGAAAGCCCGGCGAAACAAGCCCTTGACCTGTTCGGGCGTGGCGTTGGTGGCCACATCGAAGTCCTTGGGTCGCATGCCCACCAGCAGGTCGCGCACGGCGCCACCCACCACGTAAGCCTCGAAACCGGCTTGGTGCAGGGTGCGCACCACGTTGATAGCGCGTTCATCTACCAGGTTCGGGTCAATGCCGTGGGTGGCCACGGGCACGTCCACCCGTTTGCCAAATTTGGGTTTTTTGCCAGAGGCGGTTGCGGGTGTTTTACCCAGGAGGCGGTCGATAAATTTTTTGATCATGGATGCGGGCGCGGCGTATTCTTCAAGGCAGGCGCTTTTTTAGGCGCCAAACAACTCAAGTATGCGCCATCCGCGCTCCTGCGCCACGGCACGAAGACGCGCGTCGGGGTTGGTGGCCACGGGCACATCCACTTTCTCCAGAAGCGGCAAATCGTTGGGTGAGTCGGAGTAGAAGGTGGTGTGCACCGTATCCCAATCCCAGCCCCGCGCATGCAGCCACTGCTCCACCCGGGTGACTTTGCCACCCTGGTAAGACGCAACCCCTTTAATGGCCCCGGTGTACCAACCGGTGCCATCCAATGCCCCGTCACGCTCCAATTCCACGGCAATCAGCTCGTCAACGCCAAACGCCTTGGCAATCGGACGGGTAACAAATTCGTTCGTAGCGGTGACGATCAACACCGCGTCACCCGCCGCCTGGTGCTGGCGAACCAGCTCCCGCGCCTGGGGCTTTATGGCATTTTGAACCACAGCCCTCATGAAACCATCGTGTGCAGCTATCGAATTGCTAGCGCCTTGAAGAACAATGGGGGCCGTGGAGAAGCGAATGTATTCGTTCAGGTCGAGCCGGCTGGCTTGGTAGTCGGCATAGAACGCGTCATTGCGACGCTTGTGCTCCAGCGCATCAACCCAGCCCAGGCTAATCAGGTAGTCGCCCCAGGCATGGTCCGAGTCCATGGGCAGCAGGGTATGGTCCAGGTCAAACAGGGTTACGCGGGGCTTCGCGTTGCTTACAGGGATTGGCAGCATCAATGGTTGTCCATCATGGATTTGATCAATGGGACGGTGATGACGCGCTGGGTCTGCAGGGCGTAGCCGTCCATCAGTTCCAGCAGTTCCATCAGGCTACCCAGGTCGCGGCTGAATCGGGTGAGCATAAAGTCCATCACCTCGTCGCTCAAAAACACGCCACGGGCATCCGCCGCCTTGCGCAGAACGGCGCGCCGTTCGGGTTCGCTCAAAGGCTGCAGATTGAATACATGGCCCCAACCCAGCCGGGTACGCAAATCATCACGCAGCTTGAGGTCAATAGGGGCGTATTCGCCGGCAGCCAGCACCGGACGCTGGTGGGTCTGGGCATTCACAAACCAATTGAAAGCCATGTGTTGCTGTTGCGCGGTATACAGGTGCACATCGTCAAGCACCACAGCGGCCCAGGATTCGCTGAACTCTGCTGGCTCCAGCACGCCAGCGTCCAGCCAGCCCACACGCGCACCTTGCTCACGCAGGGCCTCGCGGGCGGCCTTGAGCAGATGGCTTTTGCCGCTGCCGGACGCTCCCCAAAAATAGGTTGGCACGGGGGATCGCGTTGGCAATTCTGCACCAGCACCCGATTTGGCCCCCACCCACAACTCCATGTGGCGCAAAGCAGCCTCATTGGGCCCGGCGCAAAAATTGGCCAACGTAGGGCCGGTAGGCAGTCCGATGTCCAGCGCAATTTGCTTCATGGTCAAACCATCAGCCCTTGAACAACCGGCTCGACAAATAGCCCGATTTGGCACGCCGAATGGCCACCAGCAGCACGGCACTTAACGGCAGTGCCACCAGCACTCCCACAAAACCCAGAATTTGGCCAAACGCCAGCAAGGCAAAAATGACCGCCAGCGGATGCAGGCCAATACGCTCGCCCACCAGGCGCGGCGTGAGGAAAAACCCCTCCAGCACCTGACCACCACCGTACACCACCGCCACCATCACGACGGCGCGCGCCATACCCACTGTGGCGGAAAATTCCAGCAAACCGGCAAAGGTTGCCAGCACCAGACCCAAGCCAAAGCCAACGTAGGGCACAAACATGGCCAAACCGGTGAACAGACCAATAGGCAGCGCCATTTCCAACCCGAACAAGGACAGGCCCACGCTGTAAAAAACCGCCATCACCAGCATCACCAGCAACTGCCCACGCAGGTACTGGCCCAGCACGGCGTCGGACTCGGCCAGAAAGCTGTCGCTGCCTGCACGCAAGCGGGGTGGAATCAGATTGCGCAATTGGTCCATGAAACGCGGCCAGTCCATCAACAAATAGAACAGCGCCACCGGAATCAGGATCGCATTACCGATGATGGTGAAGGCCACGCTGCCACCCATCTTGAGCGAGGTCAGCACCGACGTCAGCGCGTCTTCCACATTCGCGTTGAAATACTTCATGGCAAATGATTTGATGCTGGCAACATCCAACGACAGGTGAATGCCAAACTGCCGCAGCCAGGGCTTGACCGCCGAATTGACACTCTCCAGCACCACGGGTAGTTGTTCGCGCATCAGTGGCAATTCCTTGGCGAAGATAGGAATCATCAGCAGGAAGATGCCTACCAGAACAAAGATGAACAGCAGCTCCACCACCAACACGGCCAGCAGGCGTGGAATCCGCCCGCGCCCCAGGTCGTCGATCCAATTGACCAAAGGCGTCAGGGCATAGGCCAGCACACTGGCCACCCCAAAGGGGGTGAGCACGGGCGCCAGCAACCACAACACAAGGCCCAATAGCGCCGCTATCAGGCACCAGGTGGCGAATCTTTTCTGGGTCAGGTTCAATTGCATACAGGAATGGCAGGGCGAACCCTTAAAATCTGGGCAAATTCTATCGGGCTTGGCCCGATCAGCCTCGGGCTTGGCCCGATCAGTCTTTGTAAGCCACTTTTCATGACCCAATCCAGCTCCCCCACTCCCCTGTCTTACAAAGACGCCGGCGTCGATATTGTCGCGGGCGATGCCTTGGTAGAACGCATCAAACCGCTGGCCAAAAAAACCATGCGCGAAGGCGTGCTGGCAGGCATTGGCGGCTTTGGCGCGCTGTTTGAGGTGCCCAAGCGCTACAAGGAGCCAGTTCTGGTGAGCGGCACCGACGGCGTGGGCACCAAGCTCAAACTGGCCTTTGAATGGAACATGCACGACACCGTGGGCATCGACTTGGTGGCCATGAGCGTCAACGACGTGCTGGTGCAGGGCGCCGAGCCGCTGTTCTTTCTGGATTACTTTGCCTGCGGCAAGCTCGATATCGATACCGCTGCTGCGGTGGTCGGTGGCATCGCCAAAGGCTGCGAGCTATCGGGTTGCGCCCTGATTGGCGGTGAGACCGCCGAGATGCCTGGCATGTACCCTGCCGGCGAATACGACCTGGCCGGTTTTGCCGTGGGTGCGGTTGAAAAATCCAAAATCCTGACTGGTGCCAACGTACAACCGGGCGACGTGGTGCTGGGCCTGGCGTCCAGCGGTGCGCATTCCAACGGCTTTAGCCTGGTGCGCAAATGCATCGAACGCGCCGAACAGGCGGGAACGGTGCCAGCCACCCTGGACGGCAAACCTTTTAAGCAAGCCATCATGGAACCGACCCGCCTGTATGTGAAAAACGTGCTGGCGGCGCTGGAAGCACACCCGATCAAGGCCCTGGCCCACATCACCGGCGGCGGCCTGTTGGAGAACATTCCCCGCGTGCTGCCAGAAGGCATGGCCGCCCACCTGACCAAGGGCAGCTGGCCCCAGACCGAACTCTTTGCCTGGCTGCAAAAGACCGCCGGCATTGACGACATCGAGATGAACCGCACCTTCAACAACGGCATCGGCATGGTCGTGGTCATTGACTCCGCCCACGCCAGCGCTTGCACCGACACCCTGCGTGCAGCGGGTGAAACGATTTACACCATCGGCCGTATTGCTCCTCAGGGCAGTGCTGCCAGCGTGGTCGTTGCCTGAAGCCAAGCTTTCCCGCACGGCCTTCTGGCCCCACCGAGGGTAGCGTATCACGTGAAAATTGCATATTCTTGCTAGTAAATCAATAGCTTCATACGCCCTGTTTACTGGACATTTGACACTTTTTACTACACACTGCTGGTTCTGTTGGCAAAACAATTGGATCCTCCATGCCGGTGATCGCAGTAATCAACCGCAAAGGTGGCAGCGGTAAAAGTACCCTGGCTACCCACCTCTCCGCCTGGCTGGCCCGCCAGGGCAAGGCAGTCATGCTGGGCGACGTGGACCGCCAGCAGTGCGCCCGCGCCTGGCTTAAACGCAGGGACGCCAACCTGCCAGCCATTGCGGCTTGGGCGATTGATCAAAGAAATATTCTCAAAGTGCCCGCGGGTGTCACCCATGTGGTGCTGGACACGCCCGGCGGCATGCAGGGCTTCGAGCTGGCCAAGGTGGTCATGTCCACTGACGCGATCATCATGCCGGTATGCAGCTCCCTGTTTGACCGTGAATCGGCCAGCTCCTGCCTGGCAGAACTATTGGCCCTGCCGCGCATTGCATCCGGACGTTGCCGTCTCGGGGTGGTTGGCATGCGCATTGATGCCCGTACCCACGCCGCGCAAGTGCTGCGTGACTGGGCACACGAACAGCATGTGCCATTTTTGGGTGTGCTACGGGAAACCCAAACCTACGTGCGCAGCCTGGAAAACGGCCAAACCGTATTTGATCTGCGTGCCACCAGCAGTGCCGCTGACCTGCTGCAATGGGAGCCAATTTTGGAGTGGCTGTTTCCAGTTGCCAATGCCACACCAGCGCCAACAGCAACCATGGCACCCGCAAAGCCCATCCCGGCAAATTCGCCACCATTGCAGCAAGACTCAACGGCCGAGCGCCTCAACACGCCACGGGCGGTTAGTTTGATGCCGGCCCAGGAATCCATGGTGCATGGCAACCGTTTGTCGGTTTTTGCCACATCCAATCCAGTCTCTTCGCAGCAGGGAGCCGAGTTGCCCGCAATGCCCCGCAACGCATCGCGCGAGCGCACTGGCGTGCCGCAGTTCCTGCTGCGTCACTGACATCCGTTGATGGTGTCCTGATTTGGGCACCCCATCGGGCAACCAGCGCAGCACCGTTCATCCAGCACGGTTGCAGCCTTTCGCTCACACCTGCCATTCGTCGCAAAGTGAGTGCCAAGGGACGACTGCCAACCTACAGTGCATGCAACGGGCTGCAGTGGCCTGGCACTGGAGACACATATGCGCGACGCCCTCCCCACTCGGCGGCAAACCCTGACCGCTCTGGCAACGTTGGCCGGCGGCAGCTATTTGCTCGGTGCCAGTACGCCCGCACTGGCCTGGCCATTTTCAGACAAGCCATCCATCCGTGGATCGGGCCGGGTGGTACAGGACAAACGTCCCGCAACGGGCTTTCATGCCGTCGCTGCGAGCCTGCCGTGCACGGTAAAACTGGTGCAGGGCAATAGTGAAGGTGTCGATATCGAGGCCGATGACAACCTGCTTGCAGCGATTGAAACCGTAGTCGAAGAGGGAGAACTGCAGCTGCGCTGGGCCAAAGGTTATCGCGTAACCGGAACCAACCAGATTCGCCTGACGGTGTACCTGCGGCAGGTGGACAGCCTATCGGTATCGGGGTCAGCCGACCTATCGGCAAACAGCCTGCAGGCACCCCGGCTGGATGGCTCCATCGCCGGTTCGGGCCATATTGCGATCCAGGATTTGCGCAGCGAGCGCCTTTCGGTGTCCATTGCCGGCAGTGGAGACTTTGAAGTCCATGGTACCGGGCAGGCTCTGAAGGTCAGCATCGCCGGTTCGGGCGACTTCCGGGCTGCGCACTTCGCAGCCCAGCAAGCCACCGTGGACATTGCCGGGTCTGGAAATGCCAACCTGTGGGTTCGTCAAGCACTCACCGTCAGCATCGCCGGTTCGGGCGATGTGCGTTACTACGGTGAGGGCATCAATCCAACGGTTTCAGTGATCGGCTCAGGCCGGGTCCAGGCCTTGGGCGTCAAGCCGCCGGTTGCGTAAACAACGTGGCGTTTACACCTCGCCACGCGCCATGGCCAACAAACGGCCCAGTACCGCGCCGCCATCGGCCCGCAGGCCGTTGTGCTCGTATTCGTTGGTAACCCACAGCCGCATATTGGGCACCCATCGGGCCGTTTCCTGCGAAAACTCGCACGGCACGTACATATCGTCATAGTAGACGGCGGCGGCCACGGGCACGGTGTTGTGGCTCAGACGTTCCAGGTCATACAGGGCGGGCCAGGCGTCGGTCTGCGCCAGCAATTCGGCCACCGCTTTCAGTGGGCGCAACTGCGTGTAGCAGTCAAACATCCACGGGTACACCATTTCACCCGTGAACAGGACCGGGCCAGTGCCTTCCAGGGCAAATGCGGGAAACTCTGGAAGCAGCCGCTCGGCCGACCACTGGCTGGCCATACCCTGGGTGTAACAGGCCTCTTGCAGCAAGGCATAGATCGGGTTGGTATCGAAATTCTGCATCTGCTCCAGGTGACACAAAAAGTTCCAGTTGAGCAACGCTTGCCCCTGTGGACCGGCCACAAAGGCATCTTCCAGCAGGTAGTGCACGGCCTCATAGCCGTCGCTCATGCCAAATTGCAAACCCAGTTGCAGGAAGCGGCGCGCAGTCAACTGCCCACCACCGGGCAGGTGCACATCGTTTTGCAGCAAATGGTCCACGATGGCGCGCACCCGCACCACGTCACCGGGGTAGCGCTGGTAATACAGGTGGTTCTTGTCGGCTACACGCCGGTAGGTGGCGCGGTAAACATCATCAGTTGGCCGCCACAGCGAGGGAATGCCACCAGTGATCAACACTTGGCGCAGACCCTGGGGCGCCGCGCTCAGGTAGTGCATGGCACAAAAACCGCCATAGCTTTGACCCAGGATGGTCCAGGGCTGCTCTCCAATCAATTGCTGGCGAATGGCCTCGGCATCGCGCACGATGGAGTCCGCGCGAAAGTGCATCAGGTAATCGGCTTGCGCCTGGGCATCGGGCAGATACGCCAGCGTCTGCGCCGTGACCGGTGTGGATCGCCCGGTGCCACGCTGGTCCAGCAGCAGCACGCGGTAGTCTTGCAAGGCGCGCCCCAGCCAACCCGAGGGACTTAAGGGGCGCGGTGAACCCGACCCCGGTCCGCCCTGAAAGTACACCAAATACGGCAGGTTGGCATCTTCCCTGCCAGGGGCAACCACCTCCCGCACATAGACCTTGAGGGTCTGCCCGGGGTTGGCGTAATCCAGCGGAAGGTCAAAACTGTGTTCACGCAGAACCAAGCCGGGAATGTGGTGCGTGGCAAGCATCATGACAGGGCGTCCTTGGTTACTGCTGTCCGGAAATTTCCTTGAAAAAAGCATCCGGCGACGGTTTGCGCTGCAAGAAAGCCTCCACCAGTTCGGACGGTGCACGTTGGCCGCCGTTTTCCAGAATCAGGTGGCGATAGCGAGCGCCCACAGCGGGGTCCATCACGTTGTCACCAAAGGCCGAGCGCATGTCCAGCGCCAGCACTTCAGACCACATGTAGCCGTAATAACCCGCTTGGTAGCCACCCATGACGTGGCCAAAACCGGCTGGCACCATGGTGCCGGGCACGTAACCCAGCGGTGTCTTGCTTTCCAGGTCGATCCAGGCCTGCATCGGGTCCACCAGAGTGGGTGTGTGCAGGGACATATCCCACGCCGCGTACAGGCGCTGGCGTGCATATTGCAGGCCCTTGCCAAAGGCACGCGAAGCGTTCATGCGCTCGATCAGCTTGGGGTCGATCGGTTTGCAGGTCGGGCAAACCTCAGCAAACAAGGCCAAGGTCTCGGGGCGACGCGACCACTCTTCGTACATCTGCGAAGGCGCTTCAACAAAGTCACGTTTCACCCCTGTGCCGGCATTGAGCACGTAACGGGTTTGCGACAACACGCCGTGCATGATGTGGCCAAACTCGTGGAACAGCGTTTCCAGCTCGCGCTGATCGAACCCTTCGCGGCTAAAGTTGGTGACCAGCACGGACACTGGTGTGCGCCCCGCCAACACGGACACACCACGCACCGGGAATGCAGCGGCGTGTTTGTACTTGCCATCACGCGGGAACAGGTCGAGGTAAAAGCTCGACAGGTACCTGCCACTCTTGTTGTCGAACACGTCGTAGGCACGTACATCGGCCTGCCATACGGGCAATGTCTTGTTGGGCTTGAATTGCACACCGTACAACTGACTGGTGACCTGCATCATCCAGGCAATGGTGGGATCGGTGGGGAACTGGGCGCGCACTTCGTTCTGGTCCACGCTGTAGCGTGCCTTCTTGAGGCGCTGCTGCATCAACGACACATCCCAGCGCTTGAGCACGGCGTCCTTGTCACCGGTCAGAGACACCTTTTCAACCCGCAAGGCGTCGAGTTCCTTGCGCTCCAGTGCCTCTACGCGGCCGTTCACATCATCCAGGAAGCGGCTCACCGCCTGGGCAGAACCGGCCATCTTGCGTTTGATGGTCCAGTCGGCAAAATTGGTTTCACCCATCAACTGGGCCAGCTCCAGGCGTAGCTGCACGGCTTCCTTGAGCAAATCCAGATTGGGCTGGCCGCCGCGTTGCTGAAAGGCCATCCAAAAGCTCTTTCGCGTGCCATCCACCACCACGTTGTTCATGATGGCGTCGTATTCGGGATAGTCCAGACCAAACAGGTAGTTGCCCTGGGCATCCTTGGCCCGGCCAGTCAGCGCACTGGGCAGTACGCCTTGTAGTTCTGCCTCAGAAAACGCCAGCGTGGTCTTGGTATCACGCACGTTGCGGGCAAAGTCCTGCGACAGCTTGTCCAGGCGCTCGAAAATGACCTTGGCCCGCTCGCGCTTGACTGCTGGCAGGCTCACGCCGCGCTCCTCAAAATCGTCAAGGATGCTTTGCCGTGCCATGGCGTCAATCGGATCCGTGGTTTGCAAGGCCTTGACGCGCTGGAACAGCGCCTCGCTCTGCAAATATTCATTGGGCAGGGCCGACAGCAGCAGGTCGCAGGCCTCGGCGGCCTTGCGCACAGCGGGGTCCGTGCTGGTTTCGGACAGCAGGCCGATGGGGCCACCAATGTCTTGCAAGCCCATATCCAGCGCATTCCAGGCATGCAGCACGGTCTTGGCACTGACTTGCTGCAAAGGCAGCTTCTTGATCTTTGCAATGCGGGTGCGGGCCTGGGCAATGCTTTGCGCGCACAGCTTCGGAATCTGCTGGGCGCTGGGCTGGGCGATGGCGCCGCGCTGAGCTGCCATGGTGGGTGAAAAAACCAACGCGGCCAGGGCCGCAAGCAATGGGGTCTGAAGCTTCATGGGCAATCCTTAAAAGTCCCACTTCAACCTTCTGGGTTCGCGGGCTGCGGGATTATAGGCAGCAACCCGCGTAGCGTGGAGCCAGAGGCTTCAGGAACGGCGCAGGGCATCCACCCAATCGACAATGGCGTCCAGGTTGATCTGGTCGTCGGCATGCACCAGGTAGCATTCCAGATCGGCCAGGGCTTGCTCGGTGTGCCCCAGCTCGGCGTGGGCCAGGCCACGGTCGCGGAATTCGGACCAGGACTCGGGTAGCAAGATGATCAACCGCTCCTGCACAGCCAGCATGCGCTGCCAGTCGCTTTGCGAGCGGTAAATTTCCTTGAGGTTGCGCAGCATGCGGGCAATGGTGTCGCGCGCGGGAGCGGTCTGTAGGTACAAACCCAACGGAGTCTCCAGCTCGTCCAACAGGCCGATGCGCTGACGGTAGGGCTCCAGCCGCTCGGACAAATCCTCCCGGCTCAGTGACTTGCCACTGATGGGATCAATCACCACCTGGCCCATGGGCAGGTTCACCTTGATCAAAAAGTGGCCGGGGAACGCCACGCCGCGCACCGACAACCCCAGCCCCTGCGCCAACTCCATCCACAGCACCGCCAGCGTAATGGGGATGCCACGGCGGGTGTGCAGCAGGATGTGGATTAAGCTGTTGTCCGGGTCGTAGTAGTCGTTCAGGTTGCCGGCAAAGCCCAGGTCCCGGTAGAAGAATTGGTTGAGGGTGCGTAGCTTCTGTACTGGCCCGGCGTCAAGCGCCATGCGCCGGCGCACGCGGGCCAGCAGCTGGTCCACCTCGCCCAGCACGGTTTGCACATCCAGGTCGGGATATTCGTCGTGTCCCAGACTCACCGCCGCTTCAAACAGCGGGAACTCGCCATCGCTTTCCACCAGGGAGGCGAAATAGTCCAGCGCAGTAGGGGGATCAAAGGACAGATGCATGGAGTCAACCCTCACGGATTTACCGTCGCATGAATTGTCGCAGTTTTAACCCAGCAGCCCAAATCGCTATGAAATAGATAGCTACACCACTAGAAACGACGAGGGCTAGCCACCCCATTCGCTTTAACTTCTCGGCCTTCATGGCCAGCCAGGGCAGCGACGCGCTGGACCACATCAAAAACACCGCCAGCAGGGCACTGGCCGCCAGCACTTGCAAAGCGAAACGACCCCATCCGGGTTGGGGAATATAGGTGCGGTTACGCAAAAGTCCAATCAACAGCCATAGCGCGTTGACCATGGCGCCCACACCAATCGCCAAGGCCAAGCCAGCATGCGCCAAAAGCGGCACAAACACAAGATTCAACGCTTGGGTAATGATGAGTACCGCGAGTCCAATCAGGGCCGGGCCCTTGATGTTTTGGCTAGCAAAGTAGCCAGGGGTCAACACCTTAATAGCCACCAAGCCGAGCAAGCCTGAGCCATAGCCCATCAACGCAACCGTGGCCTGCATCGCGTCACTGTCCGAGAATTTGCCATTGTGGAAAATAACCGCCACCAACGGCAGGGCAAAGGTCACCAAAGCAACCGCGCTGGGCACCGCCAACAACACGACCAAGCGCAGACCCCAGTCAATCATCTCGGAAAACTTGTCGCTGTCGTTAGAAGCCTTGGCGGCGGCTAGCTGCGGCATCAGTACCACGCCCAGTGCAACGCCCAACATGGCAGTGGGGAACTCCATCAGCAAACTTGCGCTGGTTAACCAGCTCACAGAACCAGTGGGCAGGTGCGAGGCAATCTGCGTATTAATCAACAACGATATCTGCGCCACGCTCACACCCAACAACGCCGGTCCCATCAGATAGACTATCTTTTTGGTAGCGGGCTGTGCCCACGCGGCGCGGGCGGCAGTCCAGCTAAGCCTGATTCTTGGCGCTAAACCCATGCGCAACAACGCGATCAAAATAGCACCCAGCTGCAACAGCCCTCCCAGCATCACGCCACCGGCCATGGCGTAGATCGGCTCGATTCCCATCTGCTTGAACCACGGTGCCCCGAGCCATGCCGCTGTAATCATGGCCACGTTCAACAACATCGGCGTGGCGGCGGGAATGGCGAAGTTCTTCCAGGTGTTTAGCACCCCTGCACCAAGCGCCACCATGGACATACAGGCAATGTAGGGGAACATCCAGCGCGTCATCAACACCGCCGCGTCAAAACCCTCGGGCTTCAAGCCGCTGGCCAAGAGGTAAACCAAGACCGGGGCGCCGACGATCCCCAGCACACACGTGACCAGTAGCGTCATGGTCAGCAAAGTGGCGACCGCGTTGATCAGCCCGTGGGTTGCCTCATCCCCTTCTGTGGTCTTGCTGCCCGCCAAAACGGGCACAAAAGCCTGGCTAAAGGCGCCTTCGGCAAACATGCGACGCAGCATGTTGGGGATGCGAAAGGCCACCCAAAACGCGTCTGTCATGGCGCTCACCCCGAAGGTGGAGGTCATCAGCATGTCGCGGACCAACCCGGTAATGCGCGACGCCAGGGTTAGCAGGGAAACGGTGGAGGCGGATTTGAGGAGGCTCACGGCACCAAGTGTAGCCGGGGTATAATCTTCGGCTTTGCTGGCATCATCCTCAAACACTAGGAATTAAACAATGGCATCTACAAAACCCAAGAAAAAGAACCCGCGCCTGGCGTCGGGCCGCAAACGCGTCCGTCAGGACGTCAAAATCAATGCAGCAAACACCTCTTTGCGTTCCAAATACCGCACCGTTGTAAAGAACGTCGAGAAGGCAGTTCTGGCCGGTGACAAAACCCGCGCCACTGAACTGTTTGCGAAGATGCAAGCCGTGGTGGACACCGTGGCTGACAAGGGTATCTTCCACAAGAACAAGGCCGCTCGCGACAAGAGCCGCCTGTCTGCCAAGGTGAAAACCTTGGCCCTCGCCGCCTAACTCACTTCAACACGAGTTAAGCAACCGCACGGATCTTTCGGGATCTGCCGTTTGTACCGGGTGCGCTGCCAGCAAAGCAAAAAAGCCGTTCCTTGAACGGCTTTTTGTTGGCGCTTCACCGCAAACTCATGCCACCATCTTGCGGCACATGCAGTAAACGAACTGCTGGTCGGTGCCAAAAGGGGTGTGGTGCAACTGTTCTTCGTGCGCGAGCAGAGTGAAGGCATCGCCAAACTCAGCGTGCAACTCGTCGGGTGCATAACGCATCACGGGCAGGCCGCTGCACTGTGTGGGGCCGTCACTGCCAAAAGTCGCCATGATGACGTGGCCACCGGGCTTCACCGCCTGCAAGACCTGCCGCACATAGGCGATCCTGTCCTTTTTCGTAGTCAGGAAATGGAAAACTGCACGGTCATGCCAGAGGTCAAAACTGTGGGGTTCGAATTCCGCGCAGGTGATGTCGGCTTCCATCCAGCGCACCGTCTCTCCGCGCACACCCAGACGGCGGCGACTTTCCGCCAGCGCCGCGCTGGACAGGTCCAGCACCGTCACGTTGGGATAGCCGTCGTCGAGCAGTTCATCCACCAGCGTGGACGCCCCACCACCCACATCGATGATGGCGGCATCGCGCCGTGGGCAACTCTCGCGGATCAGGCGCATGGACAGTTCCGCGTGGGCCTGAAACCAGCTCACGTTGTCCGCTGCCTTGGTGGTATAGACCTTTTCCCAATGATCCTTGCTTTGCATGGCAATCTCCAATCGATTCTCGACGGCATTCCTCAACGCTTGCAGGATTGTGACACCGAGGCCAGACCGGAGCGGGAGTGCTTACAGCGGTTCTGGGCGCGTCTCACTCACCTGCAAGTCATTGTCTTTGGCAAAGTTGACACAAAAATCCCAAGCCATGACATCGTGATCACGCAGATCGCGGTGGATGATGACGCACTTGGTCGCCCCAATCGATGTGGGCACGCACCAAGGGGAGTAACCCAGGTGGCTCCCGGGTTGGGGTCCACCCGGGCGAAACTGGCTCATCACGCCTGCCAGCCGCTCGGCCCAATCGCTGGGGCGAAACGTCTTTCCTTGGTGGTTGATGCCCAGTATGTAGAGCTCTTGGGAGGGTGGTGTTGCCATCGTTTGGACGTGTTGCAGCGCACAAGAATTCTAACCATGATGCTGTCGTGAACTTGACAACCGGGAAGGATGCACTGGATTGCCACCCGAACATCCACGCCAACCACCACCAGCACCATCGCGGGTGGTTGATGCGCCTAAAATCAGGCTTCAACGGCCCAACCATCGTTGGGCCGCCTTCTTTTGTAGCCAACTCCGGAGTTACCGCATGACCGCCGCACCCGCCACCACGCCGTCTTCACCCCACGTGATGAACACCTACGGTCGACTGCCCATCGCCCTGAGCCATGGCCAAGGCTGCCGCGTGTGGGATGTGAATGGCCGTGTGTACCTGGATGCGCTCGGTGGCATCGCCGTCAACACCCTGGGCCACAACCACCCCGAGTTGGTGGCGGCCCTGCAGGACCAGGTGACCAAGCTGATCCACACCTCCAACTACTACCACATCCCTTTGCAAGAAGAGTTGGCCAAGTTGTTGGTCGAACGCTCGGGAATGACCAATGTATTCTTCTGCTCTACCGGGCTGGAGGCTAACGAATGTGCCCTCAAGCTGGCGCGCAAATTTGGCCACGACAAGGGCATTGAGCGCCCCGAGATCGTGGTGTACGAGAAGGCCTTTCATGGCCGCTCCATTGCTACCCTCAGCGCCACCGGCAACCCCAAGGTGCAGGCCGGCTTTGGCCCGCTGGTGGAAGGGTTTATTCGCGTGCCGATCAACAACATCGATCAGCTCAAGGCCGCCACCGCCAACAACCCCAATGTGGTGGCCGTGTTCTTTGAAGCCATCCAGGGCGAAGGCGGCGTCAACCCCATGCACATGGACTACCTGCGCGATGTGCGAGATCTGTGCGATGCGCGCGACTGGCTCTTGATGATTGACGAGGTGCAGTGCGGCATGGGTCGCACCGGCAAATGGTTTGCCCACCAGTGGGCGGGCATTAAGCCCGACGTGATGCCACTGGCCAAAGGCCTGGGCTCGGGCGTGCCCGTGGGTGCGGTGGTGGCTGGCCCCAAGGCTGCCAAAATCTTTGCACCAGGCAACCACGGCAGCACTTTTGGCGGCAACCCACTGGCCATGCGCGCCGGGGTGGAAACCATCCGCGTGATGGAAGCACAGAACCTGCTGGCCAACGCGGCAACAGTAGGCGCCCATCTGAAAGTAGGCCTGGAGAATGCCCTTGCCGCCGAGCTGGCCAGTGGCGCGGTGAAAGAAGTCCGTGGCATGGGCCTGATGCTGGGCATCGACCTGTCCAAGCCCTGCGCCGCCCTGGTGCAGCGCGCCGCCGACGCGGGCCTCTTGATTAGCGTAACGGCCGACAGCGTAATCCGGCTGGTGCCCCCGCTCATCATGACCGCAGCGGAGGCCGACCAAGTGGTCGCGATTCTCTGCCCACTGATCACGACCTTGCTCAAGGAATCGGCATGAACCCCAAGGCCATCCCAAGCACCCTGCCCCAAGGCGCGCCGCCAGTTCGCCACTACCTGCAGTTTGCTGACTTCACTGAGGATGAATACCACTACCTGTTCACCCGTGCGGCGCTGATCAAGCAGAAGTTCAAGACCTTCACCCGGCACCACACCCTGGGTGACCGCACGCTGGCCATGATTTTTGAGAAGGCCTCCACCCGCACACGCGTGAGTTTCGAGGCCGGCATGTACCAAATGGGTGGCAGCGTGGTGCACCTGACCACCGGCGACAGCCAGTTGGGCCGCGCCGAGCCCATCGAGGACAGCGCCAAGGTCATCAGCCGCATGACCGACATCGTGATGATCCGCACCTTCGAGCAGACCAAAATTGAAAGCTTTGCTGCCAATTCACGCGTGCCGGTCATCAACGGGCTGACCAACGAGTTCCACCCTTGCCAGATTCTGGCGGACCTGTTTACCCTTCTGGAGCACCGTGGCACCGACGCCAACGGACAGATCGACCCCAACTACCTGCGCGGCAAAACCGTCACCTGGGTAGGCGACGGCAACAACATGGCCAACACCTGGCTGCAGGCCGCAGCCACCCTGGGTTTCCACTTGCGTGTGAGTACCCCCAGCGGCTACGAGTTGGATGAAAAAGTGGCCGTTACCCCTCATGGAATGGGCGCAGGTAGCTATAAAATTTATAGTAATCCACTGGAAGCCTGTGCCGATGCTGATCTGGTCACCACCGACGTTTGGACCAGCATGGGCTATGAAGCCGAAAACGAAACCCGCCGCAAAGCCTTTGCCGCCTGGTGTGTGGACACCGAGATGATGGCCGTTGCCAAAGCAGATGCCCTGTTCATGCACTGCCTGCCCGCCCACCGGGGTGAAGAGGTGCAGGCCGAGGTGATCGACGGGCCACAAAGCGTAGTCTGGGACGAGGCCGAAAACCGCATGCATGTGCAAAAGGCGCTGATGGAATACCTGCTGCTGGGCCGCAAGGACTGACCGCCATGAGTGCCTGCACCAGCTGCGGCGCCTGCTGTGCGAGTTTTCGGGTGGATTTTTCGGTGTTTGAAACCCAAGAACGCGGCGGTAGCGTGCCCGATGGGTTGGTCGTAGAGGTTACGTCGAGCACCCGCCGCATGCGTGGCACCGACCACACACCACCCCGCTGTGCGGCGCTGACAGGCAAGATCGGTGCAACCATTGCTTGCGGCATTTACGAGTGGAGGCCCTCGCCCTGTCGCGAGTTCGCCGAGGGCAGCGATGCATGCAACCGGGCACGCAATCGGCACGGGTTGGCGGCGCTGGAAGGGTTTTAAACACCCAATCTCAGAGTATGGTGGCCGCAAACTGCCCGGCGAGGACCAGTGGGGAAATTCGCGCGATCAGCCTGTGCGCATGCAGCGTTAAACGCACCGGCGCGCCAAACTCGCTCAGCCACGATACAACCAAGGCACATCCAGCAGGCGCTGGCCGAACAGGCTCATGGACATGTCACGCCCCCAACGCACCAACCCCGTGGCATGAAAGATTTGCCCGTTGCGGATAGACCTTGACTGCACCCGGGCGTTGCGCCGCCAGCGCTGCTTGGCGTACTGCGCCAGTCGCTTTTCCATGGGCATGTCGGACGCTGACAACACCTTCTGCAGGCAGGCCGCATCTTCAACGGCCATACCGGCACCCTGTGCCATATAGGGGCGCATGGGGTGCGCCGCATCGCCCAGCAGGGCCACCCGTCCCTGCGCATGCTGGCGCGCGCTGGTCATGGGCAAGCGGTCGCAAAGGGCCCACAGGCGCCAGTTTGGAATGGCGCTTATCAAATCCTGCAACCGGTTGCAGGTGGCACCCATGGCCAGTTGCAGGTCGCGCGCATGGGCCTCGTGGTCCCAGTCATCCACCTGCCCATTGACCTCGCCGTTGACGATGGCCACCACATTGAGCCAGTGGCCCCGGCGCACCGGGTACTGCACCACGTGCAGGTTTGCCCCCATCCAGACCGTCACCTGCTGGCTGCGCAGGTAGCCGGGCAGATCGCGCTGGGCAATCAGCGCCCGATATGCCAAGTGGCCGGTCACGCGGGGAGCGTTGTCATTGAGCATCAATTGCCGCACCGTACTCCAGAGACCGTCGGCACCAATCAGCGCCTGGCCTTCAAGCTCGATACCGTCCAGGGTGCGCAGGTGTACGCCGTAATCGCTATCGACGTAATTTTCTACCCACTGGCCCAGGTGCAATTCGGCGTCCGCATTTTGTTGCACTGCCGATAGCAAGAGCTTGTGGGCATCGGCGCGGTGGATAGTGGCATAGGGCGCGCCATACAACGTGCGTGAACGCTCGCCCAGCATCAAGCGCCCCAGCTCTTCGCCCGTTTCCGCGTTGCGTACGCGCAGCATGTCTGGAAATGCTGCCAAGCGGCTTAATTCTTGCCCCAGCCCCCAATCGTGCAGCACGCGCACAACATTGGGGCCCATCTGAATTCCGGCACCCACTTCACCAAACTCATGGGCCCGTTCCAACAACTGCACGGTCCAGCCAGCACGCGAACAGGCCAGCGCCGCCGCCAACCCGCCGATGCCGCCACCGGCGATCAGTACTTGTTTTTGCATGCTGGTATTGTGATGCCAAACTTGCAGATGCGTCGGCACTCACGCACTGCGGGACAATACGGGGATGAGCCTCAAATCCCCCGAACTCCTACTGCCCGCCGGCTCCCTGGACAAAATGCGTGCCGCCTACGAATTTGGCGCCGATGCGGTCTATGCCGGCCAGCCCCGCTACAGCTTGCGCGCCCGCAACAACGAATTCCGCCTGGAACAAATTCAGACCGGTATTGAAGAGGCCAATGCGCGTGGCAAAAAGTTCTTTCTGACCAGCAACCTGCTGCCGCACAACGACAAGGTGCGCACCTACTTGCGCGACATCACCCCCGTGCTGGAGATGCGCCCCCACGGCATCATCATGGCCGACCCTGGCCTCATCATGATGGTGCGCGAGGGCATGGAAAAAGGCCACTTCCCCGAAGTGCCCATCCACCTCTCGGTGCAGGCCAACACGGTGAACTACATGGCCGTGAAGTTCTGGCAAAAGGTGGGCGTGACGCGCATTATTTTGTCGCGTGAACTTAGCCTGGACGAAATTGAGAAAATTCGCCAGGAATGCCCCGACATGGAGCTCGAAGTGTTTGTGCACGGCGCGCTGTGCATTGCCTATTCGGGCCGGTGTTTGCTGTCGGGCTACTTCAACCGGCGCGACCCCAACCAGGGCACCTGCACCAACGCCTGCCGCTGGAACTACAGCACCCAGGCCAGCAACACCGACCCCAACACCGGCGAGGCCATTGCCGTCAAGATGGAGGCCGAATTCAGCTTCAACGAAGCACAGCAAGAGGCAGAATCCTCGTTTGCCGCCTGCGGTGGCAGTGAACGCCACCCGGCCGCCGACCAGGTCTATCTGCTTGAAGAAGCCGGACGCCCCGGCCAGCTCATGCCCATCATGGAGGACGAGCACGGCACCTACATCATGAACAGCAAGGACCTGCGCGCGGTGGAGCACGTGGAGCGCCTGGCGAAAATTGGTGTGGACTCGCTCAAGATCGAAGGCCGCACCAAAAGCCTGTATTACGTGGCCCGTACTGCACAAACCTACCGGCGGGCCATTGACGACGCCGTGGCCGGGCGCCCCTTCAACCCCAAACTCATCACCGAACTCGAAGGCTTGGCCAACCGCGGCTTTACCAGCGGTTTTCTGGAGCGCCGCCCTTCACAAGACTACCAAAACTACGAAACCGGGCACTCGGACATTGGCCACAGCCACTTGGTGGCCGAAGTACGCGGTATCACCGACGGCTGGGCCGAAGTGGAAGTCAAAAACAAATTTCTGGTCGGCGACCAGATCGAGGTGATTCACCCCAGCGGCAACCATATCGTCACTCTGGAGCAGATGCGCAACCTGGATGGCGAGGCCATCACAGTTGCGCCCGGAAGCCCGCTACAGGTGCGCATTCCGCTGGAAGAACGCTATGCCGGAGCCCTGCTGGCACGGCTGATTCCGAGTTGATAGCTCCTATTCTGATAGCTGCTTACGTAGTATTTAAGAGGGCTATAGGTCTATTTAGTAAGTAATGACCAGGGAATCGGCATCCACATTGATCACCTGCTTGCCCAGTACGGCACTGGCTGCCTGGGCAAAGGCCATTGCCCATTGCGCATCGGCAAACTTGTCTGGGCCTGCAGCTTGGGCCACGACCACCACGCGGTCGGCCATCAGCAGTTTTCCGGTGGCCCGCAAGGGCTCGCACTCCATGGCGGTGAACTGTTCGTCCAGCCACTGACGCGCAACTTCGCGCTCCAACGCCTGTTCGGGGTTCAGTTCAATGCGAAAGGGGGCGGTATTCTTGAAGCTGACGCTGACTTGGCTACGCATAATTTACTCCTGTTGCTGCAATGATAGAACCAAAAATCACCCCGACATGTGAACTGAGGCCTGATTCCCAGTCTCATTGACAACACCTTGATCTGTCGCACCAGGTCACCCAAGCCCAACGGGAGTTGCAACGCGCGCCCAACATCGAACTGCGCCAAGTCACGTAAGACGAGACTGCTCCCCAACCAATCCCAGTCTTTGCAATGGGTGCCGCGGATTGGCTCCGCTAGTTCCGCCCTCAGCGCAGAAGGTAGCTGCCATTTTAAGGAGGCATACTCGTATAAGCGCTAAACCGGGTGCTCCCCACCGCACCTTTCTTTTCCACCGGAGATTTCATGAAAGCCTTTCAAGACTATTACCCTGACAATGTGTCGCACTGCTACGGCTGTGGCCAGCACAATGCACATGGTCATCAGATCAAGACGTACTGGGAAGGCGAAGAGACGGTCACCCGTTACAAGCCCGAGCCCTACCACACGTCGGTACCCGGCTATGCGTATGGTGGCCTGATTGCATCGCTGATTGATTGCCACAGCACCGGTACCGCCGCTGCAGCCATGTACCGGACCGATGGGCGCGAGATGGATACGCTGCCGCCGTTTCGCTTTGTCACTGGTTCGCTCCACGTGGACTTTCTGAAACCAACGCCTTTGACTGACCAGATCGAGATTCGTGGTCGCGTCAAGGAAATCAAGGGCCGCAAGGTGATTGTTGAGACCACTGTCATTGTGAATGGCATAGTCACTGCACGCGGCGAAGTGGTGGCCGTGCAGATGCCAGACAGTTTTGGTGTCACCTTGCCAGCCTGAATGGGGCAGCGTCAAATCTGGCGGGCGGGCTTCATGACCACAAATGCCACCATCGCCAACAAAGACAACAACGCTGCCAGGCCAAAGGCCAATGCGGGTGACAGTGCCCACAGCGCGCCGGCCAGCAGCGAGGCAGGCACATACAGCAGACCGGTCACAAAGTTGTAGACGCCCATTGCGGTAGCACGGCGGTCTTGCTCCAGGTCGGCAATGAATGCCTTGCTCTGCGAATCTTCGATGGCGTAAAAGAATCCGTAAAAGGCAAATGCCACCACCATCTCCCAACGTGTGCTGGCAAAGACCAGCCCCAGGCAGATGGAGCCATACAAGGCGTAGCCCAGCATCACCACATGGCCGCGGCCCACGGCATCGCCCAGCTTGCCCGCCATCGGCGCCACCAGCACGCAGGTAATGTTGAACAGGGCATACAGCAGCACGATTTGCGCAGCGCTAAAACCCACGTCGTGGGCCTTGAGCAACAGAAAGCCCAGGCTGAAATACGCCAAGGCAAACACACCCGCCGGAACCAGGAAACGCTTGAAAGCCGGGGCTAGCAGGCGCCAGTTGTCCTTGACGCCTTCGTGTGCGCGGCTGACCGCCGGTTGCTCTGGAACCCGCATCAGCACCAGCAGACTCAGCACCGCCGGCACAAAAGCCACCCAAAACAAGATTCGGTAGGTGCCAGGCGACTCACCCAACCAGGACAAAAACCCGTAGGCCAGCAAGGGGCCTAATACCGCACCCGACTTGTCCAGCGCCTTGTGCACACCAAAGGCGTAGCCCCGCGACTCTTTTGGAGCAATGGCCGACAGCCAGGCGTCACGCGGCGGCCCGCGAAAGCCCTTACCCAAGCGCTCGATCACGCGAAACAAGCTCATGCCCAACACCGTGTTGCTAACCAGCAATATCAACTTGGCCAGCGTGGAAAAGCCATACCCTGCCACGGCAAACACCTTGCGCTTGCCGCCCCGGTCCGACAACCACCCGGCCAAGTAGTTCAGCGAAGATGCGGAAAAATCCGCCAGCCCCTCAATCAAGCCCAAGAGCGAGGCCGATGCCCCCGCCACCGTGGTGAAAAAGATGGCGAACACCGAGAAGATCATTTCCGAACTCAGGTCGGTCAAAAAACTGACGATACCGAGTTTGATGATGTCCGGGTGCAGTCGTTCTTTGGGAAGGTTGGATGCCATCAGCCCCCGTCTCCCCGGCGTCGCTCCTTTTGTTGCTCCAGTTCTTCTGCCTGGCGTGCCAGTTCCTGTCGCGTGCGGGCGTTGCGTTCCTCGTCCTGTGCAATACGGGCACGTTCGGCTTCTGTCAGACGCATGGCCTCCGGCAAAGGCACACTGCAGGACTCACAGGTTGGCAGCCGCCGATTGAATACCGTGAAACCACAGGCCGGACAGCGAAATCGTGGGTTGGGTGTCATGATCACGAATTGTCGGCGAATACACGGCAAAAAGTGTTGTGTCGAGCCCGCTAGACAGGTTGCTCCAGCAAAATGGACCCAGACCAAGTATCCTTGACTCTGTAGCGATCAAATATCAAAATATGGGGACCGTCCTCGACGGCCGGGGGCGGGAGCAACTAAGATTGACCGAAGTACTTGAAACCGACCAAGGGGCGCAGCTCTGGCCGTTTTTCATTGAAAAACAGCCGATTGTTGACGCCGAAAAGACGATTGTCGGCTACGAGCTCTTCAACCGTTCTCAAACTGATCAAGTGCATTCACTGGCCAGCGACGTGTCCATGGTGCTGCATTCTCTGGTGCAAAGTGGCAAAACCATTGCCGACCGTCGCTCGGACCTCTTTATTAACACCACGCATGAAGGGCTTTCCGGCTCGCACTGGGACTTCCTTTCGACCAAGCGCACAGTGATCGAGGTGCCACCGGTCCAGAATCACGACGCCGAGACAATCCAGGCGTTGCAACCGGTGCTGTTCGCATTGCGCAAGCGTGGCTTTCGCTTGGCCTTTCATTACACCGTGGTGGCGCCCCAGTACAAGGCCTGGCACGCATTGGCGGACTTTGTCAAAGTGGATTGCAGCGCCGTTGCAGCGTCCAAGCTAAAGCCGCTGGTCAATGCCATTCACACCCGTACCGGCGCCTTGTCAGTTGCAGAGAAGGTCGAAAGCACGGCCCAGTTTGAGGCATTGCGTGAAATCGGCTTCCTGTTTTTCCAGGGGTACTGGTTTTCAAAACCGGAACTGGTGCAGACCAAGGTGCTCAACCCCAGTCAGGTGAGTGCACTGCAGCTCTGCGACTTGTTGCACGATGATCCAACGATCGAAGACGTCGAGACGGCCATCAAGAAGGACATTGCCTTGGGCTTCAACCTGCTGCGTATCATCAATTCATCCGCCTTTGGTAGCGAACAAAAAGTTGCCTCCATCGGGCAAGCCGTAGCTCTCTTGGGCCTGGAAAAGCTTCAAAAGTGGGCGGCCATGCTGATCAGCGCCAAGCTTGGTGGGCGCCCTACCGCGGTCGGTACCGCCGCCGTGGTGCGCGCACGGATGATGGAGCTGCTGGCCAAGGACCTGCTTGCACCTGATGAGCGGGAGCCTGCGTTCCTGATTGGTCTGTTTTCCCTGCTGGACCGGTTGCTAGGCTGTTCCATGCAAGAAGCATTGGCACTGGTGTCCGTGAATGACGTCGTGACAGATGCGCTGTTGACAGGAGAGGGCCCGTTCACCAACCTGTTGAACATGACCATTGCCTGTGAAGGCGACGATGGAGACGCGTTTGCCCTGGCAGCCTCTCAGCTACAGCTCTCCTACCGGCAGATCAATATTGCGCAGATGGAAGCGCTGATTTGGGCGGATCAAACCCAGGCTTAGCCGCTCCCAGACCCATCAGGTAGGTATTGAGTGCCTGCATGCCAACGACTTCCAGATCAAACGCCAGCGGATCCAGCAACCAGTTGTGCGCCAATCCGTCAAGCAGCGCATGCAAACCCACGCCTGCCTGGGCAACCGGGGTGGCATGCCCCAGTTGACCTGCTGCAACGGCAAGCGCCAGCAGGCGCTCCAGATTGGCCACGAACCCTGCCCGCTCCGTCAGATGCCGGTCACGCCCGGCCTGTAGTTCGTCCACATATTCCACCTTGTGTGAGGCAATTTCGAACACGCGTCGCACCCGCGGATCGTGCACCGTCTGGTGAAAGGCACTGGCCACAATCTTGCGCAAACGTGCCAGTGCGTCGGCGCAATCCACCAGTGATTCACTGGTCAGACTGGATGTCATGGGCAACGTGACCCGCTGCATCATGCCGTGGAACACATCGACTTTGTTCTGAAAGTGCCAATAAATGGCGCCGCGCGTGAGACCGGCCTCTTGCGCAATCTCCTGCAGGGAGGTTCGCGACACGCCCCGGCGCTGGAAAACGCGTTCTGCCGCATCCAGAATCTGGTCGCGAATGATCAGTGCGTCTTCTTTGGTACGGCGGGCCATTTTCCATTCGTCTTTTCAAAAATTGGTATACATACATTCAACAACGTATGTATAATAAACCAAAATTCGCCATGGCCAGCAGTATTTGTTGTGCTCATCTAGACTGACGCCACCACGCCAGTCCCGTATGGCGCCCCGGTTTCCCCTATCTTTGTCAAAAGGATTTTCCATGTCCTCGTCATGCACTGTTGCTGTTTCCAAACGCCGTACCGGCGCCATATACCCTGCCCTGTTGACTTTATTGCCCATTGCGGCCATTTTGGCCGCCTGCGGCGCCAAAGATGGTGCACCCGCTGCCGGTGGCGCCGGCGGCCCGCCTCCCGCCACGGTTGGTGTTGTCACCATGGCCAACGAAGTCGTCGCCCTGCAAACCGAGCTACCGGGGCGCGTCAGCGCCGTGCGCGTGGCACAGGTGCGTGCGCGCGTTAACGGCGTCGTACAGAAACGTCTGTTCCGCGAGGGCAGCGAGGTCAAGGCAGGCCAGTTGCTTTACCAGATCGACTCTTCACCCTACAAAGCCGCTTTCGACAGCGCCCAGGCCACCATGGCCCGTGCCCAAGCCAATCTGGCCCAGGCCAGTGCGCAGGTAGAGCGCAACAAACCACTGGTAGAAGCCAATGCCGTCAGTAAACAGGAATTCACCACCCTGGTAACGGCGCAAAAGCAGGCCGAAGCCGATGTGGCCGCTGGCAAGGCCGCCGTGCAAACAGCCCAGATCAACCTGGACTATGCCGCGGTGACCGCCCCCATCTCCGGCCGCATCGGCCAGGCCTTGGTGACCGAGGGCGCGTTAGTGACTGCCGCCGAAGCCACGCAATTGGCCGTGATCCAGCAAACCGGCACGATGTACGTGAATTTCACCCAGAGCAGCACTGACGTGCTGCTCCTGCGCAAGGCGATGGCGTCCAAACAATTGCGCAGCGCCGGTGACGGGTCTGTGGCCGTGCGTGTGGTACTGGAAGACGGTACCGAACTGCCCCAACCAGGCAAACTGTTGTTCACTGACCTGACGGTGGACCCCACCTCTGGCCAGGTCACACTGCGCGCCGAAGTGCCTAACCCGGACGGTTTGCTGCTGCCCGGCCAGTACGTGCGGGTGCGTTTGTCGCAGGCCGAACTGCCTTCGGGCATGCTGCTGCCCCAACAGGCTGTCACGCGCACCAACCAGGGTGACACGGTGTTGGTGGTGGGCGCAGATGGCAAGCCCGCACCACGCCCCATCAAGGTGGGCAATGCCCAGGGTAACCAGTGGGTCGTACTAGACGGACTCAAACCCGGTGAGCAAGTCATCGTTGACGGCTTCCAGAAAATGATGGTGCCCGGCGCACCAGTCAAGACCGTGCCGTGGAATGCCAGTGCCGCATCAGCACCGGGTGCACCCGCATCGGCAGCCTCGGCTGCGGTCAGCAAATAAGGGGCACCGTATATGGCCCAGTTCTTTATCAACCGACCCATCTTTGCGTGGGTGATTGCCCTTTTCATTCTGGTTATGGGCGGCGTGGCCATCACGCAGTTGCCCATTTCACAGTACCCTCCGGTGGCGCCGCCATCTATCGTGATTTCTGCCGGCTACCCCGGTGCTTCTGCCCAGACGCTGGAGGACAGCGTACTGAGCGTGATCGAACGCGAGATGAACGGCTCGCCCGGCCTGATCTACATGGAGTCCGTGGCCCAGGCCAATGGCACAGGATCCATCACCGTGACCTTTGAGACGGGCACCAACCCGGACCTGGCGCAGGTTGATGTGCAAAACCGGCTCTCGCGCGCTGCACCACGCCTGCCAGCCGCCGTGAACCAGCAAGGGGTGCGCGTGGACAAAGCACGCTCCAACTTCCTGTTGTTCACCATGCTTTCCAGTGACAACCCGGACATCGACATCGTGCAACTGGGTGACTTTGCCTCACGCAACATCCTGCCCGAAATCCAGCGCCTGCCCGGCATTGGACAAGCGCAGTTGTTCGGCACCGAGCGTGCCATGCGCATCTGGATCGATCCGGCCAAGCTCAACGGCTTCAACCTATCCGCGGCGGATGTGAACAACGCCATCCGCTCGCAAAACGCCCAGGTGTCCTCTGGCGCGATTGGTGACCTTCCCAACATCACAGGCCAGTCCATCTCTGCCACTGTGGTGGTCGATGGGCAGTTGAACAGCGTCGAGCAGTTTGGCAACGTGGTGTTACGCGCCAATGCCGATGGTTCGTCCGTGCGCCTGAAAGACGTGGCCCGCATCGAACTGGGTGCCCAAGGCTATGCCACCTCGGCACGCCTTAATGGCAAACCAGCCACCGGTATTGGCGTTCAGCTCTCGCCCAGCGGCAACGCCCTGGCGGCGGCCAAGGCAGTACGCAACCGCATGGCCGAGTTGCAGCCCTACTTCCCCAAGGGCGTGAGTTGGAGCATCCCATTTGACAGCTCGCGCTTCGTCAAAATTTCCATCACACAGGTGGCCGAGACCTTGGTTATTGCGGTGATCTTGGTGTTTTTGGTGATGTTCCTCTTCTTGCAGAACTTGCGCTACACCATCATCCCGACCATTGTGGTGCCTGTGGCGCTGCTGGGCACTTTTGCCACCCTGCTGGCACTGGGTTTTTCGATCAACGTGCTGACTATGTTTGGCATGGTGCTGGCCATCGGCATCGTGGTGGACGATGCCATCGTGGTGGTGGAAAACGTCGAGCGCATCATGAGCGAAGAAGGCCTGCCTCCGCTGGAGGCTACTCGCAAGGCCATGGGCCAGATTTCGGGCGCCATCATCGGCGTGACGGTGGTGCTAATTGCGGTGTTTGTGCCGCTGGCCTTCTTCAAGGGCTCTGTGGGCAATATCTACCGCCAATTCTCGGCTGTGATGGTGGCATCCATTGCCTTCTCGGCCTTCATGGCACTGTCGCTTACACCTGCGCTGTGCGCCACCCTGCTCAAACAGGTGGAGGCCGGTCACCACCATGCCAAGAGTGGTTTTTTTGGCTGGTTCAACCGTGGCTTCTCCAGCACGGCCAAAAACTACGAAAGCCTGGTGGCGCGCATCTTGCGCCGCGCAGCGCGCTACCTGCTGATTTACGGCGCCATCATTGCCGTGGTGGCAGTGGTGTACCTGCGTTTACCAGCGTCCTTCCTGCCCAATGAAGACCAAGGCACCATGCTGGTCAACGTGCAACTGCCCCCCGGGGCAACTCAAGAACGTACTCTGAACGTGATGCAGCAGGTTGAAGGATTCCTCCTCAAACAACCCGAAGTGCAAAGCATGGTTGGCGTGCTGGGCTTCAGCTTCTCCGGCCAGGGGCAGAACGCCGCGCTGGCATTCGTGACGCTCAAGGATTGGTCCGAGCGTAAAGGCGAGACCCATTCTGCACAGGCGCTGGCTGGCCGTGCCTTTGGTGCAATGATGGGCATCCGTGACGCATTCGTCTTCCCCTTGAGCCCGCCACCCATTCCTGAATTGGGCTCAGCATCGGGCTTTACCTTCCGACTGCAGGACCGCGGTGGCAAGGGCCATGACGCACTGCTGGCCGCACGCAACCAGCTGCTGGGCATGGCGTCCAAGAGCAAGGTTCTCACCCAAGTACGCCCCGATGGTCTGGAAGATGCGCCGCAGTTGCAGATTGACATTGATCGTGAAAAAGCCAGTGCCTTGTTGGTAAGTTTTGACTCCATCAACAGCACTATCTCCACCGCGCTGGGTTCGACCTACATCAACGATTTTCCTAACCAGGGGCGTCTCCAACGAGTAGTGGTGCAGGCCGACGCCACGGCCCGCATGCAGCCCCAGGACATTCTGCGTTTGACTGCGTCCAACGCCCGGGGTGTACCAGTGCCACTATCCAGCTTTGCCAGCACCCGCTGGATCAATGGTGCCATGCAAACGGTGCGCTACAACGGCTACCCTGCCATGCGCATCGGTGGCAGCGCGGCAGCCGGCTACAGCACGGGCGATGCCATGACAGAGATGGAGAAGCTGGCCGCCCAGTTACCCGATGGCTTTGCCTTTGAGTGGACTGGCCAGTCCCGCGAAGAAAAACTCGCCGGCTCCCAAGCCATGGTGTTGTATGGTTTTGCGATTCTGGCGGTGTTCCTGTGCCTGGCGGCGCTGTACGAGAGCTGGTCCATCCCCATGGCCGTGATTTTGGTGGTGCCGCTGGGCGTATTGGGTGTGGTACTGGCAACGTTGATGCGCGGCTATGCCAACGACGTGTACTTCCAGGTTGGCCTAATCACCATCATTGGCTTGACGGCCAAGAACGCCATCTTGATCATTGAATTTGCCAAAGATCTGCAGGCCCAGGGCAAAACCGCAGTGGAAGCAGCCCTGGCCGCCGCACACATGCGCTTTCGCCCCATCCTGATGACCTCGATGGCCTTCATGCTGGGAGTGCTGCCATTGGCCATCGCTTCTGGCGCAGGCTCGGCCAGCCAGCGCGCCATTGGTACCGGCGTGATCGGTGGCAGCCTGTTGGGCACGGTGCTGGCGGTCTTCTTTGTACCGATCTTTTTCGTGGTGGTGCGCGGCCTGTTCAAAGGCAGTGAACGCCAACACCAGTTTGAAATGGAACATGCCCACCAAGTCGGCATCGAGACCCACCATGAATAATTTGCCCATGACCCCATCCCGTTTCTTCCGGCTGGCAACCGTATCAGCTGCCGCTTCCCTGGCAGGGTGCAGTTTCATCCCGACGTACGAGCGCCCTACTGCACCCGTAGCGGATCACTACAGCACTTTGGCGGGAACAACTGCCGACAGCAGCGGCCGCATCGCGGCTGAGATTGCCTGGCAGGACTTCTTCCAGGATGCACGCCTCAAGCGCCTGATCGAGTTGTCACTGCAAAACAACCGCGATCTGCGCGTGGCGGTACTTTCCATCGAGCAAACGCGGGCCCAGTTGCGCCTGCGTCAGGCCGACCAGTTGCCTACCGTCAACGCCGGTATCACGGGTACTCGTGGACCCGTTGCCTCGGGCGCAATCACGTCGACCTATTCCGCCGGTCTGAGCGTTACATCCTACGAACTGGACTTTTTTGGTCGCGTGCGCGCCCTGAGTGAAGCTGCACAAGCCCAGTTACTTGGCACTGAAGAAGCCCGCAGAACGGTGCAAATCAGCCTGATCGCTTCGGTTGCCAACACCTACTTGACCATGCTGGCCGATGACGAACTGCTGCGCGTGACCCGCGAGACAGTCACCACACGCCAGGAGTCCCTGCGGCTGACGCAACTCAAGTTTGACAACGAAGTGGTCTCGCAACTGGACCTGAGCCTGGCCCAGTCCCTGCTCGAAGGCGCCAAGGCATCGATGGCCCAGGCTCAGCGCCAGCGCGCCCAGGACGAGAATGCACTGGTACTGCTGGTGGGCCAGAGCCTGCCAGGCGATTTGCCAGCAGGCCTGCCTGTCACTGCCCAGGGTCTGGTGCCGGACCTGCCAGCCGGCGTACCGTCTGACTTGTTAACCCGCCGCCCCGATGTGCGCCAGGCGGAGCAGCAGTTGCTGGCCAACAATGCCAATATCGGTGCCGCCCGTGCCGCCTTCTTTCCACGCATCACGCTCACAGGCAGTGCTGGCGTTGTCAGCAGCGATCTGGACAAACTGTTCAGCGACGGCACGTCCGCCTGGACCTTCGCGCCACAACTGCTGCTACCCATATTCGATGCGGGGCGTAACCAGGCCAACCTGGAATCAGCCAAGGTCGCGCGCGACATCGCTGTGGCACAGTACGAGAAAGCTATTCAGACGGGTTTTCGCGAAGTTTCCGACGCCCTGGCCGGCCGCGCCACGCTGACCGAGCAGTTGCGTGCGCAAAACGCCCAGTTAGCCGCCGAGCAAACGCGTATGCGACTGACGGACCTGCGCTTCAAAAATGGCGCTGCCAGCGCCTTTGAGGTGCTGGACGCCCAGCGCAGCCTGTTTGGGGTGCAACAGGCTGCCGTGCAGGTGCAGGTGCAGCAGGTGCAAAACCTGGTAACGCTGTACAAGGTTCTGGGCGGTGGGTGGGATTAGTCCGTTTACCCTTAGATACAAAGGGTTACATGCCCTATAGAATTGAAGCGAGATCATCGAGTCTCACCCTGCTAGCTTCCATTCAAGGCCACTGCATATGTCCAAATTACTCGACTACCTTAACCTTCTTGATAGTGACGCGACTGCACGCGAGGCACATCAGCAAGATCCACAGGCATCCATGACACAGTTTGGCTTGAACGCGGAAGAGCAGCAGACGCTCATGTCGGGCGACATCGCAGCCATAGCAGCCTTGGCAGGCGTTGACGCCAGTGATCTTCCAAAGGTCAACGTAACCAATACCGACTTGACCTATTAGTCGTTGGACAGCGCACACATAGCGACGTTGATGGTGCGCACCTACATCGTTCAATCGCTTGCAGTACTTGCGATTGGGTTTCTTTGTTCGTTTGCCACGATGGCTGCGGAACAGGACACGTTCGAGACCTTGTTTTCCGAGGCCCGGAATTCATTAGGTACGTCCCCAAAAAAAGCCGATGCGGCACTGGAAAAGCTCAAGGCATTGCAACCGACGTTCACCCCGGAGCAAAACGAAAAGTATCAGCTGTCTTATGCCCATTCCTTGGGAGATCGGGGGAGGAATGAGGAGCGTATTGCTCTGGTGAATTCGCTGATCGCTCAGGTAAAGACCCCAGGGCGACGCGCAAGTTACCTCTACGAGTTGATTGATGGATACACAGCACTGGGCCGGTACGAAAAGGCGCTGCAAGCCATGAATGAATCCATTCTTTTGCTACCGGCCATTGAAAAACCTTCACAAAAGATTGTTGTTTTGCAGGGCGCACTGAACCTGTTGCGATCACTGCATGCCTATGACGAGACCTTTGACCTTGCCGAGCGCATCTATGCCTTGCGTGGCGACATCGTCGGGTCTTACGCTGCCTGCGTGGGACTAGCCAACAAAGTCGAAATCAGTTTCGAGCGAGGAAAGGAGCCGCTGGCCGACTCATTGGTGCAGGATGCCGTTAAAGCCTGCGATGCAAACAAAAATCCGTTCTTTGCGCTGATCATCAAAAGCCTGGCCGCGATTTATTTGATTGACACTGGCAACTATGCAAGGGGTATCACCGCCAGTTTGCCACTCACACAAGAGTTCGTCGTGCTCAGTCCGGATTCAGACTACGCAGTGCAGCTCGACGAGGCTCTGGCCCGCGCCTACCTCAAGACCGGCAACACACAACGCGCAGAGCACTTCGGCTTACGCGCGTATCAGAGGGCCCAATCCGGGCGTCTTCTGCTGCTGCACGAGAAGACCAGCGAGACCATGGCCGCCATCAAGCACGCGCAGGGACAACTGGAAGCAGCCATCAGCTATTACGACACTAACCTAACACTTAAGAAAAAGTGCTGGACGATCAGGTCATAAAGAGCCTGGCCTACCAGCGCGTCAAATTCGAAACGCAAGACAAGGCCAATCAACTGGCCCTGCTGGAACAGAAAAACCAGAACCTGCGCATGGAAAAAACCTTACAGGAACACCGGTACGAAAACCTGATCCTGCTAGTGACGCTGGGCCTGATCGTACTCACCAGCATGGGGGCTTGGCTGGTCAGAACGCTGAGAAGAATGGACGCGTTTCGCCATTCAGCCCAGGTAGACGGACTCACACAGGTCAGCAACCGCGCCTATTTCACGGCCTGTGTGCAACAAGCTTTCAAAGATGAACGCCACACCCAGAGTTTGGTGCTGCTTGATATGGATTTTTTCAAACATATCAATGACAGTTACGGCCACGCCACGGGGGACTGGGTGTTGAAAGCCATCTGTGAAGCAATCAAAACCCATTTGCGCAAGACCGATCTGTTTGGACGCCTCGGCGGTGAGGAGTTCGCCCTGTGCCTGACCGACCTCACTCCCGAGGAAGTATTGACTTTGGCAGAGCGTTGCCGGGTAGCTGTTTTGTCGATTGACACCCGACCCAGCGGCTTTAAATTCACCATCGCTGCAAGTTTTGGTATTGCCACACGTGCTGTTGGCGAGTCCTCGCGCTATGAAGACCTGCTGGCGGCCGCAGACAAGGCGTTGTACGTTTCCAAAAACACTGGGCGCAACCGCGTCTCGGTGTACCAACCCTCGAATGCAGGCGAGACATGAACGCGATAAAAAAAGGCAAACTCATTTGTGTTGGCACCGGCATGCGCATGGCGGGGCAAGTCACGCCACTGGCGCTGAGCTACATCGAAACTGCCGATGTGGTGGTTTCAGCCGTTCCCAACATCTTCACGCGCGACTGGATCAAAGGCATTGCAAAAGACTTCATCTGCGTGTTGGACCATTACGACGACTGCAACATGGACGGGAAAAACCGAGGTGATACCTACCGCCGTATGGCGGACACCATTTTGGAGCAGGTGCGCGCGGGCAAGACGGTGTGCGCGGCGTTCTACGGCCACCCTGGTATTTTTGCCTGCATCGCGCACATCGCCATCAAGGACGCGCGGTCCGAAGGGTACGGCGCCGAGATGTTGCCCGGCATCTCCGCCGAGGACTGCCTTGTGGCCGATCTGGGCATTGACCCTGGTCGCACAGGCATGCAATCCATGGAAGCCACGCAGTTCATGATCTATGAACGCCGCATTGACCCCAGCGCGCTGCTGATCCTGTGGCAACCGTTCCTGGCCGGTGAACTCAGCCTGAAACGCTTCGAGACTACGCAGGCCCGCGTGCAAGTACTGGTAGACAAACTTGCCCGGGACTACCCGTTGGACCACGAAGTGATCCTGTATGAAGCGGCCACCCATCCGCTGGAAAGAACCCGAATAGACCGCCTGCCACTGCGCGAGCTTCCCACCGCCACCATGGTGGGCGCTACCACGCTGGTCATTCCCGCAGCGCAGGCGCTCAAGCGTGACCAGGCCATCGTGGACCTGTTGAACGCACTGCCGGAGGCACCCCTGATGCCACTGGCGCAGGCTGCTTGATCGCGTTGATCATCCGTAGATTGCTATTTAAACAATAGCCTGTTACGTATATTTCACGAGGGCTAGAGGCCTAATTGATTCATAACCATTTTGCTACTCGACACGGGTCACAGCATTTGGTTTGAAGCCCAAGTCCGCTGCCTTGCCCTTGCGGGCACGGGCTGAACGGGCGTTGTTGAGGCTGCGAATTTCCAGCGTTTCATCGCGCGCCTTGCCACCCCGGCCAATGCCGTCAATGCGTATGGAGCGGGTGTAGGCCGCCGCGCCGGCCAGGGTGTCTTTAGCTTCCAGGTCGATCAGCATCAGCCCTCGCCCGCCCTTGGCCATGGCTTTGAGTTCGGTCAGCTCGAAGGTCAAAATACGCCCACCGGCAGAGGCGCAGGCCACATGCGTGGCCGGCGCCACTAACACAGCAGGGGTGCCTAGGGATACGACCTTGCCCTGCGCCCCCGCCACCAACGAGGGGCAGCACAAGGTCTCGCCAGGGTTCACCGTAACGAATGCCTTGCCTGCCTTCTGGCGTGAGACCATGTTCTCCACCGTGGCCATAAAACCGTAACCCGCACTGCTGCTCAGCAACAGCGTGGCGTTGGCCGGCCCGGCAAAGTAATACAGCAACTGGGTACCGGCTTCTAGCTCCAGCAAAGTAGTGACCGGCTGGCCATCGCCGCGGCCACCGGGCAACAGGGACACATCAATGGAGTAGACCCGTCCATTGGAGCCAAACACCAGCAAGGTATCGACGCTGCGGCATTCAAAGGTTCCGTAAAGTGCATCCCCTGCTTTGAAGGCAAAAGTAGATGCCTCATGACCATGGCCGGTGCGGACACGCACCCAACCCTTGTTGCTCACCACCACGGTGACGGGTTCATCCACGACTTTGACCTCAGCCACGGCCTTCTTTTCGGTCTGAATCAGGGTACGGCGCGCATCGGCAAAGGTTTTGGCGTCAGCCTCGATTTCTTTAATCATCAAGCGGCGCAGCGCGGCGGGACTGCCGAGAATTTCTTCCAGCTTACTTTGCTCCGTGCGCAATTCAGACAGCTCTTGCTCAATCTTGATGGCTTCCAGCCGGGCCAGTTGGCGCAGGCGGATTTCCAGAATGTCTTCTGCCTGTCGGTCCGACAGGTTGAATCGTGCAATCAGCGCAGCCTTGGGCTCGTCCGCCTGGCGGATGATGGCAATCACCTCGTCGATGTTCAGCAACACCGTCTGGCGGCCTTCCAGAATATGGATGCGGTCCAGCACCTTGGACAGGCGGTGCTGCGAACGCCGCTCTATGGTGGTCTGGCGAAACGCAATCCACTCGATCAGCATCTGGCGGAATGACTTTTGCGTAGGCCTGCCATCCAGCCCAATCATCGTCAGGTTGATAGGCGAAGAGGTTTCCAGGCTGGTGTGGGCCAACAACGCGGTGATCAGCTCCTGGTGTTCAATGCGGCTGGTTTTGGGCTCAAACACCAAACGCACCGCAGCGTCCTTGTTGGACTCATCGCGCACTACATCCAACACACTGAGGATACTGGCCTTGAGCTGGGTCTGGTCTTGGCTTAGCGCCTTCTTGCCAGCCTTGACTTTCGGGTTGGTCAGTTCTTCAATTTCTTCCAACACACGCTGGCTGCTCACGCCGGGTGGCAGCTCGGTCACCACCAGTTGCCACTGGCCACGGGCCAGGTCTTCAATCTTCCAGCGGGCGCGCACTTTGAGCGAGCCACGACCAGTGCGATAGGCATCTGCAATATCGGTGGCGCTGCTGATGATCTGCCCACCACCGGGATAGTCGGGGCCGGGCACCATGACAAACAACTCAGCGTCGGGCAAGGACGGGGTTTTGATCAGCGCCACGCAGGCGTCGGCAATTTCGCGCAGGTTGTGGCTGGGGATCTCTGTGGCCAGACCCACTGCGATGCCGCTGGCACCATTGAGCAGGTTAAACGGCAGGCGGGCCGGCAACTGGCAGGGCTCTTCGGTGGAGCCATCGTAGTTGGGCCGAAAGTCCACCGTGCCCATGTCGATTTCGTCCAGCAGCAGGCTTGTGATCTTGGACAGGCGTGCTTCGGTGTAGCGCATGGCGGCGGCGCCGTCACCATCGCGGCTGCCGAAGTTTCCCTGGCCGTCGATCAGCGGATAACGCTGGGAAAAGTCCTGCGCCATGCGCACCAGCGCGTCGTACGCAGCCTGGTCGCCGTGGGGGTGAAAGCGGCCCAGCACATCGCCCACCACGCGCGCGCTCTTGACCGGACGCGCACCGGTGTTGCCGTTGGGTCCGCCAAAGCCCAGGCCCATGCGCGACATGCTGTACAGAATGCGCCGCTGCACCGGTTTTTGGCCGTCGCACACATCGGGCAGCACACGGCCTTTGACCACACTGAGGGCGTATTCCAGGTAGGCGCGCTGTGCATAGGTGGCCAGGTTCAGTTCATCGTCTCCGCCATCGCGGGGCGGTTCGGGGGCCAAGTCAAGAATGGGTTGGTCGGTCATGGGATCGGGAGCTTATTCAGTAGAGGCCGTGGGCACGTCGGCGGCGGGAATGGTTACGCCGTGAAACTCGCCGCGCACACGCGCGGACTCGGCGGCTACCACCTTGGTGGTCTGGTACGGGGTGGAAGCGCTAAGGCGACTGTATAGCTGCATGACTGAACGCACGTAATTCTGCGTTTCTTTGTAATTGGGAATGCGGTTGCCCGCCTTTTGTACCGCACCTTCCCCCGCGTTGTAGGCAGCCACAGCCAGCTCCAGTTGACCGGGGAATAGGTTGATGAGGTCACGCAGGTAGCGGGCGCCCGTGTGGATGTTTGTTTTGGGGTCGGTCAGCTTGGCGGCCACGGTGCCGCTGTGGTCACTGGTCAGCCCATAGCGTTGCCCGGTGGCGGGCATAACCTGCATGAGACCTACCGCACCCTTGGGCGACACGGCCGTGGCATTAAAACCGGATTCAGTGGCGATCACCGCTTGCAGCAGCGCCATGTCGAGCTGGTTGACGTCCGCCGCTGCGCGTACATGGGGTTTGACGGCCAGAAAGCCCGGCGATAGTTCCAGGCGACTGATGGATTTGGCCGGCAAAGTGGCGCTTACCAGCCGCGACACGCCAGGAATGGCGCCGCCGGCGCTGGCTGCGTCGGGGGCTGGCATGCCATGGAACATGAGCTTGTAATGACTGTCCAGCTGGCTCGAGGCAAAGTGCTTGACCCCTCGCGCATCCACATAGGTCCACATATCGGCTTGCGCCACCTGCGTGACGCAGGCCAGCAGTCCGAACAAAAACAAAGAGCCTAGTCGGAACATCAGACGTCCACCTCAACGGAGTCGCCATGCAGCTCCATGAGCTCGCGCCGGGCCGCCGCTTCGCCCTTACCCATCAGCTTGGTGATCAGCGCCTCAGTGGCACCGAAGTCGATGGCGCCGAGCGCGACGGGCAGCAGGCGGCGGGTGTCCGGGTTCAGCGTGGTATCCCACAATTGCTCGGCGTTCATCTCACCCAGGCCTTTGAAGCGGCTGATGGTCCACGCGCCTTCGCGCACACCTTCTTTGCGCAGCTTGTCCAGAATGGCCGTCAACTCGCCATCGTCCAGCGCATAAGCCTTGCTGGCCGGTTTTTTGCCGCGCGCCGGGGCATCGACCCGAAACAACGGAGGGCGTGCCACATACACGTGGCCCGCCTCGATCAGCTTGGGGAAATGGCGGAAGAACAGCGTGAGCAGCAGCACCTGGATGTGTGAGCCGTCCACATCCGCGTCGCTCAGGATGCAGACCTTGCCATAGCGCAGACCCGTTAAATCCGGTGTGTCGTTGGGGCCATGCGGATCTACGCCAATGGCGACTGAAATGTCGTGAATTTCGGTGTTGGCAAACAGGCGGTCACGGTCCACTTCCCAGGTATTCAAGACTTTGCCACGCAGGGGCAGAATAGCCTGATTTTCCTTGTCGCGGCCCATCTTGGCACTACCGCCGGCCGAGTCACCCTCGACCAAAAATACTTCGTTGTAGGCAATATCTTTGCTCTCACAATCGGTCAGCTTACCCGGCAGCACGGCCACGCCAGAGCTCTTGCGCTTCTCGACTTTTTGCCCGGCTTTTTGCCGGCTCTGCGCGGCCTTGATTGCAAGCTCGGCCAATTTTTTGCCGTATTCCACGTGCTGGTTCAGCCACAGCTCCAGCGCAGGGCGGACAAAGCTGGACACCAGGCGCACCGCGTCGCGCGAGTTCAGGCGCTCCTTGATCTGGCCCTGAAACTGCGGGTCGAGCACTTTGGTGGACAGCACGTAGCTGGCGCGAGCAAACACGTCTTCGGGCATGAGCTTCACGCCCTTGGGCAAGAGCGAGTGCAATTCAATGAAATTCTTGACAGCAGTGAACAGGCCATCGCGCAGGCCGCTTTCGTGTGTGCCACCGGCGCTGGTGGGAATGAGGTTGACGTAGCTCTCGCGCACCGGCTGGCCGTCTTCGGTAAAGGCGACGCACCAGGCAGCGCCCTCGCCTTCGGCAAAGTTGTCATTCTGGCCATCGGCAAAACCGTCGCCCTCAAACAGTGGGATAACTGGGTCACCGTTAAGCGTTTGGGTCAGGTAGTCGCGCAGGCCACCTTTGTACAGCCAAGTTTGTGTCTCCTTGGTCTTCTCAATCAACAGAGAAACACTGACGCCAGGCATCAACACGGCCTTGCTGCGTAGCAAATGCGTGAGTTCAGCCATGGGCAAGATGGCAGACTCGAAGTATTTGGCATCCGGCCAGGCACGCACCGTGGTGCCGGATTTGCGATCACCGTCCACAGTTTTGCGGCTCTCCAAGGGCTGTGTCACATCCCCGTTCTCGAACACGATGGTCGCCACCTGGCCTTCACGGTAGCTGGTGGCCTCCAGCCGTTTGGCCAGGGCATTGGTCACGCTCACGCCCACGCCATGCAAACCGCCAGAGAAGCTGTAGGCGCCGCCCTTGCCCTTGTCGAACTTGCCGCCGGCGTGCAGGCGGGTGAACACCAGCTCAATCACCGGTGCTAGTTCTTCGGGATGCAGGCCAAAAGGAATGCCGCGCCCGTCGTCTTCAATCGATACCGAGCCATCGGTGTGCAACGTAACCTTGATCTTTTTGCCGTAGCCACCCAGTGACTCGTCGGCTGCGTTGTCCAGCACTTCCTGGATGACGTGCAGCGGGTTGTCGGTGCGGGTGTACATGCCCGGGCGCTGTTTGACCGGCTCCAGTCCTTTGAGAACGCGGATGGAACCTTCAGAGTATTCGGGGGTGGGTTTGACTGCCATAGGGGGCGCATTGTAATAGCTGCGCGCCATGTAGCTGTATACATACACAGGAATATCATTTGGGCAATGTACCTGCGCTGCAGGGTTAACCCGAATTTGTGACAATCACACCATGCACCGATCCGACCACAGGCCTCTCTCCACCGTGCAAGTGCTGGCCTGTGGCGCCGCCATCGTCACATTGTCCATGGGCATTCGACATGGCTTTGGACTGTGGCTGCAACCGATTACCCAGGCGCAGGGCTGGACCCGCGAGACCTTTGCACTGGCCATAGCTATTCAGAACCTGGCCTGGGGTATTTTCGGTATCTTTGCCGGCATGGCCGCCGACCGGTTTGGCGCCTTTCGGGTCATCATTGTTGGCGGGGTCCTTTATGGCCTGGGATTGGTTGGCATGGCGCAGGCCTCCACGCCGCTGCAGTTTTCTTTGAGTACGGGTGTGCTGATTGGCACGGCACAGGCCGGCACAACCTATGCTGTTATTTACGGCGTGATTGGCCGTAATGTCAGTGCCGACAGACGCTCCTGGGCCATGGGTGTAGCGGCCGCTGCGGGATCGTTCGGCCAATTTCTGATGGTGCCGACCGAGGGCTTTCTCATCAGCCATTTCGGCTGGCAGCAGGCCCTGGTGTTGCTGGGCTTGGCAGCCCTGCTGATGATTCCTCTGGCCTGGGGACTGCGCGAGCCAGGCTTTGGCAGCGTTTCGACGCAACCGCGTGAGCAGACCATTCTTCAAGCCCTGCGTGAAGCTTTCAAGTACCCCAGCTTCCAGCTTTTGATGGCCGGATATTTTGTCTGCGGCTTCCAGGTGGTCTTCATCGGAGTGCATATGCCAAGCTACTTAAAGGACAAGGGTTTGTCGCCCCAAGTCGCCAGCTACGCCCTGGCACTGATTGGCCTATTCAACGTGTTTGGCACCTACGCGGCCGGTGTGCTGGGTCAGAAGTTGTCCAAGAAAAATATCCTGGCGTTCATTTATTTTGCGCGCGCCGTGATCATTGCCGTTTTTCTATGGACCCCACTCTCACCGACCAGCGTGTATGTATTCTCGGCGGCGATGGGGACTTTGTGGCTGTCCACCGTGCCCATCACAACCGCAACCGTGGCACAGATTTTTGGCGTGACGCATCTGTCCATGTTGGGTGGCTTTGTGTTTTTCAGCCACCAGATTGGCTCCTTCATGGGGGTGTGGCTGGGCGGCTATTTGTATGACAAGACGGGCAGCTACGACATCGTCTGGTATATCGCTATCGCCCTGGGTGTGGCGGCCGCACTCATCAATCTTCCGGTCAAGGAGGCGGCCATTGTTCGCAACTTCTCACGGGGCGTGGCCACGCCATGAAGCTGTTCTGGCACGGAGTTTGGTGGGCAGTTGCGGCGGCGGTGTTGGCGGCCGTATTCCTGCTCTATACCCAGCCAGAGTTCATGGTGCAAATGGCTAACCAGCTGTGGTCATGCTTCTGAATCCCTCAGACTGGATCGTGCGCTGGTCGCACTTGCTGACCCCTGGTGCAACGGTACTGGACGTGGCTTGCGGCTCCGGTCGCCATCTGGCCTGGTTTGCCGGGCGAGGCCACCCCGTAACCGGCGTGGACCAATCCATTGCCGCTGCACAGGACCATGCTCCGGGTGCTGAATTGGTTTGTGCCGACATTGAAAAAAGCGACTGGCCCCTGTGCACAGAAGGCGGGCAGGTGCGCACCTTTGGCGCCGTCATTGTGGCCAACTACCTGTGGCGCCCCCTGCTGGACACACTGGTGGCCAGCGTCGCCCCGGGCGGCGTGTTGCTGTATGAGACCTTTGCCGATGGCAATGCCCAGTTTGGGCGGCCGTCCCGCGCTGATTTCTTATTGCAGCGCGGCGAACTGCTGAAGGTCTGTGAAAATCTGGACGTGGTGGCCTACGAGCACGGCTACCTGCAAACCCCACCCAGGGTCGTGCAACGCATTGCAGCGAAGCGCGCCACGCCGGTCTGCGCGCACACGCCGGATTGGGTGCGCCAGACACTCTAGGTAGAATCATTGATTACCGAACATATGACTGATATGAACTCATCTCAAGGCCCCATCAAAGGCAGCATCGTGGCCCTGGTCACTCCGATGCAGGACGACGGCTCCGTGGACTACGCAGCGCTACGAAAGCTGATCGACTGGCACATTGCTGAAGGCACCGACTGTATTGGCGTGGTCGGCACCACGGGTGAGTCCCCCACGGTCAATGTGCAGGAGCATTGCGAAATCATCCGCGTGTCGGTCGAACAATCGGCCGGGCGCGTACCCATCATGGCTGGTTGCGGCGCCAACTCAACGGCTGAAGCCATTGAACTGGCCCGCTTTGCCAAGAAGGTCGGGGCGGATTGCCAGTTGCAGGTGGTCCCCTACTACAACAAGCCCACGCAAGAAGGCCAGTACCTGCATTTCAAATCCATTGCCGAGGCAGTCGATTTACCCCTGATCTTGTACAACGTGCCGGGTCGCGCCGTTGCCGATCTGCAGCACGACACCGTGTTGCGCCTGGCCCAAGTGAGCGGCATTGTGGGAATCAAGGAGGCCACCGGCAATATCGAACGTGCCCAGTGGCTGATCAAAGAAGCACCCAAAGGCTTTGCCATCTATTCCGGTGATGACCCCACAGCTGTGGCTCTCATGCTGTGTGGCGGACATGGCAACGTGAGTGTGACGGCCAACGTGGCTCCCCGCCTGATGCACGAACTGTGCATGGCAGCCATTGCAGGCAATGTGCAGCGCGCTATGGAGATTCAGCTCCAGTTGCTACCCCTGCATAAAGCTTTGTTCGTAGAATCCAACCCTATTCCAGTCAAGTGGGCCGTTGCACGCATGGGGCTGTGCAGCCAGGCGCTGCGCCTCCCCCTGACCGTGCTGACGCCCGCTAACCAGCCGGCGCTGGAACGCGTGATGCAAGCCACCGGTCTGCTATAAGTAGCCATTCCATTTTGAGGATTTCTGTGAACCCCCTATTCAAACTGACGCTCATCAGCACGGCAATCGCGCTGTCAGCCTGTACCGTTCTCGAAGCCGACAAGGTGGACTACCGCAGTTCCAGCAGCGCCAAGACCCCCTCACTGGAAGTTCCGCCCGATCTCACCCAACTGTCCAAAGATACCCATTACGCCGTGATCGGCGGCACGGTATCGGCGTCGGGACTTAAATCAGGGCAAACCACAGCGACCGCGACGCCAAACGTTGCCGCCGTCGCCATGGGTGACGTGCGCATTGAGCGCTCCGGCAACCAGCGTTGGTTGGTGGTCAACCGCCCGGCTGAAAAGCTGTGGGAGCCCGTAAAAGACTTTTGGCAGGAGAACGGATTCTTGCTGGCCATGGACCAGAAATCCCTGGGCATCATGGAGACTGACTGGGCCGAGAACCGCGCCAAAATTCCGCAGGACTTTATTCGCGCAACCCTGGGTAAGCTACTGGACTCGCTCTATTCCACAGCCGAACGTGACAAGTTTCGCACCCGCCTGGAACGCAATGCCAATGGAGAGACAGAGATTTTCATCAGCCACCGCGGCATGGTGGAAACAGTAAACAACGCACGCAAAGACAGCACTATCTGGCAACCCCGCCCAGCGGACCCGGAACTGGAAGCAGAGTTTTTGCGCCGTCTGATGGTCAAGCTCGGCGTTAATGAGGCCCAATCCAAGACTTTGGTCGCCGACAGCATTGTTACCAAGAAAACAGCAACCGTTGTCACTGAAAACGGCCAGCCGGCGGTTCGCATCGAAGAGGGTTTCGACAACGCCTGGCGCCGCGTTGGATTGGCCCTTGACCGCACCGGTTTCACCGTGGAAGACCGTGACCGCAAACAAGGCATTTACTTTGTGCGCTATGTGCCGCTGGACGCCGCCAATTCCGAGCCTGGCTTTTTTGCCAAGCTGTTCAACAGTGCGTCCAAGAACGAAGCGGCCAAGTTCCAGATTACCGTGCGCAGCCAGGGTAATGTGAGCACCGTGTCCGTGCTGGACGCCAAAGGGGTACCAGAAGCCTCTATCACAGCGCAGCGTATCGTCAAAGTGATTGCCGACGATATCAAATAGTGCTCGGAATGGCAGGATCACAAACTGCCAAACCTGTGCCGGCATAAAAAAAGCCACCTTGCGGTGGCTTTTTTTTGCTTGCCAAGAATTACTTGGAAGCGCCTTCCGCAGGAGGCGCAGCAACAGGAGCAGCAACGGGTGCCGATGCGTCAGCGGCAGGTGCCGATGCTTCAACAACGGGAGCAGGTGCTACGACAGCAGGAGCCGGTGCGGCAACAGGTGCTGGCGCGGGTGCAGGCGCTTCTTCTTTCTTACCGCAAGCAGCCAAGGCAGCGGCAGCGATAACGGCTGCCAAGACGAGTGATTTGTTCATTTTTAATAACTAGAGTGAGTTAACGAAACAATTTTTGGAACTTGTCAAAGCAGCACGCCGCCCAGACTCAGACAAAAAGCATTCGATCTCTTTTTGCCTAACCTATGAGTATACAGGAACTTGCAAAATACACTGGGGAAAACCCTCTAAGTCCCGACTACAAGCCCAAAGTGCTGGCAGCGAACCCCGGACTGCTCTGGCGATGGCACTCGTCCAGCTCTTCCTTGAGCATGACACGCCGTTGGGGCTCCAGCCCGGCAATCCCGGTACTGCGCACCACGTCCAGCCGCTGCATGGCCCAGTGGGGACTCCACAGTGCACTGGGCATTTCGCTGGCATCCCGGCTGCGGCACAGCCTGCATTCGATGATATGCCCCCAAGTCTTGCGCCATGTGACCAGGCGCGGCTGCAAGCGCACCAGAGCGTCATAGCTGTGGGCCAGCATCAGCAGCTGACGTCCCTTTCCTGCCCATGCGTTTAACGAGTCCACCACGGCACGCTCGCCCAAGGGCCAGTCGGCAAAGTTGGCATCACTCCAGACCATGCTGGACCAGCCCTCACGCGCGGCACAGGCCAGCGCTTCGCGCACCACATTGGCAAATTCTGTAGGGCCAGAATATGCGCCATTGAGGCGGCCACTCTCGGATTCACTGTTCGACATACATCCACCCCGCTTCACACCAATCAGCCACCAGTTCCCGTGCAGGCGCACTCAGACGTTTTTTGTCCGAAGCAGGCAAGCTCCGCCCATCCGCCAAGTGCCGCATCAATTGGGCATCTCGCCCGGTTGCCAAAAAGCTTTCCCCATTAAGAAAAATATGCTGCGCGTCATACAGCATACGGGTACGGCGATCCAGCACCAACGCCCCATCCAGCGATTCAACCTGCCCATTGTCAAAGCGGACATGCTCCTTGGGTTCACTTAAGTATTCGCCCAGAACTCGCTGCAGTGCCAGCGGGTCGCGCAGGGCGTCGGCTAAGGCGGTCTGGGCAAATTCAAACAGCGCCCCGGGGATTGCCCCGCTGTGAGCCACAGCCTCTTGCTTGGGGTCACGGTACAGGTTGACACTTTCCGCGTCCAGAGCCTCCTCGGCCAGTCGCTGCAACAACTCACTGGTCAATTCTGCGCGGCTGGGTGCGCGAAAACCGATCGAATAGGTCATGCACTCGCCCACCGCAATGCCGTCATGGGCATAGCGCGGCGGCAGGTACAGCATGTCGCCCGGCTCCAACACAAACTCCATCTCCGGCTCGAAATTCGCCAGAATCTTAAGAGGCATATTGGGCTGCAGGCTCAAGTCCTTTTGTCGTCCAATGCGCCAGCGGCGCTGGCCGTGGGCCTGCAGCAAAAACACGTCGTAGCTGTCAAAGTGTGGGCCCACGCCACCGCCATCAGTGGCGTAGCTGATCATCAAATCATCCAGACGCGCATCCGGCACAAAGCGAAACTGGTTCATCAGCGCGTGCAACCGCGCATCCAGCAAATCCACCCCCTGCACCAACAGGGTCCAGCCCGGTTGTTTGAAGGCTGGCAACGCCTTGCGGACAAACGGCCCGTGGCGAAAACGCCAAGGCCGAGCCCCGTTTGCACCGGGTTGCACCACCAGGCGCGACTCCACTTCATCCTGCGCCGCCAGGTCCAGCAATTCGGCACGCGCCAAGAGGGGCGCAAAGCCAGGAATGGCCTGGCGAATCAACAATGGCTTTTTCTGCCAGTGGCGGCGCATAAAAGTCGCGGGCGTCAATCCACCCAGGAGTTGCAGGGGTTCATCGGTGTTCATGGGACAATTCTCCTATGGAAATCACTGAACAATGCGTCGTTGCCCTAACCTGGACGCTGAAAGACACTTTGGGCGAAGAATTGGACATCCTGGACGAGCCGGTGGAATTTTTGCTGGGCGGCAAAGACTTGCTCCCCGTGATCGAAGCGGCTCTGCTGGGATACAGCGCAGGCGCCACGGTGCAACTGCAGATTGAGCCCGAACTGGCCTTTGGTGACTTTAACGACCAATTGCTGTTTCTGGAACCACGCCACCTGTTTCCCGATGAATTGCAGGAAGGCCTGACCATGGAGGGCAGCGCCCTGCCCGAGGGCTGCAACCCCAACGTTCCACGGGATACGCTCTACACCATCACCGACATCTACCCCGACCACGTGGTGATTGACGGCAATCACCCGCTAGCCGGCATTGCGATACGTTTAAGCATGAAGGTCGAATCTGTGCGCGAAGCCACCGAAGAGGAAATCGACAGAGGCAGTTGCGGCACCGGATTTTTTAATCTGCAACTGGTTGGCACCGGTGACCCGTCGGATCGCACATTGCACTAGTCCTTAGTGCTTCCCGGTCGAGCCGTAGCCGCCTTCACCACGGTGGCTGGCGGCAAACTCCGTGACCAGGTTGAACTGCGCCTGCACTACCGGAACGATGACCAGTTGAGCGATGCGCTCCATGGGTGCGATGGTGAAGGCCACATCGCTGCGGTTCCAGGCGCTGACCATGAGCTGCCCCTGGTAATCGCTATCAATCAGACCCACCAAGTTACCCAGCACGATGCCGTGTTTGTGGCCCAGGCCCGAGCGCGGCAAGATCAGCGCCGCATAGGCCGGGTCCTGCAAATAAATGGCCATGCCGGTGGGCACCAGCTGCCACGCATTGGGCTCCAGCGTAAGCGGGTCATCCAGGCAGGCCCGCAGGTCCAGTCCGGCGCTGCCAGGCGTGGCGTAGTTGGGCATCTGGTCGATCAGGCGGCTGTCGAGAATTTTGACGTCAATTTTCATGGCAGTTTGGAAAAATCAGGGCAGGCGTTTGGCAATTTCGGCGATCAATTGACGACCCAGCGTCAGCTTGGTGTTGTGGGGTAGTTCAAGGGTGCCATGGGCATCGATCAGCAACAGCGCATTGTCGTCCTTGCCAAACGTTGCCGGGCCGATATTGCCCACCAGCAGCGGCACGCTCTTTCGGATGCGTTTGTCCGTAGCGTGGGCCAGAAGATCATGGCTTTCGGCGGCAAAACCCACACAGAACAGGCTGCCGTCTCGCGCACGCGGTGACTGGGCCAACGTGGCCAGAATGTCCGGGTTTTCAAGGAAAGTCAGTGTGGGCGTTTGACCCGAACCATCCTTCTTGATCTTCTGCTCCGAAGCCTGGGCGGGTCGCCAGTCGGCCACCGCAGCACACGCCACAAAAATAGTCGCAGTTGGGGCGGCGTCCACACAGGCTGCCAGCATGTCGGTTGCCGATTGCACATCAATGCGGCGCACCCCACGCGGTGTGGGCAATGACACCGGCCCAGCCACCAAAGTAACCTGCGCACCCGCCTCCTGCGCGGCCCGGGCCACGGCAAAACCCATCTTGCCGCTGGAATGGTTGGTCAAGCCGCGCACCGGGTCAATGGCCTCAAAGGTTGGCCCGGCCGTGACCAACACCTGTTGCCCCGCCAGCAACTTGGGTTGGAAGAAGGCAATCACATCCTCCAACAACTCCTGCGGTTCCAACATGCGCCCGTCACCCGTCTCGCCACAGGCCTGATCACCATTACCTACGCCCAGAATGGTAGTGCCGTCGGCTCGCAGCTGCGCAAGGTTGCGCTGCGTAGCGGGGTGAGCCCACATTTCGCGGTTCATCGCGGGCGCAACCAGCAGGGGCACCGTGTCGATAGGGCGTGCCAGGCACATCAGACTCAGCAAATCATCGGCGCCACCATGCAGCAGCTTGGACAGAAAATCGGCACTGCACGGCGCAATCAGAATGGCATCGGCATCACGGCTGAGGTTGATGTGGGCCATGTTGTTGGGTTCGCGCGCATCCCACTGCGAGCCATACACTGGCCGGTTCGAGAGCGCCTGCATGGTCACCGGGGTGATGAACTGGGCGGCAGCCTCGGTCATCACCACCTGCACGGTGGCGCCTTCCTTGACCAGCGCCCGACACAGCTCAGCCGCTTTGTAACAAGCAATGCCTCCGGTGAGGCCCAGGACAATATGTTTTCCAGCGAGGTCGTTCATCGTTTGCAATGTAGCAGACCCGTATAATCTCCGTTTACCACCTCCCTGAGCTTCTCGCTCCCCCTGACATGACCAAATTTGTCTTCGTCACCGGCGGTGTGGTGTCTTCCCTGGGTAAGGGAATCGCCTCAGCCTCCCTTGCTGCGATACTGGAATCGCGGGGCTTGACAGTCACCCTCATCAAGCTCGATCCCTACCTCAATGTTGACCCCGGCACCATGTCACCCCTGCAGCACGGCGAGGTATTTGTTACCGACGACGGCGCAGAAACTGACCTGGATTTAGGCCACTACGAGCGATTCATCGAATCGCGCATGCGCAAGGCCAACAACTTCACCACCGGCCAAATTTATCAAAGCGTGCTCGACAAAGAGCGCCGCGGTGACTACCTGGGCAAGACCGTGCAGGTCATCCCCCACGTCACCAATGAAATTCAGGAGTTCGTCAAACGCGGTGCGCGTTTTGGTGAACCCGACGCGGTGGATGTGGCCATAGTGGAAATTGGCGGCACCGTGGGTGACATCGAATCCTTGCCGTTTCTGGAAGCCGTGCGCCAGATGAGCCTGAAGCTCGGCCCCAACAACAGCGCCTTTGTGCACCTGAGCTATGTGCCCTGGATCGCTGCAGCAGGCGAACTTAAAACCAAACCGACCCAGCACACCGCCAAACAGTTGCGCGAAATTGGCATTCAAGCCGATGCACTCGTGTGCCGCGCCGACCGCCCGATTCCGGACGAAGAACGCGCCAAGATTTCTCTATTCTCCAACGTGCCCGAGTGGGGCGTCATCAGCATGTGGGATGTCGACACCATCTACAAGGTGCCGCGCATGTTGCACGAGCAGGGCCTGGACGGCCTCATTTGCGACAAGCTGCGCCTGAACACGCCGCCGGCCAACCTCAAGCGTTGGGATGACCTGGTCTATGAGATCGAGCACCCCCAAGGCGAAGTCACCATTGCCATGGTCGGCAAATACGTCGATCTGTCAGACAGCTACAAATCGGTCAACGAAGCCTTACGCCACGCCGGCATGAAGAACCATGTGCGCGTGAAAATTGAGCATGTGGATTCGGAAACCATCACCGACGACGCGGTTTCTTGCTTGGCGAAGTACGACGCCATTTTGGTGCCCGGCGGATTTGGCAAGCGCGGTATTGAAGGCAAGATCAGCACGGCCCGCTTCGCCCGCGAAAACAAGGTGCCGTACTTGGGCATTTGCTTGGGAATGCAGGTTGCCACCATCGAGTTCGCCCGCCATGTAGCAGGGCTGAAAGATGCCAACAGCACCGAGTTCGAACCCGACACACCCAACCCCGTCATCGCCCTCATCACCGAGTGGAAAGATGCCGACGGCACGATCAAAACCCGCGATGCCAATTCAGATCTGGGCGGCACCATGCGCTTGGGCGCGCAGAGCTCCGACGTGGCCAAGGGCACCCTTGCCCACCAAATCTACGGCGACGAGGTCACCGAACGCCACCGCCACCGCTACGAAGCCAACGTGAACTACCTAGACACATTGCGCAAGTCCGGCTTGGTGATATCGGCACTGACTCAGCGCGAGCATTTGACTGAAATGGTCGAATTACCGCAGGCCGTCCACCCCTGGTTCATGGGCGTGCAATTCCACCCCGAATTCAAGTCCACACCCTGGAACGGCCATCCGCTGTTCAACGCCTTCATCAAGGCAGCGCTGGAGCGCCAGGCTGTGGGCAAGAAACTGAAGGTCGTTGCCTGATATGAACCTTTGTGGCTTCGATATCGGCCTGGAGCACCGTTTCTTCCTGATTGCGGGCCCTTGCGTGATTGAGTCCGAGCAGTTGCAGATGGACACGGCCGGCACGCTCAAGGAAATCACCACGGCACTGGGCATCCCTTTCATCTTCAAAAGCAGCTTCGACAAGGCCAACCGATCCAGCGGCAGCACCTTCCGCGGCCCCGGCATCGACAAGGGCCTGGAAATTTTGGCCAAGGTCAAACGTGAGCTGGGCGTCCCCATCCTGACTGACGTGCATGACGAAGTGCAGATTGCGCAGGTGGCTTCGGTGGTGGACGTGCTGCAAACCCCGGCCTTTCTGTGCCGCCAGACTGACTTCATCCGTGCAGTGGCCCAGTCGGGCAAACCGGCCAACATCAAAAAAGGCCAGTTTTTGGCGCCGCATGACATGAAAAATGTCATCGACAAGGCCCGCGCCGCCGCCAAAGAAGCGGGTTTGCCGGAAGACAACTTCATGGCCTGCGAGCGCGGCGCCAGCTTTGGCTACAACAACCTGGTGAGCGACATGCGCAGCCTCGCCATCATGCGGGAGACGCAGGCACCCGTCGTGTTTGATGCCACCCATTCGGTGCAGCTACCCGGTGGCCAGGGCACCAGTAGTGGCGGCCAGCGCGAAATGGTGCCGGTGCTGGCCCGTGCTGCCGTGGCAGTGGGCGTGGCAGGTTTGTTCATGGAGACGCATCCCGATCCATCCAAGGCCATGAGTGACGGCCCGAACGCCGTGCCGCTGAAGCACATGCGGGCCCTGCTGGAGACACTGGTTGCTTTGGACCGGGTCACCAAAGCCAATGGCTTTCTTGAAAACAGTTTCAACTAATACTTGCTCAACACCACCATGGAAAATCCTGTGCCCGTTGCCTACATCATTGTTGACATGCAAATCTCCGACCTGGAACAATACAAAAAGTACATGGCAGAAGCGCCTGCTGCCGTGGCCAAGGCGGGTGGTGAATACCTGGTTCGGGGCGGCAAATTTGAAACGCTGGAAGGCACCTGGCAGCCGGCACGCATTGCCATGCTGCGGTTTCCCAGTTTTGAGGCCGCAAAGACGTTTTACGATGACGAAATGTACAAGGCGGCACGTGCCAAACGTTCGGGCGCAACAAGCTTCTTCAACATGGTGCTGGTAGAAGGCGTGGCCGCCCCGGTTTAGTTTTCAAACTTCCTAGTTTTTTCACATATTTTCAAAAAGGCAAAAAATGAGTGCAATTGTTGACATCGTCGGCCGCGAGATTCTGGACTCACGCGGCAACCCCACCGTCGAATGCGACGTGCTGCTGGAATCCGGCACCATGGGCCGCGCAGCAGTACCTTCTGGCGCATCCACCGGTTCACGCGAAGCCATTGAGCTGCGTGACGGCGACAAAAAGCGCTACGGCGGCAAGGGCGTGCTCAAAGCGGTCGAGCACATCAACACTGAAATTTCCGAAGCGGTGCTAGGCTTGGATGCGTCTGAGCAGGCCTTCCTCGACCAGACCCTGATTGACCTGGACGGCACTGACAACAAGAGCCGCTTGGGCGCCAACGCCATGCTGGCCGTCTCCATGGCTGTGGCCCGCGCCGCAGCAGAAGAGTCTGGTCTGCCCCTGTACCGCTACTTTGGCGGCATGGGCCGCATGCAAATGCCCGTGCCGATGATGAACGTCATCAACGGCGGTGAACATGCCAACAACAACCTGGACATCCAGGAGTTCATGATCATCCCCGTTGGCGCACCGAGCTTCCGCGAAGCCCTGCGCTACGGCGCCGAAGTGTTCCACGCCCTGAAGAAAATTCTGAACGACAAGGGCATAAGCACCGCTGTGGGCGACGAAGGTGGTTTTGCACCCAACGTGGCCAACCACGAAGCCGCCATCCAGATGATTCTGGAAGCGATTGACAAAGCAGGTTTTGTCGCGGGTGAGCAAATTGCTCTGGGCCTGGATTGCGCCGCCAGCGAGTTTTACAAAGATGGCAAGTACCACCTGGAAGGCGAGGGCTTGACGCTGAACGCCGAAGAGTGGACCAACATTATGGCCACTTGGGTCGACAAGTACCCCATCATCAGCATCGAAGACGGCATGGCCGAGGGCGACTGGGACGGCTGGAAACTGCTCACCGAACGTCTGGGCAAAAAGGTACAAATCGTGGGCGACGACCTGTTCGTCACCAACACCAAAATTTTGAAAGAAGGCATCGACAAGGGCATAGCCAATTCGATTCTGATCAAGATCAACCAAATTGGTACGCTGACCGAGACTTTTGAAGCCATCGAAATGGCCAAGCGTGCCGGTTACACCGCCGTCATCAGCCACCGCTCGGGCGAAACTGAAGACAGCACCATTGCCGACATCGCTGTGGGCTGCAACGCGGGTCAAATCAAGACCGGCAGCCTGAGCCGCTCCGACCGCATGGCCAAGTACAACCAGTTGTTGCGCATTGAAGAAGACTTGGGTGATGTGGCCAGCTACCCCGGCCGCGCCGCCTTCTACAACCTGAAATAATGACCCCATGGGCAACCGCTTCGTCCCTGCTGCACTGATCGCCTTGCTGGTGATCGTGCATGGCCAGCTCTGGTATGGCAGGGGCAGTGTGCCCAATGTAGCGAGTCTGACACGCCAGCTCGCCGATCAACAACAGCACAACGTGGCGGCCGCGCGTGCCAATGAGCGGCTGGCGGCCGAAATTGCGGACCTGCGCGAAGGCCTCGAGATTGTGGAAGAAAAGGCCCGCTCGGAACTGGGCATGGTCAAGGCCAACGAGATCTTCGTGCAGATCGCCAAATAGCCCAAACCCGTCAGTGCGGGCCTGAGCCGCCGCTGGCCTGCTGTGCTGGCGCCAAAAACAACTGCGCTGCGTCCACCGGATCAAAATGGTACTGCTGGCCACAAAATTCGCACGCTACTTCAATACTGTTTCGCTCGGCCAGAATACTTTCAGCCTCCTCGCGGCCCAGCCCCACAATCATGCGGCCCACGCGCTCACGGCTGCACGAGCAGGCAAAGCGCGGCGCGGTATCGCCCTGCAACGGCTCAAAGCGGACGACTTGCTCCTCCCAGAACAGGCGATGCAGGATGGTGTCCACGTCCAGCGTTAGAAGCTCTTCACGCTTGAGGCTCTTGGCCAGGATGGCAATGCGGTTGTAGTGTTCATTCAGGCCAATCTGGTCCTCGTTTTCCTGGCTGACCAAACTGCCCGACAAGTTGGCCGTGCCCTGCATGGGCAGGCGCTGAATCAGCAAGCCCGCAGCCACCGTGTCGTTGGCGGCCAGAACCATCGTGGTGTCGAGCTGCTCGCTTTGCAGCATGTAGTGTTCCAGCACCTCGCTGATATTCTCGATCTTGTGGCGTCGGTCATCAAACAACGGCACCACGCCCTGGTAGGGCTGCTGACCGGGGAATTTGGTCGTGGGGTCCAGGGTGATGGCGCAGCGTCCAACATTACCCACGTTCACCATTTGGCTCAATGTGGCGTGCGTAGACACGTCTCCTACCACCGTGGCCGTGGCACGCAAGGCAAGGTCAGGCTGAACCTCCACCACCGCAAGCTTGACCGGCCCGTCACCAAATATCTGCAGCACCAGCGCACCGTCGAACTTGATGTTGGACTGCATCAGGGCGGCGGCGGCCACCATTTCACCCAGCATATCGCGCACCGGTGGTGCATAGGCACCGGTCGTGGTGTTGGCGGCGCGCCGCCGCAGAATTTCGGTCCAGGCGTCCGTCAAACGTACCACCATGCCCCGCACCGGCAGGCCTTCAAACAGGAATTTATGGAGTTCAGACATACGCAACCTTGAAACTTGCGGTTCAGACCACTCGTAAAACGACGTGCTCTGACCCCAACGGATTAACCAATTTTCTTCAGCCCGTTTTTGAAACGGCGGGCATTCGCGGTGTACTGCACCGCGCTCATCTTCAGCGCATCCTGTTGCTCGGGTGTGAGTGCGCGCACTGCCTTGGCGGGGCTGCCGAGGATCATGGATCCATCCGCAAACTCTTTGCCCTCAGTCACCAAAGAACCCGCGCCAACGATGCAACCGTTACCAATTTTGGCGCCATTAAGCACCACGGCGCCGATGCCGATGAGCGAGTTGTCGCCAATGGTGCAACCGTGCAGCATCACCTTGTGGCCCACGGTCACGTTTTCACCCAGTGTCAGGGGCTTGCCGAAGTCGGCGTGCAGCACGCTGCCGTCCTGAATGTTGGAGCCGCGCCCAATGCGGATGAGCTCGGTGTCGCCACGGATCACCACACCAAACCAGACGCTGGTGTTTTCTGCCAATTCCACATTGCCCATGACTTGGGCGCTATCAGCCACCCAGGCGGAATCCGCGATGCGGGGTGCGACCAAATCGAGTTCATAAATTGCCATGTCAATCCCCTATCCAATCCGAGTGCGTGCAGGCCTTGTGTATTGCCTAGAATTGTAAGGATGGAACTGAGATTGCACTGCCTTGAGGTTTTTCGCCTCACCGATCCCGTACAAAAGGCCGCCGCCGTGCTGGCACTGGCACCACCGCCTGCGTGCTTGCTGGATTGCACTGCTAGTTTGACCCACGACGGCCCCCCCGGTCGCCCGCCACGGCCCGAGCTGGTGCAACCCCAGGATGTGCCACGGCGCTCCCCGTTTACCCTGGAAGGCCACTGCGCCTTGGTGCATGCCATTGCACACATCGAATTCAACGCCATCAACCTGGCGCTGGATGCGGTCTGGCGCTTTGCCGACATGCCCGTCGCCTACTACCTGGATTGGCTGCGCGTGGCCCAGGAAGAGGCCAAGCACTTCACCCTGCTGCACAACCACCTGCGTACTCTGGGACACGACTACGGTGATTTTATGGCGCACGACGGTCTGTGGAACCTGTGTGAGGCCACACGCCACGATGTTGTTGCCCGCATGGCCCTGGTGCCGCGCACCTTAGAGGCCCGTGGGCTGGACGCCACGCCCATTATCCAGGCCAAGTTGCGCAAGGTCGGCACACCACACGCACTTGCCGCCGTGGCGATTCTGGACATCATTCTGGAAGAAGAAGTGGGCCATGTCGCCATCGGCAACCACTGGTACCACTGGCTGTGTCAACGCGATCAACTCGACCCCCTGGCGTTCTACCGGCAAGTGGCCGAACAGCACGGGGCACCAAGGCCCAAACCGCCCTTTAACCTCAGCGCGCGCCGGCTGGCCGGATTTTCCGACACAGAGCTGGCGGCGCTACCCACAGTTACTTCTGCGTGACGCTATTACTTTGATAGCTACTTATGTATATTTCACGAGGGCTAGCGCTTGATTTTACTTATAAAATATTGCAAACGCCCTGGCCTGCATATTTCCCTACACAAGCCCGTGAGTGGCAGGCACAATCTTTCACCATAGCCCCCATCCCACGTCACCCAGATACTAGCCAGCGATGACCAAACGCCTCCCTTATGCCACGCCGTTCTTTGAACGTCCGCTTGCGGTGGCATGGCTGGTATTTGTGGTGGCGGCACTGGTCGCCGGCGCGGTCATCTGGAAATTGGAGCAACGCAGCCACAGCGCCGAGCGCATGCGCATCAATGCGCTGGCCAGCGATCGCGCAAATGGCATCCAGGCCACCATCGAGCACGCACTATCAGCCACTTATTCCCTCGCCGCCATGGTGCGCCAGGGCAAGGGCCACGTGCCCGACTTCGAAGGCGTGGCCACTGAAATGCTGCACTGGTATCCGGGCGTGTCCATACTGGGCCTGAGCCCGGATGGTGTGATTGCGCGCGTAGCGCCGCTCACAGGCAACGAAAAATCGCTTGGTTTTGACGCGCTAAAAGACCCGGCGCAGGGCAAAGAGGCGCGCGTGGCGCGCGATACCGGCAAGCTCACCCTGGCTGGCCCGGTGCAGCTGGTGCAAGGCGGCCTGGGCGCGGTGGGGCGCATGCCAATATTTCTGGACGACGCGGATGGCAAACCCGTGTTCTGGGGCCTAACCTATGCAGTTATCCGCTTTCCACAGGCGCTGTCCAGCGTGCGACTGTCGCAACTGGCCGAAAGCGGGTTGGACTATTCACTGTGGCGCAACAACCCGGATACTGGCACCAAGCAAATCATTACTGCGTCCTCCAACGCGCTGTCCGACCCGGTCGAGCAAAGTTTGACCGTGCCCAATGGGCAATGGACACTCAGCGTGGCGCCCCGCAACGGCTGGGACGATCACGCCGCGCTGGCCTTCAAGGTCGCCTTAGGTCTGGCTTTCAGCCTGATGCTGGCCTATGCCAGCATGCTCTTTGTGGACCTCAAGAACCAGAAAGCAGGGCAAGAAAGCCTGGTATTACAGCGCACCAAGGAGATTGCGGCCTCCCAGAGCCAGCTCGAGGCGACGCTGGAGGCCATCCCCGACGTCATGCTGGAGATGAGCCTTGACGGCACCTACCACGATTACCACGCACCGCGCGCCAACACCTCGTTTCCACCAGCTGAATTTTTCCTGGGCAAGCGGGTAACGGACGTACTGCCGCCAGACGCGGCAGCCTCGGTCATGGCGGCACTGGAAGAAGCCAATGCCCAGGGTCATTCCGAGGGCAGGGAATTTCCGCTGCACACATCAAAAGGTGATTTCTGGTTTGAAATCTCGCTGACCCGCAAGGTAGACCCCACCAGCACGGAGCCACGCTTCATCGTTCTCTCGCGCAACGTCACCCAGCGCAAAGACTCCGAGGAGGAAATCAACAAGCTGGCTTTTTATGACCCGCTGACCAGTCTGCCCAATCGGCGCCTCATGGTGGACCGATTGCGCCAGGCACTGGCCGCCAGCTCGCGCAGTGGCCGTTTGGGCGCCCTGCAATTCATTGATCTGGACAACTTCAAAACCCTGAACGACACGCAGGGTCACGACATGGGCGATCTGCTGTTGCAACAGGTGGCACAGCGCCTGTGCGATTGCGTGCGCCAAGGCGACACGGTGGCCCGCCTGGGTGGCGACGAATTCGTGGTGATGGTGGAAGAGTTGAGCGATATCCGTGAGGATGCCGCAACCCAGGCCAAGATGATTGGCGAGAAAATTCTGGCCGCTATCGGCAAGCCTTACCGCTTGGGCGGACTTGACTATGAAATCACACCCAGCATTGGCATCACGCTGTACCGCAACCACGACCAATCCACCGAAGAATTGCTCAAGCAGGCCGACTTGGCCATGTACCAGGCCAAGTCGGCCGGGCGTAATACGCTGCGCTTCTTTGATCCGGCCATGCAGGCGGTTATTACCACCCGCGTAGGTCTGGAATCCGATATCCGCCAAGGCATTCTCAAAAGCGAGTTTGTGCTGTACTTCCAGCCCCAGATCAACCGCAACAACCAATTGATCGGTGCCGAAGTATTGCTGCGCTGGCCACACCCGCAACGCGGCATGGTGTCACCGGCCGAATTCATTCCTGTGGCCGAAGGCAGCAGCCTGATCCTGCCCCTGGGGAACTGGGTGATGGAGGCCGCCTGTACCCAGCTGGCGCAGTGGTCCAAGGATGCCCGGTTTCAACCCTTCACCTTGGCTATCAACGTCAGCGCCCGCCAATTTCACCAGCCTGATTTTGTACCCTATTTGGTGGACCTGATCAGCTATACCGGTGTCAACCCGCGCCATCTCAAGCTCGAACTGACCGAGACCTTGCTGGTGGACGACATCGAAGAAACTACCGCCAAGATGATCAAGCTCAAACAACTCGGCGTGGGTTTCGCGCTGGACGATTTCGGCACCGGCTACTCGTCCCTGTCCTACCTCAAGCGGATGCCGCTTGACCAGTTGAAGATAGATCAATCTTTTTGTGCGCGACCTGATGACCGACCCCAACGATGCAGCCATTGCATTGGCCGTCATTACCCTGGGCCATAGCCTGGGATTGGCCGTCATCGCCGAAGGCGTGGAAACCCAGGCCCAACACGACTACCTGCACGGTCAAGGATGCGACGCCTACCAAGGCTATCTGCTGGGGCGCCCGATGCCGCTGGAAAACTTCGAACAATACGTCCTATCACGCTGACCTCTCTGCAACCACGACAGCCTAACCGGCGGCCATTTGGACTTGGTCACCCCGCAGGCGGTGGTGCAGGCAATCCCACCCGTGCCAGTGTCCGGCGAAGACCAAAGTGCCAGGCTTGGAAACAATTGTTTCTTTTTGTATTTATGTGTGATACAAACGAACTGTGTCCACCTCCTTTCTTTTCGCCGACATTCCGCCTGAGGGTTTGAGTCCGGAATTGCTGCGCGCCGCGCGCTGGATCGAAGCCCATCCGCGTGAGGTGGCCTTGCACTCCATGCGCGAGTGCGCACGCCGGGCAGAGCTGGCACCCGCCACCTTTACGCGACTCTCTCAAGCGCTCGGTTTCGATGGTTTTGAGGCCATTAAGAGCCTGTGCCAGGACTCTTTTTCAGTGCAAACGGGGTACGCCGGACGTGCTGAGGTGTTGCAGGCCAACGCCAAGCGCAGCGACGAGTGGTTCGCGCAACTTAATGCCGCACAGTGCACCAACACCGGATCCATCGTTGCGCTGAATGAACCCCAGCAGCTGGAAGCGGCTGCGGACGCTTTGCTCAAGGCACGGCGTGTCTATTTTCTGGGCCTGCGGGCTAGCCACGGCTTGGCGCTGTCGCTGCACTACACCTATGGGCTGCTGGCACCCAACGGAGTTTTGGTACAAGGCGTGGGCGGCACACTGATCGACCAGATCGGCGCCATGGGAGCCGGCGATGTACTGGTCGCGGTGTCGTTCGCCCCGTACACCCGCCAGACAGTCATTGCCACTACACAGGCATTGGCACAAGGGGTTGTCCTGCTGGCGTTAACTGATAGCGCCTTGTCACCAATTGCCCGGTCTGCCAGCCACACACTGCTTTTTCGGACGGACAGCACCTCCTATTTTCAGTCCATGGTCGGCGCATTGGCGTTGGCGGAGGCTTTGGCCGCCGCAGTGACAGTGCGAGGAGGCCGCAAGGTTTTGGCGCATCTGCAATCCCGGCAAGATCGTCTGGACAGCGAGGGGGAGTACTGGGAAAAACGCGCGGACAAGCCGTCATTGCTGCGTCTGCCAACAACCAATTCAGAGGAGTCAGAGTGATATCCACAGCCTCTACGCAGGTGTTTCATCGGCACTTGCAGCGCACACCCCCGGTCGCAGTCAGTGGCAAAGGCATTTACCTGACCGATGCACAGGGACGACGCTACATCGATGCATCCGGCGGTGCAGCCGTTTCCTGCCTGGGCCATGCACATCCCGACGTGCTTGCGGCCATGCATGCGCAAATCGACAAACTGGCCTATGCCCACACCAGCTTCTTCACGACCGAAGTAGCAGAGACGCTGGCCCGCAAGCTGATTGAAACGGCGCCTTCCGGCATGAGCCATGTGTATTTTGTGAGCGGTGGCTCCGAGGCGATGGAGGCCACCCTGAAGATGGCGCGCCAGTATTTTGTCGAAATGGGTCAACCCCAGCGACAGCATTTCATTGCACGCCGGCAGAGCTACCACGGCAACACGCTCGGTGCGCTGGCCATAGGCGGTAATCAATGGCGGCGTGAGCCGTTTGCACCGATTTTGATACCAGTCACCCATCTGTCCCCCTGCTACCCCTATCGGGAACAGCAATCGACCGAAACGCCTGAGCAATATGGCCAGCGTCTGGCGCACGAGCTGGAGCAAGCCATTCTTGAACAAGGCGCCGACCAGGTTATCGCATTCATCGCGGAGACCGTGGGGGGCGCAACGGCCGGTGTACTGGTGCCAGTGCCCGGTTACTTCAAGGCAGTGCGTGAGGTGTGCGACCGCTACGGCGTATTGCTGATCCTTGATGAGGTCATGTGTGGCATGGGCCGCACCGGTAGCTTGCATGCTTGCGAACAAGAGGGTGTTGTTCCCGATTTGCTGGCGGTGGCCAAAGGTCTAGGCGGCGGTTACCAGCCCATCGGGGCCGTTCTGGCGCAAGCAAAGATTGTAGAAACCATGCGACAGGGCTCCGGCTTTTTCCAACACGGGCACACCTATCTTGGACATGCTGTCGCCTGTGCTGCCGCTCTGGCTGTGCAACAGGTTTTTGAGCGAGACCAACTCATCCCGCAGGTGCGCACGCGGGGTCAATTCCTGCAGCATTTGATGCGTGAGACATGGCGTGATCATCCGCACGTTGGTGATATCCGCGGGCGTGGACTTTTTTGGGGCATCGAGTTGGTGCAGGACCGTGCCACCAAGTCTCCATTCGATCCGGTACGCAAACTGCACATAGGAGTCAAAAGGGAAGCAATGGCGCGCGGCCTTATGGTTTACCCGATGGGCGGAACCGTAGATGGCCGCATGGGCGATCATGTTTTGCTGGCGCCTCCATTTATATCCAGCGAAGCGGAGTTGGAGATGGTGATCGAACGGTTGCGTTCGGCGATAGATGCTGCCATCGCGGCAGCCTGAAGAGTGTTCGTGAGTGAAATTGACTTAACTACTAGGAGACTACATGCCAAAGAAATTTACCTTGAACGCATTGCGCACAGCAAGTGCAGCCAGCGTCGCTATTGCGATGACAGCTGCCTTGGTGTCCGCACCAGCGCTGGCCCAGCAAAAATTTGTCACGATCGGAACCGGGGGCGTGACGGGCGTTTACTACGCCGTCGGTGGCGCCATCTGCCGTCTGGTCAACAAGGACCGCGCCAAGACCAATCTGCGCTGCTCGGTCGAATCCACGGGGGGATCTGCCTACAACGTCAACACCATCAAAGCCGGCGAACTTGACTTTGGCATGTCGCAATCCGACGTGCAATTTCAGGGATACAAGGGCGTAGGCTCATTCAAGGAACCGTTTGCCGACATGCGCTCGGTGTTCTCTGTGCACCCTGAGCCGTTCACTCTGGTGGCCCGCAAGGACTCCGGTATCCACAGCCTTGCAGACTTCAAGGGCAAACGCTTGAACGTAGGTAATCCGGGCTCGGGGACACGGGCCGCGATGGATGAATTGCTGGTAGCGTTGAACATGAAAATATCGGACTTTTCGCTGGCGTCCGAGCTAAAGGCCGATGAGCATGGCGCCGCATTGTGCGACAACAAGATTGATGGCTTCTTCTACGGTGTTGGCCATCCGTCAGCCAACATTCAGGATCCAACCACTGCCTGCGGTGCCCAGCTGGTGCCCATTACAGGACCCGCCATTGACGCATTGGTGAAGAAAAACTCGTACTTCGCCTACGCCACGATTCCGGGCGGAATGTATGCCAACAACCCACAACCCACCAAGACCTATGGTGTGCTGGCCACGATGATCACATCGTCCAAGGTGCCCGCAGACACCGTGTACGTGATTACCAAGGCAGTCTTCGAAAATTTCGATGAATTCAAAAAGCTGCACCCGGCTTTCGCCAACCTCGATCCGAAACAAATGATTTCCGACGGCCTGACAGCTCCGCTGCATGAAGGTGCACTGCGCTACTACCGCGAAAAAGGCTGGATGAAATAGATCAAACCAAACGCATTTTTCGACCCCGGAACCGCGTACCTGAGAACTCCATGACAGCAGCAACCTCTTCACCCTCAGGCGTGGACCTGCAACAGCTCGTACAGGAAGCGGATATCGGTGGGCGCAAGCCCATGGGGTTTGTCCGCACACTCATGTTCGCAGTCTGTATCGGTTGGTCTGTTCTGCAACTCTGGTACGCCTCCCCGTTGCCTTTTGCGCTACGCATCTTTGTGCTCAATGACACGGAGATGCGTGCGTTGCACTTGGCGCTGGCCCTGTTCCTGGCTTTTTTGGCCTATCCGTTTGGCAAACACTCGTCGCGCACCAAAATACCGCTGCTGGACTGGGTATTTGCGGCACTAGGTTGCTTTTGTGCCGCCTACCTGTTTATTTTCTATCGCGAGTTGTCGACCCGGCCAGGGCAACCGACCGTGGTCGATATGTTCGTCGCGGTCGCGGGAGTGGTCTTGCTGATCGAAGCCACCCGCCGTGTGGTGGGTCCAGCAATGGCAATCATTGCAGCCCTGATGCTGATCTTTGCGTTTGCAGGGCCCTACATGCCGGATGCGGTGGCGCACAAAGGTGTATCCCTGTCCAAAGCGGTGTCACATTACTGGATGTCGACCGAGGGTGTGTTTGGTGTCGCCCTGGGCGTTTCGTCCAGCTACATTTTCCTGTTCGTATTGTTTGGCGGATTGCTGGAGAAAGCTGGCGCGGGCAGTTATTTCATCAAAGTGGCCTATGCGTTGCTAGGGCACTTGCGCGGCGGTCCGGCCAAGGCGGCCGTGGTGTCGTCGGGCCTTATGGGCATGATCTCCGGCTCGTCGGTGGCCAACGTTGTGACCTGCGGTACGTTCACCATTCCGTTAATGAAGCGGGTCGGCTACCCCGCGCACAAGGCCGGTGCGATTGAAACCGCAGCAGGTGTCGATGGCCAGATCATGCCTCCGGTGATGGGCGCCGCGGCGTTCCTGATGGCTGAATACGTCGGGGTGCCATACGCCGAGATTTGCAAAAACGCGGCGCTTCCGGCCGCCATCTCCTACATCGCCTTGTTTTATATCGCCCACCTTGAAGCCCTGAAGATGGGTCTTCACGGTCTGCCACGCGCCAAAGGCTCAACCTCCATGGGACGCCTCACCGGGTTTGGCCTCACGGTTTGCAGCGTCATTTTGCTGTCCAACGCCGTGTTCTACGGCTTGGGCTGGCTCAAGGGACTCATGGGCAGCAATGCTATTTGGGTTATTGTTCCGGCCATTTTTACCGCTTATGTTGCCATCATCTGGCAAGTGTCGAAAGAGCCAGACCTGACGATTGACGACCCAGAAGCGGCGATGCTTGCCCTGCCGCCAGTCAAGGAAACCATTTTGGCGGGCTTGCATTACCTGTTGCCCGTTGTGCTGCTGATCTGGTCCTTGCTGGTGGAGGAACTGTCCCCCGGCCTGTCTGCGTTTTATGCGTCTGTCTCTCTGATCGTGATACTTTTGACCCAAAAGCCGCTACTGGCGTTCTTCAGAGGGCAGGCCAATCCATTAATGCGCATCCGGGACGGTTGGGGCGACCTGATCGAAGGTCTGGAGCTTGGCGCGCGCAACATGATCGGCATCGGCATTGCCACAGCCTGCGCGGGCATTATTGTGGGCACGGTTTCGGTGACCGGTCTGGGTCTGGTCATGACTGACCTGGTCGAAGTCGTCTCAGCCGGGAGCCTGATTGGCATGCTGGTTCTGGTAGCCGTCGTGTGCCTGATCCTGGGCATGGGCATGCCAACGACGGCGAGCTACATCATTGTGTCGACCCTGATGGCGCCAGTCATCGTGGAGCTGGGCTCGCAAACCGGGTTGGTCGTGCCGCTGGTGGCCGCACATATGTTTGTTTTTTACTTTGGATTGATGGCTGATGTAACTCCACCAGTGGGACTGGCCTCGTTTGCAGCCGCCGCCATTGCCAAGGCGGACCCTATCAAGACCGGCGTTACCGCGTTCTTTTACAGCATTCGTACGGGCATCCTGCCCTTCATGTTCATTTTCAATACCGATTTGCTGCTAATTGGCATCACCTCTTGGTGGCACCTGTTGCTCACGGTTGGCACTGCCATCGTGGCCATGCTGGTGTTTGCCGCTGCCACACAGGGCTGGTTTGTCAGACGAAGCCGTTGGTATGAGTCGGCCGTATTGCTGGTGGTCACTTTCACCCTGCTGCGCCCAGGATTCTGGCTCGACATGGTGATGCCGAAATACCGTGTCGAGGCAGGTACGCAACTGGTTCAACTTGCCGGTGATGGAGTTGCTGGAAAAGGGCTACGCGTTCGTATAGAGGGCACTACTTTGGAAGGAAAGTCAGTGAAAAAGACAGTTCTCCTGCCCCTGAGTTCGGAAGGCGATGGTACGCAACGGATCAAGAAAGCGGGGCTGACGGTGATGACCACACCCGAAGGCCCAGAGGTCATGGCCGTGGGCCTGAAAAGCGGAGCCGACAAGGCCGGTTTCGAGCAAGGGTTCAAGGTGACCGGTGTGGAAGTGCCCGCCGATCGCCCAGCCAAAGAGTGGATGTACCTGCCAGCGCTGTTACTTTTGGCGGCAGTGAGCTTGGCGCAGAGGCTGCGTCGCCCCATAGCACCGATTCGGGCCGGTACTGCAGCGACTTGACGTCACGAACCGCCAGAGACAAATGCCCGCATCTACCGTGCAATTTCGCCCCCGAATCGCGCTGATTCACGCCTTGGCGCATTCCGTTGCACCGATCAACCAGGCGATGGCCCGGAGCTGGCCCGAAGCCACACGCATGAACCTGCTCGACGACAGCCTGGCGGCAGACCTCGCCGCTTCCGGCTCTTCGCTTGATGCGGCTATGCACGCGCGCTTTGAGCGCTTGGGCGACTATGCAGTGGACTGCGGCAGCGACGCCATTCTCTTCACCTGTTCTGCCTTTGGTCCCTGCATTGAAGCGCTGGCTCGCAAGTATCCCGCTATACCGGTACTCAAACCCAATGAAGGCATGATCCAGGACGCCGTAGCACTGGGCATGCGCGTCGGTCTGTTGGCCACCTTTGCTCCGACCCTGGCATCAATGCCACCCGAATTTCCGCCAGATCTGGTCATTGACACCCTGCTGGTGCCACACGCGCTTACGGCATTGGATGCGGGTGATCACCAGCGCCACGATGAGCTGATCGCCCAGGCCGCTGTCGAATTGGCGGCACGCGGCTGCCAGGTCATTGCGCTGGCGCAATTCAGCATGGCGCGCGCACGCGCCATGGTGGTACAGCGCACGGGCCTGCCGGTGTTGAGCACGCCCGACAGTGCCGTGGCACTGCTGCGCAAAAAAACTCTGGCTCAGGCGCCGTCGCATACCTAGGCCGTTGAACTAGCCAACTTTATTTATGAACCCACTTCCTTGCCTGCCGTGCTACCTCAATGGTGACTACACGGACCTCCCCAACGCCAAGATCAGTGTCATGGATCGCGGGTTTATCTTCGGCGACGGTGTATACGAGGTCGTGCCGGTCTATGGCGGCCATTTGTTCCGCTTTGAGCAGCACATGGACCGACTCGACCGCAGCCTGGGCGAGCTGCGTATTGCCAACCCGCTGAGCCGTTTGCAGTGGGCTGAAATTGCACATCAATTAATAACCGCCTACGCCAATTTCAGCAAAGAGCGCATCGTGGATACGCATCAACTGATCTACATCCAGATCACCCGGGGCGTGGCCCTGCGTGAGCATGTCATGCCGCAAAACATCACACCGACCGTGTTTGTCCTGGCCAATGCCATGACCATGCCCAGTGCGGCCCAGCGCAGCGCCGGCGTAGCCTGCGTGACGGCGGATGATTTCCGCTGGGAAATGGCCCATATCAAGAGCACCAGTTTGTTGGGCGCGGTGTTCGCTCGCCAGATCAGTTTCGACGCCGGAGCTGCAGAAACCGTAATGTTCCGCCATGGTTTCCTGAGTGAGGCCGCCGCCAGCAACGTCTGGGTTGTCAAAAACGGCACAGTCATCGGCACGCCCAAGGATCACTGCGTGCTTGAGGGCATTCGTTACGGATTGATCGAGGAATTGTGCCGGGCCAATCAGATCGGATTCGAGTTGCGCCGAGTGTCGCGCGATGAGGTTTTTTCGGCGGACGAAATTCTGTTGTCATCCGCCACCAAGGAAGTGCTGGCGGTAACCCGGCTGGATGATCGGGCAGTCGGCTGCGGAACGCCTGGGCCGGTGTATCACAAGCTGTACGCGCAGTACCAGGTCGCCATTGCGCAGGCCCGCGAGCAGAAGGCGCCGACAACCGAACCTGACCGCATCCAGTAAATAGCAGGCTGCGGCCATAACTCGCGATTGGGTTGCTAATAATTTTTACCAATCGGGGTTCAGCCCTCGTCAACACTACACAACCTACTATAAATTCAATAGCATTCGCTCACCCCCGTGGGTGGTGCTGCTTGTGCAACACCGCCAGCCGCTCCCGCGCCACATGGGTGTAGATGGTGGTGGTCGAAATATCGGCGTGCCCCAGCAACAATTGCACCGCCCGCAAGTCCGCACCGTGGTTGAGTAAATGCGTGGCGAAAGCGTGGCGCAGGGTGTGCGGTGACAGGGGTACCCGGATGCCCGCTGCCAAAGCATGCTTCTTCACAATCATCCAGAACATCACCCGCGACATGGCGCTACCGGCATTGGCGCCACGCGCTGTGACAAACAAGTCATCGGTCTGCTTACCGGCCAACAGTTCGGGCCGGGCGGACGCCAGGTACTGACGTAACCACTGGCTGGCCACTTCGCCAAACGGCACCAGGCGCTCCTTGCTGCCTTTGCCCATCACGCGCAGCACGTTGTCATTAAGGCCGAGGTTCAGGGTTTTGAGCGTCACCAGTTCACTCACGCGCAGCCCACTGGCATACATCAACTCCAACATGGTGCGGTCCCGTACACCCAACGCCTGTGAAGTATCCGGCGCTGCCAGCAGCGCTTCCACCTGCGCTTCCGTCAGGGTTTTGGGCACCCGCAGCGCCTGCTTGGCGGACTGCAGGGTGAGTGTGGGATCTTCCTGCACCACGCCCTCGCGCAGAGCCCAGCGGAAATAGCGTTTGAACACTGTCAGGCGCCGGTTGGCGGTAGTGGCGCGGGTCGTGGCATGTCGCTCGGAAAAATACAACTGCAAATCCAGTGCCGTGGTCTGGTTCAGCTCCCGGGCCTTGCCAGCCAGCCAGGTGGCGTACAGGGTCAGGTCGCGCCGGTAGGCCGTCAGCGTGTTTTTGGATAGCCCTTCTTCCAGCCAGAGGGCATCCACAAAGGTATCAACGCCATTCAGGCTGGAAGCAGTTGTTGCCATCAATTCATTTGCATTTTGATAACCCGGTTGGGATAACCTTTTGTCATCGCTATCCCTGCGATCTGGACACGATCCAGCGCAAATAGTAACCGCAGCACACGCCCGTCGCACACGGTTTTGGCTGGTATTCTTGCGCGGTGAACTACGCCCAACTGCTACTCCCGGATTTTTCCCTCATTCTGTGCGGCTACCTGGTTTGCCGATTCACCGCCTTGCGCCGGCCGTTGTGGGAACATGTCGAAACCCTGGTGTATTTTTTTCTGTTCCCGGTGCTGCTGTTTCAATCCATTGTCAAAAGCCCGCTGGACGTGCATGCGGCCTCCCTGCTGATGGGAGCAGGATGGACGCTGGGTTTGAGCGGCATTGCCATGGCCTATGCGCTGCCCCACGTTCCAGTTCTCAAACGCTGGATCGATGGGCGTGACCATGCCAGTAGCGCGCAGGTGGCGTTTCGCTTCAATTCCTTCGTTGGCCTGGCCCTGGCCAATCGGTTGGCCGGACCACAGGGCGTGCAATTGATTGCCGTACTCATCGGCGTCTGTGTGCCGCTTTTCAATGTAGCTGCCGTGTGGCCCATGGTGCGCCACGCGCGGCGCAACCTGGCGCGTGAGCTGCTGCGCAACCCGCTGATCATTGCCACCGCTTCTGCTTTGGTAGCCAACCTGCTGGGCTTTTCCATTCCACCGTGGCTGGAGCCATCGGTCACGCGCATTGGTGCGGCATCATTGGCTCTGGGCCTGATGGCAGCCGGCGCAGGCATGCAGTTGGGCGCGTTGAACCGCGCCAAGGCGCTGGGGGTAGCGGTGCTGGCCATTCGGCACCTGATGTTGCCTTTGGTGGCGATGGTGATCGCGCGTCTGTTCGGCCTCAGTGCGGTAGAGGCCACCATTTTGTTGGTCTTCTCAGCCCTGCCCACGTCGTCCAGTTGCTACGTGCTGGCCACGCGCATGGGCTATGACGGCGCCTATGTGGCGGGGCTGGTGACGGTGTCTACGGTACTGGCCATGGTAAGCTTGCCAATGGCACTGGGGCTGCTACGCTAAATCATCAACGCGCCCCCACCTCCATCTGCTTCCAGGGCTGCGCGCCCAATTGCAGCAGCAACACGCCCGCCAGCACCGCCACTCCCAACATGGTGTTGTTCACGCCTGCCACGAAGCTGGCGGTGTCAACCCCCGCAGGCAACCAACTGGCAATGACATCCAGGTAGTAGCGGACGTACAGCAAGATCAACAACGGAGCAACCCAAACGCCAAGCCGCGCTGTGCGACCGCCCGCATCTCCCAGCACAGCGCGCCCGGCCAGCAGGAACAACGCCGACGCGATGAAGATCACCGTAAACAGCGTGCCCACAATGGGCTTGCCAGCCCCAAAAACCTCACTCCAGATGCTTGAAGGCACCCAGGCCAGACACAGCAAGCCGAGCCCCGTCGCCAGACGGCGCGCGCGCTTCGGGCCCAGGGCATCGGCAAAGCCAGCCGCACTGCCGGATTGCCCTGCTTCAACCGCGGCCGCATCACTGTCACGTTTGAGCCACGGCAAGACCAGCAAGCAGGCCAGACCGAAAATGCCATCCACCAGCATGGTGGTCGGGTAGCCCCAGGCTTCGATGGCAATGCCCTGCCAGGTGGCCGAGTACGAAATAGCCAGGTTCATCAGCGCCATGTAGGCGGTGAACTGCGTGGCCGCCACGGCCGGGTTGGTCACATCCATCATGATGGCCGAGCGCGCGCCATACATCAGCCCCTGGAACACCGAATACGCCAGCGTGGCAATCCAGAAGGCGGTTAGCAAGGCTGCGGGCACCTGCGGACGATTGGCAACCGTGGTGCTGACCGGCATGATCCACCCGTACCGCGTGAGTTCGTTCATCAAATAGAACACCGGCACGCTCATCAGTGCCATGTAAACGAGTAGTGTGCGCCGACGGCCCCAGCGGTCCGACAGGTAGCCCCCCAGCACACAAAATGCAGCGCCCAAAATGGATGAGTAGAAGTTCAGCGCGGCCACCTGGTCGTCATCCATGCCCAGTTCCACGGCCAGGTTGGACTGCAAGGCCAACCCCAGGCACATGGCACCAGCTGGCAACAGCGCAAACAGCAGCCCGCCAAAGGCACCGGAGCTACCCAAAAAGGAGCGGAATGAATCAATGGCAAAAACCCGCATCTCGCGCCCGGCCTGCGCCAGTTTGGAGCCCGCAACCCGCTCGCGCACCGGGCCAGGCGCCTCTTGCATGGGCAACACCACAAAGGCCGTCACCGCCAGAATGCACGCGGCCACAAAGAAGAAAGTTGGCTGAAAACCGGTGTAGCCGCTGAGGAACATGACACCGCTGCCGCCCACCATGCTGCCAATGGTGGCGCCGGCAAACATCATGCCGTTGGCCACGCCCCGCTCGTTTTCCTGCAACGTACTGCAGGCCAGCGCGTCAATGGCCACATCCTGCATGGCACCAAAGGTGTTGTGCACCAACAGGATGATGGTGAACAAGCCCAGTTGCGCGGGCAGGTCCAGCATCACCGTGGACAACAGCGTGAGCGCCATGGCAACCTGGGTGAACAAAATCCAGCCACGCCGTCGACCCAGTCGCTCTGACGAAAACACGTCGATCACGGGGCCAAAAGCCCATTTGAACGCCCATGGAAGGTAAAACGAGCCGACAAAGGCGCCGATCTCGGCCGGACCTACATCCAGCCGCCGCAGCCGCGTGGCTACGGCGGTGGCCGCAAAGCCAAGCGGAATACCCTCGGTGACGTACAGCAGAAAGAACGCCATCAGTCGGCCATTTTTGGTGGCCAGCAGGTTGGGGAGTCGCATAAAGGTTTTGCCTCTGTGGTGTGGGCGGGATCATCGCACAGGGGCGGGGGCAGTGAAAGGAGCAATCAGCTAGTGAAGCGGGTACGCGGCTTTATCGCGCAGCGTCCGATTGAGCGCCGGGTTGGGCATTTTCGAGAGGCAATATGTAACGGTGCCACCCCCAACGTTCGCGAAGCATGTAGACAACGAGTGCGACGCATCCCAAAACCAAAAAGTCCTATAGCCCAAGGGACCAGCCAACCCATTGGCGGAGAAAATATGGCAACCGCAGAAGTAATAACTCCTGGAAGGACAAATCGCATCCATAGCCAGTTGTTGGCGATTGCTGGATGCTGGCGGCAAATGATTTCACCGTGGCATTGAGGGCAGGCACAAAGACAGTTTGGTGATCCCAAGCTTTCGGCAACTCCTCGACTCGCCGGAATCTTAACGAGGAACTACACCGCGGGCACCTGAAGTCAATAAGTGGATCAAAAATCGAAAACATACCGAACTCCTTAGGCCCAACGTTGGTGATGACCAGCGCACAGCAACTGCTGCGCAGCAGCCTTTTGATGCTGCGTGTCTGAGTCGATCAACCGGTTAGGCCCCGCTGAGCCGCGCTGCGAGTTCATGTAGGCCAACTCGATTCAAGACCTTGAGTGTTCCGCGCTTCTGCAAGATATTCAGGCCGCGAAACCACTTTGTCGTGTGATTCATATCAAATCGAGCTGAGGCACTTTTGATGCGGTTCTCGACTTCGATGGCAAAGGCCGCAGCAGCAGGCCCGCCCTGTTCCTTTGCTACGTTCTTCTTCCTTCGTTCTGCTGCCTCGGCGCCGATGAATTGAATGCCGTTCAAACAAGTACCGCAAACGAATTGAATGTATCCATCACGGTCCTCTGATCCGCGCTCGCCGAAGTGCTTCCAACGTATGAAAGCTGCTTCCTCGTAGCTATAGGTTGCCCACACTTGCTCAACTACTCGGTTGTGACAGTGGTCGCATGTGATGGTGGCACCGTAGCCGATAAATTCTCGAAGCCCAGTTCCCCAGCCTGCAGACATTTTCTACCTCAAATATTGTTGTACGGATTTAACCGGGACTTCTTGCACATATGGGCAAATTGGACAGTGATAGACGGCTTTCCGCCAGGTCCATCCAAAACCGAAGAGGAATCGCTCACCGTCCCAGGCGAGCCTGAATTCCCCGGGATTGTTACACCGTGGGCAGGTGACCTTCAGTGTCGGCGCGGAGTCAACGAAGTTCCAGATGTGTGAGCGGCTGTAGCGCATTTTATCGAGGTGGAGCGAGGATCGCTTTGGGACTTAACGTTGGAGGCCACTGGCACGCGACATACGCCGCGCAGCGGCAACTTCATGTTGCGTGTCCATGTGGGCCGACCAATTAAACCGATGCATCACGAAATGCCCGCAGGACGGTGTTGATTCTGGTCTGGTAACCAGCGCCTTGTGCTTTAAACCATTCCAAAACATCCTGATCCACGCGCAGTGAAATGGATGCCTTTGATGGCAGGGGCTGAAGCCCGCGACGAACAATGCCGCGAACAATGTGCTTTACGGTAGTTTCTGGGTGCTCTGGGTTTGCCATGCCGTCGTCGGCCTTGAGGCGAGCCCAATCAGTTTTGGATTGCATCGAAGTAGATTTGCGACTCGCGCTTGGTGGCTTTGCGGAACGAGATGATGCGGATTTCATGTTCATTCTCCGTATGCACGACTGAGACTGTAATTCCGGCGAGCAAGCCCAGCGTGACAAAGCGTTGCTCTCCGTAGGAGAAACGATCATCTTCAAAGGTGTAAGTCATGCCTTCGAACACGCTTTGCGCGTCAATGAAATCAAGCCCGTGGGCTTTGATATTTGTGGCACGCTTCGCTTCTGACCAAGTGAACTCCATGTCACAAGTGTATATACAGAACGTAGGTGCGTCAATGACGCATTTTCAGCGGTTTAACACCTGAGTTAAGCCGCGCCGCGCAGTGGCGAAAGCTTCGCGCTAGCGTAGCGCAGGCGCAAAGGTGAAGCTACGAAGCGGTGGCGGCTTGAATGATGGGATGGACTCCCCCGTCTTTTTGCGCAACAGTGGCGCTCTGGTCGTCATGGGCATGGGGATCAGGTCTTTCAACGTAAGGAGTCCGACATGAATGCTACTACCGTTGCCGTCGATCTTGCAAAGTCCGTCTTTCAACTTGCTGTGGCTGATGAACACTGGAAGATTATTGAAACCCAGCGCCTGACGCGCACCCAGTTCGAGCGTTGGTTTCTCAACCGGGAAGTAAACCTGGTCATCATGGAAGGCTGCGGCTCAGCCCACCACTGGGCGCGCTGGCTCAATGGCCTGGGTATCGAGGTTCGCCTGCTGCCCGCCCAGTACATCCGCGCCTACGTCAAGCGCAACAAGACCGACGCGGCCGATGCTGCCGCACTTCTGGAAGCGGCGCGCGCGTCTGACATGCGTCCCGTGCGGGTGAAGTCCGTCGAACAACAAGCGCTGCAAGGTATGCATCGCATACGTTCCTTGTGGATGGGCACACGCACTTCGCGCATCAATGCCTTGCGTGGCTTCTGCCGTGAGTTTGGCATTGCTATCCCTGTAGGTGCACGCACGGGCATGGAAGCAATCAGCCGCGTGCTGGCTGACCCCAATACGGCAGTGCCGGATTTGATTCGTGGCACAGCCAAACTACTGATTGAAGAAATTCGACTGCTCGAAGCCCGCATTGCGCAGCTGGAACGTGAACTCGCTGCCATTGCCAAGCTCAGTCCAGCTTGCACGACGTTGCTGTCGATCCCAGGCATTGGCTTGCTGACCGCCACGGCGCTGGTGGCAGCCACCTCTGGCGATGTGAGTCACTTCAAGGATGCGCGGCATTTTTCCAGCTGGTTTGGTCTGACGCCCAAGGAGTACAGCTCGGGCAGTAGCCGCCATCTGGGGCGTATCTCCAAGAAGGGGGATCGCTACTTGCGCATGTTGCTGACCCACGGGGCCAGGAGCGTGCTGCGTGCGTCCAAGGTGGCGCAGGACGCCGGGCGCGAGGTGTGTGGCGTTCGGCGCTGGGCATTGGATGTGCAGAGTCGAAGCAACCACAACAAGGCGGCTTGTGCACTGGCCAATAAGTTGGCACGGATTTGTTATGCCACGCTGCGGGACAAGGAGCCGTTTGGCGAGAGTGCCAGGCTGAACAAGAAGATCAATAGGGAGAGCTTTGTGATGCCAGCGTAGACCGAAAATATCCAAAACAGCCGTCACCAAGAAGAAACTGAACACCCATCACGCGTTGCGACGAGATTGATCGACCATCATGGCCAACCGGGTTCACCCCACACCGATAGACGCCGATAACTCTTCCGGCTCATTTGCAGCCGTTTGTAACGATTGGCGCATCGGTGACGCAGATTCCATGTCGGCACGGACCATTGCGAGTCCACACCAGATGCCGGATATACGACTGCATGCGCTTCCCAGACAGCCAAACTATCGATTAGTTTCTTGAACTTGTGGGGGAGTCCATATACGAATAGTTAGACGCGGCTCCTGAGCGACCAAAGCCACGGCGCAAGTGCGAAGAACACTAGGTTCAAAAAGTAAACAGCTCCTGACACAGGATCCTTGGCTAAGACGTAGCTGGCTGGGGAAAGGTCAGACGTAGCAACCGCAACGCCGAGCTCAGCCACGATCATGAGCAAGAACGCATTGCCACCGATTGCCAGGAGGTGCGTGCTTGAAAGGTGAGGATTGCGCTGTTGAATCCAACGAGAGCTAAGCCCAATCACCAGAAGCATGACGGGCATCTCCATGAGCTCGGCCGTCCTGACGCCGTAGTGAGGCACGAGAAACGGTATGCGAATGAACGCCAGTGCGAAGCCTGCGGCGAAGACGATGCTGAAGTAGGTGATTGCTTGTGAAAGATCGCGCATGGCTTCCTCCGCGTCTAACAATCAGCGTTTATCCGCCGCGCCACAAAGCTGGCACAAAGCGAGGACGTCATTCGCGGCAGATAAACCATGTTGGACTGAACCGCCTGCGAGACGGTGGCGTGTGTTCTGGGCAATAGGGGGTTTGAACCAATCCCCGCTTGTGTCAATAGATTATGACCCAGCCCAGTGTCGTTGCGCCGTGCGCGGATTGCCTTTACATTGCGGGGCTGGGCACTGCTCTTTGCTGGATCGCTCGGGTATTGTTCTGCACGCAGTTGCCAGCCAGCGTGCGGCGCAACACTGCCTGACACCACTGGACGTGGTGCGAATTTTTGATCCCTGGCATCCCCTGGGCACCTCACGGTGGCCCCCTGGTTGCCCGCCACACGCTACCCGGTGTCGGCACGTGTACCCTGGCAGCGTTGCCACCACCTGAGTGTGCCCGCCTTGCAGCACGGACACTGCATAGTCTCAATCCTGCCACCCTCGCCATGAACGCCTGTGCCGACTCTGGGCCAGCGGGTTGGTGCGGGCATCTGTAGTGCCAGCCTTGCGAGCGAGCTTGTCCGTCTTGCATGCACTGGCCAGAACTCCGTAGTGGCGAATCCGCTTGATACCGTGGGCAAGACGTGACAAGAGCGCCGTATGAATTCACAGCCGGGTAAATGTTCTGTGCGCTTACCCCCTTGGTCATCCGCTCTGACGGTAAAAACCACTTCACTGTGCGTGAGCGCCTTGATGCGCTCGTTGCCAATGGCCTGCGGTGTGTGTAGCGGCTGAGGTACTCCAGCGTTTGTGCTGGACCACCCAACGGCGTCTTGGCACACCACCCAGTCGTGGCGGTATAGATCTCTTTGGCGTTGTGCCCAGGCCTGGCACCGCCCTGCGGATCATTGGCGATGTCTGTTTTGATGGGCCCGGCCCAAGGCTGCCAGAAACTTGCCCCGAAACACCTTGGACAGGGCCTGCACCGGGAACAGAAAGTCGGGCTTTCGGATCGGCGGTGCCAGCGGCCTTGACCCTGATCATCTTGCACCAGCACCGCAGGCCATCACCGCATGCACATGGATGTGCAACCGCAAGTCCTGGGTCCAGTGCAGTACAGGCTGAAGGCCGGGTGCCACCACCAACCCCCATCCAACGCGCATTGGCCGCGAACTCAGACAGTGTTTGGGCGGTGCTGGCAAACAGGGTGTCGATGACCCAGCGCGGGTGGTACTGGTACAGGGCATTGAGGCTGTGCGGCAGCGTGAACACCAAGTGGGCACATTCAACACATCCGCTGACGCCCCTGCAGCCAGGCGTCCTTGGCACGCGATCCGCACTGGGCAGTGTCGATTGCGGCAGGAGTGGTATTGCCAGTGGCTGTGGCCACAAGTCTCACAGGCCAGCTGTGGCCCCCAGTGCCGCCGTCCTGCACGCGACGATGCCGCGCCAGGCCTTGGCCTGGGGTGTGGACAGGGTGGCTTTACCAGATGTGCCGCACCATGCTGGCGCAGCACATCGGCCAGGGTGGCCACGCGCTCAGCCCCGTGATCGTTTCAGGTCTTGGGCAGGCCCGCCAGCAGGTCCAGGGTCCACGTCTTTGGGTGGTTTGAACTGCGGGCTGATGAGGTGCAGATAACGGCTGGTGGTGCTGATTGGCCGTGGCCCAAGAGCGGCTGATGGTGTACAGGTCCACGCCACCTTCGAGCAAGTGGGTGGCAAAGCAGTGGCGCAGGGTATGGTGCCACCATGCTTGACGATGCCGGCGCAGTGTCGGGCCGCTTGGTAGGCGCGTTGCACGGCTTCGATGTTGACGCACGTCGTGCCATTGGCGTTGGCAAACAGCCAGCGACCTGGTGCTGCGGAGCAGGGGCTGTATTGGCGCAGCAACGCCAACAGGCTTGACTGAGGATGCTGTAGCGGTCGGCACCGCTTTGCCGGCCGTAACCCGCACGCACATGCGATCTGGCGCTGTCGATGTCATCCACGCGCAGCGCAGGCTTCGGAGATACGCAGACCGGCCGCATAGATGGTTTGCAACACGGTTCGGTAAACCGGATGCGAGCAGCAGGCAAACAGGTGCGTGACCTCTTGGCGCGCGAGCAACTCGGCTGCTTCTGTGGCACACGGGCCATGGGCGGGCGCAGGTGGACGATGGCTGGCGCGCCCCAGCACGGTCTCAAACAAGAAGCGGCTGGCGCTGGCGGCGTGGTTGACGCTGCTGTAGGAGAGCTTGCGGTCTTTGACCAGGTGCAGCATGTAGGCCTCGATCTCAGGCGGCTCAACAAGTCGGGACTGCGGTGGTAGTGGCGTGCCATTCGGGCGACGGCATCGGTGTAGCACTCCTTGGTCCGTTCAGCCGGCCGCGCACGGTCATGGCGTCGAGCATGCGTTGACGTAAGGGTGTCATGCGGTTCTCCTCAAAGCCGGGGAACATTCCCCAACTCCAAGGCTTTACCTCAAGGCCCGTCTATGCAAGTAGCCCCGAAACACAAATGCAGTGGCGGCGCACCGTGCACTAGCCACCGCGTAGCGGTTTAGTTCAACTTAATATAGCCGAGCGCCTATCTTGACATTCCCAAGCTAGACGACGAAATAAACTGGCGGGCTGGTTTTGACGGTACCACGGGCAACCGGCTAACCAGTATGAACGATCAATTCTTGGCAACATTGCTGGGTACTTTTGCATGACAACCATTGTATGAACCTGTCGCATATCCTGGCCAATCAAAGCCAATGCCTGCTATGAAAGAGCTGCATGGGGTCGACTCCGTGCCGGCTCCTGCCCTGAATTACACATTGCTGACCAGGCCATTTCTGCTCTGCCACACATCGAAGCAACTGACATATCACAGCCAAGGCAAGACACCGAATCTCATCGCCCCTGCGCCAACGCCCACAGCACATGCTCCCGCACCAACCCACTGGGATGCTGCACATGCCGCTGCAAAAACGGCCCCACATCGGCACCAGCACGCAATGCATTTCCCAGTGCCACCGCAATGTTGCGCTGCCAGCGCTCGTGACCGATACGCCGAATAGGACTGCCTTCGGTGCGCTGCAAAAACTCAGCCTCGGTCCACTCAAACAGCGCTACCAACTGCTGGCCACTCAAACCCTCGCGCGGATCAAAGTCGGGCAAGGGGCTGCGCTGGGCAAACTTGTTCCAGGGGCAGACCAATTGGCAATCGTCACAGCCGTAGATGCGGTTGCCTATCGGCGCACGCAGCTCCAACGGAATGGCGCCAGCATGTTCAATGGTCAGGTAAGAAATGCAGCGCCGCGCATCCAGCCGGTGCGGTGCCACGATGGCCTGCGTGGGGCACACTTCGATGCAGGCATTGCAGGTGCCACAGTGCTCTTGCACCGGTTCGCTTACCGGCAAGGGCACATCCACATAAATCTCACCCAAAAAAAACAGCGAACCGGCGTCGCGGTTGAGCAGCAGCGTGTGCTTGCCGCGCCAGCCCTGCCCGCTGCGTGCGGCCAGTTCGGCTTCCAGCACGGGTGCGGAATCGGTGAACACGCGGTGGCCAAACGGGCCTATGGCCTGTGCAATGCGGTCGCTCAATTTTTGCAGGCGGCTGCGCAAAACCTTGTGGTAGTCGCGCCCCCGTGCGTAGACCGAGACAATACCTTCGGTGGGGTGGTCCAGGCGCACCCACTCCACCGTCTGCCAGCCATCGGGCGTGTCACGCGGCAGGTAATTCATGCGGACCGTGATCACGCTCAGGGTGCCGGGCACCAGCTCGGCCGGGCGTGCGCGCTTGAGGCCATGGTTGGCCATATAGGCCATGTCGCCATGGAAGCCCTGCTCCAGCCAGGCCAGCAATCCGGCCTCTGCTGACGATAAATCCACACTGGCCACGCCAATTTGGGAGAATCCAAGTTCCAGGGCCCAGGCCTGAACTTGAGAAACCCATTGGTTGCCATCGAATTGAGTGCTGTTGATTGTCACGACCCTATTGTAAAAACCTTGCGCTGGCGCGACGAGGCGGCTACTCACGCATACGCCGTGGCGCTGGCGGCACAGCCTGCGTTGGCCAATGCCTTCATTGCCCTGCACGGCGACCTGGGCGCGGGCAAGACCACGCTGGTGCGCCATCTGTTGCAGGCATTGGGCGTGCAAGGTCGCATCAAAAGCCCTACCTATGCAGTAGTGGAGCCGTATGAACTGCCGGCGCTGAATGTGTGGCATTTTGACTTTTACCGCTTTGCCGACCCGCGCGAGTGGGAAGACGCGGGTTTTCGTGACATCTTTGCCAGCCCCGGACTCAAGTTGGCAGAGTGGCCCGAAAAAGCTGCTACCTTTCTGCCCATGGCCGACATTGACTTGACACTGCACACCTTGGGCGAAACAGCCCGCCAAGTCACCCTGCGCGCGAATACACCCACTGGCGCGGTACTGCTGCAAGCCATCAACCGGCAGGAACACTAGCCTTGAAACGCCGCACCCTCTTGCAAACCGGCAGCGTGGTCCTGACGCTGGGACTGGCGGAGCTGGCCCGGGGCGCAACCATTCTTACGGTGCGTATCTGGCCGGCACCCGAATACACCCGCATCACGATTGAATCGGACGGCGCGCTGGTCGCCAAACCCATCTTTGTGCCCAGTCCGCCGCGCTTGGCTGTGGACCTGGAGGGCATCACCCTTAATCCAGCGCTCAAAGAGCTGGTGGCCAAGTTGCGGGCCGACGACCCCAACATTGCCGGCATCCGGGTCGGCCAGTTCTCCCCCACGGTGGTGCGGCTGGTGGTGGACCTGAAGCTGCCCATCCGGCCCCAGGTGTTTTCACTTGCGCCAGTGGCTGCCTACCAGAACCGGTTGGTGATGGACCTGTATCCGGTGAACCAAATCGACCCTCTGGAAGCGCTGATTGCGGAGCGCTTTCCGGGCAGCCCGGCAACTCCGACTCCTGCGCCGCAAGCTGCCAGTGGGCCCCAGCCCACTACGGCAAGCGCTGATCCGCTGGGCGAACTGATCGTTCAGCACAGTCAAAAATCGGCCTCGGTTGCGGTTGCATCCAACTCCATTAACGCTACGAAATCAGGAGCGTCTTACGTAGATTCGACGAGGGCTAGTGGCCAGAATGGCACTAAGCTTTCTGGCAAAACCGATGTACCGCCACCTGCCGCAACCGACCGCCTGATCATCATCGCCCTGGACCCTGGCCATGGCGGTGAAGACCCCGGTGCGGTTGGCCCGGGTGGCACGCGCGAGAAAGACGTGGTGCTGCGCCTGGCCCACCTGATGCGCGAGCGCATCAATGCCACCAGCGTTAACGGCAACACCATGCGTGCCTACCTGACACGCGACGCCGATTTTTTTGTGCCACTGCAGGTGCGGGTACAAAAGGCGCGCCGGGTTCAGGCCGACTTGTTTGTGAGCCTGCACGCCGACGCTTTTTTTACCCCCGACCCGCAAGGCGCCAGCGTGTTTGCGTTGAGCCAGGGCGGGGCATCGAGTAGCGCAGCGCGCTGGATGGCCGCCAAGGAGAACAAGGCCGACCTGATTGGCGGGCTCAACGTCCAGACCAAAGACGCCACCGTGCAACGCGCCCTGTTGGACATGAGCACCACCGCCCAGATCAACGACAGCCTGAAGCTCGGCGGCTCCCTGCTGGGCGAAATCGGCCGCGTGGGCAAGCTGCACAAGGCCAAAGTGGAACAGGCCGCCTTTGCGGTGCTCAAGGCCCCCGATATTCCCAGCGTGCTGGTTGAGGCCGCCTTTATCAGCAACCCACGGGAAGAGGCCAAACTCAATAGTGCAGAGTTTTTGAACCAGCTGGCCGATGCGCTGATGCGCGGGATTGAGCGCTACTTCTCCAAAAACCCGCCGCTGGCGCGCAACCGGATCAGGAGTTAGTCCCTGCGCCGCGTGAACGACTACGCCAGGCGCCCCACAGAATGACCAGTCCAGGGACCAGGATCATGGCCCAGATGATTTTGTCCAGATGCAGCTTGACCCAGGGGAAGTTGCCGAAAAAGTACCCAACCGTGATGATCCCACCCACCCACAACGTGCCGCCCAACACGTCGTACAACGCAAAGCGTGCGCGCGTCATCTGGGCCACGCCGGCCACAAAGGGCGCAAACGTGCGCAAGAACGGCATAAAACGCGCCGCCACAATCGTGATGCCACCGTAGCGCTCATAGAACGCATGGGCCTGGTCAAAAGCGTTCTTGTTGAAGAAGCGAGAGTTGTCCCACTGGAACACACGCGGCCCGATACGCCGGCCAATGGCGTAGTTGGACTGGTTGCCCAAAATGGCGGCTGCCAGCAAAAGCCCCACCGACAGGGGATAGCTCATCAACCCCACGCCACACATAGCGCCCACCACAAAAAGCAGGGAATCACCCGGCAGGAATGGCATGACCACGACGCCGGTTTCCACAAAAATCACCAAAAACAGCAGGCCGTAAACCCAAAGGCCGTAGGTCTGCACAAAGGCTTCCAGGTATTTGTCTACGTGCAGGACAAAATCAATCAGAAAGGTGACAAATTCCATGGGTAGAACTACAGCGCCCATGCGTGGCGCCGGTTAAGGGGTATCAATTAAAACAACAATGCAAAAAGGCCTCCAAGTACTTCTCCTTGAAGGCCTTTTGCACCGGAAAGGGTGGTGTGCGGACCTGGGTTCAAATCCACGCTTCCAATAGTGGCGGCAAGTTTAAGTTATTTGCCCCGGCATTTAGGAACTTGTCTTTTTCAGATCGCCGCTTTCCCCATTGAGTGCCCCGTGGGTTGCTTGTGCCGGAGAAAGTGATGCGCCAGCCAAAAGGGCTTCAAGCCGCTCGATGCGATGGCGGTTGGGCGTTGTGATCGCATAAAAATTTTCCTGCATTTCCGTCAATTGGCCCACCTTCAATAGGCTGCCTGAACGCAACTCGTCTTGTACAACCACCTCGGGCAGAACCGTGAGCCAACCACTGTCCCGCGCGATCAGACGCAGCATGGCCATGTCATCTACTTCAGCGCGCAGTCGCGGCTTCACACCGGCCGTAATGCACAAAGCATCGAACTGGGCTCGCAGTGCATGCCGTGGCCCTGGCAAAGCGATCTCGACACCGTCCAGATCTTCTGGAATACGCAGTGTGCGATCCTTCCATGCGCCTGCAGGGCCAACCAATGCGATTGCCTGGCTACCCAAAAAGCGGCAATGCAAGGGGCGACTCGATTCAGCCGGTACGGTTTCGTTGGCCAGCACCACGTCGAGTTGGTGCTGCAGCAGCCGTTCCAGCAGCCCCTCCAACAAGCCTGACTCCAGGGTCAAAACAACGGATTGATCCACCAACAGAGGCCGAATCCAGTTTTCCTGATAGTTCCTGGACAAGGTGGAAACGCTGCCAACCCGCAATCGGATCATTCCCTCGCTGCGGCCTTGTAGCCTCCCCAGCATTTCCTGTCCCAAACCAAAAATGTCTTCCGCATACGAAAACGCCAGTCTGCCTGTAGCGGTGAGTACAAGGCGTTTACCTTCGCGTTCAAACAGTGGCTCGCCCAGTCGCTCTTCAAGCTGCTTGATCTGAGCGGACAGCGCAGACTGCGACGTGTGAACCTCCTGCGCGGCACGGGTAAGGTGCCCGATCTTGGCGACACGCCAAAAGTAAAACAGGTGGTGAAAGTTCAGCTGTTCGAGATTTATCATTCTGTTAAAACTATTAAATCGATCTAATCAATGTATTTTACAGAATGATCTGAGCCAAGCACCATTGCACCCATTCATTTAGGGAGTGCGCGGCATGGATCGATTGGGCTTATTTTTTTCACTTTGCGCGCTGGCACCAGCTGCTCTAATGGCAACAGCCGTGCTCGCGGCCAAGGTTGAGCAAACGCGCGAGCCCCAGCTTTGGAAGCGGTTTGGCTGGCTGTCGGCAGCTGCGTTGCTGTGTGCGCTGGCTTCACTACTTTGGCAGTTAGCATCAAACACGTCCGCACCAGATGCAAGTTTGTTGGGCACTTGGCTTGCGGTACTGGTGCAACTCTTGGGCACCACCATCAGCGCTTTCTCATCGCGCTATTTACAGGGTGAGCCCGGTCAATCCCGCTATATCTCTGCGCTGGCGGGGGTACTGGCTGCTGTGCACCTGCTCCTTTTGGCTAACCACTGGTTGGTCTTGATTGCCGCTTGGGCCTTGGTTGGCGCGGCTCTGCGGCCATTGCTCTGCTTCTACCCAGATCGCCCATTTGCGTTGCTGGCCGCACACAAGAAGCGTGTTGCTGATCGTTTGGCAAACATCTTGCTCCTGATGGCTGCCGCATTGGCGTGGCATGAAGTCGGTAGCGGCTCGCTTTCTGTTCTTTGGCAACACCTGGAACGTCATGGCGCTTCCGTGGCGTTGCAGCTGAGTGCCGTGTGCGTGGTCTTTGCGGTAATTTTGCGCACCGCTCTGCTGCCAGTGCATGGCTGGCTGATCCAGGTGATGGAGGCACCCACGCCGGTATCTGCGCTACTGCATGCCGGTGTGGTCAACCTCGGCGGCTTTGTGCTCATCCGGTTCGCCCCACTACTGGAAACTGCAATCCTGGCACGCTGGCTACTGATTGCATTCGGACTGGGTACCGCCATGTTTGCAGGCTTGGTGATGCTCACCCGCATCAGCATCAAGGTTCGCCTGGCATGGTCCACCGTGGCACAAATGGGCTTCATGCTGCTTGAATGCGGCCTGGGCCTCTACACCTTGGCCGCGCTGCATCTGATCGGACATTCGCTCTACAAGGCGCACGCTTTCCTTGCAGCATCTTCGGCCGTACAAGTCAGCAAGCTGCAAAGAATGCGCACCACCGCAGTGCCTTCTGCGTTCAGCCTGATTGCCGCCCCGTTGGCAGCACTGTTGGTCTTAATACTGGTTCAAATCCTAACCACGGCAGCGGTCTGGCCTTGGTGGTGGAGCGGTGTACTGGCTTTGGCTTGGGCGCCCTTGCTCTGGATTCCGGCGTTGCGCGGTGCCGACGGTAATGCGGGATGGTCGCACACGCTCGCTGGATTGAGCATCGTTGCAGCCCTAACGGGGGCCACAGTGGTGGCGCACACACTGCCGCTGGGGTTACGCGACAGCCCAAATCAACCTGCCGGCCTTTTTGCCTTGCTGGGCATGGCCACCCTATACCTGTGCCTGATTACTTTGCAAATGCGACCGTATGCCTTAACCGGTTTGCGCCGCTGGAGTTATGCAGGCTTTTATATCGATGAGCTTGTCACCCGTCTGGCATTGGCACTCTGGCCAACACGCTGGACGGTTACTCCCGGCCCCCAAAGGAAAACCCCATGAATACCAGCTTAGAAACGCTAACGTGCTTTGAATTTCCCAACGCCGAGACGGCTGTGGTCAAAGCACCGCCGCTCGAAGAAATTGAAGCCGCCTGCGAGCAAGCCTGTCAGTCAATCGCCCCCGCGTGGCCACTGGATCGCGCGATAGCGGTAAATCCACATTGGTGTCGGATTGGTCGCCCAGTGCGCGAGGTAGCAGCCCGCATGGCCGTTCTGGGTGATATTCGTGTTTTCCCCTCCCGAAGCTATGTGCAGCAAGCCTGGCGCGAAGGACGTATCAAACCGCAGGACTTGCACTACGCATTGAGCGTACTGCCCGCTGCTCAGGCGCAAGCGCTGAGCGCAGCGCAATGCATCGACGCGTTATCGACCACAGCGAACGTTTCGCGCCTGCCGCTTCTGATTGATGTACTGGATAACGATCTTGCGCGGCACACCCGACTTTCGTGGCGGCAGGCAATCACCCATCAAGTGAGTCAAACCTGCGCGTCATACTTCGATGAAAACCAGGCCGATTGGCAGCCGGCACGGGGTGCGGGCTTGTATGCGTTCTGGCGTGACACCTTGACGCACGACCATGGGATCGGCGTACTGATGGGTGTGCCAGATCTGGGCAAGTGGCTCAATGCATTGCCAGCTACCCGGCAAGATGCCGAGCGCTGGGCGTTGCAGCGCTTGGGACTACCCGAACCAGCGTGGGCAGATTATTTGGAAGCCGTACTGCTGACAGTGAATGGTTGGGCATCCTGGTGTGCCTACCTTGGCTGGCAGGCAGGGCAAGAAGGGCGTACCGACCCGCACTTGCGCGACTTGTTGGCTATTCGCCTTGCCTGGGGCGCAATTTTGCTGGAATGCAAGGATGAATCAGTCACCCGAACAGCATTCAACGCCTTGCAGGCGCATTGGCGTCACGCGGCTGAGCGACTGACGCAAGTGCAAGAGATGCTGGTCGTTGATGAGGTCTGGCAAGTCGCGCTCGAAGCAGGCTATCAGCGCCAATTGGCAGGTAAGCTCACAATCGCACCCGGTGCCGGGTCGGTTGTCAGCGCAGCGCAGGCTGTCGAAGTACAGGCGGCCTTTTGCATTGATGTGCGCAGTGAGCCATTGCGCCGCGCACTCGAAGCGGTTTGGCCGGCCATTCAGACCATCGGCTTTGCCGGATTCTTCGGTCTACCGGTGGCTTACACACCGCTGGCCACTACAGCTCGGCGCCCTCAATTGCCAGGTCTGCTGGCACCAACGATTGAGGTAACAGACAACATACGTATCGCTGGCACCGATAGTGGTACCAATCAAACCGAGTTGAACAATGCTGCCCGTCATGCCCGGCAGCGGCGATTTGCCTGGACAGAGCAATGGCGTTCTGCCAGTCGGTGGCCTACTTCAGCCTTCTCCTTTGTCGAAGCCGCTGGTGTGGGATATGTCAGCAAGCTTGCCCACTGGTTAAAACCCACAACGCGTGCGCGCATGTCCGATGATTTGGCTGGCCTGCCGCCTCGCTACCGGCCAATGTGTCGTCCGGGCCTGACTGGAATGGATATCGATGCAAAAGTTGCTTTGGCCGTACGCGTACTACACGCCATGGGTCTGGATAGGCAGCTTGCGCCACTGGTATTGCTGGTGGGGCATGGCAGTCAGAGCAACAACAATGCGCAGGCCGCTGCACTCGATTGCGGTGCCTGCTGTGGCCAAACCGGCGAAGTCAACGCGCGCGCGCTGGCGCAATTGCTCAATGAACCCGCCGTGCGCCACGGTTTACTGTCCAGTGGCGTCAACATTCCAGCCAAAACGGCGTTCGTCGCTGCCTTGCACAACACCACAACGGATGAAATCGAAGGATTTGATCTTGATCTGTTGACCCCTGATGCACGCGTGCGTTGGGAGCAGGTGGAAACGGCCTTTACCCGTGCCGGCGATCAGGTTCGCCGCGAGCGTGCTCCCAGCTTGGGACTTAACCCACGCGCAGTACAGGATGACCTGCTTACCCAGTTGCGTCGCCGCGCGAACGATGGTGCGCAGACCCGACCTGAGTGGGGGCTGGCAGGCAATGCCGCCTTCATCATCGCGCCCCGACACCGCAGCCACGGCGTGGTGCTGGACGGGCGCAGTTTTCTACATGACTACGACGCCGATCAGGACGTTGATGGCAGCGTGCTCGAATTGCTGATGACCGCACCGATGCTGGTCACGCACTGGATCAATTGGCAATACCACGCGTCAAGCTGTGACCCGGTGCATCTGGGCAGCGGCAACAAGGTTTTGCATAACGTAGTGGGTGGCCACATCGGCGTATTCGAAGGCAATGGGGGCGACCTGCGCATCGGTTTGTCCAAACAGTCCTTGCATGATGGCGGACGTTGGGTGCATGAACCGCTGCGTTTTACCGTGATCATCGACGCACCCAGCCAGGCGATTGAGCGCGTCATTCAACAACACGCAGTGGTGCGTCAACTAATCGACAACGGCTGGATGCACCTGTGGCGATTTGATGCAGCACGGTTGACGCGCTACGACAATGGCCGCTGGGAACCGGTGGGAATGGGGTAGCAAAATGGGCCAGGTGGCCGTTGGTCAGGTCAACATTAACTCGCACACGTTTAGTTGCCAGGCCGCATCAATCGCAAGCCGTTAAATACAACAATCAAACTTGCGCCCATGTCGGCAAAAACAGCCATCCACATGCTGGCCTCGCCAAAAATGGCCATCCCGAGAAACGCTGCCTTGACCGCCAGCGCAATCACGATGTTTTGCGTCAAAACCGAGTGGGTCTTGCGCGAAAGACGGATAGTTTCAGGGATGCGGCGCAAATCATCGTTCATGATGACAATGTCTGCGGCTTCCATCGCGATGTCTGTACCGGCTCCACCCATCGCGAAACCAATATCAGCACGCGCCAGCGCAGGAGCGTCATTGATACCGTCGCCCACCATGGCGACGCAGCCATGGCTTGTTCGCAACGCTTCTATGGCGGCAAGCTTGTCATCGGGCAACATATCTCCGCGCGCATCGGCGATGCCTGCCTGGGTTCCAATGGCTTTTGCGGTGGCTGCGTTGTCGCCGGTTAGCATGGAGACTGAAACGCCCAGAGCATTCAGATCGGCGACGGCTTCGCGAGAGGAATCCTTGATAGTGTCGGCCACCGCAAACAGGGCAATGACCTTCTCGGGGCTGGCAAGCATGGTGATAGTCCGGCCTTCATGCTCGTACACAGCCAGTCGCGCTTCGATCTCCGGGCTACAGATACCCATCTCTTCAATGAGCCGATGGTTGCCCAGGACGAGTGCGGTGCCATGGGCCTGCGCCTGGATGCCGCGGCCTGGCAGTGCGGTGAAACTATCCAGATCACCATCGCACTGGTAACCATCGAGCCCGAGAGCAATGGCTTGCGATACGGGATGATCCGAATGCGCAGCCATATCGGCGGCCCAATGGAAAACTTGCTGTTCAGGATGCGCAGTGTCCAGTATCTCAGTGGCTACGAGCTTGGGTTTACCTGACGTAATGGTGCCGGTCTTGTCCAACGCGATCGCTTTGATCTTGCGTGCATTCTCCAAGTGGACCCCACCTTTGATGAGGATGCCCCTGCGCGCAGCGGTGGCCAAGCCACTCACCACGGTAACCGGAGTCGAAATCACCAAGGCACAGGGACAAGCAATCACCAACAGGACAAGGGCCTTATAGATAGCCTGCACAAACGTCCAATCCTGCAGCCACGGGCCTAGCGCCGCCACCGCCAATGCGAGAACGAAAACTGCAGGGGTGTAGATGGCGGCAAACGCATCAACGAATTGCTGGGTCGGAGCGCGTGAGCCTTGTGCTTGCTCCACGGCATGGATGATTCGCGCAAGCATCGTGTCGCCCGCAATCGCCGTCACTTCGGCCTCGAAGCTGGACGTACGATTGATGGTTCCCGCAAAAACGGGGTCACCAATACTCTTGTCCACCGGAATGCTTTCACCGGTTACCGATGATTGATCCACGGCCGTTTCACCCACGACGATTACGGCATCCAGCGGAACACGCTCACCAGGCTTGACGCGAACGATTGCACCCATGGCGATATTTTTGACATGCGTTCTGGCCCATGTGCCGTCCGCGTTGCGCGTCTGGGCCTCTTCGGGTGTGAGATCGAGCAAACCCTTTATGGCGTTTCGGGCTTTATCGACGGAACGTGCTTCGATCAACTCCGCGATGGCATAGAGGGCCATGACCATGGCGGCCTCTGGCCACTGACCGATGAGAAATGCCCCTGTTACAGCAACCGTCATCAAAGCATTGATGTTGAGGCGGGCATTACGCAACGCAGCGATGCCTTTTACATAGGTAGAGAGGCCAGACAAGGCAATCGCCATTGCCGCCACAGCCATACCCGCAAGGCTTGTGGTCAAAGTTGCTGGAGCAAAGAATGCGATCGATTCTGCTGAGAACGCAAGCACCAACGCCAAGGCGTAACGCAGTGCGCCTTGCGGCATCCAAGCCGATTCGCTGTGAAAATGAGTATTGGCATGTTCGTGGTGACCATGGCCATGGTCGTCTTGGAGCCCTGCGCCTTCGTTAGTCAAAGGTGTTGGCTTAAATCCCGCCTTGCGAATAGCTGCCAATGCTTCGGGCAGGGACTCGCTGGGCGCATCGATAGCAATCGTGCGCGCGCCAAGTTGGAAACTCAGGCTGCGCAGTCCAGGAAGCTTGGCAAGGGCATGTCGAATTTCCGCTTCCTCTGCGGCGCAGTCCATCGTCGGAATGCGAAAGAGCGCAACGCCAGACTTCGCCGGCTCCGTTGGAGTTTGCTCGACTGGTTGAATGTGCGCATGATTGTGACCACAGCAAAGGTTGGAGTCTTTTGTTGGTGGGGTGTTGTCGGATTCCATGAACAGGCCTCAAATTTGTTTCGCAATGCGTTACAGTGATTAAAAACCCTATAGTTGCTACAGAGTCAAGCCTTTTTGTGGGCATGCTGTCGCGTATACAAATCGAGATCACAAGGAGATTTCATGAAGATTGGCGAATTGGCAGCAAAGGCGAACACGCAGATAGAAACCATTCGGTATTACGAACGACAAGGTTTGCTTCCCGAGCCTGCGCGCAGCGAATCCAACTACCGGGTGTATGGCGATACCCATGCCGAGCGGCTGTCCTTCATCCGCCATTGTCGGGGGCTGGATATGACACTCGATGAAATTCGGGTGCTTTTGAAGTTCAAGGACGCGCCGACTGAGAACTGCGGCGAGGTCAACGAGTTGCTCGATGCGCACATTGGCCATGTGGCCGAGCGCATCAATGAATTGCGCTCACTGGAAACACAGCTCAAAGGTCTGCGCTTGGCTTGCAAGCGAGCACAGGACGCCGAGCATTGTGGAATCCTCAACGAACTGACTGAAGTCTCACGCCATGCGACGCCGTCACGAAGCCGCGCAGGGCATGTGCATGGAGCGCATAACTGACTCCAAATGCCCAGACTCCTTAATGCTCACTACCGCGTAAGTCATTGATTTTTCAAAGAAAAAGGCCGCTAAGTGGTTATCCTTAGCGGCCTTTAAACAGGGGTATGGTGGAGCTGGGGGGATTTGAACCCCCGTCCGCAAGCCTTTTTCGAGCAGTTCTACATGTGTAGCCGTCTGATTTGGATCTCGCTCCTTGCATCGCGCAGTGGCACGCTATGCAAGACGCCAGCAACCTATTTTCTTGATCCACCCTAAGTTACCCAAGGCAGACCCAGCCGAATGAAATTACCCCACAGCCTGGACGGACTGACCTTGCGATCTGACCACCCTTGCCCAGCCTATCGGCTTGCTGTTGTGAGGCTCACGCGCAATTAAGCGGCGAGTGCGAAACGTTCGTCGTTTGCAGTTAGTTTTTTTCTGCTGTTTTACGAGGTGACAGAACCTCGACATGCCCTGCTGCGCGTCCGAACCCACGTCGAAACCAGTGCAGCCCCAGAACCTCTATTTTAGGCGTTTGCCAGCAATTGCAATAGGGCCAACGGAGAATTTATCTCAGCATGGGCTCCCCAGGCGCGGACTTCGGTCTTGTTACCAAGATATCCGTAGGTTGCCGCCACGGTTTGCATGCCAGCCGCCAGTCCCGCCACCACGTCCCGCTCATCATCACCCACGTACAGGCATTGGCTGGCAGCAACCCCCAGGCGGCTCGCCGCTTCCAGCAGTGGCGCTGGGTGCGGTTTGGGGTGCGGAGTCGTATCGCCGCTCACGATTGCCCGTGCGCTGGCAAACAGGGGCATGGCGGTCGTCAGGGGGTCGGTAAAGCGGGAGGACTTATTGGTAACGACACCCCACAACAATTGGCGCTGGTTTAGCTCGGCGATTAACTCAGGAACACCATTGAAAACCGAGGTGCGCTGGGTCATGCAACGGGAGTAATTAACAAAAAACTCCTCCCGCATCAACTCATAACCGGGATCATCCACACGCATATCGAAAGCCACGCCCAGCATGCCCCGCGCACCGGCGCCGGCCATTGGGCGGTACAGATCCAGAGGAAGCGACGGTAAACCACGGTTCAGACGCATTTGGTCAGCCGCCGCACCCAAGTCAGGCGCACTATCAATCAACGTACCGTCCAGGTCAAACAGGACGGCGGCAATGCCCTCGAAAATCACACCCGACATATCTATATAGGCTTTCGCGTGGCAAACAGGTAGTTAACACCCGTGTCAGCACTCATGGAATAGCGCTTGGTCAGCGGGTTGTATTCCATGCCGCTGGTCTGCTGCACATCCAGTTCCGCTTGGCGGCAATAGCTGGCCAGTTCGCTGGGACGGATCATCTTGGCGTACTCGTGGGTGCCGCGCGGCAACAGGTTCAGGATGTATTCCGCGCCCAATATCGCAAACAAAAAGGACTTGGGGTTACGGTTCAGGGTCGAAAAGAAAACCCAACCGCCTGGTTTGACAAGGTCTGAACACGCCCGCACAACGGAAGCGGGGTCGGGCACATGCTCCAGCATTTCCATGCAGGTGACCACGTCAAAGCTGCCTGGCGCCTCCGCAGCCAGGGCTTCCGCACTGATTTCGCGATAGGCAATGCGCGGGGTCTCAGCTTCGAAGGCGTGCAACTGGGCTACTTTGAGCGCCTTGGTGGAGAGATCAATCCCAGTCACGTCGGCCCCCTTGCGCGCCATTGAATCCGCCAAGATACCGCCGCCGCAACCTACATCCAACGCACGCAAGCCGGCAATGGGACAAAGGGATTGGATCCAATCCAGCCGCAGCGGGTTGATCATGTGCAGCGGACGAAACTCGCTGTCCATATCCCACCAGCGATGGGCCAATTCGGAAAATTTGGCCAGTTCGGCCGGATCTGCATTCAAAATAGTGCTCATGCTGCAATTATCGCGGCTTTCGACGGGCAACAAAAAACCCGCCGAAGCGGGTTTTTTGGGAGATTGGCTAAACCAGTCGAATTAGTTGGAAGAGCGGGTACCCACTACTTCGATTTCAACGCGACGGTTCTTGGCGCGACCTTCCTTGGTCTTGTTGTCAGCAACAGGCTGCTTCTCGCCCTTGCCTTCGGTGTACACGCGGCTCTTTTCGATGCCCTTTGACTCCAAATAGGCCTTGACAGCTTCCGAACGCCTTACCGACAGCTTCTGGTTGTATGCATCGGTACCGATGGAGTCAGTATGACCCACGGCAATGATCACTTCCAGGTTGATGCCCTTGACCTTGCCGACCAGGTCGTCGAGCTTGGCCTTGCCTTCGGGCTTCAAAACAGCCTTGTCGAAGTCAAAGAATGCGTCAGCAGCATAAGTTACCTTCTGGGCGACTGCGGGAGCTGGCTTTGGTGCAACTACGGGAGCGGGAGCCGGTGCTGGCGCCACTACGGGAGCGGGAGCCGGTTCCGGTGGAACAATTGCGCCATCGCAGCCGGGAGCGGCGGTAGCAGGTGTCCAGCTGGAATCGCGCCAGCATTGGCCCACGGAATTCTTCCAGACGTCACCAGCGGTGCTTCTCCAGTTGTGGATTTCTTGAGCACCGGCAACCGTTGCAAGCGCTGCAGCAGCGAGGGCGATTGCTACTCGATTCAATTGTTTCATGATTTTCCTTTTGCGTAACAAACTGCAGCTTCGCTGCGAATAATTTGAGGACGCCACATATTGCGACGTTCACACCATTGTGCCATAGCCAAATGCCGTTTTCTTGCGCCAATTGGCTTGAAACCCAATGTGGGTCCGACTAAAGCGCCGACTGTTGCCAACATGCGACAGCTGCAGGGTCGTAGAATCCCCGGTTGTCCCTGACACCGCCTAGGCATTCATTCCATGACCCAGTTCGCCAAAGAAACCCTGCCCATCAGTCTTGAAGAGGAAATGCGGCGGAGCTACCTCGATTACGCGATGAGCGTGATCGTGGGGCGCGCCCTTCCCGATGCGCGCGACGGTTTGAAGCCTGTGCATCGGCGTGTGCTGTTTGCGATGCACGAGTTGAACAACGACTGGAACCGGGCCTACAAGAAGTCTGCCCGTATCGTCGGTGACGTCATTGGTAAATACCATCCACATGGCGACAGCGCGGTATATGAAACCATTGTGCGCATGGCACAGGACTTCTCCCTTCGCCATATGTTGGTGGACGGACAAGGCAACTTCGGCTCGGTCGACGGTGACAACGCAGCGGCCATGCGGTATACAGAAATCCGCATGTCCAAAATCGCCCACGAGTTGCTGGCCGATCTGGACAAAGAAACAGTGGATTTCGGTCCCAACTACGATGGCAGTGAGCAAGAACCGTTGGTCATGCCCGCCCGGTTTCCCAATTTATTGGTTAATGGATCGTCCGGTATCGCCGTGGGCATGGCTACCAACATTCCTCCACACAACCTGAACGAAGTGGTTGATGGTTGCCTGCATTTGCTGCGCAACCCCGAGGCCAGTGTGGACGAATTGATGGAAATTATCCCGGCACCGGATTTCCCCACTGCGGGCATTATTTATGGCATCAGTGGTGTGAAAGACGGCTACCGCACCGGCCGTGGCCGCGTTGTCATGCGGGCCAAGTGCCACTTTGAAGACATTGACAAAGGTCAACGTCAGGCCATCATCGTTGATGAGCTGCCTTATCAGTGCAACAAGAAAACGCTGCAAGAGCGCATGGCAGAGCTGGTGCACGAGAAGAAGATAGAAGGCATCAGCCATATTCAGGACGAGTCCGACAAGTCCGGCATGCGCCTGGTGATCGAGCTCAAGCGCGGCGAAGTGCCCGAGGTGGTGCTCAACAACCTGTACAAGCAAACCCAGTTGCAAGACACGTTTGGCATGAACATGGTGGCATTGGTCAACGGCCAGCCCAAGTTGTGCAACCTGAAGGACCTGATCGAGGTGTTTCTGGAGCACCGCCGCGAGGTTGTCACCCGTCGCACGATCTACAACCTGCGCAAAGCCCGCGAGCGCGGTCATGTGCTGGAAGGCCTGGCTGTGGCGCTGGCCAATATTGACGAATTCATAGCCTTGATCCGCAACGCGCCTACGCCGCCCGTTGCAAAAGCCGAGTTGATGAGCCGTCCGTGGGACAGCAAGTTGGTGCGTGAAATGCTCACCCGAACCCGCACAGACGGTGGCGTTATCAATGCAGACGACTACCGGCCAGATGGCCTGGAAAAAGAATTGGGCATGGGCGCGGATGGCTTGTACCGCCTGTCCGAAACCCAGGCCCAGGAAATTCTCCAAATGCGCCTGCAGCGCCTGACCGGGCTGGAGCAGGACAAGATCGTGGCCGAATACAAAGAGGTGATGGGCGAGATCGAAGACTTTTTGGACATTCTGTCTAAACCCGAGCGCGTATCCACCATCATCAGCGAAGAGCTTACCGCCGTTAAAACTGAATTTGGCCAGACCAAGGTGGGCGCACGCCGAAGCCTGATTGAGTATTCATCGCATGACCTCAGCACCGAAGACCTGATTACCCCCACCGACATGGTGGTTACCATGAGCCACACCGGCTATATCAAAAGCCAGCCCTTGGGTGAATACCGTGCACAAAAGCGCGGCGGTCGTGGCAAACAGGCCACGGCCACCAAAGAAGACGACTGGGTGGACCAGTTGTTTGTGGCCAACACGCACGACTACATTTTGTGTTTCTCCAACCGTGGACGCCTCTATTGGCTCAAGGTTTGGGAAGTACCCCAAGGCTCGCGCGGCTCGCGCGGTCGCCCCATCGTCAATATGTTCCCGCTGCAAGAAGGCGAAAAAATCAACGTTGTGTTGCCACTAACCGGGGAAGCGCGCAGTTTCCCGGCCGACCAATATGTATTTATGGCCACCAGCATGGGCACGGTCAAAAAGACGGCTTTGGACGATTTCAACAATCCGCGCAAGGGCGGCATCATTGCAGTCAATCTGGACGATGGCGATTTCTTGGTGGGCGCCGCATTGACCGATGGCAAACACGACGTGATGCTGTTTAGCGACGGCGGTAAGGCGGTTCGTTTTGACGAAGACGACGTCCGTCCGCTGGGGCGCACCGCACGTGGCGTGCGCGGCATGATGCTGGACGATGGGCAAAGCGTCATCGCTATGCTGGTCGCACAAGACGAACAACAAAGTGTGCTCACAGCGACCGAAAACGGTTACGGCAAACGCACCAGCATCACCGAGTACACGCGCCACGGTCGTGGCACCAAGGGCATGATCGCCATCCAGCAAAGCGAGCGCAACGGCAAGGTCGTTGCCGCCACGCTGGTGCGGGCGGACGACGAGATCATGCTCATCACCGACAAGGGCGTTTTGGTGCGCACCCGGGTCTCGGAAATCCGCGAATTGGGCCGTGCTACACAAGGCGTGACCCTGATCGGCTTGGACGAAGGCTCCAAGCTCAGCGGCCTGCAGCGCATTGTGGAAAACGATGCGAACGCAGCAGGCGAAGACAACGCGGACGACAACACATCGGATACAGAGGCTTCTTAAACCCATGGCAAGAACTCTCCCCGAAATTCGCACCCGGATTGATTCGGTTGATCAGGAACTGCTGCACCTGCTCAACCAGCGGGCGGCCCTGGCCAATGAGGTGGGTGAAATCAAACGCATCGAAGGCTCCGCAGTCTTTCGCCCGGATCGCGAGGCTCAGGTCATCAGCCACTTGCAGCAGACCAATGCCGGCCCGCTGAAAGGCGGCAGCGTGGCCAAGATCTGGCGCGAAGTCATGTCGGCTTGTCGCGCCCTGGAGGCGCCGCAGCGCGTGGCCTATCTCGGGCCCGCAGGCACCTTCAGCGAAGAAGCCTCGTTGCGCTTCTTTGGATCCAGCATCCAGCACATTCCTTGCGGCAATTTCGATGAGGTTTTTCACTCCACCACGTCGGGTGCGGCCGAATTTGGCGTCATTCCGGTAGAGAACAACACCGAGGGCGTGGTAACCCGCTCTTTGGACCTGTTGCTGCACTCGCCCCTGCACATCATTGGCGAAATCAGTCTGCTGGTACGCCACCATTTGTTGCGCACGACCGCTTCCCTGGAGGGTATTGACGTCGTGCTGGCCCATCCGCAGGCATTGGCCCAGTGCCAGCAATGGCTTAACACCCATCTGCCCAATGCTGAGCGGCGTGCCGTGTCCAGCAACGCCGAGGGCGCTCGCCTGGCGGCCGACCACCCCAACTGGGCCGGTATCGCCAGCGAACGCGCAGGCTCCGAATTCGGCCTGCACATCGTATCGCATGCCATCCAGGACGACGCCTACAACCGCACCCGCTTTGTCGTGGTGTGCCTGCCAAGCACCATGCCTGCACCCGAGGCCACTGGCCGGGATTGCGTAAGCCTGGTGCTATCCGTACCCAACAAGCCAGGCGCCGTGCACGACATGCTGGTTCCACTGAAGGAACATGGCGTGTCCATGACCCGCTTTGAATCCCGCCCGGCGCGCTCTGGTCAATGGGAGTACTTTTTCTACATCGACCTGCAAGGCCACCCTTCGCAACCGCACATTGCGGCCGCCCTGAAAGACCTGCAGAACCTGTGTGCCTTTTACAAGGTGCTGGGTAGCTACCCGCTGGCCGATTGATGGCATCCACAGGAACACCCATGTTTGAACAGCTCGGATTGATTGGATGCGGCTTGATGGGCGGCTCGTTTGCTCTGGCCCTGAAGCGGGCCGGGCTGGTCAAGCGCGTCGTCGGTTACAGCAAATCCCCCAGCACCACGGAACGCGCGCGCCTGATGGGGGTTATCGACGTCGAGGCGCCGTCGGCCCTGCTGGCCGTCTCGGGTGCCGATATTGTGCTGATTGCCGTGCCAGTTGCCGCCACCGAGGCAACCTTCAAGGCCATCAAACACCTTGTCACCGACAAAATGCTGCTCATGGACGTGGGCTCCACCAAGCGCGAAGTGATTGACGCTGGCAGACGCGCCCTGCGCGAGCACATTGGCTCGTTCGTACCGGCCCACCCTATCACCGGCAAGGAAGTCTCTGGCGTCGAAAACGCCGACCCCGATCTGTACGCCGGGCGTCAGGTCATCCTCACGCCGATTGAACGCACGCTGACCGCACAACTGCAAAAGGCGGTGGACGTGTGGACCGCCCTGGGTTGCCGGGTGCTGAAGATGGCACCCGAACAGCATGACGCCGCATTTGCGGCGGTTAGCCACCTGCCGCACCTGATTGCATTTGCCATGATGAATGCCATTTCCGGTCAACCTCAAGGGAACGATTTCCTCTCGCTGGCTGGTCCAGGATTTCGGGATTTCACCCGCATTGCAGCCAGTGACCCCAAGATTTGGCGCGACATTCTGGTCTCCAACCGCGAAGAGTTACTGGCTCAGTCCAAGATTTTTCAACGCAATCTGCATGCCCTGGAGTTGATGATTTCCAGCGGAAACACCGAGGCACTTGAAGGCCTGCTGGAACAAGCCAGCAACACCCGAAGCTCCTGGAGCATGACTTCCCGCCACAACCCCTGATGTACGCAACCGAATTTCTGGACCTTCCCCCACTGGGTCACGCCGCCGGCACCGTCACCCTTCCAGGCTCCAAGAGCATCTCTAACCGGGTTTTACTACTGGCCGCGTTGTGCCAAGGCACCACCACCATCCATGACCTATTGGATTCCGACGACACCCGCGTCATGCTGGTCGCCCTGCGCCAATTGGGCTGCGGCATTCGCCAAGACGGCGCGCAGGTGCAAGTGGATGGACTGAACGGTCAACTCAGCGCCAAGGTAGCCAAGCTGTTCCTGGGTAACGCCGGCACCGCCATGCGCCCACTGACCGCAGCTCTGGCGGTGTTGGGTGGCGACTTTGAGTTGAGTGGCATCCCGCGCATGCACGAGCGCCCCATCGGAGACCTGGTGGACGCGTTGCGCCAACTAGGTTGCCATATCGACTACTTGGGGCAAGACGGCTACCCACCACTGCGCATTGGAAAGTCTTCGCTGCAACTCGACACTCCGATCCAGGTCCGTGGTGATGTGTCCAGCCAGTTCCTGACCGCGCTGCTCATGGCCTTGCCTCTGGTGGCCCGTAAAGACATCGTCATTGACGTCGTAGGCGAGCTAATTTCCCGCCCCTACATCGAAATCACCCTGAACCTGCTCGCACGCTTTGGCGTGCACATACAACGCGACGGATGGCAGCGCTTCACCATTCCCGCCGGTTGCAAGTTGCAATCGCCGGGCGACATCCATGTCGAAGTCGACGCCTCATCTGCTAGCTATTTTATAGCGCTTGGTGCAATTGCGACGAGGGCTAGCGGCCAGAATTCCATAAGGATTTTGGGTGTAGGGGCTGATTCCATCCAGGGTGACATCCGCTTCATGGAGGCCGCCCAGATGATGGGCGCCTCAATTGAGAGCGGCCCCAACTGGTTGCAGGTGTCACGTGGGGTCTGGCCACTCAAGGCGATCGACCTGGACTGCAACCACATTCCCGATGCCGCCATGACGCTGGCTGTGATGGCCCTGTATGCCGACGGCACCACCACCTTGCGCAACATCGCCAGTTGGCGTGTCAAAGAGACCGACCGCATAGCAGCCATGGCCACCGAGCTAAGCAAACTGGGTGCCACCGTGGTGGAAGGCGCCGACTTCATCCAGATCACTCCGCCCGCTGGCGTGCACGACTGGAAGGCCGGCACGATCCATACCTACGACGACCACCGCATCGCCATGTGCTTCTCGCTGGCAGCTTTCAACCCGGCCGGTATTCCGGTGCGAATTAAGGACCCGAAATGCGTGGCCAAAACCTTTCCTGACTACTTCGAGGCACTGTTCTCGGTTTGCCAGACCCCGGTAGCGTCCATTCCGGTCATTTGCGTTGATGGTCCCACGGCATCTGGCAAGGGCACGCTGGCCGCAGTGCTGGCCCAAAAGTTGGGTTACCACTTTCTGGACTCCGGCTCGCTGTACCGCATCACCGCCTTGGCGGCCCTGCGTGCTGGATTGACGGTGGATGCCGCCAGTGAAGCCGCCATTGCCCAGCTGGTCGCAGGCCTGCACATCCGCTTCATGGATGGCCGGGTCCTGTTGGACGGCGATGACGTCAGCGACACGATCCGCACCGAAGAAGCGGGCATGAACGCCTCCACGGTGTCAGCGCTTCCCCAGGTACGCACCGCCCTGATTGGCCTGCAACACAGTTTTCGTCAATTGCCGGGCTTGGTAGCCGATGGGCGCGACATGGGCACAGTGATCTTTCCCGACGCCCCGCTCAAGGTTTTCCTCACCGCTAGCGCCGAGCGCAGAGCCGAGCGGCGCTATAAGCAGTTGATTTCTAAGGGGATTTCAACTACACTCCCATCTCTTCGCGCGGACCTGGAGGCACGTGACGCTCGGGATTCATTCCGAACCGTTGCACCACTGAAGCCCGCAGAAGACGCCCAGTTGCTAGACAACTCAGATTTGACGGTTGAAGAATCGGTAAATTTGGTGTTGGACTGGTGGCAAAGCAAACAGCCTTTTTAAACCGTCGTTTGGAAAGGCTGATGGCAGGTAGACAAAAGCGCCTGCTTTTGTCAGGTCCACATTACCCCTCTCGCGCAGCAGCGCACTGGTGGTGTGGTTCAACAACTTAACCCCGCAGCTTCGGTTGCAAAAAAAATGTCAGAATCTTTCGCAGACCTATTTGAAGAGTCACAAAAACGCTCGGAAACCCGTATTGGTGAAGTCGTTACCGCTGAAGTCGTTCGTATCGAACACAACTTCGTCGTTGTGAACGCCGGCCTGAAATCCGAAGCGTATGTTCCATTGTCCGAATTCAAGAGCGACAAGGGTGAACTCGAAGTTCAAGTAGGTGAGTTTGTTTCCGTCGCCATCGTGGCCATGGAAAACGGTTACGGCGACACCATCGTCAGCCGTGACACCGCCAAGCGCCTGGCTTCGTGGATGTCTCTGGAAAAATCTCTCGAATCCGGCGAGTTCGTCACCGGTACCACCAGCGGCAAGGTCAAGGGCGGCCTGACCGTTCTGGTCAACGGCATCCGCGCCTTCCTGCCAGGTTCGCTCGTCGACACACGTCCTACCAAGGATCTGTCCCCGTACGAAAACAAGACCATGGAATTCAAGGTCATCAAGCTGGACCGCAAGCGCAACAACGTTGTGTTGTCACGCCGTGCTGTGGTCGAAGCCTCCATGGGCGAAGAGCGCGCCAAGCTGATGCAGACCCTCAAAGAAGGTTCTGTGGTTCAGGGCGTGGTCAAGAACATCACCGAATACGGTGCGTTCGTGGACCTGGGCGGTATCGACGGCCTGTTGCACATCACCGACATGGCATGGCGTCGCGTGCGTCACCCATCCGAAGTGGTGACCGCTGGTCAAGAAATCACAGCCAAGATCCTGAAGTTCGACACCGAAAAGAACCGTGTCTCGCTGGGTCTGAAGCAAATGGGTGACGATCCATGGATGGGCGTGAACCGCCGCTACCCCAGTCGACCCGTATGTTCGGCAAGATCACCAACATCGCCGACTACGGCGCATTTGTGGAACTCGAGCCAGGCATCGAAGGTTTGGTGCACGTGTCCGAAATGGACTGGACCAACAAGAACGTTGCACCTTCCAAGATCGTTGCCCTGGGTGACGAAGTCGAAGTCATGGTTCTGGAAATCGACGAAGACAAGCGTCGCATCTCCCTGGGCATGAAGCAGTGCAAGGCCAACCCATGGCAAGAGTTCGCTCAGAACACCAAGCGCGGCGACCGCGTCAAGGGCCCGATCAAATCCATCACCGACTTCGGCGTGTTCGTCGGTCTGGCTGCTGGTATCGACGGTCTGGTGCATTTGTCTGACCTGTCCTGGAACGAAACCGGCGAAGCCGCTGTGCGCGAATTCAAGAAGGGTCAAGAAGTTGAGGCTTTGGTCTTGGCTGTGGACGTGGACCGCGAGCGCATCTCCCTGGGTATCAAGCAGTTGGATTCCGATCCTTTCACCACCTTCGTGTCGATCAACGACAAGGGCCAGGTTGTGACCGGTAAGGTCAAGACTGTGGATGCCAAGGGCGCTGAAATCGACCTGGGTGACGACATCATCGGTTACCTGCGCGCTTCCGAAATCAGCCGTGACCGTGTTGAAGACGCACGTAACGTTCTGAAAGAAGGCGACGAAGTAACGGCTGTGGTGGTGAACGTGGATCGCAAGACCCGCAACATCCAGTTGTCCATCAAGGCCAAGGACATGGCTGACCAAGGCGAAGCCATGGCTGCGCTGAGCCAAGCTTCTGCCCGCGAAAACGCCGGTACCACCAGCCTGGGCGCCCTGCTGCGAGCCAAGCTGGATAACAACAACTAATCACTACGACTGTTGACATGCTGTTGAATTGAACGGCCGGCTGCCCCAAACATGTGTTGGGAACCGGTCGTTTTTCTTGGATAAACATTCATGGCTCCCATGACACGCTCTGACCTTGTTGAAGAACTCGCCAACCGGTTTGGCCAGCTCACCCATCGCGATGCCGAATTTGCCGTCAAGGCCATTTTGGACGCTATGAACGACGCATTGGTGGCAGGGCACCGTATCGAAATTCGTGGTTTTGGCAGTTTTTCCATCAACCACCGTCCACCCCGCATGGGTCGCAACCCCCGCAGCGGTGAAAGCGTGGCCATTCCAGAAAAGCGCGTTCCGCATTTCAAACCTGGCAAAGCCCTGCGGGAGTCCGTGGACCAACGTACCGCCGAACTGGAGTTGCAAAGCAAGCGCTAAGGCGCGCGGTGGCCATTAGAATCCATAGCCACCGGGGGGATTGATGAAACAACTTGCATGGTTCTTTAAGTGGATGCTTAAAGCAGCCATTTTTTTTACCCTTTTTGCATTCGCGCTAAACAACCAGCACGATGCCACCGTGCGCTTTTTCTTTGGCCAGCAGTGGACCGGCCCGCTGGTTCTGGTGGTCTTGAGTGCATTTGCCCTGGGCCTGGTCATTGGCGTGCTGGGCATGGTGCCACGCTGGTGGAGCCACCGCCGTTCTGCTGCACTGGCCCGCCGCACAACAACCGAAGTCACCGTCAGCGCCGAAAAGCCATCTACCATGCCACCGCCTTCACAGCCACCATATGGAATTTGACCTCAGCCTGATACTGCTGGCACTGCCGATTGTTTTTGTCCTGGGCTGGATGGCTTCGCGATTCGATGTGCGCCAGTTGCGCATGGAGAACCGCCAAGCGCCCAAAGCCTACTTCAAGGGCCTGAACTTTCTGCTCAACGAGCAGCAAGACCAGGCCATTGACGCCTTCATCGAAGCTGTACAAAGCGACCCCGACACCTCGGAGTTGCATTTCGCCCTGGGCAACCTGTTCCGTCGCCGTGGCGAATACGAGCGCGCAGTGCGTGTGCACCAGCACCTGCTGTCGCGGGCCGACTTGAGCCAGGATGACCGCTACCGGGCCCGACACGCACTGGCACAGGATTACCTCAAGGCTGGTCTGCTTGACCGCGCCGAAGAAGCCCTGCTCAAACTCGAAGGCACACGCTTTGAAGGCTCGGCCCGTCTGGCCCTGCTGGCCAATTACGAACGCTCGCGCGACTGGGAACATGCGGCCCAGATTGCCCACAAGCTCGAATCTGGCGGCCAAGGCAGCTTCAAGGGACGTCTGTCCCACTACCTGTGTGAGCAAGCGGCCAGTTGCATGGCCTCTGACGACCTGCCCCAGGCCCAGGTCTACCTCACGCAGGCCATGCATATTGCTTCTGATGCCCCACGCCCACGCATCGATCTGGCGCGCTTGCAAATCCGCCAAGGTCGGCCGGCACAGGCCTATGAAACGTTGACCCAGGCCTTGGTAACGGCTCCGGCCGCCATCGCATTGCTGGCCCCACTCTTGGTTGAGTCCTCCTTGGCTTGTGACCAGGGCCCGGGTGCGCTGGAGCGGTTGAAGGCGGTCTATGAAGAAACTCCATCACTGGATGTGCTCGATGCCATCGTGGCACTGGAAGCAGCCAGTGGAGCGCCCAGTGCGACCGCCCGCGAGTGGTACGCACATCATCTGGAGAGCGAACCTTCACTGGTAGCCGCCGCCAAGTGGATCGCCGGCGAAAAGCTGGAACACGAGCAATTTCATCCCCAAGTGCAACGCGCACTGGACCAAGCGGTCAAACCCCTGACCCGCTATCGCTGCGCGGCCTGCGGCTTCGAGGCCAAACAGCACTTCTGGCAATGCCCCGGTTGCCAGACATGGGACAGTTATCCCGCGCGCAGAGTAGAAGAACTATGATAATTTCCAAAGAACAAATGGCCCGCGCGCGGGTGCTGGTGGTTGGCGACGTCATGCTGGACCGCTACTGGTACGGTGCAGTGGACCGCATTTCGCCCGAGGCACCCGTCCCTGTTGTGCGCATTACCCGTGAGGAAGAGCGCAATGGTGGAGCTGCCAACGTGGCGTACAACGTGGTTACCTTGGGTGCGCAGGCCTCATTGTTAACTGTAGTGGGTGACGATGAAGCCAGCCACAAGCTCGAAGCCCTGGTGGCTCAAACCGGCATTCAGCCTCACTTCGGGCGCGACGCAGACCTCAAGACCACGGTGAAGTTGCGCATCATTGGGCGCCAACAGCAGCTGCTGCGGCTGGACTTTGAAAACACCCCCAAGAGTGAATTGCTGGCCTCGCAAACCGCTGCGTTCGAGAACTTGTTGCCTCTGCACGGCGCAGTGCTTTTTTCCGACTACGGCAAAGGCGGCCTGGGGCATATCACCGACATGATTGCGCGCGCCCGTGGCATTGGCAAACCGATTCTGGTGGACCCCAAGGGGGACGATTACGCCCGTTACCAGAACGCAACCGTTATCACACCCAACCGCGCTGAACTCCTGCAAGTCATCGGTGCCTGGAATGACGAGGCCACCCTGCGCAACAAGGTCCACAACTTGCGCACGCAACTTCAGCTGGACGCTGTGCTGCTAACCCGCAGCGAAGAAGGCATGACACTGTTCGATGCTGAAGGTGAACTGCACGTCAGCGCACAAGCGCGCGAAGTGTTTGATGTCACGGGCGCTGGCGACACCGTGATCGCCACCCTGACCGCCTTGGTTGCAGCGGGTATCAGTCTGCGCGACGCCGTGCCGATAGCCAACCAGGCTGCCAGCATTGTGGTGGGCAAGTTTGGTACTGCCACCGTCAGCTACGATGAACTATTTGCATCGCGCTAGAAAGGTAAGAGGATCACCATGACCCGCATCGTAGTCACCGGCGCCGCCGGCTTCATTGGCAGCAATATCATCAAAGGCCTCAATGCACGCGGCATTGACGACATCATTGCCGTGGACGACCTCAAACAAGGCGACAAATTCCGCAACCTCGCTGCCCTTCAAATTTCCGATTATGTGGACGTCGACACCTTCTACGACGCCTTCTCCAACGGATCGTTCGGCCAGGTCGAAGCCATCTTCCATGAAGGCGCGTGCAGCGACACCATGGAGCAGGACGGCCATTACATGATGGATAACAACTACACGTTGTCGTGCCAGTTGTTCCACGCCTGCCAGAAGCGCGGAGCGCGCTTGCTGTACGCCTCGTCGGCCGCAACTTACGGCGGCTCCAGCACCTTCCGCGAAGACCCTGCCTTTGAATTGCCGCTCAACGTTTATGGCTACTCCAAGCTGCTATTCGACCAGCGTATGCGCCGCGAGTGCGGTCACGACTTTCACCGCACCAAGGCCGGCAAAACCAGCCAGGTAGTGGGTTTTCGCTACTTCAACGTCTATGGACCGCATGAACAGCACAAGGGTCGCATGGCCAGTGTGGCGTTTCACCAGTTCAACCAGTTCCATGCCGAGGGCAAGGTCAAATTGTTTGGCGAATATGGCGGCTACCCCGCTGGCGGACAAATGCGCGACTTCGTTTACATAGACGACGTGGTGGCCGTCAACCTGTGGTTCTTTGACCACCCGACCGAATCCGGCATCTACAACCTGGGAACTGGCCAGGCGCAGCCTTTCAATGACGTGGCCATCACGGTGGTCAATACGCTGCGCGAGCAACGCGGCGAAAGCAGCCTCACGCTGGCGCAGGCGGCAGCCGGTGGCTTTCTTGAGTACATCGCCTTTCCGGACGCCCTGCGCGGCAAGTACCAAAGCTATACTCAGGCAGACCTCAGCGGCTTGCGCAGCACCGGTTGCGACCATGTGTTTGCCACCGTTCAACAAGGTGTGCGCAGCTATGTGCAGGCCCTGTCGACGCTGCGCTAAGTGCAACAGCAAAGGGTTTATCCGTTACAAGCCAGACGTAATTGCAGTCAACCGCGGCATACCAAACGGCGTTATGAAGGAGCATCAGTTTCTGGTGCATCATTTTTTCACTCAAGAAGGACAGTACATGTTGAAAAAAATTCTGGTGATTATCGCCATGCTCTATGCTGCGGTCGCTTTCGCAGCCGTTGAAGTCAACAAGGCCACTTCAGCCGAGCTTGACGGTATCAAGGGCATTGGCCCAGCAATCTCCGCCAAGATCATTGAAGAGCGCAAGAAGGGCAACTTCAAGGACTGGTATGACTTCATTGAGCGCGTCAAGGGCGTGGGCGACGTCAATGCTGCCAACTTTGCCAATGCAGGCCTGACCGTGAACGGCGCAGCTTTCAAAAGCGCATCTGCAGCAGCGACCGCCAAGCCCGCTGTTGCTGCACCGGCTCCTGCCGCCAAGGAAGAGAAGAAAGACCCCAAGGCAGAAGCCAAAATGAAGACTGACGACGCCAAGAAGGCCAAGGCTGAAGAAAAGGCCAAGAAGGCAGAAGAAGCCAAGGCCAAGAAAGAAGCGGCCAAGCAGGCCAAAGAAGACGCTAAGAAGGCCAAGGCCGAAGCTGCCAAAGGCGCCGCCAGCGCTCCCAAGAAGTAGGCGCTTCGCGTTCCACTTCACACAACCCGCTTCGGCGGGTTTTTTTGTGTCCGTTTACCAAAAGTTTGCAATTCATGCCTTGACAACAATTGCCTAGGCAAATAATATTTGTCGTCATGAATTGCGCCCCCTCTCCTCAAGGCACCCCGGCCCCACCCGCGGCAGTCGCCTTCTATTGCGCCAAAGACTACCGGCCAGAAGAAAGCGCCGGCTACCTGATGCGCCAGATCCTTACCATGGTGAGCCAGGAGGTGGAGCGCCAACTGGCCCATACCGGCTTGACCAATGCACAGTGGGTTCCGTTGTTCAAGCTCTATACGGGCCAGGCGTCCACCCCAGCCGAGCTGGCGCGTGAATGCCAACTCGATGCGGGTGCCATGACACGCACGCTGGACCGCATGGAGGCGAAAGGCCTGTGCCTGCGCGAGCGCTCGGTCACCGACCGCCGTGTGGTCACCATCACGCTAACGGCCGCCGGGCACCAAGCCGCCAAGGTCATCCCGGAAGCTTTGAGCAGGGTACAAAACGCCCACTTGGCGGGTTTCTCGGAAGAAGAATTCGTACTGTTAAAGAACTTGCTGCGGCGCATCCTGACCAACGCCCGCGCCATCCACTCTGCCCAACTCCAAAACACCAATGCCCAACCCACCAAAGGCCCCCATGCCGCCTGAAACCTCCTATCCATCCACCTCCCGCTGGCCAGCCTGGGCTTTGCAGGCGGTGGTCTTGGCCAGCCTGGGCGCTTGCGCCAATTACGCCGGCATCACCCCCCAAGCCCAGTCGCTCAATGCCGACGCATTAGGCCTGAAAGCTGACGCAACCGCACAACCAGCTGCAGCCCCCACCATTGATCCCCAGTGGTGGCATGCGTTTGGTGATGCCCAGCTCAACCAGTTGGTCGAGCAGGCCCTGGCCAACAACCCCACCCTGGGCGTAGCCCAAGCGCGACTGGCGCGGGTGCAAGCCGCCAGCGATGCAGTTCATGGTGCCGATCTGCCGCAGGTAGCTGCCAGCACCGACCTGACGCGCCAGCGCTTCAGCGCCAACAGCATCTACCCACCACCACTGGGTGGCGCCATTCTCAACACCGGTGACCTGCGTGCCAGCGCCAGTTGGGAGCTGGATTTCTTCGGTAAAAACCGCGCGGCGCTGGACGCATCCCTGGGCCAGGTGCGCGCAGCACAGGCAGACGCCGAGGCCGCCCGCATGCTGCTGGCCAGTTCCGTGACCCGCAGCTACTTCAGTTTGGTACGCATCCAGGCCCAGTTGGATGTAGCCGAACGCACCTTGGCGCAGCGCACTCAGTCCAGGCTACTGGTGCAAGACCGCGTGAACGCCGGTCTGGACACCCAACTCGAACTGCAGCAAAGCGACAGCGCCCTGCCCGATGCCCGCCTGCAAATTGAAGCACTCAAAGAACAGCAGGCCCTGGCCCACAATGTCCTGGCGGCCCTGACTTCACAGACAGATAGGCCTCTAGCCCTCGTGTTACCTACGCAAGCAACTATAAAAACAGTAGCAACGGCAACATCGATTCCGCTCGACCTGCTGGGTCGCCGCGCCGATATTGCCGCCGCACGCTACCGCGTCGAAGCTGCTAGCGCCGACGTGGGCAGTGCCAAAGCCCTGTTCTACCCCAACATCAACCTGGTCGGATTTATTGGCTACTCCAGCATCGGTTTTGACAAGCTGCTGCAGTCCGGCAGCGACCAGTGGGGCGTGGGCCCAGCCATCCGCCTGCCGCTGTTTGACGGTGGCCGCCTGCGTGCCAACCTGCGTGGCAAGACCGCCGATCTGGATGCCGCTGTTGAGTCCTACAACCACTTAGTGATAGAGGCCGTGCATGACGTAGCCGACCAGCTGGCCTCTGGCCAGGCCATCACCCGCCAGCAAGCCGAACAGGCCGCAGCCCAGTCCTTTGCCGAGACGGCATACTCCATCGCCCGCCAGCGTTACCAAGCCGGCCTGGGCAACCACCTGCAGGTCTTGAGTGCCGAAACCGCCGTGCTGGCTCAACGCCGCCTCGCTATCGACTTGGCAGCCCGCGCTCTGGATACCCAGGTTCAGCTCATTCGCGCATTGGGCGGCGGTTATGCCGCACAAGCCATAGCAACCGCCAGCCTCTCTACTTCAAACCCCTCGTCGTCTGTCACACCATGAACGCACCCACCAATACCTCCGCCGCCATTCAGCCCACGCCTTCCAACGGCGCTCGCCGCAAGGCCCTTACCGGGGTCAGCATCGCCGTGCTGATCGGTCTGACCTGGGGTGGCTACGAGTGGTATATCGGCCGCCATGAAGAGAGCACCGACAACGCCTACGTACAAGGCAACGTGATACAGATAACCCCCCAAATCGGCGGCACGGTCACGGCCATCCTGGCCGATGACACCGACTTCGTCAAGGCCGGATCACCCCTGGTGCAACTCGATCCCGCTGACGCCAAAGTGGCCTTGGATCAAGCCGAAGCCAACCTGGGTCAAGCCGTGCGCCAGGTGCGCACCCTGTACGCCAACAATGGCATGTTGAGCGCCCAGATTGGTGTGCGCGAATCGGACATCGCCAAGGCCCAGACCGAAATTGCCCGTGCCACCGACGACTTGAACCGCCGCCAATCCCTGGTGGGCAACGGTGCGGTGTCCAAAGAAGAATTGAACCATGCACAGTCGCAACTGGCCAACGCCCAAAACGCTTTGGCTTCGGCCCAGGCTGGCGTGGTCACTGCGCGTGCGCAACTCACCAGCAACCAGGCCTTGACCGAAGGCACCCGCATTGAATCCCACCCCAGCGTGATGGCTGCAGCCGCCAAGGTGCGCGAGGCCTACCTCGCCCTGCACCGTGCCGCCCTTCCCGCCCCGGTGGACGGCTACGTGGCCAAGCGCACCGTGCAACTGGGCCAGCGCGTGGCTGCTGGTACGCCGCTGATGTCCATCATTCCCCTGAACCAATTGTGGGTGGATGCCAACTTCAAGGAAATCCAGTTGCGCAACATCCGCATTGGCCAGCCAGTGACGCTGACCGCTGACGTGTATGGCAACAAGGTTGAGTACAAAGGCACGGTCGCTGGCATGGGCGCTGGCACCGGTGCTGCATTTGCCCTGCTGCCGGCGCAAAACGCCACTGGAAACTGGATCAAGGTGGTGCAGCGCGTACCCGTGCGCGTAGCGCTGGACCCGCAACAGGTTGCAGCCAATCCACTGCGCGTGGGTCTGTCGATGGAAGCCCTGGTAGACGTCACCGACCAAAGCGGCAAAACCCTGGCCGATGCCCCCCGCAGTACACCCAGCGCCCAGACCCAGGTCTATGCCGCTCTGGATGACCAGGCCGGTGCCGAGGTCAACCGGGTGATTGCTGCCAACGCTGGTGCAGCCATTAAAAGCGCCCACTAACGCCAACACACGCCTGCCATGAGCACTGATCCTTATACGCCCCCAGCACCGCTGCAGGGCTCGGCCCGCATGTGGGGCACGATTGCCCTGTCGGCTGCCACATTCATGAACGTGCTGGACTCGTCCATTGCCAACGTGTCCTTGCCCGCTATTGCCGGTGACCTGGGCGTCAGCCCCAACCAGGGTACCTGGGTCATCACCAGCTTTGGCGTGGCCAATGCCATCGCGCTGCCACTCACCGGCTGGCTGTCGCAACGTTTTGGGCAAGTGCGCCTGTTCTGCGTCAGCGTGCTGCTGTTTGTGATCAGTTCATGGTTGTGCGGCCTGGCACCCAACATGACCACGCTGATTGCGATGCGCACCATGCAGGGCTTTGTGGCCGGACCCATGATGCCGTTGGCCCAGGCGCTGCTGCTCTCTAGCTACCCGCCGGCCATGGCCGGCATGGCCATGGCGTTGTGGGCCATGACCACGCTGGTGGCGCCGGTGATAGGTCCGCTTTTGGGCGGCTGGATCACCGACCAAATGCACTGGGGCTGGATTTTTTTCATCAACATCCCGGTCGGCATCGTGGCCGCCTTTGTCACCTGGTCCATCTTCCACAAACGCGAAACGCCCACCCAGCAGCTGCCCATCGACAAGGTGGGGCTGGCACTCTTGGTGATTGCCGTGGGGTCGCTGCAAATCATGCTGGACAAGGGCAAGGAACTGGACTGGTTTCACTCGCCACAGGTGATGGCGCTGGGCATCACGGCACTGATTGGTTTTGCCTTCTTCATTGCCTGGGAACTAACCGACGACCACCCGGTGGTCGAGCTGCGCCTGCTCAAATTACGCAACTTCTGGACCGGCACCCTCGCCATGGCTGTGGCTTACAGTTTGTTCTTGGGCAACCTGGTGCTGTTGCCGCTGTGGCTGCAGCAGTTTATGGGCTACACCTCGACCCAGGCCGGCATGTTGATGGCGCCGGTGGGCCTCTTTGCCATCATTCTTTCGCCAATAATTGGCAAAAACATAGCTAAGTTTGACCCACGCGCCCTCACCACAATCGCCTTCGCCGTATTCGGGTTGGTGCTGTACATGCGCTCCAACTTCAACACCCAGGCCGACTTTGACACCATCATGATCCCCACCATCGTGCAGGGCATAGCCATGGCGTTCCTTTTTATTCCACTGATCTCTATCACGCTGGGTGGCCTGCCACAAGAAAAGATTGCGTCGGCCTCTGGCTTGTCGAGCTTTGCGCGTATGGTGGGTGGCTCGTTTGGCACCTCCATTGCCATTACGGTCTGGCAAGACCGAGCGGCCCTGCACCATGCCCATTTGTCGGAGTTGATTAACCAAGGCAGCCAGACCGCCACCAGTGCCATTGCCGGGCTGAGTGCTGCCGGCTTGGGCCCTGAAGGCGCGCTGGCCCAGATCAACCGCATGGTGGACCAACAGGCCTATATGCTGGCCGCCAATGATGTGTTCTATGCGTCATCGCTGATCTTCCTGTGTCTGATTCCACTGGTGTGGCTGGCCCGCCCCGCGCGCAGCGTGCCGGGCAAAGGGCCAGGCGGCGCAGCCAACGCAGCGGCAGCGGCGCATTGATATGGGTTCTGCATTACGTCACTATCGATTTAATAGCGCCTAACGTAATTCCGACGAGGGCTATAGGCTAATTTCTGATACAAAAAAGTCCAGCGCGATCAGGTTCGTTAAGGCTGGTGCCACCACCGCGCCACTCAGTGGTGAAAGCGCTTGGTGAGCGCCCATAATTCGATATTCAAATTTGGATTCAATGGACCGTTTTCATCACAGCCACAACGCAGCGGCTTCGTCTCAACTGACACGGCGCCGGAGTACCACGTTCAATTCAGTCCTGTTCATTCTGATTGCGCTAGTACTCGGTGTTGTCTTCGCGTACTTTGGCAGTGAAGTTGCGGAAGGAGATAGTCAGGCTTTTGACTTGCTGGTGGTTCAGTACGCAAAGGAGCTGCGCACCAATCATCTTTGGCTGGCTGAGGTCTTGCGCGACCTCAGCGGCGTGGGAAGTACGGTAGTGCTCACACTACTGACACTGGGTTGCGTGGGATATCAGGCATTTTTTAGGTCTCGGGTGACCGCAGCATTGGTCGCTACGTCAGTCATCACAGGTACCCTGCTGGTCAGTCTTTTTAAGGCACTCTTTGGCCGTGCGCGTCCCGATCCGTCCTATGCCGAATTCGTCGTATCGGGAATGAGCTTCCCGAGTGGGCATTCGACAATGTCTGCCTTGGTCTTCTTGACGATCGGGGTTGTCATTGCCAACACCCGGGGCCAACTTGGTGAGAAGATCTACATCTTGGCAGCAGCGGGCTTTATGAGTACCTTGGTAGGACTGAGCCGGGTTGGCTTGGGTGTGCACTGGGCCACTGACGTCATCGCAGGCTGGTCATTTGGTGGTGCATGGGCAATCCTTTGGCTGGTCATAGCCCATTGGTTGTTGGACCGGGCCAAACGACAGTAAGCTGCAGATAGATTAAGTTCAGCTTGGCATTCACGAAAACAAGGGCCTGACCATGGCAACTTCTTCCAGTTGGTTTTATTGGGCGGTTCTCTCGGCTGTGTTTGCCGCTTTGACAGCCATCTTCGCCAAGATTGGGATTCAGGGGGTGGATTCCGACCTGTCTACCTTAATCCGGACTGCGATCATCATTGTGGTGCTGTCGCTATTTGTGGTGTACGCGGGGAAATGGTCCAACCCCTTCGAGCTTTCCGGCAAAACATGGCTTTTTCTGACCCTGTCCGGCCTTGCAACAGGCGCTTCATGGGTGTGCTATTTCCGTGCGCTCAAGATCGGGGAAGCGTCCAAAGTGGCACCTGTGGACAAGCTCAGTCTGGTGCTGGTGGCGATCTTTGCCTTCGCCTTCCTGGGGGAGCGTCCTTCTCTGCAAGAGTGGACAGGTATCGCGATGGTGGCAGGGGGTGTTCTGCTGCTGGCGATCAAACGTTGACGTGGCACTTGTCGGGACGGCCCCCAAACCCGGAAGCTGCAACGGGCTAAGGCCCTGAGCCATCCTCTACGACGGTAATTTCACCGGCTCAGTATCAGCTAAGTCTGTCGCCCTAGTCTCACCAATACGCAAATTCCTGCGTCTATTGGAGAACTCTATGACTCGCTACAGCAAACTTTCCCTTTTAGCCGTTGCCGCTGCTATTGGTGCAGCAGGCACCATTGCCTATGCCGCCAACGGCGGTGTGGAAAACGACGCCATAGCTATTAACAAGGCGAAGATTTCGTTAGTACAGGCCGTCACCGTGGCTGAGCAACACACCAATGGCAAAGCGTCACAGGCCGAGTTTGAAAACTCAAAACAGGGGTGGGTTTACGACGTGGAAATCGTCAGCGGAGCCAAAGTCTTCGACGTCAGGGTTGATGCCGACAAGGGCACGGTCATTTCGTCCGCCAAGGACAAGGCCGATCGTGATGACGACCACGACGAACAAGACTAAGCACGCACCAGGCCATGAACACACTCAAAATACCCGAATCAACCCACTGGTTGAATAAAGTACCTTCGGTCACCCTCGCGTTTTGGGTCATCAAGATCATGTGCACCACGGTGGGCGAGACGGGTGCTGATTACCTGGCAGTCGATGCAGGACTGGGCCAAAATGTCACCCGTGCGGTCATGGCCGCACTGCTGGTAACTGCCCTGTTCGTCCAGTTGCGCACACAACGCTACACGCCCTGGATTTATTGGCTCACGGTGGTGCTGGTGAGCATTGTAGGCACGCAAATTACTGACTTATTCACCGATGGCCTGGGCGTCAGCCTCTACCTCAGCACCTCGGTGTTCGCCGTGGCGCTGGCCGCCATCTTCGCTGTCTGGTATGGGGTGGAGCGCTCGCTGTCCATCCACGAGATCTTCACGCGCAGACGAGAGTTGTTTTACTGGTTGGCCATTTTGTGCACGTTCGCACTGGGCACGGCAGCTGGCGATCTGGCCACTGAAGCGCTGCACCTTGGCTTCACCTGGGGCCTCGTGGCTTTCAGCACCTTGATTGCTGCCACCTACACAGCCTGGCGCCTGGGCGCAAACGCCGTGCTGACTTTCTGGATTGGCTACATCCTGACGCGCCCCTTAGGCGCCTCGCTGGGCGACTTACTGACACAGGCCAAAACCTACGGCGGTCTGGGCATGGGTGCCATGTGGACCAGCGCCTTGTTCTTGACGGTGATTGTGCTGCTGGTGGCGGTTGCGCAGTTCAACGTGGGCAACACCAAAAACGTTCAAGCCGTCGAATAACCCACCATCACCTTCAAATTCGCATCCGCGCAAAAATTAACCGGTTACCACGAATCAAAATGAACGACTCAACTCAAAAAACCTTAAGCAAGGTGCCCGAAGTCACCTTGATTTTCTGGATCATCAAAATCGCAGCCACCACGCTGGGCGAGACTGGGGGCGACGCGGTCTCGATGTCAATGAACCTGGGGTACCTTGTCGGCACCGTCATTTTTGCCGCAGTGTTTCTAGTGGCAGTCATGGCACAAATCAAAGCCGAAACGTTCAAACCCCTACTTTATTGGGCCACGATTGTTGCCACCACCACCGTCGGCACTACGCTGGCGGACTTCGTGGATCGCTCCCTCGGCATCGGGTACGCTGGCGGCTCAAGCTTGCTATTGACCCTGCTGCTGGGCTCACTGTTCGTCTGGCATCGTACGCTTGGCACGGTATCGGTCAGCAGCGTCAGTTCACCCAAAGCCGAAATGTTCTACTGGGTCACGATCATGTTCTCCCAGACCTTGGGTACTGCGCTGGGGGATTGGACAGCCGGCACGGCTGGACTCGGTTACACCGGTGGGGCGATGGTGTTCGGTGCGCTGTTGGCAGTGGTGGCGGCGGCTTATTTCTGGACAAATATGTCGCGCACCCTGCTTTTCTGGGCCGCGTTTATTCTGACCCGGCCGTTGGGTGCTGTGGTGGGCGATTTTCTGGACAAGCCGCTCAACGCAGGTGGACTGGCCTTGAGTCGCTATTGGGCATCGTCCGCGCTTTTGGCGTTCATGCTGAGCAGCATCTTGCTGTTCAAACAACGCGCAGCCAAAACAGCACATTGAACAAGCCCTGCGGATGGATAGGCGGCAGAGCCATCCATCGTTAACGAAAGACAATCGAAGGATGAATATCGCAGAGTGGGTGCAATCCTACGGCTACGTCGCCGTGGCGGTGGGCACCTTTTTGGAAGGGGAATCCGTTTTGCTCATCGCGGGAGCGGCGGCCGCTCGCGGCCATTTGGCCATGCCGGCGGTGATTTCAGTGGCCGCCCTCGCCAGTTTTCTGGGCGACCAAATGTATTTTTGATCGGGCGCCGGTATGGCATAACGCTGCTGGCGCGATACCCGTCCCTGCAGCCACGTGCTGACCGCGTCAATGACCTGTTGGAGCGCCACCACTTGCCGCTGATTTTGTCCATCCGATTCTTGTATGGACTGCGCATCGCCGGGCCGATTGCCATTGGTATGAGCAGCGTTTCATGGCCTCGGTTTTTTCTACTCAATGGGCTGGGAGCGCTACTTTGGGCGACGCTCATTGCCAGTGTCGGTTACGGGGCCGGTCACGCGCTGATCCATTTGCTCAAGGCCGTGGATGCAGATGAACTGTGGGGCTTGTCGATTCTTCTGATTCTGGGTCTGGTGTGGTGGCTGGTGGAGCGGCGCCGTGGGGCAAAAAACAAAACTTGAACGGGATACGTAATGCGTGTATTGCTGGTCGAAGACGACACCATGATTGGCGAGGCGATTCAAGCGGCATTGAAAGATGCCACCTACGCGACCGACTGGGTGAAGAACGGCCAAACCGCTCTCACCACCCTGGCGTGCCAACACTATGACTTGGTGCTGCTCGATTTGGGCCTGCCCGGCAAGGATGGGCTAGAGGTGTTGGCCAACATCCGCGCCAAAGACAACCCGGTGCCGCTGCTCATCATCACCGCCCGCGATGGACTGGATGACCGGCTGCGCGGCCTAGATGGCGGGGCCGATGACTACGTGCTCAAACCGTTTGAAATGGCCGAACTGCTGGCCCGCATGCGCGCCGTGCTGCGCCGCAAAGGTGGCCATGCGGTGCCGGTACTGAGCAATGGCGCCCTGTCACTCGACCCGGCCACGCACGAAGTTGTGGCCCATGGCGCTGCCCCGTTGCAACTCTCCAACCGGGAATTCGCGCTTTTGCAAGCCTTGCTGGTGCGCCCGGGGGCTATTCTGTCGCGCAGCGATCTGGAAGACCGCATCTATGGCTGGGGAGAAGAAGTTGAAAGCAACGCGGTCGAGTTTTTGATCCACGCGCTGCGGCGCAAACTGGGCAGCGACGCCATCAAGAATGTCAGGGGGGTGGGATGGATGGTTTCAAAAAGCGCCTGAACGCATCAATTCAGCTCAAGCTGTCTCTCACCCTGTCGCTGGTGATTCTGGTGGTGGCGGTAGTGGCGGGTATTTTCTCGTTCATGGCCGCATTCGACGAAGCACACGAGTTGCAAGACGACACGCTGCGCCAGGTGGCGGCCCTGTTTAACCGGCAGCACCTGCCAACCGTTCGCGCGGGGGACAACAAAAAGGCCCAAGACGGCGATGAAGAGTCCCGCATCGTCGTTCAGCGACTAGCCGACGGCGCGAAGGCGACCGGGCAACTCGATACGGGCGCACTGTTGCCTATTCCGGCCACGCTCACCGACGGCATGCACACGCTGGACCTTGCCGGGGAACCGTTTCACGTGCTGGTAAAAACCACCGCTTTGGGTGAACGTATCGCCGTGGCACAAGAAACGGGAGTGCGTGATGAAATTGCACGCGACAGTGCATTACGAACCTTGATGCCGTTTTTGATACTGGTGCCTATCCTGCTGCTGATCGTGGCGAATCTGGTTCGCAAGATGTTCCGGCCCATTGCGACGCTCTCGAAGGAAATCGACCAACGCTCAGAACAAGCGCTGCACCCGGTAGCAGAAGAGCACCTTCCCATCGAAGTACGGCCGTTTGTGGTGGCGATCAATCGCTTGCTCACCCGTGTTGACCAGTCTATGGAGGCCCAGCGTCGCTTTGTGGCCGATGCCGCACATGAACTGCGTTCCCCTTTGACGGCCATGTCCTTGCAAGCAGAGCGGCTGGCCGAAGCAGAAATGCCAGCACAGGCCCGCGAACGGCTCGTCACCCTGCAACGGGGTATTGAACGCGGTCGCAACCTGCTGGACCAACTTCTGACCCTGGCCAAAGCCCAGGCAACATCTGACGTGCCCGAAACTCCTATTTCGGTACAAGGCGTCTACCGCCGCGTACTGGAAGACCTGTTGCCACTGGCCGAGGCCAAGCACATCGACATTGGCGTAGAAGGCACGCACGATGCACAGGTATTCATGAGCGAGTTGGATTTAATAGCAATCGTCAAGAATCTGGTCGACAACGCCATTCGCTACACACCTGAAGGCGGCAAGGTCGATCTGTCGGTGACTGTCCACGCAGGCCGCGCCACACTGCAAATCAAGGATTCTGGCCCCGGTATTGCAGTGGACGAACGTCTGCGTGTGTTTGACCCTTTTTATCGCACTCTGGGCAACAATCAGGTGGGCTCAGGGCTGGGGCTTGCCATTGTAAAAACCATTGCCGATCGGATTGGCGCGGAGCTCAATGTAGGCTTTTCAAATGAAGTGACAGGTTCCGGCTTACGTATTTGCGTACTGATTCCATTGAAATACTCCGGCGAGCGATCAACCCTTAGGACAGAATAGAGAATAGAAAGTGGAGAAGCCGACATCACCAGGTTCAGTTTGTGAGCGGCTGTATGGGGAAAATGACGACTTTACAATGCACTTTAGCTACCGGCGCATGCAGTACATGGTCGAAGCGAGTGTGCACGACGCCCTGCGCGAACACCGTCGCAACTCATTTTTTAAAACGACCAATTTGATGTGCCACCAATAGCCCATCGAGCCGATAGATTCTTTAGTTCGCGACGGTAGCTTGTCCACGGATTTCTCCGCCCTTATTGGCTGCGGTGTGCAGGTTGACGTACCACTTGCCTGCCAACAAGTCAGCAGCTTGTGCAGCCGTCAAGGTTGCTGAGCCTTTGATCGGGCTGTCCATACTGCCGCTGAATCCCTGCACTACACCGGCATTGGTCCCCGCCATTGCAGGGCCATGAAAGTGTCCGGCGGTCACCGGCCCGGTCATTCCGCTATAGCTGACGGTCCAGGTCAATACGCTGGTGTCCTTGTTGAAGCTGGCATCCAGCATGCCTGTGCCAGCACTGCTATTGGCCGGCACTTCATTGGCACTGGAGAGCTTGGCCGAAATGGCTGTCGTGTTGCCCATCATGGCGCTGCCACAAGCTGTCAATCCCAGAGTGGCTGCGATTACGCTTGAGATCAAGAGTGTGCGAAGTTGAATCATGAAGTCTCCTTATCGGTTGTGAACTAAATAGTTCATAATTAGAATATTAAGTCACAACAAGAACCCATGCGGCCAGAAGGGGGGCTTCGCGACCTTGTTAACGGTAAACCCTCGCGCGGCTGGTGCCTGGGTAGCCATTTGCCATGATGTGCACCAGCGCACATTGCGGAGCCGCGCAGGCCCCTACACTGGGGGAAGTGCATGTTGAATCACGTTCAAGCGCCCAAAATAATGAAGTACACACTTGCAGCCATCGCCCTTGCTTTGAGCGTAACCTTTTCGCATGCCGCCGACGTGGCCACGCCATCGCCACCCGTTTTGACACCGATTTCCAGCCTGGATGTCGCCAGGTATATGGGCAATTGGTATGAGCTCGCCAAGTTTCCAAACCGATTCCAGAAACAGTGCGTTTCAGATACAAGGGCGCAATACAACGCTCAACCAGATGGCACAGTGCAGGTGATCAACCGCTGCCGACAAGCCAACGGGGAAATGACGCAAGCCGTTGGGGTTGCTCGCCAGATTGGTGAAAAGAATTCGCCCAAACTGCAGGTCCGTTTCGCGCCGGCCTGGCTGTCATTCATCCCTGCGGTGTGGGGTGACTACTGGGTCATCGACATTGACCCGGCGTATCAGTTGGTCGCTGTCAGTGAACCCAAGCGAGAGTATTTGTGGATTCTGTCCAGGGTTTCAAAGGCAGACCCTGCAGCCTATGAGGCATTATTGGGCCGGTTGACCCGCATGGGGTTCGACCTTAATCGACTTGAGGTGAGCAAGCAGGGGGATTGATATTGCTTCGGGGGTTTTCACCAAACCCACCGCCCCCCGGCGTGTGGATTTCGAACACATCGCCCGCAGCCATCTCGGCTTGGCCAATGTGCCCCAAGTCTTCCACCGTGCCATCCCCGCGCACCACGCGGTTGATGCCTACCTGCCCCGCCCCGCCACCGGCCATGCCGAAGGCGCCGTGGACGCGGCCATTGGACAAAATGCTGGCCGTCATGGGCTCCAGAAAGCGCACGCGGCGCACACCGCCGTCACCACCGTGCCATCGTCCCTTGCCGCCCGATCCTTCACGGATCTCGTAGCTCTCCAAGCGCACCGGGAAGCGGAATTCAAAAATCTCGGGGTCCGTCAAGCGCGAGTTGGTCATGTGGGTTTGCACCACGCTGGTGCCGTTAAAGCCGCCTGTGGTTTCACCGGCAATATTGGTCAACGCACCTGCACCTGAGCCACCCGAAATGGTCTCGTAATACTGGTACTTTGCATTGCCAAACGTGAAGTTGTTCATGGTGCACTGGCTGGCCGCCATCACACCCAAAGCGCCGTAGAGCGCATTGGTGATGCAACTTGACGTTTCCACATTGCCCGCTACTACCGAGGCCGGGGGGTTGGGGTTCAGCATGGAGCCTGGCGGGATGATGACCTGCAGCGGCTTCAAGCAACCGGCGTTGAGCGGAATGTCGTCGTCCACCAGCGTGCGGAACACATACAGCACCGCCGCCATGCACACCGCCGTCGGTGCGTTGAAGTTGTTGATCTGCTGGGGTGAGGTGCCGGTGAAGTCGATCACCGCGCTGCGCTCTTGCGCGTTGACACGGATCGCCACCTGGATCTGCGCGCCATTGTCTAGCGGCAACGTAAACGCGCCGTCTTTCAGTCGGGTGATCACGCGGCGCACCGACTCCTCGGCGTTGTCCTGCACATGTCGCATATAGGCTTGCACAACATCCAGGCCAAAATGCTCCACCATCTTGCGCAACTCTTGAACCCCCTTTTCATTCGACGCAATCTGTGCATTCAGGTCGGCCATGTTTTGCTGCGTATTGCGCGACGGGAATTCGCCGCTGCTGAGCAAGGCCACCATCTCCGCCTCGCGCAGCACGCCACGGTCTACCAGCTTGAAGTTGTTGATCTGCACGCCCTCTTCTTCAATGCGCGTGGAGAACGGCGGCATGGAGCCCGGCGTGGTGCCACCCACGTCAGCATGGTGGCCTCTGGAACCCACGTAGAACATGGCCCCCACGCTTGTCGCTTCGCGTACTGCGCTGCCCCCCGAGGGGGCGCTCGCGCCTTGGGGCGGCCCGGCGGCGCTCAGTGTCTTTCCGTCCAGGTACACCGGCGTGATGACGGTGATATCGGGCAGGTGCGTGCCGCCATGGTAGGGGTCGTTCAACACATAGACGTCGCCGGGTTGCATGGTGTTGGCGTTCTCGCGCACCACGGTCATGATGCTTTCGCCCATAGAGCCCAGGTGCACCGGAATATGCGGCGCGTTGGCGATCAGGTTGCCAGTCGCGTCGAACAGCGCGCAGCTAAAGTCCAGCCGCTCCTTGATGTTGACCGAGTAGGCCGTGTTCTGCAATTGCAGGCCCATTTGCTCGGCGATGTTCATGAACAGGTTGTTGAACACCTCCAGCAGCACCGGGTCCACCGTGGTGCCTACTGCATATTTGATAGCACGCTTTTCAATACGGACGAGGGCTAGATGGTCAAATTCTGTAAGCGTTGCCTGCCAGCCGGGCTCTACCACGGTGGTCGCGTTCTTCTCGGCGATGATGGCCGGGCCAGGAATGACATCACCTGGGCGCAAGTCCTCGCGCACCACCAGAGCGGCTTGCACCCACTGTCCGCCCGAGTACATGCGCACCCTCTCGCGCACCGCACCACAGGCCTGCAGGTCGCGTGGCGGATGCATGGCGTGGCGTGGCTCTTCGGGGGCGTCTCCTGCAATGACGGCTTCCACCGACACGGCTTCCACAATCAGGCCCTTGCCCTCCATCAGGAACGCAAAACGCTGGCGGTAGGCAGCCTCAAAGGCAGCCACGATCAACGCGACCGTAGTCTCTGCATTGGCGGCCTGCGGATACGACACCACCAACGCAGAATCACTGCCCTCATAGCGGACGTGTACACGCCGGTGGGTGGTGATGGCACCTTGGTTGACCTGTTGACCCCGCAATTCACCTTCGGCTTGCGCCGCCAGCGCATCCAGGCGGGCCGCGATATCGGGCAGCGCTGCCACCTGCAGCTTCACCTCCACCGCCTGCTCCCGGATCACGGTCTGGTCGGCCAACCCCATGCCATAGGCGCTGAGCACACCGGCCAGCGGGTGCACAAAAACACGGGTCATGCCCAGCGCGTCGGCCACCAGGCAGGCGTGCTGCCCACCGGCGCCGCCAAAGCACTGCAGCGTGTAGCCGGTCACGTCGTAGCCGCGGGCCACCGAAATCTTCTTGATGGCGTTGGCCATCTGCTGCACGGCGATGTTGATGAAGCCTTCAGCCACTTCTTCGGCAGGGCGCTCTGTGCGCGTGGCCAGCTCGGCAAACTTCTCTTGCACGGCCTCCAGGCTCAGGGCTTCATTGGCGTGCGGGCCAAACACCTTGGGAAAGTAACGGGGCTGAATCTTGCCCAGCATCACATTCGCATCGGTCACCGCCAGCGCGCCGCCGCGGCGGTAGCTGGCCGGGCCGGGATTGGCACCCGCACTCTCTGGCCCAACGCGAAAGCGCGAACCATCGAAGGCCAGCAAAGAGCCACCACCGGCCGCCACGGTGTGGATGCTCATCATGGGTGCACGCATCCGAACACCGGCCACCTGGGTCTCGAACTCGCGCTCGAACTCACCGGCGTAGTGGGACACGTCGGTAGATGTGCCACCCATGTCAAAGCCAATCGTCTTCTCGATCCCAGCGATAGCCGCTGTGCGGGCCATGCCCACAATGCCACCGGCCGGTCCGCTCAAAATGGCGTCCTTGCCCTGGAAACTGTGGGCGTCGGTCAGCCCGCCGGACGACTGCATGAAGAACAGCTTCACACCTGGCATTTCCCCGGCCACCTGCTCCACATAGCGGCGCAAAATCGGCGACAGGTAGGCGTCGACCACGGTGGTGTCGCCCCGGCTGACGAACTTCATCATCGGGCTGGTTTCATGCGAGGTGCTGATCTGCGTGAAGCCAATCTCCTGCGCAATACGCTTGGCCGCCAGCTCATGTGCGGTGTAACGATAGCCGTGCATAAATACGATCGCAACGCTGCGTAGCCCTCGTGAATATTGCGTTAGTAGCTCCTCTTTTAATAGCGTCTCATCCAAATTCTCGATGACGTCGCCATGTGCACCCACGCGCTCGTGGGCCTCGACTACGGCGCTGTACAGCAGCTCAGGCAACTGGATGTTACGGTCAAAAATGCGCGGACGGTTTTGGTAGGCAATGCGCAGCGCATCGCGAAAGCCGCGCGTGGTAACCAACAGTGTGGGCTCGCCCTGGCGCTCCAACAGCGCGTTGGTGGCTACCGTGGTGCCCATCTTCACGCAGGCCACCAAGTCAGGGGTTACCGGTTCATGCTGCTTGAGGCCCAGCAAGTGGCGTATGCCCGCAACCGCTGCATCGCGATACTGTTCAGGGTTCTCACTGAGCAGCTTGTGCGTCACCAATGTGCCGTCCGGGCGCTTCCCCACCACGTCGGTGAAGGTACCGCCGCGGTCGATCCAGAATTGCCATCGGGAAGTCGTAGATGGGTTCATAGCGATGCAGCCGAACGTGCTGCTTGGTCGTAGATACCAGAGAGCAAGCGCAACAGGCGCGCGAGTTCGCCAATGTCGCGGTTCAGGCCGTCGTCGGCGTTCAGGGCGTCTATCAAGCAAGACTCGCGGATCTCGCGGTAGCGCACCACAAAGCCCCGCCCCGTCTCGGTGGAGGAATAGGTTACGTCCTTGCCATTTTTGCTGGACTCGACCACACCCAGGTTTTGCAGCTTTTTTAGCGCGTAGTTGATGAGGTGGGTGTCTTCCACATTCATGATGAAGCAAATGTCGGCCAGGCGCTTATTGCGGGCACGGTGCGTCACATGGTGCAGCACCAACACGTCCAGCGGCGTGAAATCCTTGAGCCCCGCCGCACTCATGCAGTGCGTGATCCAGCGGTGAAAGGCGTTGCCCGCCACGATAAGGCCAAACTCGAACTCGCTCATCTCCGAACTACGCGGCGACACCAGGTGCGCGGACGACACGATGGGAGCCTGCGACGTAGACTTAGCCGCAGGGGCTGTAGTCACAGAAGAAGCCGGTTTCTTGGCCATGGGGTACTCCGGGTTGGCATCAATGTTGCGTGGTCGGATTGTAGGCAGTTCAACGACAATTCATCAACAATTTGTTGACGTTTAGGGAAAACACCGAGATGCTACGCCCGATTGCGAACTACATTCAGCCATCTGCCCTGTCCACTTTTACTTACGGAGTAACCATGAAACGTCGCCTGTTTGTCATGACTGCCACTGCCACCGCACTTACACTCGGTATGGCTAGCACTGCCTTTGCCCAAACCAAGTGGGACTTGGCCGCCGCCTACCCCGCTACCAACTTCCACACCGAAAACCTGCAGCAGTTTGCCAATGATGTGGACAAGGCCAGCGGTGGCAAACTCAAGATCACCGTGCACGCCAATGCAGCGTTGTTCAAGGCACCCGAGATCAAACGCGCCGTACAAGGTGGGCAAGCCCAGGCGGGTGAAATTTTGTTGGTGAATTTCCAGAACGAGTGGCAAATTTTTGGCGTGGATGGCCTACCTTTTTTGGCCGACAGCTATGACGAGTCCACCAAGTTGTACAAAGCCCAGAAGCCTGCGCTGGAGAAAAAGCTGGCGGAGCAGGGCATGAATCTGCTCTATGCCGTAGCGTGGCCGCCCCAAGGTATTTACAGCAAGAAGCCGCTTAATTCAGCGGCCGACCTGAAAGGCATCAAGTGGCGCGCCTACAGCCCGGCCACCAGCCGCATCGCCGAACTGGTGGGCGCGCAGCCCGTCACGGTGCAGGCAGCAGAGCTCTCGCAAGCCTTTGCCACCGGCGTGGTGGAGGCCACCATGACATCTGGCGCTTCGGGCGTAGACAGCAAGCTGTACGAAAACCTGAAGTACTACTACGACATGCAAGCCTGGCTGCCCAAGAACGCGGTCATCGTCAACAAGGCCGCGTTCGACGCGCTGGACAAGCCCACGCAAGCCGTGGTGTTGAAAGCCGCAGCCGATGCTGAAGCCCGTGGCCTGGCTGCCAGCAAGCGTGTCAATGTCGAATCAATGGACAAACTCAAAGCCAACGGCATGAACATCGTGGTGCCATCGGCCGCGCTCAAAGCCGACATGAAGAAGGTCGGCGACACCATGGTCAAGGAATGGCTGGAAAAATCCGGTGCTGAGGGCAAAGCGGTTCTCGACGCCTACAACAAGCCTTAATCACGTGCCAGGATTATTGGTGCGCAAGGTAATGAACGCACTGTATGACGGCGCTGCCGCGCTGGCGGCGCTGTGCTTATTCGGTTTGCTCATCATGGTGCTGCTGTCCATTGGTGGGCGGCAGTTCCACTTTTATGTGCCGGGCACCGATGCGTATGCGGGCTACCTGATGGCGGCCAGCGGTTTTTTGGCATTGGCACATACGCTCAAGCGCGGGGAACACATCCGCGTGACGTTGGTGCTGGCAGCGTTGTCTGGGCGCTGGAAGAAGGCGCTGGAGGTCTGGGCCTTGGCGTTTGCCACCGTGCTGTCCTCGCTGTTCGCGTTCTACTGCTGCCGCCTGTCGTGGCAGTCGCGCAACTTCAACGATATCTCTACCGGCAGCGATGCCACGCCGCTGTGGATTCCGCAAATCGCCATGGGGGTGGGTGCGGTTATTTTGGCCATCGCCTTCATCGACGAGCTGATTTTGGAGCTGCGGGGCCAACGCACCGTGCCGACCAGCGAGGAGCCTTTACGCAATGAGTGATTTCGCCATGACCGCCGCCTTGCTGGTGTCGCTGCTCCTGATATTGGGCAGCGGCGTCTGGGTGGGCCTCACGCTGACCGGAGTGGCCTGGATGGCGGTTACGCTTTTCTCGTCCAGGCCTGCAGGTGATGCGATGGCCGTCACCGTGTGGGGCTCGTCCAGCAGTTGGACGCTGACCGCCCTGCCCCTGTTTGTCTGGATGGGCGAGATTTTGTTTCGCACCCGCCTGAGCCAAGACATGTTCAAGGGCCTGGCACCGTGGGTGCAAGGCTTGCCGGGCCGCCTGCTGCATACCAACGTGATTGGTTGCACGATCTTTGCCGCCGTGTCGGGGTCCAGCGCCGCCACCTGCGCCACCATCGGCAAAATGACATTGCCCGAGCTAACGCGCCGCGGTTACCCTGAGCACATGGTGGTCGGCACGCTGGCTGGCGCCGCCACCTTGGGCCTGTTGATACCGCCGTCCATCATCATGATCGTCTACGGTGTGGCCGCCGAGGTGTCCATCTCCAAACTGTTCATCGCCGGTGTGCTGCCGGGCCTGTTGCTGGCCAGCCTGTTCTCGGGCTACATCATGTTTTGGGCACTGCGCCACCCGGACCAAGTGCCCGCTGCCGATGGCGCAACCACATTTCGGCAAAAGCTCGCCGCATCGCGCAGTTTGATACCCGTCGTGCTGTTGATCACCGCTGTGCTGGGCTCGATCTATACCGGCATCGCCACGGCCACTGAGGCCGCTGCGGTGGGTGTGGTGGGCTCGTTGATTCTGTCCACGCTGCAGGGCTCAATGAACTGGGCCGCGTTCAAAGGCGCCATCATGGGCGCCACCCGGCTGTACTGCATGATCGCACTCATACTGGCGGGGGCCGCGTTTTTGACGCTGGCCATGGGCTACATTGGCCTGCCACGCCACCTGGCAGAATGGATTGGCACGCTGGGCTTATCCAAGGCACAACTGATCGTGGCCTTGTCTGTCTTTTTCGCTATCCTGGGCTGCTTTCTGGACGGCATCTCCATCGTGGTGCTGACCATGGGCGTGCTGATGCCCACCGTGCAAGCCGCCGGCATCGATCCTTTGTGGTTTGGTATTTTTGTGGTGCTGGTGGTCGAAATGGCCCAGATCACGCCACCGGTCGGCTTCAACCTGTTCGTGCTACAGGGTATGACCGGGCGCCAACTCACCTGGATTGCCAAGGTCACCATGCCCATGTTTTTTCTGATGTGCATGGCAGTGGCGCTGATCTATGCCTTTCCAGGCATCGTGACGTGGCTACCAGAAAAAATGGCAAACTAGGCCCATGTGGCCTGTTATTGCAATTTGTATGGGCGCCAGCGCGGGAGCACTGGCACGGTGGGGTCTGGGCCTGTGGCTCAGCCCAAGTGGTGTGATTCCGTGGGGCACGCTGGCGGCCAACCTGATTGGCGGATACCTCATCGGCATTTGCGTGGCCGTGTTTCAGGCACTGCCCCAAATTGATCCCGTCTGGCGCTTGGCGCTAATTACCGGTTTTCTGGGCGGCTTGACCACGTTTTCCAGCTTCAGTGCCGAGGTAGTCAACTTGTTGATGCATGAGCGCTATGCGCTGGCTCTTGGCACGGCGTGCTTGCACATCGCAGGTTCCCTGCTCTTGACGGTTGCGGGAATCTGGAGCGCGCGGCATTGGTTGCCAGCGCTCTGAGTGCAGCGCCACCATGCCTCTCTTAAAACGCCTGCTCTCCACTCTGTTCAACTTCACCCTGGGCCCGGTGTTGGCCCTGGTGCTGATCTTTGAAGAATGGGGCTGGGAGCCGTTGCAGCGACTGATGGCCCACCTGGCGCGCCTACCGCTGTGGGGACGCATGGAGCGCTTCGTTAGCGGTCTGCCACCCTATGGTGCGCTGGTGGCGTTTTTTGTGCCGGCGCTCATGCTGCTGCCAGTCAAGCTGGTGGCGCTGTACTGGATCAGTCGCGGTCACACCTTCCTGGGCCTGACCCTGGTGCTGGCCGCCAAAGTGGCAGGCACGGCCATAGTGGCCCGCCTGTTCTCGCTGACCCAACCTGCTCTGATGCGGCTGGCTTGGTTTGCGCGGCTGTATGGTCACTGGAAGCCATGGAAAGACGCTCTGATCGCCCGGGTGAAAGATTCGCCCATTTGGCGCAGCACCGCAGCCAACGTGCATGCCATTCGCCAGTGGATTGGTATCTAGCGCTTAGACTGCGCACGGCTGGTCAATAACAACGAGGAACACATTCATGCTCACAGCGCTCATCGTCATCTTTGTGCTGGCTTATCTGGCCATTGCGCTGGAACACCCACTGAAAGTCAACAAGTCGGCCACAGCGTTGCTGGGCGCGGGGCTGCTGTGGACGGTGTACGCCCTGTCGGGCACCGACCCGCAGATCGTGAGCACGCAACTGGGCGATTCGCTGATGGGAACCGCACAAATCGTGTTCTTCTTGATGGGTGCCATGACCATTGTGGAAGTGGTGGATGCGCACAATGGTTTTGAGGTGATTACCTCGCGCATTAAAACCACCAAGTTGTCAACGCTGATGTGGATGGTGGGCTTTGTATCTTTCTTTCTCAGTGCGATTCTGGACAACCTGACCACCACCATCGTCATGGTGTCGCTGATGAAAAAATTGCTGGACCAACGCGAAGACCGCCTGTTTTTTGCCGGCATCATCGTCATCGCTGCCAACGCGGGCGGTGCCTGGACACCCATTGGCGACGTGACCACCACCATGCTGTGGATCGGTGGGCAAATCACTGCCATTGAAATCATGAAAGGCCTGCTCGTTCCTTCCCTGATCAACCTGCTGGTGCCACTGGGCGTGACAGCCATGTTGTTGGGATCGCGTCCAGTCATTTCACCACAGCGTGATCCGGACGAAACACCTTTTGAAACCAGTGCTTTTGAACGCAACCTCATGTTTTCGATGGGACTCGGGGTATTGGTGTCTGTTCCTGTTTTCAAAACCGTAACGCACCTGCCGCCTTTTATGGGTATTTTGTTTGGATTGGGGTTGGTCTGGCTGGTGGGTGACCTGGTGCATCGCCAGGAAGAAGACTTGCGCAAGCAACGGCTCACGCTGGCACGTGCGCTGACTCGTATCGACATGAGCGCTGTTGTATTCTTCATCGGAATCCTGCTGTCGGTGGCGGTACTGGAACACACGCATGTTCTTTCGGGTATCGCGCATTGGCTGGATAAAACCGTGGGCCGTCTGGACGTGATCGTGATGATCATCGGGCTGGTCAGTGCCGTGGTGGACAACGTGCCGCTGGTAGCTGCCTCCATGGGTATGTACAACCTGCAACAGCACCCAACGGACAGCTTCCTGTGGGAGTTCATGGCCTACTGCGCAGGCACTGGTGGTTCCATTCTCATCATCGGTTCCGCCGCTGGTGTGGCGGCCATGGGCTTGGAGAAGATCGACTTCCTTTGGTACATGCGTCGCATCAGTGGCCTGGCGCTACTGGGCTATGTGGCCGGTGCTCTGTACTACATCGCCGAAAATCACTTCCTTCACTGAATGCGCGCGGGTTTACCCGCAGTTCAAAACACATCTTCCGTCAGCTTTCCTAAAGCCATCAGCGGCAATACGCTTTAGACTTTGCCCACCATCTGGCGAGCAATTTGGGCCAGTAACAACTTCATCCATTGCGGAGACACAATGAACGCCTTACTCAAGTTTTCAAAAGCAGTCGATGGGCTTAACAGCTTCATCGGCAGGTACGTTATCTGGTTGATCCTCGCTTCCACTGTCATCAGTGCCGTGAACGCCATCGTCCGCAAGGTTTTCAGTGTGGGCTCCAACGCCTTTCTGGAAGTGCAATGGTATTTGTTTGCCGCCTCATTCCTCATCGCTTCGGCCTACACCCTGCTCAATGGCGAGCACGTCAAGATCGACGTGGTGTACAGCCACTTCTCCAAGCGCACGCAAATGTGGGTCGATGTATTTGGATTTGCGGCGTTCCTGACCCCCGTATGTGTCGCAATGCTGTGGTTTGGCGTGCCTTTCTTCCTCAATGGCTACCGATCCGGTGAAATTTCCACCAACGCCGGTGGCCTGATCCGCTGGCCGGTGTATGCGCTGATCCCCATCGGCTTCTCGCTGTTGCTGCTGCAAGGCTGGTCGGAGCTGATCAAGCGCCTGGCTTTCCTGCAAGGACTAATCGAAGACCCCACAGCCAAAAAAGTCGCCAAAACTCCTGAAGAAGAGCTGGCCGAGGCGATTCGCCTGCTGGCTGAATCCAAGAACAAAGCTGCCTGATCGGGGAAACATCCATGCAACTCATCATCAACAATCTGGCCCCGATCATGTTCCTGGGGCTGATCTTCTTCCTGCTATTGGGTTTCCCAGTGGCTTTCAGTCTGGGCGCTTGCGGCCTGTTCTTTGGTTTTGTCGGCGTTGAACTGGGTGTACTGCCTGAGGCCCTGCTCCAGGCCCTGCCCCTGCGCCTGTACGGCATCATGCAGAACGACACGCTGCTGGCCATTCCCTTCTTCACGCTGATGGGGCTCATATTGGAGCGCAGCGGCATGGCCGAAGACCTGCTGGAAACTATTGGCCAATTGTTCGGCCCGGTGCGCGGTGGTCTGGCCTTTGCGGTGATCTTTGTGGGCGCCTTGTTGGCAGCCACCACCGGGGTGGTAGCTGCCTCGGTCATTTCCATGGGCCTGATCTCACTGCCCATTATGTTGCGCTATGGCTATGACCGGCGCATCGCATCCGGCGTCATTACCGCCTCTGGTACTTTGGCCCAAATCATTCCACCATCTCTGGTACTGATCATTCTGGCTGACCAATTGGGACGCAGCGTGGGTGACATGTACAAGGGTGCCTTCATTCCCGGTTTCATGCTGACAGCCATGTATGTGGGTTGGGTCATTTTTATTGCGATTTTTAAGCCAGCTATGGTGCCGGCCCTGCCCCTGGAAGCACGCACTATCCGTGAAGACAACGGCAAGAGCGGCCTGCTGTCGCTGCTAATTCTGACCATTGTGGCGACCGGCGTGGCCGTCTACTTTGGCGAGCACTATGCGAATGTTTACAGCTGGTTCAAGGGCGAGACGGTCGACAGCGTTGCCAAGGATGAGACCATTGTCGTGTCCATGTGTGCCGGTGTCATGTTGGCCTTTGTGATGGCCCTTTTGAACAAGATCACCCGTCTTGGCCTGCTCTCACGCATGGCTGAACGTGTGACCTTCGTGCTGATCCCGCCCCTTCTGCTGATCTTCCTGGTGCTGGGCACCATCTTCTTAGGTATTGCTACACCCACCGAAGGCGGCGCCATGGGTGCCATGGGTGCTCTCATCATGGCCTGGGCACGCGGTCGCCTGAGTATTACGCTGCTCAAACAGGCCCTCACATCCACCACCAAACTGGCCAGCTTTGTGGTTTTCATTCTGGTGGGATCCACCATTTTCAGCCTGGTGTTCCAGGGTGTGGACGGTCAGAAATGGGTGGAACACCTCCTCACCGGCCTGCCCGGTGGCCAGGTTGGTTTCCTGATTGTGGTCAACCTGCTGATTTTCTTCCTAGCCTTTTTCCTGGACTTCTTTGAGCTGTCATTTATCGTGGTGCCGCTGCTGGCCCCCGTGGCGGAGAAGTTGGGCATTGACCTGATCTGGTTTGGCATCCTGTTGGGCGTGAACATGCAGACCTCATTCATGCACCCACCCTTTGGCTTCGCCTTGTTCTATTTGCGTAGCGTGGCACCGAACAAGGAATACAACGATCGGGTGACCCAAAAGCCCATTGCTCCGGTAACCACCATGCAAATTTACTGGGGTGCAGTGCCCTTCGTGGTTATCCAGATCATCATGGTGAGCCTGATCATCTTCTTCCCGGGTATTGTCTCCAGTGGTCTGGACAAGGAAGTTAAAGTCGATCTGAACCAGGTTCAGTTGCAGATGGAAGCAGCCACCCGAACCGAGGAGCCCGTCGATCTGCCTGCAGCCGATGCCTCAGCCCCTGGGGCCGAGAGCAAGACTGGAGAGGAAGACCCCATGAAGGCCATGCAGGACTCCATGAATGGCGATACCAAGAAGTAATCAGCGGCCATAAATCCCTGAATAGAAAACGCCCCGCATTGCGGGGCGTTTTAATTTATGTAAATAGTGCAAGTGTGTCAAATCTCGGCCAACGGTGTTTCTTCCGCTGCTTCATCGGCTTGCAGCAAGGCTATCAATTCGCCAAGATCACAGTCCAATCGCTTAAGGGTCTTTTCATGCAAGTTACCCAAGGCGACGGGCAGCACCCCTTCAAAGGGCCCCCCCGCCTTGGTCAACAGCTTGCGCCCGGCCGGCAGGATGCGAAGTTCGACACTGCGGCGGTCTTCTGCCGACTTCTCCATGGTGATCAATTCCTTGAGCACCAGCGTTTTGATCAAATTGCTGGCTGTAGATTGGTGAATGTCCATATTGGCAGCGATTCCGCCCATGCCAATACCAGGGTTGCTGCGAATCAAACTCAACGCCCAGACCTGGGCTCCCCCCAGGCCAACCCGCTTTTCAATTTGCCGAAAATGCGTTCGTACGGCATTGAAGACCACCCGAAACCGCCGCAAAACCTTGGCTGGAGTGACGGGGTCGGGCTTGCCTGCTTTTTCTGAAGTCATGAATAATAAGTTGCTATAGGACCCACCATGATAGGCCGTCTGGTAACACCATCGAACCTAGTCAATAGTATTGAATGCACATTTTACATTTGTTGCAATGTAAAATGACATCCTGTTTTAAAACCTATTTGGCTGACCACGAAAGTTAAGCATGCGACAACACCCCCACGTCATGTCGGCAGTCAGGAAAGAGTTTTACAACTGGCATCTTTGGAGTGGTCGCGTCCTGGTCATCGCTTTTGCAGCGATTGCTGGCATGACGGTTGTAGGATTCACATGGCTAACGGAACACGCACTGGCCCGATTTTCTTTGGTTGAAAAGCTCTATTGGTGGATGCCATTGTTGTGGACACCCCTATCGACCGCCTGCATCGTATGGCTGACGCTGCGCTTCGCACCGGGAGCCTCGGGCTCGGGCATTCCGCAAGTCATGGCGGCACTGGAACCCGTTGTCGATGAAAAATCAAGGTCCATTTTTGTTTCGCTCAAACTTTCGATTATCAAAATTGCACTATCGGCGTGGGGGCTGCTCGCCGGACTTTCACTGGGGCGCGAGGGGCCTTCGGTGCAAATTGCTGCTGGGGTCTTGCACCACAGCCGACGGTGGATTCCAAAACGTGCACATATATCCGAGCACAGCTTGCTGATCGCTGGCGGTGCGGCCGGAATCGCAGCCGCTTTCAATACGCCCCTGGGCGGCGTCATGTTTGCGATTGAGGAATTGGCCAGAAAGCCGGAACAGCGCAACAACAGTCTCATTCTGGTGGCGATCGTCCTGGCAGGTATGGTGTCCGTGTCCTTCAATGGGAATTCCAGCTATTTTGGCGTTATTCGCATTGGCCAACTTTCAACGGCGTTGTTGTTCCCAGCCGCCATGGTTGTCATCAGCTGCGGCATTGCGGGCGGGCTGTTCTCCCGGCTAATGATGGTCTCTCTGGCAGGGCGGTCGCAAGACTGGTTCAGCCAGCTGCGGCGCAGCTCGCCCGTCGCATTTGCCGCTGCATGCGGCTTGGGCATTGCGATACTGGGCATCACCAGCCATGGAGAGAGCTATGGCAGCGGATACGCCCATACACGCAATATGCTGGAAAGTAACGGAGAATCTATCTCGTTATTCGTATTGTTCAAGTTTATTGCAACCTGGCTGACAACCTGGTCTGGCGTGCCAGGCGGTATTTTTGCGCCAGCACTGACCATTGGTGGGGCCCTGGGAAATGACGTGGCCCAATTGACCGGTTACCCGTATACCGCCGCACTCATCGCAATGGGAATGGCCGGATTCTTGGCGGCCGTTACGCAGGCACCTATGACGGCTTTCATCATTGTCATGGAAATGGTGGACGGGCATGCTCTGGTTTTGAGCCTGATGACCAGCGCCATGGTGTCCAGTGCCATCGCCCGACTCATCAGTACACCGTTGTACCCATCGCTGGCCGATCTGCAACTACTGCGCCTGCCGCAACCCACTTCCACAGACACAAAAAAAGGAGCCCCGCAGGGCTCCAAATCACTCCATCACTCTAACTCAACGTAAACGAAAAATCGAACTACTTGCTGGGATAGACCAAGTCCGCACGACGGTTTTGCGCAAATGCCGCCTCGGTTTGCCCCATCGCCACGGGCTTTTCTTTGCCCCAGCTAACAGCCTCCATCTGCGAATCCTTCACGCCATAAACCTTCAATGCGCGAACCACAGTCTCAGCCCGTTTCTGACCCAATGCCAGGTTGTATTCCGCGCTACCACGCTGGTCGGTATTTCCTTCCACACGTATATTTATTTTTGGGTTGGTCTCCAAATACTTTCCGTGCATCTCCAGCATCTGGTTGTATTCTGGCTTGATTGCAAATACGTCGTAGTCGAAAAATACGCTGCGATTTTTTGACATTGCACTTGTGGGGTCCAAATACGGCGGTATTACTACTGGCTCAACCCTTGAGGCCGCTGGCGGCATGGGCGTAGAAGCCGAAGCCTGTGCAACAGCAGGTTGTTGATTCTCGATCGCAACTTTGGGGGCACTGGAGCAAGCAGCAAGCAAACTTGCGCCCAGCATCAGCGTCAACAGATTTTTAACGTGCATCATTTTGATGATTCTTCTCGGTATGAAAAGTGGGAGATGGGCAAATTATACATTTGCTACAATTTATTTCAAACTACATTTGTTCGATTGGTTAAATCTTGAAGAAGCCAATTCTCGGATGGGTTCTCGGCGCATGCATCTGCGCGAACGCCTGGCCGTCTGAAGCACCATTCATCAGCACAGGCGATGAAATCTCCTATCTGGGCTTGCGCGAGGCCGACTTTGTACCCCTCGTCGCCAATATCAAGCGCATTTCTCGTCCACTCAAGGGACCCCGAGGAGAGTTGGGCAAGTGGACCAAACCGGGGGAACCGTATCTAGGGCAGCCTTTTGTGAACACCTACTTTGTGGAAAGCGGCAAGGTGTCGCGGATTGAAAAATCTTGGGCCAGCAGTTCGGCAGAATGCGGCTCCGGACAATGGTTCGAAACCGCCATTCAACAAATCAACCAGATGCATGGTGAAGGTCAGCAGTTTTACGCTGATATCGATAGCCGGTTGAGCCCGCGGTCCGCAATGTGGGTTATCCAGGAAGCCCAGGTGTCCTTGTTTGGAGATATGACACCGGGCAAATGCTCCATGCGTTTGGTGTTCAAACCCAATGTCACCAATGATGGATCCGAACTCTGAGTTGGCCGCGTGGCGCACATCCACCCCAAACTAGACTTTTGCTTTGCCCTGTTTCGCCGCTGAAGTGGGCTGCGGTTCTATTCGAAAATTAAGAACCACCGCATCGGACTTCGACCGTGCCTTGAACCAGTTTTCAATCCGGGTCTTGTCTGCTGAAGGTATTGACTTGGTCGATCGGACAGTTAGTTGAACCAACTTCGTCTTTGTGCCGTCCGGATGAAGTTCGACACCATCACTCAGAAAAATGGAAGCAATATTGGGATACTGTGCCCGTAGTTCCAAATCAATATCGGCCGCTTTTTCGTAAATGGCGTTACGCTCTGCAAGCTCCTGCTCCAGTTTCTTGACTTGTTCTTCTTTTTGTCTGAGTGCCTCCTGGCCATTGGAGTACAAATCGCTCAACAAGCTGGACTTCAACGCAGTGACATCCACCCGATTGTCTCCAGTCTGGTGCACCACAATTTTGGCACCTGCCAGATTGGCAACTGCCAATCGTCCTTCGATACTTTGGAGCATCGATTTACTCAGGGGTAGGCCAATCAATGCCACCTCGATGGTTCGGGTGATGGGATCAATCTTCGTGTAGGCAACTTGGGTACCTTCCAACGTGAACTCCCGACCAATGAACGCCTTCACATTGGATTTGAATACTTCGTCTTTTACCAAATTGAACGCCAAATAGGTACTGGGTATCGCCGTACCCAACGCGATGAGTAGCAAGTAGAACTTAACTTGCCTTTGTACCTTTGCATTGGCAAATCCGTGTCGCTTGAGCTTCAATACGCGAATGCCAATGACAGTTGCAAGTCCAATGAAAACGCAATTGATCGTGTACAAATACAACGCACCCACGACAAAACTCCATTGACCCGTGGCAATTCCAAACCCCGCTGTACAAACAGGAGGCATCAGGGCCGTAGCAATGGCCACACCCGGAATTACATTGGACTTTTCCTGGCGCGTCATACCAATGATGCCAGCCAGACCACCGAACAATGCAATGAGAACGTCCCATACCGTGGGTGTGGTGCGGGCGAGCAGTTCCGATTGCGCCTCATGCAACGGTGACACGAAAAAATACAGCGCCGAAACCACCAAGCTGATCAGCGTTGCAATCGCCAGATTGGTGAGTGCACGCTTTACCAAATCAAAATCGTAAACCGCAACGCCCAGACCAGCGCCCATGATGGGCCCCATCAACGGCGAGATCAGCATGGCACCAATGATGACCGCCGTGGAATTGACGTTAAGCCCTACCGATGCCACAAATATGGCAAAGATCAGAATCCACGGTGTCGCACCGGACAGGTCAACACCATCGCGAATGCGGCGTTCAATTTCTTCATCCGCCGCCTTGTCGTCAAACAGGCTGAACCGATGGGCCAGTGAATGCCTAAACCGCGCCAATGCGGGTTCCATAGCAGCTTCATGATGACGTTCATTGCTCACACTCACTCCTTGATCCCATTTTCTGTCCTGATGGATTTTTCAATAACACGGCCAATTGTCAGCCCTTGGCCCAACATGGAAAAAATCACCACGCCATAGGTCAACGCCAGAACCACGCTGCGGGAAGGGCCTGCCGGCAAGGACAACGCCAAGGCCACTGATATACCACCACGCAGCCCGCCCCATGTCAGCACCTTCCAGGCACCTCTGGGCAGGCGCATCCTGCGCTCTGCCAGGCAAATGGGCAGCCCTACCGTCAGCCACCGTGCAACTGTCGTAATGACGATCACAGCCACACTCATCCCGAACAGCGTCCATGACAGAGTCAACAATATAATTTCCAGGCCCAACAGGACAAAAAGCACAGCATTCAATATCTCGTCCACCAGCTCCCAAAACAAGTCCACATGGTGACGCGTTGTATCGGACATGGCCGTGTCGCGCCCATGGTTGCCAATCAACAGCCCCGTGACGACCATCGCCAACGGACCGGAGACGTGCAATTTTTTCGCCAGCAAGTAGCCGCCCAGTACACCTGCCAAGGTCAGCATCACTTCAACGTTGTAGTTATCAATGCTGCGCAGCATGAAATACAGCACAGCACCCAATACCATCCCGAGTGCCAGGCCGCCGCCGACCTCGTGCAATACAAGCCAGGAGATGTCACCTGCCTGCGGAATAGCTCCCTTGATTGCAATGCCCAGCAAGAGCGAAAAGAGAACCACGCTGACACCGTCGTTAAACAGTGATTCTCCAGCAATCACTACATTCAAACTGTCTGGCGCTTTGTATTGTTTCAGGACACCCTGCACAGCCACAGGATCGGTGGGTGAAATCAATGCACCAAAAACCATGCAGTACCAAAACGATGTGCTCAGACCTGCGGCATGCAGCATGTAGTAGGTGCAAACGCCAACAATCAGCGTTGAGAGCATCGTGCCAATCACCGCCAGACCCAAAATGGGCCATTTGTAACTGCGAAGCTGGCTGATATCGACATGCAACGCCCCCGCAAACAGCAACAGCGACAGCATGCCGTCCATGACCACGATTGAAAAATCAATACCGCGCAAAAATGCCATGGCCGGAACCGAGATTTCACCCAATCCCAAATGGTGCATACCCACAATGCACAGGGAAATGAGCATGGCAATGGACATCACGCCAATGGTTCCAGGCAAACCCACCCAACGGTGGTTGATATACGCCAAAACCGCAGTAATGCAAAGGCAGATAACGGCCACTTCAAACATGAAGAATCCTATTTATTGTGTAGCAGACGTGCGCCAATTTTCGGGCTTCAACCAACGCATGAAGGCGCCCCATAAACCTGCTTGAAGCAGGCCCATGCAATTACCCCATAATTGCTGTATCCGACCCCATTGCACCGCACCAATTTGCGCTGGCAATCGGGTTTCTTGGCAGGCCCGCCATCATAGACGTGGACTGTCTGCACGCGTCTTGCACGCCTTCAACTAGCATGAGGTACGCAAAATGCCATTTGAAAACCCACCGATGCTCATTGGCGTGTCGGCCCGCATCTACTACCCCAACGGCCCAATCCTCGACCTCGGCGGGGTGTGGACAAAAACACTGCATTACCTGGAGCAATCCGTGGCATTGTGGTTGATGCGAGCGGGCGCACTTCCGGTCATGATTCCGGCCTTTGAGTCCGATAGTCTGGTTCGCAGAGAACACCTCAATTTGAGGCACTATGTGGACGCGCTTGATGGTCTGGTGCTTCAGGGCGGAAACGATGTCGCACCGCAATCCTATGGAGAAACGCCTATACAGCCCCAATGGCATGGCGACCCTGTGCGGGATCGCTATGAAATTGAGCTGATCCACGCCTTCGTCGAATCAGGCAAGCCTGTGTTTGGAATATGCCGCGGATTGCAGGTGCTCAATGTCGCATTTGGGGGTACCTTGTGGCAAGATTTGCCGACACAGTGTCCGGGTCCTGTAAACCACTTCAGTGATGGCCAATATGAGAAGAATATCCATGCGCTCTCAATCACGCCGGGTGGCTGGCTACATGGACTGTACCCCGGCCAAACAGAATTTACCGTCAACAGCATTCACCATCAGGGAATCAAGGTTCTAGCCCCCAGCTTTCAAACGGAAGCGATATGCCCCAATGATGGAAGAATCGAGGTCATCCGCCGGCCGAACGGCAGCTTTGTTGCTGGTGTGCAATGGCACCCGGAATTTGACTCGCCGGACATTGCGTCGAATTTCAATGACCGGCCGATACTGGACTGCTTTCTCAGCGAGGCACGAGCGAGGCGTTCGAATAGAAGTTCCGTCGTTTAGCGATTGACACCAGCGCTTGCCTTTGCCTTTGTGCAGGCAATTACCAATCCGTCCATCAAGAGGAGATCATCATGGAATTCGCAAAATCAGACGCACTGACCTTCGGTCTTGAACTGGAGTTTCAAATCATCAACCAAGCCACGGGGCTGCTGTCCCCTTCCAGTCTGGAAATTTGGAAGAACCTGGCCGACCATGAAGACATCGCGCGCTTCTCTCTGGAGGCAACCCTGTCCACCATGGAGATCAATTCTTCCATCCACACATCCGCTGACGCGATGTATGAGGAAATTGAGACTTTGGCCGTGCACATTCGCGAAATCGCTCAAACCATGGGACTGGATATTCGGGGCGGCGGAACCCAAATGGCGCAGTTTTGGAATGACCGGATCATGGCACCCACCGATCGCGCACAGGAGCTCGAAAGCAAGTTTGGATTTCTGCCCAAACGCTTTTCAACCTACGGAATGCACGTACATATTGGCATGCCCTCTGGTGACGACGCCATTCGCATCGGGAATGTGTTGCAGGCCATGTCGCCATTGTTCATCGCAATGGCTGCTGCGTCGCCTTTCCTGCAGCTTGCCGATACGGGTTTCGCTGCTGCACGCCCACTCGAAACTTTGATGTATCCCCATGGGGGGCCTATGCCCGAGTTGCGCGACTGGGCGCACTTTGAGGAAGTCTGCGACGAGGTGTTTGCGACGGACCTGGCCAATTCACTGAAGGACATTTATTGGGATGTCCGGCCCAAGCCGGAATTCGGAACCGTCGAGGTCCGGGTATTCGACACACCGCTTTCCATTAAAAAGGCCGTCGCGATGGCGGCGTTCACCCGCGCCTGTGCCTCTATGGCGTTGGATGGCCATTGGCGCCTTTCCCCAAAGCCGCCGCCGGCAACCGCACAGCGCGTGAGCCGCTTCCTCGCCTGCAAAAATGGCATGGACGGGACTTTGTACAACCCATTCGCGGCGGAGTGGATGCCAGCGCGTATATGGATGGCACAAATTTTTGAAGCGGCGAAGCATCAACCTACCTATGCCGCCGATGCATCGCATTTGGAGTATTTGGAAACCCAAATGTGCCAAAAGCAGGATCATGAAGTCATGCGTGCTGCCTGGGCTGAAATTCAAGCCCAAAAACCGAATCTTGAAGACATGAAATGGTGCCTGTCGCGTTACTCTCACGCAGTCTGCCAGTTGCTCACGTAATTGGATTGCAACGGCACGCGAGGTACTGGGTCGACCACGTATTAACCGATATAGGATGCTTGATTCCGAATTGGAGCTCCGCCCAAGTTGGCGGCGAAGATTTGAGGTTACCTTGCCCGAACAAGCCGAAATCGTACTTGAACGGCTGCGCTAGTGGGCAGTATCGACGCCCATTTCCAAAGGCAGCATCTCGGTAACCCAACCTGTTTCCGTCGGGATCGCAATACCTGCAGTGGACGAATCACCTCTGGCGTCGGATCCCCAGGCACAAAAAAACCCCGCAGCGCGGGGTTTTCTGTTGGTAAAGCGCGGAACTGATTTACAGTTTTTGCGACTGCATAAACTGGTCGAATCGCATTTCAGTAAAACGAAACCACAGGTTTTCATCGCGAAGGAAGACAGCGTAGTCGTCGTAGACCTTTTTGAAGTTGGGGTTCTTGGCGCTAACTTCTTTGTACAAAGCCATGGATTCTTTGAAGGCCAGGTCCATCACGTCCTTGGGGAAAGGCAAAACCTTGGTGTTGGCACCCACCAGCTGCTTGAGCGCCATAGGGTTCTTGACATCGTACTTGGCCTGCATGGATGTGTGGGCAAACGCTGCCGCGCATTCGACGATGACCTTGTTCTCGGCAGACAGGGAGTTGAAGGCCTTGTCGTTGATGAAGAAGTCCAGCTGTGGACCGCCTTCCCACCAACCCGGGTAGTAGTAGAAGGGTGCAACCTTGTTGAAGCCCAGCTTCTGGTCGTCGTAGGGGCCAACCCACTCAGCGGCGTCAATGGTTCCCTTTTCCAGCGCCTGGTAGATTTCACCGCCAGGGATATTTTGCGGCACACCACCCATGCGCTCAAATACCCGGCCAGCAAATCCGCCAACGCGGAACTTCATGCCCTTGATGTCCTTGACCGACTTAATCTCTTTGCGATACCAGCCACCCATCTGGGCGCCAGTGTTGCCGCCGGGGAAATTGATAATGTTGTACTTGGCATAGAACTCGCGCATCAGCTTCAAGCCGTTGCCCTCGTACATCCATGCGGTCATCTGGCGGCTGTTCAGGCCAAAGGGGACTGCGCAGCCCAGTGCAAAAGTTTCATCCTTGCCATGGAAGTAGTAGGGCGCGGTGTGAGCCATTTCGACCGTACCATTTTGCACGCCGTCCACCACACCAAAAGGCGGCATCAGCTCACCGCCAGCGTGGGTGGTGATGGTGAACTTGCCGCCCGACATTTCGCCGACCTTCTTGGCGAAATCATCGGCTGCACCAAAAATGGTGTCCAGTGATTTGGGGAAACTGGAAGCCAGGCGCCAGCGAATGGCGGTCTGCGCGTGCACTGCCGGTGCTGCACCTGCGGCCAGGACGCCGGCAATGCCGGCGTTTTTAATGATTGATCGACGATCCATTCTTGGTACTCCAAAAGGGGGTTAAGACAATCTCACTGCACAGTGCGTTCCGCCCAGCAAGGACTGCTACGAGTCACCAAAGATTGTAGGAACCGTGGTGCGCCCAACCGTGGGGGTTTTCCCTTGAAACGGGCCAAAAAAAATGCCCTTCAGGATTCTGCAAGCTTGGCAGTGTGCCCTCAAGCCGCGCGCGCCACCGGCGCCAGCAAGGGTGCAAAACGGCGGGCGATAGAGGCCTGGATACCGGCCGCATCCAGCCCCTGCATGGTCAGCAAGCGGGACGGATCACCGTGTTCGATGAAGGCATCATCCAGCCCCAATTGCAGTACCGGCACTTCCAGCGTCGCGGCCTGCAAAGCTTCCAGCACTGCGCTACCGGCGCCACCCATGCGACACCCTTCCTCCACGGTGACCAGCGCCTGGTGGCTGCGCGCAATTTGCAGCAGTAAATCCGTGTCCAGCGGTTTGGCCCAGCGCATGTTGACCACGGTGGCACCCAGGGCCTGTGCGGCTTCCAGCGCCGGGTACAGCAGCGTACCAAAGGCCAGAATGGCAATTCCTTTGCCCTGGCGACGGATCTCACCCTTGCCAAAGGGCAATGCGTCCAGTCCGTCCTGCATCGCCACACCGGCACCCGCGCCGCGCGGGTAGCGCACGGCTACCGGATGGTTTTGCGCAAAGGCGGTGCTGAGCAATTGGCGGCATTCGTTCTCATCGGCCGGGCACGCCACGCTGATGTTGGGAATACAGCGCAGGTACGCAATGTCATACGCGCCAGCATGGGTTGCGCCATCGGCGCCGACCAGACCCGCGCGGTCCAATGCAAACACCACGGGCAGGTTCTGGATGGCCACGTCGTGAATCAACTGGTCATAGCCACGCTGCAAGAAGGTGGAATAAATAGCCAAGACTGGCTTCAATCCCTCGGTCGCCAAACCTGCGGCGAAGGTCACTGCATGCTGTTCGGCAATACCCACATCGAAATACCGATTGGGGAAACGCTCTTCAAACTCGACCATGCCCGAACCCTCGCGCATGGCAGGTGTGATGGCTACCAGGCGCTCGTCAGCCGCTGCCATATCGCACAGCCAATGGCCAAACACCTGCGTGAAGGTCTGCTTGGGCGGTGTGACCGGCTTGACCAAGCCCACCGCAGGATCAAACTTGCCCGGACCGTGGTAGGCCACCGGATCAGCCTCGGCCAGCTTGTAGCCCTGCCCTTTTTTGGTGACCACGTGCAGAAATTGCGGGCCCTTGAGCAGGCGGATATTCTCCAGCGTCGGAATGAGCGAGTCCAGATCGTGCCCGTCGATAGGGCCGATGTAATTGAAGCCAAATTTCTCAAACAGCGTGGCCGGCACCACCATGCCTTTGGCGTGTTCTTCCAGTCGCTTGGCCAGCTCAAACAGCGGTGGCGCGGCTTTGAGCACATTTTTACCCACGTTTTTGGCGGCAGCATAAAAACGGCCACTCAGCAATTGCGCCAGGTAACGGTTGAGCGCGCCCACCGGCGGGCTGATGCTCATGTCGTTGTCGTTCAGGATGACCAGCAGGTTGCAGTCAGCCACGCCGGCATTGTTCAACGCCTCGAACGCCATGCCGGCGGTCATGGCGCCATCGCCAATCACCGCCACCGAATGGCGCTCCACACCCTGGATCTTGGCCGCCATGGCCATACCCAGTGCGGCAGAAATAGAGGTGCTGGAGTGCGCGGTGCCAAAGGTGTCGTAGGCGCTTTCGCCGCGCTGCGGAAAGCCTGAGAGCCCCCCCAACTGGCGCAACGTTTCCATGCGGTCGCGCCGTCCGGTCAGGATTTTGTGCGGATAGGTCTGGTGGCCCACATCCCACACCACACGGTCGTGTGGCGTGCTGTAAACGTAGTGCAAGGCAACGGTCAGTTCCACCGTGCCCAGGTTGGAGCTGAGATGCCCCCCGGTCTTGGCGACGCTTTCCAGCAGGAAACCACGCAACTCATCGGTGAGTTCACGCAGTTGTTCGCGTGGCACCAGACGCAGGTCCGCTGGATCGTTGATGGCGTGCAGCAAGGGGTACTTCAGGTTCAGCATATGCTATTATTTTGGTAGCGTATTACGCATAGTATTCGAGGGCTAGCGGCCAATTTGATTCGTAGTTTTTAGTCAGCTGACCCGATTGACCACCATGTCGGCCAGCGCACGCAGTGCCTGCGTATGCACCATGCCGCTACCATCCAGCGCCCCCAGCGCCTGACGCAGCAGGTTCTGGGCATACGCCCGACTGGCCTGCAGGCCCATCAGCGACACGTAGGTGGGCTTGTTGTTCTCAGCGTCCTTGCCAGCGGTCTTGCCCAGGGTGGTGGAATCGGCGGTAACGTCCAGAATGTCATCCACCACCTGAAACGCCAGGCCGATAGCCGAGCCGTAGGATTGCAGTGCCTGCGCGACCTGAATACCCGGCTGCGCGCAGTGCGCGCCCATCATCACGCTGGCTTGCAGCAGGGCACCGGTCTTGAGCTGGTGCATTTCGCGCAATTGGGATTCCGTCAGGGGCCGCCCCACACTGGCCAGGTCGATGGCCTGGCCACCCGCCATGCCCGCGCTGCCAGCGGCACGCGCCAGCAAGGCACACAAACGAGCCTGGGTGGCGGGTGCCACCGTACCGTCTTGCGGGGTTAGCAGTTCAAACGCGAGGGCCTGCAGGGCGTCGCCCGCCAGCAAGGCGCTGGCTTCACCAAACTGCACATGCACCGTGGGTTTGCCCCGGCGCAGCACGTCGTTGTCCATGCAAGGCATGTCGTCATGGACCAAAGAGTAAGCATGAATCAGCTCCACCGCACAGGCTGCGCGCAAGGCGGCGTCGCGGGTGGCTTCGCCTGCATGTGCGCAAACCGCCTCATGGGCGGCCAGCACCAGCAAAGGGCGCAGACGCTTGCCACCATCCAGCACCGCATAGCGCATGGCTGCAACCAACTGGGCTGGCGCACCGTGGTCCAGCCCCATGGGCACTTCAGCCGTAACCCAGCGGTCCAGGGCCTGTTCGACCCGTGCCAGCCCCTGGCTGCTCCAGGCATCGAGACTCCAACCGTGCTCGGCAACGGGCGCGATATCGGCGAAAGTGGCGACGGCGTTCATTGGGGCTTCCAGACCTTGAGTGTGCCTTCATCGAGAACCTTGATTTGGTCTTCTACGGCCTGTAGCTTGTCGCGGCAGTGCTGTAAAAGTTGCGCACCACGCTGGTAACCCGCCAGCAACTGGTCCAGCGGCAAATCACCGGACTCCAGTTGTCCCACCAATTGATCCAGCTCAGTCATGGCGGCTTCATAGGTGTCGGGCAAGGCGCTTGCAGACGCGGGGTCGGCAGCGGAAACGGAGCGGGCACTGGCCTTGGGCATGAGGGTAGGACTGGATCGGTCAAAAAACTGTAATGCGCGATTTTAGGCGCTGCGCAGGGACTCTGTTCCCCCCGGGTACAATCAACCCTCCCGCCTCCGGCAACACTGCTACGCTGTGCCCGGCCTCTTTTTCACCGCGCCATGGTGCGCATCCCCCTGTGGGGAGTCTTTAGGTCAGGACAACATGTCTGATTTAAGTCTTCAACTGCAGCAGGCAAATTGCCAACTACCAGTTTCAAGCTACTTTGACGAGGCGCTGTACCAGCGCGAAATGCAAGACATTTTTCAGCGAGGACCACGCTACGTGGGTCACGCCCTGAGTGTGCCCAACGTGGGCGACTACTACGCCCTGCCGCAAGAGAAAGAGGGGCGCGTCCTGGTGCGAAACGGCAGCGGCATTGAACTGCTCTCCAACGTCTGTCGCCACCGCCAGGCCCTCATGCTGCAAGGACGCGGCAACCTGGGCAACAACGGCGCCGGCAACATCGTGTGTCCCATCCACCGTTGGACCTACAGCGCCAGCCCCACTGCCAGCATGCCCACCGGCACCCTGATTGGCGCGCCCCACTTTGCCCATGACCCTTGCCTGAACCTCAACAATTACAAGCTGCGCGAGTGGAACGGCCTGCTGTTTGAAGACAATGGCCGCGACATTGCCACCGACCTGGCCGGCATGGGCCCACGCAACGCACTGGGTTTTGACGGTTTTGTACTCGACCATGTGGAACTACACACCTGTAACTACAACTGGAAGACCTTTATCGAGGTCTACCTGGAGGACTACCACGTAGGCCCGTTCCACCCAGGTCTGGGCGGATTTGTCACCTGCGACGATTTGCGCTGGGAGTTCAAGGACAACTACTCGGTACAAACCGTGGGCGTAGCCAAAGGCCTGGCGGCCTCGCAAGCCGGTGGCGGCACCGAGGTCTACAAACGCTGGCACAAGGCGCTGCTGGACTACCGCGCCGGCAAAGCGCCCGACTTTGGCGCCATCTGGCTCACCTACTACCCGCACATCATGGTCGAAGCCTACCCGCACGTGCTGACGGTTTCCACCCTGCACCCCATCGGGCCGAACCAGACCATGAATATGGTGGAGTTTTACTACCCCGAAGAAATTGCCGCGTTTGAGCGCGAGTTCGTCGAAGCGCAACGCGCCGCCTACATGGAAACCTGCATTGAGGACGACGAAATCGGCGAGCGCATGGACGCCGGTCGCGCGGCCCTGCTGGCGCGTGGCGACAACGAAGTCGGCCCCTACCAAAGCCCCATGGAAGACGGCATGCAGCACTTCCACGCCTGGTACCGCCGACAACTGGGAATCTAGTGCAAGCACTGTGGATGGTTCTGGGCGCGTTCCTGTTTGCTTCCATGGCGGTCGGGGTCAAGTTCGCATCGGCCAGTTTTGGCACCATGGAACTGGTTTTTTACCGCGGCATCGTCAGCGTCATCTTTATGGCGGTGGTTCTGCGGGCGCGCCGCACCCCGCTGCGAACCCCCGTACCCATGATGCACGTGTGGCGCAGCGCCATTGGCATCCTGTCGCTCAGCGCCTGGTTCTACGCCATTGCCCACCTGCCGGTGGCCACTGCCATGACGCTCAACTACATGAGTGGCGTCTGGGTGGCCGCCTTCATCGTGGGCGGCGCCCTGCTCTACGGTCAGGCCCAGCGCCAGGGACCACTGCTGGGCACGGTACTACTGGGCTTTGCCGGCGTGGTCATGACCCTGCGCCCCACCATCGACCACGACCAGCTCTTTGCCGGCGTTGTCGGCCTGCTCTCCGGCATGGGCGCAGCCCTCGCCTATTTGCAGGTCACGGCCCTGGGCAAGGTGGGTGAACCCGAGGTACGCACCGTGTTCTATTTTTCACTTGGCACCGTGATCGTCGGTGCCGTGGGCGCCCTGTTTACCGGTCTGACACCCTGGTCGGACGTAAGTGCATTGGCTGCAGCCTGGGTCATTCCCATAGGGGTACTGGCGTCTCTGGGCCAGTGGTGCATGACCCGCGCGTACAGCCATGGCGCGACCATGGTAGTGGCCAGCATGCAATACAGCGGCATCATCTTTGCAGCCATTTACAGTCTGGCACTATTTGGCGATCAGATTGCCCCCATTGGCTGGGCTGGCATCGCGGTCATCGTGACCAGCGGCATACTGGCCACTGCGCTGCGCTCGCGTGCCATGCCCAACACGCCAGCGGAAGACCACTGAAGGACTCACACACCATGTACACCACCCTGATTTCGGCCGAACAACTGCAGACACTGCTCACCAGCGGCCAACCCTGCCTGGTTTTTGACTGCAGCTTTGACCTGACCAACCCACAAACCGGCGAAGCCCAGTACACAGAGGCCCACGTCCCCGGCGCGCTGTACGCGCACATGGACCGCCACCTGAGCGCGGCCAAAGACCCGGTCAGCGGCAAAGCCGCACCGGGCACCGCAGCCAGTGGTGGGCGCCACCCGCTGCCCACGCGCGAGGCCTTTGCCGCTTGGCTGGGTTCGGTGGGCCTGACCAACGGCACACAGGTCGTGGTCTATGACCGCCAGGGCGCCAACTACTGCGGACGCCTGTGGTGGATGCTCAAGTGGATCGGACATGACAATGTGGCGGTGCTGGATGGCGGCTGACAAGCCTGACAGACGGCGGGTGGCGCGGTGCAGAGCGGCCCGTCAACCCAAATATCCATGACAAACTATGCGCTAGCCCTCGCATGTACTACGTTGGCCACTATCGAAACCGTAGCATCCAGCCTGAACCACAGCGTGGGCGACCAGGCCCAGACGCTGATTGACGCGCGGGCTGCACCGCGCTTTCGTGGCGAGGTGGAACCGCTTGACCCGGTGGCGGGCCATATTCCCGGCGCACTCAACCGTCCGTTTGCCCAGAATATTGGTGCGGACGGCCGCTTCAAGCCGGCGGAGCAGCTCAAGGCCGAATTTTTGGCGCTTCTGGGTGGGCGAGACCCTGCCAGCGTGGTGCACCACTGCGGCAGCGGCGTGAGCGCCGTGCCCAACATGCTGGCCATGGAAGTGGCCGGACTGGGCCGCACCGCCTTGTTTGCCGGAAGCTGGAGCGAATGGTGCAACACGCCCGACGCCCCCATCGCGCAGGGGTAGAGTGGCTGGGCGGTTAGCCCACGATCCTTTTGATTTCCCGCCCCGCACTGGACGTGCGCGAACAAGCGGATTTCTACCGCAAACTGGCGCCGTCCATGACAATACGCCCATGACTGGCCTTACCGCCCCAGCGCCCCAACCTGCCGCCCGCCGATGGAAGGACTTTCTGGTGCTGGCCCTGGTGCTGGTGGTTGGCAGCACGCTCAGTGTGTTGGCCGGTCAGTTGCTCCGGGAGACCGAACAACTGCGCTCGCGCGAACTGCGCACGGCGGCCACACAAACGGTGCTGAGCGCCTTTGACCTGGAAATGAGCCGCACCATCGAGGCGGTGCGCGGTGCCGGTCTGATGGTGGAGACGCAGCAAAACCTGTCGCGCGATGCGTTCAACCGCTACGCCCAGCACATGCTGGTTAACGTCAACAGCATCAATTTTCTGGAATGGCAGCCCGTTGTGCAGGCCAGTGAGTTGCGGCGCTTCGAGGCCCAGGCCCGCGCAACTGGACAACCCCAGTATCGCGTGCTCCAGCCCAACGCGCAACGAACCGGATGGGAACCGGTGCACGACCGAAACGAATACCTGCCCGTGCTTTATGGATGGCCTGAACACTACGCCACCGCTGGCTACGACATGAGCTTCAGCCCCGAGCGCATGGCCTCCAAACACAGTGCGGCCATGACGGGACTGCCTGCGGCGTCTGGCGTACTCAACATCATGAAGAATGGCAAGGTAGCCTCGGGTGACATGGGCATCGCCATCTCTACTCCGGTGTACCGTGTCGACCGCAGCGTGAACGGTTATATGACCGCCGTGATCGACCTGCCAACCCTGTTCCAGCAAGCCACGCAGCGGGCCGACGGTGCCAAGCTCGACATGCTGGTTTACGACCTTCATTCAGCTGACAGCAAGCCCATCTACACCTGGCTGGGCGACGCCACCGACCTCACCGCTGCCATGGCCGCCAGGCGCAGCCTGGGTCCGCTAGACCAGGCGACGACGGTGGACTTCGCGCGCCAGGCCTGGGAAATCGTGCTGCACCCGCGACCGTCCTTTGAAGCCGCGCCACTGTTGCGCCACTCTACCGGCGTCACGGCTGCCGGCCTGGCAATGACCCTGCTGCTGTTGCTGGCCATTGCCCGCGTGCAGGGCAGCCGGCACTCCACGGAGCAGGCGCAGAGGCAGACCCAGTTGGCCAAGGAATCGCTGACTGCGCAGAGCCAGCGCCTGCACGACGTCATCGAGGCCGCCGACATGGGTACCTGGGAATTCAATTCCAAAACCAGCGAAATACAAGTCAATGATCGCTGGCTCGCCATTGGCGGCATGACCCGCGCGCAATGGCGCGCCATCCCCAACTACACCTGGCACCAGTTGTGCCACCCGGACGACATTCCCATCTTGAAAGATGCCATGCGGCGCCACATGCGGGGAGACGCACCTTCCGTCGAGACCGAATACCGCCACCGCCATGCGGATGGCCACTGGGTCTGGGTGGCCCTCAAAGGCAAGCTGGTCGCGCGGGCACTCAACGGAAAGCCCGAAGTGTTTGCCGGCACCATCACCGAGATCACCGAGCGCAAGGCGGCCCAGGCCCGTATTGAAGAGCTCAATGCCACGCTGGAACAGCGGGTGCAGAAACGCACCGCCCAGCTGCAGGACGCTATGGAAAATCTGCATCGTTCGCAGGACGAGTTGTCCCGTAGCGAAGCCCGCGCCACACTGGGCACCCTGGTGGCAGGCGTGTCCCATGAACTGAGCACACCCATGGGCAACAGCATGATGACGGCCAGCACCCTGACCGCACAGGCACAGGATTTCCAGAAGCTGCTGGCCAGCGGGGCGCTGCGCCGATCCGACCTGAACCACTTTGTCACCCAGGTGCACGAGGGTAATGAACTGATGCTACGCAACCTGGAACGTGCGGTAGACCTGCTCAAGAATTTTCGCCAGGTGGCCGCCGACCAGGCCAGCGAACAGCGGCGCGTGTTCAACCTGCGCCAGGTGGTGCAGGAGATCACCGACACGCTGGCTCCCAGCCTCAAGCACATGCCCCACCGCATGGTGCAAGACGTTGACGCCGATATCCGCATGGACAGCTACCCGGGCCCGCTGGGTCAGGTGGTGATCAACCTGATCAACAACGCCTACCTGCACGCCTTTGATGGGATGGCCCAAGGGGAATTCACCATCCACGCCCGCGCCGAAGCAGCCACAGTCACGCTCACCTTCCGGGACAATGGCAAAGGCATTGCGCCGGACATTTTGGAACGTATGTTCGAGCCCTTTTTTAGCACCAAAATTGGCAGGGGCGGCACGGGCTTGGGCATGTCTATCGTCGAGAACCTGGTTACCAAGACGTTGGGTGGTCAGCTAAAGCTGCACTCTGAGCTGGGCGTGGGCACCACCGTTGTGGTTACGCTGCCGCTGCTGGCGCCGCAGATTGAGACAACCGGCGCTTAGTGGCCGTGGCGGGCCAGACCACTAAGCAGCGTGACCAGCCCCATGCCCACACCCAGCCAGGTAACCTGTGCCACCGTCTGTGGAAATGTCAGGCGCTTTTGCAGTTGTGGAATCAGATCCGCCAGGGCCACGTAGACGAAGCTGCTGGAGGCCACCACCAGAAAGTACGGCAGGTAGTCGTGCAACTGGTCCACCAGCCAGTAACCCATCAGCCCACCCAACGCGGTAACAGCACCGGCCAGGGACACCTTGACCAGTGCCATGCGCCGGTTGTTGGCTCCCGTACGCAACACCATCAGATCGCCCATGTGGTGGGGCACCTCGTGCGCCAGAACGGCCAGCGCAGCCAGTGTGCCCAGACGCATATCGGCCATGAAGGCCGAGGCAATCAGAATGCCATCGCCAAAGCAGTGCACGCTGTCACCGGTGAGCACGGCCCAGCTACCGGGCTGGGGCGCAGCAAGCTCATGGTGGTGCGCAGCGTCGTGGTGGTGGTGCTCGTGGCCATGGTGCCACAGCTCGGCCTTGTCCAGCAGAAAGAAAAATACCAGGCCCAGCAATAGCACCAAAAACAAATCATGCGCGCTGACCTGGCTTTCAAACGCTTCTGGCAACAGGTGCATGAAGGCCGTGGCCATCAGGGCGCCGGCGGCCAGGCTGAGCATGTGCTGGGTGTAGCGCGCCAGCAAGCCAAAGCTCAGGGCAGCCGCCAGCCACACGGAGCCGATGCCAGCGACCAGAGTGCCAATAATAATTGCTACCAAAGTCATAGCGTGCTACGTATATTCCATGAGGGATAGGGCCAATACTAATTAGAAAACACACCAGCACAACCGCCCAAAACAAAAACCAGTGATTCCCACCTTCTTGAGATCGCCACCATTTTTGTCAGCCCACCTCATGCCATCATCGACGTCGCCACAGACCTGGGCTTCGGGCACAGACTGTGCCACTACCCGGTCCGGGTGCTCCGGCCTCACTTTTCCGCGAAGCAGTAGAACAGCCCGTCGCCCCCCGTAGGGCGCAACTTTTCCTGGCTGCAACCCAGCGTCGGGTGAGACGAGTTCCAGGATACGCCCCATGCGTTCGTGGTCGGGCCCGTGCGATCGTGATGGCCGAGCATCGCCGCGCCATCAGGCCCGCTCTTGGTCCAGTTTCCGCAGGTCATGTCCGGAAACGGTGGGCCGGGAAAAGCGGTGCCGTCAGGCCTCGAACCGGTCAGCATATCGTGCTTCAGCGGCGTAGCCGGGCGGCTGTTCACGGGTCGCCCCATTTCGTCCACTGCAGTCTGTTTATTAAGGTTGCTATTGGTCGAGTGCAAGTCTTCAACGTTCTTGGCAATCACGATGCCATATGCGTTCTGCCAAGGGCCAGCGCCAATCCGGTCGCGCGCGTTCACGAAGCGCGGGTCACTCAGCGCGGGGGCCTGGGTACTGAGGTAAGCGCGCCACGGACGATCACCACCGCCAGCCGCCTTCGCCAGGGCCTGGCAATGTTTGTCCGCACCCTCGAGGCCCCCCAGGTCCGCGCCGTTTCCAGGGCCGACGCTGGTTACGAAAAAAGTCATGTCGACGGGGTTAGGCTGCGACTGCTGCGCGACAGCGTAACCGCCCAGCATCATCAAACTGGCCGTAACCAACAAAGCGTGTTCAGTCATTTTGCGCATTTTGAGTCCTGTCATTAAAAAAAGTCTTCGTTTACTTGTGCTCGCCATGGCGCTGCTCTCATTGTTGTTGAACGTCGCCATTCTTGTACGGTAAGGCTTTTGGTTCAATCTTGCAACGCGAGGGACAAATGGTGTTGGGAACAAATAGCTCAATGTGCTTTGTCCCAGTTCGGCCCCACGCCCACCTCGGCCAACAGCGGCACCTTGAGCTCGGCCACGCCGGCCATCAGGCGCGGGATCTCGACCGTGACCCAATCCACTTCGGCCTCTGGCACTTCAAACACCAGTTCGTCGTGCACCTGCATGATCATCTTGGTGGCTTTGTGCTCGGCATCCAGCACCTGCTGCACCTTTACCATGCTGAGTTTGATCAGGTCAGCCGCCGTGCCCTGCATGGGCGCATTGATCGCGGCGCGCTCCAGGCCGGCCAGTTGCGCACCTTTGGCGGATTTAATGCCGGCCAGTTGCAGGCGCCGCCCAAACACGGTTTCCACGTAACCCTGACTCTTGGCAGTTTCGCGCGTGGCTTCCATGTATTGCTTGACGCCGGGGTAGCGTTCAAAGTAGCGCTGGATGTAGTTCTTGGCCGCCGTGTTGTCGATGCCCAAGTTGCGTGCCAGCCCATAGGCGCTCATGCCGTAAATGAGGCCAAAGTTGATAACCTTGGCGTAGCGGCGCTGCTCGCTGCTCACCTGGTCCAGCGCCACACCAAACACTTCGGCCGCCGTGGCGCGGTGCACGTCCAGCCCGCTGTGAAAGGCCTTGAGCAGAGCTTCGTCGCCACTGATATGCGCCATGATGCGCAGCTCGATCTGCGAGTAGTCGGCACTGGCAATCACGCTGCCCTGTGGTGCCACAAAGGCTTCGCGCACCCGGCGGCCTTCTGCGTTGCGGATGGGGATGTTTTGCAGGTTGGGGTCGTTGCTACTCAGACGCCCGGTTACCGCCACCGCTTGCGCGTAATGGGTATGCACGCGGCCCGTGCGCGGCAGCGCCAGTTGGGCCAGCTTGTCGGTGTAGGTGCCCTTGAGCTTGGCCAGGCTGCGGTGCTCCAGCAGCTTGGCGGGTAGCGGAAAGTCTTCAGCCAGTTTTTCCAGCACCTCTTCGTCGGTGCTGCGTGCGCCGGTGGCGGTCTTTTTGACCACGGGCATGCCCAGTTTGTCAAAGAAAATTTCGCCCAGTTGCTTGGGGCTGGAAAGGTTAAATGGCTGGCCGGCAATTTCGTACGCCTCGGTTTCCAGTTGCAGAATGCGCTGGCCCAGCTCATGGCTTTGCTTGGCCAATGTTGGCGCATCGATCAGCACGCCATTGCGCTCGATGCGGTAGAGCGCCTCGCTGCTGGCGATTTCCAGCTCGTAAATGAATGTGAGCTTGGCGTTCAACTGGATTTGCGGCCACAGTACCTGGTGCACTTCCAGCGTCATGTCCGAGTCTTCGCAGGCGTATTCGGTGGCCTTGGCAATATCCACCTGGTCAAAACAAATCTGATTGACGCCTTTGCCACACAGGTCTTCAAAGGTGATGCCGCTGCGCCCCAAAAAACGCTCGGCCAGGCTGGACAGGCCGTGCGGCATGTGGGCCTCCAACACGTAACTTTGCAGCATGGTGTCGTGCACATAACCCTGCACTTCAATGCCATGGTTGGCAAACACATGGCGGTCGTATTTGATGTGCTGGCCTAGTTTGCGTGCCTTGGGGTTCTCCAGCCAGGGTTTGAGTTTGGCCAGCACTGCGTCGCGTGGCAGTTGCTCGGGGGCATCGGGGTAGCGATGGGCCAGCGGGATGTAGCCCGCCACGCCCGGTTTGACGCTGAACGAGATACCCACGATTTCGGCGCGCATTTCGTCTAGCGAGGTGGTTTCGGTGTCCAGCGCAGTAAGTTCGGCGGCTTCGAGTTGGGCCAGCCAGGCGTCAAAGGACTCCCAGGTCAGAATGGCCTCACAAGCGAGGTTGCTGGTGCGGGAGCCCGGTGCATTGGTGGCCGCTTCGGGTTCGTCGAACAGACCGGGCGGCGACGTTTGCGCCTGTCCAGCTTGCGCTTGCCCAGCATCGCTTCCACCTAGTGCCTTCGCCAACCCTTTGAAGCCATATTTTTCATAAAAAGTGGCCAGAGCCCTCGTATCTTGTGCATGAAGCACTATCGAATCCATAGCAGGCAAATCGGGTAACCAGTCTTTCAGATCACAGTCGGTCTTGATGGTCAGCAGGCTGCGGCCGGTGGGCAACCAATCCAGCGACTGACGCAGGTTTTCACCCACCACACCCTTGATGTTGGCGGCGTTGTCCACCACGCCCTGGAGCGATCCGTATTCCTGCAGCCACTTCACCGCAGTTTTCGGGCCAACCTTGGGTACGCCGGGCACGTTGTCCACGGTGTCACCCACCAAGGTTTGATAGTCCAGCATCAGCCGCGCGGGCACGCCAAACTCGGCCTCCACGCCGGCCAGGTCGCGGCGTTTGCCGTTCATGGTGTCGATGATCGAGATGTGTTCGTTGACCAGCTGCGCCAGATCTTTGTCACCACTACTCACAATGACCTCAATGCCCTGCGCTGCTGCCGTGACCGCCAGCGTGCCAATCACGTCGTCGGCCTCCACACCGGGCAGGTCCAGAACGGTCCAGCCCAAGAGCCGAATCACCTCATGGATGGGTGCAATCTGGCTGCGCAAGTCATCGGGCATGGGGTCGCGGTTCGCCTTGTACTGCGGATAAATGGCATCGCGAAAGGTCGGGCCCTTGGCATCGAACACACAGGCGTAATAGTCGGCAGGGTGGTCCTTGCGCAGGCTATTCATCATGTTGATGATGATGCGGATCGCGCCGGTTTTTTGTACCGTGCCATCGGCCAGGGTGATGCTCATATCACCGCCACCCGCAAAAAAGGCGCGGTACAGGTAGCTGGAACCATCCACCAGCAGCAGGGTTTTCTTGTCAGTCATGGCGGCATTTTGCCTGTCCCGGCACGGCTGCGGTGGGCCCTACAATCGGCATTCACACTTTGCATATCCATCTCCCACCCGCACGGGCCCACTGTGGCTCACCGGGATTGTGACTTTCGGGCTAACGCACACATGGCGGTTTACACAGAAGTCTCGTTTGACGAGGCCAAGGAATTTCTTCACTACCTCCAACTGGGATCGCTTGAGTCCATGGCGGGCTGCTCGGGCGGCATTGAAAACACCAACTACTTCGTCACCACCGACCAGGCTGCCTATGTGCTGACCCTTTTCGAGCGCCTTTCGTTTGAACAGTTGCCGTTCTATTTGCGCCTGATGAAGCACCTGGCCCACCACGGTGTGCCCGTACCCGATCCGGCCACCAACCGCGACGGCGACGTGGTGCACATGCTCAATGGCAAGCCAACGGCTGTCGTCAACCGTCTGCGGGGAAAAAGCGAACTGGCACCCACGGCACCGCATTGCGCCCTGGTGGGCAACATGCTGGCGCGCATGCACCTGGCCGGACGCGACTTTGGCATGCAACAACCCAATTTGCGTGCGCTGGACTGGTGGAATGAAACCGTGCCGGTGGTTCTGCCCTTTGTGCCCGCCGACCAGGCCGCGCTGCTGCAAAGCGAACTGGCCTACCAGAACCATGTGGCCACACTGTCCACCTATGGCGCCCTGCCCCGTGGTCCCATCCACGGCGACCTGTTCCGCGACAACGTGATGTTTGAGACTACCGCTGACGCACTGGCTACGCCCAGCCTGAGCGGTTTTTTTGATTTTTACTTTGCGGGCGTCGACACCTGGCTTTTTGATATTGCCGTTAGTCTCAACGACTGGTGCATTGATCTGACCACCGGCTCCACCGACCTGGAACGCACCCGCGCCTTCATGGTCGCCTATGAAGCTGTGCGCCCACTGGAGGCACAGGAACGCACCCTGTTGCCAGCCATGGCACGGGCCGGTGCGCTGCGCTTCTGGCTGTCACGCCTGTGGGACCTGCATCTGCCCCGTGAAGCCAACCTGCTGCAGGCCCATGATCCAGATCACTTCCTGCGTGTGCTGCGCCAGCGTATCCTCCACCCTTTGACCATTTCCCAGATCACTGCATGAAACTTCAGATCGTCCCGGCCCGCAGGGGTATCCATTGGGTCAAGGCGGGAGTAAAAACCTTCTTTCGCCAGCCCTTGGCTTTATCGGGCCTGTTTTTTATGTTTTTGGCGCTGGTATCTGTGATCAGCATCGTTCCGGTGGTGGGCAATGTGCTGTCGCTGGCCCTGCTGCCGGCCGCGACCCTGGGCCTGATGGCCGCAACCCGTGAAGCCGACAATGGCAAATTCCCCATGCCCGTTCTGCTGATCAGTGCCTTTCGCGCTGGACGCCAGCAAATGCGCGCAATGTCAGTGCTGGGTGCGCTTTACGCCGCTGGCTTTGTGCTGATACTGGCATTTTCCGCCCTGATTGATGGTGGCAAATGCGCCCGCCTGTACCTGATGGGCGCTCCCATCACCAGCGAGATGCTGCAAGAAGGCGATTTCCAGTTGGCCATCCTGGTGGTGTCCGCGCTGTACTTGCCCCTGTCCCTTCTGTTCTGGCATGCACCAGCTCTGGTGCACTGGCATGGCATTGCGCCGGTCAAGAGCTTGTTCTTCAGCCTGGTCGCCTGCCTGCGCAACATACGGGCTTTTATGGTCTTTGGGCTGGCCTGGACTGGCATGTTTCTGATTTTTGGCATCATCATGGCAATGTTGGGGGCGATGATGGGCAGCGCCGAGGCCGTGGCCGCGATGCTGTACCCTGCTGTCATGTTGGTGTTGGCCATGTTTTTCACCTCCATCTACTTCACGTTCCGCGACAGTTTTGAATTCCCTACAGGAGAAGACGCATGACACAGCATTCTTTGCAAGGCAGAACCGATAGTGAGCTTTTGTGGTTCCAGAGACGCAGTTTTCTACAAGCCGCGGCCGCGTGGACGGCGGCTGGGAGCTTGGGAGCCGCACACGCGCAGTCCCGTGGCAATATTGTGGAGTTGGTGGGCGACGCAACCGTCAACGGGGAACGCTTGATAGCCAATCAGTCGGTGCAAACAGGCGATGCCATCATGACCGGGCCAAAGTCCACCCTGATTTTTGTGATTGGAAATTCGGCATTTCACGTACGCCAGAACTCCAACATGGTGGTCGAGCGGGGCAGCACCTTGAGCGCCGTCAGCCTGTTGCGCCTGTTGACTGGCGCTGTTATTAGCGTGTGGGGCAAGGGCAGTAGCCGCCAGATCATCACCCCCACATTGACTGCGGGCATCCGCGGAACTGGTGTCTATACCGAGATATTTGGCGCCGATGCCAACCGGTCCTATTTCTGCAACTGTTATGGCACAGTGGAGCTGACCTCTGGAGCCGACCATGAGGTATCCGTATCGACCTACCACAAGGCTGTGTGGGCTGAAGGTGGCAACGACGGGGGGGCATCACTCACGCCGGCACGCGCCATCAACCACACTGACGAAGAACTTGAGTACTTGGCACGTCTGGTCAATCAGCGCACCGCATGGCAGATTGCCGGCAAAAAAGGGGACGAAGCGCATGGGCGTGAATACGGGGGCTGACCTGTCAACGTGTTGCCAAAGCCACAACAAATCCACCAAACAACATGAAAAATGCGGTAGAAGGTGTTGATTTGTCTTGTTTTTATGGTTCGGATCGATTGATAATGAAACACGTTATTGGCGCGACTAATCTGGCGCCTTTGTTTCACCCACTATGGATAAAGGGGGCTACCTTGATTCCCAAAACCTTGAAACTCTTGGCACTCGGAGCTGGAGCCGCTGTGTTGGCTGGTTGCGCTTCGTCACCGATTCCAGTTTCCGCTAACTTCCCCCTTACCGTGGAACCCAAGGTCCGATCCGCTGGCCATTGGGGCCAGGTGTCCAACGATGTTGCAAAACAGACCCTGGAGTCGCTGAGCAAGCTCGGTGTTTCTGGCAACCTGTATGTGGCCCTGCCCGCCAACCCAACAGCCTTTGACAGGGCGTTCAACAATTTCCTGATTACCGATCTGGTCAAGGCTGGTCGTGTGGTGCAACAGTCGCCCGATCAGGCGTTGGAAGTGAGCTACGAGACGCAAGTGGTGCGCCACAATAGCCCGCGCCCCAATTTCCTGCCAGGACGCTTCACCATGATCACGGCGGGCCTGTATGCCGCCTATGGTTTGGGCTTGAACCCCAACGTTGGTGACAAAATGGCCGGCGGTTTGGCGGCTGCAGTCGGTGCGGATTACATTGCCAGCGAAAGCTCCGGTGGCCCAACCGCCACCGAACTGATCCTGACTACGACCATTGCCTCGGGCGGGCGCTACCTGGTGCGCAAGACCGATGTGTACTACGTTGAAGAAGCAGACACAACCTTGCTTCAATACAGGTATCCCCAAGTCATTAAGGTGGTTGGCCAATGAACTCCAAACTGATCCTCTCTGTGGTTGCTGCTGCGGCTCTGCTGGCCGGTTGCGGCGCTCCCTCCAATATTCGCAATGACCCCACGTATGACGAAGCTGCAGCCAGCAAGTTTGTTGCGCTGAATAAAGAAGCCATCAATAAGCTGGTCGCCGAGTTTGACCGTGGCCCCTCGGGTGACATGCCGGTGTTGGTTGCCACCATTGTCAACGTGAACGACATGCGCCGCACAGCACCGCTGGGTCGCACGCTATCCGAGCAATACGCTTCCAACATGGCAGCGGCTGGCTTCAATGTCAAGGAAATGAAGCTGCGCGGCGACGTGTTCATCCGCGAAGAAACCGGCGAGTTGATGTTGTCGCGCGAAATCAAAGACATTGCCCGCAGCCACAACGCCAGCATGGTCCTGGTGGGAACCTATTCCCCAGCGGCTAATTTCACTTACGTCAGCCTGAAGTTTGTGCGCACCGCAGACAGCCGCATCATCCGTGGCTACGACTACGCCTTGCCGAACGACAAGGACGTAACCCGCATGCTGCAAGCCCAGTCGGGCCGCTGAACACAGCCACTCTCGTAACCGAATCAAGCCCGGCTTCGACCGGGCTTTTTTACGTCGTCATGGAATCGGCGTGAGCTTGGCCACACTCAACGCCAACCACTTGGTGCCATGGCGCGGGAAGTTGATCTGGGCCCGCGCATCGTCGCCCACCCCCTCCAGCGTCAACACCGTGCCCTCGCCAAACTTGGCGTGGAACACCAGCATGCCCAAACGCAGGCCATGCTTGGGCTCTTCCTTGCGAGAAACTGTCTGACCAAATGTACCTCCAGCCCTCGTCGAATCTACGTAAGACGCTCCTGTATTCGTAGCGTAGCTCGCACTACTCCAGCCACGCCCCAGGGGTTGTTGCTTGGGCGTGAGCCACTTGAGTGCGGCTTCCGGCAGCTCGTCAAAGAAGCGGCTCTTCATGTTGAAGCGGGTCTGGCCGTGCAGCATGCGCGACTGCGAGTGGCTCAGGTACAGGCGTTTGCGTGCGCGGGTGATGGCCACGTACATCAGACGGCGTTCTTCTTCCAGGCCATCCCGGTCGTTCATGGAATTTTCATGCGGGAACAGGCCTTCTTCCATTCCGGTGATGAAAACCACATCAAACTCCAAGCCTTTGCTGGAATGCACCGTCATCAACTGAATGGCGTCCTGCCCGACCTGGGCCATGTTGTCGCCCGCCTCCAGTGCTGCATGGGTCAGGAAGGCCACTAACGGCGACAGAGTCTCACCAGTGTCACCGATAGCATCGTCGGACAAGAATCCGTCAAGCGCATCACCATCCAAGCCTTGGCTGGCCGGGCTTTGGCCAGCCGTCGCCAACAGCATAGCGGCGGCATCACGCCCAAAGCCTTCCTGCATGACGAAGCTTTCAGCCGCGTTGACCAGTTCGTCCAGATTTTCCAGCCGATCCGCGCCTTCACGGTCGACCTTGTAGTGTTCAGCCAATCCGCTCTGGTCCAGCATTTGGGCAACGATGTCGCGCAGATTCATGCCGGCCGTTTGTTCACGCAGCACGTCGATTTTGGCCACAAAGCCAGCAATCGCAGCACCGGCCCGCCCGGTCAGGGCACTCACCGCGTCGTGCAGGGAGCAGCCGGTTGCGCGCGCAACATCCTGCAATTGCTCCAGGCTGCGCGCACCAATGCCGCGTGCTGGAAAGTTGACCACCCGCATGAAACTGGTGTCGTCATTGGGGTTCTCCAACAGGCGCAGGTATGCCAGTGCATGCTTGATTTCAGCGCGCTCGAAAAAGCGCAGGCCACCGTACACCCGGTATGGCATGCCCGCATTGAAGAGCGCGGTCTCAATCACCCGGCTTTGTGCGTTGCTGCGGTAGAGCACGGCAATTTCTTTGCGGGCGTAGCCGGCCTCAACTCCGCTGTCGCGCACCAGTTGCTTCATCTCGTCGACCATCCACTGCGCTTCGGCAAAGTCAGTGGGCGCCTCGTAAACGCGCACCGGCTCACCAGCACCCTGGTCAGTCCGAAGATTCTTGCCCAGACGGCTGCGGTTGTGGCTGATGAGCGCATTGGCGCTGTCCAAAATGTTGCTGTAGCTGCGGTAGTTTTGCTCCAGCTTGATCTGGTGCTGCACAGCAAACTCGCGCACAAAATCAGCCATGTTGCCCACCCGCGCTCCGCGAAAGGCGTAGATGCTTTGGTCGTCATCGCCCACGGCCAACACAGCACCACCGGGGGTGTCCGGGCTTGCAAATCCTGCTTGTTGTGCGTCGCCCTGTCCGGCCAGCATCTTGATCCAGGCGTATTGCAGTTTGTTGGTGTCCTGAAACTCATCAATCAGAATGTGGCGAAAACGGCGCTGGTAATGCTCGCGAATGGGGTCGTTGTCGCGCAGCAGCTCGTAGCAGCGCAGCATCAGCTCACCAAAATCCACCACCCCTTCGCGCTGGCATTGCTCTTCGTAAAGCTGATAGATCTCCACCTTCCTGCGCATTTCCGGGTCGCGCGCATCCATCATCGCGGGCCGCATGCCATCCTCTTTGCAGCCACCAATGAATCGGGCGAGTTGTTTGGGCGCAAACCGTTCATCATCATCCGTGATGTTGTTTTGCTTGCACAGGCGCTTGATGGCACTGAGTTGGTCCTGTGTGTCCAGAATCTGGAAAGCCTGTGGCAAGTTGGCCAGCTTGAAATGCGAACGCAACAAGCGATTACACAGACCGTGGAACGTTCCGATCCACATGCCATGCACGTTCACCGGCAGCATGGCCGAGAGGCGCGCCATCATCTCTTTGGCAGCCTTGTTGGTAAACGTCACCGCCAGAATGCCGCCCGGCGATACATAGCCGTTTTGCAGCAACCAGGCAATGCGGGTGGTCAGCACCCGCGTCTTGCCCGAGCCCGCCCCAGCCAGGATGAGCGCATGTTCCGCCGGTAGCGTGACGGCGGCGCGTTGTTCCGGATTGAGGGAAGAAAGCAGCGGTGAAGAGTCTGTGGCTGGCATGGTTGACATTGAATACATCCCCAATTGTAGAAAGGCGCAGCACCTTGGGGTTGCAAGCTCACTGACTAGGTGTCTTCCCCAGTAGGCGGAAATTCGCCCAACGCAGCCAGTATGATCCCGCCCTTCACCTTCGTTTGTTATGAAGCTGCGCCGAATGACACCTCTGATCCACCGTTGCACATCTCTTTTGGTAGGTACCGCTTTGGCCCTGGCAGTGGGGTCAGCACTCTCAGTAACGCTGGATATCAGCGGGGTCAAGGTCGAAGACACACTGACCATTTACAACAACAAATTGGTGCTTAACGGAGCCGGTGTGGTGTTCAGCGGCAAGGCGCCACAGTACGTGGCCCATATCTACGCCAAGAGCAAGTTCAAATCGCTTGACACCCTGATTGCCTCTCCAGGACCCAAGCGTTTGGTACTCACAGCGATCAAGGAAGTTGACACCGCACCCATCGTCAAGATGTTCAACCGCAGTGTAGAAGCCACAGCCTCCAGGACCGACATGGCTAAACTGATCCCCGGTCTGGTCAACATTGGCAACATCTTCAAGGCCAATACGGTTCTCAAGTCCGGTGAGATCATGACCGTGGACTGGATACCCATCACCGGCATGGTGATTTATGTGGGTACCAAGATGCAGGGAAACCCGATGCGTGAACCTGAGTTTTTCCGGGCTGCCATGGCGGTCTGGATGGGCGATTCTCCTGCCGATGCGCAAGCCAGGGCTGCCTTGTTGGGCCAGATATAACCACTACGGCACCGTCGACGCACATTCTGTATACAATCGATTACCGGGCCCAAGCATTTGGGAGCCGGTTTTTTTTCGCCGGTCCCGTCCAAGCGCTCACAGAGACTGTATTTTCTAAATTCGTGATGGAAGGCTTGGACCATGGATATTTTTGACTACGACAACATCCTGCTATTACCCCGCAAGTGCCGGGTAGATAGCCGCTCAGAATGCGACGCCAGCGTGGAGCTGGGCGGACGCAGTTTTCGCATTCCGGTGGTGCCGGCCAACATGAAGACAGTGGTCAGTGAAGAGATCTGTGTCTGGTTGGCACAGAACGGCTATTTCTACGTGATGCACCGTTTTGACTTTGACAACGTGGAGTTTGTCAAAAACATGAAGGCCAAGGGCCTGTTCGCGTCCATTTCACTGGGTGTCAAACCGCCAGATTACGCCACTGTGGATACCTTCGTGGCTTTGGGGTTGGTGCCCGAGTACATCACCATTGACATCGCCCATGGCCATGCGGACAGTGTGAAAAACATGATTGGCTATATCAAGGGAAAGTTACCCGACAGCTTCGTCATCGCCGGTAATGTGGCCACGCCTGAGGCGGTGATTGATCTGGAGAACTGGGGTGCCGACGCCACCAAGGTCGGCATCGGTCCCGGCAAGGTATGCATTACCAAACTCAAAACCGGCTTTGGCACTGGCGGCTGGCAGCTCAGTGCGGTCAAGTGGTGCGCGCGAGTGGCCACCAAACCCATCATTGCCGATGGCGGCATCCGCGAACATGGTGACATTGCCAAGAGCGTCCGTTTTGGTGCCACCATGGTGATGATTGGCTCCATGCTGGCCGGCCATGAAGAGAGTCCCGGCCAAACCGTGGAGGTGGACGGAAAACTATACAAAGAGTATTACGGTTCGGCCAGCGACTTCAACAAAGGCGAATACAAGCACGTAGAAGGTAAACGCATTCTGGAGCCTATCAAAGGCAAACTCTCCGAAACGATGGTGGAGATGGAGCAAGACATTCAAAGCTCGATCAGCTACTCGGGCGGCAAGAAGCTGATGGACATCCGCAAGGTGAACTACGTAACCCTCGGGGGGGACAACGCGGGAGAGCATTTATTGATGTAAACCGCCCTACCGCGCAGCATTGGTTTAATGCCGGTGCCGCGGTGTGGTGCTGAGGTTTTGCAGCAGTTCTGGAGTGATGTTTTCGGCCGACACCACCACGCCGCCACGAGTACTCGCGAACTGCTGGGCAGCTTGGCGCTGGGAAAATGCCGGCAAATTGCCAGACCGCATGGGGCCCAACGCGGATGAACCATACACGTAGGATGCGGCACCAGCGGCGATCCAGGTATCGGCATCCACCGCCGTGACATAGCTAGCCGTAATGTCTTGCGCACGGCGCCCCGGGGTAAAGCGACCCACATCTTGAAGGTACTGGTAGAGCGACAGTGGGGAGTCAAAAAATTGGGTATCGCCGTTGTCAAACACCACCTGTGCGGCCCAGCCTTTGGCACGCGCAGGGTACATGCCGCACACCGGGCAACGCGCATCGGTTGGCACTACACGCGGGGCATGCAACGCAACGCCAGACGCTGGGTTGTAGGGTGTGGGTGGGGCGACGATGCACACATCCTCAGGTGCTGCCCCAGAGTTAGTGCGCACGCTGTCGCTCATCAGCAAGCCGACTGCGGCCACAGAAAAAAATACCCAAGCCAACCGATCGCCCGAGGCCATTGCTACATCTTGGTGTCGTGCACCGCGCCGCCACTGAGATCGACCATGTCCAGCTTCACCTCTGAGAAACGCAGCACACGACCACCATTTTTGGTAGCGAAGGCCTTGGCATCTGCCTCTTGTGCGAAGCTGGCAATGGTGGGCCCCATGGAGCCTTTGAGCTTGCTGCCCAGTACATAAAAGCCGGTACGGGCGTCAAACCAATTGCCACGGGGGTCATCCCAGTTCGCCTTGCCCATATCTTGCACCAACACAGCGCGCAGGGCTTTCACCTGCTCGGGCTTGAGCAAGGTGTTGAACATCTCGACCGTGTCGCAATAGAAACTCGGCTTGTCTTCGCCCTTGAAATGAATCTGCGCCTTGGGGCCGGGGAAGTCGGACAGTAGCATACCGTCCAGTTCGCAGGTGGTGGCACGGTCAATCTCCACGGCAACCACCGCAGTTTCAGCCTTGTTACCACAGGCACTCAGCAAAGCGGCTGTACACAACGTTGCCAAAAGAAGGGATGGGCGGAAGGGCTTCATGTGCGAAATCTCCAGGTTGCAATGGCCAATGGCGCGGTGATCCAGGCCACCATGGCGCTACCCATCAGCCAAGGGTTGGCGAGGGCCGGTGGCACGATACTGGTCAGCCCATACAGGCTGCGCATTTGGTCCAGTGAAAAAACATTGAGGATACGGAATATGTCGGCAGGGTTTAGCAGCAATATGTAGGCCAGCATCTGCCCACCAAATTCACCACCGCTGGCGACCAACAGTCCCAGCAACAGCAAATCAAAGACCAGTACAAAGCCAAACCACAGTGCAATGGCCAAGCCTGATGCGCGGGTGCGCTCATGGGACACCACTGACAGCAGCAGCGCCAAACTCAAAAAAGCCAAGCCTAGCAACACCGAACTGAGCATGAAGCCGACGTAATGGTAGAGGCCAGCCATGCCGAACTGGCGAAACAGCAGCACCGCGTCCAGCGCAAAGCCCACCACGGTAGACAAGGTGAGCGCCGCCGCCAGCCCCAGGTATTTGCCCAACAACAACTCCAGCCGGGTAATGGGCAGGGATAGCAATAGATCGAGCGAGCCGCGCTCGCGCTCACCCACGATGGCATCAAAGCCCAGCAACAGCGCAATCAGCGGGATGAGGTAGATCACCAAACTGACCAAGCTGGCGATGGTGAACTCAATCGAGCGCAGGCCCACTTGGCCTTGTTGCGCGCCACCAAAATACGTGATCACCAACGAGAACACGGTAAACACCAGCGCCACGGCCAGCACCCAGCGGTTGCGCATGCGGTCGCGGAACTCTTTGCCGGTCAATGTGGCGATCTGTCGCCATTCAAGGTTCTGCATGCGTCTAACTCCTCAGTCCGAAAAACAAGTCCTCTAGCGAGGGCTCGTGGATGTGCAGATCGATCAGGCGTGCCCCCAAGGGTGAAAGCGCCGCCAGCACTGCCATCTTGACCGGACGCGGGCAGCGCACAACCACCTCGCCATCCACAACCTGAAGATCGACACCGGAAATGGCTTGCAAGTGGGCTTTCAACTCAGCCTGGGCTGAGGGCTCGACACGCAACGCAATGGACAGCGGTAAATCCAATTGCTCACGCAAGGCGTGCACGCTACCCACCGCTTGAATTTTCCCACTGGCCATGATGGCCAGCCGGTCGACTCGCTCTTGCAAGTCGGCCAGGATGTGCGAGGTGATGACGATCGTGACGCCCTGCTCGCGCAAGTCGCGCAAGTGGGCATAGAACTCACGGATGGCCATCGGGTCCAGACCGTTGCTCGGTTCATCCAGAAACAGCACATCGGGCTTTCCCAACAATGCCTGCGCAAAACCCAAACGCTGGCGCATTCCCTTGGAGAATTCATGCACTGCCCGCTTGCCAACATCTGCCAAACCAACCTGCTCCAGCAAAGCGGGGCAGCTAGCCTGATCCGCGCCTTTGAGCTTGGCAAAAAAACGCAGGGTCTCCAAAGCACTCAGGTTGTCATAGAGCACCAAGTTTTCTGGCAAGTAACCGATTTTTCGGCGTGTAACGCGAAAATCGCTGCCGCGCACAGACGTGCCGGCCACCTGAATCTCACCGGCCGTGGCGGCAATCAAGCCGAGCATCATCTTGAACAACGTGCTCTTGCCGGCGCCGTTGTGGCCAATCAAGCCAAACAACTCACCGCGCTGCACGGTCAGTTCCACACCATCGACCGCATGCACATTGCCATAGTGTTTGCTCACACCGTGCAACGCAACCGCTACAGTTGACGGGGCCGCCTTACTTGAATTTGTCACGCCAAGCGCTCCAATCTAGATGAAAAGGGTGCATTTGGGGGAAGGCATCGACCACGCTGGGTACACGCAAAACCGGGAACTGCCGCCCCACCAAGCGCAGGGCCTGAACCGCAGGGCTGCCCAGCAACAAAGCCATGCTGGGGTGGCGCCAGCTCAAGCGATCGACCATGTCATTGGCCTCGTAAGGAATATCGCCCACGCCATCACCATCACGGTCCCAGCCGAGGTAATTCCCCCAGTGGTTGCCATTTTTGGTCTGATCCGGCTTGGTGGCTCCCCATGCTTCGTCACGGGTTCCTACATAGCGTACCTGTTCGCGGTTGCCAATGAAGTCATTGCCTTGCACGATGTTGCGGGTGGAGCCTGCTGACAGATGCACGCCCACATGGTTATCGAGTATCAGATTGTGGCGCAGCGTTGTGTATTCCACGTCATAAATAAAAAAACCGCGAGTATTGTTGGCAACGATGTTGTTCTCAACCACCGAATCCTGCACCGAGCGCAGCATGATGCCGTGGTCAGAATTACCCCAGGCACGGTTGTTGCGCACCGTCTGCTCGCGCACCTCCATCAGTGCCAGGCCGCCCCGGTTGTAGTAGGTGTCGTTGTCTTCCCACACGTTGTAGTACGACGACATGTAATGCGATCCGTAGCGGCTGTGGTGCAGTTTGTTTCCCCGGAACACCGCGTGGTGCGATACATCCACATACAGCGCATCGCGCACGAAGCTGATGTTGTTGCCAATGATCTGTGCGCCCTGCGTGTTGTAGAGCTGGATGCCATTGCCTCGCCGCGCCGAGTCGAAGTCGCGCTTGCCAGTGATGGTGTTGCCTTCGATGCGCACATCCTTCACCTTCTCGATCCACAGACCGAAAAGGTTGTAGCTCAGGTCGCAGTGCTGCACCACGGCGCGGTCCGAGCCGGGATAGATATAAATGCCAGCGTTCTGATCCAGTAGGCTACCGCCCGAGTTACTGACGATCAAGCCGTCGATCGTGACATCGGGCGCGGTGACGCGAATGGTGTCACCCTGATCGCCGCCGTTGATCGTGGGGCGGTCGATGCCGCGTAGCGTGAGGGGTTTGTCAATCAGCAGGTTGGTGCGATACATGCCGCGCATCACCTCAATCACGTCACCCGCCGCCGCGGCCTGAACAGCCGCTGCAAGATCCTGGCCCGGCTGCACCCGGACGGTGGCCGCCCAAGACACGCATACCGCGCCCAGTCCTAGCAGCGCAGCGATGAAGGCGCGCACTAAGCCATGCGTCATTGAATCAGCCAGCCCAACGACTTGAGCACCAGGAACAACGCGGCGCCAATCAGCAGGTTCTTGAAACCGACGTAACTGATCATGTCCATGATGCCGGCCACGCGGTAGTGGTCGCGCCACCATGGGCCATCCTTGACGTAGCGCCGGCCTGAGAGTCGGATCAGCACTTCGTACACGCTCCAACCAAACCACCAGGCAATGACGGCACTGGAAGACAGATACCCGGTTGCCACCAGGAACCACGCGACGGTGGCAGCAATAGCCAGTGAGAAGCCCGCCATTTGCAAGGCGCGCTCCGACGCCCAGCCTTCGCTACTCCAAGGCCACAAGTGGTCACGTAGCTCCAGCCAGATCCATTGCAGCAGGCCCACGTTGCTCTTGTGCGCAGGCAGCGTCGGATCGGTGGGCATGCGGGGATCGGGGCCATTGACCGCTTTGGCACTGATTTGCTCGGTGAAGCTGGTGGCGGGGTAGATCGGAATGAAATAACCATTCGCACCAATGGCGGTGATCTCCAGGCCGTCCTTCTCGCGGCGCTTGCGCTCCTTGGCCAACGGCGGGCAGCCCTTGGTGTCGGTGTACAAAATCATGCAGTCTAGGCAGTGTAGGCACTCGCGGTGGTCGATGCGGCCATCGGCGTCGATTGACTGCGATCCGCAGCCGGTGGCGCAGGCCTTGCAGCTGTTGCAGTCCTGCTTGCGCTTCAGGCTGAACCAGCGGAAGGTGCTGGGCATGGCCAGCGATGCGCCCAATGGGCAGATGTATTTGCAGTACGGGCGTTCAATAAAAATCGACAGGCCCAGGATGGCGGCCACGAACAGGCCGTAGGGCCAGGCGCGGTTCATCACACCAACCAGAAAGGTGGTCTTGAAGGGCTCGACCTCGGAGAGCTTTTCGGCCAGGCCCATGGAAAACATGGACACGGCAAGCAGGAAGAAGAAGATGGAGTACTTGAGCCACTTCAGGCGGTCGTGCCACTTTTGTGGCAGCTTGGTCTGAAAGCGCCCCAAGCCAAAAAAACGGGCGATTTTGTAAATGGCCTCTTGCATCGAACCGAACGGGCACATCCAGCCGCAAAATAGCCCGCGTCCGAACAGGAACACCGTAACGATAATGAAAATCCAGAACAGGAAGATGAACGGATCAGACAGGAACAATGACCATGTCCACTGGAACAGCAAGGCATGGAACCAAGTCAACACCTGGGTGATGGAAGGCTGCGCCATCACGCCGAAGCCCACGAACACGATGGACAGACCCCAAGCGGTGTATTTGAAGACGTTGACCGGCCATTTGTTTTTGTGGGTGGACAGGCGGGTCAGCCGCTCTCGGTACGCATAGACCACTCCAACCGCTACCAACAGCACGATGAACAGACCAATTGCCAGCGCGCGCGACTTCCAGATGCGCACCCAGGGCGCGTCGGGTTCGACCACCTTAGGACGACCACCTTCGAGCATCGACGCGGGCAGCCAGTACTGGGTATCAAAACTGGTGAAGCTCTTGGTGCCGGTCGCACGGTCGACGCGGTTGCCCAGTAGGCTCAACTTCCAGGGGTAGGCGTCAGAGAACGCTTTCGATCGAATGATGAAGATGGCCGATTCGTTGTAGGTCGGTGCGCCCGTAGCTAGCACGCCGTACAGGTTCAAATAGTCGAGGTCGCGGAAGGTAAACGAGTCAGCGCCCTGCCTGACCTGCACCCGGTCGTAAAGGCCACCACGCACGAAGCCCGAGCCTTTGAATGACTCGCGCCCAGCAGTGCGGATGATGAAGATGGCGTGTTCACCCTCTTTCAGCTGGAGTTTGAGGTTTTCCAAACCGGTGGCGCCGAGCACGCTTTTGCCGATATCAGGTTGGCTCAGGTCTCCGAACCACAGCTCAATAAAGGGTTCAGTGTCACGCTCCTGTCCGAGCTGTTCCGGCATCACGCGCAGATGCTGAACAGCGCCGTGGCTCACCAGTTCGGCCCAGGTCAAGGGTTCGCCCGTGACCTTGTAATGCGCTGGTTCACGTACGGTAGGCGCCAGAATCCCGACCTGCTTCGCCACGGCAGATCCCGAGGCCATCATGACCTGGTTTTGTGCAATCACCGTGACGGTGGCGCCAGAGATGGCGTCGAGCCCGACCACGTTCTCGTCGGGCCGGGACTGCCCAATTTCAATTTTGTCTGCGACCGATTTGCCGAGGTACTGGTCGTTGAATTTCAGAAGTGCGGATTCGGGAATACCCAGCAGCAAAATCGGCTCGGAGTGTTTGAGGACTTTGACGCCGACGAAATGGCCGGTTTTGTCCATGCCAATCAGCGTGACGACCGGCTTGCCCGAGTAGGCGGGTGTGTCGGTGATGTCGGTCGAGAGCATCACATAGCCCAGCAGTTGGCGGCCTTCGCCCGCCTTGTCATAGGCTTCAACATAGGGCGGATTGCCCTTTCGCTCGGAAAAATACGTGGCGCCTGGGAACACATCTTTGCACGGCAGCAGCACGCACATGTCCTTGGCGGTCGCCAAGTCAGCGGGGAGTTCGGCTTCGTAAGTACCTTTGCCCGCCGCCTGTACTCCTGAAGACAGCGCCGTCAGCACAAAAATGAGCGCGACCCAAAGAATCGACAGAAGACGGAATTTTGGCGAAGGCATTGGGGGGTCCAGAGGAGAAAAAAGGGCAGCGCAGCCCGGAGACCGCGCCGCCCTGAGTGAGGGCTTTTTAGGCCTCAACCAACATGCGCGAGCGCATTTCAAGGTGCAACGCGTGGCAGAAGTTGGTGCAATAGGCCCAATACACGCCCGGCTTATCGGCAATAAAGGTCACTGACTTGGTTTCCTGCGGATTGACGATGAAGTTGATGTCGTACTTCGGAATCGCAAAACCGTGCGTCAAGTCTTCTACCTTGTCGAGGTTGGTGAGGATGATGGTTACCTCATCGCCGCGCTTGACGGTCCATTCGCGCAGGCCGAAGGTAGGCGCCTGGGACGTAAGGTACACGGTGACTTTCTTGCCCTTGCGCTCCACGCGGCAATCTTTCGCATCCTTAACGGCATTCGGGAAATCGTCAATGTTGTACACCTGGCGCGTGCGCACCAGGTTACGCGGGATGATGATGGAGTCGTGCGGCTCAGAGTACACGGCATGGTCGGCCACCAGCTTCATTTTGTCGCCGCTGATGTCAATCAACTGCGCCGTTTCAGGGTGCAGCGGTCCCACGGGCAGGAAGCGGTCCTTGGAGAACTTGTTGTCCGAGAGGAAGTATTTGCCATCGGCGTCTTTGGTTTCACCCATGGAGGTGAAGCCGTGACCAGGTTGGTACTGCACATCGAGCTTATCCAGAACAACCTTGGCGGTCTTGTCACCCTTATAGGACTTGATGGCGGCCTCCACATTCCACTTGACGATTTGACTGTCCAAGAACAACGTGGTGTAAGCATTGCCACGGCCGTCAAAGCCGGTGTGCAGAGGACCCAGGCCGATTTCAGGCTCGGCAACCACGGCTTCGCGGGCTTCCTTGAGTTCACCATCAAACCACTTGAGGACCAGTGCATGCTCGATCAGTGTGGCAGTGGGTGAGAGCTTGCCGGAACAGGCGTAGTACTTGCCATCCGGGCTGGCGTTCACGCCGTGCGGGTTCTTGGACACGGGCACGTAGCAGACCAGGGAGGTCTTGGGATCGGGGTTGGCGGCCTTGGTGCCATCGACCACCGGAACCTTGGAGCCGCCGTAGGTCTTGAATTTTCCAGCCTTCACAGCTTCTTCGATGCGCGCAATGTTGAAGAAAAGGCAGGCATCCATCTCCGCCGACATCATGTCTTCGTAGTGCACGCCGTTTTCGGTGTTGTACTGGTTTGTGCAAGCGAGCTTGCCGTCATAGGACGATGCGACCAGGTCGCAGTTACCGTCAATCAACACCTGCCAGCGCACTTCCATCGTCTCGGCGTCTACGCAGCTGAAGATGGAGCGGTAGGCCTTGGTGTCATCCATGTTCTTTCCATTGTTGTCCAACGGAATGGCAAATTCACCACCGCAAAACACGCGTGTGGTGTGGTTGATTGCGGCGTCCACCGGATCACGCTTGTCGGGGAAGGTGCCGTGAAAACCCTGCACCAGTGGCAGCTCGGTAATCTTGTCGGTTTCCATCGTGTCCATGCGGATACGCGCCAAGCGGCCATGGATCTTGTCGTTCACGAACATGTAACGACCGTCGTAGGTGCCATCTTTGTACGAAGGATGGATGTGGTGCGTGTCCCCCGTGTGGTACTTCAAGCTGCCATCGGGCTTGGTGCCCAGAATTTTTTTCGATTCGTTGGTGATGCCCCAACCCACCAAGCAATCCATGTTGAAGACTGGAATACGTTTGAACAAACGACCGGACGGCAAACCATAAATACGGCATTCACCCGAGTGGCCTCCGGAAGAGAAGGAGTAATAGTCGTCGAGCTGACCAGGCTTCACCTCGTACTTGCTGTAGTCAACACCATTGTCTGCACCGGCCACGCTTTTGGCGTCTGTTGCAGGCGCGGATGCCGCAGGAGCGGACTTGTCCGTACAGGCGACAACACCCGCCAAACCGGCAAACGCGGCGGTATTCATGAATTTGCGGCGCCCCAATCCACTGACTTTGGAAGCTTGATCTTTGCTCATCGGTAATCCTTCTATTGATTGGCCCGAGTAAGTGATTTTCTTGGGCTAAGTCGATGTTAGGGCGCTGACGAACCATCCGGGTTAACCCGATCAGCATACCTTGAGATACATCAAACGATTACTAGCCTTGAACAGGGTCTTAGCAACAAAACATTGAAATGCAATAATAAAATGCGTTGTTTTTCTACAATTCGCGTTTCTACAAAAGGATTCATTCATGAGCAAGAAATATTTGGGCTTACTGCTGATTTGCAGCGCCGCGCTGGTTGCCTGTGGAAAACCGGAAGCGCCTGCTGCGATTGCAACGCCCGCCGTTACGACTCCCGCTGTCGTGGCAACCGCTGCCGCTCCAGAAGCGGACAATGCCGTCGGCAAATCGGTATTCGGGAAGACGTGTGCCCTGTGCCATGCATCGGGTGCGGCCGGCGCACCCAAGCCAGGCAACAAGGACGAATGGGGTCCACGTATTGCACAGGGTAACGACACGCTGTACAAGCACGCGCTGGAAGGCTTTACTGGCGCCAAGGGTGCCATGCCCGCACGCGGTGGAAATGCATCGCTATCTGACGATGACGTCAAAGCCGCCGTGAATTACATGGTTGCACTGTCAAAATAAGTTACCCTCTATGGCGATTCAGACTCCAGATTCCGGGCGTCGTCGCCTGCTTACCGCCATTCCGCTGGTGGTAACAGGCCTGCATTTGCGGTCTGCGTTGGCGGATCCCGCCGTGCAACAAGTGTCTCGAACGCTCATGGGCACACGAGTGGCCATGACCGTGCACAATACGAATGGCAATGATGGACAAATTGCCATGTCCGCTGCATTCGCGGAAATGCAGCGTCTGAGCGATTTGATGAGCCGCTACCGAACCGGAAATGCCGTGCACGCATTGCATCTGGCCTCGGGGTTGCAGGCAATTACGCTTGAACCCGAAATGTTTAACGTGCTGCAAATGGCACAAGCGATAGCAACACGCAGCAACGGTGCGTTTGACATCACGGTGGGCGCCCTGACAGGTTGGGACTTTACGCAAAGCCAGCCGGTGCGCCCAAAGGCCGCCGACATCGCACAGGAACTGACGCTGGTGAACTACCGCGATGTGGTTCTCAACAGCAAAACGAGCTCTGCATATTTGCGCCATCGAGGCATGCGCATCGATTTGGGAGGTATCGCCAAGTTGCCCATTCTGCAAGCCGGTATGCAGGTACTCCAGCGCAATGGCATCCAAAACGCAATGATCAATGGTGGTGGCGATGTACTGGTGCATGGCCAATTGCAAGGTCGCGATTGGCGCGTGGGCCTGCGTGATCCCCGTGCACCAGAACACATCCTCGGTTCAATTGATTTGAGCGAAGGATTTGTAGCCGCTTCAGGTGATTACGAACGCTTCTTTCTCGAAAACGGCCACCGCTATCACCACATTCTGAACCCCAAAACAGGACAACCAACCACCGGGCCACACGGTGTGGCACTGGTTTCGCGCAAGCTGGAAGACATCAATGGAATGGGTGCAGCCATCATGGTGGCTGGCGCTGCGGCAGGTCGGCGCTTGCTGCAGTTATCAACAGGTGTTGACACACTGATTGCAGAGTCTGGGCAGGGCCTGTGGATGTCGCCCGGAATGTCTCAGCGTCTGCACACCTGACACTTTTTGTCAGGGCCGAACCCACGGAGAAATCATGAAAATTGCAGTATTGGGAATTGGCCTGATGGGTTACCCTATGGCGCGGCGCCTTTGTGAAGCCGGTCATCAGGTCCACGTATGGAGTCGCACCTTGCACAAAGCACAGCGCCTGGCCGGCGACGGTGCAGTAGTGCATGCCCGGGCCGACGACGCTGTGCGCGAAGCAGATTTGGTCATCACCATGCTGGGCGACGGTTCCGTGGTCGACCAAGTCCTGTTCGATCTTGGGGCAGCTAATGCAATGAAAGCCGGCAGCCTGCTGGTAGACATGTCATCCATCAAACCCGTTGAAGCCAAAGACCACGCCGCACGGCTGGGTGAACGGAACATTGGCTATCTGGACGCCCCGGTTTCGGGCGGCACAATTGGCGCAGAAGCCGGCACGCTGGCCATCATGGTCGGAGGCAAAGCCAGCAATTACGATGATGCACTGCCGGTGTTCAATACGTTTGGCCACTCCACGCATGTAGGTCCCGTGGGCGCCGGTCAACTGGCCAAGCTGGCCAACCAGATGATTGTGGGGGCCACCATTGGTGTCGTGGCCGAAGCCCTGCTGCTGTGCGAACGCGGTGGTGCTAACATGGCCAAGGTCCGGGAAGCCATTACCGGCGGCTTTGCCGACAGCCGGATTTTGCAGGTGCACGGGAAGCGCATGGTGGAACGCGACTTTGTCCCGCGTGGACGCATGTCCGTGCAACTCAAGGATTTGCGCAATGCACTGGCCACCGCCAACGAAATTGGATTTTCGGCTCCCATCACTGCCTTATTCGAACAACTCTATGCACAAGGAATAGAACACGGCCTGGAGGACCTGGATCAATCAGCTCTGTTTGTGGAACTGGCCAGCCGCAACGGCATGACCTAATAGGCCGGAGGCGCGACAGACAAAAAAATGGACCCGATGGGTCCATTTCCTATGGGTGAAGAACGTCTTCAATCAAACGTGCGTGCTGCGCGCTTCTTGGCGTCACGCGGCACAAAAACCTTGCCGGTGTTACCGGGCTTCACGCCCATGGGCTTGGAAAATGCTGGCTTGCGGGCGGCGAAATCACCACCGCGCGGTGCCGCATCGGGACGGCTGCCGGCAAATCGGTCATTAAAGCCACCCTTACGCTCGTAACTGAAGCCTTCGCGGGCAGCACCGCCGAAATCGCGGGACTGATTACCAAACTCACGTGGTGGGGCTTGGTTGGTGCGAGCACCGCCACCAAATCCACCTTCACGCGGGCCGTTGCCGAACTTGCGGTCACCGCCACCAAAGTTGCGGGGTGCGCGTTCTGCACCGTGGTTGCCACGGCCACCAAAGCTGGCACCAGTGCCTGGACGGGAATCAGGAAAGCGTTGCTGCGGCTCCAGACCGGGAATGGTCTCGGACTTGAAGTGTTGGCGGGTATGGGCTTCGATATCAAAAATCCGGCGACGATCGCGCACTTCGGCAAACGTCACAGCCAGTCCATCGCGCCCTGCGCGGCCGGTGCGGCCAATGCGGTGGGTGTAGTCTTCAGCCTTCATCGGCAAACCAAAATTGAACACATGCGTAACAGTGGGCACGTCGATTCCGCGTGCGGCCACATCGGTTGCCACCAAAATTTGCACTTGGCCGTTGCGCAGTGCCATCAGGCGGCGGTTACGCAAGCCTTGGCTCAGGGCACCGTGCAGAGCAACGGCGTCAAAGCCATCTTGCTGAAGGTCGTTGGCCAAGCCGTCACACTCGATCTGGGTGCTGGCAAACACGATGGCCTGGTTGATGGTGGTGTCACGCAACCAATGGTCCAGCAGCTTGCGCTTGTGGTGGGCGTTGTCGGCCCAGAACAGCACCTGCTTGATATTGGCGTGCTTCTCAGTCGGGCTGTCAATGGTAATGCGCTGGGGTTCGCGCATCACACGGGCAGCGAGCTGCTGGATGCGCGGCGCAAAGGTAGCGCTGAACATCATGGTCTGCTTGCGGGCAATGGTGAGCTGGTTGATTTCGGCCAGATCATCAGAGAAGCCCAGGTCGAGCATGCGATCGGCTTCGTCCACCACCAGGAATTGAACTTGGTCCAGCTTGATCTGCATGGAGCGTTGCAGATCGAGCAAACGGCCAGGTGTGGCCACCACCAGATTGGCGTTTTGCAGCTTGGCAATTTGCAATTGGTAAGGCATGCCCCCCACGATATTGGCAATACGCAGACCACGGCAGTGTTGAACCAGATCGATCGCGTCGTTGGCTACTTGTTGGGCTAGTTCGCGGGTTGGGCAAACTATCAGGGCGCCAGGGGCCGGTGCCTTGAAATTGCGCACATTGGTGGGGTCCTTGCGCTTGGCGCGCTTGGGTGGTGCTTCGCCCTTGGCGGCGGCTTCTGCCACCAGGCGTTCAAACTCGGCACGCTCTGCGGCTTCGGATTCGGCTTGCTGTTTCAGCAACGTGTGCAGCATGGGCAGCAAAAAGGCCGCAGTCTTGCCGCTACCGGTCTGGCTGGACACCATCAGGTCAATGTATTTACCGGCCTGTTGGCCTGCGCTTTCACCTGGCAAGGCCAGGGGAATGGTCTTGATCTGAACAGGGGTGGGCTGGGTGTACCCCAGATCTTTCACGGCATGGACCAGTTCAGGGGCCAGGCCCATGGTCACGAAGCCATTGGGCGCCTCGGGAACCTCGGGTTCATCAGCAATGGGCATTGCGGACAAATCAACAGCATCGTGGCCAGTGGGGGTGGTGGAAAGGGATTCGGCAGGCGCAAAGGCACCCGTCACTTCAAAAGCGTCAGTCATGGTTTTACTCACACGCGAGCACCGCAAGGAATGCGGCTGCTCCGTCAATGGTTAAAAAACATCAACCATCAAACGGAACCGGCTCTGCCCCGTAAAGGGGTAATTCAGTGCTGGGGGCCAATATCGCCACTTGCTTGCAAGTGTGGCGGACCCGGTGAATGAAGGGAGATGTGCAAATGCGTTACTGTTTGTAACGCAGCCTTCGATTATGCCACAGATTCGGGTTTACACCTAATTAGCCCAGAGCCGGCCATGGTTACGTCAACTGGAAAAAGTGCTTTCGGTAATGTTCCAGCTCGTCAATAGACTCATGCACATCGGCAAGCGCTGTGTGGCGCTGCTGCTTCTTGAACGTGGAATACACCTCAGGGCGCCAACGCTTGGACAGCTCCTTGAGCGTACTCACATCCACGTTACGGTAGTGGAAGAAGGCTTCCAGCTTGGGCATGTACTTGGTCAAAAAACGCCGGTCCTGACCAATCGAATTGCCACACATTGGCGTGACTTTGGCAGGTACGTATTGTTTGAGAAAGGCAATCAACTGCTCCTGTGCCTCTTCTTCGGTGGTCGTGGACGCCTTGACTTTGTCAATAAGGCCGCTCTTGCCATGCGTGCCCTTGTTCCAGGCGTCCATCTGGTCGAGCAGGGCGTTTGACTGGTGAATCACCAGCACCGGACCTTCGGTGCGGCACTCCAGGTTGGGGCCAGTCACGATGACCGCGATTTCAATGATGCGCTCCACTTCCGGGTCCAGACCCGTCATTTCGCAATCAAGCCAGACCAGGTTTTTGTCAGATTTACTTGAAGGGGTGTTGATATCAGCCATGGAGTCAATTGTCACCGATCGCCTAAACTCCCACGCCATGACCGAACTCTTTGCCAGCAACACAGCCTCTCTGACCACCACCCTGATCTTCGCGGTGGCTCTATCGCTGAGTCTGTTGCTCAAATTCTGGCTTGCCAGCCGCCAGATTCGCCATGTGGCCCAGCACCGCACCGCAGTGCCGCCCGCCTTTGTAGAGAAAGTTTCGTTGACCGCGCACCAGAAGGCAGCCGACTACACGCTGACCAAGACGCGGTTTGGCATGCTGGAACTGGCGTGGGGCGCCGCACTGACACTGGTCTGGACGCTGCTGGGCGGGCTATCTGAATTGAACCAGTGGCTGCTGGGCTGGATGGGGCAAGGGCTGGCACAGCAGGTGACAATGCTGGGCGCCTTCGTTGTGATTGGCGGCGTGCTGGACCTGCCCTTTACGCTGTACCAGACTTTTGTGATTGAGGAACGCTTTGGTTTCAACAAGACCAGCTTTACCCTGTGGCTCCAGGATATGGCCAAGTCGTTGTTGCTATCGGTCGTGATCGGGCTGCCTTTTGTTACCTTGGTGCTGTGGATGATGGGCGCCACCGGTCCCTGGTGGTGGTTGTGGGTCTGGGGCGTGTGGATGGGTTTCAACCTGCTGGCGCTATTGATTTACCCGACCTGGATTGCACCCTTGTTCAACAAGTTTCAACCTTTGCAAGACCCGCAGGTGAAAGACCGCGTAACCCAATTGATGGCGCGTTGCGGCTTCACCTCGAAAGGCTTTTATGTGATGGATGGCAGCAAGCGCAGTGCCCACGCCAACGCCTACTTCACCGGCTTCGGTGCCTCCAAGCGGGTGGTGTTTTACGACACGCTGCTGGCACAGTTAAGCCCCGACGAAGTGGATGCCGTGTTGGCACACGAACTGGGGCATTTCACCCACCGCCATGTAATCAAACGCATTGTCTCCATGTTTGCCTTGAGCCTGATCGGCTTCATGGCGTTGGGCTGGGTCAGCCAACAAGCCTGGTTTTTTACCGGCTTGGGAGTGGTGCCCAACCTGAATGGTGGCAACGATGCATTGGCCCTGCTGCTCTTCATGATGGTGCTGCCGCTGGCGGGTACCTTCATCGGCCCCGTATTCGCCCAACTCTCACGCAAACACGAATTCGAGGCCGACGCTTATGCCGTCGCGCAAACCAGTGGATCAGCCTTGGCTGGCGCACTACTCAAGCTGTTTGAAGACAACGCCTCGACCCTGACGCCAGACCCGGTGTACGTGCAGTTTTACTATTCCCACCCGCCAGCCACGGAGCGGCTGGGCCACATCCTGGGCACGGCACACTAAACGCCCAGCTGCACATGGCAACACCCTCCCCCACCCTGGAACCGGGCCTGGTCATCGCCGGACATGGTCGTCACGTATGGGTGGAAACACCCGACGGACGCCGCCTGATCTGCCACCCCCGCGGCAAGAAGAGCCAGACGGTGGTGGGCGACCGCGTGCTGTGGCAGGCCAGTGAGGACGAAGGCACGATCGAAAAGGTCGAGCCGCGACGCAACCTGTTTTACCGCCAGGATGAAATTCGCACCAAGTCCTTTGCCGCCAACCTGGACCAGGTTCTAATCCTGATTGCGGCCGAGCCCGAATTTTCAGAAAGCCAGTTGTCCCGCGCCTTGATAGCCGCCGAAGCCGAGCACATTACGCCCATCATCGCGTTGAACAAAAGTGATTTGGTGGAGCCCTTTGGGCGGGCCTGGCAGCGCATGGCGGTGTACCGCGACATGGGTTACGCGATACTGCCCATGGCACTCAAGCCGCGCGGTGACACCACACCCAATACCGAGCACCATCTGGATACGGTAATGGCCGGCAAAACGACGCTGGTGCTGGGACCATCCGGCTCCGGCAAAAGCACCCTGATCAATCGTTTGATTCCCAATGCCCAGGTACTGACCAATGCAATCTCCACCGCCCTGAACTCCGGCAAGCACACCACCACCAGCACTACGCTGTACTGGGTGGACGCTGCCAGAACCACAGCGGTGATTGATTCGCCGGGTTTTCAGGAGTTTGGACTGAACCACATTGAGCCGATGCACTTGGCCAGCCTGATGCCCGACATCAAGGCCCATGCGGCAGACTGCAAGTTCTACAACTGCAGCCATCTGCACGAACCGGGTTGTGGGGTGATTGCAGCCGTGCAGCCAACGTCTGAAGGATTTTCAGCCCCTAGCCCTCGTCAAATAAGCGCTAATCGCTATAAAATATATAGCAATTTATTTGCTGAACTGTCCCAGAAACGTTACTGAGCTGCGCTAGCCCAGCAGTCGGGCCAGTGTCAGTAAAGCCAGAAACACCATCCACATCACCACGGTGCGCCAGACCAGGCCCACCACGGCACGCAGGTGCACGGTCTGTGGAGTCAACCCAGGGCCAGGTTGATCTACAGGGCCGAGTTTGACGTTGACAGCGCCTGCCGTTGCGGCCAACACCACGCCATCGTTATCCCCCGGGAAATGGGCTTCCTGCTGGCGCCAGCTGTCCACAGCTTCCTCAAAGCTGCCTACAAAGGCAAAACCCAGCGCAGTGATACGGGCCGGCAGCCAGTCCATGGCATACCAGGCTTCGCGAGCGGCAGTCTGCACCGAGCTGCTGACCGGCACGCTGGATGCGCGTGAAGGCCGGTTGGTATAGCTGGCAAAGAACTCACCCATGCGGTACAACACGGCGCCGGCCGGGCCCAGCCCAAAGGCCGCCAGCAGGGAATACCAGGCAAACACGCCAAAAACATGGTGGTGTGCATTCAATACGGAATGTTCGATGACGTGGCCGACAATCTCGCTGCGCGGCAGTGCGCTGGCGTCGATATGCATCCATTGGGCGAGTTTCTTGCGTGCCAGATCTTCGTCCCCTGCCAGGAGAGCGTCCCGAATATCGGTGAAATGGTGGCTGAATTGGCGAAAGCCCAGCGTAGAGTAGAGGATCACAATGCTCCACACCACGGCGACAATCCAGCCTGCGTACCATACCAACAACCAGTGCACGGCAAACGCCAGCGCGGCCGGCAGCACCACTGCAACCCACCACGCCAACCAACCGTGTTGCGGCTTGCCAGCATCCAGATTGCGCAACACCCAGCGCACCCAGGAACGCACGCCTTGATGAACCGGATTACCCTGCCCAAGGGGCCGGGCCTGCTCCAGCAACAACGCAAATAGTATGGAGAGAAAACTCATGGAGCAATCATAGCGAGCGCACGCTGCGCAGAACACTTGGCGATTGACAGATACAAGGCTTGGTGGCTTCAGTCCAACAAAAACCGGTAGAGATTACGCAACATACCGGCGGTGGCACCCCAAATATAGTGTTCGGTCGTGCCGTCGGTGTAGGGCATGGAAAACCATTCCCGCTGCGCACCAGCCCACTCCATCAGGTGATGGCGGTGGTTGGCGGGGTCCATCAGAAAGGCAAGCGGCACTTCAAACACATCCGCCACCTCGTGGGGATTGGGTTTCATGGTGTAGTGAGGATTGACCAAACCGACAACTGGAGTGACCAGATAGGCACTACCCGTGGTGTAGATCGGCATGCTACCCAGAATATCCACGTCGCGGCGCACCAACCCAACCTCTTCCTGGGCTTCCCGCAGGGCGGTATCAATCGGGTTGGCATCTTCGGGGTCGGCCTTGCCGCCGGGAAAGGCAATCTGCCCGGAGTGGCTGGAAAGGTTCGTTGTGCGTTCGGTCAACAACACGGTCAGACCGTTTTCCCGCAGGACCAGCGGCACCAGCACCGAGGCAGCAACCGCAGTGCGACTGGAAAAACGGGGCTCACCTGCTAGCTCGGGCGTCCATACCCGCGATTGCGCGAACCGCTGTGCCAATGCCTGGGGGCGCATGGCCTGCTGCGACACCTTGGGCAGATGGGTATCAACCGCCATCACGGGGATGCTGCGCGGATCAAAGATGGGGAGGTTGGTCATAAAAAAACCGCCACAAGCTTGCGCCGGGCGGTTTGCTGGAAGACAAGGGCTTGAATTAAGCCGCAGTCTTCTTGGCTGGCAGCTTTTCCTTGATACGTGCCGACTTGCCGCTGCGGTCACGCAGGTAGTACAGCTTGGCACGGCGCACGTCACCACGGCGCTTGACTTCAATACCGGCGATCAGCGGGCTGTAGGTCTGGAACGTACGCTCCACGCCTTCACCGCTTGAGATCTTGCGAACGATAAAGCCGCTGTTGAGACCGCGATTGCGCTTGGCAATCACAACACCTTCATAGGCCTGAACGCGCTTGCGGGTGCCTTCAACCACGTTGACGCTCACGATAACAGTGTCGCCAGGAGCGAATTCGGGAATGGTTTTACCTAGACGAGCAATTTCTTCTTGCTCAAGGGTTTGGATCAGGTTCATGGTTTTCTCTCAATGATCGTGTATGCGCCAGCACCGGATGGTGCAAATTCAACAAAAACGTTGACTAGGCCGTACAGAGGATCGGTTAGCCCACAATTATAGCAACATCAAATGTTCTGCGCCAATACGGCCTCATCCTGCTCCGTCAAAAGCCCGGCAGTGCGGGCTTTTTCCAGTAGATCGGGCCGATATTGTGCGGTCAGCTTCAGACGCTGGTCACGCCGCCAGCGCTCGATATGGGCATGGTTGCCAGACAACAAAACTTCCGGAACGCGCTGACCAGCCCATTCTTCCGGGCGGGTGTAGTGCGGGCAATCCAGAAGGCCATCCAGTGCGGGGTTGAAGCTGTCCATGGCGTGGCTGTCGGCGTCAGACAGGACCCCCGGTTGCAGACGTGCCACCGCGTCCAGCAAGGCCATGGCCGGCACCTCACCGCCAGACAGCACAAAGTCGCCCAAGCTGATCTGCTGGTTCACCTGGGTATCGATAAAACGCTGATCTATGCCTTCGTAACGGCCGCACAGCAAAATAGCGCCGGATCCAGCGGACCAGCGTTGTACCTGGGCATGGTCCAGCCGTTGGCCGATGGGGGAAAACAGGACGACAGGCGCCGTGTCATGGCGTTGCGCGCGGATATGGACCAGTGTTTGCTCAAGGGGCTGCGCCATCATCACCATGCCCGGGCCACCGCCAAAGGGGCGGTCATCGACGCGGCGGTAATTGCCGCTGGCAAACTCACGCGGATTGGACAGGTGCACATCGACCTGGCCGGATTCAAAGGCGCGCCGCGTGATGCCAACCGACAAAAACGGAACGAACAACTCCGGGAACAGGGTGACGACGTCGAAGCGCATGCGTCGCTTACGCTCAATAGTCGAGTTGCCAATCCACGCGAATGCGCCGTGCCTTCAGGTCCACGTCATCCACGTAGGCGGAAACAAAAGGAATCATGCGTTCACACGTTTTGTCGTCTTGTTGGTACTCCAGTACCAGCACGGTTTGCGCGCCGGTGGACAACAACTCGCGCACCACGCCCAAGGCTTCATCCTGGCGATTGAGTACGTCCAGGCCAATCAGGTCGACCCAGTAATACTCATTCTCTGCGGCAGTGGGGAAGCTCGAGCGGGAAATAAAGATGCGCGAACCGCGCAAGGCCTCTGCGGCGGAACGCTCGTCCACGCCATTTACGCAAGCCACCACGGAATCCGAGTGCTGCTTGGCTTCTTTGACAGACAACTGCGCCACGCCGGAAAATGCGGCTACACCCCGCTCGGAGGGCATAAGAAACCAGCGTTTGGAAGAAAAAAGCGCCTCGGGATGGGCGCTGTAGGGCAGGACCTTGAACCAGCCCTTGATGCCCCAGGCGTCCGCAATGCGCCCGACCTCGATAGCGTCCGCTGGCAATTCAGCAGTTTCGAGTCCGGTTAGCATGCGCGTGGGGCGCCGATCCGGGAGTTGGGTTGGCACCACAGCCCCCGACGGCACAATTCAGTTACGCAGCCTTCTTGGCCGCTTGCTGGATCAGGCGTTCCACTGTGGAAGAAGCCTGGGCGCCAACACCCTTCCAGTAGGTCAGACGGTCTTGCGCAATGCGCAGGCCTTCTTCACTTGCGGTCGCGCTCGGGTTGTAAAAACCAATGCGCTCAATGAAGCGACCATCACGGCGTGTACGCTTGTCGGCTACGACAATATTGAAGAACGGGCGAGCTTTTGCACCGCCACGGGCGAGTCGAATGACGACCATGATTTATCCTTTGGGTGGCAGGAATTAATTCCAACCATTAAATTCGGAGTTGAGACACGCAACTGACCACCCGGCCAGTGACACTCTGAATAGCTCTCCATTATAACCTTTACACCAATCAATGATCAAGATTCGTCCCAGCCAGGATGCCGACCTGGCCGCTATCACGGCCATTTATGCCCACCACGTGCTCCACGGAACCGGCACTTTCGAGACGACACCCCCAAACGATCAGGACATGGCCGCGCGACGCGCCGACGTTCTATCCAAGGGCTTGCCCTACCTGGTGGTAGAGGACACCAGCGGCATCTTGGGGTTTGCCTACTGCAACTGGTTCAAACCACGTCCCGCCTACCGCTACTCTGCGGAAGACTCGATTTATCTGGCCCCCGCAGCCCATGGCAAGGGCTTGGGTCGCTTGCTACTCGAAGAACTGATGGCTCAGGCCGAGCGCGCAGGTGTGCGCAAACTCATCGCAGTCATTGGTGATTCCGCCAATCAGGGCTCCGTGGCCGTTCACAAGCGCTGCGGGTTCCAGCACGTAGGGGTTTTGGCCAACTGTGGCTGGAAGTTTGACCGCTGGCTGGACGTGGTGCTGATGGACCGCGTCCTTGGATCGGGCGGTACCGACGCACCGGAGCCCGTACAACCATGAAAAACAAGACACTTGCGGCCTGGTTGGCCTTTGTCGGTGGCCCGTTTGGACTGCAACGTTTCTACCTCTATGGCAGCGCAGACCGCCTGGCCTGGATGTTGCCCGCACCCACCTTGATCGGCCTTTATGGGGTGTACCGCGCCCGCACGTTGGGGCTAGACGATCCTATGAGCTGGATGCTAATTCCCTTTCTGGGCTTTACCTTGGCCGGATGCGCCATCAATGCCCTGGTGTATGGCTTGATGGCTGCCGAAAAATGGAATCTTCGATTCAACCCGGGCACTGCACCGGATGGAGTTGCCGGCCAGACCACCTGGTTCACGGTGGGCGCACTGGCCCTGTCGTTGTTGGTGGGTACCACCGTGTTGATGGCCAGCTTGGCTTTTAGTTTTCAGCACTATTTCGAATACCAAGCAGAAGCTGCGCGTGCCATTTCCCAGCCAGCCGACCCTAAAAGATCTGGAGACTGATCCAGTAAGCAATAGCTGCCACAAAGGCGCTGGCGGGTATGGTGAAAATCCACGCCCAAACGATATTGCCCGCGACGCCCCAACGCACTGCGCTGGCGCGCTGCGTAGAGCCGACGCCCACAATGGCGCCGGTGATGGTGTGGGTCGTGGACACCGGTATTCCAAGTGCCGTCGCCAAAAACAGGGTTATGGCACCGCCGGTTTCTGCACAGAAGCCACCCACAGGCTTGAGCTTGGTTATTTTTTGCCCCATGGTCTTGACGATGCGCCAGCCACCAAACATGGTGCCCAAACCAATGGCCGTGTAGCAGCAAATAATCACCCAACTTGGTGGGGCCGACTCGCCGGCGGCTGAGTACCCGGTAGCAATCAAGAGCATCCAGATAATTCCAATGGTTTTTTGTGCGTCATTGCCACCATGACCCAGGCTATAAGCACCGGCCGATACCAATTGCAAACGGCGAAACCACTTGTCCACCTTGGATGGCCGAAAACGTCGAAAGGTCCAAGCCACCGCAACCATCATGGCTGAGCCGAGCACAAACCCCAGCACGGGAGAGACAAAAATAAATAGAACCGTCTTGAGAATGCCGGCAGATATCAGGGTTGAGGCACCTGATTTGGCAATCACCGCGCCCACAATGCCGCCGATCAGGGCATGGGATGAACTGCTGGGGATGCCGTAGTACCAGGTGATGACATTCCAGGTAATGGCACCAAGCAAAGCGCCAAACACCACGTGGGTATCCACCACACCGGGCTGCACGATCCCCTTGCCCACAGTGGCCGCCACGCTGAGATGGAAGATAAATAGTGCAATAACGTTAAAAAACGCAGCAAACAAGATGGCCTGCCCGGGCTTGAGAACACCTGTGGAGACCACAGTGGCGATCGAGTTGGCTGCATCATGAAAGCCATTCATGAAGTCGAACAACAGGGCCATGACCACCAACATGGCCACTACCCACAGGGTCGTTTGCACGTTTTCCATCGTCTATTGGCGCTGCGGGTTCAGGAGTTTTCGAGGATGATGCCTTCGATCACGTTGGCAACGTCTTCACACTTGTCGGTGATGGTTTCCAGCAATTCGTAAATCGCCTTGAGTTTGAGCACCTCCCGTACATCCGGTTCCTCACGAAACAGTTTGCTCATGGCGGTACGCATGACGCGGTCAGCATCCGATTCCAGGCGGTCAATCTCTTCGCAGGTTTTCAGCGCCGCTTCTGCAGTTTGCGGGTCTGCAATATGGTCCAGCAATTTGACCGCGTCGCGCACGCGCTCGCAACATTTCACACTCAGGTCGGTCAGGCGGTTGATCTCTTCGGTCATGTGGCGCACGTCGTACAGCGCCATGGTTTCGGCCGAGTCCTGAATCAGGTCTGCCACATCGTCCATCGTATTGATCAGCGAATGGATTTGTTCGCGATCAATGGGTGTGATGAAGGTCATGTGAATGGCCTTGTTGCACTCGTGCGTCACGCGGTCAGCGGCGCGTTCGGCGTCATCGACTTCCTGGTTGTACTTTGCGCGCAAGTCCAAATCGTTGTAGTTGGCCACCAGCTTGGAAAAAGCGTACGCTGCCTCCACAATGCGGTCCGCATGCTGGTTGAACATTTCAAAAAAATTGCCTTCGCGAGGCAGTAACTTTCCAAACCACATGAGTTAATCCTCCAACCAAACGACAAGATTCTTGGGATTTTAAAAGACGGCGCAGTTTAACCGTACCGTCCTGCACAGGTGGGCTGCACGCACTCGGCGAAAGGAACAAAAAAGCCCCGTGGCATGACCCACGGGGCTGATTGGTTCAGAACCGAAGTGCCTGCGGTCAGGCTTGAACGGTCGCTGCGGACTCGGTGTAGTCGCTGATCTTGTCAAAGTTCAGGTACTGGTACACGGTGTCACTGGCAGCCGTGAGCACACCCATATCCGCCAGGTACTCGGCCTTGGTGGGAATACGGCCCAGCTTGGAGCAGATGGCAGCCAATTCGGCCGAGCCCAAGTACACATTGCTGTTCTTGCCCAGACGATTGGGAAAGTTGCGGGTGGAGGTAGAGAACACCGTAGCGCCCTCTTTCACCTGCGCCTGGTTGCCCATACACAGGCTGCAGCCTGGCATTTCCATACGCGCACCGGCGCTGCCCAACACACCATAATGGCCTTCTTCAGACAATTGGCGGGCATCCATCTTGGTCGGAGGTGCCACCCACAGCTTCACTGGAATATCACGCTTGTTTTCCAACAGCTTGGACGCTGCACGGAAGTGGCCGATGTTGGTCATACAGGAACCAATGAATACTTCATCGATCTTGGCACCAGCGACTTCTGACAGGGTCTTCACGTCGTCCGGATCATTGGGGCAGGCGACGATAGGCTCGTGGATGTCAGCCAAGTCGATCTCAATCACGGCGGCGTAGTCGGCGTCGGCATCGCCCTTGAGCAAATCAGGCTTCTTCAGCCAGGCTTCCTGTGCCGCAATGCGGCGGGCCAGCGTGCGGGCATCGGAATAGCCATTGGCAATCATCCACTTCATCATGGTGATGTTGCTGTTGATGTATTCGATGAATGGGTTCCTTGTTCAGGTGCACGGTACAACCGGCGGCAGAGCGTTCGGCGGATGCATCGGACAGCTCAAACGCCTGCTCAACCTTGAGATCTGGCAAGCCTTCTATCTCCAAGATACGACCAGAGAAAATGTTCTTCTTGCCCTTCTTCTCCACCGTCAGCAAACCTGCCTTAATGGCGTACAGCGGAATCGCGTTGACCAGGTCACGCAGGGTCACGCCATTTTGCATCTTGCCTTTGAAGCGCACCAAGACTGACTCAGGCATATCCAAAGGCATGACACCCGTAGCGGCTGCAAAGGCCACCAAACCGGAGCCGGCAGGGAAGCTGATGCCAATGGGGAAACGGGTGTGGCTGTCACCTCCGGTACCGACCGTATCCGGCAACAGCAAACGGTTGAGCCAGCTATGGATCACGCCGTCACCAGGGCGCAACGAAATACCGCCCCGGTTGCTAATGAACTCAGGTAGTTCGTGGTGCATCTTCACGTCCACTGGCTTGGGGTAAGCGGCTGTGTGGCAGAAAGATTGCATCACCAAATCGGCGCTAAAGCCCAGGCAGGCCAGGTCTTTCAGTTCGTCGCGGGTCATCGGGCCGGTGGTGTCTTGCGAACCCACCGAGGTCATCTTGGGTTCACAGTAGGTTCCCGGGCGCACGCCCTGGCCTTCGGGCAGACCGCAGGCACGTCCGACCATCTTCTGTGCCAGGCTGAAACCCTTCTTGGTGTCAACCGGGTTGGTCGGCAGGCGGAACAGCGTGGAGGGCTTGAGGCCCAGAGCTTCGCGCGCCTTGGCGGTCAATCCACGACCGATGATCAGTGGAATACGGCCGCCGGCGCGTACTTCGTCAAACAGCACTTCGCTCTTGACTTCGAAGGAAGCGATTTCTTTACCGTCCTTGAATGCTTTGCCTTCATAAGGACGCAGTTCCACCACATCACCCATCGCCATTTGACTCACGTCCAACTCGATCGGCAATGCACCCGAATCTTCCATGGTGTTGTAGAAAATGGGGGCAATTTTGCCGCCCAGACAGACACCACCAAAGCGCTTGTTGGGCACAAACGGAATGTCCTCTCCGGTGAACCACAACACCGAGTTGGTGGCAGATTTACGACTTGAGCCCGTGCCCACCACATCACCCACGTAGGCCACCAAATTACCCTTGGCGCGCAGATCTTCCAGGAACTTGACCGGGCCGCGTTTACCATCTTCTTCTGGCGTCACTCCGGGACGGGCATTTTTATGCATGGCCAAGGCATGCAAAGGAATGTCCGGACGGCTCCAGGCGTCGGGTGCGGGCGACAAGTCGTCCGTATTGATCTCTCCAGCGACCTTGAAAATGCTCACGGTGATGCTCTTGGGCACTTCGGGGCGGCTGGTGAACCACTCGGCATCGGCCCAGCTCTGGATCACGGCCTTGGCGAAAGCATTGCCTTTGTCGGCTTTTTCCTTCACGTCATGGAACTGGTCGAACATTAACAAGGTTTTCTTCAACCCTTCGGCCGCTTCCTTGGCCACTGCAGCGTCGTCCAGCAGATCGACCATGGGGCTGATGTTGTAGCCGCCCAGCATGGTGCCCAGCAGTTCGGTGGCACGGGCGCGGCTGATCAGGGCGCACTTTTCGGTGCCATGGGCCACGGCGGCCAGGTAGCTGGCCTTGACCTTGGCGGCATCGTCCACACCAGCAGGCACGCGGTGGGTGATCAAATCCACCAAAAACGCTTCTTCGCCAGCGGGTGGTGCCTTCAACAGCTCGATCACTTCACCCGTTTGTTTGGCCGACAGCGGCAGTGGCGGGATACCCAGTGCAGCGCGCTCGGCCACATGGTCACGGTAGGCTTTTAACATCGTATTTACTCCTTCTTATACAACACAAATCACTCTCTAGCCCTCGTCGCTAGGGCATGGCATGCTATCTATTTTGATTTTTTCTTGGTTTTAGCTTTCGCTATCAACTTGGGCGCTGGATCGGGGTTGGGCACCAACTCCTGCACCGCTCCGCCAGCGCCAATTGGCACCAGGGCGTCTTTGGGCGCATCCAACAAACCGGGCTGGGGATTGCGTTCCATGGCTTGGGCCACCAGCAATTGGTCAGGGTTCATGCACTCATCAGCCAAGCGCTTGCCCTCTTTCTGGTTCATTAGCATGGACTTGTTACCCAGCTGCAGCCAAACGGCGCCGCTAGCTTCTTCTTCGAGCCGGACAGCGCCGGTGCTGGTCACCACGGGCAATAAAACATAGTGCTTGCTGCCCATGTCCAGGAAGAAACGCCCTGGCGAACGCTCGTCATTCGTCATCGTCACTACCACTGCCAATTCGCAATTGATCTTGCCGACCAGTACGTTGCTGGCAATGGCCATTTGCTGGGGCGACAGGGCCGCCGGCGCCAGCAATTCGGGCTCCACAGGCTTGGCAGGTGCAGCAGCGGTTACTTTGACGGCTGCCTTGTTCGCTGGCTTGCCGGCCGCAAATGCTGGAACGGCCAAGGCCACTGCCAACAGCAGCAAACCCGATATGGATTGTTTTTTCATGGAGATAAACCTCACTATTTTCTAATGGCCCCGGGACGGGAAATACATACGCACAGGCTCCGGTACGAAGCAACCGGTTTGGTTGGCCCGCTCCAGCAGGTGCCAAAAATATCGAAAACTGGCACGGTCGTGTAACTTGCCATTGACCGCGATGGGAGCCCATTCGGCAAGGCTGGCCTGCTCTACGATGCGCGCCGCCAATTCAACGTCTGCCGCTGATGGCGTAAAAGCCTGCAGAATGGGTCGTATCTGGGACGGATGGATGCTCCACATCCGGGTGTAGCCAAAGGATGCCGCCGCCGTGTGTGCCGAACGCTCAACGACGCCGGCGTCACGCAATTCTGTCACCACGCAGTGCGACGGCACTTTGCCCGCGGCATGGCAGGCGCTGGCGATGTCCAGTTTGGCCCGCACGACCAACGGGTGGTGGAACTGGTCCAGCGTTTCGCCATCCGCTTGATCGCGCACGCCCATGGCCGTGTGGGGAATCGCGCCCGCATGGGATGACACAAAATCCATTAATCCAAAGCTCAGGGACTGCACCCTTGGGTGGGCCGCAATCTCAAATGCGCGGTGCACAGCTGCCGGGGATTCGATTAACACATGCAAAGGCAGTTCGCTAGTGCGCTGACCAGGACGAACAGCGGCATCGATAGCAGCCACAGCCGTTTGTACATCGGCCAGCGTTTCGACCTTGGGAACCATGATGTAGCTCAAGGCCTGAGCGGCTCCGCCCACTACGATGTCGACGTCGGCACTAAAGGCCGGGTGGTCTACTGCATGCAGCCGGGCACCTACCCGTCGGCGCAAACCACTTGCTATTAATTGCGTAGCTGTGTGTGTACTATTGGCGAGGGCTGCGACCATATTTGCCTGGTCTTTTTCACCGCCAACAGGGGCTCCGTCTTCACAGTCCAGCGTCACGTCAAAAACACAGACGCCGAACTCTTGCGCCATGTCGGCCTGCAATTGCAGGCTTTTGACCATGCGCGCCTCGACGCCACTGTAATGGTCGCAGACGGGGAGCACGCCCGCCGAACCTTGGGCGCCCAGAAGAACGTTGCGGGGGTGTTGAGCCCCCAGGCTTGGGATTCCATGTACTGCGCTGCCCCCCGATGAGGATGTGCTTGCTCGGGGTGGCCCAGCGCTGTACACGGTCAATTGCCCCTATTTCAGCAGGTGAGCAACGCCGGCTTGCTCGTCTTGCAGCTCTTTCAGCGTGACATTGATGCGCTCTTGCGAGAACGCGTCCACGTCAAGGCCTTCTACCAGCTTGTATTCGCCACCCGAGCAGGTCACGGCAAAGCCGAACATCGTGTCTTTGGGAATACCGTACTGGCCATCCGAAGGAATGCCCATGGTGACCCACTTGCCATTGGTACCCAAGGCCCAATCGCGCATGTGGTCAATGGCAGCATTGGCAGCGGATGCAGCAGACGACACGCCACGGGCTGCGATGATGGCTGCGCCACGCTTACCTACGGTTGGCAAGAAGGTGTTGGCATTCCAGTCGGCGTCGTTGATCATGTCCTTCACGCTTTGACCGTTGACGGTAGCAAACCGGTAGTCAGCGTACATGGTGGGCGAGTGGTTGCCCCACACGGCCATCTTCTCGATGTCGGCCACTGCCTTGCCGGTCTTGTCGGCCAACTGGCTCAGCGCGCGGTTGTGGTCCAGACGCAGCATGGCGGTGAAGTTCTTGCGTGGCAGGTCAGGCGCGCTCTTCATGGCGATCCAGGCATTGGTATTGGCAGGGTTGCCCACCACCAGCACGCGCACATTGCGGCTTGCTACAGCATTCAGAGCCTTGCCCTGCGCCGTGAAGATTTCAGCGTTGACAGCCAGCAACTCGGCACGTTCCATTCCAGGGCCGCGAGGGCGTGAACCGATCAGCAGCGCATAGTCCACATCCTTGAATGCGGTCATGGGATCGCTGTGTGCCTCAATGCCCACCAACAGGGGGAATGCGCAGTCTTGCAATTCCATGATCACACCCTGCAGCGCTTGCTGGGCCTTTTCAACGGGCACTTCCAACAGGCTCAACACCACAGGCTGGTCCTTGCCCAGCATCTCGCCGGAGGCGATGCGAAACAGAATGGCGTATCCAATTTGACCGGCTGCTCCAGTAACGGCAACGCGAACGGGCTTCTTGCTCATGGTGATAACTCCAGGAAGTGATAAAAAAACGGTGATGGTCCGGGGACCCGGGGGGAAGTTGAATCCGTCAGAATGGGACCGAGTTTACCCCTGATTTTGCGGTGAAGTCAATTTGTCTTATGTCTTATATAAGATATGATTGGCGTTCGAATTGAGACTGACTCGAAGCTGACTTTCAAACCTATTTTTCATGTCCGTAACGCCCACTTTTCACGATGACAACCCATCCGCTCCCGCTGCGGAAGGGAGTGGGACCGCGACACTGCAACCAACGCCTGCCTTCAGCCCCCTGTACCAGCAGATCAAGGTATTGATTCTGCAGAGCCTTCAAGCAGGTGAATGGAAACCCAGCACCGCCATCCCCAGCGAGATCGAGCTCGCCGCGCGCTTCAAGGTCAGCCAGGGCACCGTGCGCAAAGCCATCGATGAGTTGGCTGCCGAAAACCTGCTGGTGCGCCGTCAGGGCAAAGGCACGTTCGTGGCCACACACGCTGAGCGCCATGTTCAGTACCGGTTTCTCAAGCTCATCCCCGATAACGGCGACCCCAGCGATGAAGGCCCGGCAGAGCGCCGCATCATCGACTGCAAACGCACCCGCGCATCGGTGGAAGTAGCAAGGGCTTTGGCCATGCACCCCGGTGATGCTGCGTTGCAGGTGCGCCGCGTCCTGTCGTTTGCCGCCGTTCCGACCATACTGGAAGATCTTTGGTTGCCCGCTGCCCCCTTCAAGGGCTTGACAGCCGAGCGCCTGCGAGACTACAACGGGCCCATGTACGCGCTGTTCGAGACCGAGTTTGACGTACGGATGGTGCGTGCAGAAGAAAAAATTCGCGCGGTTGTCCCCGACGCGGAGCAATGCGAATTGCTAGAAATCAGCCCACAAACTCCATTGTTGAGCGTTGAACGCATCGCCTACACCTACAACGATGTGCCGATGGAGCTGCGCCGTGGCCTGTACCTCACCAGTAATCACTATTATCGAAATGCATTAAATTGAAGGGGTTCTTGATGCAAGTCCAATGTCAGCCTGTTGCAGTGCAATAGAATTTTGCTTTTGCACCCGCAATAATTACAAACGGTTACCTACAGAAAGTCCGCCAATGTCTGAACTCAGCCCCCCCGTCCGCGCCAAGCGGCCTGAATTCCGCAACATCAACGCGTTCAACGACCTGCCGGGCTACCGCTGGCCATTGGCAGCCATCGTTTCCGGCATGCACCGCGCCAGCGGCCTGATCCTGTTTCTGCTGATGCCTTTCATCATCTGGATGTTTGATACCTCTGTGAGTTCTGAGTTTTCCTTTGCGCGCTTCACCTCGATATTTCACAACGGGTTTGGTTTTGTCCCCGGTATTTTGGTCAAGATCGTGGCTCTGGGCCTTATTTGGGCCTACCTGCACCACTTTTTTGCCGGTATGCGCCATATTCGCATGGATATGTTTCATACCGTAAGCAAAGTACAAGGCAAAACAACCGCGCAAATCGTCTTGGTGTTGAGCTTGGGCCTCACCCTTGTGCTGGGCGCCAAGTTGTTTGGCCTTTACTAAGCCCCGGCATTTCCCGTTTTCTCATCTTCACAGGAACTACCCATGTCTGTTAACTTTGGCACCAAACGCCTGGTCGTTGGCGCACATTACGGTCTGCGCGATTGGCTGGCACAACGCGTCACCGGTGTGCTGATGGCACTTTTCACCTTCGTTGTGTTGGCCCAGGTTCTCCTGACCAAAGGCCCACTGGGCTACGACCAATGGGCTGGAATTTTCTCCGCCCAGTGGATGAAAACTCTCACTTTCGCCGTCATCGTCGCCATGCTGTACCACGCATGGGTCGGTATGCGCGAAATCCTGATGGACTACGTCAAACCCACGTCCGTGCGCCTGACACTGCAAGTTTTTTCTATCGTCTGGCTCGTGGGTTGCGCGGGCTGGGCCATTCAAGTCCTGTGGCGCCTGTAAGCCCAGAACTACCCGACACACACGATTGAACCCACCATGACCTATACCAAAGCCAATATCACCAAGCGCAAATTCGACGTCGTCATCGTCGGCGCCGGCGGCTCCGGCATGCGCGCCGCACTCGAACTCTCCAACGCCGGCCTCAACGTGGCCTCGCTGTCCAAAGTATTCCCCACCCGCTCGCACACCGTGGCAGCCCAAGGCGGCGTGAGCGCCTCGCTGGGCAATATGTCCGAGGACAACTGGCACTACCACTTCTACGACACCATCAAGGGCGGCGACTGGCTCAGCGACCAAGATGCGGTCGAATTCATGTGTCGCGAAGCTCCCAAGGTGGTCTACGAGCTGGAACACTTCGGCATGCCGTTTGACCGCAACCCGGACGGCACCATCTACCAGCGCCCGTTTGGTGGCCACACCGCCAACTACGGCGAAAAGCCTGTGCAACGTGCCTGCGCTGCTGCAGACCGCACCGGCCACGCCATGCTGCACACGCTGTACCAGCAAAACGTCAAAGCCAAGACCAACTTCTTCGTCGAATGGATGGCGCTGGACCTGATCCGCGACGCCGAAGGCGACGTGGTCGGCGTGACCGCGCTGGAAATGGAAACCGGTGACCTGCATGTGCTGGAAGCCAAGACCGTGTTGCTGGCCACCGGTGGCGCAGGCCGCATCTTCGCCGCATCCACCAATGCCTACATCAACACCGGCGACGGCTTGGGTATGGCCGCTCGCGCGGGCATTCCGCTGCAAGACATGGAGTTTTGGCAGTTCCACCCCACCGGCGTGGCCGGCGCGGGCGTGCTGCTGACCGAAGGCTGCCGTGGCGAAGGCGCCATTTTGCTCAACAGCAATGGCGAACGCTTCATGGAGCGCTATGCACCCACCCTGAAAGACTTGGCCCCGCGCGACTTCGTGTCCCGCTCCATGGACCAGGAAATCAAGGAAGGCCGTGGTTGCGGACCGAACAAGGACTACGTGCTGCTCAAGCTTGACCACCTGGGCGCCGACACCATCCACAAGCGCCTGCCCTCGGTGTTTGAGATTGGCGTCAACTTCGCCAACGTCGACATCACCCGCGAACCCATTCCCGTGGTGCCCACCATCCACTACCAGATGGGTGGCGTGCCGACCAATATCCACGGCCAGGTCGTCACCCAGTCCAACGGCGTCGACAACGCGGTGGTCAACGGTTTGTACGCGGTCGGCGAATGCGCCTGTGTGAGCGTGCACGGTGCCAACCGCCTGGGCACCAACTCCCTGTTGGACCTACTGGTATTCGGCAAGGCCGCCGGCCGCCACATCATTGAATTCAATGACAAGCACAAAGAGCACAAGCCCCTGCCAGCCGATGCGGCTGACCGTACGCTTGAGCGCCTGAATCAACTCGAACAGTCGACTGAAGGAACCTATTCGCAAGGATTGGCCGGTGACATCCGCTCGACCATGCAACAACACGCTGGGGTGTTCCGCACCCAGGCCAGCATGGACGAAGGTGTAAAAAAAGTTGCCGCCCTGCGCGAACGCTTGGCAGGTGTGACATTGAAAGACAAGTCCAAGGTCTTCAACACGGCTCGAATCGAAGCGCTGGAAGTTGACAACCTGATCGAAGTGGCCCAGGCCACGATGGTGTCTGCAGCTGCCCGCACCGAGTGCCGTGGCGCTCACACGGTGGACGACTACGAGCACGATGCCGACCACCCCGATTTCCCACTTGGCCGCAACGACAAGGAATGGCTCAAGCACACCCTGTGGTACAGCAAAGGCAATCGCCTGGATTACAAGCCCGTCAACCTTAAGCCCCTGACGGTGGACAGCGTCCCCCCCAAGGTCCGGACATTCTGATACCTTGCAGGACAGATTTTTAGCTCTGTCCTCAACTGACTACGAGAGACCGAATATGACGAAACGTACTTTCTCCATCTACCGCTACGACCCTGATAAGGACGCCAAGCCCTACATGCAGACCATCGAGGTAGAACTCGACGGCCATGAGCGCATGCTGTTGGACGCCCTGATGAAGCTCAAGGAGCAAGACCCTGGTTTGTCCTACCGTCGCTCCTGCCGCGAAGGTGTTTGCGGCTCCGACGCCATGAACATCAATGGCAAGAACGGCCTGGCCTGCTTGACCAACATGAACACGCTGACTGGCACCATCGTTCTCAAACCCCTGCCCGGCCTGCCGGTCATTCGCGACCTGATCGTGGACATGACCCAGTTCTTCAAGCAATACAACTCGATCAAACCCTACCTGATCAACGACAGCCTGCCGCCCGAGAAAGAGCGCCTGCAGTCGCCCGAAGAGCGTGAAGAGCTCAACGGTTTGTACGAGTGCATTCTGTGCGCCAGCTGCTCCACAGCCTGCCCGAGCTTCTGGTGGAACCCCGACAAGTTCGTGGGTCCTGCCGGCCTGTTGCAAGCCTACCGCTTTCTGGCGGACAGCCGTGACGAAGCCACTGGTGCGCGTCTGGACAACCTGGAAGACCCCTATCGCCTGTTCCGCTGCCACAGCATCATGAACTGCGTCGATGTCTGCCCCAAGGGCTTGAACCCCACCAAAGCCATTGGCAAGATCAAGGAAATGATGGTTCACAGAACCATTTAGTGCGCACCATTCATGCAAGACGAAAACCAGCTGTTGGACGAGCGCGGATTGAGCAAGCTCCGATGGCGATGCCGCCGGGGATTGCTGGAAAACGATCTCTTCATCGAACGGTTTTTCGAGCGCTACGCCGAGACACTGACCGTGCGGCAAGCTGGCGCACTGGGTGTGCTGATGGACCTGAGTGATTACGATTTGCTGGATCTGCATCTGGCGCGCAAGACACTGGAGCAAGTGAACCCGGGCCTCGTCCGTGATGATGTGGCTGAAATAGTAAGTATGTTGAGAGAAATCCGTTGAAAGGTCGAAAATGAAGTTAGCTGACAACAAAGCCACCCTGTCATTCAGCAATGGCAGCCCTAGCGTCGAATTGCCGGTTTACCAAGGCAGCGTTGGCCCGGATGTCGTCGATATCCGCAAGTTATATGCCCAAACCGGCATGTTTACCTATGACCCGGGCTTCCTGTCCACGGCGGCCTGCCAGTCCGCCATCACTTACATCGATGGCGACAAGGGTGAGCTGCTGTACCGCGGATACCCCATTGAACAATTGGCCACCAATTGCGACTTCATGGAAACCTGCCATTTGTTGCTGTATGGAAACCTGCCCAATGCAGCTGGCAAGGCTGAGTTCACCAAGCGAGTGTCCAATCACACCATGGTCAATGAGCAAATGCAGTTTTTCCTGCGTGGCTTCCGCCGGGATGCCCACCCCATGGCGATCATGACTGGCCTGGTCGGTGCCCTGTCGGCCTTCTACCATGACAGCACCGACATCAACAATCCCGAGCACCGCGACATTTCAGCGATACGCCTGATTGCAAAAATGCCGACTCTGGTGGCCATGGCCTACAAGTACAGCGTTGGTCAGCCGTTCATGTACCCAAAAAATCATTTGAGCTACGCCGGCAACTTCATGCACATGATGTTTGCGACACCCTGCGCAGAGTACGTGGTAAACCCCGTCATCGAACGTGCGTTGGACCGCATTTTTGTGCTCCACGCTGACCATGAGCAAAACGCGTCCACCTCGACCGTGCGCCTGTGCGGTAGCTCAGGCACCAACCCGTTTGCGGCCATTGCTGCTGGCGTTGCCTGCTTGTGGGGCCCTGCCCACGGTGGCGCCAACGAAGCCTGCCTGAACATGCTCGAAGACATCCAAAAAATGGGTGGCATTTCCAAGGTCGGCCAATTCATGGAGCAGGTCAAAGACAAGAACTCCGGTGTCAAGCTCATGGGTTTTGGTCACCGCGTTTACAAAAACTACGACCCCCGGGCCAAGCTCATGCAAGAAACCTGCAAGGAAGTACTGGCAGCCTTGGGCCTGGAAAACGACCCGTTGTTCAAGCTGGCCATGGCCTTGGAGAAGATTGCGCTGGAAGACGAATACTTTGTGTCACGCAAACTCTACCCCAACGTCGACTTCTACTCCGGCATCGTGCAACGCGCCATCGGCATTCCAGTAGGACTGTTCACCGCCGTGTTTGCTCTGGCACGCACCGTGGGCTGGATTGCACAACTGAACGAAATGATCGGTGACCCAGAGTACAAAATTGGCCGTCCACGCCAGTTGTTCACCGGATCAGTACGCCGTGACGTGCTGCCCATTGCAAAGCGCTAGGTCACACTAAACGCTTCAACGCCCGCCGAACGGCAACGTCGGCGGGTGTTTTGCTTACAGCGCCCAAATCCTCTGGCGCATAAAATTGAAGATTGGCAAGGAAATACCCCAATGGGACGCACACTCTACGACAAGCTCTGGGACGAACACGTCGTCCACACCGAAGAAGACGGCACGGCCGTGCTCTACATCGATCGGCACCTGGTGCATGAAGTCACCAGCCCTCAAGCTTTTGAGGGCCTACGCCAAGCTGGGCGCAAGGTCTGGCGCGTCAGCTCCATCGTGGCGACCGCCGACCACAACACGCCAACAACCGGCTGGGACCTTGGCTACGACGGCATCACCGACCCTACCAGCAAAGAACAAGTCACCACACTGGACAGCAATATCGCTGAGTTTGGCGCAGCTGCGTACTTCCCCTTTCTTTCCCAACGCCAGGGCATCGTGCATGTGATTGGGCCCGAGAATGGCGCCACGTTACCGGGAATGACAGTCGTCTGTGGTGACTCCCACACCTCTACCCACGGTGCCTTTGGCGCTTTAGCGCACGGCATTGGCACCAGTGAAGTTGAGCATGTCATGGCCACCCAGACTTTATTGGCAAAAAAGGCCAAGAACATGCTGGTCCGTGTTGATGGCACCACCGCACGCGGAGTGACCGCCAAAGATATCGTGCTGGCCATCATCGGCAAGATTGGCACTGCCGGCGGTACCGGCTACACCATCGAGTTTGGTGGCTCCGCCATCCGCGCGCTCAGCATGGAAGGCCGTATGACCGTCTGCAACATGGCCATTGAGGCGGGTGCCCGCGCCGGCTTGGTGGCGGTGGACGAGAAAACCATCGACTATGTCAAGGGCCGCCCCTTGGCACCCGGTCACGCAGCAGCCACTGCCACTGCCGCCGCTGTGGAATGGGATCAGGCCGTGACTTACTGGCGCACCCTGCATTCCGATGGTGATGCGCAGTTTGACACCGTTGTCGAACTGGACGCTTCCCAGATCGTGCCCCAAGTCACGTGGGGAACATCACCAGAAATGGTACTGGGCATTGATGGCTGCGTCCCCGATCCGGATAAGGAAAAAGACGCCAACAAGCGTAGCGCCATTGAGCGTGCACTGACCTACATGGGTCTGCAACCCGGCAAGCCCCTGAACGACCTGTTTGTGGACAAAGTGTTCATTGGATCCTGCACCAACAGCCGCATCGAAGACATGCGTGAAGCGGCTGCCATGGTGAAGACACTTGGCCAAAAGGTTGCGAAGAACATCAAACTGGCCTTGGTGGTCCCCGGCTCCGGGTTAGTCAAAGCGCAGGCCGAGGCCGAAGGCCTGCACGAAATCTTCAAGGCTGCCGGCTTTGAATGGCGCGAGCCTGGTTGCTCCATGTGTCTGGCCATGAACGCCGACCGCCTTGACCCAGGCGAGCGTTGCGCTTCCACCAGCAACCGCAATTTTGAAGGTCGCCAAGGTGCGGGTGGACGCACACATCTGGTTAGCCCCGCCATGGCAGCAGCGGCAGCCATCCACGGCCATTTTGTCGACGTGCGCAAATTCAGTTAAACCTGCATTTCAAGGAAGTTACACCATGAAAAATCTGATTACCCTGTTGATTGTCTCCACTGTTTTCCTGCTTAGCGCCTGCAACACGGTCAAAGGCGTGGGCCAGGACATCCAAAAGGCCGGTGAAAAAATTGAAGGTGCCGCCAAAAAATGAAAGCGTTCACCACCCACCAAGGACTGGTGGCACCCATGGACCGCGAGAACGTGGACACGGATGCCATCATCCCCAAGCAATTTCTCAAATCCATCCGGCGCACCGGATTTGGCCAGAACCTGTTTGACGCATGGCGGTATCTGGATGCCGGCTTTCCCGGCCAGGATCCCGCAAGCCGCAAGCCTAATCCCGATTTTGTGCTGAACCAGCCGCGCTACCAGGGTGCTTCCATTTTGCTGGCACGCAAGAACTTTGGCTGCGGCTCCTCGCGCGAGCATGCGCCCTGGGCGCTGGACCAGTACGGCTTTCGCGCCATCATTGCGCCCAGCTACGCCGACATCTTCTTCAACAACAGCTTCAAAAATGGGCTGTTACCCATCGTGCTCAGCGAATCTCAGGTAGATCAGCTGTTCAATGAAGCGCTGGCGTTTCCTGGCTACCAACTCACCATTGATCTGGAGCGCCAGGTCATCGTCAAACCCCAAGGCGAAGAGATCGCGTTTGATGTGCAGGCCTTTCGTAAATACTGCCTGCTCAACGGCTTTGACGACATTGGCCTGACCCTGCGCCATGCCGACAAGATCAAGGCTTTTGAAACCCAACGCCTTACACAAAAACCGTGGTTAGCCCGCGAAATGATTAACTAGGATGCTATGAAAATTGCAGTATTGCCGGGCGACGGCATCGGCACCGAAATTGTGGCCGAGGCCGTCAAGGTTTTGAACGTACTGGGCTTGCCCCTGGAAATGGAAACGGCCCTGGTGGGCGGCGCCGCGTACGAAGCCCACGGTCACCCGCTTCCCGAATCCACGCTCAAGCTCGCCAAGGATGCTGACGCCATCCTGTTCGGCGCGGTGGGCGATTGGAAGTATGACAAGTTGGACCGCCCCCTGCGCCCCGAGCAGGCCATTCTGGGCCTGCGCAAGAATCTGGGCTTGTTTGCCAACTTTCGCCCCGCCATCTGCTACGAGCAATTGGTGGGTGCCTCCAGCCTCAAACCCGAACTGATTTCCGGACTGGACATTTTGATCATTCGTGAACTGACGGGCGACATCTACTTTGGACAACCACGCGGCCGCCGCATTGCTACCGATGGTCACTTCCCCGGTGTCGAAGAAGCGTTTGACACCATGCGCTACAGCAAACCCGAGATCGAGCGCATCGCCCACGTGGCGTTCCAGGCGGCGCGCAAGCGCAAAGCAATGGGCAAAGAAGGGCGCGTTACCAGCGTGGACAAGGCCAACGTACTGGAAACCTTTCAGTTCTGGAAAGATGTAGTAACCGAGGTCGGCCAGCAGTACGCCGATGTAGCGCTGGACCACATGTACGTCGACAACGCGGCGATGCAATTGGTGAGAGAACCCAAGCGTTTTGACGTTGTCGTTACCGGCAACATGTTTGGCGACATACTCTCCGACGAAGCCTCCATGCTCACTGGCTCGATCGGCATGTTGCCGTCGGCCAGCCTGAACGCCAACAACCAAGGACTGTACGAGCCCAGCCACGGTAGCGCACCCGACATCGCGGGAAAAGGTATTGCCAACCCGCTGGCCACCATCCTGAGTGCCGCCATGATGTTGCGCTTTAGCCTGAACCAGGAAGAGGCGGCGCAGCGCATTGAAGCCGCAGTGCAGAAGGTGTTGGCCCTGGGATTGCGTACTGCCGATATTTACAGCGAAGGTACCAGCCGCGTCAGCACGCGTGAAATGGGCGACGCGGTGATCAAAGCGTTGTAATTTCCCTGTAATTGCCGCGTCATTCCAGCCATTACAATCACCACTATGCAAGCCTTCCACTCCACGCACACTCTGGCCCACAAGGTCTGCGGTGCCTTGGGTGCGGGTTTTGTGCTGGTACCTACCCTGGCAACCAAAACGACGACCATTACTGGCTAAACAGCCCAGCTCGTTCGTGCCCCTTCCGGCCAGACGAGCCGGGCAGATGAAATTCACACATTTCGACAATCTGAAAGGGTATTCAAATGAAAGTTGGCAATCTGGTAGGCCTGGTCGGCTGGCGCGGTATGGTTGGCTCGGTTTTGATGGACCGCATGCAGACCGAAGGCGATTTTGCGCTGATTGAGCCGGTGTTCTTCTCAACATCGAACGCCGGTGGCAAGGCACCCGCACAAGCCAAAAACGAAACCACGCTGCAAGACGCGTTCAACATTGACGCTCTAAAGCGCTGCGACATCATCATCAGTGCACAGGGTGGCGACTACACCTCCGAAGTCTTTCCCAAGCTGCGTGCCGCTGGCTGGAATGGCCATTGGATTGACGCAGCCTCCACCCTGCGCATGGAAAAAGACGCCGTGATCATCCTGGACCCGGTCAACATGCCGGTCATTCAGAACGCTCTGTCCAACGGCGGCAAAAACTGGGTGGGTGGCAACTGCACCGTGAGTTGTATGTTGATGGGCGTGAGCGCGTTATACAAAGCGGGTCTGGTTGAATGGATGACCACCCAGACATACCAGGCTGCGAGCGGCGGTGGCGCGCAGCACATGCGTGAACTACTCACGCAATACGGCACACTTAACGCCGAAGTCCAAGCCCTGCTGGACGACCCCAAGAGTGCCATCCTGGAAATCGACCGCAAGGTTATTGCCAAGCAGCGCGCACTCACTTCTGCCGAAACCACCAACTTTGGCGTGCCACTGGGCGGCTCACTCATTCCTTGGATTGACAAAGATCTAGGTAATGGTCAGTCCAAGGAAGAATGGAAAGGCATGGCTGAAACCAACAAGATCATGGGCTTGGGCGAAGGCTTCAGCTCCGCTGCCATCCCTGTGGATGGCTTCTGCGTGCGCGTGGGCGCCATGCGTTGTCACAGCCAGGCACTGACCTTCAAGCTGAACAAGGACGTCCCCGTGGCCGATCTGGAAGCCATGATTGCGGCTGACAACGAGTGGGTCAAAGTCGTGCCTAACACCCGTGAAGCCACCATCCGCGACCTGACACCCGTGGCCGTCACTGGCACCATGACCATTCCCGTGGGCCGCGTGCGCAAGTTGGCGATGGGACCACAATACGTGGGTGCCTTCACCATTGGTGACCAATTGCTGTGGGGAGCCGCAGAGCCATTGCGTCGTATGCTACGAATATTGCTATCCGCGTAATTCACAACCAATTACAGGGAACTATCGATATGGATGGGTCCCTTGTCGTTGTCGAATGGCAACAAAAACCATAGCAGACCCTGTCAAGCAGGGGAGCCACTCAAAGTTAAAAGCTTTCTTAGCTTGTCAGGCTAAGACATTGATGTTAAGGTACTTTTTACGTTTTTAGTGTCGGGCTTTTGGACCGCAATAAAGCATAGTCATTGCTGCTCCCGCGAGCTGCACCGGAGGCATATAAATTGATTGCAAAGTCACATCGTTGGCAAAAGACCGCTATTGCGGCTGCGGCCATTGCGCTACTAGGCCTGTCTACCACGGGAGCTTGGGCGTTGTCGCTAGGCCGCATCACGGTTCAGTCCGCGCTGGGAGAGCCTTTGCGTGCGGAAATTGAAATACCCGACATCAATGCCGAGGAAGCGTCCTCGCTGAATGCAAAAATCGCATCGCCGCAATCCTTCGCCAGTGCCGGGCTGGAATACAACTCGGCCATCGCTAATCTGCAGGCTAGCCTGCAACGGCGCCCTGATGGCCGCGCGTACCTTCGTCTCAGCAGCGACCGCCCCATTAACGACCCCTTTGTCGACATGATCATGGAGGTCAGCTGGTCGTCCGGACGCATTCTGCGGGACTACACCATGTTGTTTGACCCGCCGGTGCTGCGCAGACCCGCAACGCCAGCACCCACACTGGCCCAAATTACGACAGCGCCGTCGTCTGTTAGGGCGCCTGCACCTTCTGCCGCCGAAGCGCCAACACGCCCCACGGCAACACCTCGCCCCGCCGTAACCGCCACACCCGCCAAATCCCCGACAAGCAGTGCGTCTGCGGACGACGCCAAGCGTGTCGTTGTCAAACCAGGAGACACGGCCGGCAAGATTGCTGCCAATATGCGGCCAGCCGGCGTTTCATTGGACCAGATGCTGGTTGCGCTTCTGCGGGCCAACCCCGATGCATTCATCCACAACAACATCAACCGCGTCCGTTCCGGCGCGGTCATGGACGTCCCCACGGCAGATCAGGCACAAGCCGTTTCGGAGTCTGAGGCTACGCAAACCGTCATTGCCCAGAGCAAGGATTTCAATGCATTCCGCCGTAACCTGGCGAGCAATGCGCCAGTTGCAGATGTAGGCACCGCCAGTCGTAAAACCAGCGGCACCATTGACTCCAAGGTCGAAGACAAAAAGGCTGCCGCTGCCACTCCAGACAAGTTGACACTGTCCAAAGGGTCCGTTCAGGCCAAGGCCAACGCGGCCACGATAGCCAAGGAGCGTGGCGAGAAAGAAGCAGCGGGACGTGCTGCGGAAATTTCCAAGAACATCAGCGATTTGAAGAAACTGGGCACTACAGACGTTGCCGCTTCTGCGACCGCACCGACTCCAGTCGCGGCTGCGTCTCAGCCCAAAGCAGCCCCCAGTACTCCCGCACCTACCCTGCCGGTTGCAGTGGCAGCGCCTGAACCATCCATTGTTGCTGCCTCCGCACCCGCATCGTCCGCTGCTTCTGCAGCCGTGGTCGCGCCTGTCTCTGCCCCGGCTTCCACTGCGGTACCCGAACCAATCAAACCCACAGTGGTAGCGCCAGTGCCAGCACCGCAACCCGTGGAGCCAACCGGATTCGTTGACGAGTTGCTGGAAAATCCCATGCTGCCGTATGGCGCTGGTGCCCTGATTGCTTTGCTGGGTGGTTTTGCCTTCTGGCGCGCCCGTCAGAGCAAGAAGAGCCAGTCCCAAATGGACAGCTCCTTCCTGGAGAGCCGCCTGCAGCCGGACTCCTTCTTTGGCGCCAGTGGTGGCCAACGGGTGGATACCAACAACGACAGCGGCAACGCCACCGGCTCGTCCATGGTGTACTCCGCCAGCCAATTGGATGCGGCAGATGATGTTGACCCGGTTGCCGAAGCCGATGTGTACTTGGCCTACGGTCGCGACGTGCAAGCCGAAGAAATTCTGCAGGAAGCTGTGCGCACCAACCCAGGTCGCCTGGCAATCCACACCAAGCTGCTAGAGATATTCGCCAAGCGTCGTGATGCAAGGAGCTTTGAGGCAACCGCCACACAGGCCTACCAACTGACTGGCAATACTGCCCCAGAGTGGAACCGCATCTGTGAAATGGGGCTTGCCTTTGACCCGGCCAATCCACTGTATCAGCCGGGCGGAACGCCCAACTCGTCGATTGGCGACGTGGCAAACAGTGACAACGCGGCTTTTGGTTCCAGCACCATGCCTCAGTCGGCACATGCAGAAATGACCGACTCCGTATCTGGTGTTGACCTCGATCTGGACCTGGACTTCTCGCTGGACGAGGCCCCAAGCAGCGCCATCAGCTCGGTTACTCCAGACACTTTCACCCAGACGGCTGTAGAAACGGTCAAGATGAACGCCGTTGAGGCCCATGAACCACTGGACATGGACTTTGACGTTTCCGGCGCCGCCCCGCTGCACGAACCTACTCCAACACCCGTCTTTGAGGCATCAGCCGTCCCTGAACTGTCCATGGAAGGACTTAACCTTTCAGACGAAGGCCACACCCCACTGCCTGAATTCAATGCCACCACACCGATGCCGGTTGCGGCGGTGACGCCACCAGCCGCAGCGGCAAGCGATTCCGGAATGCTGGAGTTCGACTTGGGTTCATTGTCCCTGGATCTGGACGGCCCCGCTGCAGACGAGGCAACTACTGAAGCGCCTGACAGCACCAGCGAAGACCCCTTGGAAACCAAGTTGGCACTAGCCGATGAGTTTGTTTCCATCGGTGACGAAGACGGCGCCCGCGCGCTGATTGAAGAAGTGGTAGCGGAAGCCACGGGTGATATGCGCGCCAAAGCCCAACGGGCACTGGCCAACCTGAGCTGATTTCCACTCCCAGTGCATTTAGCGTGTGATGCAAGTTTGACCGCGCCGTGAGGGTTGCACTGGGCATCAGCTACAACGGACAGGCCTACCAGGGCTGGCAAAGCCAGACCTCGGGCCTGACCATCCAAGACAAGCTGGAAAAAGCGCTCGGCAAGTTCGCGGCCCAACGGGTGAGCACCCTGTGCGCTGGCCGAACCGACTCTGGTGTACACGGCATCATGCAGGTCGTGCATTTCGACACCGGGCTTGAGAGGGACATGCACTCCTGGGTTCGCGGGACCAACGCCAATCTGCCGCGTGATATCGCCGTGCAATGGGCCGTGTCAACACCCGATGCTTTCCATTGCCGCGCGTGTGCTACATCGCGTCGCTACGCCTATGTGCTGTACGAATCCCCCATCCGCCCCAGCGTGGACCATGGACGCGTAGGCTGGGCGTTCCGCAGTCTGGACGGGCACGCCATGCAGCAAGCGGCCGACCTGCTGCTGGGTGAACACGACTTTTCGTCTTTTCGGGCATCACAGTGCCAGGCTCTAACTCCGGTCAAACATCTGATGGAAATCAGCATGAGCAAACGGGGGGCTTACTGGCGCATCGAATTTGAAGCCAACGCCTTTTTGCACCACATGATTCGCAACATCATGGGTTGCCTCGTATTCATTGGCCAAGGCAAGAAGCCTGTCAGCTGGATGAGCGACGTACTGCTTGCACGCGACCGCCGTGTCGCTGCTCCCACCTTTTCTCCCGATGGGCTGTACTTTCTCGGCCCACGCTATGACCCGAAATGGGGCCTTCCTGACCGAAACGCTGCGTATGATGGCCTACCATGAGAACCCGAATCAAAATCTGCGGCCTGACCCGCGAGCAAGACGTGGATGCAGCCGTGGCAGCCGGAGCAGACGCGATTGGCTTTGTGCTGTACGCCAAAAGTCTGCGTGCGGTCAGCCTGGCGCGCGCTGCTGAACTGACCCGGCGTCTACCCCCCTTCGTCACCCCCGTGCTGCTGTTCGTCAACGAAACTGCTACAGAAGTGATAGCTGCATGTTCAATAATTAAGAGGGCTATCGTCCAATTTCATGGTGATGAAAGTCCGCAGGATTGCCTAGCGGCAACAGAAAACGGTGCCCGCCCTTACCTGCGCGCCGCCCGTATTCCGCTGGGTGATGGCGCGGCCGCCTTTGACCTCGTAAAATACGCCAACGATTACTCTCACGCCCAAGCCATCCTGCTCGACGCCCATGTCGACGGATTTGGCGGTGGCGGCAAGGCATTCAATTGGTCACTGCTTCCTCCAAACGTCAACGCTCACCTCGTCTTGAGTGGTGGACTCACACCTGCAAACGTGGGCGATGGAATCGCGCAACTTCGGCTGCGCGGTAAGACGCTGGCAGTTGATGTGAGTTCGGGTGTGGAAGCCACGGACTCCCAGGGCAAGCCCCAAAAGGGCATCAAAGACCCCGAAAAAATCGACCAGTTCATCGCGGCCGTCAGGGCCGCCGATGCACAATTTCACAGACCCGCGGACTAGACCCTTGCATGCTGTGCCGGGTCTGTCCCCTCCCAGGAAACGACCATGTACGAATACCACCAACCGGACCCGACCGGCCACTTCGGAAAATACGGCGGCAGCTTTGTCTCCGAGACGCTGACCCACGCCATCAATGAACTAAAAGACGCCTACGCCAAATACCAGCACGACCCCGAATTTCTACGGGAATTTGAATACGAGCTAGCCCACTTTGTCGGCCGCCCCTCCCCGGTCTACCACGCGGCCCGTACCAGCCGCGAAATGGGTGGTGCGCAAATCTTCTTGAAGCGCGAAGACCTCAACCACACGGGTGCCCACAAGATCAACAACGTGATCGGCCAGGCCATGCTGGCCAAGCGCATGGGCAAGCCGCGCATCATTGCCGAGACTGGCGCCGGCCAGCACGGCGTGGCCACCGCCACCATCTGCGCCCGCTACGGCCTGGAATGCGTGGTCTATATGGGCAGCGAAGATGTCAAGCGCCAAAGCCCCAATGTGTACCGCATGAAGCTGCTCGGTGCCACCGTGGTCCCGGTGGAAAGTGGCAGCAAGACACTGAAAGACGCCCTGAACGAGGCCATGCGCGACTGGGTCGCCAATGTGGACAACACTTTCTACATCATCGGCACCGTGGCCGGCCCGCACCCCTACCCCATGATGGTGCGTGACTTCCAGAGCGTGATTGGCAATGAATGCCTGGTGCAGATGCCCGAGATGCTGGCCGCCGCTGGCTGCAAGACGGAGCAACCTGATGTGGTACTGGCCTGCGTAGGTGGCGGGTCAAACGCCATGGGCATCTTTTACCCTTACATTGAACACGAAAAAACCCGATTGATTGGCGTAGAAGCCGCAGGCGAAGGCTTGGACAGTGGCAAACACTCTGCCAGCATCCAGCGCGGCAGCCCTGGCGTCTTACATGGCAACCGCACCTATGTGCTGCAGGACGACAACGGCCAGGTGACCGAAACGCACAGCGTGAGCGCCGGGCTGGACTACCCCGGTGTTGGCCCAGAACATGCGTTTCTGGCAGACATCGGCCGCGCCGAATACGTGGGCATCACCGACGCCGAAGCGCTCGAAGCGTTTCACTATTTGTGCCGCACCGAAGGCATCATCCCTGCGCTGGAATCCAGCCACGCGGTTGCCTATGGCATGAAGCTGGCCAAAACCATGCGTACCGACCAAAGCATTCTGATCAACCTCTCGGGCCGTGGTGACAAAGACATTGGTACCGTAGCCGACTTGAGCCATGGCGAATTCTTCTGTCGTCCCAGTTGCACTGGGCAATCAGTCAAGGGAAATATACCTGTAGCCCTCGTTCAGTCTACGTTTACTGCTATTAAGGTAGTAGCATGAGCCGCATTGCCACCACCTTCGAACAGTTAAAAGTCCAGGGCCGCAAAGCGCTGATTCCTTTTGTAACCGCCGGCTACCCGTTTGCCGACGTCACCCCCGAACTGATGCACGCCATGGTGGCCGGCGGCGCCGATGTGATCGAGCTGGGCGTTCCCTTCTCCGACCCCAGCGCCGACGGCCCGGTCATCCAGAAGGCGGGCGACAAGGCCCTGGCTTTTGGCATCGGTCTGGTGCAGGTGTTGGCCATGGTGCGGGAATTCCGCAAGACCAACACCACAACGCCCGTCGTGCTGATGGGCTACGCCAACCCGGTGGAGCGCTATGACCAAAAGCACACCGCATCCAGCGGAAAAGGCAGCGCCTTCGTGCAGGACGCTGCTGCTGCCGGCGTGGACGGCATACTCATCGTGGACTACCCACCCGAAGAGTGCGAAGCCTTCGCCGCCGACCTGCGCGCCCACGGCATGGACCTGATCTTTTTGCTGGCCCCCACCAGCACGGACGAACGCATGCAGCAAGTGGCGCGTGTTGCCAGCGGCTATGTGTACTACGTGTCGCTCAAGGGCGTAACCGGCTCCGGCGCGCTGGATGTGGGCGCGGTGGAGGCGATGCTGCCCCAAGATTCGCCAGCACATCAGCACCCCGGTGGGCGTGGGCTTTGGCATCCGCGATGCGGCTACGGCCCGCACCATTTCGCGCGTGGCCGATGCGGTGGTGATCGGCAGCAAGATCATCCAGTTGCTGGAGAACGCGCCGCGAGACAAGGTGTCGGCTGTGGCGCAAAACTTTTTGAGCGAGATTCGGGGGGCGCTGGACGCGGGGTGATTGGTGGTGCGCGCTGCCGACCCAGCGGCACAGCACGGGCGACCCTATTGCGTGGGCCCTGCGGGCTGCCCTGTGGTGCTCAGGCCCATCGGGGTCTGGCTAAACTCGCCCTGCGGGCTCAAACAACGCCAGCCCTGATCCGATCGGCCTTGCGCGCCTCGGCCACGCAGAAGGGATCGCCCGCGCCGCACCGCTGGATCGGCTGAGGTGGTTGGCGAGCGGATAGAACCCAATACAGTTGCGGGAAAAATGTGAGCCATAGCAAATGCAAATGAGTAAGCTTCTGTCACGACACCACACGAGTCCGCTGCGGAGTCTATTGCTATTTTGAGTGAGCAGTCCACGCCTGCGAGGGCTACAACCAAATTAACTACCGTCTTAACCAGGTATCCGCATGGAAATCCGGTCCAAATTGCGCTATACCTGTTGATTCTCTGATACGGCTCGCTTTTTTTGTCTGCTTACTTCCTACTCTTACGAGCGCTGGAGAGATCATGGGTTACTACGAAGCTCAGCCTGATTTTGGCGGGGCCATGAATCGCTTCTGCATTGAGAAAGCACGCGATGGGGAATTCAGCGTAGCTATAGCCACAGCCTATTGTCCGTCGTCAAAGGAATGCATGAACGCCCGAATTGATGGAATTCAGTTCTGGGCAAAGCTAAAAAATAATCAACTTACGTATTCCGAAGGATCGGGGTGCTCCCTGAAAGTTAAGTTCGGCAAAAATGGTGCAACCATTTTTCAAAGCGAAACCTGGTGTGGTGATGAACACCCCTATCTTTACGCAGCGGGCAAATACAAGCGTATTTAGTAAACCAGACCGCCATAGCTGCCGGCTGGAATAGGCAAAACAGGTCGGCACACTCAGACCCGCAACATCAGATTTCGGCTTTGGGTCGTATGTAGGGGCCTGGTGGCCCCAAATGTTGGCCACGAGCGCCCAAAGCGCCCAAGACTGCGCTCCGTGCCACCCTTGGGCGCTGCCGAGCAGCGCAGCGGCTGGCGGAAAAAGAGGCTCAGATGTTTGAGCCCGCAGGGCGAGTTTCTGAGCCTCCCGCCGGACGCGAGCAGCGCAGGGTAGTCGCGCCAGCGACCAGCGTCGTAGGGTGGCACGGAGCGCGGCCTCGGGCGCGGCCACGATAGCTCGCGGCAATGTCGGATAATCCGTTATTCTGATGAAAGCCCGCTTGGGCGATGCACTGGAGAGACGTACTTATGAGCTGGCTAGAAAAACTGCTTCCCCCAAAAATTCAGCAAACCGACCCCGCTGACCGTCGCAGCATCCCCGAGGGACTGTGGATCAAGTGCCCCAGTTGCGAATCCGTGCTTTACAAGGCCGATCTGGAGCAAAACCAGAACGTGTGCCCCAACTGCAGCCACCACCACCGCATCGGTGCCCGCGCACGGCTCAACGTGTTTCTGGACAACGAAGGTCGCTTCGAAATTGGCCAGGAAGTGCTACCCGTGGACCCTCTCAAGTTTAAAGACAGCCGCAAGTACCCCGAGCGCCTGAAAGAAGCGCTAGAGAACACCGGCGAAACCGACGCACTGGTGGTGATGGGCGGCGCGGTGCAAGGCATCAGCCTGGTTGCGGCCTGCTTTGAGTTTGACTTCATGGGCGGCAGCATGGGTTCTGTGGTGGGCGAGCGCTTTGTGCGTGGCGTAGAGACCGCCATCGAGCAAAAGGTGCCGTTCCTGTGCTTTACCGCAACCGGCGGTGCCCGCATGCAAGAGGGTTTGCTCTCGCTCATGCAAATGGCCAAGACCAATGCGGCGCTGACCCGGCTGGCCAAGAAGGGGCTGCCTTACATCAGCGTGCTGACCGACCCCACCATGGGTGGCGTGAGCGCCGGTTTTGCCTTTTTGGGCGATGTGGTCATTGCCGAGCCCAAAGCGCTGATTGGCTTTGCCGGCCCGCGCGTGATCGAGTCTACGGTGCGGGTGACCTTGCCAGAGGGCTTTCAGCGTTCAGAATTTCTGCAAACCAAAGGTGCTATCGATTTGATCTGCGACCGGCGCGAACTGCGCAAGACTGTGGCCAACACGCTGGCCATGTTGCAACGGCAACCGGCTGACGCAGTCATTTAATCGGTTGGGGACAGCGCTAAAGGTCTGTCCCGCAAGGTCTCACAAAGCCACCAACACGGCAGCCTGCACATTGCCCAGCACAATGCCGGCAATTTGCAGGAGCACCAGCAACACCAGTGGCGACAGGTCAATACCCCCGGTTAGCGGCACAACGCGCCGGATGGGTGCCAACAGCGGCATCACCAATCGCTCCAGAAAATCGGCGGCCATGGACTGGGTTTGCACCCACGACAACACCGCATAGATGATGACCAGCCCGGTCAAGCCCAAAATGGACATGCGCACCAGGCCAAATGCAGCCAGAACCACCAGCGTCAGCAGGCTGCCGCCCATGCCGGCGATCGCCCACAAAATCACAAACTGCAGCAGTTGAATCAGGAACGCTGCCACCAGGCTGGCCGTGTCCACACGTCCGGCGGCTGGCAGCACCCGGCGCAAGGGCAATACCAGCCAGTCGGTCAGCGCAAATATAAATTTGGCCAGGGATTGCCCGAGCGCGCGGACATGGGAATGCGCTGGTACTGCATATACAGCCGCAACAAACAGGTACCAGCAATCAGGCCAGCGGCCACTTCCAGTAAAAGCGAGATGATTTGGTAGAGCATGGTGTCCAATCCAGTGAGCGCCAGCATCATAGCCGCAGCGCTGTGGCGACTAGAATCTAGGGCTCTGGCCGCCTTTTTTTGGCCCTCCCCAAACCGCAAGCAGACACCACCCCGCGCACTTCCATGACTGACCACACAGCACCCGCCCCCCAGGACGAAAATCAACTCATTCTGGAACGCCGCGAAAAACTCAAGGCCATTCGCCAGCAGCAGGCAGACGGCAAGGGCGTGGCATTTCCCAACGACTACAAGCCCAGCCACAAGGCCGAGGCCCTGTTTGCCGAATTTGAGACCAAGACCACCGAAAAGCTGGAGGCCCTGGGCGCCACTGCCAAGGTGGCCGGCCGCATGATGCTCAAGCGCGTCATGGGCAAGGCCAGTTTTTGCACGCTGCAAGACGCATCGTTTGGCACGACCGGCGGGCGCATCCAGATTTATGTCAAGGGCGAGGACGTGGGAGCCGACCTGTACGCCGCATTCAAGCACTGGGACCTGGGCGACATCGTGGCCGCCGAAGGCCGGGTGTTCAAGACCAAGACCGGTGAGTTGTCTATCCACGCCACCAGCGTGCGGCTGTTGACCAAGAGCCTGCGCCCCATGCCGGACAAATTTCACGGTATGGCCGACCAAGAGACCAAATACCGCCAACGCTATGTCGATCTGATGACCGATGTGGAAGCCCGCAAGCGCTTTGTGGCGCGCAGCAAGGCCGTCAGCGCGCTGCGCGACTTTATGGTGGCGCACGACTTTTTGGAAGTCGAAACGCCCATGCTGCACCCCATTCCCGGCGGTGCCAATGCCAAGCCTTTCAAGACCCACCACAACGCGCTGGACCAAGAAATGTTCTTGCGCATTGCGCCCGAGCTGTACCTCAAGCGCCTGATCGTCGGCGGCTTTGACCGGGTGTTCGAGATCAACCGCAACTTCCGCAACGAAGGCATCTCGGTGCGCCACAACCCTGAATTCACGATGATGGAGTTCTACGCGGCGTATTGGAATTACCAAGACCTGATGGACTACACCGAAGCCCTGATCCGCGACGCCGCCCAACGCGCCACAGGCTCGCTGCAACTCACCTACGCTGGCAAGCCGGTAGACCTGAGCCAACCTTTTGAGCGCCTGACCATTGTGGAAGCCATCCGCAAATACACCGACGCGGGCGACAACGTGCTAGATGCCGTGTGGCTGACCAACGCCGTCAAGAAGCTGGGCCTGACCGAAGCCAAGAACCGACTCGAAGGCCGCACGCTGGCCAGCCTGCAAGTGCTGTACTTTGAAGAAACGGTGGAAGAAAAGCTGTGGCAGCCCACCTTCATCATGGAGCACCCCACCGAGATCTCGCCACTGGCCCGCGCCAACGACGACCGCCCCGAAGTGACCGAGCGCTTTGAGCTCTACATCACCGGCCGCGAATTCGGCAATGGCTTTAGCGAGTTGAACGACGCCGAAGACCAGGCCGCTCGCTTCCAGGCCCAGGTCAACGCCAAAGACAGCGGCGACGACGAGGCCATGCACTACGACGCCGACTTTGTGCGCGCACTCGAATACGGCATGCCCCCCACAGGAGGGTGCGGCGTGGGTATCGACCGGCTGATGATGCTGTTGACCGACAGCGCCAGCATCCGCGATGTGATTCTGTTCCCGGCGCTGCGCCGAGAAGCGTGATCACCCACGCCCAGCGCGGGTCGCGCCCCCAAGGCCCTAAATTCTCAGGGCGGCCGCTGTTCAGCTACCGCCCGTCAATACCAGTAGCGAAACCAATAGCATCATCTATTGAGAAGTTTCTACGCGGCTACCCGCCGGAGACGCTGGCGCAGGTGCAGCAGATGCTGGACGAAGGCCGCATGGGACCTTGGCTACTGCAAAAGTACCCCGCCGCGCACGGCGTGCGCACCGACCGTGCGCTTTACGAGTACGTTCAGGCGCTCAAGACCGAACACTTGCGCGGAGCCGATGCGGTGAACAAGGTGGCTTTCGACAGCAAGCTGCAAATCGTCCAGCACGCGCTGGGCACCCACGCCACGGTGTCGCGCGTGCAGGGCAGCAAGCTCAAGGCCAAACGCGAGATCCGCATTGCCTCGCTGTTCAAAGACTGCCCGCCCGAATTCTTGAAAATGATTGTGGTGCACGAACTGGCCCACCTGCGCGAGCGCAACCACGACAAGGCCTTTTACAACCTCTGCACCTACATGGAGCCGGGTTACCACCAGTTGGAATTTGAGGTGCGCCTGTATTTGACACACCTGGATACGGTGGGCACCCGCTGCTGGGCAGCTGTCGACTGCACCGCATAGCACCTGCCGAAAAAACTTCAGGACTGCACTCGGTGACGATGTCATGGTTGAGCAGGTTCATGCGGATGTCCATTGTGTTTTGCGGTGCATGCAGGGTGCACACCAAGGAGGTGTACCACACGCGCGCAAAGTGCCCCGTGTGCCAAGGTGTATTACACCGATGGCACTCGGGGACACTGCTAACGCATTACCACTTCATATCGCCCTTGTTGACCTTGGCGCCAATGTCCAACGCCATGGCCATGCCTGCGTCGGGGTACGCCTTTTGCAGGCTGGCGATTAGCTCAGTGCTGGTTTTGGTAGCGGCGGCGGCCTTCTCAAAGGCCTGCAAATACGTCTTGGTGTAGGCGATAGCGCTGGCATCCACCTTGGTGCCCGCATTCATGTGGCCGGGCACCACCACGACCGGGTTTAACGCTGCCATCTCGTCCAATTGCGCTACCCAGGCACCCCGCTCGGCCACCGTTTGTGTGTCTGCCGTCCACACGTGCAGGTTGCCGAACACGGCGATATTGCCGACGATGGCCTGGATCGACGGAATCCACGCATAAGGACGGTGGGCCAGCACACCTGTGGTGCCGCGGATCTCGATTTTTTCACCATCTACAGTCAATGTGTTGCTGGTCAGCGCCGTGGGCAACACCGGCGTCTTGGGCGCATTGGCACCCATCTTGGGGCTCCAGAAGGCAACTTTGCCAGCCATTTTCGCACTCAGTTTCTCCAGCACGGCGGGCGTGGTCACTACGTTGGCGTGCGGAAAAATCTCCTTCAGCACTTCGGCGCCAAAGTAGTAGTCAGGGTCGGCCTGGCTGACGTAGATGGTGGTCAGCTGCTTGCCGCTGTCCAGCACATTGGCAGCAATGCGTAGCGCGTCGGCACGGGTGAAGCCGGCGTCGATCACTACGGCCTCTTTCTCTCCGTAGACCAGTGTGGAGTTGACATTGAAGCTATTGCCATCGGCGTTGTAGACCTTCAATTGCAAGGGCTGACCCGCTTGTGCTTGGGTGAAGGCGATAGCCAAGGTTGCGGCGATGACGGTGGTGCGGAACATGGTTTGAACTCCAGAAAAAGGCTGTGGTTGGTATGCAAGAGTCTGCAGTTTAGTTTCGAAAATCGCACAAATAAACAGCATAAAATGGCCATAACTGTTTCAATAATCAATCTAATATGGACCAATCTACATGGACCGTTTAACCGCCATGCAAGTTTTTGCCGAGGTTGCCACCAGCGGCAGCTTCAGCGCTACGGCGGATAAGCTCGATATGTCCCGCGCCATGGTGACGCGCTACGTGGCCGAGTTGGAAACATGGCTGGGCGCGCGCCTGCTACAGCGCACCACGCGCAGCGTCACGCTTACCGATGCGGGCGAGACCTGTCTGCGGCGCAGCCAGCAAATGCTGGCGCTGATGGAAAACGTGGAAGAAGAAACCACCATATCGGGCGGCGAACTGCGCGGGCAATTGCGGTTGACCTGCGCCATGTCGTTTGGCTATGCGCAACTGGCCGCCGTACTGGCGGACTTTTTGGCGCTGCACCCTCAGCTCAAGATCGACCTGAATGTGAGCGAAGGCGCGCTGAATCTGGTGGATGCCCGCATCGACCTGGCGATCCGCATCAGCGCTGAGCCAGACCCCATGTTGATAGCCCGACCGCTGGCGCGTTGCGATTCGCTGCTAGTCGCTTCCCCCGCGTATCTGGATAGCCATGGAACGCCACAAGCGCCGCAAGACCTGAAACAACACCGCTGTCTGAGTCATGCCAATTTTGGCAAAAGCGTATGGCATTTGGGCCGCGGTGCGGAGTCCACGCAGGTCAGCGTAGTCAGCCGCTTCAGTGCAAATGACGCAACCGCACTGTTAAAAGCCGCAATGGCTGGCGGCGGCATTGCCATGTTGCCCACTTACTTGGTGAACCCGGTTGTAGCGACCGGCGAACTAAGCGCGGTATTGCCCGATTGGCAGGCGCCAGTGGTAACGATTTATGCGCTGTACCCGTCTCGCAGAAACCTGTCGCCGGCAGTGCGTGCGTTGTTGGACTATTTGGTGCAGCGCTTTGAAACGCTGCCGTGGTGAATCGCAATTGGTGCCTGTTTAGCCTAACCACCGCGCAATGGCTTCAGCAGTTCCGACAAACCGTTGTGGTCAATTTCATGCATCAAGGCCAGCAACCGCCCAATCTCGCCCTTGGGAAAGCCCGTGCGGGAAAACCAGTTGAGGTAATCGCCCGGCAGGTCGGCAATCAAACGGCCCTGGTATTTGCCAAAAGGCATGGCACGGGTCACCAACAGAGAAAGGTCTTCAGCTTGCATGCAGGTAGCATAACGTAATTTTGCTATTATTTTGATAGCTACTCACGCACATCTTACGAGGGCTATGTGCCACAATGGCATGCAACAAATGCCCCACCAAAGGATTCCCCATGTCCCGTCCCCATGTTTGGGCCACCAAGGTTGCCGCGTTGATCCAAGGTGGCAATACGCAGGCCGCTTTGTCACAAATCAAAGTCGCACCTTCCGTCACCGATGTCGAGCAATTGCGCACGCTGCTGACACAAGCCAAGCTCTTGGCGCGCAACCCCGTGCTGGACTCCGCCACCCAAGACCAAATTTCTGCGCTCAAGGGCTCACGCCTGCACCGCTCGCCATGAGCAGCTGCGTACCACGTCTGCTGCTCTGCTGGGCCTGCGCATGGGGCCTGATGGCCTGCGCCCAGACTGTGTACCTACCGCCCCCGGGAGACGCGCTGCCACCGCCCAATTTGCTCGCAGACAACACCCCTGCGGGCAAGAGCGCGCCTTTGCGCATCGTCCTGCATTTCAACCGCCCGGTATCTGGCACCGATGCCGCCTGGCTCAAGGCGCTGCAGACCCAAGCGCAGGTTCCCGTCCAATACATCTCTGCCGTGGCACCAGACACCCATGTCTACGCACTGCTATGGCCAGCCGATCAGGATACAGTGTCGCTGCTCAAGCGCCTGGCCGAACTGCCTGGCGTGGCCCAAGCCGAACTCGATACCCGCAACACGCGCCACTGATGGCAGGGAGCCTTTGCCCATGACCAAAGTCCGATTCCTGCTCACCCTGGCATGCGCCCTGGCCACCGTCACCGCCCCGTTGACTGTGTTGGCGCAGGATGCGCAGCGCTACAGCCGCATCATCATCAAGTTTCGCGACGATGGCGCCGGCAAAGGCAGAACCCAAAGCGTTGCCGATGCTGAGTCGCGTGTGCGCGCACTGAACCGCGGCACACTGAGTTACCTCAAGTCCGTATCCCCGTTGACGCATGTGGCTCGCACCGCCCAGCCGCTGCGCCATGCGGAATTGCAAGTCCTGGCACAAGCCATAGCAACGGACCCCCGGGTGGAATACGCCGAGGTGGATGAACGGATCTACCCGCACTTCACACCCAATGACCCGCTTTACGCCAGCCAGCAATGGAACCTGAAATCCCCGGTAACCGACATTGGCGGCATTAACCTGCCCAACGCGTGGGGCCGCTCCGTGGGCGGTGTGCAGGTCAACGGCCGCGGTGTGACCGTAGCGGTGCTGGACACCGGCTACCGGCCCCACGCCGATTTGGTGGCCAACATCCTGCCGGGTTATGACTTCATCAGCGCCGACGGTTATAACGACTACACCACGGCCAATGACGGTGATGGGCGTGACGCCGATGCGCTGGATCCTGGGGACGGAAACTCACAAGCCAGCCTGTGCGACGTAGGCCCATCCTCCTGGCACGGCCTGCATGTGGCGGGCATCATTGCTGCCACCGGCAACAACAATGTGGGCATTAGCGGCATTGCATTTGGCGCCAGGATTCTGCCTCTGCGGGTGTTGGGCGTGTGTGGTGGCTATTCGTCGGATTCGGCAGCCGCCATCCAATGGGCCGTTGGCTTGCCGGTACCCGGCGTGCCAGCCAACCCTTACCCAGCCAAGGTGATCAACATGAGTTTTGGGCGCGACGGAGCCTGTTCTGCCACGTACCAGAGCGCCATTACCGCTGCCCGCAATACGGGCGCCGTGGTGGTGATTTCCACCGGCAACGATTCCTCCCGCACCACCATCACCCAGCCAGCCAACTGCGCAGGAGTCATCGCCGTGACAGCCCACACGGCCAGTGGTGCCAATACGGACTACGCTAATGTGGGCCCGGGTACCACCATCAGCGCACCTGGTAATACCATCATGTCCACCGGCAACACCGGCTCTGCAGCACCGCAAAGCGATAGCTATGACGCCCACTCCGGCACCAGTTTTTCTGCACCGCAGGTAGCCGGCGTGGTGGCATTGTTGGCGCAGATCAAGCCCGGTATTTCCCCAGCCGAGGTGCAAACCCATCTGGTCAATTCGGCACGCCCCCACCCCAGCGGGACCTACTGCGCAGGCCGCACCGACTGCGGTGCCGGCTTGCTGGATGCTTTTCGCGCGGTGACTTCACTGCTGCAGGCCCAGGGCATTAGCAACGCCGCACCGGTCTTCAACGCCTTGCCAACCCAGTACGTGCTGCCCAATGGCAACCTGCAGTTCACTACCATGGCGATGGATGCCGAAGGGGATGCCGTCAGCTACAGTGCCAGCGGTCTGCCGACGGGCGCCAGCTTCAACGCCGCGACGGGTGTTTTCACCTGGAACAAAGCACAGCCATTGGGGGACTACAACGTCGTGATCGAACCGACCGACGGCGCCACAGCCGGTGCCAGCGTCACGGTGAAGATTTCGGTCACCAATACGATCCCGGTGGTAGTGCCTCCCATCACGCCACCACCGCCACCGCCCGTGGCCACGGGCGGTGGCGGTGGTGGAGCTATGGGTGGGTTGGATGCCGTGGCCGGCCTGCTCCTGCTGCTGGCTGGCGCCCTAGCGCGCAGGCCGCGGCCTGCGTACCGCGTGCAGGGCCAAGACAGCCAGTAGGCCACCCAGTGCTCCGGCCTCATGGGCGGGGGTATACGTGGCAAAGCCCAGCCAACCTGGCGCATCACCCAAACCATGCTGCCACAGCAGCTTGAGGGCCAGACCGCCCAACAACGACCAGCCCAGATAGCGCAGGCGTCCGCCCTTGGCACCGGGCGCATCCAACACCAGCGCCAAGGCCGCACCAGCCAAGAGTCCATGCAGCGCCCCCGAGGCACCGGCATACCAGGCACAACCTGCGTCCAAGGCCAGCACCACGGCCACGCCCAAATAGCCACCCAACAGGGCCACGGCCAGTACCCGCTTGGCAACCCATCCGTTGAAGGTGATGAGCAGCACACCCAGCCCCACCAGGTTGACCGCTGCATGCAGCCAGCTCACATGCACCCACTGCGCCGTCAGCAGTTGCCACCAGGCGCCTGCCAAAAATTCGGCACGTACGAACACTTCAAGCGATCCAGTCCAGCGCCTGCATGTAGGCGCTGTGCACCATCAGCGCGTCCCACTCCAGCGCGGGGGTCGTGGGCAGCAGCGCACGGCGGCTCACTTCGCTGGCATCGTTGGCCTGCCACTGGCCTTTGAGCTGGGCCTCGGTCAGGCCAGAAATGAGTTCATCAATGGCCCGGCCACCGCCTTCGCTGCTGGGCAGGGATTGGTTGCACAGCAACACCATGTCGCAGCCTGCCGTCAGTGCGGCCACCGCGGCCTGGGTGTAGCTCACCGTCTGGCCGTCGATCAGGCGGGCACCGGCCATGGAGAGGTCATCGCTGAAGATAGCGCCGCCAAAACCCAGTTGACCGCGCAGGATGTCGTTCAGCCAGGTGTTGGAAAAGCCTGCTGGCCGCGCATCCACCTTGGGGTAGATCACATGGGCCGGCATGACGCTGCTGGTCACGGTGTTGAGCCAACGGTAGGGGGCGGCGTCATCGGCCAGGATGGCTTTGAGGCTGCGCTTGTCCACGGGAATGTCGGTATGCGAGTCGGCCTTGACAAAACCGTGGCCAGGAAAATGCTTGCCACAATTGGACATGCCACTGTTGAGCAGGCCGTGCATTAGGCTCTTGGCCAGCAAGCTGACCACACGCGGGTCGCGGGCAAAAGCGCGGTCACCAATGACACTGCTTTCGCCATAGTCCAGGTCCAGCACCGGGGTAAAGCTCAGGTCCACACCGCAGGCCCGCAACTCGGAGCCCAGCACGTAGCCACATGCGGTCGCGGCGTTGGTGGCGTCCAGCGGGCCGGCTTTCTTGTTGGAGGTGGTGGCACTGGGCGCAGCCAACCACATCTCGCCCAGGGCGCGCATGGGCGGCAGGTGGGTAAAACCGTCGGTCTTGAAACGCTGCACGCGCCCGCCTTCGTGGTCCACACAAATCAACAGGTCGGGGCGCAATTTTTTGATATCACGGCACAGGGCCGTGAGCTGCACGCGGTCTTGCCAGTTGCGGGCAAACAGGATCAATCCGCCCACCAGCGGGTGCCTGAGGCGCTTGCGATCCACTTTGCTCAGGGTCAGGCCAGCGATGTCGATGATGAGGGGGGCGTGAAAAGTCATGGGCGGGTGTCCGGTAGAAACTGGGTTTGCTATGCATTCAATAGCTGCTTGTGTATATTGTACGAGGGCTAGAGGTCAATATGGCATACAAATTTCCCGCGCGATGCCACTTGGTGCAAACTACGCAGACCGGCGTAAACGCTATGTCCCACCCTATGCACTGAACCCATGAGCGACTTCCCCACCCTGCAAACCCAGCGTTTGCAGCTGCGCGAGATCACAGCCGCCGATGCACCCGCTTTGCTGGCCATCCATGGCGATGCGCAGGCCATGCGCTGGTTTGGCAACGAGCCCCTTACGGAACTGCAACAAGCCGAAAAACTGGTCGATGTGTTTGCTGCGTGGCGCAAGTTGCCCAACCCTGGCGTGCGCTGGGGTATCGCGTTGCACGACAGCGATGCACTGATTGGCAGTTGCGGCCTCTTCAAGTGGAACCGGGGCTGGCGCTGCTGCACACTGGGCTATGAGCTGGCGCAACACGCCTGGGGGCAGGGCTATATGCATGAAGCGCTGACGGCCGCGCTGGACTGGGGCTTTGAGCACATGGCGCTGAACCGCATCGAAGCCCAGGTGCACCCGGACAACGCCGCGTCGCTCAAGAGCGTAGAAAAGCTGGGGTTTGTGTTGGAGGGCCGCATACGCCAGGCCGGATTCTGGCTGGGGCAGTACCATGACCTGCTGCAATACAGTCTGTTGCGCAGTGACTACCCAAGGCCCACACCATGATGAACCTGCAAACCCTTCTGGGCACCGAACTGCCCATCATCCAGGCACCCATGGCCGGCGTGCAGGGCAGCGCACTGGCTGTTGCCGTTTCCAACGCGGGGGGTCTGGGCTCCCTGCCCTGTGCCATGCTGGGGGCTGATGCGATGCGCGAGGAACTGACCACCATCCGGGCACAGACCACGCGGCCCTACAACGTCAACTTTTTTTGCCACACACCGCCTGTGCCCGACGATGCACGGGAAGCCGCCTGGCGCGCTGCACTCGCGCCCTACTACGCAGAACTGGGCATTGATGCCGCCAGCATCGCCACTGCGCCTGCGCGACAGCCCTTTAGCGCCGAGACGGCCAATCTGCTGGCCGAATTCACGCCGCCGGTGGTGAGCTTCCACTTTGGTTTACCGTCGGCCGACCTGTTGGCCCGGGTGAAAGCCTGGGGCGCCAAGGTGTTGTCGTCTGCCACGACGGTCGAGGAAGGCCTGTGGTTGCAGTCTCATGGTGTGGACGCAGTGATTGCCCAGGGCTGTGAGGCAGGTGGCCACCGCGCCATGTTCCTGTCCGACGACATCACCACCCAAGTGGGCACTCTGTCCTTGGTCGCGCAACTGGTCAAAATGCTGCGGGTCCCGGTGATTGCGGCCGGCGGCATTGCCGATGCCCGGGGCGTAGCCGCCGCGCTGGCACTGGGCGCAGTCGGCGCACAGATCGGCACCACTTACCTGCTGTGCCCCGAGGCCAACACCACCCCCTTGCACCGTGCTGCCCTGCAAAGCGATGGAGCCCGCCACACGGCGATCACCAACCTGTTTACCGGACGACCGGCACGCAGCATCATGAACCGCGTCATGCGCGAGTGCGGGCCCATCAGCCCGCTGGCGCCGACCTTTCCGCTGGCCGTCAGCGCCGTGGTGCCCTTGCGTGCCCGCGCCGAGGCGATGGGCAGCACAGATTTTTCGCCCCTATGGGCCGGACAGGACACCAGTGGCTGCCGCGCCATGCCAGCGGCCGAGTTGACGCGCATGCTGGCGGGTAGTGGCGCGCACGGATAACAAGTTTGCTACGACAAACATAGCGTCTTACGTAGAATTGACGAGGGCTAGCGACTAATTTCTTCTAAAGAAGTCGGAGCAGCCTCGACCACACAGAAGCTTGCCGCGTAGTCGGTCTCGTCGGTCACGCTGATGTGGGCGCTCAGGTGACGCGCATCAAACCAGTCTTTGAGGGCACCCTGCAGCACGATGGCGGGTTTGCCGCTGGGGCCATTGCGCACTTCGCACAATTTCCAGGTCATGGGCAGGCGCATACCCAGTCCAATGGCTTTACTGAAAGCCTCTTTGGCGGAGAAACGCGTGGCCAGGTAGCGCACGCCACGTTCGGGCCAGCGGGCACTGCGCGCTTTCCAGGTGGCGAATTCACCCTCGCTCAAAATCTTGTCGGCAAAGCGGTCGCCATGGCGCGCCAGGCTCTCCCGGATGCGGCGCACGTCGCAGATATCGGTGCCAATGCCGTAAATCACTGCAAACAGTCCAGATAAGCCTGCACCGTGGTGGCATAGCCCAGCTCCAGCGCGTCCGCAATCAAGGCGTGGCCGATGGACACCTCAGACAGACCCGGCACTGCCTGGGCAAAGACCGCCAGGTTTTCGAGGTTAAGGTCGTGGCCGGCATTGACGCCCAGTCCTACATCCAATGCGGCCTGCGCAGCCAGGGCAAAGCGTTGCAACTGTGCCCCCTGCTCGGGCGTGCCCCAGGCGGCAGCGTAGGGCTCGGTATAAAGCTCGATGCGGTCTGCGCCTACGGCTTTGGCAGCATGCATAGCCGCAGGTTCAGCGTCCATGAACAGGCTCACCCGCAGGTTCAGGGCGTGGGCTTCTTCAATCAAAGGCTTGAGGCCTTCTGCATCCTGCGGAAATGTCCAGCCATGGTCACTGGTGAACTGCCCTTGGGAATCGGGCACAAAAGTAACCTGGTGCACCGGCAAGCCACGTTGGCGCAGATCGCGCACACAGCCGATCAGATTGTGAAAGGGGTTGCCTTCAACATTGAATTCGCGGTCTGGCCATTCCTGCAGCAGTTGGGCCAAGTCGCGCACATCGTCAGCGCGGATGTGGCGCGCGTCAGGACGCGGGTGCACCGTGATGCCAGCCGCACCGGCCTGCAGGCACAGCGTGGCCGCACGCGTGACGCTGGGAATGCCCAAGTGGCGCGTGTTGCGCACCAGGGCGACCTTGTTGAGGTTGACGGAGAGTGCAGTACGGTGTGGTGTGGGGGCCATAGCTAGAGTCCCTGAATGTCGATCATCATCTGGCGGGTGCGCAGAGTCTGGACACCGCAATGGTAGTGCAGCAACGTGCGCAGCATGGGTTTGAGTTCGCTGGTCACGGCGGCGCAGGTGCGCAGAGTGGTGGTGAAGGGCGCGGCATCGTCCAGTGCCTGCTGCAAATGATTCCATTGCGCGCCCGACAGGCTGGCGCGGTCATCTCCGTGCGCCAGACGCAGCCCACCTTCGGGTACCAGACAATAGCGGGCATCGTCATCCAACCCGCCCAAGGTCATGGTCTGCACATCAAGCTGAGGCAACAAGCCGATCTCACGCAACAGCAATAACTCATAGGTGCGCAACGCCGCCTGCAAAACCTCGCCATGCTCACTGGCCAGTACGCGCACCACGTTGGCATAGACGTCAAACAGACGCGGATGAGGATCATCGCGCGCCAAAAGCGTCAGCAGAAGTTCGTTCAGGTAGTAGCCTGAGAGCAGCGCGTCGCCCGTGGGCATGACGTGGCCGCCCTGCCACTCAGCACTTTTGAGGGTGCGAATCTCCGCATCCCCACCAAAGGCCACGTGCAGCATTTGCAACGGAAGCAAAACCGGGCGAAAACTGGAACTGGGACGCTTGGCCCCCTTGGCCACCAGCGCAATGCGGCCGTGTGCGCGGGTGAAGACCTCCAGAATCAGGCTGGACTCGCTCCAGTCGTAGCGGTGCAGCACATACGCGGGTTCATCTGAAATGCGTTTGGAGGCCACTGCTCAGCGGGTTGCGCGGCCGCCCCCCTGGGCAGCGCAGTACACGCAGTGACAAGCGTGGGGGCTCTATTCATAGCCAAAGCTACGGACGCGCGCTGCGTCGTCGGCCCAGCCGGAGCGCACTTTGACCCACAGCTCCAGAAACACCTTGGCATTGGCCAGTTTTTCCAGCTCGACCCGGGTTTCCATGCCGATGCGTTTGATGCGCTCGCCCTTGTCGCCAATCACCATGGCTTTGTGCGTGTCACGCTCGACCACAATGGTGGCGGCAATGCGCAGCAAGCGCTTCTGGCCTTTCTTTTGCGGCGGCTCTTCGGCAAAACTGTCGATGACCACGGTAGAGGTATAGGGCAACTCGTCACCCGTCAGGCGAAACAGTTTTTCGCGAACCAGTTCGCTGGCCAGGAATTTTTCGCTACGGTCAGTCAGTTCGTCTTCTGCATACCACCAGGCTTGCTCGGGCAGGTATTTTTCACAAATGCCCAGCAAACGCTCCACATCTTTGGCATTCGTGGCCGACATGGGCACAAACTCGGAAAAATTGTGCTTTTCCTGCATGGTTTGCAGCCAGGGAGCAATGTCACCCCGGCGGTGGATGTTGTCGAACTTGTTGGCAATCAGGAGCGTAGGAATATCCTTGCCCAGCAGGGACAGCACGCGCGCGTCCGCCGGCGTAAAACTCCCCGCCTCCACCACAAACAAAATCAAATCCACGTCCGCAACGGCGCCTTGCACCGTCTTGTTCAGCGACTTGTTCAGCGCGTTGGCGTGCAGGGTTTGGAAGCCCGGTGTATCCACAAACACAAACTGGGTGGTACCGCGCGTGTGCATGCCGGTGATGCGGTGGCGCGTGGTCTGCGCCTTGCGCGAGGTGATGCTGATTTTTTGACCTACCAGCGCGTTGAGCAGCGTCGATTTACCCACGTTGGGTTTACCCACAATGGCCACCAGACCGCACCGCTGTCCGTCCGCCTGCGCACCGGGTTGGGCCATTTTGGGCGTGCTTTTGAGCAGACCTTCGAGCATGCTGTCCAGATCGGGTTGTTGATCAATTTCAGTGCTAGCCCTCGGGGAATCTGCGTGAGGTGCTACTTTTTTTGTATTTTTTTTAGATGTCATTTGATATTTTTCGCCTTGATGGTTTGCAGCATCGCAGCGGCTGCGGCCTGTTCGCCGGAACGGCGCGAACCGCCAATACCACGCTCCGACAAGCGCAACGCGTCAATTTCACACTCCACATCGAAGCTTTGTTTGTGGGCTGCCCCAATGGTGCCCACCACTTTGTACGCCGGCAATCTCATTTTGCGCCCCTGCAGCCACTCTTGCAATTCGGTCTTGGCGTCTTTGCCAATGGCATCCATGTGGGGCGTAATCTCCACATCCTTAAACAGGCGCTGCACCAGGGCTTGTGCGGCCACAAAGCCGGCGTCCAGGTAGACCGCGCCAATGATGGCTTCCAGGGTGTCAGCCAGGATAGAGGGGCGGTTTTGCCCACCAGAGCGCACCTCACCCTCGCCCAAACGAATAACCTCGGGAAGACCCAGACCCACGGCAAGTTGGTGCAGGGTGTCTTGCTTGACCAGATTGGCCCGAACCCGGGACAAATCTCCCTCAGGCAGGGAGCCCAGCCGTGCGAACAACAAATCCGAAACCGCCAAATTGAGTACTGAATCGCCGAGAAACTCCAGGCGTTCGTAGTGGTCACTGGAAAAACTGCGATGGGTTAGCGCCTGCGTCAGCAACGCACCATTGGAAAATGCATGCTGCAGGCGTTCCTGCAACTCCACCAATCCAGCTGCCACGCTATTTGGAGCGACCGGCGTATTTCATCGTCAGCCAGGCCGGACCGGCAAGGTGGATTTCGCGCTGGTAGGCAAAACTGACAACAACCTTGTCACCTTCTTTGGTGATGACGAGGTCTTTTCCGGAAATCGAACTGATGGCATCGACCTCAGTGGCTTTGTCGAAAATCATCCTGACTTCAGGCACTGTGTTGCCATTCTGCGCCGCCTTGTCGGCTGCTTTAATAATCGTTTGATATTCCAGAAAAGTTGGAAATACCTGTGCCGCGATGATTCCGGTAATAGCAACTACCACCCCGACAAAGACCAAACCAAAGAAAGTAACGCCACGTTGCCTGGATTTGCGCTGAACTGCCATATATATCTACCCCTTTTTAGTCAAAAGATCCGATACGCTTGAGACTTCCAAAATTCATCCAGACAAAGAAGGCTTTGCCAACAATATTTTTCTCTGGTACGAAACCCCAATAACGCGAATCCAGTGAATTATCGCGGTTGTCGCCCATCATGAAATAGTGGCCCGCTGGAACCTTGCAGGTTACACCCTCCACAGAATAGGTACAACCATCTCGACCCACAAAATTGTCGGCTCCCGGAATAAAAGCAGGTCGTTCATCGTCATTGAGCAGTTTGTGCTTCTTGCCACCCAGCGTCTCTTCAAACTGCTTGAAGTAACGCATGGCGTCTTCGTCAAAAAACTCGGGTACGCTGGTGGTGACGACAGGCTCGCCATTGATGGTCAGCCGCTTGTTGAGGTAGGCCACGGTATCACCGGGTAGGCCGACAACGCGCTTGATGTAATCAAGGCTTGGCTTAGGCGGGAATCGAAAGACCATCACATCCCCGCGCTGGGGCGGTGTGCCTTCGGTGACTTTGGCATTGAGCACCGGCAGACGCAATCCGTAGGTGAATTTATTCACCAGAATCAAATCTCCTACCAACAGGGTAGGAATCATGGAGCCCGACGGAATCTTGAATGGTTCCACCACAAAAGAGCGCAGGAAAAACACAGAGATGATGACCGGGAACAGCCCGGCGGTCCAGTCCAGCCACCAGGGTTGCATGAGCAAACGGACTTTTGCATCAGTAATATCGCCATCCACTTGTTTAATACCCATTTTGTCCAGGTCTTCACGGCGCTTGGCGTCCGCTGTTTCCAGCGTCGCCACCGCCTGATGGCGTTGGGGCAGAAAGTAGAAGCGCTCGGCCACCCAATAAATGCCCGTTACCACCGTAGCCAAAAACAGCAGCAAGGCAAAGTTGCCCTCCACCATCCCAAAGTACCAGGACGCGGCATACAGGCCAAAAGCCGCCAGAATGGCCGAGGTAATTGCCTGCATCAATCTTCCACCTGCAAAATAGCGAGGAATGCCTCTTGTGGAACTTCCACTGAACCGATTTGTTTCATGCGTTTCTTGCCTGCTTTTTGTTTTTCGAGGAGTTTGCGTTTGCGCGAAATGTCGCCGCCGTAGCACTTGGCGAGCACGTTTTTTCGCAGTGCCTTGATTGTCTCACGTGCAATGATATTGGTCCCGATGGCGGCCTGGATGGCAACGTCGTACATCTGGCGCGAAATAATTTCGCGCATCTTGGCCACAACGGCGCGGCCACGGTACTGACTCTGGGTACGGTGCAGCATGATGGACAGTGCGTCCACCTTCTCGGTATTCAACAAAATATCAACTTTGACGACGTCGGCTGCGCGGTATTCCTTGAAGTCGTAATCCATCGACGCATAACCACGACTCACGCTCTTGAGCTTGTCAAAGAAGTCCAGCACGATTTCGGCCAGTGGCATCTCATAGGTCAAAACAACCTGGCGGCCCTTGTAGGCCATATTCAGTTGCACGCCACGCTTTTGGTTGGCCAAGGTCATGACCACGCCCACATATTCCTGCGGCATGTACAAGTGCATGGTCACGATGGGCTCGCGGATTTCGGCGGTCTTGCCGACATCGGGCATCTTGGAGGGGTTCTCCACCATGATGACTTCACCGTCGTTTTTCATCACTTGGTAGACCACGCTGGGCGCAGTGGTGATCAGGTCCTGATCGAACTCGCGCTCCAGGCGCTCCTGCACGATTTCCATGTGCAGCAGGCCAAGAAAGCCACATCGAAAGCCAAATCCCAGCGCTTGCGAAACTTCGGGTTCATAGTGAAGGGAGGCATCGTTGAGTTTGAGCTTTTCCAGCGCGTCACGCAGCGAGTCGTACTCGCTGGCTTCGGTCGGGTACAGTCCGGCAAATACTTGGGGCTGGATTTCTTTGAAACCGGGCAATGCCTCGGTCGCCGTAAAGGCCGCGCCACCTGTGCCGGGCTTGATCAGGGTAACCGTGTCGCCCACCTTGGCCGCCTGCAACTCCTTAATGCCGGCAATGATGTAACCCACCTCGCCCGCTTCCAGCGACTGGCGTGGCTGATTGGCGGGTGTGAACACACCCAGGCTGTCCGCGTTATAGGTAGCGCCAGAGGCCATCATCTTGATGCGCTCACCTTTACCCAGGCGACCATCGACTACGCGCACCAGCATCACTACACCAACATAGCTGTCAAACCAGCTGTCGATGATCATGGCGCGCAACGGTCCGTCCGGGTTGCCTTTGGGTGCGGGAATCTTGGCAACAACGGCTTCCAGAATGTCGTCGATGCCCAGCCCGGTCTTGGCGGAGCACTGAATGGCATCGGTGGCGTCAATGCCAATCACATCTTCAATTTCACTGCGCGCGTTGTCGGGGTCCGCATTGGGCAAGTCAATCTTGTTAAGTACCGGCAGTACTTCGACGCCCAGGTCCAGCGCGGTATAGCAGTTGGCAACCGTCTGCGCCTCGACACCTTGCGATGCATCAACCACCAGCAGTGCACCCTCGCATGCGGAGAGCGATCGACTCACTTCATACGAGAAGTCCACGTGTCCCGGTGTGTCGATAAGGTTGAGGTTGTAAACCTGCCCATCTTTAGCCTTGTATTGCAGTGCTGCGGTCTGCGCTTTGATGGTTATCCCACGCTCTTTCTCGATGTCCATCGAGTCCAAAACCTGTGCCTCCATCTCACGCGCTTCAAGCCCACCGCAACGCTGAATCAACCGATCCGCGAGTGTGGATTTACCGTGATCAATGTGCGCAATGATCGAAAAATTTCTGATGTGATTCATCAACGAAAACGTTTAAGTGGTTGAATTAAAAGAGACGGACAAGAAAAAAGGGCGCGTCGGATATTGACGCGCCCTGAACCAACAATCATTGGCAACTGCGATAGCTGGAACTTCATTGTAGGCAAAACGGTTCAAAAACAAAGCGAGAAAAATTGCACTCTGGCGTCGTTGCAACTCAGCAACAGTTATTTTATACACAGGTTATCAACATAATGTGGGATAAGCGTCTGCACAACTTGTGGGTGATCTGTGGATCAGCTGTGGGGGACTTGCGGTCATCCCATATGATGGATTTTTCTCAACCCATATGCCCATATTGGGCATTGCAGAACCCGTATTCTAACCAAATTTCCAAAAACGCCGGAAAGTTAGCGTGCGCCCACATTTTGATTCATCACGCCGTCCATAAATAAAATCTATGGACACAGAGCTTCAGACTCCCCAAAACCCGCTGGGTTTCAGGGTTGTCTTAGGAAAATACCGGTTCAGCGTGCGGGTTTGATGATGACGTATTGGGCCAGCTCGCCCCGGTGAATCAACACGAGTAGGGCCTTGGTTTTATCGTACTTTGACAGTGCAGACTCAAGCTCTTTGACGGACGCCACTTCGGTGTTGGCAAGCGCAACAATGATGTCACCTTCACGCAAACCGGCACGGGCTGCGGCATCCACAGCGCTCTCCACCCGTACGCCGCCCTTAATTTTAAGTTCCTTCTTTTGCGCATCGGTCAGGTCACTCACTGTGAGTCCTACTGTATGTCCGGCTGTGGATGGCTTGGATTTGTTCTCTTGCGTCGAGGTCTTGACCGCGGGCTTGTCCGATTCAATTTCGGCGATTGTTATGGTCAGGTCTTTGCTGGCGCCACGGCGGAAGACGGTCACCACGCTTTTGTTACCCGGCTTGGTACCGCCCACCATGCGAGGCAAATCGCTGGACTTGTCTATCGCCTTGCCATCAAAACGGGTGATGATGTCTCCGCCCTCGATACCGGCCTTCTCGGCGGGAGATCCGGCCTCTACTGCGCGCACCAAAGCGCCCGAAGGTTTACCCAGACCGATGGATTCCGCCAGGTCCTTGCTAACAGGTTCAATCGTTACACCAATACGTCCCCGCGATACACGACCAGAACTGCGCAATTGATCACTCACCCTAACCGCCTCGTCCATGGGAATTGCGAAGGAGATACCCATGAAGCCGCCCGAACGGGAGTAGATCTGGCTGTTGATGCCCACGACCTCGCCACGCATGTTGATGAGCGGGCCACCCGAATTGCCGGGATTGATTGCCACATCGGTCTGAATGAACGGGAGGTAGTCACCCGTGTCACGTTGCTTGGCGCTCACGATACCGGCCGTAACCGAGTTTTCCAAGCCAAAGGGAGAGCCGATGGCCATGACCCATTCACCCACGCGCAGCTTGCCCACATCGCCTACCTTGACGGCAGGCAGCCCGGTGGCTTCGATTTTGACTACGGCCACATCGCTGCGCTTGTCGGTGCCGATGATCTTGGCCTTGAACTCGCGCTTGTCGGTCAGGGTCACCAGTACTTCATCGGCACCATCCACCACATGGGCATTGGTCATGATGAAGCCATCGCTGGTGAGGACAAAACCGGAGCCCACACCACGCGGATGCTCTTCTTCCTGTTGCGGCTGAGGCCGATTCTGGCGAGGCGCCTGACGTGGCACGTTGGGCATGGGAATGCCAAAGCGCTTGAAAAACTCCTGCATATCTTCATCACCCGGCATGCCCTGCATGGATCGCGGGGTGGCTTTTTCCATGGTGCGGATATTGACTACCGAGGGACCCACCTGGTCAACCAGGTCGGTAAAGTCTGGTAGACCCCGCGTTGCGGAGGTCTGCGCATGGACCATCTGCAATGGCGACACCGCAACGAATGCAGTGGCGGCCATAGCGACGGCTACAAATAGATTGCGTACAGGCTTGATCATGAGAGCTGACATATTCCTTCTTCCATTGAGACAATTGGTACCGTCATTGAGTCCGTTTTTCGGACAGCGTTCCAAATAGGGACTTATTTTTTGCGTTCAAGGGCCAGAATAAAGGCCTGCAGGGTGCCCGGTGGTACTTCACCAACCGCGGTGGCCCACCATTCGTTGATGTGGCGCGTCAACGTATGGGTTGCGCCGCCCATATCGGTCACGCCTTCGCGCTGATGGCGTCGCGGATCAAACGCTTCGACAAACAAGGAAACCGTCGCCACACCATCCGAGAAAATCCATTGCATGGTGCTGGTGGTACTGCCAGCAGCACTATTGGGCACTGCAATGGGGCGCTGGTAACAGCCCATGGGCTTGAACCCAGCCACTTGTCTGTGCAAAGTCCACCCTTGCGCATCTGCACTGGTCTTTTGCAAGTCGGGCCTCAGCACCCGGTAGCCATCGGTATTGCCCATGCGGGACAGTTTGCCCACATTCACGGCGGCATCCAGCTGCAAATCGGAAAACGCGGCCTGTTCCAGGACCTTGCCATCCAAATCCAGGGTTTGCAGTTGGATGATGAGCCCGGTTCGCTTCTCGCTCCACACGCGGTATCCATAGCGCCACCGATCTACTGGCACGAGTTGGGCCACTTCGGCATCAAACCCCGCAATGCGCTCGCTACCCAGAATCTTGAGCTGGTAGTACTCGCCAATCGAGGAGTCACTGGATTGCAGCAAACTGGGAAACAACCCCAGGGACTCGCGCACCTCAGCCACCGCGATCCTGGACAACGGAAAAAATGTCACGACTTGATCGTTGCGCCGAAAAATGGCGCGTGGCGTACCACTCAGGGTTTCCACCCGTTCGAGTTGTTGCGCTCCATCGCACACATGCCAGATACGGGCGCTGGCCATCCCACCACTTGAGGACACCACAAAGGTACCGGTATAGACGCTCTGGCGCGCTGCGTGGTGAACCCGCATTAACCAGGCCTGCAAAGGGGTCTCAGTTGCCGTGACCGGCGTCACCTCACCGGCCTGCGCAGCACACAGGCCGCACACCAACACCAACAAAACGCATCGAACCCATCGCTGCATCACCGGGCGGTCCCGTCATAAGTGGCATTGCGCAGGAATCCAGCCGGCACCTGCAACGCGGAGTGCCCACCCAACTGCCGGTGTGCTGCCATTAGTTCGTCCAGACGCGGATCGCGCAGCATGGTCCCCGCAGTACTGTCTGCGGTAACCACCGGCAAATCCTGAGGCTCACTGTGAACGGCCGCCATTTGCGCATCTGCACGTTGACCCGTTTGTGTCCATAACTCCAGGCCAACAACCCCAACCAGCGCCATGCACGCTGCGGTTGCCAGCATTTTCCAACGAAACACGGAGGCATTGGCTGCTGGCCGTACCCCATCGATACCGCGCACAGGCCCAATCACCACGTCCTCAACCAAAGGTTCAATCTGTTGCCGCTGGGGCCGTTGCGGCTCTTGGACCAAACGAAGCTCAAGCTTGGCCAAAAAATTAAGATCGCGTCGACTGGGCACTAATTCGGAACTGCGCAGCACATCTCCAACAACCTGGTAGGTGTGCCAAGTCTGAATGGCCTGTGGATCCGTCAGCAAAGCTGTGAGCGCCTGCTCGCAGGCATCGCCCTGCAGATCGCCATCCGCCAAGGCGGAAATATTTTCCCAGGTGCCTATGATGGGTTTTATTTCATTCATATCGATATCTCACCAACGTTTTCCGGTCTGCTTGTCCAACAACGGTTTTACTTTTTCTGAAATAGCCTCACGTGCCCGGAAAATGCGCGAGCGCACGGTTCCAACTGGGCAATCCATGGCAGTGGCGATTTCGTCGTAGCTCAATCCCTCGATTTCCCTCAGCGTAATGGCCTGTTTCAGGTCCGCTGGCAGAGCATCCATCGCAGCATTGACGACCGCCACGATCTCCTTGGCTGCCAAGATGGATTCCGGCCCTTCATCGGTGGTTTGTTCGTTTTTCCGCCAGGAAGTTTCATCGTCGTCCACATTCGCCAAAAAACTCTCGGAAACAGTGGGGTCGTGCTTGAGTTCCAGCAAAAATTTCTTGGCGGTATTGACGGCAATCCGGTACAACCAGGTGTAGAACTGCGCATCCCCCCGAAATTGGTGCAGCGCGCGGTAGGCTCGTATAAATGTTTCCTGGGAAATGTCTTCGACCAGGTCAACATCGCGCACCATGCGGCCAATCAGGCGCTGGATGCGCCGTTGGTATTTCAGCACCAGCAGCCCGTAAGCGCGCTGGTCTCCAGCGACTGTGCGCTGTACCAGCACCAAATCGGTGTCCAGGGCAGAGGTTGGTAATTCCTGGCTCACGCGGAAACTCCCGTGTCGTGGAGCGTATCAACCGCGTCAACGCCTCGCTCTTGCCACCCGCAAACAATCGCCCTGCGCAGTGGTAGCCATTGCGTGGGCGTGTCAGGGCGTGGTTGTAGCCACAGCCAGATCGATCGTTGTCCATCTCTACGCAACACCACCACCATGACGTGTTGAAAATCCAACCGTAAGGACAGGTGGCATTCTTGCGCATCTATGAAGCCCGACCAGAGCCAGCGGTTCCCGTCCCAGCGCAACCGACCAACGGGTGAGCGCCACCAGACATACAAAGCGGCGGTGCTAGACGCAAGGGTCAAACCAAGAACGACAAAGGAGCGCCAGTCCAGCGTGGATTGATTCCAGACAATACCCAGCGATACGGCCAGGGCCAACACACTGCTCGCCACGATGCAACCCAGATGCCAGCGAGACCGGCCTACCGAAAAACTGACCGCAGGAGCCCGGTGCATGTCGTGTGACCGGAATCCCGCTGCGTTCAGACGCGCTTGAACACCAGGGAACCGTTGGTTCCACCAAAGCCAAAGTTATTCTTGACCGCTACATCAATGCGCATGTCGCGGGCTACATTGGCGCAGTAGTCCAGGTCGCACTCTGGATCCTGGTTGAAGATATTAATGGTCGGAGGACTCTTTTGGTGGTGCAATGCCAGAACGGTAAAGACCGATTCGATACCACCGGCACCACCAAGCAAATGCCCGGTCATGGACTTTGTAGAATTCACGACGATCTTCTTGGCATGGTCCCCCAACGCCGCCTTGATGGCGTTGCTCTCGTTCAGGTCACCCAAGGGGGTGGATGTACCGTGGGCATTGAGGTAGTCAACTTCATCGGTGTTGACACCTGCATTGCGTAACGCGCTCAGCATGGCGCGGCGGGGGCCGTCCATGTTTGGGGCTGTCATATGCCCAGCATCCGCACTCATGCCAAAGCCTGCCAGTTCGGCATAAATCTTGGCGCCCCGCGCAACGGCATGTTCGTATTCTTCGAGCACCACAACTCCTGCGCCTTCGCCCAGCACAAAGCCGTCGCGGTCTTTGTCCCAGGGGCGAGAAGCAGTGGTTGGGTCGTCATTGCGCGTGCTCAACGCCCGCATGGCGGCAAAACCGCCAATGCCCAGGGGTGAAACAGTAGCCTCGGAACCACCGGCGACCATAACGTCAGCATCGCCGTATTCAATCATGCGCCCAGCCTCACCAATGCAATGCAGACCGGTGGTACATGCAGTCACGATGGCAATATTGGGTCCTTTGAAGCCGAAGCGCATGGACACATGACCAGCCGTCATGTTGATGATGGTGGCCGGCACAAAAAACGGGGAAATGCGTCGCGCACCGCGGTTGGTGTACTCGGTGTGCATGTTCTCAATCAGGGGCAGGCCACCAATACCAGAGCCAATCACGCATCCAATGCGGGTAGCTTCTTCATCGCCCAAGGCGTCGCCTGTGGGCAAACCGGAATCGGCCACGGCCTGCGCGGCCGCTGCAATACCGTAATGGATGAAGGTATCCATGGTGCGTGCCTCTTTGGCACTCATATAGGTATCGAGATTGAAATTGCGAACTTCTCCGGCAATCTGGCAGGAAAAAGTCGATGCATCAAATCGACTGATCGTTCCTATGCCAGACTTGCCGGCGATGATGTTGGCCCATGCCTCGTCCACCGTGTTTCCAACGGGACTGACACAACCCAAACCAGTGACAACAACGCGACGACGAGACATAGCAATCAGTTTTCAACTTTGGTCAAAAAAAGCCGTTCAAAACGGCCATGGTTCAGACCGGCAGACCATGGGCTGTAAAGCCCGGTCTGCGACGGTCCGATCAACAACCGCGAGCGCGGCGCAGCTTTGGCCTAATCAGGCCTTCTTGTGGGTGCTGGCGTAATCAACCGCGTTTTGCACCGTGGTGATTTTTTCCGCGTCTTCATCAGGAATCTCGATCCCAAACTCGTCTTCCAGCGCCATCACCAATTCAACGGTGTCCAGAGAATCAGCGCCCAGATCGGCCACAAAGGCTTTTTCGTTGGTTACTTGAGACTCTTCCACACCGAGCTGCTCGGCAATAATTTTTTTGACGCGGACTTCGATATCACTCATGGCTTCCCTCTAAGGGTTGTAAAAGAATCCGTAATTTTACCCGGGCTTGGAGCTACAACTCTAACCGGGTCGCCGAACGGACACATCGGCTGAACTTGCAATTCTTACATGTACATGCCACCGTTGACATGCAGCTCCTGCCCGGTGACATAGCTGGCAGCGGGAGATGCCAAGTATGCAACAGCATGCGCGATGTCGCCAGGTTTGCCCAAATGGCCCAACGGAATCTGACCCAGCAATGCTTTCTGCTGGTCTTCGCCCAGGCTGGCGGTCATATCAGTTTCGATAAATCCGGGGGCAATACAGTTGACCGTGATGTTGCGCGAACCCAGCTCACGTGCCAGCGCACGGGTCATGCCTGCCACGCCGGCCTTGGCGGCGGCGTAATTGGCCTGTCCGGGGTTGCCCGAGGCGCCCACCACCGAAGTAATGTTGATGATCCGGCCGTAGCGTTGCTTCATCATGGTGCGCATCACAGCACGGCTCATGCGGAAAACACCCTTGAGGTTGGCCTCCATCACGGCATCCCATTCCTCGTCCTTCATCCGCATGGCCAGGTTGTCGCGGGTGATGCCGGCGTTGTTGACCAGCACCTGCAAGCCTCCGTACTCTTTGGCGATGGCATCGACCAGGGCTTCACCGGCTGCTGCCTGTGTAACGTCCAGTGTGCGCCCGCTACAGTCGGGATAGACCGCCAAAGCCTCGGTTATCTTGGCAGCACCCGCATCCGTGGTGGCTGTGCCAATCACTTTCAGGCCCTTGCGCGCCAACTCCAAGGCTATGGCGGCGCCAATGCCACGGGATGCACCCGTCACCAGGGCCACCTGGCCTTCAAATTTCACTTCGCTCATACCAATACACCTTTAACGTCTTGCAGTGTGGCCGGATCAAACAGGGCCAGGCCGGTCAGTTCCGGGTCAATGCGCTTGACCATACCAGCCAACACCTTGCCAGGACCACACTCCACCAGTGTATGGAGCCCACGCGCCTTGATTGCTTGCACGCACTCCACCCAGCGCACAGGACCAAATGCCTGGCGGTACAAGGCATCACGAATGCGACCGGGGTTGGTCTCCACCGCCACGTCTATATTGTTGATTAGAGGAATTTGCGGTGTGGCTAAGTCGATGCTGGCCAAACGCTCCTTGAGCTTCTCAGCAGCCGGTTGCATCAGGCGCGAATGGAACGGGGCGGACACTGGTAGTGGCAAGGCACGCTTGGCACCATTGGCCTTGAGCAACTCACAAGCCTTGTCCACGGCGGCCTTGCTACCAGCAATCACGGTTTGCGCCGGGTCATTGAAATTGACGGCTTCCACAATTTCAATGGAACCGGCACCAAACGATTGGGTTACTTCCAGGCAACCGGCCGCCACCTTGGCGGCGTCCATCCCCAAAATGGCGGCCATGGCCCCCACGCCGACCGGCACCGCTTCCTGCATAGCCTGGGCCCGCAACCGAACCAGTGGTGCGGCTTGCGCCAGCGTCAGCGAACCAGCGGCCACCAGTGCGGTGTACTCGCCCAGGGAATGGCCGGCCACTGCCGCAGGCGCCTGGCCCACTTCAGCCATCCAGACCCGGTAGGCTGCGACGCCCGCCACCAGCATGACGGGCTGGGTGTTGGTCGTCAGCGCCAGGGCTTCCTTGGGGCCTTCGTGAATCAGCTTGGCAACATCTTCGCCCAGCGCATCCGACGCCTCCTGCACGGTTTGCGCCACGACGGCATGGCCACCCCAAGCGTCCAGCATACCAACCGATTGCGAGCCCTGACCGGGAAATACAAAAGCAAACTGTTTCATAAATGACTTCTTATCAAATGAGTCGCTAGCCCTCGTCGATGCTACGTATGCAGCTACAACTTCAGGAGCACAGCACCCCAGGTAAAACCACCACCTACGCCTTCGAGTAGCAAGGTTTCACCCTTTTTGACCTGGCCACTGCGCACCGCACTGTCCAATGCGAGGGGAATCGACGCCGCCGAGGTATTGCCGTGCTCTCCCACGGTGACGACCACCTTGTCCATGGACAGCTTGAGCTTGCGTGCCGTGCTTTGCATGATGCGGATATTGGCTTGGTGGGGCACCAGCCAGTCAATATCGGCGTCAGTCAGGTTGGCCTTGTCCAACGTGGCACGGGCTGCACTTTCCAGCAGACCCACGGCCAGCTTGAATACCGCCTGGCCATCCATCTTGAGCAGGGGGTCTCCCAGAATGGCGCCGCCGGATACATGACCAGGTACGCACAAAATGCCAACGTGTTTACCGTCGGCGTGCAAATCGCTCGCCAGAATGCCGGGTTTGTCCGACGCTTCCAGGACAACGGCGCCGGCACCGTCGCCAAACAGCACGCAGGTGGTACGGTCCTTGAAATCCAGAATTCGTGAAAAAATCTCAGCACCCACCACCAGCGCGCATTGGGCAGCACCAGTCTGGATCAAGGCATCAGCTACCGTCAGCGCATAAATAAAACCGCTGCAAACAGCCTGCACGTCGAACGCTGCGCCACCATTGGCTCCCAATTTGTTCTGGAGGATGCAGGCGGTGGACGGAAACACCATATCTGGCGTGGAAGTGGCCACGATGATGAGGTCCACATCCTTGGCACTACGCCCGGCCGCTTGGAGCGCGTTCTTGGCCGCTTCTAGCGCCAGATCACTACTGAACTGGCCGTCAATCGCGAAATGCCGGGCATGAATACCGGTACGCGCCACGATCCATTCGTCAGAGGTTTCAACACCCTGGGCAGCCAGCTCCGCGACCAAATCCGCATTGGTCAGTCTGCGTGGTGGCAAGTAGCTGCCGGTACCTGTAATTCGTGAATATCGTTTCATTGTGGGTTTGTTGTCACCCGTTCAGGCTATTGCACACTTGCGGCACATTTGCAGCATTGGCCAGCAGCGGGGCTGCGTGGGCAATACGAGCCTGGACACGGTCAGCTAAGTTGTTTCGGGCTGCATCATACGCCCGGTTTAGTGCGTAGCCAAAACCCAGCTCGTCGGCCGATCCATGGCTCTTGAACACCAAGCCTCGCAATCCCAGCAGGGCCGCGCCGTTGTACCGACGGTGATCCACACGCCTCTTCAACGCATTTAGAACGGAGTAAGCAGCAATAGCCGCCATTTTGGTGAAGATATTGCGAACAAACTCGGCTTTCAGGAAGCCTAGGATCATCGCAGCCAAGCCTTCGCTGGTTTTCAAAGCAACATTGCCAACGAAACCATCGCACACCACCAGGTCCACCGTTCCCTTGAAAATATCGTTGCCTTCGACATTTCCAAAAAAATTCAGATCACCAGAATTGGCAGCAGAACGCAGCAGATCGCCTGCTTTTTTGATGGTTTCGTTGCCTTTTATGACTTCTTCACCAATATTGAGCAAACCAACCGAAGGGGATTCGATATCACTTAGAACCGACACCAAGGCCGACCCCATGACCGCAAACTGCAATAAATGCTCGGCCGTGCAATCCACATTGGCGCCCAGATCCAGCACGGTGGTGGCGCCACCCGTGGCATTGGGGATCTGACCTGCAATGGCGGGACGTTCAATGCCATCCAGAGTTTTCAACAGGTAACGGGAAATGGCCATCAATGCGCCCGTGTTCCCGGCTGACACCGCTGCCTGGGCATTGCCATCTTTGACCTGTTGAATGGCAATGCGCATGGACGAATCCTTCTTGCGGCGCAAGGCAACCTCCAGTGGATCTTCCATGGTCACCACCTCGCTGGCCGTCGTAATCCGGGCGCGGGGATGGGAAAACCCAACTAACGCTTCGGGCAGGCCAACCAATATCAAGGAGGCCTCGGGGTGCTGGTCCAGAAATTTCTTGCAGGCAGGCAGTGTGACCTGGGGGCCATGATCGCCTCCCATGCAGTCAACGGCAATTGTGATCATGGGACAGGCACCCAAAAAGAGAAGGTTATCAGACAACGGCGCAGGGCCAAAAACAACAAAAGCCCGGAGCTACAGGTCCTGTAGCGACGGGCTTTGCGGGTAAAACCGTTTTCAGGCTTCGGACTTGGTCTTGAGCACCTTGCGGCCACGGTAGAAACCGGTGGGGCTAATGTGGTGACGCAGGTGGGTTTCGCCGGTGGTGGATTCCACGGCAATGCCAGGCACAACCAAGGCATTGTGCGAGCGGTGCATACCGCGCTTGGAAGGAGACTTTTTGTTTTGTTGAACGGCCATGATCGGCTCCTGAGCAATGGTGCTGCACAGGCTGCAACACGTTAAGGTTGGTAAAAACGCGCCATATTCCACACGCGAAGCCTTTGATTATAGCCCAAAGCGGCTGCGTCGGTCTAGGGCTTGTTCCTCAGCTGCTGCAATACCGCAAACGGATTGGGCTTTTTATCCTCAGGCTCAACAAAATCAGCATCAACGGCCTGCAGCTTGACAGGCTGCGGGCAAACATCGTGCTTGGGAACCACCGGCAAAGCCATTAACAACTCGTCCTCCAACAATTCCAACAAATCGAAATCGCGGGTCAGCACCAGCACGTCTTCGTCCGCCTCCTCATCTTCCGCCTCGGCCTGTTCTTCAGTGGCGACAAAGCGGAATTCCCGCGCCACCCGCACCGGCACATTCACCGGCCCCAGGCAGCGCTGACAAATTTGCGGCAACGCTACTTCAGCCTCCAGTACCAGCCAGACCTGCTCGGCCTGGCCGCCATCGGATCGCAACTCGCCTAGGGCAGTGAATCGAACCGGCCCCGGTGCAGCGCCCTGGGCCTCTTCCTGAAGACGCTTGAATTTGACCAAATCTTCACTGCCCGATAGACGGCCCCGGTCGTGGGCAAACACTTGGAGGTTCAGGTGGTGGGCGTCGTAGTCGTGCTTCATGCGCGCAGTGTAAGAGAATCAGGCCATGCCAGACACTTCCAACCGAAAACTCATTCTCGGCTCTACGTCCGTCTACCGACGTGAATTGCTGGGACGACTAAACATCCCTTTTACCGTCGAGTCCCCGGACGTGGACGAAACACCATTGCCCGGGGAGGCCCCGGCCGCCTTAGCGTGCCGCTTGGCGTTGGCAAAAGCGCAGGCGGTGGCCGAGCGCTTTCCCGACTGCGTGGTGATTGGCTCGGACCAGGTTGCAGACCTGGACGGCCAGGCACTGGGCAAACCTGGCACGCACGAACGTGCCGTTGCCCAGTTGCGCCAGATGCGCGGCAAGACCGTAGTGTTTCAAACCGCGGTGGCAGTGGTGTGCAAAAACGGCAGTTTTTGCCAGCAAGCCCTGGCACCGGTGCGGGTTACTTTTCGTGCGCTGGATGACGCGGAAATCGAAACCTATCTGCGCCTGGAGCAGCCCTACGACTGTGCTGGCAGCGCCAAAAGCGAAGGCCTGGGCATTGGCTTGCTGCAATCAATTGAAAACGACGACCCTACCGCGCTAGTCGGTCTGCCCCTGATTCGCACCAGCCAGATGCTGCGCGCAGCGGGCATTCAATTGCTGGGCTCCACATGAACATGCCAGAAAATATGACCAAGAAGCCCGGCACCCTGTACCTGGTACCCGCACCATTGGACTTTGGCTGCGACAGCCAGGCACCTTTGGAGCGCGTCATGCCGCAAGCCACGCTGGAAGTGGCCGCCAGTTTGTCTCACTGGGTCTGCGAAAACGCCAAATCCACCCGCGCCTACCTCAAACGCATCCATGCAACGCACCCGCTGTGCGTGCCGCTGCAGGCTATGCAGCTGCAGGAGCTGCCACATGCGGTTCACAAAAAAGGGGATCACCAGGGGCAGTTTGACGCCCGGCCGCTTCTGCAGGCAGCCCTGCAAGGTGAACACATCGGCCTGGTGAGCGAGGCCGGCATGCCAGCCATTGCCGATCCTGGTTCATCTGTGGTTCGCGCGGCGCATGACTTGGGTTTACCGGTGGTGCCGTTGGTGGGACCGATCTCGCTGTTATTGGCCCTGGCGGCCAGTGGGCTCAATGGCCAGAATTTTGCCTTTGTGGGTTACCTGCCCAGCACACCGGCCGAGCGCAACCAGCGCATCCGCGAGCTGGAATCATTGGCCCTGAAGACGGGGCAAACTCAACTCTTCATTGAAACGCCCTACCGCAATACGGCCCTGCTGGATGCCCTGATGCAGACACTACAGCACAACACCCGGCTGGCGACGGCCAGTGGATTGACTCTGGATACCGCCACCTGCCACAGCGACATGGCCAAAAACTGGAAACAGTGTGGCTGGACGCTCGCCAACTCCACGCCGGCGGTGTTTGCCATCGGTCGCTAACGCCCATCCCGCGTCTCTTCAGCGCAGCGTGGGCAAGATGCGCAAGGCGCGCACACCGCCCTCACCAATGGACGCGCCAAAGCGTTTGGCCAGACGCTCGGCCAGGTTGTCTTTGCGGGTGTAATCCACCAAATCTTCGGCTTTGACCACTTCACGCGCCACATAGTCCAGATTGCCCAGTTGATCAGCCAACCCCCGGTCGATAGCCTGCTGACCGGTCCAGAACAACCCGCTGAAGGTCTCGGGTGTTTCCTTGAGGCGATCGCCCCGGCCCTTCTTCACCACGTCGATGAACTGTTGGTGAATCTGGTCCAACATGGCCTGTGCAAACACGCGCTGCTTTTCGGTTTGTGGACTGAACGGGTCCATGAAACCCTTGTTTTCGCCTGCCGTCATGAGCCGGCGCTCGACCCCGAGCTTGTCCATCAGGCCGGTGAAGCCAAAGCCGTCCATCAGCACGCCAATGCTGCCCACCACACTGGCCTTGTCGACAAAAATCTTGTCGGCACCCACGGCAATGTAATAGGCCGCCGAGGCGCAGGTCTCCTCCACCACGGCGTAAACCGGCTTGTTGTAAAGGGCCTTGAGACGGTAAATTTCGTCGTTGATGATGCCGGCCTGCACCGGGCTGCCGCCCGGGGAATTGATCAGCAACACCACGCCCTGGGCGCCCTTGTCCTCGAAGGCGCCGCGCATGGCCGACACGATCAGCTCGGCGCTGGCACCCGAACCGGAGGCAATTTCACCCTCGATCTTGACCAGCGCGGTATGCGGGGCAGACGTATCGGCCGTGCTCGCGCCGCGGTCCCAGCCCATCCACACCAGGCCAACCAGGAAAAGCAGCCAACCCAGGCGAATACCGTTGCGCCAGCGCCGCGCCTGGCGCTGCTCGGTGATGGCGGCCATTGTCAGCTTTTCCAGCATGGCGCGCTCCCAGCCTGGTGGTTGGGCAGTAGATGCTTCATTTTTGATAGCGCTCTGCTTAGATCCTGAGAGGGCTTGCGGCGAATTAGTTTCAAAGCCTTGGTTGCCGGGAAAAATCGGATCGGTCATATCAGAACTCTATGGGTTGCAGGTTTGCGCCAGTATGCCAGTGCACGACGCTGTCTTCTTCACTCATGGCAATTTTGATCAGGCCGCCACGGCACGGGCCACCGCGGCATTCGCCAGTCTGGGGGCGGTAAATTGCGCCATGGGTGGCACACATCAGGTACTGGCCCGTGCTGTCAAAGAATCGGTTGGCCTGGTAGTCCATTTCCATGGGCACGTGGGCACATTGGTTGAGGTAGCCGTAAACCGTACCGCCAAAGCGAATGGCAAAGCCACGCATGGTGCGCCCACAATACACCACGTCAAAAGGCACAGCTTCGCCACTGTCCACCAGATCAGCGGAATTGCACAACGGGATGGCTGTCGTCTCGATCGGGTTCATGCTGGTGTTGCCTCAATGGATATTTCGCTGGCTATTACGCTCTCAGGCGTTGGTGGCAAACCAGGCGTGCAACTCAGCCACCGAGCAAGCCACAAAGCGGGGGCCCAGCGCGGTAAAAGTCTGGGGTTCGTGTGCGCCGTAACTCACAGCCACACTGTGGCAGCCGGCGTTGAGCGCCATCTGCAGGTCGTGCGTGGTGTCTCCCACCATGAGCACGCGCTCGGGTGGCACGCCGAACTCCTGCATCAGCTCGCGAAGCATCAAGGGATCTGGCTTGCCTGCGGTTTCATCCGCCGTGCGCGAACCATCGAACAGGCCCTGCAACTCTACAGTGCGCAAGGCTTCGTTCAACCCTCGCCGGCTCTTGCCTGTCGCAACCGCCAGCAAATAATTGCGCGCCTTCAAATTTGCCATCAGGGGCAACACGCCTTCGAACAGGCTGATATCGTTCTGGTGTGCGGAATAATGGTATTTGTAGCGCATACCCAACTCGGGGTACTTCTCAGGGGGTACGTCAGGCGCGGCATGGGCCAGGGCCTGCATCAACCCCAGGCCAATCACGTAGGCAGCGGCCTTGTCCGTGGGCATCCGCCCGCCGACGTCCACCACTGCCAGCTGGATACATCGGGTGATGATGGCGGTGGAATCGAACAGGGTTCCATCCCAGTCGAAGGCAATCAAGTCGTATTGCCGCGAAGGCGTGGCCGGACGGGAAGCGGGCATTTTTAACAATAGAAGTTCTACAAAGTCTCAAAGCCTCAGACTGCTTGCGGCAGCACCTGAGTCAAAAAATGTGTCAGCTCGACGGGCAGTTCCGCCTTTAACTCCAGCACGTTGCCGGTTACCGGGTGCTTGCATTGCAACCGCCATGCGTGCAAAAACATGCGTTTGAGCGTAAAGGGTGTACCAACACGGGCCAAGGCCTTGTTGCACTCAAAGTCACCATATTTATCGTCCCCGGCAATAGGCATTCCTTCACTTGCCAGGTGGACACGAATTTGGTGGGTGCGCCCGGTTTTGATGGTAACTTCCAGCAACGAGTAACCTCGCCCGCCGTTGGGGGAAGCTGACGCCTCGGTGGCCGCCGGCCCACTTTGGGCCCTCATTTTGACCAGGGTCAGGGACGGCATACCATCGGGATCGTCCTTGGTTACCACCTTGACCCGGCGCTCGCCGTCAGGCAACAGGTATTTGTGCAACGGCTTGTCCAGCACCTTCTTGTTGGCCGGCCACTGGCCCAATACCAGCGCCAAGTAGGTCTTGCCGGTTTCGCGTTCGCGGAACTGGTCTTGCAGGTTTTTCAAGGCACTGCGCTTCTTGGCCACCAGCAAAATACCACTGGTTTCGCGGTCCAATCGGTGCACCAGTTCCAGAAATTTGGCTGCCGGGCGTGCCATGCGCAACTGCTCGATCACGCCAAAGCTCACGCCCGATCCACCATGTACCGCCACACCGGCCGGCTTGTTGATGGCCAGCAAACTGTCGTCTTCAAACAGAATTGCGAATTCCCGCGCCGGCGCATGGCTGGCTACCTGCTCGGCCATGGCCTGAGCCTTTTCAGTGGCCCGTTCGGACACCCGCACCGGCGGCAGGCGCACGACATCACCACCATTCAGGCGTGTTTCTGCCGAGGCACGCCCTTTGTTGACCCGCACTTCACCGCTGCGGATGATGCGGTAAACGTGGGTCTTGGGCACACCCTTGAGGTGGCGCATCAGAAAATTGTCCAGCCGCTGGCCAGCCGCATCGTCGTCGATAGTCAGTGATTTGACCTGATGCAACGGAACATGGGGATTGCCCCCTATAATGTGTTTCACTAGCGATGCGCTGTAAGTGGTTGATTTGTCTGGAGTTTAGTCCACAGTCCCAAGCAGACGCGCTGGAAGGTCGATGCCGCCGGGTTTTCCAGCTGACAAATCACACGCCAAATGCCTGTGATGGTCGTTGGACAATCCGGTAAAGACTACGAATTGAAACACTGATACGGAATACCCACAGCCCGCAGGCCCAACGCCCGCGAGCGGAATGAAACGAGATGTTTGTGCTGTTGTGCCTGATGAACCTTTGCCTGCGGGGCGTTTTCGCCCCGTTGTTTGGCATGATTCGGCCGTTAGCCCCCGTCAAACGGGCGAAGTTTGCTCTGCAATGTATAGCAATTTCGCAAACCCATCCCCTCGTCCCCATCCACGCGCCTACGCTTCGACGCATCATTTGAGTCGAAGTTCTCCGGCAATTCCACCGCGTTTCTAGTCGTCAGTTCAGGTATCAACGCCCGCTTTGGGCATGTACTACTGATGAAGGATGCAATCCATGAAACGGATGCTGATCAACGCCACGCAGGCTGAAGAACGCCGCCTGGCCATTGTCGACGGACAAAAACTCCTCGACTACGAAATCGAAATTGAAGGGCGCGAACAGCGCAAGGGCAACATCTACAAGGCCGTCGTTACCCGCGTGGAGCCGTCGCTGGAAGCCTGCTTCGTCGACTACGGTGAAGATCGCCACGGTTTCCTGCCGTTCAAGGAAATTTCCCGGATGTACTTCAAGGAGGGCGTTTCGGCTTCCCAAGCACGCATCCAGGATGCCATCCGCGAAGGCCAGGAACTGCTGGTCCAGGTCGAAAAAGAAGAACGTGGCAACAAGGGCGCAGCGCTGACCACCTTTGTGTCGCTGGCCGGCCGCTATGTGGTCTTGATGCCCAACAACCCACGGGGTGGTGGTGTGTCGCGCCGAATCGAAGGTGAAGACCGCGCCGAACTCAAAGAAAACATGGACCAGTTGGAATACCCCAACGGCATGTCCATCATTGCACGCACGGCCGGCATCGGCCGTAGCGCCCCAGAACTGCAGTGGGATCTGAACTACCTCTTGAAGCTCTGGTCCGCCATTGACGGCGCAGCCAAGGGCGGCAAGGGCGCCTACCTGATTTACCAAGAGTCTTCTCTGGTGATCCGCGCCATCCGTGACTACTTCAACCACGACATCGGCGACATCCTGATCGATACCGACGACGTGTACGAACAGGCCCAACAGTTCATGGCCCACGTCATGCCCGAGCACGCTGCCCGCGTGAAGCGCTACCGTGACGACGCCCCGCTGTTCAGCCGCTTCCAGATCGAACACCAGATCGAATCCGCCTACGCACGTACCGTGCAACTGCCTTCGGGCGGCGCCATCGTGATTGACCACACCGAAGTATTGGTATCGGTAGATGTGAACTCGGCCCGCGCCATCAAGGGCGGTGACATCGAGGAAACCGCCACCCGCACCAACCTGGAAGCAGCTGACGAAGTGGCCCGCCAGATGCGCCTGCGCGATTTGGGTGGACTGATCGTGATCGACTTTATCGACATGGAAGAGTCACGCAACCGCCGCGAAGTAGAAAGCCGCCTGCGCGACGCACTGCGCCAAGACCGCGCCCGCGTGCAGTTCGGCACCATCAGCAAATTCGGCCTGATGGAAATGAGCCGCCAGCGCCTGCGCCCTGCTCTCTCCGAAGGTGCATCCATCCCCTGCCCGCGCTGCGGTGGCGCTGGCCACATCCGTGACACGGAAAGCTCTGCGCTTCAAATCCTGCGAATCATCCAGGAAGAGTCCCTGAAAGACAGCACAGCATCTGTGATGTGCCAGGTTCCGGTCGATGTGGCTTCATTCCTGCTGAACGAGAAGCGATCGGAAGTCGCCAAAATTGAGCTCAAACAACGCATCAACGTGCTGCTGGTGCCCAACAAGACGCTGGAAACACCCAACTACAAGCTGGAACGCCTGAAACACGACGATCCACGTCTGGACAACATCGAAGCCAGCTACAAGTTGGCCGACGAGATTGAAGACCCCACCAGCGTGACGCGCCGCTCACAGGAACCCACCAACAAGCAAACGCCCATCATCAAGGGCGTATTGCCAGACGCACCTGCACCGATTGCCGCACCACGTCCAACCCCTGTTGCTACCCAACAGTCGGGCCACGGCAAACATGGCGCAGCGCCAAGTCACCACGCCAAACCTGCGGTACCGGCTGAAACGGGTTTCTTCGCCTGGCTCAAGCGCCTGTTTGGCGCCGAGGCGCCCGCAGCGGTTCACACTGTGGCAACGCCCACCGCCAAGCCAACCGAAGGCCGCGATGGGCGCTCTAACCGTGATGCCAACCGTAAACCCGGCGAAGGTCGTGGCGAGGGTCGCAACGAACCCCGTGGCGAAGGTCGGGGCCCACGCGGTGAAGGCCGTAACGAGGGACGCAGCCGCGGTGGCCGCAATGGTCGTGGCGGTGAGCGCCAGGGCGGAGCCCAACGCGAGCGCCTGGACTCAGAAGGCAAACCGATGAACGCGGACTTCAGCCTGCAGGCAGGCGGCTCGAATGGCGAAACCAATCGTCAGGAGCAACGCCCGGAACGGGCTCCCCGCAATGAGCGTGGTGATCGTACTGAGCGCGGCGAACGGGGCAACCGAAATGCTGGCCGTGGCGGCGAACGCAACGAAGGCGGTGAACGCGGCGAGCCGCGTGCCGAAGGCCGCACCGATACCGCAACCGGTAGCGAAGACACCTCTGACAATCGCAATAACGGCAACAATCCGGCACGCGAACCGCGCGAAGGTCGCGGTGAAGGCCGCAGTCGCGGAGGTCGTGGCGAAGGCCGCAATGGACGTGGCCCGCGCCCCGAAGGTGAAAACCGGGATGTCAACAGTGATGGCCGACAGCCCCAGTTGGGTTTTGCCGATACTGAACCGACAGCCAATGGCGCACCTGAAGACCAACCAGTGGTTATGGACGGAAACGACCAAGCACCCGTTACTGTAGGTACTGAGAACGGGGAGCCACGTGAAAAGCGTCAACGTGACCGTTATGGCCGCGAGCGCGGTCCACGCAGTGATCGTAGCGATCGCGAGGAACGCCCGGATCTGCGCATTCCTGCCGAAGGCGTACTGGTATCAAACGCCGTGGAACGTGCCGAGTCGACGCCTGTCGCCCAGTTGAACGTCGCCCCCGCAACGCCAATGGCACCGGCCGTGACAGCCACAGTGTCAGTTGTTGCACCTGCTGCGGCTGCACCGGCAGCCGGCAACATGCCCAAGGTCACGCCATACTCGCTGCCCACCGATACTCTGCTGGGTGTGGCGCAGGAGTCCGGCCTGCAATGGGTTAATTCGGATACGGCCAAAGTGCAAGCCGCGCAAGCTGCCATCGCGGCCGAGCCCAAGCCCATCCATGTGCCTCGCGAGCGTCCGGCCGCCGTGTCGCTGGACACAGGACCGCTGGTGTTGGTGGAAACCAAGCGCGATCTGCGTAATATGACCTTGCCTTTTGAGCAGCCTCCCGCGGCTTAAAGGCACTAGCAGCCATTCATGTGGCGGCTATCAATCCAAAGGGGCCTGCGGGCCCCTTTTCCATGGGTGGCACGGGCGGATCAGAACAAATCGACGGCACCCACCTGGATGGTGTCGCCAAACAACCTACGACGCACCAGATCGTCATGGCTGTAAACCTAGTTACGGTCCTTGTTTCGAGGTCACTTTAGTCCAGCGACTTGTACGTGTTGCGAAAAAATCCCCCTGTGCGCAACCACTTCCAAATGCCTTCCAGTTAAAAGTGCACGCGGATCGGAGGTAGTTCCTGCAAACGGCGCAGGCGATTGCGTTAATCGGTAAACTTGATGATATGTTCGGTGAATTTCGGCATGGCAACTTATGGCCCCGAATACGGGTCAAGTCACTTTTTTGCGGCTTCACGGTAAGCCTCTGCGGCAGCTTGTGCATCCTGTCGTTGTTCGGCCAACTGCGCCAACGCGAGCCAAGTGTCGCGTCGCAATTCAGACTCTTGCAAAATAGCCAGCGACTGCTTGAGCAATTGCTGAGCCTTGCCCCACAGACGCAGACGCATGCAAACCACGCCGGCCAAGTACTGCAGCGCCGCATTGCGCGGGTTGCTCAGTTGTGCGGTTTCGATCCGGGTCAGCCAGGACGTATCCAACTCACCCCCGGTGGCGGCAAATCCACGCTCCAGCACCCGCGCCAAGCGCACGCGCTGTGACAGCGATAGATTGTCATAATTTTGTACCATGCTGTCCCACACCGGCAATACCCATTGGCGCGACAGCGCTACATCACCACCGTGGGCAAGGAGTCGCTCGCTCGCCTCGAACGCGACCTCTGGGATGCGCTGCTCAGCGGTGTCCAATGCGTCCCAGGCACGTTGAATCTGCACGCCGTCGTGTGAATCGCGAATCAGCTCAATGGCAAGTCCTCGGGTAATGCTCTTGCCCGCAGCCTCGGAAAAAGCCCTGTGCTTGGTCAGCAAGCGTGCCGTCTCCAACGCACTCTGTAACTGCCCGGCCAAACGCGCCGCACGAAAGCGCATGCGCAAAGCCACGGTGCGGCGTGCCGCACCGTGGGGTAACTGATCCAGCCACTGCAGGGCGCCAGGGGCATCCTGATCGTCCAGCGCCCAACGTGCACCCCGCAACTGCACGCCTTCACGGGCTTCCTGCGCATCGCGGCTGGAGGACTCTTGCAAGGCTTTTGAAAATGCTCGTCGCGCACACTGCGGTCCTGCAAGGCATGCGCGCTTTCGGCCGCCAGCAAATGCGACAACGTGCGCAGGCGCGCGCCATTGCCCAGTCGCTCACCCCGACGTTTCACCGATTCCTCCAGTGACAACACCAGCTCAGCTGACTTGCGCGCACGAATAAAGCGCCCCGACACCAGATGCGATAACGACTCCAGCAATGCCATATGTAACGCACGTTCACTCTGCAACAAACGCCATTGGCGAGCTTGATGGGGAATGCTCATCAAGGCCGCCAGAGCCCGCATAGCCAAGTGCAGCACCACAAAGCTGCCAGTCAACAAGAGCAGGAACAGGTTGAGCGACAGGTCAACCCGGTGCGGTGGCCAGAACAGCGTCACGCTGGCGTGGTTGTTACCCGCAAACAGCGCGCTTGCCACCGCAATCGCAAACAAGGCCATCAGCCACAATGCAACGCGCATGGTCAGCGTCCCGCTGCTGCTGTGGCCAAAGCCGCCAAGGTGTCGTCTACCCTGGGCAGCTCCAGTGCCTTCAACTGGCCACGCAACTGCTGCAGCATGGCACTAGCCGCCTGGGTTTTTCGGGAAGAAGCATCAAAATACCGCCCCAAAGACACCGATGCGGCACCCAGGTCAGAGCGTACGGAGTCAATCTGGCGCGACAGCAAGCCCAGTCGCGCGTTGAGCAATTTGAGCTTGAGGTTTTCGCGCAGGAAGAACGACTGCTCGGGCGACAGCAGCGCAGCATCCGGATCTTCAATACGGCTCACGCGCACCAGACTACGCAATTCGGTACCCACGAGTTGCGCCATGCGCACCCACCAGTTGGTAACGGTTTCCTCAGACTTGCGTTTGAGCGTGTCGCTGCCGCCGCTGCGCGCGAGCGGCACTGCATTGGCAATCGGCAACTCATCGGCCAGCGACACCAACTCGTCAAGCTTGACCAGCAGTGAGGGCGTGTCAGCCATGGCGGTGGACTTGATACGTGCCATGTCACGGCCAATGGCCCGCTGCACTGGTGTAAGGCGCGGTTGTGCCGCGCGGTTGATCCGCAATTCTGCCGTCTTGAGAGCCGCCAACAGGGGCTCCACGCTACCGGTCAATTGGGACTGCTGCTGTGCCAATCGCACGGCGGATTCGATGTCCACCAACAGGTTTTCGTCCCGCGAGTGGGACAGGCTTTGCATCAGTTCTTCAAGTTGCGTACGCTGTAAGGAGACTTCACTGACCCGGGCTTCTGTCACGGCCTGTTTGGCCGCAGTTTCCATCGCCAACTCCTGTGCCCGGCGTGCGGTGACTCGCGCCTCGGTGGCCTGGGCGCCGGCATCCGCGCTCTGCCGCGCCAACTGTTCCTGGATTCCACTGAGTTTTTGCCACAAAAGACCGCAGCCGACCAGCGCCACCACCGCCAAGACGGCGGCTGCGAGCGGCAGACGCGGCACTTGTGGAGCGTGCGGTGTCTCTGGTGCCACGATCACACTGGGCTCAGGTTTCATTGCTGCGATTCTATCGACGCCATCAGTGCCGCCAGGGTTGGGCGTGACTCACACACCACACCAAACCCGGCTGCGCGGGCCGCTTGCGCAATGCGACCATGGGTGACCACCGCCTTGGCCAGGGCCCAGGACTGACCAGGGCAGGACGCTGCCAGATTGGAAATAGCCTCGGAACTGCTGAACAGCCAGACCGAGCCATCGGCCGCAGCTGCCTGCGCCAGCTGACGCTCAGGTTCGCCCAAGTCGGGCTGCCGGCGCTGGTAGGAAACTACAAACTCCACTTCACCACCGGCGCGACGCACCTGCTCGGCAAACCAGTCACGCCCAGCACCATCGGCGGCAACGCCACTGGTAGCCTCGGCCTTGCCGGCACCCCGCACAATCAGCAACCGAAATCCCGGCACCACTCGGTGGCCCACCACAGCCCACAAGGCTTCCGAATCAAACTGATCCGCATCGCGGTCAGGCATGTCAATGTGGTCCGGTTCAACACCGTTCCGCTTCAGTGCCGAAAAACTGCCTGGTCCGATGACAAATACTCTAATTTTGATAGCGCCTTGTGCATCCAGCACGGGGGCTACAGCCGGTTTATATGCAAAAAAATGGTCTACGGCATTACCGCTAACAAACATCACTGCATCAAAACTGTCCAGTCGCTGCCACGCCGCCTGCACAGCCTCGGGGCGGGGCGCAGGCAGCACGCCGATCAACGGGAGTGCGACTGCATCAAAGCCAGCCTCTACCAGGGCATCCACCCATTTCCGGGCCTCTTGTTTGGGACGGGTGACGAGAACACGCATGGATCAGTCCTTTGTACCAGTCTGCTGACCGACCTTGATCTGCAGTTGCTGCGCCACCTGCTCACCCAGCAGGGTGGCTGCAGCGGAATCGGCGACCGGTCCCTGGGCGTGTGCATGCGCCAAGGGTTGCACACCTTCAGGATCGCCCCAGGTGGCGCGGATGCTGAGCACATCCCCCGCCAGCGTGGCATAAGCCGCCAGCGGCATGGAGCAACTACCACCCATCACGCGACTGACTGCCCGTTCAGCCGACACCGCCAGCAAGGTGGGCGTATGCACAAGGGATTGCAGCGCCTGGATGACGTCGGCGCGGCTGGAGCGCACTTCAATGCCCAGCGCGCCTTGCCCGGCGGCGGGCAGCATCTGTTCGGGATCAAACACTGCACGAATGCGCGCGCCCAGCCCCAACCGCTTCAAACCAGCAGCCGCCAGCACAATGCCGTCGTAATGACCGTCGTCGAGCTTCTTCAACCGGGTGTCGAGGTTGCCACGCAGAGGCTCGACCTTCAAATCGGGGCGCAGTGCGCGCAGTAGCGCGACGCGACGCAAACTGGAAGTGCCCACCACCGCGCCTTGGGGCAGCGCATCGACACTGGCGAAGCGGCTGGAGACCCAGGCGTCGCGCGGGTCTTCACGCTCCATGACGCAGGCCAGGCTGAAACCTTCTGGCAACTCCATGGGCACGTCTTTCAACGAGTGCACCGCCAGATCGGCCTGGCCGAGTTCCAGCGCCACTTCCAGTTCCTTCACAAACAGACCCTTGCCACCCACCTTGCTGAGTGAGCGGTCCAGTATCTGGTCTCCCTTGGTGGTCATACCCAGCAAATGGACGGTGTGGCCTTGTTGTTGAAGCAGTGCCTTGACATGCTCGGCCTGCCACATGGCCAGGCGACTTTCGCGCGTGGCGATGGTAAAAGTGTGTGCAACCATGGGTTGTGCGTCGTAACCTGTTTGTAATCAATCGCGAATGGTCAATGCTAGCATGGGCATCATGAAAAATGCATCCGCTCCCAGTACCGCCAAACGCAGCAAGGACAACGAACGCCCACTGGTGGAAGACATCCGCCTGCTGGGCCGGATTCTGGGTGATGAGATCCGCGACCAGGACGGTGTCGCTGCTTTTGATCTGATCGAAAAGATCCGCACCCTGTCGGTGGCGTTTCGTCGCGATGCCGACCAAGAGGCGGACAAGGCGCTCAAAAAATTGCTCAAGGGGCTGTCGGGCGACCAGACGGTCAGCGTCATCCGTGCTTTCACCTATTTTTCGCACCTGGCCAACCTGGCCGAAGACCGCCACCATATCCGTCGCCGCGCCCTGCACGAGCGCGCTGGCGACACGCAGGAAGGCAGCATTGAGGTAGCGATGTCGCGCCTGCGTTGGGCCGGCATTGCGACCAAGGCCATTGCGGCTACTCTGGCGCAGAGCTATGTCTCGCCCGTGCTGACTGCCCACCCCACCGAGGTGCAACGCAAGAGCATTCTGGATGCCGAGCGCGACATCGCCCAGTTGCTGACCGCTCGCGACGAGATCAGGATGCGCGCCGCTTACTTTGACAACAAAAAGGATGCGTTTACCGCCCGCGAACTGGCCGCCAACGAAGCCCAGATGCGTGCCCGCGTAACCCAGTTGTGGCAAACCCGCCTGCTGCGCCTCAACAAGCTTACCGTAGTCGACGAGATCGAGAACGCACTGAGCTATTACGAATCCACTTTCCTGCGGGAGATTCCCAAGCTCTACGCCAACCTGGAGCAACTGCTAAGCAACCAGCCGGTGTACAGTTTTTTGCGCATGGGCCAGTGGATTGGTGGCGACCGCGATGGCAACCCCAACGTCAGCGCCCAGACCCTGGAATATGCGCTGCGCCGCCAAGCCGAAGTGGCGCTGCGCCACTACCTGACCGAGGTGCATTTTTTGGGTGGCGAACTGTCGGTTTCGGCTCTGCTGACCGAATGCACGCCCGAGATGCAAGCCCTGGCCGAAAGCTCGCCAGACCGCAACGTGCACCGCATGGACGAGCCCTACCGACGGGCCCTGACCGGTGTTTACGCGCGCCTGGCCGCCACCCTGCTTGAGCTAACTGGAACCGAGGCCGCCCGCCACGCCGTAGCCCCACAAAATCCCTACCGCACTGCTCAGGAATTTTCTGCCGAATTGCGCACCATTGAGGCCTCACTACACACCAACCACGGCGCGGTACTGGTGACTCAGCGGCTGCGCCCGCTGATCCGCGCAGTGGAAGTATTTGGCTTTCATTTGGCCACGGTGGACCTGCGCCAAAGCTCGGACAAACATGAGGAAGTGGTGGCCGAACTACTGGCCACTGCGCGCATCGAGGCCAACTACAGCGCCCTGGACGAAGCCGCCAAGCGCACCCTGTTGCTGGGCCTGCTGAACGATGCCCGTTCCCTGCAGGTCCATGGCGCGGCCTATTCAGCCCACACGCAGAGCGAAATCGCCATTTTTGCCATGGCCAAGGTCATGCGCGAGCGCTTTGGGTATGAGGCGATTCGCCACTACATCATCAGCCACACTGAGACAGTGAGCGACCTGCTGGAAGTGCTGCTGCTGCAAAAGGAAGTGGGTCTGATGCGCGGCGTGCTCAGCGACAAAGCCCGGCAACCCGCCGCCGGGCCGTCCCAAGGCGGGTTCGCCCCCGGGAAGGGCCGCCCCCCCGGGGGGCAGCGACCCGCGCAGCGGTGGAGCGTGGGGGCCAGTTTGCGACCTGATCGTAGTGCCGCTGTTTGAAACCATTGAAGACCTGCGCAATGCCGCGCCCATCATGCGCGATTTCTATGCTTTGCCCGGCTTGGCTGCACTGGTGCAGCACAGCGGTGGCGAGCAGGACATCATGCTGGGCTACTCCGACAGCAACAAGGACGGCGGCATCTTCACCAGCAACTGGGAGTTGTACCGTGCCGAAATTGCGCTGGTGGAACTGTTCGATGAACTGGCCCGTTCACACAAGATCCGGTTGCGCTTGTTCCATGGTCGTGGCGGCACGGTGGGACGCGGCGGCGGCCCCAGTTACGAGGCCATCCTGGCCCAACCCCCCGGCACGGTGCGCGGCCAAATCCGCCTGACCGAACAGGGTGAGGTGATTGGCTCCAAATATGCCAACCCGGAAATTGGCCGCCGCAACCTGGAAACCCTGGTGGCGGCCACCCTGGAGGCAACTCTGCTGCAACCTACCAAGTCCGCCACCGAAGCATTTTTGGAGGCGGCCGCCGAACTCTCCAGCAGCAGCATGGCCGCCTACCGCGCCCTGGTGTACGAGACCCCTGGCTTCACCGAATACTTCTTCAGTTCCACCCCGATTCGCGAAATTGCCGAACTCAACATTGGTTCTCGCCCCGCTTCACGCACGGCCAGCCATCGCATCGAAGACCTGCGCGCCATTCCCTGGGGGTTTAGCTGGGGGCAGTGCCGCTTGACTCTGCCCGGCTGGTATGGTTTTGGTTCGGCGGTACAGGCCTTTACCAAAGTTGGCACGGCGCAGCAGCAGAAGGAGCGCATCGCTCTGCTACAAAAGATGTACCGCCAATGGCCGTTCTTCAAGACCCTGCTGTCCAACATGGACATGGTCATGGCCAAGAGCGATCTGGCCCTAGCCTCGCGCTATTCCGAACTGGTGGCCGACACCCGTTTGCGCAAGAAGGTCTTCACCACCATCGAAGCCGAATGGCATGCTACCGCGCAGGCACTGGCCACCATCACCGGTGAGAAAAACCGCCTTGCCAACAACGCGGCCCTGCAACGCTCTATCCGCCACCGCTTCCCCTATATCGACCCATTGCACCACTTGCAGGTGGAACTGATTCGGCGCTACCGCTCAGGCCACGCCGACGAGCGCGAACAGCACGGCATCCACATCTCTATCAACGGCATTGCAGCGGGGTTGCGCAATACGGGTTGATGAAAATACGGCCTCTAGCACTCGTCGGATATACGTAATACGCTATTATTTTTATAGTGTCTTGAGTTTTTCACGCTTTGGCCCCCAGGACTGGAGGAACGGCTATCCGTTCTTTGGCCTACGCATCAAGTCAGGTATTCGCATTGCCAGGCGGCGCAACCGCCCTGCACAGATGGCAGCCCCTTATGTAAACCGGGGGCCAGACCGCTATTCACCGCCAATCACGAATGTGACTTGCATGTTGACGCGATAGGTGGTGATGCGACCGTCCTCGACAGTGATTTTTTGTTCCTTGATCCATGCGCCGCGCACGTTGGCGACGGTGTCGCATGCGCGAGCAATACCTTCTTTGATGGCATCGTCGAAACTGGTTTTACTCGTGGCGCTGACTTCAATAACTTTGGCGACGCTCATGGGGAGACTCCTTAATGGGGTGAATTGAACGGGTTGGGTGCTAGATGAGACATGCCATTCTGGCTCCGCGTTCCCGTTTGGAGTGTCCATTGTTGTCGTGACGCTGGAGTTGGTCTGTGCGCCACCATACCGAAGGCGACAAACATTTTCATCACCCTCGGGCATCCAAATTCAACCTGCCATGGCTTCCCACGGGTGAACCCCAGGTTAGGCGCCAACGGGGCCGCTGACCTTGATCACTTGCTCCAGCTACCGCGCAACCAACTCCCGCACCGCAGCCAACTGCCGCCGTGAAACCGCCAGCAACTCATCCACGCCGTTCAGGCGTACAGCCCAACCTTCGCCCTCTACTGCATCGAAGTGTTTTTCCAGCGTGCGCACGGCACGCCGGGCGATAAGGGCATTGCGGTGGATGCGGACAAAGTCATGGCGGTATTTTTCTTCCAGCTCGCCCAGCGATCCGTCCAGGATATAACTGCGGCTGGGAGTGCGCACCGTGATGTATTTCAACTCGGCCTTGAAATACAGCACTTGCTGCAATGGCACCCGTTCGGTACGACCACGCTCCTGGATGATGAGCACGTCCTCTTGAGCGGAATGAGCCTCCAGCCCTCGTCGAAATTGGACTATACGCTCCACTTTTTGTAGCGCTGCCTGCAAGCGCTCCAGCCGCACAGGCTTGGTCAGGTAGTCCACCGCCTCCAGTTCAAACGCTTCTACAGCGTGCTCGGCATGCGCCGTGACAAAGACCAGCGCGGGCGGTTGCGCCAGGGCTTGCAGGGAGCGCGCCAACTTCAAGCCATCGGCGCCAGGCATGTGGATGTCGATGAACGCCACGTCCACTGCGTGGTGCTGCATCTGGGCCATGGCTTGCACCGCGTTAGCAGCCTCACCCACCCATTGCACAGCGGGTGCCGCGCAGTCACCCAGCAGGGTGCGCATGCGGGCACGGGCCAGCGCCTCGTCATCGATTACCAGGGCCTTGAGGACTCCGGCAGCTGCGGTGTTCGCCGTCACAGCGGCACCTCGATGCGTACCTGGTACACACCATCTTTGAGGCCAGCGCGAAACTGACTCTGCACATCGTGCAGCAGCGCCAGGCGTTCGCGCACATTGCGCAAGGCCAGTCCCTGGCCGTGCGCGCCCTGCCCGTTGGGCACGGTATTGGTTACCTTGATCAGCACAATGGACCCCCTGCGTTGGGTGGAGATACGCACATCGGCGCCGAGCGGACTGGGTTCCACGCCATGGCACACGGCATTTTCCACCAAAGGCTGCAATAGCAGGGGGGGCAGTATGGCATCGTCTGCGGCAGGGTCCAGATCCCACTCCAGGCGCAGGCGGTCGCCAAAGCGCACCTGCTCAATGGCCAGATACGCTTTGGCCAATTCAATTTCCTGGGCCAGCCGCACGGGCTCGTCCGAATCCTTGAGCGCCTGGCGAAATAGATCACTCAAATCCTCCAGCAGGGCCTCAGCCTTGGCAGGCTCCGCCCGTACCAAGGCAATCGCGCTATTGAGGGTGTTGAATAGAAAGTGGGGGCGTATGCGTGACTGCAGCTCGGCCAGCCGGGCCGATGTGTGGGCTGGCATTTGCCCCTTGCTGCGCATGACCAGCGCCGCCACCAGCAACCCGGCCACCAACATACCACTGAACGCGCTGGCAACCCAGGGCAACGACACCAGAAGCCCCGACCAAGCCAGCATCCCGCAACCATACAGCCCCGACACGGCGCCCAATGCCACCGCTGCGGTGTATTGCAGTTCTGGTTTAAGGCGCGCCAGCAGACGTTTGGACAAACAGGTCAGTAGCAGCCATACCACGGTGGCTGGCAAGGCTCCACCGGTAACCAGAGCCAGGCGAATGACCCAATCCACCGCATCACGTGCACCAAACCCCACCGCCACACCGGCGCAGACCTCCACAAACAACACAGCGCGCAGCACTACCCCAATCTGGCAGGCATCAAACACCAGACGGGGCTCGGGCGGCGCGGTATCCACAGGGTGCGTGGCAGGCGCAGCTTCCAGCTCCTGGAACGCCGATAATATTTGGGTGTCTTTCATGAACCCGGATTTTGACTCCAAACCCTGCGCTGCACCCCATGTCACAAAACCAACTCGATAAAAAATCCCAGGCGTGGTCCGCGCTGTTTTCCGAACCCATGAGCGATTTGGTCAAACGCTACACCTCCAGCGTGTTTTTTGACAAGCGCATGTGGCAGGCCGACATCACCGGCAGCCTGGCCCACGCCGAGATGCTGGCAGCCCAAGGCATCATCAGTGCCGAAGACCACGCATCCATCCAGCGCGGCATGGCGCAGATCACCGCCGACATTGAAAGCGGCAACTTCGAGTGGAAGCTGGACCTGGAAGACGTGCACCTCAACATCGAGGCCCGCCTGACCCAGTTGGTGGGCGACGCTGGCAAGCGCCTGCATACCGGCCGCAGCCGCAACGACCAGGTTGCCACCGATGTCCGCCTGTGGCTGCGCAGCGAGATTGATCTGATTGGCGAGCTGCTGATCGACTTGCAAAAATCTTTGCTGGATGTGGCCGAGAAGAATGTGGATGTCATCCTGCCCGGCTTTACCCACCTGCAAGTGGCACAGCCGGTGAGCTTTGGCCACCACATGCTGGCCTATGTGGAAATGTTCAGCCGTGATGCAGAACGCATGCTCGAAGTGCGCTGCCGCACCAACCGCCTGCCGCTGGGTGCTGCCGCCCTGGCCGGCACCAGCTACCCGCTGGACCGCGAACGCGTGGCCCGCACGCTGGGCATGGTCGATGCCGCTGGCAACCCACAGGTCTGCCAAAACAGCCTGGACGCGGTGAGTGACCGTGATTTCGCCATTGAATTCACCGCTGCGGCCACACTCACCATGGTGCACATCAGCCGCATGAGCGAAGAGCTGATTTTGTGGATGAGCCAAAACTTTGGCTTTATCAAAATAGCCGACCGTTTCACCACCGGCAGCTCCATCATGCCGCAGAAGAAAAACCCCGATGTGCCCGAGCTGGCGCGCGGCAAAACCGGCCGCGTGGTCGGCCACCTAATGGGCCTGATCACCCTGATGAAGGGCCAACCGCTGGCCTACAACAAAGACAACCAGGAAGACAAAGAGCCGCTGTTCGACACCGTGGACACTTTGAAGGACACCTTGCGCATCTTCAGCGAAATGGTCGGCGGCCAGGTGAATGTGGCTACCGGCCAGAAGGAAGGCGGCATCACCGTCAACCCGATTCCCATGGAACAAGCGGCGCTGCGCGGCTACGCCACCGCCACCGACCTGGCCGACTACCTGGTCAAGAAGGGCCTGCCTTTCCGTGATGCACACGAGATAGTGGCCCATGCCGTCAAAGCCGCCACAAGCCACCAGGTCGATTTGTCTGAATTGCCGCTGGCAGTGTTGCAAGAGTTCAGCCCCGGCATTGAAAAGGATGTGTACGAATGTTTGAGCCTGCGCGGCTCACTCAACGCCCGTAACACGTTGGGCGGTACGGCCCCGGTGCAGGTGAAGGCGCAGGTGGCGCGACATCGGGTGCGGTTGACTCCAACGTAACGTTTGTGCAAAGTTGCTGGCCTAGTCCGGCCATCGGGTATACGCTTGATACCATGCAAAATATGGGTATTGTCCAGTCCGTGCGTGGCAGCGTCGTCGATGCACGATTCGAATCCGATTTACCCTCCATCCGCAACATACTGCATGCCGATGATGGCCGCGTGGTCCTGGAGGTCGTAGCCCAGCGGGATGCGCACCATGTCCGTGCTATTGCACTAACCTCAACCCAGGGTCTTGCGCGCGGTGCAGCGGTCCAGGACAGCGGCGCACCTTTGAAGGTGCCAGTCGGCAAGACCATCCTGTCGCGCATGTTCGACGTATTTGGCAATGCCATTGACCGCTTGCCGGCACCCGACGCGGTTCAGTGGCGCTCAGTGCACCGGGCTCCGCCGGCGCTGGTGAGTCGCTCCACCAAATCCGAGATTTTCGAGACCGGCATCAAGGTTATCGACGTGCTCATGCCCCTGGAGCGGGGTGGCAAAGCCGGTCTGTTTGGCGGCGCGGGGGTCGGCAAGACGGTTTTGCTGACCGAGATGATTCACAACATGGTGGGGCATCAGGAGGGCGTCAGCATCTTCTGCGGCATTGGCGAGCGCTGCCGTGAAGGTCAAGAGTTGTACAGCGACATGAAGACCGCTGGAGTTTTGCCCAACATGGTGATGGTCTTTGGCCAGATGAATGAGCCCGCCGGGAGCCGCTTTCGCGTGGGCCACGCAGCATTGACCATGGCTGAGTATTTTCGGGATGATGAGCACCGCGATGTCTTGCTGCTGATCGACAACATCTTTCGATTCATTCAGGCCGGCTCCGAAGTGTCGGGGCTGATGGGGCAAATGCCATCGCGCCTAGGTTACCAGCCCACCATGGGAACCGAATTGGCGGGCCTGGAAGAGCGCATTGCCAACACCGACACTGGCGCCATCACCTCCATTCAAGCGGTCTATGTCCCGGCTGACGATTTCACCGATCCAGCGGCAGTGCACACCTTCTCGCACCTTTCGGCGTCGATTGTGCTGTCGCGCAAGCGGGCCAGTGAGGGTCTGTACCCAGCCATTGACCCGCTGCAATCGAACTCCAAAATGGCGACACCCGGCATTGTCGGCGAACGGCACTATGCGTTGGCGCAGGAGATTCGCGGCACACTGGCCCAATACGCGCAGCTAAAGGACATCATCGCCATGCTGGGGTTAGAGCAACTATCCTCCGGTGACCGCAACGTAGTTGCCCGCGCCCGTCGTCTGGAGCGCTTTCTCACCCAGCCGTTCTTCACCACCGAGCAGTTCACCGGCATGCCGGGCAAGCTCGTTAGCCTGAAAGATGCGCTGGACGGATGTGAGCGCATCCTGCGTGACGAGTTCAAAGACTACCCCGAGAGCGCGCTCTACATGATCGGCGCGGTTGATGAGGCCAAGGCCAAATTGCCGGCGTCAAAGGAGCAAGACCATGCAGTGCAATAGCATGCACCTCAAAATCCTTCTGCCTTCGCACATCTTCGCCGACAAAACCGGCGTCAAGCGCATCGTGGCGGAAACGCGAGAGGGATCGTTCGGCCTGCTGCCGAACCGCCTCGATTGTGTTGCCGCGATTACTGCCGGGATCCTGGTCTATGAGACACCGTCCGAAGGAGAGGTCTACGTCGCCCTGGATGAGGGGGTGTTGGTCAAGACCGGAGCGAATGTGTCTATCTCCGTACGCAGGGCCATGGGCGGCGCCAATCTCTCACAGTTGCGCCAGGCGGTTGAGCAGGAATTTAGTCAGCTCAATGCGCAAGAGAAAGAGGTTCGTTCGGTCATGGCCAAGCTGGAAACTGGCTTTCTGCGCCAATTTGCGAGTTTCCAGCATGATTGATCGGGCCAATAAACCAGAAAAAACGTCGCTCGACATGGCCGGGCAAGTTGGTGCCAAGGCCGCTCGCAAGTTGCAGGCGCAGCGCAACCCGACACCAGGCGTCTGGTTTGGCCTGGGGCTGATGGGTGTGATCGGCTGGTCGGTGGTCGTACCCACCTTGTTGGGTGCTGCGCTGGGTCTGTGGCTGGACCGGCACTATCCCGGTGGGCACTCATGGACGCTGGCGCTGATGGCCGCCGGGCTGGTGCTGGGCTGTTTCAACGCGTGGGTTTGGGTTACCAAGGAAGATGCCGCCATGGGCTACGACCGGGAAAATCATGATGACCGGCCCTGACGCACTGTCCCTGTTGTTGGCATGGTTCGCTGGCAGCGCGCTGGGGGCGTTCTTCTTTGGCGGACTCTGGTGGACCGTGCGCAAGGGCCTTGCCGCCCCCAATCCGGCCTTGTGGATTTTGCCCAGCGCGTTACTGCGTACCGCAGTGACCCTGGCCGGCTTCTATTGGGCCACAGGCGCAGATTGGCAGCGTCTGCTGGCATGCCTTGTTGGCTTCGTGATGGCCCGCCAGATCACCATGCGCCTGACACGGGAGCCCTCCCATGCACCTTAGCCCCGACCAGATGATCTTTTGGCAACTCGGCTTCATCAAACTCAACGCCACCATTGCCTTTACCTGGGGCCTGATGCTGCTGCTGGTCGTAGGCTCCATGCTCATCACCCGCAAACTCTCCACTGAGCTGACCCGCTCGCGTTGGCAGAACCTGCTGGAAATCATTGTCACCGGCATCGAGTCGCAAATTGTAGAGGTCGGCATACACGAACCACGCAAAGCCATAGGCTTTTTGGGCACGCTCTTCCTGTTCGTCGCAAGTGCCAGCCTGTGCACCATCATTCCCGGCTACGAGCCGCCCACCGGATCACTGTCGACCACAGCGGCGCTGGCCCTGTGCGTGTTGGTGGCTGTACCGATGTTCGGCATTGCGGACCAGGGGCTGGGCGGTTACCTGGAGTCTTATTTGGAGCCCACTGTGCTTATGCTCCCGTTTAACATCATCAGTGAAATGTCGCGCACCCTGGCGCTGGCGGTGCGGCTGTTTGGCAACATGATGAGCGGGGCCATGATCATCGCCATCCTGCTCACCATCACGCCCTTTGTTTTTCCGATTGTCATGACGGTGCTGGGCCTACTGACCGGAATGGTGCAAGCCTACATCTTCAGCATATTGGCGGCCGTCTATATCGCGGCAGCCCAGCACGTTCGCAAGCCCGATCCGGAGCCACAGCAAACGGCCAAAACCTGAACAACCAAACCTTCAAAGGACTCTCTATGGACAGCATGACCATCATCGCAGTGGCATCCATCGTCATTGCCGGACTCACCACCGGCTTCGGCTGCATGGGGCCCGCGTTCGCCGAGGGGCGCGCGGTTGCGACCGCCCTCACCGCGCTGGCGCAGCAGCCTGACGCCTCTGCAACCATTACGCGCACCCTGTTCGTCGGTCTGGCGATGATCGAATCCACTGCGATCTACTGTTTTGTGGTCTCGATGATCCTGATTTTTGCCAATCCATTCTGGAACCACGCGGCCGCAGCGGTTGCCGCAGTTGCCGCAAAGTAGCCATGCTCATTGACTGGTTCACGGTCGGCGCGCAAACGCTGAACTTTCTCATCCTGGTATGGCTAATGAAGCGCTACCTCTACAAGCCGGTGCTCGATGCGATTGATGCGCGGGAAAAGCGCATCGCATCGGAACTGGCCGACGCCGCCCAAAAGCAGGCGCAAGCCGACAGTGAGCGCGATACCTTCAAGCAGAAAAATGCTGATTTTGACCAGCAACGCGAGGCCCTTGCGCGCAAGGCCAGCGCTGAAGTGGACGCCGAACGCAAACGTCTGCTCACTGACGCGCGCACGGCAGCCGACGCCGTGCAGGCCAAGCGGCATGAGGCCCTGGAGAGCGAACTGCAAACACTGCAGCAGGACATCGCCCGGCGCAGCCAGGAAGAAGTGTTTGCCATCGCGCGCAAGGTCCTGACCGATCTGGCCGGCACCACCCTCGAAGACCGCATAACCGAGGTGTTTGCCCAGCGCCTGGGTTCCATGGATGCACACGCCAAGAGCGAACTGTCCAAGGCCCTACAGGCATCGCCCGGCACGGTACGGGTGCGCAGTGCGTTCGAGTTGACGCCTGCCCAGCAGGCGGCATTGGGGCAAGCAATGGACGCTGCCATGGGGGCCAAGCTGCCCATCCGGTTCGAGACGACCCCCGATGTGATTGGCGGCATCGAGCTCAGCGCCAACGGCTGGAAAATTGCCTGGAATATTTCTGATTTTCTGGCGTCGCTGCAGCAAAAGGCTTCATGAACAGTCCCTCGTCCGATCTGCAAACCGTACTGGACCGCAGCTTCGCAGACCTGCGCCAGCGGCGCGAAGCATTCTCGGCGCAGCTGGCCCCGCGCGAGACTGGCACCATCACCCAGGTATCAACCGGTATCGCCATGGTCAGCGGTCTGCCTGGCGTGGGCTACGACGAACTGATTGCGTTTCCTGGCGGCGTGTTCGGCATTGCCTTCAACGTGGACGAACTCGAAGTGGGTGTGGTTTTGCTGGGCGAATACTGGCATCTGCGGGCGGGCGACGAAGTGCAACGCACCGGGCGAGTCATGGATGTGGGAGTGGGCGACGGTACGCTGGGCCGGGTAATGGACCCACTGGGGCGCCCACTGGACGGCCAGGGCCCCATCGTCACAAAACAACGTTTACCCATTGAGCGCCCCGCCGCCCCCATCATGGACCGCGCACCGGTGAGTGTGCCGCTGCAAACCGGGTTAAAGGTTGTTGACGCACTCATCCCGGTCGGCCGGGGCCAGCGGGAATTGATTCTGGGGGACCGCCAGACCGGCAAGACCACAATCGCGATCGACACCATCCTCAACCAGCAGGGCAAGGACGTGCTGTGTGTTTACTGTGCCATTGGCCAGCGCGCAGCGGCCGTGGCGAAAACGATTGCGATCCTGCAAGAAAAAGGGGCAATGGCGTACACAGTCGTCATGGTGACCGAAGGCAACGATCCGCCCGGACTGGCCTACATTGCGCCCTACGCCGCGACCAGCATGGCCGAGCACTATATGCACGCCGGGCGCGACGTTCTGATCGTTTACGACGATCTCACCCACCACGCACGCGCCTACCGCGAACTGTCCCTGCTGCTGCGCCGCCCGCCGGGGCGTGAGGCCTTTCCCGGTGATATTTTTTACATCCACTCGCGCTTGCTGGAGCGCTCCACGCACCTCAGCGAGGAACGGGGTGGTGGCTCGCTCACCGCCCTGCCCATCATCGAGACCGAGGCGCAGAACATGTCGGCCTATATACCGACCAACCTGATTTCCATCACCGACGGGCAGATCTACCTCTCGCCGTCGCTGTTCGAACTCGGCGCTCTGCCAGCGGTCGATGTAGGAAAGTCGGTCTCCCGTGTAGGTGGCAAGGCTCAGCGCGCGGCCTACCGGGCCGTATCGGGTGACCTCAAACTGGCGTATTCCCAGTTCGAAGAGTTGGAGACCTTTGCGCGCTTTGGCGCCCGTCTGGACGCAAACACCACCCAGACCATCGAGCATGGCCGGCGCATCCGCGCGTGCCTGAAACAGGCCGAATCGTCGCCAGTCTCCGAGGTCGCGCAGATCGCCGTGTTGATGGCACTGACCGCAAAATTGTTTGATACCGTGCCGCTGGAGCGCATGACCGATGCCGAACGCGCAGTGCGTGAGGCCGCCGCACAGATACCCACAGACGTCTGTGGGCGCTTTGATACCGCCAAAAAGCTCAGCGACGAGGACCAAGCGCTGATTATCGGAATTGCCCGCACCGCGCTGGCCCCTTTTCAGCCTGAAGCCGCGACTGCACCGGACAGTGCGGTCGCAGCACCCGTGGAGAAACCATGAGCGGCACCATCGCGGAACTGCGTCGAAAAATCGACAGCGCCGGTGAACTGCAATCGGTGGTGCGCACCATGAAGGCGATGGCAGCCTCCAGCATTGGTCAGTACGAACGTGCTGTGCAGGCGTTGGAGGACTACTACCGCACGGTACAGCTGGCTTTGTCCGCTGGCTTTCGTCAAATGCCCACGCCACTGCAGGATTCGGGCGCACAGCGTGGCGACCGAGGCAAGATCGTCGCATTGGTATTCGGCTCCGATCAAGGCCTGGTGGGCCAATTCAACGAGACATTGGTCGAATTCACCGTCACAACGCTCAATGCCATGCCGGAAGACAAAACCATCTGGACCATTGGCGAGCGCATCCAGTCCCGCCTGGCCGAAACCCCACTGCCATTGGACCAGCGCTTTGCCCTGCCCATTTCCATCGATGCCATTACCGCGTTGGTCGGGCAAGTGCTACTTGCGTTGGAGGCCGCGCGTGAGGTGGGCGGTGTTGCGCAGGTTTTCCTGTTTCACAATGCTCCCACGGCCGGGTCGGTGTACACACCCACAGTGCAGCGTTTGCTGCCGCTGGATGAGGCTTGGCAACACGACCTTGTCGCGCTCCCGTGGCCTACCCGCAACTTGCCCGAGGTGTTGCAACTGGGCGAATCCGCGCTGTTGGCTTTCGTGCGCGAATACCTGTTTGTTTCGCTGTTTCGCACCTGCGCGCAGTCGCTGGCCAGCGAGAACGCCAGCAGGCTCGCGGCGATGCAACGCGCAGAGAAGAACATCGATGAACTGATGGACGACCTGAACCGGTCATTCCACCGGCTGCGCCAAAACGGTATCGACGAAGAATTATTCGACCTCATTTCCGGCTTCGAGGCACTTGCTCCAAACAAACCAACACCAAAGGAAATACCATGCGTTTGAAAATCAAAACCGACGAGTTTCGGGTCAAGCAAGGCGACCGGGTCAATCTTGCGAAATGGCCAACCGTTGCAAAGCCAATCTACAAAACCAAGGCCGCGTACCGTGATCTCCTTGACGCCCAGGTTGATGAGCTGAGCGCGCTCCAGGAAATTCTCTACGCCTCAGATCGCTATTCGGTGCTGCTGGTCTTTCAGGCCATGGATGCCGCAGGCAAAGACGGCGCCATCAAACACGTCATGTCGGGCATTAACCCGCAGGGATGCCAGGTGTTCAGCTTCAAACATCCCAGCGCTGAAGACCTTGACCATGATTTCCTGTGGCGCACCACCCAGTGCCTGCCGGAGCGGGGGCGTATTGGCATCTTCAACCGCTCCTACTATGAAGAGGTGCTGATCGTGCGGGTGCACCCCGAGATTCTGCAGGCAGAACGCTTGCCATTGGACGCGGTTGACACCAAGACTCTCTGGGAAGATCGGTACCGGTCCATCGTGGGTCTTGAAGACCACTTGCATCGCAACGGAACGCGGATCGTTAAATTCTTCCTGCACCTGTCAAAAGAAGAACAGCGCAAGCGGTTTTTGGACCGCATCGACGAACCCAAAAAGAACTGGAAGTTCAGTTCAGCCGACATAGAGGAGCGTAAATGCTGGAACGCCTATATGCAGGCCTACGAGTCCTGCTTGAGCGCGACCAGCACCAAAACGGCACCCTGGTATGTGGTTCCGGCGGACAACAAGGAAAACGCCAGACTCATCATTTCCGAGATTGTTCTGGATACCTTCAAGGCTCTGAACATGGACTACCCAGAAACCACGCCTGCGCGCGAACAGGAATTGAAGCTGATTCGTAAGCAGCTGAAGCAGGAAGCCGCGGGTTAGCCGTTTGCGTCAGCAAGCCGGGTCGCGCATCTCCGCCCGAATCGCGTCAATCGCCGCCAGTGTCTCGGGCGTGAGCGTGGTTCCATAGGCGTTGATGTCGTCTTCCAGTTGCGCCAGCGTGGTCACGCCGATGATGGTGCTGGCCACCTGCCACTTGGTGTAGCAAAACGCCAGCGCCATTTGTGTGGGGGTCATGCCGTTGTCTCGCGCCAGCGCGTTGTAGCGTAGCGATGCTGCGACTGATTCCTTGCGGCCCCAGCGCTGCTTGCGCACCGACTCGTACTTGCCAATGCGCGCATCCTTGGGCGTAGCCGGCCCGTCGATGCCGCTCTCATCGTACTTGCCAGTCAACAGGCCGAAGGCCAGTGGCGAATAAGCCAGCAGCGATACGCCCAGGCGGTGCATGGTCTCGTCCAGACCGTTCTCTAGCGCGCGGCTGATCAAGCTGTAAACGTTCTGTACCGTGGCCACGCGCGGCAGGCCGTGCTGTTCGGCCAGGCGCACAAACTCATGCACGCCATAGGGCGTCTCGTTGGACAGGCCCACGGCACGCACCTTGCCGGCCTTGACCAGCTGGCCCAGGGCGGCCAGCTGGTCGTGGATGCTGGTCACTGGTTTGTCGTGGGCGGGGTTGTAGTACATGGCACCAAACATGGGCACTGCGCGGGTGGGCCAGTGGAGCTGGTAGAGGTCAATCACATCGGTTTTGAGGCGCTGCAGGCTGCCATCGCAGGCGGCGATGATGTCAGCGCCGGTCAGGTCACCCGTGCCACCACGAATCCACGGCATGCCGCGCGCAGGGCCAGCTACCTTGGTGGCAATCACCAGCTTCTGGCGCAAGCCGGGGCGCGCGGCCAGCCAGTTGCCCATGATTTTCTCGGTAGCGTTGAAGGTCTCGGCCCGCGGCGGCACGGCATACATCTCGGCCGTGTCCAGAAAATTGATACCGCGCTCGACAGCGCGGTCCATGATGGCGTGGGCAGTGGGTTCATCCACCTGTTCGCCAAAGGTCATGGTGCCCAGGCAGATGGGGGTGACGTGCAGGTCGCTTTGACCGAGTTGGACGGTTTTCATGGCCCGCAGTGTAGCCAGCCCGGCGCACCTTCACCGTAGCAGGGGCTTATTTCCTGCTGGCAGCCTCCTGGGCACGATCTTCCTCCTGCAGACGCAACACGCGGCGCTGCACTTTGCCGGTGGTGGTCATGGGCAGGGCGTCCAGAAATTCGATCTCCTTGGGGTACTCGTAAGGTGCCAGACGGTCTTTCACATGCTCCTGCAGTTCCACCGAGAGCTTGGCATGTAATTCGGCTGTAGCCCTTGCATCCCCTGCACAGGCAGCTATGAAATCAGAAGCAATCACCACATAAGCCTTCACCAGTGCGCCGCGCTGGGCATCGGGCTTGGGCACCACGGCGGCGTTGACCACTGCAGGGTGCTTGACCAGGCAGTTCTCGATTTCGCCGGGGCCAATGCGGTAACCGGCGGACTTGAACATGTCGTCGCTGCGCCCCAGGTACCAAAGGTAGCCATCGGCATCGCGAATGGCCTGGTCGCCGGTGCGGCACCAGTCGCCGGTGTACTTGGCAAGGGTAGCGGCGTTGTTCTTCCAGTAGCCCAAAAAGACGATGGGGTCACTGTCACCATGCACGTCATAGCGGTTGAGCGCCACGTCGCCCGGCACACCCACTGGGCATTCGTTGCCATCATCGTCAATCACCCGCACCTGGTGGCCGGGGTAGGCCATGCCCATGCTGCCGGGCGTGGACGGATACAGCGTGTTGCAGTTGCCGACGATGTAATTGATCTCGGTCTGCCCAAACATCTCATTGGGTTTGACGCCCAACTGTTGTTCGCAATAGTCAAACACGGCGTCGCCCACCGCCTCGCCCGCACTCATGATGGCCTGTAACTGCAACGTAAACTGCTGGCGCACCGTGCGCCGTGGCGTGCCGGAAAAGGCCTTCATCATGGCTTTGAGCGCGGTGGGGAAGAGGAAAGTGTGGGTGACGCCGCAGTCGCCCATCAGTTCCAGCGCCGTCTGCGGGCTGAAACGCCCGTTGTATGCCACGATGGGGCGACCAAAGTACAGGGTAGGGAGCAGTGCATCCATCAGCCCGCCGGTCCAGGCCCAGTCTGCGGGTGACCAAAACACGGCCTGTGACCCCGAGGCGGTGTCATTGGGGTCGAAGCCAAACCAGTTCTGGCTGGCTACAAAGCCCGGCAGGTTACCAATAAGCGCGCGCTGCGCCAGCAAGGCACCTTTGGGATTACCCGTGGTACCGCTGGTGTAGATCAGGATGGCGGGCTCGTCCGCGCGGGTGTTGACGGCCAAGAAGGTGGTTGGAAACTGCGCCAGGGTGTCGTCCCACTCGCAATCAGCCTGGCTTTGCACGCCATCTGCGGTGCCCACGCCCACCACGGTGCGCAGGTGCACGCAGTGCTTGCGTGCCAGGTGCAGGTCATGCTGGGCCTGGCCATCGGCAATGGCGACTACGGCTTCGCTGTCTTGTAAGCGGTATTCCAGAGCGTCGGGACCAAATAGCAGTGACAAGGGCATGGCCACCGCACCCATTTGCAACACAGCCATATAGGCCACGGCCGTCTCAAAGCATTGCGGCATAACGATGGCCACGCGGTCGCCACGCTCTACGCCCAGGGCTTGCAGGGCGTTGGACAGGCGGTTGGCCTGCTCCTGCAATTGTGCATAAGTGAAGAAAGTGCCTTCAGCCCTCGTCGAATAAGCGTGGATAGCTATATTTTTGCTAGCATCCGGTTGCGCTGCCCAGCGTGTGCAACACACCTGGGCGATGTTGAAGTACTCAGGTACCGCCCAGGTAAAGGCCTGGTGCAGGTGGGTATAGGCTTCTGGCGCGCCACCCAACGCCATCGGGCTGCCTCGGGCCGACGCTGGGGAGATGTCGCTATCTTGACTGGCTTGCATGGGGGTGTCTTCGTATCATTGGAAGAATGTACCAAGTCAAACGCATTTCCCGTAGCGAGTTTGTCCCTATACGCAACCTCAAATACCATGTTCAGATATGGGGAAAACCCGCACCCGACAAGGTGCCGCTGGTCATGGTGCACGGCTGGATGGACGTAGCAGCCAGCTACCAGTTTGTGGTGGATGCGTTTGCGCAAGACCACTACATCATCGCCCCCGACTGGCGAGGCTACGGCCAAACCGAGTCCGGCCCGGTAGACAACTACTGGTTTCCCGACTACATGGCCGATCTGGATTTTCTGCTGGACCACTACGCCCCCGAGCAGGCTGTCAATCTGGTAGGGCACAGCCTGGGCGGCAACGTGGTCATGCTCTACGCCGGCGTGCGCCCCGAGCGCATTCGCCGTCTGGTCAACCTGGAGGGCTTTGGCATGCCTGCCACTACTCCGGAGATGGCCGCCAAACGCTACGCAACCTGGATGGACGAGCTCAAAAAGCAGCACCGTGGCGAGATGGCTCTCAAAGCCTACGACACCGTGGGCGGCGTGGCCCGGCGTTTGATGAAGACCAACCCACGCCTGACACAGGACAAGGCCGATTGGCTGGCGCGCCACTGGGCCCGCGAAAACCCGCATGGCCAGTGGGAAATCATGGGTCAACCGGCGCACAAAGTCATCAGCGCCCACCTCTACCAAGTGGAAGAAGTGCTGGCGCTGTACCGGCGCCTGACCATGCCGGTACTGGCGGTGGAAGCGTCCGACAACAGTCTGGACCTGTGGTGGAAAGGCAAGTTCACGCTGGAGCAGTATCACGAGCGCATTCAGAACGTGTCCCAGCTGGAGATTGGCCACATCCCTGACGCCGGCCACATGATGCACCACGACCAGCCCGAGCTGCTGGCGGCTTTGATAGAGCGGTTCATCGACTAAAACTGTCCAAGCCCAAACGGGAAGGCGTGAGAAAATACGCGGTTATTGCAAACAAACAGACCTCAGGACAGCACCATGGACATCGAACGCATCAACCTCATCGGCACCACTCTTTCGGACCTGAGCGCGCGCACGCAAGAGTTACGGGGGTATCTTTGACTACGATGCCAAAGCCGAACGCCTGCGCACCGTCAACGCCTCGCTAGAAGACCCCACGGTCTGGAACGACCCCAAGAAGGCCCAAGAGCTGGGCAAAGAAAAGAAACTGCTCGACGGCGTGGTCGTCACGCTGGATAGCCTGCAAAGCGAGCTGGCGGATAACGCCGAATTGTTCGAGATGAGCAAGGAAGACGGTGATGAAGCCGGTCTGATGACGATTGAGGATGAGACCGAAAAGCTCGCCTCCATCATCAAAGACCTCGAATTCCGCCGGATGTTCAACAACCCCGCCGACCCTCTGCCCTGCTTTCTGGACATCCAGGCCGGCGCCGGCGGCACCGAGGCCTGCGACTGGGCCAGCATGCTGCTGCGCCAGTACCTGAAGTACGCCGAGCGCAAGGGCTTCAAGACCACCATTGAAGACGAGACCGCAGGCGACACCGCCGGCATCAAGGGCGCCACCATCAAGATCGAGGGCGAATACGCCTTTGGGCTGTTGCGCACCGAGACTGGCGTGCACCGTCTGGTGCGCAAAAGTCCATTCGACTCGTCCGGTGGACGCCATACGTCGTTTGCGTCCGTGTTCGTCTACCCCGAGATTGATGATTCGATCGAGATCGACATCAATCCCAGCGACGTACGCACCGACACCTTCCGCGCCAGCGGTGCGGGTGGTCAGCACATCAACAAAACCGACTCGGCCGTGCGCCTGACGCACATCCCGACCGGCATCGTGGTGCAGTGCCAGGACGGGCGCAGCCAGCACAGCAACCGCGACGTGGCGTGGAAGCGTCTGCGCAGCCGTCTGTACGATTTTGAGCTGCGCAAGCAGCAGGAAGCCCAGCAAAAGCTGGAGGACACCAAGACCGATGTGGGCTGGGGCCACCAAATCCGCAGCTACGTGCTGGACAACAGCCGCATCAAAGACCTGCGCACCAATGTCGAAGTCTCTGCCACCCAAAAAGTACTGGATGGCGACCTGGATGTATTTATTGAAGCTTCACTGAAGCAAGGAGTTTGACGATGACCCGAGAAGGCCACGCCACCGTGATCAACCGCGCCGACTACAGCGCCCCCGCATTCTGGATCGATACCGTCGACCTGAGCTTTGATCTGGACCCGGTAAAAACCCGTGTTTTGAACCGCATGACCTTGCGCCGCAACCCCGACGTAGCGGCACAGTCTTTGAAACTCGACGGCGAAGAGTTAAACTTGGCACGCGTGCTGGTCAACGGCCAGGGCACCTCGTTCAAACTCGAAGGCAACAAGCTGGTGTTGGAAAACCTTCCCGAAGGTACCGAGCCGTTTCAGCTGGAAATCTTCACTACCTGCGCACCGGTCAAAAACACCTCTCTCTCCGGCCTGTACGTGAGCCAGGATTCGTTCTTTACCCAGTGCGAGGCCGAGGGCTTTCGGCGCATCACCTACTTTCTGGACCGCCCGGATGTCATGGCCATGTACACCGTGACCTTGCGGGCGGACAAAACCAAGTACCCCGTGCTGTTGTCCAACGGCAACCTGGTGGACAGCGGCACGCTGGATGACGGACGCCACTTTGCCAAGTGGGTCGATCCGCACAAAAAGCCTTCGTATTTATTTGCGCTGGTGGCAGGCCAGTTGGTGGCGCGCGAGCAGCGCATCACCAGCCGCGCCGGCCAAGACCACCTGTTGCAGGTGTTTGTACGCCCGGGCGATCTGGACAAAACCGAACACGCCATGAACTCCTTGATGGCCAGCGTGGCCTGGGATGAAGCCCGCTTTGGTCTGCCACTGGACCTCGAACGCTTCATGATTGTGGCAACCAGTGACTTCAACATGGGCGCCATGGAGAACAAGGGCCTGAACATCTTCAACACCAAGTACGTGCTGGCCAACCAGGCCACCGCAACGGATGTGGACTACGCCAATATTGAAAGTGTGGTCGGCCACGAATACTTCCACAACTGGACTGGCAACCGCATCACCTGCCGCGACTGGTTCCAGCTGAGTCTGAAAGAAGGCCTGACCGTATTCCGTGACCAGGAATTCAGCCAGGACATGTGCGACGGCGTCTCGGCCCGCGCGGTGAAGCGCATTGAAGACGTGCGCGTGCTGCGCACCGTCCAGTTCCCAGAGGACGCCGGTCCCATGTCCCACCCGGTGCGGCCCGACAGCTACATCGAGATCAACAACTTCTATACCGTCACCATTTATGAAAAGGGTGCGGAAGTGGTGCGCATGATGCAAACATTGGTCGGGCGCGACGGGTTTGCCAAGGGCATGAAGCTCTACTTCGAGCGCTTTGACGGCCAAGCCGTCACCTGCGACGACTTTGCCCAAAGCATGGCCGACGCCAACCCCGAATCCAGCCTGTCGCAGTTATTGCCCCAATTCAAGCTCTGGTACAGCCAGGCCGGCACGCCGCACCTGGGTGCCAGTGGCTATTTTGATGCAGCCGCACAAACCTACACTTTGCAATTCAAGCAAACCTGCGCGCCCGCAGCCGGTCTGGCCGACAAGCAACCGTTTGTCATCCCCGTGCTTTTGGGTCTGGTGGGCTCTGGCAGCGGCGCCGCCCTACCTCTGACGGTGCAGGGCAGTGTCGACGCAGCAGCGGCCAACCACCTGTTTGTGATGACCGGCGATACTGCCGCGATCACTTTCACCGGCGTGCAAGAAGCGCCCGTGCCTTCCATCTTGCGTGGCTTCTCCGCGCCAGTGGTGCTGGACTTTGACTACAGTGACGCGCAACTGCTGACCCTGCTGGCCTCTGACCCCGATCCGTTCAACCGCTGGGAAGCCGGCCAGCGTCTGGCGCTGCGAAACGCTATTACTTCGATAGCTACTTACGTAGATTCGACGAGGGCTAGCGCCCTAAATAATGCCTATGTGCAAGCCATGCGCAGCGTCTTGCGTCACCCCACGCTGGATGCGGCCTTCAAGGAACTGGTGCTGACCCTGCCAAGCGAGACCTACATCGCCGAGCAACTGGATGTGGTGGACCCGCAGCGCATCCACGCGGTGCGCGAGGCCATGCGTTTGCAACTGGCGGTAGAGCTGCAGGCCGACTGGCAGTGGGCGTTCGAAACCCACCAAGACAACGGCGCCTACCGCCCTGACGCGACATCTGCCGGGCGCCGTGCACTGGTAGGCATGGCACTGGCCAACCTGTGCCTGGCGGCCACCCAGACGGGTGATGCCGTGTGGCCGGGCAAAGCGTTGCAGCGCTTCAAGGTGGCCACCAACATGACCGATCGCATCAGCGCCCTGCAAGCGCTGGTCACCAGCGGTCACGCCCTGGCGGCTCCGGCTTTGGCCAAGTTCCATGCGCTCTTCAAGAACGAAGAGCTGGTACTGGACAAATGGTTTGCCCTGCAAGCCGGCGCACCCGACCGCAATGGTCTGGTATTGCCTGCCGTGCGCCAGCTGATGGCCCACCCCGACTTCAACATCCGTAACCCCAACCGTGCCCGCAGCCTGATCTTCAGCTACTGCAGTGGCAACCCGGGCGGTTTCCACCGCCCCGATGCTGCCGGCTACGTTTACTGGAGCGAGCGCGTGTTGGAACTCGACAGCATCAACCCCCAGGTCGCCGCCCGTCTGGCCCGCGCCCTGGACCGTTGGAAACGCCTGGTCGAGCCGTACCGCAGCGCGGCCTGCGAAGCCCTCAAGCGGGTCGCCGCCAAGACCGACCTGAGCAACGACGTGCGCGAGGTGGTAGACCGCGCACTAGCAGATTAAAAAAAGAGCCCCCACGCATTTCACTACGTGTAATACGCTGCCCCTCAAAGGGGCCTGGGTCGCCTTGGGGCGGCCCGGCGGCAACCCAATCAAAGGAAAACTATGGCTCCCAAAATCTCCCTCACCCGCTACCTGGTCGAAGAACAGCGGATTGGCGGCTGCATCCCCGCACAACTGCGCCTGCTGCTGGAAGTAGTGGCGCGTGCCTGCAAAAGCATCAGCCTGGCCGTCAACAAGGGCGACCTGGGTGATGTGATGGGCACTGCCGACAGTGAGAACGTGCAGGGCGAAATTCAGAAAAAGCTCGACATCATCGCCAACGAAGTATTAATCGAGGCCAACGAATGGGGCGGCCACCTTGCGGGCATGGCCAGCGAGGAAATGGAAGGCATTTACGTGGTGCCCAACCGTTATCCCCAGGGTGAATATCTGCTGATGTTTGACCCGCTGGACGGCTCCAGCAACATTGACGTCAACGTGAGCATCGGCACCATCTTCAGCGTGCTGCGCATGCCCGAAGATGATCGCGGTGTGGATGAAGGCGATTTCCTGCAGCCAGGCAACCAGCAGGTGGCCGCCGGCTACTGCGTCTATGGTCCACAAACCACGCTGGTGCTGACCGTGGGCGACGGCGTGGCCATGTTCACGCTGGACCGCGAGCAAGGCTCGTTTGTACTAACCCGGAAACACGTGAAAATTCCAGAAGACACCAAGGAATTTGCCATCAACATGAGCAACATGCGCCACTGGGATGCACCCATCAAGCGCTATGTGGACGAATGCCTGGCCGGCAAAGACGGCCCGCGTGGCAAAGATTTCAACATGCGCTGGATTGCCAGCATGGTGGCTGATGTGCACCGTATTCTGACCCGTGGTGGCGTGTTTCTGTACCCCTGGGACAAGCGCGAACCTGAAAAGCCCGGCAAGCTGCGCTTAATGTATGAAGCCAACCCCATGGGCTGGATCGTGGAGCAGGCCGGTGGTGCCGCCACCAATTGCCGCCAGCGCATCCTGGATATCCAGCCCGGCAAGTTGCACGAGCGCGTCAGCGTGGTGCTGGGCTCCAAAAACGAGGTAGACCGCATCACCCGCTATCACACCGAAAGCCAATAGTGACCGGGATATAATTTATGGCTTACCAGCCGGTGTAGCTCAGTCGGTAGAGCAGCTCATTCGTAATGAACTTGCTGCCTATCAAAAATAGCTTTTCAAATCAAAGCGTTAGCCAATCCCCTTGGCGAACAATTCAGCTCATGGCACACTTGTGGCACAGTGGCAATGACAATCCCAGAGTGTCGTCGTTTCGGTGCTGGTTAGTCCAGTTCCCTGGCGTCTCCGTGGCAGCAGTAGCTCTGTGGAGGGCTTATGGCAAGTATTCGTGAGCGCGTAGACAAGGATGGCGTCAAGACCTTCCATGTCCAAATTCGTATCCGAGGCTTTCCGCCGCAGACCAAGACCTTTACCAAGAAGACCATCGCCAAACAGTGGGCTGAGCAAGTCGAACTGGAAATAAGGACTGGTCGCTACTTGCCAACTGCAATGGCTCAAAAGCGGCTGGCGCAAGACCTCATTCAGAGGTACCGCACTTCGATCCTCCCCTACAAAAAAGAGAAGCAGCGGAAAGACTCTGCCCGACATCTCGACTGGTGGGAAAATCGATTGGGCCGGTATGGCGTTCTCGAACTGACATCGGATTTGATCGGGCGCTGCCGCGATGAGTTGCTTGTCACTCCCACCCGAACAGGAGCCATGCCTGCACCGGCAAGCGTTGTTAAACGCATGTCCGTTTTTTCTCACGTTTTGGCGGTAGCAGTGAAGGAGTGGCAGTGGCTGCCAGAATCACCAATGTCACGGGTCGCGAAGCCAAAGGTCAAGAACAACCGCGTTCGATTTCTGAGTGAAGTTGAACTTGCCTCGCTGTTAACGGCGACAGCAGCATCGGAAAGCCCCGAGCTTCACACAATTGTTGCAGTGGCTATAGCGACGGGCATGCGATACGGTGAAATCATGAACCTACATTGGTCCGACGTTTCGTTTCAGCAGAGCGACAGTGCGGCCTTTGTAGTGTTAAGGGAAACCAAAATGGCACTCAACGCGGCGTTCCGATTTCAGCATTTGCGCTTGAGCAGGTGAAGACGTGGAGAACTCGGGCTATGACGGGTGACGAAATGCCAAATCCAGAATCATTGCTCTTCCCAAGCTCAAAAGACACCAGCCGCCCAACGTCAATTCGGACTGCCTGGAGAACTGCGCTTCGCAAGAGCAAAATTCAAAAATTCCGCTTTCATGACCTCCGGCATACGGCGGCAAGCTATTTGGCAATGTCTGGCGCTACGGCATCAGACATATCAGAGATTCTTGGGCACAAAGACCTCCAGATGGTCAAACGCTACGCGCACCTAAGCAAAGAACACATCACTGGTGTATTGACCAGAATGAACGATGCCCATCTCCCCGCAGCCAAAGAAAATGACCCCAGTAAATGACGATCTAGATCGTCTCAGCCTTCCAGTGCACTCGGGTCAAAGCCCATTTGCCCTCAACGCACCAGAAGTACTTTTTCGCGCGGACGATTGGGCATGGCAGTTTTTGCGACTGAATGACGATTACAAAAAAGAGTTTCTCGCGCAAAAGGGCCTTGAAAAACGTCCTACAGCACGCTGGATGCCCACCGAAAGCGAGCCGCTCACTCCATCTGAAGAGTATTGCCGGAAAGAATTTGGTCTAAGCACTTGGCTTGACCCGGAGCTAACAGCGTTACCGAGCATAGGCGACGGAAATTCGTGGTTTTTCCCGATCAGAGCAGTTTTGGATTGGCCAAACGAGCCTTCGTTGAAACCAACACTGGCATTGCGCTACGGATATGCAGGGATTCGGAATGCCTTGAGGCACGGTGAATTTCTTCAAGTAAGCGTCAACATGCACATACCGGTTCAACGCAGATTACGAAGCCATCCCATTGGCTTTTTGGTGAACTGTTCAGTACCTCCCGACGCGCAATTGCGAACCATTGCGCTTCTTTGTCAGGAGCACAGATTTCTGGACGACGAAAACCTTCGTGCGGGCGGAATCAGCGAGATAAAGAGCAAGGGGCGAAAACGAACTTGGGCCGTCAAACAAGATTCGACGAACGAGATCACAGACTTTCCGCAAGCATGCCTTTGGCGGACGACATCCGAGTCACATCATGTCAATTGCCAACCTGCTGAGATTTGGAGGGGTGTGACAATCGATATCCATCGACCAATTCAACGGCAACTTGACAAGGCGTCGGAAACCTTAAGAAAACTGGCTCGGGGTGCTAACACGAATGCGTCGCGGCCTAGTGGATGGCCGGGGTCATACAAGCTGGAAATTCAGGCCAAGGGGAAATTGATCCCAAACCTACCGACGGTCACTATTTGAAGGCTCTTGTGGTCATCAAAGAACTGAACTCTTTCGGCTACAGCGCGGCTGAGATTGATGTATTACTCCCGAAGAAACCCACGCCCATCGGCAAAGCAAAAACAGAAGTAGACGCCGAACATGCCTATGAATTCTGGCTTGATGGACGTGTCAAGCGTATCGAGCGCTTGTTGCTTCAGGCGGACGATGTTGTAAAGGAAGGCTATCGCTGGCTAGTCAACGCTGAAAAGCCTAAGTAATACTGCACCTATCACAAATCAACCCCTTTGGCAAACACGCCAAAGGGGTTTTTTTTCGAGCCATCGATCTAAAAAAACGAAAGTTGGCGGCTTTGTCGGGCCCGGGACAAGTGCGGATGATCCCATCAGATCTGCAGATCGAACGCTTTTCCCTCAACCATCCTGGAGTGCCTCTATGAACCTTAAAACACCACGCCGCGACCGATCAGCGGGCAACTTATCGCCAGTTTTCAACGCCGTTAAGGATCTGCTCGATCAGCTATCGCATCTCGTCGAATCACAGCCTGATATTGCGATTGCAACAGAACATCAACCAGTCACTGCAACCAAAGACCCGCAACCGTCACCACTTGCGACTGTGAATCAGGCTGCGCCGATCATGAATCGGACCCCAAGCGCCATTCGCCACATGATCTTCCAAGCCGAGGCCGGCGCGTTGCTAAGCGATCCAGCAATAGACAAAGGATTTCTGGCATGCATCGTTCGCCCGCCACGCACCCGCCGCGTATTTCTTCATCGCGAACGCTTGTTGGCTTTGGTCGAATCCTGGGCGTCCACACAAAAAACGAATCAAGCGAAGGAGTAAATCATGGCATATGTAGCTACACAGCACCGCAAGTGTTCACACGAATACCTTCGCAAGAATGCCCGCGCGGTAATTGATCTCGTCAATGCCACGGCCCCTTACTGGGACCGGGTAACGCGACAACCGAACTACTGGGAATTAACTGGTCCCGATGGCATCCCATATGAAATCGCCATCCGCCCCGAAACAGAAGGCCAATGGGGCTATTGGGACGTCCTGATTGATGAGTACAACGACGGATCGATTCACCTCTGGGTGTCGAGCGGTGTCATTGGAAACATGCGGCGCTCACTTTCAGTCGCTCCATGGGTAATTGATGCGTTCGCGTGCAGCTCGACCGTGGCGACATACCAATTGATTGCGCAACTCGCCTTCGGACAACTGCCCGTCAGTGTCGCAGCCAGCCTCTGCAAGCTCTCGACTGCCAATATTGGATCGGAGCTCTATGGCAAGGGTTCCACCCTTTCGCACCTGCTCCGCTCATCGGTCACCAAAGCAAAGTTCCGACCGGAATCCACATTGATTGATCCACGAGGAATGCTCGCTTGGATGCTGCTAACCAACCAAGAGAAGGCGGAGCCCGTTGTTGCCGTGGAGTGAGGCTAGGCGGTTCGCACATTAGGCAATGACAACGCAACCTCAACCCATACGTGCGCTCGCAGCCGTAAGCGTTGAGAACCTCACACCGCCTGTCAAGGCAACTGCAAAAAGGAAACTATCGTGAAAAATGAGCAAGCAATCTTTATATACGCAACGGAATATCACAGACCGCTGTCTTATTTTGACAGTCCCCAGTGCGAGCGCCCCGCGCTGATTTGGATCGATGCAAAGAGAGTGGAAGCAATTCTGACCCTCATGACAAACGGGCCGTCTGACGAAATCATAGAGGTGCCTGAGAAGAAATGTTGGGCTACATGGAGCAAGAAGCACAAGAGCTGGATCTTCTGGGAAAACTTGTGGACCGCACATAGTCTAGACATTTGTGCGGTCGAAATTAGCATGACTCCGGTCAAAGGTCGTTCGGGTAAATTCAAATTCAAGTGCAATATTCCTTATATTGAAACCCCAGTGACAACAATGCCACTCACTTCGGCAAAGCTGCTTTCGCTGGCCCACCTTGCCACCCAATCGGCTAAGGACGTCATTGTCACTCCTTCGGGCAACACCCTGTTCGACGATTCAGACGACTTCCAGCGCACCATGCTCAAAGCAGTCGGGCAACCCGAATCTCGCGCAATGGGTCCGCGCTGGCCCGACGGCTCTTTTTAACGCTGGGGCGAGGCAGCGATTCGGGCCGATGCCACGCCCTTCCCTCTTCCCGCTCAAAAAAATCATATGTAAGCAAGTGGCCGTTTGAGCCATTTTCATATTGTTTTACTTTTTCAAAACAGTGAAAAAAATGAACAAATGAAAGCAGCTCAAACGGCTCACCCAGCGACTTTTTAATCTTTAGGAACCTCACCATGTCAACACTGAAACCGTCGTCAGCCTACGACACAACACTAAAGCAGGCTAAGACTATTTGTACTGCCATACACGGGAAGCACGGCTTTGGCATCACGTACATGCGACGTGACCCTAAGTCAATGACCATAACCAAGGTGCAAGATCACTACGGCACCTTCGAGGGTCATGAGCCAAAATTGCACGAACTTGGAGCCTCAGGTTGGGAACCGTACCTAATGGTCGCCGTTACCACGGGTGCAGGCCACTCAAATGCCCTTATCACCAACAGTTGGGCAGTCGCTTTGGACTTTGACGACGGCTTGCCTGAGCTGTTGGAGTCAAATGAGCTAATTCGCCCTACGTTCGTTATACAAACCTCACCGACCCGCTTCCACGCGGTGTGGGTATTCGATGAAAACTGTACCCCTGACCAAATGCGCTTCTTGGCCGATGTGATGGCAGACCGGCTTGAAGCGGACCCAGCTTTTGCCAAGTGCAGTCAGATGGTCCGGCTGCCTGGGTTTATCAACCGTAAGAACAATCACAAGATCAAGGTGTATGGCAATGCGGGTCCGACGCACTCGTATGACCGTTTGTGTGAAGCCTTCGACGCACCACTGGTGGTAAATCAACAGCGCAAGGCCTACCCACGGTTAAATGATCAACTGGCCATACCGAAGAACCACGCCAATACCGCCCAGGAAATGTTTACTGATGCCCAAAATGCCATAGGGTACCTCGCTGATTGGGCCGAAAACTATGACACTTGGCTCAAGGTGGGTATGGGACTGGTGGCCTTAGGTGCTCCGGGTCTTGAGTTGTTTCACCGTTTTTCCAAGCAGTCTGCCAAGTATGACGCAGGGGCCGTGGATGCCAAGTGGGAAACCTTGATCAAGAATGCTGGAACCAAGTCTTCTTTGAAGCCCTTGTTTGCCGCTGCACAGAAAGCGGGTTGGAAGAACCCAGGCTTTCGCAAGGAAAAGCCTGAGTTCCAAGGTATGCCGACAGACCGCGAGATGGGTGCCCGATGCGCGGTGCGGATGCAGGACGAATTCGCGGTCATACAACTGCACGGGGGGGCGAAGCCTGAGATTCAGTTTCTCAAGCTGGAAAATGGCGCGTATCGCGCGCTCAATCCCATTGAGCGGCGGGCGGAGGCGGAAAAGCACTGCCATGCTGTTATCGCCGAGATGGGAAAGACCGATGACTCTGATTGGAAGAAAGAGTTGCGTCGCCGGATCGGCACGAATCGCGGGATGGACGGGGCTTGTGAGCATATTGCTGAAAAGCTCTTCCAACTTCAGAGAGGAAATGAGGTCAAGTCCTATCCGTATCTGCCGGTCGCCAATGGCGTTCTGAATATGCTGACCCGTGAATTGGTGCCGTCGCGTTACAAGCCGCTGCCCACCAAGATCTCCTCAGTAAGCTATGACCCACGTGCCACCGCGCCACGGTTTAGCCGTGTGTTGGATGAGATCTTTGAGTTCAATGAGCCAATGAAGCGGTTTATGTTGCGACTGTTCGGCTATTTCATGCTGGGTCGGCCCATCGAGAAGATATTTGTTATTTGGTATGGGCCTAGTGCCAACAACGGCAAGTCCAAACTGATCAATGTCTTGAAGGGGATATTTGGGCCGTACTTCACCATGTTGCCCACGGCAGCACTAATGTTGAAGTCACACACGTCTGACGGCGCCAACCCAAGCATCGCGCAACTCGGCGGCAAACGACTGGCAGCAGTATCTGAACCTACCGATAAGCAGGTCTTGGACGTGAGCCTGATCAAGCAACTGACGGGCGACCGCCACATCAATGTCCGCGACAACTATGGTGCGCCAGTGGATATGGAAATCGAGGCAGCATTTCTCATGTCCACCAACGCCATGCCACGGGTGCGTGAAGATGACGAAGGCTTTTGGAACCGCGCCCTCGTGGTGCCCTTCAACCGCTCGTTCTCCAAGGAAGAAGAGGATCGTGAGCTTGATGAGAAGTTGGCAAAGGAGTATCCGGGAATCTTGAACATGATGCTGGAAGGTCTGCAGGACTATTTAGTGAACGGCCTGAACCCGCCAGATCAGGTTGGACGGGCGACAAAAGGCCAGCGCGTTGGAGCCGACCCATTTGCCGCGTTCTTTGCGGATAGTCTGATGAGGTCTGCCACCACCACGACAAAACTGAAGGACATTCATGCCACGTATTTGACATGGCAGAAGCAGAGCCAGCGGTTCCGTCAGCTCAGCAAAACGGAGCTCAGTGAGCGCCTTGAGTCGGAATTCAAGAAGCGAACAGTGAGCCATTTACCCGTTTTTGACGGTGTTGCCCTTCAAGTAGGGTAATCAGCGGGTACTGAAAGAAGCAGCGGCGGGCTTGCGCGGCTCAATGGGCTCCATTCGCTCACCGCTACCGCTACCGCTGCCATAGACGGTTGTTTAGGTTTGAAGGTCGGCCAGCACTGCACGGCGCAACATGATTGAACGTGTTGCCAAGCTTGCTTTTCTTGACCTTGACTTGCTAGATCTGGTCCCCCGGCGTCAGTGGCAGGGTTTGCTGTAAAGCCCTCGTACGTCCACAGCGACGTATTGACCCTTAACTTATTGGAGTACGAAATGACATTTGCTTCTGAGATCGAAAATCGTTTGCACAGGTTCGGCCTGAAAGTCATCGCTAAGCATGAGCTGGACTACTGTTATCAATTCCGCCTAGTGTGCGGAGCCATCATCAACGCCTACGGAACTGGAAAGGTCGTGGTGCAAGGCAAGCTGGACCCGCGCGGCAAGGTTGAATTTGTAGCGCGACTGCTGAAGGCGCTGCCAAGCAACACTAAGTTTCCACCGAGCATGGTGCCGGAAAATGCAACCAATTCGTCGGTGCGTGGAGCTGACCGCCACTTTGTGGACAGTGAAAACCGTTGGAACGCGCCGGACGGAGAGCAGTGCATCGCCGAGGAACCTTCCCACTTCAGTCAATCACGAGCGCTCAAGGTTGTTCCAAACCTGGTGTTGGACGAACGTGGCGAGTATGTACCAGATGAATGGCGGCAGGCTCGTGATGACATGAAGGACCCCCACGAGCGCTGGTAGTTGCTTTGAATTGCCTTCCGTGGCTTTGATCAGCAGCAATGCGGTAGGCATCCTGCCACGGCCCCCGGCTACCGCATCAACAACCCTTGTAAACCGAACTGGAGAATGACATGACAACTGTCGAATTTGAACAAAAGCCGCCGCTTGAGCCTGATACCGGGAAATTAGCGGCACCACCCCTGCCAGAACACAACCACTTGGACGCTGCGTATTGCCACTTCACGGCGGAGGACATTGACCAGCTCCGCAGCAACGCGGAGCAGGGCAACAGTGACGCCATGGTCACGCTCGGGTATTGCTACGCCAATGGTGCGGGTGTACCGCCGAACTTGGCAGAATCAGTGTGGTGGTATCGCAGTGCGGCCCGCCAAGGCAGCATCGCCGCAATGATTTGTCTCAGTGCTTGCTGTAGAGACGGAATCGGCACCAGAAAGGACACCCGTGAATCGATGCGTTGGGTGCGCCGTGCCTTGAAGAAAAATGAAGCGGCTCTCAAATAATACAGGTTGGGAGGGGGCAGCAGAAACGGGTGCCCACTGACCACTTACCGGCAGGTACGACTAGAGGCTTACAACGGCTGCAAATGGCATTGCTCAGGGTGGCTGGTCATTCACGCCCCTGACAACACCGCACTTGCGACGGCGACGGTACGGTTCCAAGACGTTGACTCGACTCTACCCTATACAGCACGAGCCACCCGTTTTCCAGGCGCTTGAATCGAGCGGCGAATCGGTGAAAAACTTGAATTGGCAATCGCCAAATGCGCGGGAGCCGACACAATTTCACGGTATTCAATGGCTATTCATTTGTTGGAGGCAGACTATGCAGAAACTGACACGATGGGGACACTCAACAGGCATCAGAATTCCCATGCACATTTTGAAAAGCATGAAGCTGGGCGTTGGCGATTTTGTGAACGTGCGACTGATGGATTCAGGCGACATTCGGGTACGCTCCGCGAAAGCACGACAGCAAGCTGACCAGCTACCGGCAGCGAGTCACACCCCGCCTTCGCACACCGAACCGGAAAAATGGTAATCGGCCAACGCCTGCAAGGCATGCGACCAGACACACCTACAGCACGCGGGTCGCACCGGTATCCCGGGTCAGGATATACGTCACAGACTAGCCCGATACATCGTGTCACGCGTCCGGAGCCGATAACGGCATTCAATTTCAAATTTAGGACAACAACTGGAGGTGGAATATGTCAAAGTCAGTCAAACTGCAATGGTTGGGGCGTAACGTCGGCCTCCCAATTCCAGGCGATACTGCCCGCCAAGTCGGACTCAAGCCAGGTTCCTTCGTTCGAATCATTGTCCTGCCAGGTGAACTGCGCATTCGACCGGTTGCGATGCCGTGCATTGACGATTTAGCCCCCGATGAGGACACGCCCGATTCTGAACGCCGCGAGGCTACGGGATTGTTGATGCGGCGGTAGCAAGTGCTTATCGACAGCCCCCTAGGCCACCGCCCCGGACGATTTGCTTGACAGATACACTGATTCAAACCACCGTCAAGCTCCCCGAAGTACCGCACTTTATGAACCAAGACCTCGCTAGGAAGATGCAAGCAATCGCAAATCATGTAGGCGACCTAAATTCCCACGGAAAGGTCAAGGCGCAGACCGCGAATGAAAACGGATACGCAAAAATTGTATCCATCAACAGTGGCACCCGAGTGTGGATTCATCACACCCGCGACGACAAGTTGATTTTCGACCTTATGGTTACTCGCGCTGGGGGCCTCAAGTATCCTGAAATCACTAAGCGCGCAGAGGGTACATTTGATAGGTTCGCAAGAGATGCGGGCTACGAGGTGTTGAATCGGCCTTGGCAGCATTCCCTCTCCAAGAATGACGTTCGAAAGCAATGGTATTTCGAAGTCACCAACGACACCTCTGAAAATATTTGTGCACTTGTCGAGAAGGTGAAGCTGGCCTTCCGCCCCCCAAAATAGGACTTTTCCTCTTCGATCTTTACGCGGTTCCGAAAGCGTTGCGGGGGTTCAGCATCGGCCCAAAGTCCCAATTCGTTCGAAATTGATGCGTCTTCCGCCTCTGAGTAGGTTTGGCGATTTGCTGCAGATTGTTCGTGCTGGAACCTGTAACGCAAGTCCACCAACCTGAACCTGCGCCTAACTGGCATCGTGCCCAAGCCCTTGACGAACTCCTAAGGACACACACCCGACATCCACCCCAATGAACTGGTCGCTCTAAAGCAGTCGTAGGCTTCGACAGACGACGGTCAGCTTTGTGGCACCGATTTCCTCAAACCCGACTTCGGCCGTTGGCCAGGTGCCGACGTTCAGAACAATCGCTCTACAACAGTGAGCGAATTGAAACTGGAGTTAGTGGCACCTTTCCTGGGATCAGGTTGCCCTCAAAACATCTTCGTGGATCAAAGAGGCTGCATTGCAGGTGTGAACTTATGAACTGAAATTACGGCTTCACAACATCGATTTGTCTTTGATCAGTCGAGAACGCATGGCCTTCCGTTTAACTTGATCCTCAGAATCATCTGACCATGCGTGAGAACTACCCCAAGGCCAGTCGGTACCGGCAATGCCCAACAGACGAACTTCTCCTGCGACTCCAGAAATCTTTCGTTCAAACGATCTCCCGTCGACTTTGAAGGCTATCTGATGCACTCCTGCCTTAACTCTTAGGCGAATCATAGAGTCTGGAACGGTTTCCATCGGAGCACCGCTATTGAATGAGATCTCCACTGGATGGTGCCCATCGCCCCAGTAGCGAACAACATAGATGGTGAGGGCATCAGGCACTGACGCAAACTGCTTGGCTTCAGCATCACGTTGAAGGCTCGGTGCGAAGTCCTTTGTACAGACGGCACGTATGCCACGGTCAGTGTGACAGTATGGCTTTTCGGCCAGCTGATCAACTGGTGTGGCACAGCCAAGCAGAGCAAAGATGCATGCCAGGGCAGCGACACTTCTAAAGTTCATTCTTGCCATTTTTTTCTTTCTGCGAGTTACAAACACGTTGGGCACAAGCTGGGCGCGGGCGCCCAGCAATGACTTACTTCAGTACAAACCGTGCCGTAGACGACTTGCCAGTCGCCAACACAACGACCACAACCTTGGTGCCTGCCACCACTTTGAAGCTGCCCTTGGCTTCCAGCTTGTCGCCAGCGGGTTTGAGTTCCACCTCCTGCTTGTCGGTACCGGAAAGCAAAGTCAGCTTGGCTGTGACCTTGCTAACGTCCACGGCCTTCCCATGGTCACGTAGATGCAATTGCAGAGAATCGGGCCTGGCCACCAGTTCGTAGTCCATGTCTTTGACCTCGACCACGAGGCCACCATGCAGCGGTTTGTGCTCATGTCCATGGGCATGGTTGTCGGCAGCGAAAGCTGCGCCCGTGGTCGCTAAGGCCAAGGCGGCTATGAGTTGAGGGAATTTCATATGTGTTCCTTTCAGGGGGTTAAAAAATCAGAAGGCTTCCGCATTGCGGTCGTCCAACAAGCGTTCAGCGTCCTTTCGGCCAAACAGCCAGAACAGGACTGGCGTCAAATAGGTATCGAGCAGCGTGGAGCTGATCAAGCCCGAGAAGATCACTACCGCAACGGGGTGCAATATCTCGGTGCCTGGGCGCTCAGCCTCAAACAACAGCGGTGCCAGCGCAAAGGCGGTCACCAGAGCGGTCATCAGCACCGGGCTCAACCGTTCCAGCGAGCCACGCACGATCATCTTGTGGTCAAACTCTTCACCCTCGATTCGCATCAGGTTGATGTAGTGGCTGACCTTCAAAATGCCATTGCGCACCGAGATGCCAGCCAGCGTGATAAAGCCCACCAGTGCCGCCACCGACAGCGGCTGGCCCGATAGCCACAGGCCCAGCACCGCACCCACCAGCGCCAGCGGAATATTCACCATGATCAGCGCCGACAAGGTGACTGATTGGTATCGGCTGTACAGCACCACAAACATAAGCACCAAAGACACGATGGACAACAACCCCACCAGTTTGGACGCCTCTTCCTGCGCCTGAAACTGCCCACCCAGTGTGATGAAGTAGCCCTCGGGCAGCTTGGACTCCGCCACTACCTTGCGGATGTCTTCCACAATCTCGGAAAGCGCACGGCCCTGCGCATTGGCCGACAGCACGATGCGGCGTTTGCCATCATCACGGCTGATCTGGTTGGGGCCATCACCGTCTTCAATCGTCGCCACTTTGGATAGTGGCACGGCCCCATTGGGGGTTTGCAGCAGGATGTTACCCAGGCCTTCCACCGAACGGGCCGACTCCGGCAGGCGCACCACCAGCGCGAAGCGGCGCGAACCCTCCACAATCTGGGTCACTTTTTCGCCTTCCACCAGGCTTTGCAGCGTGGCCAGAATCTGCGGTGTGGGTACGCCGTATTGCGCGGCTGCGGCGTAGTCCACCCTTACCTTGATCTGCGGTGCCAGCACCTGCTTTTCGATCTCCAGGTCGGCAATGCCGGGCACCGCCGCCAACTTGGATTGCAGCAGATCGGCCTGTCCACGCAGTGTGTCCAGATCGTCACCAAAAATCTTGATTGCAGTCTGCGAGCGCACGCCCGACAACATGTGGTCTATGCGGTGCGAGATGGGTTGCCCGATACCAATAGACGCCGGCAGGTTGACCAGGCGCGCACGGATATCGGCCGAAATCTCGTCCATGGATCGGGTCAGCTCGGACGCGGGTTTCAGCCCCACGTCCAGTTCGCTGACGTGCACTCCCTCGGCGTGTTCGTCCAGCTCGGCCCGGCCGCTGCGCCGCCCGACGTGGGTGACCTCAGGCACTTGTTTGACCAACTTCTCCGCCTGCTGTGCCAAGGCCGACGATTCGGCCAGAGTGACGCCAGGGTTCAGCCGCAGACCCACCAACAGCGTGCCCTCGTTAAACGGCGGCAAAAAGGTCTTCGCAAAAAAAGGCACGGCCACCGCCGCCAGCAAAACGGCCAAACCGGCTGCCACCAGTGCGGGCTTCGGGGCATTCAGCACCCGCTGCAGGCTGCTCCGGTAGCCACGTTTGAGCCAGGCCAGCAGTTTGGTGTCGCCATGGTTGAGCGAACGCATGCGCGGCAACAGGTAGTAGGCCAGCACCGGCGTGACCGTGACAGACACCACCAGTGAGGCCAGTGTGGACACGATGAAGGCAATGCCCAACGGCACAAACAGCCGCCCTTCCATACCGGGCAGCGCAAACAGCGGCAGAAACACCAACACGATGATGATGGTGGCATACAGAATGGCAGAGCGCACCTCCATCGTCGCGCTAGCCACCAGCTCGTGTGGATTCATCCGGTGGTCGTGGTGGCGCTCGCGGTCCACCTTCAGGCGGCGCATCACGTTCTCCACACCCACCACCGCATCGTCCACCAGACCACCTATCGCAATGGCCAGGCCGCCCAGCGTCATGGTGTTGATGGACAAACCGAAATATTGGAACACCAGCGCCGTCATGAAGATGGACACCGGAATCGCCGTCAGCGCAATGATGGTCGGACGCAGGGTGCCCAAAAAGAAGAACAGGATTACCGCGACAAAGATCGATGCACCTATCAGCTTGCCTTGCAGCGTGGTGATGGACGCCTCGATAAAACTGGCCTGGCGGAAAGTCACTTTGGGCTCGTCCATGCCTGCGGGCAAGGAGCGTTTCATATCTGCCAAAGCCGATTCGATGGAGCGGGTCAACGCAATGGTGTCTGCCGTGGGTTGCTTCTGGATGCCCAAAATCACCGCCGGTTTGCCTTCAAAACCCGCGTCTCCGCGCTTCAGGGCGGGCGCAAATGCCACCTCACCAATCTGGCGCAGCAGAATGGGTTGGCCGTTCTTGGTCGTCAAGGCCAGGTTTTTCAGGTCGTCCAGTCGCGAGGTGCGGCCCAGATTGCGGATCAGGTATTCGCGGCCATTGAGCTCCAAAAACCGCCCGAGGTGTTGGACGAGAAACCTTTGAGCGCACCTTCCAGCTGGTCATGGGTGATGCCCAGCTCGGCCATACGTGAGGTGTTGGGCTGCACCTGAAACTGGCGCACCTCGCCGCCAATCGGAATGACCTGCGCCACACCGGGCACGGCCATCAGCCGGGGCCGCAAGACCCAGTCGGCATATTCGCGCACCTGCATGGGAGAAATTTTCCCGGTGTCGATGGGGATCGCAATCTGCATGATCTCGCCCATGATGGAGCTGATGGGTCCCATACGCGGGACCACACCGGCGGGCAGCCCTTCTTCCATGGCAGACAGGCGCTCGGACACCATCTGGCGGGCGCGAAAGATCTCCGTGCTCCAGTCAAAAGTGACGTAGATGAAGGACAGACCGGCACTGGAGACCGAGCGCACACTCTCCACGCCCGGCAGGCCATTCATGGTCGTTTCCAGCGGGAAGGTCAGGAGTTGTTCCACCTCTTCGGCCGCCATGCCTCCTGCCTCGGTCATGATGGTGACCGTGGGTTTGTTGAGATCGGGGAACACATCCACCGGTGTGCGCGACAGCGTGAACGCGCCGTAGGCCATCAACACCAGGCTGGCAATGATGACCAGCAGCCGGTTGGACAGGCTGTTTTCGAGAAGCCACTTGAACATGCGTGTGACTCCTTTTAGCGAATTTGGTTGATCAAGCTGGCCCCTTGCGTGGCAATACGGTCGCCAGCCTTCAGGCCCGACGTCACCGCAAACGAGGCACCATCCAGAATCTCGATCGTGACCGTGCGCGGCTCAAACCGCTCTGCTGCGGTCTTGACCCACACCACGGCCTGGTTGGCCGGGTTTTTGAGCAACGCCTGTGCGGGCACCCGTATGCCTTTGACACGTGTAGCCGTTTGCACATAGACATTGACCGGCTGGCCCACGGCCAGTTTGGACAAGGCTTGCCCTTCGGCCTGGAACAGCATGGGTAAGGCCTGCTCGCGCAAACTGCGCGCCGCGCCGATAAAACGCAAGGCCACGGTATCCGCACCCAGGGCCAGGGTGGCACCCGCCACGTCGCTCACCACCGCTGCGTCATAGGCAAGCGCCTCTATGCGCAGGCGGGTTGGGTCCACCACCTCAAACAACAGTTCGCGGGCATCGACCACCTGGCCGGCCACCGCGTTGCTGGACGCAATGACGCCCGAGACGGGTGCGACCAAGGCATCGCGGTTGTTCAGGCCGCCACCCACTGCGACCACCCGCTCACTCAGGCTGCTGAGTTCGCTTTGTGCCGCTTCAATGTCTTTGCGTGGCACCGTGTCCGACAGCTCCTGCAGGCGGGCCAGGCGTTTCTCGGCCAGAGCCCTGGCGGCGCGCAGCTCGGCCAGCACGCTGGCCTGGTTGGAGCGCTCAATGGCACCGCTGGATGGGACCACATAGGCCAGCACATCGCCCTTCTTGACGACCTGACCTACGCTGGGAAAACCACGCGCGCCCGCTTCCAGGCGCCCTGCCATCAGGGCCTGAACCTTGCCCCCTGCGTTGGGGTCCATCACCACTTTGCCGGCCAGTTCCAGCGAACGGGGTAGCTCAGCGTCGGTGAGCACCAGTGTGCGAACGCCAATCTGGCGTTGGGCTGGTTTGGGTAAAAACACGCTGCCATCGGGCAGGCGTTTGGGGCCGTCCCCGCTGACGGCGGGTGCGGCGTCACCGTGGTCATGGCCTTCACCCGCCCATGCGACGGGCGCTAAGGTCAACACCAGGGCACTCAACATTTGGCAAGCAGCCAGCATCAAAAAACGGGGCTTCATGCTGCACCTCCCAAACGCGTGTTGCGCTGAGCACCGAGGCGACGCACGGCAAAAGCCAGCAGTGCCAGGGTCAACAGTCCGCCAAGCGCCCATGCGCTGTAGGTCTTCCACGTTGCGCCATGCGCGGCGTCTGCGTGGGTGTCGGCATGGACGTCCAGATCACCAGCCAGCAGGTCGGTCACAGCGCCTGCAACTACGGTCGCGGTCACACTGATCTCTCCGGGCTGCAGTTCTGCGGCCAATGTGGCCTCGAACTCACCCTCTCCGTGGGGTTGAACTGACAGTTTGGTGCCGCCCAGTTCAAGCTCCAGCTTGGCATCCTTGACCGGGCTGTTGTCAGCGGCGTGGTCCAGGTACAGCGTGATGTATTTGCCGTTCACCACACCCACCAACTCAAATGCCTCGGTCGTGGCGGTAAAGCGGGGTTTGGTCGGACCGCCCGCAGCGGCAGGTGCTTCGCCATGGTCGTGGCCGTCACCGGCCCAACCGCACAGGGCTACGGTGGTCAAGATCACCGCGAGGAAAAATGGCTTACGCCAGGTTAGGAATTTCGTCATGTTGTTTCTTTAAATGAGTGGTTTGTGCAGAGGCTGGGCCGGGCTTATTCCGGCAACAGCCCCAGGGTTTGGCGCAGAGCGGACTGGGCAGCCGCCAGGTCTATGCCGGCACGGGCGGCCTGGCGTTCGGCGTCCATGGCTTCGCGCTCCATTCGCAGGCGGGTGGGCAGATCGGTCTCGCCCATCTGGAAAGATTTTTGGAAAAACACGCGTGACTCGCGGGCCAACAGCGCACGCCGTTGGGCCGCGGCTAGCTGAGTCTGGGCGGACACCAGTCCAACGCGGGCAGTTTCTACCTCTCCTAGCAGCCGTTCGCTCTCCAGCCGCACTTGCGCCTGGGCTTCCATCGCATCTGCCTGGGCGCTGGCACGTTTGGCCTGGTTGCGGCTGCTGGAGCCCAGTGGGAAGCGAATGCCCAGCGTGATGCTGTGCTGGTAAGCCTCATCCAGTTGCCCTCGGTCGCGGCTGGTGGCCAGCATCAACTCGGGGTTGGCGCGGGTCTGCACATGGGCCAGCTCGGCGGAGCGTTGGGCCACGTCTGCACTGTCCTGCAGCTCGGCAACTGCCGGGTGGGCAGCCAGCAGCGTGGCACTATCCGCAGGCAAAACAGGCATCGGCTCTGCACCGATTACGCCAGCACACGCCCACCCTGGGCCAGCAGCAGGGACTTGTGGCACCTGACCAGACAGTGCACGCAAGCGCTGGGCAGTAGTCGCCAACGCACCTGTGGCCTCCGCCAGGGCCACCTCGCCGAAGCCATTGCGCCATCCGCCTGGTGCTGGTCGGCACGCGCCAAGTCGCCCGCTTGCACACGTTTGCCGACATCCTTCGCCAGTTGTTGCGCGTGGCCGAACAGTTCACCGGCGAGTACATGGTCGATGCGAGCCCGCTGCCAGGCCCAATAAGCCTCGCGCACGTGTGCCGCTGTGCGCAACTGCGCCGCCCGTACGCGGCTGTTCGCAGCGCGTGCCTGGGCATCGGCCACCGCGCCGGTGCGCGTGCGTTCGCCCGGCAACCACAGCGGAATGCTGATCCCGGCCACTGTTTCATCCCGCCCCAGGTTCTGGTTCAGGCGATCGGTCTTGGCGGATAACTCCAGCGCAACCGGCTCTGCGGTCCAACGGGTGGCGGCCTGCTGCTGCGCCGCCGCTGCTTCCTGGCGCATCTGTTGTGACAGAGTTTCAGGTTGGCGCTGCCATGCGGCTTCAAAGGCTTGCTTGAGCGTGGTGGGTGCCGGGTCAGCGGCAGCGCCGCTGGCAGCCAGGGCCAGCATCACGCAAGGCAACCAAATAACTTGATTTTTTCGGAACATCCGATTCTCCAAAAATGAAAAACATTTGGGGGAATCGGCGAGGTGCAATCAACAAGAACCGCTACACGATCACGCAGGCATTGCGCAGTGCGCAGTAAAGGTCAGGGAAAAGCCAGCCTCGCCGATCAGGCGAGGTCAGTCCAGTTCGGGCGTTCCGGCAGGGAGGCGGGGTGGGAGGACAGGCGCAGCGCGGGTGCACCGTGCGCATCTGATGACAGGCTAATCGTCAAGAAGGGGGTCGACTGCAGCATGGCCGTGCAGCAGCCAGCGTGACAAGCACTACAGTCTGTATCAGACGACCCAAAGGCCTTGGAGTTGTCGCTGTCCGTGGGTTCGGCATCGGCTTGGTGCTGGTGCTCGTGGTGCCCAACGTGCTGAGTCGTTGCCTCAGTTTCATGCTCGCAATAACTCGCCACTGCAGCCCAACTGAGCTGCATCGGCAAGAAGACTACGAGGAAGATGAGGAACCAGCGGCGCATTGCGGCGAGAGTGTAGCAGCCCTTCATCATTAACCCTCTCGGGTTTGTGCCATTCATAGTTTTTCACGAATGTGTGCCACGTTACGGTTCATCGCGTGCCGAATGACGTACGCATAAAGCGAACGTTTGACCCCGCTCAGGTTGACGCCATGCTGCGCATAGAAGTCGTCCGGAGAATCAAACAGTCCGAAGTCGTGGTTGATGCCATCCTTCTGGATAAACGTGTCTTGGCCAACCCAATCCACCGGCGGGCATTGCAGATTGGGGGTCGCTGCACCATACCCGCAAAACGACCCCTGATGTCCCGCAAATCGCCGTTGCAGCGCCTGCAGGTAAGGGCGGTCCAGAATGAAACCCTCAAGGCGAATCCACTGGCCAGCGCTCCAGACCTCTACCCAGCTGTGGATGATGCTGCGCGGCGCGAGTTGGTAGGCGATCCCAGTGATCGCCCTTTTGCAGCGCGCCTTGTCAATCGTGAATCCATGAAAGCGGCAGGCCACACCAACTGCCCGCAGTAGTGCCATCAACAGTGTGCCCTTGGTGTTGCATTGACCAATGCCGTCGGCTAGCACCGTGGAGGCAGGCAAATCATCCGATGCGTTGTAGCCAAAGGCGATGTCATCGCGCACAAAGTTGTAGACCGCGCCAATGCGTTCGTACTCGCCAAGTTGCATCCAGCCGTGCCTCGCGACCTGGTCCTGGATCGCGGGATGGCCGTAGTCGAGGAGTGATGTCGCTTGTCGCCAATTGGCAAGCTGGTCGTCGGATGGCGGTGTGGTGGGTGCTTGAAGAATGTCCATGGGCCTACTCCGATGTCTTCACACGCAGCAGCCGAAGCCCATTGCCAACCACCAGCAGGCTGGCCCCCATATCGGCAAACACCGCCATCCACATGGTGCCCAGGCCCAGCAGCGTCAGCACCAGAAACACGGCCTTGATGCCCAGCGCCAGCACGATGTTTTGCAGCAGCACCGCATGGGTGCGGCGTGACAGGCGCACAAAGCGCGGCAGCTTGCGCAGGTCGTCGTCCATCAGCGCCACGTCGGCGGTTTCAATCGCGGTGCCGGTGCCGGCTGCGCCCATCGCAAAGCCGATGTCGGAGCGTGCCAGGGCCGGTGCGTCGTTGATGCCGTCGCCCACCATGCCGACTGCGCCGCCCTCTCCCATCTTGGCTTCGATCGCCTTGAGCTTGTCATCGGGCAACAGGTCGCCACGGCTTCGTCGATGCCCACCTGCGCTGCAATGGCCGCCGCCGTGGGCGTTGTCTCCGGTCAGCATCAAGGTCTGGATGCCCAGTGCGTGCAGCTCGGCAATGGCCTGACGGCTGCTGTCCTTGACCGTGTCGGCCACGGCAAACACGCCTGCACCTGCTGCTCGTCGGTCAGCAGGATCACGGTCTTGCCCTGTCCTCCAGCGCGGACAACTGCGCTTCCAGCGCGTCGAGCAGCGCCCCTGTTCGTGGATCAGGCGGTGGTTGCCCAGGTGGTACAGCTTGCCGTCAATGCGGCCCTTGGTGCCGCGCCCGGCCAGCGCCTCAAAGTCCTGTACCTCACGCAGTGCAACACCATCCGCTTGTGCGGCTTGGGCCACGGCACGCGATACGGGGTGGTCGGAGCGGCTGGCCAGGCTGGCGGCCAGGCTGCGCACCTGCGCGGCATCGCCACCGTTCAACACAGCGAAATCCGTCTGCACCGGCTTGCCATGGGTGATGGTGCCGGTCTTGTCCAGCGCCAGCCATTTCAGCTTGCGGCCTTCTTCCAGATAGACGCCGCCCTTGATCAGAATGCCTTGACGCGCGGCGGCGGCCAGCCCGCTGACGATGGTCACCGGTGTGGAGATCACCAACGCGCAGGGGCAGGCGATGACCAGCAGCACCAGCGCCTTGTAGACCCAGTCAAACCACGCCGCGCCCAGCAGCAACGGCGGCAGGATGGCGACGGCCAACGCGATGGCAAAGACCACTGGCGTATAGACCTTGGCAAACTGGTCCACAAAACGCTGGGTGGGCGCCCGACGCCCTGCGCCTCCTCCACCGCATGGATGATGCGCGCCAGCGTGCTGTCGCTCGCGGCCGCAGTGACCACGTACTCAAACGAGCCCCGCTTCGTTAATGGTTCCGGCAAACACGGCATCGCCCTCGACTTTTTCCACCGGCAGGCTTTCGCCGGTGATCGGGGCCTGGTTGATGCTGGAGCGTCCGCTGGCGATGCTGCCATCCAACGCAATGCGCTCACCGGGCTTGACGCGCACCCTGGGCAGCCGCGACCAGCTTGGCATCCACTTGCCAGCTGCCATCAGCCTGCAAGACCGTGGCACGCTCGGGTGTCAATTGCATCAAGCCCTGGATCGCGTTGCGCGCGCGGTCCAGCGACTTGGCTTCGATCAGTTCGGCAATGGTGAACAGCACCATCACCATGGCCGCCTCGGGCCACTGGCCCAGCAGCAGCGCACCGGTCACGGCGATGCTCATCAGCGCATTGATGTTCAGATTGCCGTTCCGAATGGCGATCCAGCCCTTTTCTGGCGGTCGGCCGCACGGCCAGCACCGCGGCCAGTGCCAAGCGGCGGCCACCACGTGGGAAACCCGCCCAATGCACGCCTTCAGAACCAATGGCCGCCACCCCGGCCAGCGCCAGCGGCCACCACGGCTTGGCGGGCTCGGCGGGCGTCGTCGGCGCTGTGCGCCGCCGACGACTTCCGGCGTGAAGCCCAGCGAGACGGATGGCGTCCAGAATCGGCTTCATCGCCTGGGGTTCATGCGTGACGGTGAGCACACGCTGCATGAGATTGAACTCCATGCCGTCCACACCGGCCATGCCGCCCAGCTTTTTGCGCAACAACGCCTCTTCGGTGGGGCAATCCATCTGCAGGATGCGGATGGGGGGTCTTGCTCCCGGCACTGGCCAACGCCTCTTTGACGGCGCCAGGGACGGGCACCCCTGTCACAGTGCCCACTGCAACACGCGTTCTGCAGGGGAACCATCGGGTGTGTTGTCTGGCCAGGGCATGTCTGTTGATCGTGTGCGGTCATAAGGGCTTTGTTTTAAATTCCCCCTATTACACAACCTGAAGTTACTATAGAGTCAAGAACTATTTTGGAATCTGTCATGAAAATTGGTGAATTGGCCCAGGTCGCTCAAACCACTGTCGAAACTGTGCGCTACTACGAATAGGAAGGACTGCTTCCGGAGACCGCGCGCACCGCAGGCAACTTCCGGGTCTACGGCCCGGCCCATCAAGAGCGCTTGCGCTTTATCCGCAACTGCCGAGCCTTGGACATGAGCCACGAAGAAATCCAAACCCTGTTGGGTCTGGCAGATCAGCCCGCCGAGGGTTGTGGCGCCATCAATGCCGTGTTCGATCAGCACATGGCCCACGTCGATGAGCGCATCCGGGAACTGAGCACCTGAAAGAGCAATTGGCCACGCTGCGCCAACGCTGCCAGACCGAAAAGGGCGGTAGATGCCTGTGGCATTTTGCAGGGCCTGGCCGCCATGCCAGCCCATACCAAGCCAGAACGTCACACCCACCTGGGTTGAGTCACGATAAGGAGACGTTCGGCGGGAGGCACTTTCCCTCATTTGGAATTGAACAGCTGCGCCAGTTGGCGGCCGATGAGCTAATCAGGGCGCCGTAAGTGGCAGCTTTGTCGATTTCTTCAGGACGGCATTGGGCACGGAAGCGAAGTTCACTTGCGACTTCTAACTGGCGATACGATTGGCTGCCAGAAAGCTGTCATTGGCCAGCACCCGCCCCCCGAAGCAGGTCCACGATTTGCCCCATTGCGGTGTTTCAATTTTGAACAACTGCACAAGAGAAAAGCGGCTGGCTCTTTAAAGACATTGCGGAGAGCCAAATTTCCAGACAACGGTCGGTCAAATTGGCTTATTCAGTGCTCAAACGTCAATGCTCAGCGGCGCCAGCACGGCGACCGCAGCAGCTAAAGTTAGGCGCAAGACGCCGTAAAGCTGTTAGTTGGTAATTCGGCTAAATGTTCCACGCCATGTGCCCTGCGCCGTCGTCCCGGTCGCGTTCATTGTTCCATCCAGCTAATGCGGTGGTCGAGACGAGAACCACCAATACAGACACAAAAAGGGACCGGGGAAAATCCCTCGAAATCATTACCTGCAGCCTTTGCTTGACGGCGTTCAACATGATGCTTTTTGAGTCAGAAAGGCACGCGCGGTAGTGGCGATGACGCCCTGCGCAGTAGCGGCAATATCTCCAGACGTGCGGCGTACCACGCCAACCGGAAATGGCCACTGCGCGCACCGGCGAATGGCGGGCAAGGCGGCCATCGGCAGGACTGGTTTGCGAGCAGGTCGCGTGTTGGAAGCTTGCATAGCTGACATCCCCTTTTTTGTCTTTTGGTCAGCAATCTTACTAGACAAGCTGGGTTTATGTACAGTATCATTCAATCACCATGATTACTGAAGAAGTCTACTTTTGGCGTATCCAATGGGCGGGCACCTGGATGTTTACCCGCACGCGCATATCCGAGAGAACGATCCGGCAGGAGCACCCGGAGGCAATACGCATTGAGGATTCCAAGCAATTGATGCTGACCCCTGAGACGCCACAGGAGCGGGTTCAGGCGGCGGCGAGAACACGCAATGGCAGCCCCGATGTGGTTTACCGAATGTGAGGGATGAAATGGTCGTTATTCAAATTTTGTATATGGTGATAATATACATTCATGATTGACCTGAGCAAGATTATTGGGTTCAACTGGGACGACGGCAATGCCCGCAAGAACGAGAAGCACGGCGTCTCCACGGCTGAGGCTGAGCAGGTGTTTTTCAACGTGCCTTTGCTGCTGTTGGACGATGCCAGTCACAGTCAGAAGGAACCTAGGCTTCATGCTTTGGGCAAGACCGATGAAGGGCGAATGTTGCACATCACGTTCACCCTGCGCCAGGCGGGCCAATTGATCCGTGTGATTTCCGCCAGGGACATGCACCGAAAGGAGCGAGCCATTTATGAACAAGCAGACTAAAGCCATTCCGAAGTTCGCCAACGAAACGCAAGAGCGTGCGTACTGGGAATCGCATGATTCGACCGAACACCTTGACTGGTCAAAAGCCAAGAAGGTGACGCTGCCGAACTTGAAGCCCACGACCAAGACGATTTCACTGCGGTTGCCACAGCACCTGCTGGACTCGATAAAGGTAGCCGCAAATGCCCGTGACGTGCCCTACCAGTCCCTCATCAAGGTCTGGTTGCAGGAAAAGCTGCACAGCCACTGATGCTTTGATCGGCAGACCAGTGGCATGAAACGATTTGAATTTCATCTCAATATTTCTGCACAGCGGTATCTGAACTACTACCGTGGCACGGTCAGACAGGTAGTTGTTCAATGCATTGACGGAGCGACAGTGCAGTTCCCGGCATCGTTCCTGACCCAATTCGTTGCCGTCAACGGAATTCACGGAGACTTTGTGCTCACGTGCGACGAGAATTTCAAGGGGTCAGAACTCCACCGACGGCAGTCCTGATCGACCATTCCGTGGTCGCTGATTGACCGTTTTCTCGAAACCAAACCACTGGCACCGCATTGGATGGGATTCGCCACCCGTGGCCGACAAGTAAGTGCTCTACACAGTAGTCACCGGAACTCAACACCGGGCGGCGGTCTGGGCTCGCTACCTCCATTGCATGCGAGCGCGGTGACTCGGCGGTTGACCGACGTAGAGGATTTACGCGGTGCTATCCACCATTGCCATTTGGGCAAACCAGAAAACCAGGATAAGACGTCGCACAGCACCAAAGTATTTCATTTTTGACAGGCCAAAATGGTCCACGTAAACTGAGCGCACGGCGCATCACGCGCCGTGCCGCGCCAGCATCAAGCGCCAGAAACCACTGAAATCAGCGAAAGCCATGACCTCACAGTCATGGCTTTTTGCATTTCTGGACGCTTGTTTCCTACTGGTGCGGCTCAACCCACCATGGAGCACACCCAATGAGCCAAGTCCGCAACCGCAATCAAGCGACCTCAACCCCAAACATTCCAACGACCAAGGAACCGCCAAGTGATCCGGAGAACACCATTCCGCAGCTCGTCAGGATGACCGATATTTGCAGAATGCTGGCGCTGCAAAAGTCGAAGATCTACGAGCTGGTGGCCACCGGAAAATTTGCACGACCACTGAAACTCGGAACTAGTCGCCGAGCAGCGGCACGTTGGCTACTCAGTGACGTGACGCAATACGTTAAAACGCTGACCGATTCCCGCCCGCCGTCTGCCCCGTCCACCAGCGACTCGTTGACGATGGGTCAGACCGCCTCAAAACATGGGCCATTGCAAACGGTCAGCAAACCCCAACTCGTGCGCTCACCAAGACGCCTCTGACAAAGGGTCACAGTCAGGACCGACCATCCGGCCTGACAACACCAGCGGCAACTTCGCCGCATTTTTCAATACCGCAAAGCTTCGAAAAACTGCACTTTTCGTATGCCAGTTTGCGTGGCTTTTGACGACATTTCACCGAAAGAACACACCATGAATCCGAATCGAAAGATCGGTCAGGCTCTAGCTTTGACCGAAGAAGACTATGTCGCCGCCGCCAAGGCAGTTTCAACCCGAGCCGAATACGCCAAAGACATTCGGTATTACCTGGCTGCCGGGGGCACTATTCCGGCCACGGTCGATCAAGTGGTCACTTTCATCACAACCATGGCAACCTCCCTCGCCGTGGCTACCATCGAAAAGCGACTGGTCAGCCTGCACGTCGAACATTTGGAGCGCGGTCACAAGTCGCCCGTTCATGACCCGCGCATCAAGCAACTGATGAAAGGTGTGCGCCGTAGCCTGGGTGTTGGTCAAAGGCAGGTAACCGCCATTGAAAAAAACACGCTGATTGACATGTGGTCTGCCGCCGCCAAGGGACGACCAGCGCAGGCGGCACGCACCATGGCGCTTCTGGCCATTGGCTGGGCTGGTGCTTTTCGCAGAAGTGAACTGGTGTCACTCACTTGGGCTGATGTGTCCTGGCTGGAAAGCGGTATTGAAATCACTTTGAAGTCCAGCAAGGTCGATCAAACCGGCGTAGGTTTCGTAAAGTTCATTCCGGTTGCCTTTGGTGATCGCTGCCCTGTAAAGGCACTGAAACACTGGCAGGAGGTGTGTGGCAATGAATCCGGCTACATCTTTATGCCGGTAAACCGGCACGACCAGATCGCCAACAAACCACTGACCGCGCATGCCGTGGCGCAGATTGTCAAGCGGATCATTGTGCTGACAGGTCGTGACCCCGATTCGTACTCGGGTCACAGCTTACGGGCCGGCTTTGCCACAGCAGGAACCTTGGCAGGTATCCCAAGCTACCAGCTCATGCAACAAACCGGGCACCGCAGTGAGGCGACCTTGCAGAAGTACGTCCGCATTGGAAAACGGCGGCAGATTCCGTCATTGTTGTGAAAGGGGCCTGCCATGAACATCAAATTCATTCTTGCTGGGGTTGTCCTCCGTGTGCAGCAGATTTCCCGGGCAGTTGGTTTCACTGGTCCGTCGCATAGTCAGGCCAACGCCAAACCGTCTTCCCCAGCGGGTGGCATGTCCGAGACTCGCGCACACTTTGGCAAAGCGGGCTTGCATTGCGATATGGGTTCTGATTCGGTGATTGCTACGCCGAAAAGACGGCGGCAAACCTTGATCGCACCAAAGATCGAGTCGCTGCCACTGGAACAACGGCGTTGGCTTACTGTCAAGGAAACCTCTGCTCGTTTCCCATGCTTTTCAGAAAAGTCATTGCGACATCTGATTGCTCAAGCAGAGGCCTACGCGAAATACCCGAAAGCGGGTTTGCGATCCAACGGGATGATCGACTGCATCGTCCGACCAGCAGGGCAACGCAAGATCGTCATTGACGCGACAAAGTTTGAATCGTGGCTCGCGTCTGGTGCTGTTGCCCCGAGAAATGCTGTACCCGCCAAAGGATTCCAGCAGTCGGTGGAGCGCCCATCATGAACGAAACTCGACAAGTGCAGGTGCCGCACAGCTATTTTCAGAAGGCGAAATCTGAATATTCCGACTGGCGCTGGGCAATGATCCGCGAATTCATTCAAAACGCCTACGACGCGCAGGCCACCACCATCGACTTCAGGTTGACCATCAATGCCGCTGGCCGGATTGAACTCCACGTTGATGATGATGGCATCGGCATGGACCGTGACACTTTGGAAAACGTGCTGCTCTGTATGGGCGGTTCCAGAAAGCCAGCGGGATCAATTGGCGGTTTTGGCATAGCCAAGGCCATTTTGTTCTTTGCACACCATGCCTACACGATACAGACCCGAGACTTGACAGTTCAAGGCAGTGGCAGTGAATTCCGTTTGCAGATCGATGGTGGACGTATTGACGGCAGCAGAATGACGGTCGATTTGGCTGATGAAGCTTTGATGCTGGATTCATGGCACAAACGGATCAGAACCTATGTCCGAGCCTGCTTCATGGAATATGCCACTGGTCGCCCGGTGACGATTCTCCTTGACGGCCAGGAACTGCCTCAAAACAACGAAACCGTCTATAACTTCTACGTGCAAACCCCGCTGGGTCCCATGTGGTACGACGAAATTGCGGGCAGTAGCCGGTCCGAATTTGTGGTGTCAGTGGCGGGTTTACCCATGTTCACCGAGACCTTTTACTCCAGTGCCAACCAGAGTGCGTTGAGTGGCGGGCTTGAACTTGACGCGGGCAGCACGGTATTGACGGCCAATCGTGACGGGTTCAGTTCTGCTGTGCGTGAACAGTTTTCCAAAGTGGTGAGTGGGCTGGTGCAAAACCAGAGTGCCGTTCGTTATGGTCAGGCGCTGGACCTGTCAATAAACTTTGAAGCTGGCGTGGACGCGGCGCGGATCATTCCAAACAGTATTGACGCTGGCGGCGATACCAGTGGAAGGCCGACAACACCTCTGCTCATGGTGTGCACGGAAGCTGTCGAACCTGAGTCAGTTGCAGGCTACGCTGCGGCGCTCAGGCGCATTACTCATGACCGTTACCCGGCAAACTTTCATCTAAAAGTCGAATCGCTTTCCTTACGACGGTCAGCCGGGAGCCAGGCCTACCTCACCGCACCGGCCTTGGTCGCTGAATTGAACAAGCAACGCAACGCCAAGTTGGCCCATAGTTGGCGTATTGCGCTGATTACCATCCTTTGTTGCGATTGGGCAATTACGAACGGTGTGGCGCTATTCGATGGATTCGGACTGCCCGTTGATTGGAACAACTTTCACGGCAGAGTTACCGACTTGCAGGCGTTTCATGGTGGGCGACGTGTGGATGCCGGGTTCTGTTTTGTTGACAACGCCCAAGGGCTTTGCGCTGTTTCAGTCGCGGACGGTAAGCCACACCGTGTTTTTGTCAACCCGATGCTGTTGACCACTGAGACTGGGTTCCGGCACGGAGACACACTGGATTTGGCGTTCCATGAAGTTGCCCACCTTTGGGAACAGCATCACGGTGAATCGTTTTGCATTGTGGAGGCGAAATTGCGCCAGAGCGTGCGGCGCTGGATGTCTGAGCGAGAGCTTTTGAATCGCATTGGTAGGAGCACTGCCCCCCTCCAGCAAGGCGAATAGTCCTGTTGTTCGTCACCATCCAGTTGCGGTCTATCGAAGTGAAAGCCCCACGAAACGGGGTACGATGTATCAACTGACCTGAGCAAACATGAGCCATCTCTTCTTACCTTCTCAGGGACCCTGCGACTGGCGCAGACTGTTAGGCGACCCCGAAAAACACTGGGTGCGTGGTAAATCAGCTTTTGAATGCGCAGTTTCATGGGAGCAAGCACGGGCCTCTGATCGCGGCCTGCCGCCAGGCATAGCCCAAGCCCTTGACTCCAACGAATTGTCCAGAAATGCAAGCCTGCTTGTGGGAATTCCAGAGCACAAGGTCCAGATCGAAGGTGGGGGGCACGCATCTCAAAATGACGTTTGGACCTTGTTGAGATTGCCAACTGGCACCGCCTCCATGGCTGTCGAGGCCAAATCCGGCGAGCCTTTTGATAAGTTTGTGGACGAATGGCTGCGGGACGCCCCGATCAATAGCAGGAAGCCGCAGCGGCTGGCATCATTAAAGAACACGCTTGGAATTTCGCAGGCCAACTTGGAGGGCATTCGCTATCAATTGCTGCATCGAACGGCGTCACCGCTTCTGGAAGCGCGAAGGTTTAACGCATCAATCGCAGTCATGATCGTGCAAAGTTTTGGTGGCAAGGCAGATGAGGCGAGCTTTAATGAATTCTCCAGGTTCTGCACCCTGATGGAAGTGGATTTGGTTCGCAATGCGGTGGCGCGAAGCAAACGCAAGACAGACTTGCCACTGCTCATTGGTTGGGTAGATTGCGTTCCAGCGACCGACAGACAGGTCGCTGACGCAAGTGTGTAGGCTTGTAGGTACTGGCAGTCACGGACAGTATTTTCCAATCCAGGTATGAGCCTGAGCAGCTCTGCAACTGGTAACTGCTGCCGGTTGACTTGATTTGGTTAAAACTGGAAGTTTAAGGTGTCCGGGTTTGGGGCCTAAATTTCTTCATTGCAGGCCCCTGCCAGGCCGCCGGAGGCCCCCCCCCCCGGCGCGCGTGTTTTTTTATCCTCCGTTGAGTCAACTCAGGTCTGGTTTTTACACCCTGATTTGTTGAACAACTCAAACAATTCGGCCTTGGCCTTTTGCATCTCCTGGGCGGCCTGCAAGTCGCTCTTTCCCTTGGCCTTGAGCACAAGTTCTTCGAGGGTTGTTGCGCTTTTAAAAACCACCAAATCGGTTTTGTTGAGCAGCACCAAACACTCTAGAGGTGTCTTGACATCCTGCTTTTTGTAGACCTTTTTGATCTTGCCTTTGTCGCTGACAACCTCGATTGCAAAGAGGCAGGGGCGATGCAAATTGAGCCACTCGTTGAACACTTCCTGGTAGAACACGTTGATGGGCTTGGCGTACTTTTGGGGGATGTGGCTGTAGCCCATATGCTTGCGCACGACGCTGGCATTCTTGCTCTCCGCCAGGGCGTTGTCGTTGCTGTTGCGCGAACGTGACTTGGTCTGTTCGATGCGCAGTTTCTCCAGCATCTTTGCCACTTTGTGATTGATGTACTCCGGAGCCGTTGTCCGAGTGGAAGCCGTCGATTTGAAATGGGAACTGCGCAATCACCATCTCCAGCACCGGCAGCAAAAAGGCCTCGCTGATGCCCTGCACGCAGGCCTGCACCTGCCACTGGCTCACCGCATCCACACAGGTGATGTGGTAGACCCCCTTGATGCCATCCAGGTCGCCTTGGTGCACGCTGTCAATGCGTACCCAGCCAGCACGCCCATTGGGCCTTGGTGCCTTGCGTACACCAATGGGATTGCACACGGCGTGGGTCTTGGTAAAGCTGGTGCGCAATGCCCGATAGCCCGCACTTTTGCGCAAGTTGTACAGGTGCGATGCCGATAGCTTTGACAAGCGCTCGTAGCGCTGGTCGCCATAGACAACAAAGGCGCGCTGCAGCAGGTGCACGATGGCAGGTCCACAGACATCTTCGTTGGCCCGATCCATCTGGGCCAGCAGTCCGACGTCAGCGGCGCTGTACTTGCGGGCAAAGGGGATTGAAGGCGCACCGTAGCGCTTTGCCAAGGGCACAGGAGCCAGCCGATTGGCCTCCCAACGTCCGACCAGCCGGGTGAGCTGGGCGCGACTGTAGCCGCTGGTGCGCCTCAGGTACGCCAGCACCACCCCACGCTCACCTTTGCCGCGCCCAGGGTACTCAAAACGCTTGAGTACGCGGCTGATGTGTTCGTAGCGCTGGCTATCGTTGTTGCCAGGCGTTCCCGTAAAGCTGATCTCCAGTGTTGCGTCCAAAAACTCCTGCAGTTGCGCAATGGTGCGCAGCTTGGCTTCGTCCATGTTGATCACCATTCTTGGATGATCAAGCCCCGGGTTCAATTGCCAACTCGCTGCTTCAGGCTCATTTCTGGTTGGAAATACGCCCGGCGTTCAGGCTCACACCTCATTGGACAAGGCTCGGACTTGCGAAATTCCAGCAAGTTCCTTAGAATTCAGAGGCTCGGGAATCGCGACCCCCGACCGCATTGGACTTAGCCCATGCACCGCCGATACGTTGAACGACGGCGCCCGCCATACGTGCACACGTCAACGGGGATTTGCTTGTTAAACCAAGTGAGTTCCCATGAACCCAAAAACACTTCGAAAACTCCGCCACCAGGCGTTCTTTCGCCAAAATTGCCGCTGCTTCTACTGCACGCTCCCCATCTGGGAAGTTGACCCGACCGAATTCACGGCTCGATACGGCATTAGCCTGCGAAAGGCCAAGCATCTGCAGTGCACGGCGGAACACTTGATCGCCCAGCAGGATGGTGGCGATGACACGGCACAAAACATCGCGGCTGCGTGTGTATGGTGCAACCGAATGCGCCATTGGAAGCGACAAGACAAGGCACCGAGCCCAGCACAATACAAGAAACGTGTATCTCAACTGATCTGCAAACTACGATGGCATCCTGCCGTTGGTCTCTACCAAAGAGATCTCAACTGAAGCTGCGCGGTCTATGGCCAGCATGGTTACTTCGCAGGACCAGCTTGCCTTGTTTTCCCCGGCCTCTGGTATCGATCTATAACCAAAACGATGTTGCCGGGAGTTGAGTGCAACTTGCCCCCGACCGGCATCAGTCAATGCTAGCTGTCGTCAAAACGAGTTATCACTAGTCAGCTAGTTCGGTCGCCGCCTGGTTTATGGTGAATATTTCGCAAATCCAATTTGGCCAATGACCTTTAGCAGTAGCGTTCGGCTGCAACGGCATTTTTAGTGACTGACATGGTCAGATTGTTCTTACCACCAAGGGCACGAGTTACTTCTTCCCAAGAACAAAGTGGCAATTCAAAGAAGAAGTGTCAATAGGCGTAATCTCGATGCAGATAAGCCACACCTGACCACCGGCGCAATTTGATCAAACCGGCTTCGTCGCCCAGACAGCTTCCCACACAAACTACTGCCTCAAAGTCGAGAACCATTTATGACTTATTTCAAGAGCTGACGCCCTTTGGAGGCGGGTGTACAGGTGCTGCGGTCCGGACCGGTCTGGGCAAACAAATTCGGGTGTAATAGGACCATTGTTTTGGAAGTTACAAGAATCTCTATGAATGAAACAAAGCAAATAAGAGTGGCTCTTCGAGCAAATAGCCACGTGCTACGCCTACTTGGGGAGGAACTGATCGGGGGCGATGGGCTTGCGATTTTGAATTGGTCAAGAACAGTTATGACGCCGATGCTAAATCTGTTTCGGTAACCATTGACTTGAACAAAGCAATTCAAACCGTTGCGGTTCAAGATGATGATGGTATGACGCTGGAAGATCTTCAGTCAAAATGGTTGGTACTTGCTACTGACTCCAAGCGCGGACAAGCGCAACGTTTTCGATCACCGCATTTCCACCGCCTCCCATTGGGTGAGAAGGGGGTCGGAAGGGTTGCCGCCTTCAAGTTGGGTAGGCAGCTTACATTGGTAACGAAAAAACGCGGCGCCAAAGAATGCCGTTTGCATATCAACTGGACGATTTGATTTGGCCAAGGCGCCTACTTGGATCAGTTGAGTGTGCAAGTGGAGGAGCGTGATGTCCCGAGTGTTTTTCTTGGCGATCAAACAGGTACGCAGATTGAAATCAGTGGTCTTTACAGAGAACGCTGGCTCCCGGGCGATCTTCGCAAGCTCAATCGATTGGTGACCTCTCTGGCAGTCCGTTTTCTACAAACGACAGCTTCTCTGTTTTGCTTTCGGTTCTGGTAGGGAGAAAGACTTGCAGGGATGTTTGGTTCAGATGATTTCAAAGATCAAGCAGTTTGGGAGTTTTCGTTTCGAATAGATGACGGTGGATTCTCTTGGGACTACAAGTTCAAACCGCCTTTGTGGAAGTCTGTAGTTGGTCGAACACTTTCCAAAAACAACGATGTGTTGTTGTTGGATGCCAGTCATGATGAGCCAACGGATGGCAGGGAGGAGACCAGTGCAGTATTTCAGTCCCGGTTTTTGGAAGGCATCGGGCCTATAAAGGGAGTCATTTACGGATATCACCAGGGGCCGGAAGTATTGAAGGCAACGGGGAATCAAACGCAGTTGAAGAATTGGTTAAGAGATCAAACGGGTGTTCGGGTGTATCGGGATAACGTTCGCGTTTTCAATTACGGTGAACCCTCCGACGACTGGTTGGGCTTGAATGTTCGGCGAATCAACCGACCGGGGGACCGCTTCGGCACGAATTCTCTTGTCGCTGCTATTAGCTTGGACCTGGAAAGTAGCTATTTGCTAAAGGAAAAAACTAACCGGGAGGGATTTGATGGTGGAGGCGCATTTCCTCGATTCGTAAAACTAGTCTTAAGTGCTTTTGAAAGATTTGAGCACGTGGCAATTGATGATCGAAAGGCGCTGGATGACGTCATTCGCGGCAAAGGTACGGCAGTAGCTCCCGTTAGATTTTTGGATGCTATGGACTCACTCAAGGCTGGAGTCAAGAGTAAGAACATACCAAAAGCTTTTCAACGGGAAATTGATGCGATTGAAAGGGAATACACCGAACTTCGTGATGTGATGGTTAGTGCGGGTACAGCGGGATTGAATCTGGCTGTAATTTTTCATGAGATCGAACGGGAGGTTGACGCCCTTGCCGCTGCCGTAGAGCGGAAACTGGATGAGCAATCCATAAAGAAACAAATCGAGCAAATTCATTACATGCTCCATGGGTTCGCGCCGCTGTTGCGGAAAAATCCGGCAAAAAGCATCTTCTGCTCAGAAGTCATTGAGCAAGCGACAAGAGTTCGTAAGTCCCGCTTCGCCTTTCACAGCGTTGTCTTCTCAGCCCCCGTTTTGACCAAGGAGGAGCCTGACTTCAAGATAAAAGCGGCTCCAAACTTGTTGGTCGGTGCAATTGGTAATCTGCTCGATAACGCCATGTATTGGACAAAGGTTCGGCAAGAGTTGGATGCCAGCAATGGGTCTCGGGCCATACGTGTTTTTGACTCAGCACAGGGAAGATGATGGTTCAAGTCTGATTGCTGTAATTGACAACGGCCAGGGTTTTCAGAACGCACTTGGCAAGGCGCGAACCGCATTCTTCTCTGAGCGACCGAATGGCATGGGGCTCGGGCTCTACTTTGCCAGCATGGTGACTGAGCAGATGGGCGGCATATTGACGTTGTGCAACGCTGAAGAATTGCGAGAAGAACTTGATGTACCAGTGGCGCTTGACGGTGCTGCTGTTGTTATGCGATTTGGGGGGAAATAAATGGAATTGATAGCGCCAGTTAGAGTCGTTGTGATCGACGATAACGCAGAGCATTTATTCGCCATCGCGAACGCACTTTCCGTATCGGGTATTCCGTGCGTTTGGCATTTGTACGATAACGAAAGCCATTCTTTGCTGCCAAAGCCGCCAGAACAGGGGTATGAAGGAATTCGGCTAATCATCTCAGATCTGAACATACGCAATTTCCCTGGCACAAATCCGGACCCAAAGGTATTGGGTGCGACGCTCATTGAAGATGTACTAACTCATATATTGCCACCTACGACAATCCCTTACGGGCTAGTTTTGTGGAGTAGTGTGACCGACGTTGTTGATGATGTTTGCACCTACATTCGCCAGAGAATCAACCATGAATCATTGGGCGAGAACGGCAGGCGACCAACCCCACTAAGTATTCAACTGATGAAGAAGGGTGAGTTCATTTCAGATGTCATATCTGAAAAGCCCAGTATTCGTGACCTGATTACAGCCGCAGTGGCTGGTATTGATAAGGTCCAAATCGAGATAACAAAAGCACTTGACAACCACCAGTTACGACTCGTTTGCGCGTGGGAGACACGCGCCTCTCAAGCAGCGACTTCAACGATAAATACCATATT